>CAVVIM010000001.1:0-8702 GCA_963748165.1 uncultured Alphaproteobacteria bacterium
GTGCCGATCATCCTCACCAGCCGTTCGGATTCACGGCGGGCGCGGATCGCATCATGCGCGCTGGCGCAGCTCAGCCTGCCCTGATCGGAAAATCGCCGACAGCCCGATCACAATCGGGCTGTCGGGTGCATGGTTGTCCGAGACCGATCAGGCGGCCGTTTGCGCCGGCACCAGGCCTTGCTGCGATCGCCGTCGCGCCAGCAGGCTGATCCACAGCGCCGACAGGGCGCTGACGATGCCGGCGAACAGGCAATAGGACGCAATCGCCCAGCCGCCGTTCGGTCCATAGGATTGCATCAGCGCGGTGGCGATGATCGGCGTCAGGCCGCTCGCGAAGATGCCGGAAAACTGGTAGACGAAGGAAATGCCGGTGTAGCGCACCTGCGGCCGGAACAGGTCGCAGAACAGGGCGGCCTCGGGCCCGTAGATCGATGCGTAGAACACGCCGAACGGGACGATCAGGGCGAACCAGACCATGATCGGATTGCCCGGAAAATTCATCCAGATCCAGAACGCCGGCAGCGCGGAGAAGCCGGTGACGAGCGAGCCCCAGAAATAGACGTCGGTTCGGCCGATCCGGTCCGAAAGGCGGCCGAACAGCGGAATGAACGCACACATGATGAGCGCGGCCGCGGTGACGCCGAGCAGCGCCTCGGTCCTCGGCACCTTGAGCTGCTGGGTGAGGTAGGCGATCGAATACACCCCGAAGATATTGAAGAACACGCCGTCGATATAGCGCGCCCCCATGCCGGCGACGATCTCCTTCGGATACTCCGCAATCATCGAAGCGAACGGCACTTTGACTTCGGCCCTGCCCTGCTTGAGCCTGGCGAATTCCGGTGTCTCCATGATGTTCAGGCGGATATAGAGCCCGACCAGCACCAGCACGAAGCTCAGCACAAATGCCAGCCGCCAGCCCCAGGCCAGAAACTGCGCGTTGGTCAGCAAATAAGAGAGCAACGCGACGACGCCGGAGGCCAGACAAAGCCCGATCGACAGCCCGATCTGCGGAAGACTGGCGTAGAGGCCGCGCTTTTCCGGCGCGGCATACTCATAGGTCATCAGCACCGCGCCACCCCATTCGCCGCCGAGGCCGATGCCCTGCAAGACCCGCAGCGCCAGAAGCGAAATCGGAGCCCATACCCCGATCTGGGCATAGGTCGGAACGATTCCGATCAGGAAGGTCGCGATGCCCATGATGGTCAAGGTCAGAACCAGCATGCTCTTGCGGCCGATCCGGTCGCCGAAATGGCCGAAGATGACGCCCCCGAGCGGACGGGTAACGAACCCGACCGCGAAGGTCGTGTAGGCGAGCAGCGTCGAGATGACCGGATCGCCAGTCGGAAAATATAGCTGATTGAACACGATGCCGGCGACCACGCCGTACAGGAAGAAATCATACCATTCGACGGTGGCGCCGATCAGCGACGCCAAGACCACCCGTTTCAGCAAAGTACCTTGATCCATTTTTCGCCCCTCCCGGTTTGGTTCTGTTGAATTTGGTGCCGTCGGTTACGCCGCCATCGACCCGGTGCCCGCGGCCTGCAGGATCAGGTCCGAAGCCTTTTCCGCGATCATCACCGCCGGCGCATGCGTGTTGCCGGACACCAGGGTCGGCATGATCGAGCAGTCGACGACGCGCAGCCCGGCGATGCCGTGAACCCGCAGGCTCGCATCCGTCACCGCCATGCCGTCGGATCCCATCTTGCAGGTACCGGTCGGATGAAAGATCGTCGCGCCATTTTCGCGCGCGAATTCGAGGATCTCGCTGTCCGACTGCACCGCGGCGCCGGGCTTGTATTCGCTCTCGATGTAGGGCCTGAGCGCTTCGGTCGCCGCCAGCCTGCGGGCGTATTTGA
This sequence comes from uncultured Alphaproteobacteria bacterium, assembly GCA_963748165.1. Taxonomy (GTDB): domain Bacteria; phylum Pseudomonadota; class Alphaproteobacteria; order Rhizobiales; family Xanthobacteraceae; genus Bradyrhizobium. The sequence continues at coordinate 1,860 of CAVVIM010000001.1, forward strand.
TCGATTCGACCGCGCAGATGCGGTCTTTTTCGGTGGCGAGGTAGTTCGGACGCATCGACGGCGGCTGCATCGGGTCCGCCGATCTGATCTCGACGCTGCCGCGCGACTCCGGCCGCAACTGGCACACCGAGAAGGTGCAGCCGGACCATGGATGCGGCTTGGCGCCGGCAAGCTCCGCCGACAGGGTGGCGAAATGAAACTGGATATCCGGTGTTTGCGAGCCCGGCAGGATGCGCGTGAACAGCCCGCCCTGGTTGATCCCGATGCCGAGCGGCCCCCGCCCGCTCGTCAGCCATTTCAGGCCGATGCGCGCCTGTCCCGCGAGCGTGCGCAAATCATCATTGGTGGTGATCGGCTTTGCCACCCGATACATCAGGCGGAATTGCAGATGGTCCTGCAGATTCTGGCCGACGCCCGGCAGATCGTGCACGACTTCGATGCCATGGCGGCGCAGCAGGCCGGCCGGGCCGATGCCGGAGAGCTGCAGCAGTTGCGGGCTTTGCAGCGCGCCCGCGGACAGCACCACCTCCCGCGCGGCGCGCACTTCATGCGTGGCGCCGTGCTGGCGATAGCGCAGGCCCGCAGCCCTGCGGCCGTCGAGAATGAGACCGGTCGCCTGGGCGTCGGTTTCGACGCGCAGGTTCTTGCGGCCGCGCGCCGGCTTGAGATAGGCCACCGCCGAGCTGTTGCGCCAGCCGTTGCGGGTGAACAACTGGAAGTACCCGACGCCTTCCTGATTGCCGCCGTTGAAATCGGTGGTGCGGGGAACGCCGAGCTCCTGGGCACCGCGAATGATGGCCTCCATCAACTCGCTTTTTTCCTCGATGTCCGACGACCATAACGGGCCGTCAGCGCCGTGCGAGTCGCTGGCGCCGCGGCTGTTGTGTTCCGACTTGATGAAATACGGCAGGACGCTTTTCCAGTCCCAGCCGGCGTTTCCGAGCTGCGCCCAGTGATCGTAATCCTCGCTCTGGCCGCGGATAAAAATCAGCCCGTTGATCGAACTCGATCCGCCCAGCCCCCTGCCACGCGGCCAGTAGATCTTTCGATCGTGCATGTTGGGTTCGGGGTCGGTGTAGAATCCCCAATTATAGGCCTTATGAAACATCGTCCTTCCATATCCGATCGGGATATGGATCCAGAGGTAGTTGTCCCTGGGACCGGCCTCCAGCAGCAGCACCTTGAAGCGGCCGTCCGCGCTCAGCCGGTTGGCCAGCACACAGCCCGACGACCCCGCGCCGACGATGATGTAATCGAATTCAGCCCCGGCCAAAGCAGCGTCCACCCTTGATTTGTCTCATTGAGTGAGACAGTATGTCTCATAACGTGAGCGTATTCTCAAAAATTGTCAACTACCGACCTCTTGAGATGCGCAGGCAGTGAAAACCGGAGATCTGCGGCCGATGACGACACTGACTACAAATGTGGTATCCGAACGCGCGCTGTTGATGCTCGAGATCATTGCCAGCGCCGAAGAGCCGCCGACGCTCAATGAGCTGATGCGCCTGATCGAACTGCCCAAGGCGACCACGCATCGGTTCGTTTCGCGGCTGGAGAAACTGGGTTTCGCGCAGCGCACCGTCGACGGCAAACGCTACGAGGTCGGCTATCGTCTGACGGCGCTTGCGATCGACGCCATGCGCCACTCGTTTGCACTCGCCCCGCGCCGCGCGATTCTCTCCGGACTGGTCAACGAGATCGGCGAGACCTGCAACATCACCATGCTGGACGGCACCGAGTTGATCTATCTGGACCGCGTCGAATCCGACTGGCCGTTGCAGATCCGTCTCAAGACCGGATCGCGCGTCCCGCTCCACTGCACCGCGAGCGGCAAGCTCTTTCTGGCTCTGGCGCCGGCTTCATTGCGAAAGGCACTGTTCGAGTTGCGACCGCTGCTCAAGCATACCCCGCGAACCATCGTCGACATTGCCGCGCTGGAGACCGAACTCGACAGGATACGGCAAACCAGAATTGGCACCGACGACGAGGAATTCATCGAAGGCATGAGTGCTGCCGCCGTCCCGGTGATGGATACCAGGGGAAGGATTTGCGCCACGGTCGCGGTGCACGGTCCCACTGTCCGGCTGCCGCTGCAGCGTGCCATTGCGCTTGCGCCGGCATTGTTGCGAGCGGCAAGGGCGATCGAAAAGACCTTGCGCAAGCGCCAAGGCAGCCAGCCGCCGGCGGCTACATCACGATGAAGACATCACCGTTCTCGATTTCGACATCGAAACGACGAAGCCGCAGCCTGCCGTGATCGGCAATCGATTCCCCGCTGCAAAGATCGAATTCGAAGCCGTGCCACGGGCAACGCAGAATCTGCCCGGGCCTGTCCATCAGCAGCACGTTGGGCTGATCGCTATGGGCATACCCGGTCAGGCATCCGTGCTCCAGGTTGGCGCCCTGGTGCGGACAGCGGGCGGCGACCGCCTTGATTTCACCGGACGGCAGCCGCGTCAGCAGGATTTTGCCGCGCCCCAATGCCACCGGCATCATGGCGTGGCCCGCGACTTCGTCGGCGCGGCAGACCAGATGCCTGGTCATGACGCGGGGGCCTCGACGCCATACAGCGACGCGCCGTTCTTCCAGAATATCTTCTCCTGCAGGCTGTCGGGCAAGGAACGCGGTATCGACACCGTCGGGTCGTCGAAATCGAAATGCGGATAATCCGTCGAGAACACCAGATACTCGTCGCTGCCCATCAGATCGATCAGTTTCATCCACTGCTCGCCGGTCAGATCCTCGGCGGGCTGGGTGGAAAATCGCAGACGTTCGCGCATATGCTCACTCGGCAGCTTCTTGACCCAGGGCACCTCGACGCGGCCCTGGCGATACTCGCGGTCCATCCGCCACATTAAATGCGGCAGCCAGCTAAATCCTCCCTCGAGGATGATGAAGCGCAATGAGGGATAGCCGTCGAACACGCCGTTGAGAATGAGGCTGATGACTTCCGCCATCATCGAGGTCGGCAGCAGCGTATGCCTTTCGATGTAATGCAGCCCCATGCCGAACGGCCCCTCGGCCAGAATGGTATGATGCAGCGCAATCACCAGGCCGTGGCGCTCGGCGGCAGCGAAAATCGGGCGATACATCGGGTGGCCGTAGGCGATGTCATCCACCACCGGCAGCATGACCTGCTTGATCTGCGGATGGGCGGCCATCCGATCGATCTCCCGCGCGGCGCCTTCCGGATCGCGCGCATTGATCTGGATGCTGCCGATGAACCGCTTGTCCTTTGCCAGCCAATGCTCGGCGACATAATCGTTATAGGCGGCCGCGAGCGCCGAGCTCAACCCGTACTGCAGCTTCAGCATGGTCGGATAGAAATAGCCGGTCAGCACGGCATAGGTCTGCTGGTAGGGATCGAGCAGTTGCCGGCGCATCACCCCGTAATCGCTGACCGAAGCCGAGCCGTCGGCATTGCGGACATCGGCGCGATTGCCGCACCCCGGCGAGGTATAGGCAAACGGCTGACTGAAGCCGCGCCAGGCACCCCGCGCAATCCATTCGCGGTAGGGTTCCTGCAGATAGGGAATGAGGTCGCGAATGCCCGCGAAGCTTTCGTGAACGTCGGCGTCAAGCAGCAGCATGGCAAGGTGTTCAACTCTCTATCAAAAATCGGGACGAAACATACCGGTTTTTCATTGTGCCTGGAAACGGCTGCCGCAGGCAAGCGATTTTTCCGGGCGCCTCACGGCGCCGTCATGCCGACACTGGCCGGAACATAGAACTCCTCGCGCCCGACCCGCGCGGCGGCGACGGCCGCAGGGTCGAGCCGCGGCCTGGCCGCCTGGTCCAACAGAATACGGCCGCGCTCGACGCGGAGCGGCGCGGTCAGCAATCCGCTGCGCTGCTTCAAGAACCCGTTCATCTCGCCGGCCGTCGCCAGCAGCCTGGCACCGACGCAGGCCTCCATCCAGCAGCCGATTTCCGTGGCGACGCCGTTCCCCAGCACCGCCGTCATGCCGAGCGCGCCGATCCGGCCCAGCGCTTGTTCGAGCTGGTCGATGCTGCCGAGCTTCATCAGTTTCAGCTTGATGATGTCGGCCGCGCCGAGCGCCGCGGCCTTCTCGACGTCCGCCATGGTGTAGATCGACTCATCGAGCATGATCGGAACGGTCGCCGCGCGTTTGACGGCAAGTGCAGCGTCCCAGTCCCCGGCCGCGCAGGCCTGCTCGAACAATTCGATTCCGGCCGGGTCGAGGCTGCGCGCGAAGCTGCAGCCGTCGTCTTTCGAATATCCCTGATTGGCGTCGATCCGGATCCGTGCACGCCCGCGCAGCGCCTGCTGGATATGCCGGACGCGATGCAGATCGTCCTGCACGTTCCAGCCCACCTTGACCTTGATGGTCGAATAACCGGCCTGCAGCAGCCGCTCCAGCTCGACATCAAGCGCACCCGGCTCGGTTTCGTTCAAAATGGCGAGCAGCGCCACCGATGCCGCCGTCGGGCGCAGCGTGGCGTGGCCGCCGGCCATTTCCATCGCGGTGGAAAAAGCGGTCACCGTGAATGGATTTTCGCCAAGCCAGGGCGCGAGGCGGCCGTTGACCAGTCCCTCACGGGTACCGGGCAATTCCGATCCGATCGCCCGCGCCGCCTGCCAGCATTGCTCGCGCGTCTCCTCGGTATATCCGGTCAGGATGGTTGCCTCGCCGACCCCGCTGCGGCCGTCGGCAAGCGTCACCGTCACCAGCAGGGTGTCGAAGGCCTCGACATTGCCGAATACCAATTTGTAAGGGGTTTTGAGTGGCACCCGCAGCAGGTCAAGCTCGATCCGCTCAAGGCGGGACTGTGACATCGTTTGCTCCCTATCCAGATCTCGCGACCTTCTTGTTGGAGGACGCGGCGAACCACCCGGCCGGACCCGGCGCGGGCCCGTCAAAGCAGGGTGCGCGCAAGCTTTTCGGCGGCGCGGCGCAGCGTCGACGTAAGCTTGCGGGCGCCATCGACGCTCAGGCGTGCAACCGGGGCATGCAGCGCGAGGCCCGCGAACATCTCGCCGTCAACACCGATCAAGGGAACGCTGAGCCCGATCGCACCCACCATGAACTCCTCGTTGTTGACGGCCAGCCGTTCGTCGCGGATGCGCGCCAGTTCGCTTTCGAGGCGTTTGCGGTCCGTGATGGTATTGGGCGCATAGGCGCGGAACTCGATCTCGTCGAGCAGCGCCGCGCGCCGCGCCGTCGGCATCAGCGCCAGAAAAAGCTTTCCGGTCGCGGTGCAATGCAGCGGCACGCGCGAACCCGCGCTCAGATGCGTCCGCAGCGGCCAATTGCATTCGACGCGCTGAACATAGGCGACGCTCGAGCCATCGAGCACACCGAGATTGACCAACTCGCCGATTTCGGCGACCAGCCGCTCGAGATTGGCCAGCACCGGCGGCATCCGCGCCGCAAATACCACCGCGCGCAGCGAAAATCGGGTCAGGCGGTCGCCCGGCACATAGCGCTTGCCGCTCAGGTCACGCTTCAGAAGCTGCGCGGCCTCCAGATTGATCAGCAATCGGTGCACGGTGGCCTTCGGCATGTCCATCGCCGCAACCAATTCGGCGAGGGTCAAAGCGCGGTCGGCGGCGATCAGATGCTCCAGCAGCGCGAACCCCTTTTGCAGGGCCGACGAGCCGGCCGCCAATTCCTCCGGCACCATCGCGGCAGAGCTTGCGCCGCGCGGCTTTCGTTCCGGTTTCGAAGCTTGCCTCAAGGCGCAGCCCTTGTTTGGTGGCCGATGGAGCCCGGACGGCGCAGGCCGCCCCGTCGATCCGACCATCCTATACTAAGAAACGAGACAGAATATCTCGAAAAACAATTGCCTACGCCGGAAAATCGTCTAGCTTCCGGCGTTCGAAAGTTCGATTCCCGCGGAACAGTGGATCAGCGTGCGCTTACTGCCTAAGGCGATTGCCGCGACGTTGGGCGTGCAGGCGATCATCGTCATGGCGTCGCTTGTCGTGCCGCTGACCGCAGCCGGCGTTGCGCCGCGGCTTGGGCTTGCACCGCATCTGGTCGGATATTATGCCTCGCTGACCTTTCTGGCTGCGGCCTTTGCCTCGCTGGCGACGCCACAATGGGTGCGCCGCTACGGCGCCATCCGTCTCCATCAGATCATGTTGCTGGTGGCGGTGGCGGGCCTGGCCGTACTGCGCTCCGAAACGCTCGCCGGATTCGTGATCAGCGCGCTGCTGCTGGGGCTCGCCTACGGTCCCGCCAATCCTGCCAGTTCCTCCCTGCTCGCGCGCTACACGGCGCCGGACACCAGGGCCCGGGTGTTTGCGCTGAAGCAGACCGCTGTCCCGCTCGGCGCCGCGCTTGCAGGTTTCGCCGTTCCGTTTCTGATGACGCGGATTGGCTGGCCTTCTGCGGTGCTGGCGGTGGCGGCGATCTGCCTGCTTGGCGCCATCCTGGTCGACGGCTGGCGAAAGCAACTGGATGGCCAGGATGACGGTGCGGCCCCGGTCGGCGAAACCGGAGCGATCGCATCGCTCCGCCTGATTTCGGGCAGCGCCAGCCTGCGGCCGTTGGGTGTCATGGCGGTCTGCTTCGCCGCGACCCAATTCAATTTCACCGCGGTGTTCGCCGCCGTGCTGGTGGAACGGATGCGGTGGTCGCCGGTCGAGGCCGGCACCACGCTGTCCATTGCGATGGCCGTCAGCGTCGGCTCGCGGCTCGGCTGGGGCTGGGCGGCGGATCATGCGCCCCCGCGTTTGGTGCTGGCGGCGCTTGGTGCGATGATGGCCGCGGCGACCGTCGCCTGCGCCTTCCTCTCCCCGGCATGGCCGGCCCCCGTCATCTATGCCATTGCATTTCTGTTCGGCGCGTCGGGCTCGAGCTGGAACGGTCTGGCGCT
>CAVVIM010000002.1:0-79560 GCA_963748165.1 uncultured Alphaproteobacteria bacterium
GCCGATGATGGTGACGGCCAGCGCAATCGCGGTCGCGATGTGCCCGAGCGCGAGCCACCAGCCCGCCAGCACCAGCCAGATCAGATTGCCGATCAGGCCGAGCGGCCCGGTGCCGATATCGGGCTGGCCGGTGAGGCTGTCGCGCTGCACCGCCCGCTGGCCGAACGGCAACAGGGTATAGGCGGCGATATTGAACGCGGCCCGCGCCCAGGGCAGGCCGATGATCGTGATCGCCATGATCACGGCCGCGACGATCCAGGCAATGGCCATCCACAGGCCGCCGAACAGGATCCAGAGCACGTTCAGGAGGATGGATACGGCAGGCATGCGGTCTCTGTGAAACGACAATGGCGCGCGGGGGGCCGAGCCATTTTTCAAAGCCGTTTATATGCCGTCCGCCGCCGCGGCGATAGTAAGCCGGCCAGGAAAAGACGGCAGGCGGGCAGCAGGCTTGCGCCTCAGCGCCAATGGCGCTCGCCGCGGAAATACGCCGGGCGGGCCTGCTGGACCGCGCGGCTCGACGAATTGACACGCGTTTCGCTGAAAATCCGCGACGCCGGCTTGAGTTCTTCGAGAAAAATCGGCCGGGCGAAATAATAGCCCTGCGCATAGCGGATTTTGGTGGCGGCCTGCAGATAGGCGAGTTCCTCGAAGGATTCGATGCCCTCCGCGATCACGGTCATGCCGAGCGCCTCGCTCAGCGATTCGATCGCCCGCAATATGCCCTGGCTGCGCGGGCGCTTGTGGATGTCGACAATGAACGAGCGGTCGATCTTGATTTCGTCGGCGGTGATGTCGGCCAGCGCCGACAATGACGAATAGCCGATGCCGAAATCGTCGATCGAAATGCCGACGCCGAGCTTGCGGAAGATCGGCAGGATTTCGCCCTGGAAATGGCTCTTGGCGATGAAGGCGTCTTCGGTCACCTCGATCATGAAGCGCTCGGGATAACCGGTCGCTTCGAGCGCCTGGGCGAGCGAGCGCATGAATTCCGGGTTGCCGGCCTGCTTCGCCGCGACGTTCATGCTGATGCTGGTGTCCGCGCCGAAGGTGTCGTTGATCAGGTCGATCGACTTCACGATCTCGGCCAGCACCAGATGCGTCAGCTCGTCGATCAGCCCAAGTTCCACCGCGAGATTGATGAACGTGCCGGGAGCCTGGATCACCCCCTCGTCGTCGCGCAGCCGCACCAGGGCCTCGATGCCCTTGATCGCCTCGGTCCTGATGTCGACCTTGGTCTGGAAGGCGCAGCAAAAGCGCTTTTCCAGGATGGCCTGCCGCAGCGACTGCTCGACCTTCATCCGCGCCAGCGCTTCACGCTCCATGCCGGCGTCGAAGAAGGCCGCCGCGCCCTTGCCGCGGCTCTTGACGCGATACATCGCAATATCGGCGTTCTGGCGCAACTGCTCGTAGCTGCGGCCGTGTTCGGGATAAAGGCTGACCCCGATCGACGTCGACGCGAAAATTTCCGATCCATCGATGAAGAACGGCGCCTTCAGCCGTTGCAGCGTGATGTCGATATACTCCGCCACCTGCTGCTCGCCCGCGATCGGATGCAGCAGAAGCAGGAATTCGTCGCCGCTGATCCGCGACAGCATGTCGGATTCGCGCAAGTCCAGTCCGAGACGCTTCGCGATCTCGACCAGCAGCGCGTCGCCGGCCGCATGGCCGTAATAGTCGTTGATGTGCTTGAAATTGTCGATGTCGAGAAAGGCCAGCGCGAAGCTCGCCGGCGTGTCGTGGTGCTGCAGCAGCGTGTTGGCGCGATGCTCGATCACCCGCCGGGTCGGCAGGTCGGTCAGTTCGTCGTAATAGGCCGAGCGGAACAACTGGTCCTCGAAGGCCTTTTGGGCGCTGATGTCGGCAGAGCTCGACAGCAGCAGGTCGCGCTCGGCGATGCGGACCGGCCGATGGGTGGTGAGAAACGCCTGCTTGCCCCGGCCGCTGGCGATGCATTCTTCGGTAATTGCGGTCTGGCCGGCGCGGAGCAATTCGAGCCCGGTCGCACGCCGGCGATCGAGTTCCTGCGACGGCGCCAGCGCCTGCTGGGCGGCAGCCATGCGCAACTGCGCGGCGGCGGCGTCGTTCATCAGCAGGAAGCGGCCTTGCTCGTCCTGGACCGTGACGCCGTGGGGCAGCATCCTGAACACGTCATTGAGCAGGCCTGGCTCGGTATCGGCAACGATCTCGGGTTCGCCTTCGATCGCGGTGGGCAGGAACAAATGACGGCTTTGCATGGAGAGCGACTGTGCCGAACTCCCTTGTAGTTTTGGTTAAGACGGTACCTCGAAAACAACGCGACCCTGTCGGCGGCGCATTCCGAATTGGCGTTGCCCTGATCGTCATTAACAGACGGTCAACGCCCGACCATACCCGTGACCGCAGACATCGCTGCGAGGTGGCTCAGCCGCCGGGCAGGCGGCATTGCATCGTGCAGTGAACGCCGGTCTTGAGGAACGAGATCTCGGTCCCGCCATCGAACGGCAGCAACGCCGATTTCAGGAGCTTGGTGCCGAAGCCCGCTTGCCCGACCGCGCCGACGACCGGACCTTCGGTTTCGTCCCACACGATATTGAGGCGGTCGTCCGAAACCGTCCACGATACCTGCAATAGCCCGCGCGCGGACGAAAACGCGCCGTATTTTCCGGCATTGGTGGCAAGTTCGTGGAACATCAGGGCGAGGCTGACAGCCAGTTTGGCGGGCAGGAACAGCCGGTCGCCGTTCAAGCTGAATCGGACATGCCCGTATGGCCCGAGTTCGGAGAGCAGCAGGTCTTTGATGTCGCAGCCGCTGCCGTCAACCCTTGCGATCAGATCGTCGGTCGCCGACAGCGCCCGGATCCGCTGGTCAATGCTGGCCCAGATTTTCGGCTGGTCCTGCAGCACCTGATGCAGAACGGCATGAATGGTCGACAATTTGTTTTTCAGGCGGTGCTGCAATTCGTCGACCAAGAGCCTGCGGTATGCTTCCTCCTCGATCAGGCGCCTTGAGATCTGGCGCTGCTGGGCCGCGAGCGAGCGATAATGCTCGACGCCCCAGATCATCAGACCGCACACCAGGAGATAGATCGCCGCCAGCGCCAGTCGGGCAAAATCGGCGGACATGTCGCTGAAATTGACGGTCACCCCCAATGCGCCCCCCGCCAGGGCCGTCGCAATCCCGATCCGGAAGCCGCCAAACGCGGTGGCAAAGAACACGGCCGGGATATAGGGCGTGAAAAATACGTCGGGCCGGATCAGCGAAAGGCCCCACCGGGCCGCCGTCGACAAAGCCAGGCAGCATGCCACAAATCCAATGACAAATAGCCGTGATGGTTGAGATATTCCTTGCCAGCCGCGGCGAAACTCGTCGATCAATTTGGCCATGTGTAACATCAACCGATCAGCAAATCCGAAATAAGACCGAGCATAAAGCAAAAACCGCGACCGGAGTCGGCAAAGCATGCGCTTCCGCATCACGCCTTCCATGTCAGACAGCAAGCATGGCTTGCGTTGCGCCGGCAAGCCCGGGAATATAGCGACCGGTTCGGTCACCGCGTACATCACCAAGGGCGAAATCCGCTCGCAGCTTGGCGATGGTCCCGTCGAGACGTTCAAGGTGGGGCAATTGTTTTTTGAGCCGTCGCTTTGCTCTCATTCTCTCCCGATAGTGTGAATGTAAGCCCGCAGTTGCATCTCGGCGGTTTTTTCGGCTCCTACTACCAGAGCCTTGGTGGCACGCCAGAGCAACCAAGTGGCTATGCCAACGATGATCGTAAAAACAGCAACGATGGCTTCGGCGTTCTTGTGAACGAACTCTCCCGAACATCCGAACCAAGCTTTGAAGAGTACCAAGAGATCGGCGACACGTTCGTAAAGGGTGTTGCTGGCTTCGTGGTGATAATGCTCGTTGCTGCAGGATTGAAACGATGGTGACGTTCCAACGATCAGCACCACAACGCCGAGCCACGCGAGAACGAAAATTGTCGTCTTTATGCGCTCTTTCAGCATCCCTCAATCGCCGCGCTGAAAATGTCGTCATTAAAGCGGTGGTTGTAGCGGAATTGGAATTCAGCGACGTACAGCGGCATGTACTTGGCGCTAACCTTTTGGAACGAGCCGACGATACCGCGCTTGAAGATGCTCCAGAAGCCTTCAATGGTTTGGGTGTGAACCGTGCCGACAACATATTGATGCTTGGCGTGGTCAACGGTGGCGTGCGGATAGGTCTTGTCGAGGCCCTTATAGCCAACCCATTGATCAGTGCAGAGCAGACTTACCTTTTCCGATACGGCTTCGTTGACGAACGCCATCAAGGTAGAGGCGCGGACGTTATCGACAACGCGGGCAATGACGTCGCCCTTGCGGCGAACAGCGCCAGCGACAATCGCTTTGCCGGAAGCGGTCGGTCCCGGCTTGCCGTCGCGCTTGGCCCAATGCCGGTTCTTGGCCTTGCCACCGACAAAGGTTTCATCAACTTCGACAATACCGCCAAGTTTGGTTTCCGGTTCGATCAGAGCCGCGCGGATTTTGTGGCACATGGAATGCGCCGTACCGTAGCTGCCGAAGCCCATGACGCGTTGAATTTGGAGGGCGCTGATTCCCTTCTTGCTGGTCAGCATCAAATGCGTGACCCGGAACCACTCGCGGAGCGGCTTGTTCGTGTTCTCAAAGATGGTGCCCGCAATGTGCGAGAAACGATAGCCGTTCACTTGGCAGGCTTCGCACTGCCAATGATAGCCAGATGCCAGCGCGTAAACTTTGGCGTTGCCGCAACGCGGGCAATGAACGCCGTTCGGCCAGCGGCGCGCGACCAGATAAGAGCGGCACGCTTCCTCGAAGTCCCGCATAATCGCCCTCGCAATGACGGCTGATTGTATTCGTAGCCCGGATGGAGCGCAGCGCAATCCGGGATTCTCACCGCGCGCGAAGCCATAACGCCTGAAGCGCCTCAGAGCGGCGACAGCATCACGCGCAATCCGTCGCGCGGTTTCGGGATCGGCCACATCTGCCAGTCCGGCGTGGTGCCCGGTTGCAGCGTGACGCTGAGATTCTGCAGGAAATGCCGCGCAAAGCACTTGGCCTGCATATAGGCGAAGTGCAGCCCGAGGCACATATGCGCGCCGCCGCCGAACGGCACGAAGGCGAAGCGGTGGCGGCCGCGCTGCGCCTCGTCGCTGAAGCGCATCGGATCGAAGGTCTCGGGATCGGGCCAGATTTCCGGCATATGATGGGTGAACAGCGGGTTGATGGCGACCATGGTGCCGGCCGGGATCGCGTAGCCCTTGAAGCTGAAATCGCGGGTCGCGCGCCGCGGAATCGAGGGCACCGGCGGCTTCATCCGCATGGTCTCCTTGAAGGCCATCTCGGTCAGCGGCATCGCCGCGAGATTGTCCAGGGTGGTCGGCTCGCCGGCGGCAACCCCCAGCGCCGTCACCTCGTTGCGCAACCGCTCCTGCCAGTGCGGATTGGCGGCGAGCGCCGCCACGAACGAGGTCAGCGACGAGGTCAGGGTGTCGTGCGCGGCCATCATCAGAAAGCTCATATGGTCGACGATGTCCTCGGTCGACAGCAACGCCCCGTCCTCGTGCGTGGCCCGGCATAGCTGCGAGAACAGATCCTGGCCCTCTTTGCCGCGGCGGATCGGAATCTGCTCCGAGAAATAGGCGACGATACGCTTGCGGCCCTTGACCCCGCGCGCCATCTGGGTGCCGGGCCAGGGCTGGCGGATCGGCGCAATCGATGCCGCCACCATGTCGACAAAGGCGCGGGTGATTTCGTCGACCTCGGGACCGATGTCCGCGCCCAGAAAGGAAGTTGCGGCCAGATCGAGCGTAAGCTGCTTCATCGCGGGATAGAACAGCATCGGCCCCGGCTGCGCCCTCCATCGCGCGACCCGCGCGGCAATGCCGGCATCGAGCTGCGCAAGATAGGATTTCATCGGCTCGGATTTGAAGGCGACGGAAAGCGCGCGGCGATGCAGGCGATGCTCCTCGAAATCGAGCAGCATCAGGCCGCGCGGGAACAGCAGGCCCAGGATCGGACCCCAGCCATGGGTCGAGGAGAACAGCTTGCTCTGGTCGAACAGCAGGAGTTCGTTGGCCTCCGGCCCCAGCACGCTGATGCTGGTCTCGCCGAGGACGCGGCTGCGGTAGATCAGGCCGTGTTTCGCGGCCATCCGCTCAACTTCGCCCTTGGGATCGGCGAGCACCGCCAGGGTCCGGCCGATCACCGGCCAGCCCTCGTCACCCGGGATGTGCGCCAGCAGGTTCCGGTTCGGCGGGGTCAGAATGGCCGCCGTGGCAGGGGCCACACTTTGCATCGACATGGCAGTTGCTCCGGTTAGCCGATGTTACCCGCCGGCGACCTCGATGTCGCGAACTTTACGCCTTTCGCTTCGCGGCTTCCATCTGCAGGTCGGGCGCATTCACGGTGGGGATCGCCACCCGGCCCGGGCCGGTGAGGGGAAGCGCCGCGGCGGCCTTCTCATTCTCCATGATTTTCGCCATCACCGCCTGACCCGCACGCTCGAATACCGCGCGGTTCTCGATCACGAATTTCTGCGACTGGCGCAGGCTCCTGGTATAGCCGTTGATCTCGGGAATCACATAGCGCGCCACCATGTCCCAGCTTCGGCGGGTATTTTCCGGGTTGGCCCAGTCGTGCACAAAGCCGACAATGGTGCCGACGCCGCCGCTGACGTCGATCAGGCTCTTGATGGTCTTGACCAGATCGTCGGGGGTACCAATGGTGGACGCGGCGTTTTCGCCGCCGGCGGTTTTCTCCACGGCATCCTCGGGCGAGGTGAATGGCTGCAGGCCCGGCCGCTGCAGGGTGCCGACATTGTATTCATTGTGCCACCGCATCAGTCCAGCGCCGGCTTCGCGCTGTGCCTGTTCGCGGGTCTCGGCGATGTGCCAGCTCAACAGCACGCGCCAGTCGGATCGGCTTACGGTGGTGCCGTGCTTTCTGGCGGCGTCCTCGGCAAAACCCCATTGCGTCGGCAGCGCCATCAGGCCCTGGGTCGACATCGAGCCGAGCGAAATGATGCCGATGCCGTATTTGCCGGCCAGCGTCATGCCGGACGGCGAAATCTGCGACGCCACCACAAAAGGCATCTCCTCCTGCAGTGGAAGGATCTGCAGCGCGGCGTCGTTCATGGTGAACCAGTCGCTTTTCGCCGTGACCCGCTCGCCCTTGAACAGCCGGCGAATGATTGCGATCGCCTCGTCCTGGCGGTCGCGCTGCGTCATCGGGTCGATTCCGAGCGTATGCGCGTCGGAGGCAAGCGCGCCCGGGCCGGAGCCGAAGATGGCACGGCCCCCCGTCATATGGTCGAGCTGCACCATGCGCTGCGCGACGTTGAAGGGATGGTGATAGGGCAGCGAGACCACGCCGGTGCCGAGCCGAATGCGCTTGGTGCGCTCGCCGGCGGCGGCCAGAAACATCTCCGGCGAGGCGATCATCTCCCAGCCGGAAGAATGATGCTCGCCGCACCAGAACTCGTCGTAGCCGAGCGCGTCGATCTGCGCGACAAAGTCGAGGTCGCGGCGGAATTGCAGCATCGGATGCTCGCCGATCGGGTGATGCGGGGCGAGGAAGGCTCCGAATTTGAGGCGCGCCATGGGGTGTTCTCTCCGGACATTGCTGTTGGCCTGCTGTTCCGACCCAAACTAGGGGGTGCGGAGTCCCAAGGCAATCGCCGAAGACCCCTGCTGCGGCATGGTTGTGGTGCAGACCACGGGGGCGCTGCCATATCCGGAATGATTCTGAGCGCCTCGCCGTGCGCCGACCGGTCTGTGCTTGGTCGCGACGGCTTACCTCCGAGGTAATCGCCGGGATGACCGAAAGCTGGGATCATCCGGTCCAGCAGCTTTCACAGCAGGCGATATCGACATGCATCAGATGGTTTCAGCCACCGCGGATTCATCACGGCGCTGGTGGGTGTTGGCGATCGTCGCCGCCGCCCAATTCATGTTCGGCGTCGATGCCTTTATCGTCAACGTTGCAACCCCGACCATCGCAGCCGAGTTGCATGCGAGTTCGGCGCAGATCGAGGCGGTAATCGCGATCTATTTGATCGCCTATGCAACGCTGGTGGTCACCGGGGGTCGGCTCGGCGACATCCACGGTATCAAGAACGTGTTCCTGGCGGGCGTGCTGGGCTTCACGCTGACCTCGCTGTGGTGCGGTCTGGCCCGATCGGGTCCCGAATTGATCGCCGCCCGGCTGGCGCAGGGGGCCACGGCGGCGCTGATGGTGCCGCAGGTGCTCGCCACGCTGCATTTGCTGTTTTCGGACGGATCGCGCAGCCGGGCCTTCGGCATTTACGGCGTCGTGCTCGGTCTCGCAGGCGCGGCCGGGTTTCTGCTCGGCGGCGTGCTGGTGGCGTCGGATCTCGCCGGGCTGGGCTGGCGGACGATATTTTTTGTCAATGTGCCCTGCGGGCTCATCATCGCTGCCGCGGCAGTGCGGATCATGCCGTCGGTGCCCCGGCGCGCCGGCACGCGGCTCGACGTTCCCGGCGCGATCGTGCTGTTTGCGGGACTGCTGTGCCTGATCGGGCCGTTGCTGTTCGGCAGCGATCTGCATTGGACGCCGTGGCTGTGGCCGGTGATGGCGGCCGGTCTCGTCATTCTTGCCGCCTTCCCGCGGCTCGAGCGCAATGTCGCAAATCGGGCTGGAATGCCGCTGATCGATCTTGCGCTGCTGTCGGACCCCGCTTTCGTGCGCGGTCTGCTCGCCGCATTCTTCTTCTTTTTCGCCAACCTGTCGTTCTACCTGGTCATGACCATGTTCATGCAGAAGGCACTGCATATCCCGCCCCTGCAGGCCGGCCTGGTGTTTGTGCCGCTGGCGCTGACCTTCGTGCTCGCCTCGCGGCACAGCGGAGCGCGGGCGCGGCAGCGCGGAACGCTGGTGCTGATCGAAGGCTGCAGCGTACAAATTGGCGCGCTCGCGACGCTGGCGCTGACCATGACGCTGGTTGCGGCGCCCGGCGTTTTCTGGCTGACCGCGGTGCTCGCGATCTTCGGCTACGGCCAGGGGCTGGTGATGGCGCCGCTGTCGAGCGCCGTCCTCACTACGGTGAAGCCGGCAAGCGCGGGCGCAGGCGCGGGGATGTACGGCACCACGACGCAGATCGCCAACGCTTCCGGTGTCGCGGCGATCGGCGCGGTGTTCTTTGCGGTCGAAGCCACGCAATCGGCACGGCTCGCGCTGCTTGCGGCGTTGGCGTTGTTTGCGCTGTCGATCCTCGTCTCGGTCGCATTTCTGACATGGATGCGTCGCGCGGCCGCTCAATGATGGCGTTGACCGGTGTTTCCCACAGAGGTCTGACAGTACACGGCCCTTTTATTTTGCAGTGCAGCAACTATCTGCTCTAGATGGAGTTATGAAAACTCCCATCGCGATGGAGCTGCCGGTGTCCCTTGCCAACAATGTCGAATTCCTGCGACGTCTGCCAAAGCTGAACGGCTTCAACGGTTTCGGTGGTTACCGATCGATGTTGGCGCCGGGCCGGCAGAGTCCCATCGTTGAAGTCACCGACTTCGGATCGAATCCCGGTGGCTTGCAAATGTTCTCATACATACCCGAGCACCTGCAGCGCGGCCGCGGTCTGGTTGTCGTTTTGCATGGCTGCGGCCAGACCGCCGCTGCCTACGATTTAGGCGCCGGATGGTCCACGCTGGCGAAGCATTACGGTTTCGCCTTGCTGATGCCCCAGCAGCAGCCGTCGAACAACGCCAATATGTGCTTCAACTGGTTCAATCCGGAAGACGCTGCGCGCGACCACGGCGAGGCCCGCTCGATTCGGCAGATGATCGCGTGCATGGTTCGCGACCACAAAATCGATCCGCATCGCATTTTCGTCACCGGGCTATCGGCCGGCGGCGCCATGACGTCGGTCATGCTCGCCACCTATCCCGAGGTGTTCGCAGGCGGCGCCGTGATCGCCGGATTGCCGTTCGGCGTTGCGAGCAATGTACGCGAGGCGCTTAATGGAATGCTGCAATCGCCATCCCGCCCGGCCGGCGAACTGGGCGATCTGGTACGCCATGCCTCACATCACAGGGGGCCGTGGCCGAAGCTTTCGGTCTGGCACGGCAGTGCCGACCGCACGGTCAATCCCGCCAACGCCGACGAGATCGTCAAGCAGTGGCTCGACGTGCACGGGCTCCCGCTGGCGCCGATGTCGGAGGGCATCGTCGATGGCTATCCGCATCGGGTCTGGTGGAACGCGGACGGCGAGACCATTGTCGAATCCTATACCATCACCGACATGGCGCACGGCACCCCGCTCGGCATCGCCGACAATGATGAGCGCTACGGCGAGCAGGGCGCCTTTCTGATCGAGGCGGGGATTTCCTCGTCCTATCACATCGCGAGTTTCTTCGGCCTGACCGAAGCGATGGGGCAGCGCAAGGAAGCCGTAAAACCAGCCTCGGATCCGGTTCCACGGCCTGCTCCCGCGCCGGCGCGGACGCCGGATATTGCCGCCGCACTGCAGCCGCTGACGACCTTGCATCGTCCGGCCAAGCCAGTACGGCCTGCACCGCGCCCCAGGATCGATGTCGGGGCGGTGATCACGCGGGCGCTCACCGCAGCCGGCCTGATGAAGTAAGGCGCGGCGACGGCACCGGCGCACAGTGCTGCTGCATCGCACCGACGTCGGTGACGGTTACCAGCAGCGTGGCGCGGGGCAGCGGCGGTTTGTTCCGCTCGCCACGAAATATATTTGAACCAAATGCCCGGACGGGCGTTTGATGGAATTGTGACAGGCGGTTAACTTCCGGCTGCTGGTTTGGCCTCGACCGGCCTGGTGTATCTGTTCTGAATGTTGACCATCAACAAATCGGGTTCTGCGGATTTCCTCGCCGGCGGCGGGGAAATGGGCGCACTGACCCGAAGCCACGACTGGTCGGCAAGTCCGCTCGGGCCGCCGGAGTCCTGGCCGCAGAGCCTGCGCACCGCGATCCGGATCCTGCTCAACACCAATCACCCGATGTTCATCTGGTGGGGCGAAGAACTCATCCAGTTCTATAACGACGCCTATTGCAAGACCATGGGACCCGAGCGCCACCCGAGCGCGCTCGGTCAACGCGGGCGGGAATGCTGGGCCGAGATCTGGGATGTCATCGGTCCCCAGATCGAGCAGGTGATGCGCGGCGGGGGCGCGACCTGGCACGAGAACCAGCTCATTCCGGTGACCCGCCATGGCAGGCTCGAGCAGGTCTACTGGACCTACGGTTACAGCCCGATCGACGAGGACGACGGCGTCGGCGGCGTGCTCGTCGTCTGCCGCGACGTGACCCAGGACTATCTGGCCGCCGCGGCGCTGCGGGAACGCGAAGCCGAACTGGCCCGCGTGCAGCAAGTCGGCCGCATCGGTGGCCTCGAGGTCGATCTGCGGTCCGGCTTCCACAACCGCCGGTCGCCGGAATATCTGCTGATCCACGGGCTGCCGCCCGAAGCCGCCAAGGAGTCCCACGAGGATTGGGTGCGGCGTCTCCATCCCGAGGATCGCGAGGCCACCGAGAAACAATTCCGCGAGGCCGTCGCCGGCGACACCCGAGAATACTCCGCGCAGTACCGGATCATTCGGCCAAGCGACGGCGAAACGCGCTGGATATCGGTCCGCTCCACCATCGAGCGTGATGAAAATGGCAGGGCGATCCGCCTGGTCGGGGCTCACACCGATGTTACCGAGCAAATGGCGGCGGAGCAGGCGCTGCGGCAGAATGAAGAGCGCTTCCGCAAGCTCGCCGATCAGCTTGCCGAGTTGAACGCGACGCTGGCGCAGCGTGTCGAGGAGAAAACCCGGGAGCGTGACCGGATCTGGAACGTGTCGCAGGATCTGCTGCTGGTCGCGGATCGCGCCGGCGTCTGGCGCACCGTCAACCCGGCATGGACCCGCACCCTCGGCTGGAACGAGGCCGAACTGCTCGGCCGCACCTCGCAATGGCTGGAACATCCCGACGACGGCGGACTGACGCGGAGCCAGGTCAGGAAGCTCGGCGAAGCCGACACCACCGTCCGATTCGAAAGCCGCTTCCGCCACAAGGACGGAACCTATCGCTGGCTGTCCTGGACCGGCGTCGCCGACGGGCAGCACATCTATGCGGTCGCCCGCGACGTTACCGCGGAGAAGGCCGCGGCCGAACGGCTCAAGGCCACCGAAGAGGCCTTGCTTCAGTCCCAGAAGATGGAGGCGGTGGGGCAGCTCACCGGTGGCATTGCCCACGACTTCAATAATCTGCTGACGGGAATCGTCGGATCGCTCGATCTGATGCAGACCCGCCTCAACCAGGGCCGGACCGATAATGTCGGGCGCTATATCGACGCGGCGATGACATCCGCCAACCGCGCCGCGGCGCTCACCCATCGCCTGCTGGCCTTCGCGCGCCGCCAGCCACTGATTCCGAAAAGCGTCGATGCCAACCAGCTCGTGGTGTCGCTGGAAGATCTGCTGCGCCGGACCATCGGCGAGGCCATCGATCTTGCGATCGTGGTGTCGGATGACCTCTGGAACACGCTTTGCGATCCCAATCAGCTAGAGAGCGCGCTGCTCAATCTCGCCATCAATGCGCGCGACGCCATGCCCGATGGCGGCAAGCTCACGATCTCGACTGCGAACGCGCGGCTCGACGGCGTCACCGCGGAGACCCCGGCGCTGGCGCCGGGGGATTATATCTGCGTCGCCGTCACCGACACCGGCACCGGCATGAGCGCCGAGGTGGCGGCGCGCGCCTTCGATCCGTTCTTTACCACCAAGCCGATCGGGCAAGGCACCGGCCTGGGGCTCTCGATGATCTATGGATTTGCGCGGCAGTCGAACGGCCATGCCACCATCGACAGCAAACCGGGCCAGGGCACATCGGTCAGGCTTTATCTGCCGCGCCATCACAGCGGCGCGGTTGCCGGGGCAGCATCGGCCGCCGCCACGGCCGAGCGCTCCGCAACCGGCGAGACCGTGCTGGTGGTCGAGGACGAGCCGGTGGTGCGCGCGGTGATCCTGGAGATGCTGGATGAGCAGGGCTACCGGACGCTCGAGGCGGTCGACGGCTCCTCGGGGCTGCGAATCCTGCAAGGCAATGAGCAGATCGACCTCTTGGTCACCGATGTCGGCTTGCCCGGCATCAACGGCCGGCAGCTCGCCGACCAGGCCCGGGAGACCCGGCCCGATCTGAAGATTCTGTTCATCACCGGGTATGCCGAGAGCGTTGCGATCGCCGACGGCTTTCTGCAGCCCGGCATGGAAATGATCACCAAGCCGTTCGATCTCGACAATCTGTCGCGGCGGGTCCGCGCCATGGTTTCGAATTGATCCGCGTTTCTCAGCGACGATCCGGCTTGGGGTCAGATAATCTCGTAGGCGAAGAACAGCGTGATACCCGTGATGCCGATAAGCCCGGCGAGGAAGCATTGATCGGCCACGATCTCGCAGCGCGCGCTCAGTTGCGTCCGGTCGAGATGGCGCATCGAAATATAGGACGCAATCGCGCTGGCGAGAAACAGCAGCGACGCCAGCGCGGCGTATTCATCGACCCGGCTCGGGCCGATATGCGCCTCCGCCAGCTTGACCAGCCCGATCAGTGTCGCGCAGACACCGATCATGGTGCCCGAACTCGGCAGTATGTGCTTGGAGAGCGCGCGCTCTTCGGTGCTGCGGTCGGTCTGTTGGCTCATGATGCACCCAGATTACATCGCGCCGGTCAGGAACGGATTGGTCATCCGCTCCTGACCGATGCTGGAACCGGCGCCATGGCCGCAGATGAAGCCGACATCATCGCCGAGCGGCAACAGCTTTTCGGTGATCGACCTGATCAGCGTGGCATGACTGCCGCCGGGAAGATCGGTGCGTCCGACCGAACCGTTGAACAGCACGTCACCGACATGGGCAAAACGCAATTGCTTGCTGAAAAACACCACGCTGCCGGGTGAATGGCCGGGGCAATGCAGGATGTCGAAGCTGAGCTTGCCAACCGAGACCTGGTCACCCTCGCTGAGCCAGCGATCCGGCGTGAAATTGCGCACGCCGGTCATGCCGAAACGGGCGCCGCTTGCGACCACATTGTCGAGCAAATGCTTGTCGTCGACATGCGGGCCCTCGATCGCCACCTTGAGCGCATCGCGCAACTCGGCGGCGCCGCCGACATGATCGATATGGCCATGGGTCAGCCAGATTTTCTCGACATTGACATTGGACTGCTTGATCGCGGCCTGGATCTTGGCAACGTCGCCGCCGGGATCGATCACGACCGCCTTTCTGGTGGCTTCGCACCAGATCAAGGTGCAATTCTGCTCGAACAGCGTCACCGGGATGATGACGGCGCCGGCCTTCGCCCTGGTCTCGGTTTCATTTGTCATCGCCGCACAATGCCGATTTTTGGCGGCTCGCCAAGCGGAAATTGCGCCATTGGCGTAGCTGTGATGGCCGCCGGGGCCGGACGATTTCCAGCACGAAAATGTCGTCAATCTCGACGTCTACACACCGGCGAGAATTCGCCAGGTTCCGCGTTGCGGCGGGCCCGGCCGGCAAAAGCCGGTTTCCACTGGGCCGGCGGCGCTCTATGCTGGTCGCCATGGAATCAAACGCCCGCCATGTCAGCCTGGTGCCGCCGCCGGACCGCCGTCAGTCGGAGACGGCGCTGGCGATCGCGCGCGGCACCGCGCGGTTGTTGCGGTCATTGGGATTTTCCTGCATCAGCGAATTGCCGCTGCCCTCGGGACGCCGCGCCGACCTGGTCGCGCTGAACGAGCGCAGCGAGATCTGGATCGTCGAGATCAAGTCATCGATCGAGGATTTGCGCGCAGACCAGAAATGGCAGGAGTATCGGGCGCATTGCGACCGGCTGTTCTTCGCGTTTACGCAGGAGCTGCCGTGCGAGATTTTCCCCGGCGGGACCGGGCTGATCGTCGCCGACGCCTATGGCGCGCATCTGCAATGCGATGCGCCGGAGCATCGGCTGCCGGCACCGACCCGCAAGCTGATGACGGTGCGCTTCGCCATGGCCGCAGCCCAGCGGATCAACCGTCTGGTCGACCCGCAGGGCCACGCGGAATAAACACGATTCGCGCTTCGGTCACGGCGGGGGTTGTCCCGGGCATGAAGACAACGCGTTGCCCGGATGCTCCAGCCGTCCATACATGACGGTCTTAAAGATGATGCTAGCGCGGTGCGCGCTTGGCCAGGATGCGCTGCAGGGTGCGGCGATGCATGTTCAGCCGTCGCGCGGTTTCGGAGACGTTGCGGTTGCACATTTCATAGATGCGCTGGATGTGCTCCCAACGCACCCGGTCCGCCGACATCGGATTGTGTGGCAGTTCGGACTTTTCGGTGCCGCTCGCGAGCAACGCCGCCACGACATCGTCGGCGTCGGCGGGTTTCGAGAGGTAATCCACCGCGCCGAGCTTTACCGCCGTCACCGCGGTAGCGATGTTGCCGTATCCGGTCAGCACGATCGCGCGCGCGTCGGGTCGCTTCCGCTTCAGCGCGGAGACCACATCGAGGCCGTTGCCGTCGCCGAGCCGCAGATCCACCACCGCGAAGGCCGGAGCGGCGCGGCCGATCTGGGCAAGGCCATCGGTGACGCTGTCGCAGGAGGTCACCGCGAAGCCGCGGGTTTCCATGGCGCGCGACAGCCGCTCCAGGAACGGCTTGTCGTCCTCGACGATCAAGAGCGAGCGGTCGGCCTGATCATTCAGTTCGGCGATGGCGGTCACGGGCGGGTTTCCTTTTTGGCGGACATGCCTCATATGGCGCGGCGAGGCGGCACTGCCAAGGCCGCACAAGGTCGAATGGCAACAATCGGCGGCCGTTCTAACCGGCTGGTTGAGCGGCAATTTCACTCGCCTCGAAACGCTTTCGCGGCCACACGAGCTGAACCACCGCGCCATGCTCGGGAAAGGTCCGGTTGGTGAAGGAGACCCTGGCGCCGGTCCGCTCCAGCAGGGTGCGGGCGATAAATACCCCGAGCCCGAGCCCGCTATGCTCGCCTTGGGCGTCGTCGCCGCTGCGCCGCCGCGACAGATAGGGTTCGCCGATGCGCTTGAGGATGTCCGGTGCGATCCCCGGTCCGTCGTCGGAGATCGCGATCT
Organism: uncultured Alphaproteobacteria bacterium; assembly: GCA_963748165.1. Classification (GTDB taxonomy): domain Bacteria; phylum Pseudomonadota; class Alphaproteobacteria; order Rhizobiales; family Xanthobacteraceae; genus Bradyrhizobium. Next base: position 16,081 of record CAVVIM010000002.1, read on the forward strand.
CGACCATTTCCGTATTCCACCACGCGTTCACCTCGACGGTCTGGCGGGCGAAATCGACGGCGTTTTCGAGGATGTTGCCGACGCCGTACAGGATTGCCGGGTTGCGGATGCCAACCGGCTCTGGCGTTGCGGTCACCGCGATCCGCACCTTGATCGCAACGCCGAAATCGCGATGCGGCGCCACCGCTTCCTCGATCAGCGTCGACAGCGGCATGCGGTCGAACGGTGCGCCGGTGGCGGATAGCTGGGTGATCTTGCCGAGGATGTCGCGGCAACGCTGCGCCTGCTCGCGCAGGGTCTTGAGGTCGCCGGCAAGCGGGCCCTTGTCGTCGACGGTCCGCTCCAGTTCGCGCGAAATCAGGAAGATCGTCGCGAGCGGGGTTCCGAGCTCATGGGCGGCCGCGGCGGCGAGGCCGTCAAGCTGGGTGAGATGCTGCTCGCGCGTCAGCACCAGCTCGGTGGCGGCCAGCGCGTCGGAGAGTTTGCGCGCTTCCTCGGCGACCTGGAAGGCATAGAGGCTGGTGACGCCGATCGCGACCGCGATCGAGAGCCAGACGCCGTACAGATAGATCGGCGGCAGCACCAGCGGATCGTCGCTGTCCCACGGCAGCGGCGAGTGGAAGTAGACCAGCAGCGAGGCGCAGGCGATCGCGAGAACCCCGAGCGTGACGGTGAGCCGGATCGGCAGCGCCGTCGACGAGATCAGCACCGGCGCGAGAAACAGGAACGAGAACGGATTCTCCAGCCCACCTGTGAAAAACAGCAACCCCGCGAGCTCGACGATATTCAACGCGAGCAACGCCGCGGCATAGACCGGCTCCAGCAATTGCATCGGGTTGAAGGCGATCTGCAGCACGAGGTTGAGCAGGGCCGACAACCCGATAATGGTGACGCAGGGGGCGACTTCGACGTCGAACTCGAACCCCTGAGCGACGATGAAGATCGCGGCGAGCTGCCCGAGCACCGCGAGCCAGCGCAGCCGCAATATGGTATCCAGACGGACATAGCGGCGCGGATGGCGAAAATCGGAGGCGGCAACGTCGGACATGCCGGCAGTGTAGCGGCGCAAGGTCCCGACCACAAATTGAGCGGAGCCGACCCGGCGAGCGATCTCAACGCCCTGTCAATGCCTTGCGCTTGCCGCCGCGATGGCCCAAGGAACGGCGGCATGAGCGAGGGAGCCGCAGCCGCCGAACCGCCCGCGCCCGATCCGGCAGGATCGGCGGCGATCGAGGTTGCCCGTCTGGTCAAGCTCTACAAGACCACCCGCGCCGTCGACGACGTCTCGTTTCGCATCGCGCGCGGCAGCATCACCGGGCTGCTCGGCGGCAATGGCGCCGGCAAGACCACCACGATTGCGATGATCATGGGCCTGGTGCTGCCGACCTCCGGACGGATCCAGGTGCTGGGTTGCACGATGCCCGATCAAAGCGCCGACGTGCTCGGCCGGATGAATTTCGAAAGCCCCTATGTCGACATGCCGATGCGGCTCACGGTGCGGCAGAATCTGACGATCTTCGGCCGCCTCTATGCGGTGGCGGATCTGCGCGAGCGCATCGCCCAACTCGCCGCCGACCTCGATCTCGGCGATTTCCTCGACCGTCCCAATGGCAAGCTCTCCGCCGGGCAGAAGACCCGGGTGGCGCTGGCAAAAGCGCTGATCAACCAGCCCGAGCTGCTGCTGCTCGACGAGCCGACCGCGTCGCTCGATCCCGATACCGCCGATTGGGTCAGGCAGCACCTGCAGACCTATCGCCACAACCACGACGCCACCATCCTGCTCGCCTCGCACAACATGCTGGAGGTGGAGCGGCTGTGCGACCGCGTCATCATCATGAAGCGCGGCCGCATTGAGGACGATGACAGTCCCGACAACATCATGGTCCGCTACAACCGCGCCACGCTCGAAGAGGTCTTCCTCGACGTCGCGCGGGGCCGCGCCCGGGAGGAGGCGCGATGAGCCAGCTCGTGCTGCATCGGGGCATTGCGCCGCATCGGATCGCCGCGATGATCCTGCGTTACTGGTATCTGCTGATGTCGTCGTGGCCGCGGCTCCTGGAACTGCTGTACTGGCCGGCGCTGCAGATCATCACCTGGGGCTTCCTGCAAAGCTACATCGCGCAGAACGCCGGGTTTTTCGCCCGCGCCGGCGGCACGCTGATCGGGGCGGTGATCCTGTGGGACATCCTGTTCCGCGGACAGCTCGGCTTCTCGATCTCGTTTCTCGAGGAGATGTGGGCGCGCAATCTCGGCAACCTGATGATGAGCCCGTTGAAGCCGATCGAGTTTCTGATCGCGCTGATGGTGATGAGCCTGATCCGGCTCGCCATCGGCGTCATTCCGATGACGCTGCTGGCGATGATCTTCTTTGGTTTCAACCTGTACGGCATCGGACTGCCGCTGATCATTTTCTTCTGTAACCTGATCTTCACCAGTTGGTCGGTCGGCGTCTTCGTCTCGGGGCTCGTGCTGCGCAACGGGCTTGGCGCCGAGAGCATCGTCTGGACCTTGATGTTCGCCCTGATGCCGCTCGCCTGCATCTACTATCCGGTGACGGTGCTGCCGCATTGGCTGCAATATGTTGCCTGGACGTTACCGCCGACCTACGTATTCGAGGGGATGCGGGAACTGCTGATCGACCATGTGTTCCGGGCCGACCTGATGATCGACGCGCTGGCGATCAATGCCGTGCTGTTTCTGGCCTCGTTTGCGGCATTTCTGGCACTATTGCGCAGCGCCCGCCGGCTTGGATCGCTGATCCAGGGCGGCGAATAGCATTTATCCCGCGGTTTTCTGCAGATATTCGGCAGCTCGACGCAGGCGGGATAGACTGGCCAACGCATTGACGCATTATTACGTATTCGGCACTATATTGCGATGCAAAACAGGAACTCGAGGATTAAATGCCGATTGGTGAATTTGGCGGGGCACCGCCGCTGGTGGCCGAAGGCAGTCCGGCGCTGACCACGCCGATGTACTGGATGTACGAAATGGCGCAGGCCTCGCTCAATCCGGCGCGGGCGATGACCGATGCGACCAAGATCCTGTTCCAGAACCCGCTCAATCCCTGGTCGCACACCGATTTCGGCAAATCCATCGCCGCCGGCTGCGAGTTGTTCGAACGCACCACCCGCCGCTACGGCAAGCCCGAATGGGGCCTTCACGATACCGAAGTCAATGGCGTGCGGACCCCGATCGAAATCCGCTCGGTGTGGGAAAAGCCGTTCTGTCGTCTGCTCTATTTCGATCGCAAGCTGACCAGGCCGCTGCGGATACCGCAGCCGCGGGTGCTGATCGTGGCGCCGATGTCCGGTCACTACGCGACCTTGTTGCGCGGCACGGTCGAGGCGTTCCTGCCGAACCACGAGGTTTACATCACCGATTGGTCCGATGCCCGGATGGTGCCGGTCACCGAAGGCCGCTTCGACCTCGATGACTATGTCGACTACATCATCGAGATGCTGCATGTGCTCGGCGGCAATATGCACATCATCGCGGTCTGCCAGCCTTCGGTGCCGGTGGTGGCGGCGGTCTCGATCATGGAAGCCGAGCGCGATCCCTATGTGCCGCTGTCGATGACGCTGATGGGCGGGCCGATCGATACCCGCCGCAACCCGACCGCCGTCAACAATCTCGCGGCCGAACGTGGCATCGAATGGTTCCGCAGCAATGTCATCACCAAGGTACCGTTTCCGCATCCCGGCGTGATGCGCGACGTCTACCCGGGCTTCCTGCAGCTCAACGGCTTTATCAGCATGAATTTCGACCGCCACATGGACGCCCACAAGAACCTGTTCAGCAATCTCGTGAAGGGCGATGGCGACCTGGTCGACAAGCACCGCGATTTCTACGACGAATATCTCGCCGTGATGGACCTTACCGCCGAATACTATCTGCAGACCGTCGATCTCGTTTTCGTCAAGCACGCGTTGCCGAAGGGCGAGATGACCCATCGCGGCAAGCCGGTCGACCCCTCCAGGATCAGGCGCGTTGCGCTGATGACGGTGGAAGGCGAGAAAGACGATATTTCGGGTCTCGGGCAGACCGAGGCGACCCATGCGCTGTGCAGCTCGATACCCGACGATCGCCGCGTGCATTACGTGCAGAAGGGCGTCGGGCATTACGGCGTCTTCAATGGCTCGCGCTTCAAATCGGAAATCGTGCCGCGCATCTCCGATTTCATGGTGTCGGCGGCCAGCGCCAAGCCTTCACTGGCCGCAGCGGCCGAATAATCACTGATTCAACCGCTGTCAGCGTCGCACCGTGCTGCCACAGCCCCGATTCGATCCGCCCGGTAAGTCGCTGGATTCGCCCGTAAAAGGCTGCCGGGACGCGATCCAAAAGAATGAGTGAAAGCTCACTCCTTGAGCGTCGGTTTGGCGCCCGATTCCGGTCCAAAATTATTGTTCCAACCCCTTCCTGTAGAGGCCAATTGGCCGACCAGCCCCTGTATATTGGGCAAATGATTTGTTTTTGCGCCGACCGATTTCGCTGGCGGCAGATATGGCAGAATCCGGGCGAACTTCTCCTCCCCGGACTGACAGACATGGCCACTCGCGCCCTCCTTTATCGGCGGCCTCACGAACCTTCGACTCTTCTGGTCAAGCACGGTTCGCAAATCTATTCGATTCGGCTGCGCCGGCACCGGCGTGCCCGGCGCTACACCTTGCGCATTCATCCAAGCGATCGCGAGGCGATCCTGACCATGCCGCCGCGCGGCACCCTGGCCGATGCAAGGGATTTTGCGCGGCGTCACGGCGGCTGGATTGCCGCACGCCTCGGCCGGTTGCCGAAGGCCGCGCCGTTTCAGCCGGGCACCGTGGTGCCGCTGCGCGGCGTCCCGCACCGGATCGTGCATCGCGCCGGCGTGCGCGGCACGGCATGGACCGAGATTCGGGACAGCGGCGAGCGAATCATCTGCGTGACCGGCGGCGTCGACCACCTCGAGCGGCGGGTTCACGACTATCTCAAGCGCGAAGCGCGCAAGGATTTGCAGAAGGCCGCGCAAGCCTACGCGGCGGAATTCGGCGTCCGGGTGCGGCGGCTGTCGATCCGCGATCAGTCGAGCCGCTGGGGCTCATGCACCTCGGCGGGCTCGTTGTCGTTCTCCTGGCGGCTGATCCTCGCGCCGCCCTATGTGCTGGATTATCTCGCCGCCCATGAGGTCGCCCATCTCGTCGAAATGAATCATTCGGCGCGATTCTGGCGGGTGGTCGGCAGGGCTTGCGGCCATGTCGAGCGCGCCAAGACCTGGCTCGATACCCACGGCAACGACCTGCACCGCTACGGCATTCAGGATTAGATCAGCCTGTCGCCCTGACGCGTTTTCCTCACGCCAACCCGTACCCGCTTCGCGCCAGGACGCGATCTATCTTCCGAACAGCCGCTGCATCAGCCAGCCATCGAGCCCGGCCGCGGCTTCCGGACGCACCGCTCCGCGCGATGCTGTGCTCCTGCCGGCAGCCGCCGGCGCCGGCGCGAGCGACGCCGGCGCAGGCGACGCCGAGGCGACGCCAGCCTGCGGCGTGACCTGCGCGACATTGGAGAAAAAGCCGCCGGCCTGCGAGCCAGGCAGGGCGGCGACCGGCACGCCCTGATGGGCGGCGCGCATGAAGCGGGTCCAGACCTCGACCGGCAGGCCGCCGCCGGTCGCCTTCCTGGTCGGCGAATTGTCGTCATTGCCGAGCCAGACACCGGTGACGAGATTGGCGGTGTAGCCGATGAACCAGGCGTCGCGGAAATCCTGGCTGGTGCCGGTCTTGCCGGCCGCCATCCAGCCCGGGATTTCGGCCTTGCGCGCGGTGCCGCTGAGCAGCGTCTCCTGCATCATGGTGTTCATCATCGCGACATTGCGCGGCTCGATCACCTGGCCCAACTGATCGGGGGGACGGGTGTACAACACCTTGCCATCGCTGGTGCGGATCCTGGTCACGACATGCGGGGTGACGCCCTGGCCGCCATTGGCGAAGGGCGCATAGGCGCCGACCAGCTCGGTCAGCGATACCTCCGAGGTGCCGAGCGCGATCGAGGCATTGGCCTCGAGCTTCGATGCAATGCCGAGCCGGTGCGCGGTCCGCACCACGTTCCTGGGACCGACTTCGAGCCCCAGCCGCACCGCGACGGTATTGAGCGACATCGCCAGCGCCTGGGTCAGCGTCACCGCGCCGAAGTATTCGTGGCTGTAATTCTCGGGCTTCCAGCCCTTGACGTCGAGCGGCGCGTCCTGCCGGATCGTCTCCGGCGTCAGGCCGGCCTCGATCGCGGTCAGATAGACGAAGGGCTTGAACGCCGATCCCGGCTGGCGCTTGGCCGTCACCGCGCGATTGTACTGGCTTTCGGCATAATTGCGGCCACCGACCATGGCGCGCACGGCGCCGTCCGGGCTCATGGCCACCAATGCGCCCTGGCTGACATTGAATTTCACGCTCTTGGCGGCCAGTTCGTCGATCACCGACGCCTCGGCAATGCGCTGCAGCCTTGGATCGATCGAGGTTTCGACCACGATGTTCTGGTCGACCTGGCCGATCAGGTCGTCGAGCACTTCGCCGATCCAGTCGGCGACATAATTCACGGTGTCGGCACCGGCCGGCTTCACGCTGAACGAGGGATGCCCCATCGCGGCCTGGGCCTGCGCTTCGGTGATGAACTGGGCGTCGGCCATCGCGGCCAGCACGGTCTGGGCCCGCTTCTCGGCGCCCTCGGGATTACGGTTCGGCGCGAGCCGCGACGGCGACTTGACCAGGCCCGCCAGCATGGCGGCCTCGGCCAGTGTCACGTTCCTGGCGGATTTGCCGAAATAACGCTGCGCTGCCGCCTCGACGCCATAGGCTCCGGAGCCGAAATAGACCCGGTTGAGATAGAGTTCGAGGATCTCGGCCTTGGAATGCTTGCGCTCCAGCCAGAGCGCCAGTTCGGCCTCCTGCAGCTTGCGTTGCAGCGTGCGCTCCTGGGTCAGAAACAGGTTCTTGGCGAGCTGCTGGGTCAGCGTCGAGCCGCCTTGCGCGACGCCGCGATGCAGGATGTTGGCTATCGCCGCGCGCAGGATGCCGAACGGATCGATCCCGTGATGCGAATAGAACCGGCGGTCCTCGATGGCGATGAAGGCTTTCGGCAGATAGGGCGGCAGATCCTTCAGCGCGACATTGGCGCCGGCCATTTCGCCGCGCGTCGCCAGCACGCTGCCGTCGAGGCCGACGATCTCGATGGTCGGCGGTCGCTTTGGAATTTCCAGCGACTGGATCGGCGGCAGGTGCGCGCCGGCCCAGACCACGACGCCCACGATCGCGATCGCCGCCCACAGGCCAACGACCGCGCCCCAGTAGAACAGCCGGGAGATGCCGCTACGGCCGCGCGCCCTGGCGCGGCGCCGGCTGCCGCCCTTGGTCTTGCGCGGCCTCATTTCGCGCGGCGCATCGTCATCGTCGTCGTCATCGCTGGCCTTGCGCCGGGACGCGGATTTCTTCGCTTTGTCACCGGCAGCCGCGACGCGGTCCCGCGGCCCGAGCCGCAACTCCGCAAGCGACGCGCCGAGCCCGAATTGCGGCTCCCGGCGTGCCCCGCCTTTTTTCCGTCCCCACGCCATACGCAACTCTGCCCGCGCCGCCCGATACGGAAGACTAACGGGTGGGGTTTAAAGCCGTCTTAAGCGATGGTTAATCGGGATGTCGCGGGCGGTCGCCAAGCGACTGATAACGCAGCGTTCAGGCGCGCTTAACCCTACCGCCCGCGAATTCCCCGTGAGCGGCGTGCCGCGCGAGCGGGCATGCCCGGGACCGGCCCGGGCATGAAGCGAGATCTCAAGAACCTGACAGCGCCGGATTCGACGATCGGGTGCGGTTCAGCCCGCGGCGCTGGTATCTTCGAGAATCGGGCCGAACAGTTCCCAGCGCTCGCCATTGAACTTCATCATCTGAAGCTGCTTGTTGACCCGGTAGTCGTTCGGCGTGGTGTTGCCCTTGATTCCCGGCAGCGCGAGGTCGAGCTGCACGTCCTTCAGATTGGTGGCCTGCTTCAGCACGTTCTCGCGGGTCAGGTCGTCGCCGCACTGCTTCAGGACATGAATCAGTAGCTGGGTGGTGCTGTAGCCATAGGTATTGAAGCTCGAGTCCTTGTCGCCTTCCGGGTAATACTTCGCCATGAAGTCGAAATAGCGCTTCATGCCGGCGTCGTCCTTCCAGCTCGGATCCAGCGGATCCTTGCCGTAGTTGACGCTGATCACGCCCTTGGACGCCTCGAGGCCCGCCGGCTTCATCACGGCGCCGACCGAGGTGGCGTTGATGTCCAGAATATGCACCGGGTGCCAGTCGAGTTCGGCGTTCTTCTTGATCGCCTGCGCGGCAAATTTCGGCGTCGAGGCGCTGAAGAACAGGTCGGCGCCGGCGGCCTTGATCTTGAGGATCTGCGAATCGATGGTGGGGTCGGAGGTCTCGTAGGAGGCTTCGGCGACGATCATGGTCGCGGCCTTGTCACCGAGCCCGGCCTTGATCCCGTTCAGATAGTCCTTGCCGAGATCGTCGTTCTGATAGAGCACGCCGACCTTGGCGTTCGGGTAGTTCTTGATGATGTACTGGCCGTAGATGCGGCCTTCGACGAAGTAGTTGGGATTGAAACCGAGCGTCCAGGGGTAGTTCTTCGGATCGGTGAACTTGGAGGCGCCGGTGGCGGCGAACAATTGCGGCACCTTTTTCGCGTTGAGGTATTTCTGGACCGCCGCGTTGGAGGGCGTGCCGATGATCTGGAAGGTGAGCAGCACTTCGTCGCTCTCGACCAGCTTGCGCACCTGCTCGACCGCCTTGGGCGGGCTGTAAGCGTCGTCATACTGGATCAGGTCGATCTTGCGGCCGTTCACACCGCCCTGGTCGTTGATCATCTTGATGTAGGCCGCCTGGGCCCTGCCGATGGTCGCATAGGCCGAGGCCGGGCCGCTGAACGGGACCGTCTGGCCGATCTTGATCTCGGTATCGGACGCGCCGGTGTCGTACTTCTTCTGCGCATGGGCCGACGACGCCGATAGCGCGGTCGCAACCGCCGCTGCCGTGACCAGATGAAAAATACCATTCCGCATGTCGCTCGTTTCCTCTTGTGTCCGATTGGCCCATGGTCTTGTCCCGCGGCCCTTTTCGGGCTTCGGCGGACGCCATCGCTGGCAAGATACTGGAGGAACCGATGCCGCAATGCAAGATGACGGCGGTTGCAATGGTGAACGGGCTCACGCTCGAAAACGCTACAGCTCACGCCGCCGGCTGCGCCGCCGCCTCGTCGTTGGCGAGCAGATGGATCAGCGCGCTCTTGATCGCCGCCTGCCGGGTCGGCGCGTTGATCTGGGCGCCGAGCAGGTCGGTCACATAGAACACGTCGCGGGCGCGCTCGCCGAAGGTCGCGACATGGGCCGAGGCGATGTTGAGGTTGAGCTTCGAGATCGCGGTGGTCAGCTCATACAGCAGGCCCGGCCGGTCGAGGCCGGAGACCTCGATCACCGTGTAGCGGTCCGACCATTGGTTGTTGATGATGACTTCCGGCTCGACCACGAATGGCCGCATCCTGCCGCGGCCGGCGGCGCGGCGCGCCACCACTTCCGGCAGCCGCAATTTGCCTTCGAGCACCTGCTCGATCATCTCGCCGATCCGGGTCGCGCGCCGTCCCTCGTCTTCGTCGCGGTCGTATTCCCGCGAGATCGCGATGGTGTCGAGCGCGCGCCCGTCGGTGGTGGTGTAGATTTGCGCGTCGACGATGTTGGCGCCGGCGGAAGCGCAGGCGCCGGCGATGATCGACAGCAGCCAGGGATGGTCGGTTGCCAGAATGGTCAGTTCGGTGACGCCGCGGGCCTCGTCGAAGCCGACATTGATCGCGAGCTTGTGGCCGGCCTGCTCGCTGGCCCGCAGGAAGCGGGCGTGGCGGATCTTGCGCGGCAGCTCGACCTTGAGCCAGTACGCCGGATAGTGCCGCGCGATATAGGTATTGAGCTCCTGCTCCGGCCACTCGGTGAAGGCGGCGCGAAATTCCGCCTGCGCCACCGCGATGCGCCGCGCCCGGTTGACTTCCGAGAATCCGCCGGTCAGCACCGGCTCGGTCTCATAATAAAGCGTGCGCAGCAACTGCGCCTTCCAGCCGTTCCAGACGCCGGGACCGACGCCCCTGATATCGGCGGTGGTCAGGATCGTCAGCAGCTTCATCTGCTCGACCGATTGCACGACGGCGGCGAAATTCTCGATGGTCTTGCGGTCCGACAGATCGCGCGACTGCGCCACCGTCGACATGGTCAAATGCTGTTCGATCAGCCACGCCACCGTTTCGGTGTCGGCGGCGTTGAATCCGAGCCGCGGGCACAGCCGGCGCGCCACCTTGGCGCCGGCGATCGAGTGGTCCTCGGGGCGGCCCTTGGCGATGTCGTGCAGCAGCGTGGTGATGTAGATGACCGGGCGGTGCTCGGGGCGGATCTTGCGCATCAGGTCGCTGGCGACCACGAATTCATCGATGCCGCCGCGCTCGATGTCCTGCAGGAAGCCGACACAGCGCAACAGGTGTTCGTCGACCGTGTAGTGATGGTACATGTTGAACTGCATCATCGACACGATCTTGCCGAAGGCGCGGATGAAATGGCCGAGCACGCCGGTCTCGTTCATGCGCCGCAGCACGATTTCCGCGTCATTCGACGTCAGGATTTCCATGAACAGCCGGTTGGCTTCCGGATTTTCGCGCAGTTGGGTGTTGATGAGCTTCAGCGAGCGCGTCACCGTGCGCATCGCGTCGGGGTGAAACGCGAGGTTGTTCTTCTGCGCGAGGCGAAAGATCCGGATCAGATTGACCGGGTCGTGCTTGAAGACGTCGGGCGCGGCGAGGTTGATGCGGTTGTTGTCGACGATGAAGTCGTCGCTGTCGGCGACCCGGCGCCGGCTGGTGTTCGGCCGCAGGCGTGCCATCATCCGGCTCAGCACCGGGGCCGGCTTGGCCTGCTGATCCTCGAGCTTGGCGCACAGGATCGCGGTAAGATCGCCGACGTCCTTGGCGATCAGGAAGTAGTGCTTCATGAAGCGCTCGACATCCTGCATGCCGGGATGCGAGGTATATCCCAGCCGGATCGCGATCTCGCGCTGCATGTCGAAGGTCAGCCGCTCCTCGGCGCGGCCGCTGAAAAAATGAATGTTGCAGCGGACCGACCACAGGAAATCCGCACAGCGACGGAAGGTGCGGTATTCCTGCGCGTCGAACACGCCGCGTTCGAGCAGCTCGTCGGTCTCGCGGACGCGGTAGACATATTTGGCGATCCAGAACAGCGTGTGCAGATCGCGCAATCCGCCCTTGCCGTCCTTGACATTGGGTTCGACCAGATAGCGCGATTGTCCGGCGCGGCGATGCCGTTCCTCGCGCTCGGCGAGCTTGGCGGTGACGAATTCGGAAGCGGTGCCCTGCACGACCTCCTTGTCGAACCGCGCCACCAGTTCGTCGTAGAGCGGCTGGTCCCCGGTCAGGAACCGGGTCTCGAGGATCGCGGTACGGATCGTCATGTCGCCGCGCGCCTGCCGGATCGATTCGTCGACCGAGCGCGTCGCATGCCCGACCTTCAGCCCCATGTCCCAAAGACAATAGAGAATGGCTTCCGCCACCTGCTCGCCCCAGGCGGTTTGCTTGTAGGGCAGGATGAAAAGCAGATCGATGTCGGATTCCGGCGCCATCAAGCCGCGGCCGTAGCCGCCGGTGGCGACCACCGCCATGCGCTCGGCGCCGGAGCGGATCGGGGAGCGATAGAGATGCCGCGTGGCGGCGGCGAACAGGATGCGGATGATTTCGTCCTGGACGAAACACAGCCGTTCGGCGCAGCGCCGGCCGTGACGGTCTCTCAGCAGCACGGCCTGCGCGACGGCGCGGGCCTCGATCATTTCAGCCTTCAGGAGCTGCGCCATCGCGGCGCGGAAAACGTCCTCGCGCCCGGCATGCCGGACGGCGAGCGCATCCACCGCGACGGTGATCCGCGCGGTATCGAAACGCTCGTCGGTCTTGGGGCGGCTCTCTGTCACGACATCGTCCATGACCTATCCGGATATCGGACAGCGCAGAGGCTGTCACGGGACATTTGGGATAACGGCAGGCCGATGCCGTATTTCCCGCCCCACGCGCAAATTTATGCTTGGGACCGGCCCTTTGGGGGCGCGTCTTTTCTTGCCGGGCCGTCGCCTTAACCAATTGAAATAAGATAGTGTTTCGCACCGTCATGGCGAGCGCAAACGAACCCTTTGCGTCATTCCGGCTACCGTCATCGCGAGCCCGGGCGATGTGGTGGTGACATCGGCGCCATCTTTCACTACATCCGGTCCGTCATCATTCTGGAGAACGCCATGGACGCCGCCGAACTCCGCGCCACCCAGGCCCCGATCAAGCAACGCTACAAGTCCGATCCCAAAGCCGCGATGATCACGCTGAAGGCCAAGGGCTCGATCGAGAACCAGGGCATCGCCTGCAAGGTCGAGACCGGCCGCGCTCTGGCGGTGGCCGGGCTGCATCCCGCCACCGGCGGCTCCGGGCTTGAACTGTGTTCGGGCGACATGCTGCTGGAGGCGCTGGTCGCCTGCGCCGGCGTGACGCTGAAATCGGTGGCGACCGCCGTCGACGTGCCGCTCAGGACCGGAAACGTCACCGCCGAGGGCGATCTCGACTTCCGCGGCACGCTCGGCGTCGACAAGGAGGCGCCGGTCGGCTTTGCCGAGATTCGCCTGCGCTTCGATGTCGGCACCGACGCCGCGCAGGAAAAGCTCGATCTGCTGCTGAAACTCACGGAGCGCTATTGCGTGGTCTATCAGACCATCAAGAACGGCCCGAAGGTCTCGGTGACGATGCACCGGGTGTGATGCCGTCATTCCGGGGCGATGCACGCATCGAACCCGGAATCAGATTCCGGGTTCGCTGCGCGCCCGGAATGACGGCATCAGTTACCGCTTCGGCAGTTTCGCCTTCAACGCATACAGCGCTTCGAGCGCGTCGCGGGGCGACATCTCGTCCGGATGCAGCGCCTTCACGGCCTCGATCAGTTGTTCCGCCTCGCTCGGCAAGGCGGGTTCGGCCGCGGCGCGCGACGGCACCGCGAACAGCGGCAGATCGTCGGCGAGTGCGCGGGCGGTCTGGCCGCGGTCCTGCGCCTCCAGTTTCGCCAGCACCGATTTGGCGCGCGCAATCACCGGCGCGGGCAGGCCGGCGAGCCTGGCCACCTGAATGCCATAGGAGCGGTCGGCCGAACCCGGCAGGACTTCGTGCAGGAATACCACGTCGCCCTGCCATTCCTTGACGCGCACGGTGGCGTTGAACAGCCGCGGCAATTTCGCCGACAGCGCGGTGAGCTCGTGATAATGCGTGGCGAACAGCGCCCGGCAGCGGTTGGCTTCATGCAGATGCTCGATCGCGGCCCAGGCGATCGACAGGCCGTCGAAGGTCGCCGTGCCGCGGCCGATTTCGTCCAGGATCACCAGCGACCGTTCGCTGGCCTGATTGAGGATCACCGCGGTCTCCACCATTTCCACCATGAAGGTAGAACGGCCGCGCGCCAGATCGTCGGCGGCGCCGACCCGCGAAAACAGCCGGTCGATGACGCCGATCCGCGCCCGTGCCGCCGGCACGTAACTGCCGGTCTGCGCCATCAGCGCGATCAGGGCGTTCTGGCGCAGGAAGGTCGATTTGCCGGCCATGTTCGGCCCGGTGATCAGCCAGATCTGCCCCGACTTCTGTCCCGGGCCCGGCGACAGGTCGCAGGCATTGGCAATGAAGGGCTGGCCGTCGCGCTTGAGCGCCTGCTCGACCACCGGATGCCGGCCGCCTTCGATGGCAAAGCCGAGCGAGCCGTCGACTTCGGGGCGTACATAATGCTCGTCGATCGCCAGTTTCGCCAGCGCGGTTGCGACGTCGAGCAGCGCAAAGGCCTGCGCGGCCGCGCGCAAATCCTCGCTCGCCTCGGTCACCATCGCACAGAGCCGCTCGAAGATTTCCAGTTCCAGCCCCAGCGCGCGGTCGCCGGCGTTGGCGATCCGGGCCTCGATCTCGCCGAGTTCGGCGGTGGTGAAGCGGACCTGCCCGGCCAGCGTCTGGCGATGGATAAAGGTCGCATTCAGCGGCGCCGTCATCAGCCTGTCGCCGTGCTGCGCCGTCACCTCGACGAAATAGCCCAGCACATTGTTGTGGCGGATCTTCAGCCCCTTGACGGCGGTCACCTCGGCGTAGCGCGCCTGCATCGCGGCGACCACCAGGCGGGAGGCGTCGCGCAGATTGCGGGTCTCGTCGAGCGCGCGCTCATAGCCCTCCCGCACGAAGCCGCCGTCGCGCTTGACCAGCGGCAGCGATTCGGCCAGCGCGCGTTGGAATTGGCGCGCAAGTTCGCGCGACGGACGGCGCAGCGCCGCCATCACCTCGGCGATTTCCGGCGGCGGATCATCGAGTTCGCCGAGCCGGGCCAGCGCCTGGTCGGCGGCGAGGATGCCGTCGCGCAGGCCGGCGAGATCGCGCGGGCCGCCGCGGCCCACCGACAGCCGCGCCAGCGCGCGCGACATGTCGGGAGCGCTGCGCAGGCTGGCGCGGATATCCTCGCGCACCGCACTCTCCGCCATCAACGTGCCGATCGCGTCGAGCCTGCGCGCGATGGCGGTGCTGTCGGTGAGCGGCGCCGCCAGCCGCTGTGCCAGCAGCCGCGACCCGGCCGCGGTCACGGTACGGTCAATCGCATCGAGCAGCGAGCCGCGCCGCTCGCCGGCGAGCGTCCGCGTCAACTCGAGATTGGCGCGGGTGGCCGGGTCGATCGCCATGGTGGTGCCGGCGGCCTCGTGCGACGGTGGCGACAGCGGCGGCCGCTTGCCGACCTGGGTGCGGTCGATATAGGTGACGGTGGCGGCCGCGGCGGTCGCTTCCAGCCGCGACATCGCGCCGAGGCCATCCATGGTCGCGACCGCGAAATAATCGCACAGCCGCCGCTCGGCCGTGGCACCGTCGAAGAAATCGCGGGGCAGCGGCGTCACCGCCGGCCATTCGCGCAGCAGCGGGCCCAATTCCGGATCGCCATACAGCGCGTCGGCGACGATCACCTCATTGGGGTTGATGCGCGAAAGCGTCGCCGCCAGTTCGCCGCTCGAACATTCGGTGACGACGAATTCGGAGGTCGAGATATCGATCCAGGCGAGCCCGATGCGGTCGCCGCCGGCCGACGAACGGGCGCGGGCGATCGCCAGCAGGTAATTGTTGGCCCTCGCATCCAGCAGCGTGTCTTCGGTCAGCGTGCCCGGCGTCACCAGCCGCACCACGTCGCGGCGGACCACGCTCTTGTTACCGCGTGCCCTCGCCGCCGCGGGGTCCTCCATCTGCTCGCATACCGCGACGCGGTGGCCTTGCGCGATCAGGCGATGCAGGTAATCGTCCGAGCGCTCGACCGGCACGCCGCACATCGGGATATCGATGCCCTGATGCTTGCCGCGTTTGGTCAGCATGATGCCGAGCGCCGTGGAGGCGATCTCGGCATCCTCGAAGAACAGCTCGTAGAAATCGCCCATCCGGTAGAACAGCAGCGGCCCGGGATGGGCGGCCTTGATCTCGAGATATTGTTCCATCATCGGCGTCACCCGCGCCGGCGCGTCAGAGGCCGGCGCTGCGTCTGATGGCAGCGGGATCGAAGGCTGGATCGTCATCGGGTGCGCAAACTACAAAATTTCGCCGCCCGATCCTACCGGTTTGCCAGCGCGATCCGGGTTTTCCACCCTCGCGGCGCCGCCTTGCCGGTGACCTCCGCCTGGCCGACATGACGGACCACGCATGAAAGCGCCGCAGCCGGTGCCGCGATCAATTGACCTGCCGTCAACGCGCTCCTAAAACTCGCCGTCCACTGGCGAGGTCCGGCGCGGAAACGCGGCATTCAGGGAGAGATTCAATGCGCGATGTATTTGTGTGCGATGCCGTGAGGACCCCGATTGGCCGTTTCGGCGGCGCGCTGGCCAAGGTGCGTGCCGACGATCTGGCGGCGGCGCCGATCAAGGCGCTGCTGGCGCGGCATCCGGGGCTCGACTGGTCCGCGGTCGATGAAGTCTATTTCGGCTGCGCCAACCAGGCCGGCGAGGACAACCGCAACGTGGCGCGGATGGCGTTGTTGCTGGCGGGCCTGCCGGACTCGGTTCCCGGTCAGACGCTGAACCGGCTGTGCGCCTCGGGGCTCGATGCGGTCGGCGCTGCCGGGCGCGCGATCCGCGCCGGCGAGATCGATTTCGCGATCGCCGGCGGCGTCGAATCGATGACACGGGCGCCGTTCGTGATGGGCAAGGCGGCGGAAGCGTTTTCCCGCTCCGCCGATATTTTCGACACCACCATCGGCTGGCGCTTCATCAATCCGCTGATGAAGGCGCAATACGGCGTCGACGCCATGCCCGAGACCGGCGAGAACGTCGCCGAGGAATTCCAGGTCTCGCGCACCGACCAGGACGCCTTTGCCATCCGCTCGCAGCAGCGCGCCGGCCAAGCCATCGCCTCGGGTTATTTTGCCGAAGAGATCACCCCGATCTCGGTTCCCGGCGGCAAGGCCGGCCCGACCAATGTGGACAAGGACGAACATCCGCGCCCCGAAACCACGCTGGAGGGGCTCGCCAAGCTGAAGCCGATCGTGCGCAATCCCGGCACGGTGACCGCCGGCAACGCCTCCGGCGTCAATGACGGCGCGGCCGCGATGATCCTCGCCTCCGAAGCGGCCGTGAAGAAGCACGGGCTGACGCCGCGGGCGCGGATTCTCGGCCTCGCCTCGGCCGCCGTGCCGCCGCGCATCATGGGCATCGGTCCGGTGCCGGCGACCCGCAAGCTGATGGAACGGCTCGGCCTCAAGATCAGCGATTTCGATCTGATCGAGCTCAACGAGGCCTTCGCCTCGCAGGGCATCGCCTGCCTGCGCCAGCTCGGCGTCAAGGAAGATGCCGATTTCGTCAACCCGCATGGCGGCGCCATTGCGCTCGGCCACCCCCTCGGCATGAGCGGCGCGCGGCTGGCGATGACCGCGGTGCATGGCATGGAGAAGCGCGGCGGCAAGCATGCGCTTGCCACCATGTGCGTCGGCGTCGGCCAGGGCGTCGCGATGGCCATCGAGAAGCTGAACTGATCGCGCAAGCTGTCATTGCGATGAGCGAAGCGACCAAGCAATCCCCCGTCATTCCGGGGCGCGCGCCAGCGCGAACCCGGTATCTCGCGATGGAATTCCGGGTCTGGTGCTGGCGCACCATCCCGGAATGACAAAGGATGGATCGCTTCGCTTCGCTCGCGATGACGGGGATGCCCCGGAGGACATAGCATGACACTGATCTATCCCCTCGCGAGCAACGCCGCGCATCCGGCGCGGCTGTGGCCGGGCTACCGCAGCACCATCAAGCGGTCGCCGCAGAAGCCGCTGATCCCGATGCGGCACACGCTGTCGGAGCTGACCGGTCCGGTCTACGGCCACGAGACCGTGCGCGAGAACGATCACGATCTCACCATCCAGCACAAGGGCGAGCCGCTGGGCGAGCGCATCATCGTCCACGGCCATGTGCTGGACGAGGACGGCCGCGGCGTGCCGCATGCGCTGGTCGAGCTGTGGCAGGCCAATGCCTGCGGCCGCTACGTCCACGCGGTCGACCAGCATCCGGCGCCGCTCGATCCGAATTTCACCGGCGCCGGGCGGACGCAAGCGAACGCCGAGGGCTATTACCGGTTCATCACCGTCAAGCCCGGCGCCTATCCCTGGGGCAATCATCACAACGCCTGGCGCCCGGCCCACATCCATTTCTCGGTGTTCGGCCATGCCTTCATTTCGCGGCTGGTGACGCAGATGTATTTTCCCGGCGACCCGCTGTTCGAGTTCGATCCGATTTTCAACTCGGTGCCGGACGAGAAGGCGCGGATGCGGATGGTGTCCTCCTTCGACATGGAAAACACCCAGCCGGAATGGGCGCTGTGCTACCGCTTCAACATTGTGCTGCGCGGCCGCAATGCGACGCCGATGGAGACGAAATAGTGCCGGGACGCATCGACAGGGGGATTACGCCGTCGCAGACCGTCGGCCCGTTTTTCAAATATGGGCTGACGCCGAACGGCCAGTACGACTGGAACGACGCCTTCACCAACAACCTCGTCACCCCCGACGCCTCGGGCGAACGCATTCGCGTCGAGGGCCGGGTGTTCGACGGCGACGGCGAGCCGGTGCCGGATTGCATGCTGGAGATCTGGCAGGCCGACGCGCAGGGGCGGTTTTCCGATCCGCAGGACCGGCGCGCGCTGCCCAATTCGACCTTCCGCGGGTTCGGTCGCTGCGGCACCGACCCGAACGGCGAATATGCCTTCGATACCGTCCGGCCGGGCACGGTGCCCGATCCCGACGGCAAGCCGCAGGCGCCGCATCTCCTGCTCGCGATCTTCGCGCGCGGCATGCTGCTGCAGCTCTATAGCCGGGTGTATTTCGGCGACGAGGCGGCCAATGACGCCGACCCGGTGCTGGCGCTGGTGCCCGCGGAGCGCCGCGTTACCCTGATCGCCACCCGCCGCAAGGGCGCAGGCAGCGCCGTCTACCATTTCGACATCCGCCTGCAGGGCGACAACGAAACGGTGTTTTTCGAGCTGTGAGATTGCGGTACCGCATGTCATGCGGCTTGCGCTACGCACCCGTCATTGCGAGCGCAAGCGAAGCAATCCATGACGCATCGGGCGGGCATTCGCGCGGCCCGTTGGCTCGCAATGACGGCCGTCGCAGCTCTACTCGATCACGGCATGTTCCGGCGCCGCCGACTGCGCGCGCAGCGCGGCCTTGGTCGAGCCGATCATGATCGCGAGCGGGATCGAGCCCAGGATGAATATCATCACCAGTTGGTAGTCGTGCGAGAACGCGATGATCTGCGCCTGAACTGCGACCAGCGCATCGGCCAGCGCGCGGCCGCCGTCGGAATTGAGGTCGATCATGCTGCGGACGTCCGGCATCTGCAGCGCGTGGTTGAACGGATTGATGTGCTCGGACAGGATGGCGTAGATGCGGCGACCGCCCTCGGTGAGCTGCGCGATGACGATCGAGATGCCGATCGAGCTCGCGACATTGCGCATCAGGGTCAGCATCGAGGTGCCGTCGGTGCGCAGATGGTTGGGCAGCGTCAGGAACGCGACCGTGCTCAGCGGCACGAACACCAGCCCGAAACCGAAGCCCTGCAGGATGCTGATCGTCACGATCTCGGGAACGCCGGTCTGATCGGTCCAGCCGGTCATGTAGAACAGCGAAAGCCCGGTCAGGCTGAGCCCGCTGACGATCAGCGTGCGCGCCTCGATGTAGCGCATCAGGCGGCCGACCAGCATCATGGCGACGAAGGTGCCGGAGCCGCGGGTCGCCAGCAACAGGCCCGCGGTGATGATCGGATAGCCGATCACGTTCTGCAGATAGGGCGACGACAGCGCCATGGTCGAGTACAGCACGAGCCCCATCACCGCCATGAAGACGCAGCCGCTGACGAAATTGCGGTCCTTGAAGATGGAGAACTGGATGAACGGCCTTGCGGTCGTGAACGAATGCGCGAAGAAATAATAGAAGCCGGCCGCCGAGACGATGAACTCGGCGATGATCTCGTTGGATTCCAGCCAGCCAAGCTGCTCGCCGCGGTCGAGCGCGATCTGCAGCGAACCGATGCCGACCGCGAGCGCGGCAAAGCCGAACCAGTCGAAACGCAACTCCAGATTCTTTTTGGTCTCGTCCATGAAAACCAGGAGGCCGAGCACGGTGAAGATGCCGAACGGCAGGTTGACAAAGAACACCCAGTGCCAGGAATAGGTCTCGGTCAGCCAGGCGCCGAGCGAGGGTCCCATGATCGGGCCCATCATCACGCCCATGCCCCAGATCGACATGGCCTTGGCGCGCTCATGCAGCGCGTAGGTATCGAGCATCACGGCCTGCGACAGCGGCACCAGCGCGGCGCCGAACACGCCCTGCAGCAGGCGGAACAGCACCATCTGGTTGATGTCCTGGGCGAGCCCGCACAGCACCGAGGCCACGGTGAACCCGCCCGAGCACAGGATGAAGATGCGCTTGCGGCCGAAGCGGTTGGCGATCCAGCCAACCGGCGCGGTCATGATCGCGGCGGCGACGATGTAGGAGGTCAGCACCCAGTTGATCTGGTCCTGCGACGCCGACAGGCTGCCCTGCATATAGGGCAGCGCGACATTGGCGATGGTGGTGTCCAGCGCCTGCATGATGGTCGCGGTCATGGCGCAGATCGTCACCATGTTGCGGCGCAGGCCGGGAACGGCGATCGGGGCTGCGGCCGTCGTGCTCATGCTCAGTCCTGGTTCGCCGCCGCCGGCGCGAAGCCGAGCAGGCTGGCGAGCGACCGGCGATGGTGGGTGTCGATGGTGGTGTAGGCGCTCATGCCGGCCTTCAGCTTCCGGACGTAGTTGTCGCTGCTGTCGAAATAGATCCGCACCGGGACGCGCTGCACCACCTTGACGAAATTGCCGGTGGCGTTCTGCGGCGGCAGGATCGCGAATTGCGCGCCGGTGCCGGGGCTGAGCGACCCGATGGTGCCCTTGAAGACATGATCGGGGAAGGCATCGACGTCGATGTCGACGGTCTGCCCCACCGCGATATAGGTGAAATCCGATTCCTTCAGATTGGCGTCGACCCAGGGCTTGGCGGTGTCGATGACGCTGAACACCGGGGTGCCGGCGACGACGAAGCGGCCGAGCTGGATCTGGTCGACCTGGGTCGCAATGCCGCTGATCGGCGCCCGCATCACGGTGTGATCGAGATTGCGTTCGGCCTGCGCCAGCGCCGCCCTGGCCTGGTCATAGGGCGGAAACTGATCGAGCGGCAGGTCGGGATCGCCGAGCAGTTGGGTCTTGGACGTGGAGAGCTGCTGCTTGAGGAATTCGAGCTGCGCGCTCGCGGTGACCAGCGCGGTCGAGGCATTGTCGAGGTCGAGCTGGGAGCCGTAATTGTTCTTGACCAGGGTCGACTTGCGATCGACGTCGCGCTGCTTGAGATCGACGCCGCGCTGCGCGAGGTCGAGCATCTGGTCGTAGATCTTGATGTTGGCCTTCAGATTGTCATAGGTGGTGCGGCTCTGCTCGAGCGTGGCCTTGGCCTGCTGCACCGCGAGGCGGAACGGCACCGGATCGATCTCGAACAGCACGTCGCCTTCGTTGACGTGCTGACCTTCATGTACCACGACCTTTTCGATCTTGCCGGAGATATCCGGCGTGATCAGCACCTTCTGCGCGCCGACATAGGCGTCGTCGGTGGTGACGTAACGGCCGCCGTTGAGATAGAAGATCAGCCCGCCGACCACCGCGACCAGCGGCAGCACCACCAGCAGAAGCATGCGCCGATAGCGACGGATGCCGGCCATCAGGCGGCGGCGCGGCTGCGCGGCGATCTTCTTGCCCGGCGCCGGCGGATTGCCCTTCTGTTCGGGCGGGAATTTGAGGACGGGATCAGCCATAAATTTGTTCTTTCTTGCCGGGTTCGCCAGCCGGATGCTGGATCGCGTGGCGGACGTTTTCCTTGATCGCCTCGAGTTGCGCGAGCAGGCGATGGGCGTCGGACGGATTGATGCCCTCAAGCGCGGCGGCGGTCAGCTCGGAGCGCAGGCCGCTCAATTTTCCGAGCAGCGGCCGCGCCGCCTTGCGCAGATAGAGCCGGTTGACCCGGCGGTCGGTGTCGTCGCCGCGGCGCTCGATCCAGCCATTGTCGCACAGCCGGTCGATCAGCCGGGTCAGCGTGATCGGCTGCATTTCCATCTGCTCGGCGAGTTCCGACTGTTTCAGGCCCTCGGTGCGCTCGACCTTGGCCAGCACCGCCCATTGGGCGCGGGTGATACCGAAGCGCGCGGCCTGCTTGTCGGCGTAAAGCCGCACCAGCCGCGCCAATTCGCCAAGCGTGAACAGGAAGTTCATATCAACGGGGCCGCGGGTCATCCTCGCCTCCATAAGCTTGCGATATAATAAGCAAGCTTATGAATTAATGATGGCAGGTAAACGGAATGCTGACCCGCCGAAAGCACATGGCTGGGAGCCGGGGCCCCGCCGAAGCCGGCCCGCCGGGATTGGGGATTATCCGTCACAATGCTACACCATTCCGGCATGACCGCGACCAGACCGACCTTTCCCGCACCCGACCATGATCACGGCCGCTGCACCGCGGAAGCGCTGATCCACGCCGAGCGGGTTTGCGCGCGACGGGCGCAGAAATTCACGCCGATTCGCCGCCAGGTGCTGCAGGCGCTGTTGTCGAGCCACCGCCCGCTCGGCGCCTATGAGGTGATCGACGAACTGGCCCGGGGGATGCCGCGGCCGGCGCCGATCACGGTGTACCGCGCGCTCGATTTCCTGATCGAGAACGGCCTCGTTCACCGCATCGAAAGCCGCAATGCCTATCTCGCCTGCGCCCACGACCATGACGCGGCGGCGATGCTGGCATTCCTGATCTGCGAACACTGCGGTTCGGTCGGCGAAATTGCGGCCGTGCCGGTGGCGCAGGGCCTCCACGCGGCGGCACGCGCCACCGGCTTTGCTCCGAAGCTTTCCGTCGTCGAAATCACCGGCACCTGCGCCCACTGCCAGAAATAACAAGACGGCGACAAGCCGGCTACCGAGGTTCCATGGCCAAGCAAACCATCTCTTCCGCCGGGCGGCCGCTCAGCCCGGGCGCCGCCGCATTGATGCTGATGCTGTGCGTGAGCTGGGGTTTCAACCAGATCGCGATCAAGCTCGCGCTGCCGGATATTCCGCCGATGCTGCAGGCCACGATCCGCTCTGCGGGGGCGCTGCCGGTGCTGCTGCTGGTCGCGCGGCTGCGCGGCGTGAAGCTGTTCGAACGCGACGGCACGCTGGGCGCAGGCCTGTTCGCCGGGGTGCTGTTCGGCTTCGAATTCGTCCTGATCTATCGCGGGCTGCTGCTGACAACGGCGTCGCGGGCGGTGGTGTTTCTCTATACCGCGCCGTTTTTCGTGGCGCTCGGCTCCTACCAGTTTCTCGGCGAGCGGCTGCGCGGCTCGCAATGGGGCGGCCTTGCCCTGAGCTTCGCCGGGGTGGCGCTGGCGATCGGCGTGCCACAGGCCGACGTCGACGCCAACGTGCTGTGGGGCGACCTGATGGTGGTGGGCGGCGGCGCGTTGTGGGCGGCGACGACACTGGTCGCCAAGGGCACCGCGCTGCGCCGGGCGCCTCCGGAAAAGGCATTGGGCTACCAGGTGGCGCTGTCGGTTCCGATTCTCGCCATGGCGGCATGGTTTTCCGGTGAAAGCCTGACCCGGGTTCCCGGACCGTTGGCGCTGGCGCTGGTCGCCTACCAGGCGATCTGGGTGGTCGGATTGACGTTTCTGATCTGGTTTGCGCTGGTGCAGGCCTATTCCGCCAGCAAATTATCGGCTTTTACCTTCATCACCCCTTTGTTTGGCGTCGTGGCTAGCTATTTCATCATGCATGATACCCTGACACTGGCGTTCGGCGCCGCGGCCCTGTTGGTGATTGCCGGGCTTTATCTGGTCAATCGCCCGAGCCCGGCGGTCCCGGTTCCCATTGATCCATTGCTGAACGTCACAAAAACCTGATATCCGAGGCCGCATGAACAAGCCCGAAAAGCCCCCGCAAACCGACGTGGCCGGCCCCAGCGCCCGGCGCAAAACCACCCAGGTCATGGTCGGCGATGTCGCCGTCGGCGGCGGCGCGCCGATCGTGGTGCAGTCGATGACCAACACCGACACCGCCGATGTCGACGGCACGGTGGCCCAGGTGGCGGCGCTGGCCCGCGCCGGTTCGGAAATGGTTCGGATCACCGTCGACCGCGCCGAGGCCGCTGCCGCGGTCCCGCACATCCGCGACGCGCTGCGCAAGCGCGGCATCACCACGCCCTTGATCGGCGATTTCCACTATATCGGCCACAAGCTGCTGGCGGATTACCCCGCCTGCGCCGAGGCGCTCGACAAATACCGCATCAATCCCGGCAATGTCGGCTTCAAGAACAAGCGTGACAGCCAGTTCACCGACATCGTCGAGATTGCGATCCGGAACAACAAGGCGGTGCGGATCGGCGCCAATTGGGGGTCGCTCGATCAGGAGCTGCTGACCAGATTGATGGAGGAAAACGCCGCGTCGCCAAACCCGGTCGACGCCCGCGCGGTGACCCGCGAGGCCATGGTGCAGTCGGCGCTGTTGTCGGCGGCGCGCGCCGAAGAGATCGGACTGCCAAAGAACAGGATGATCCTGTCGGCAAAGGTTTCCGCCGTGCAGGATCTGATCGCGGTCTATCAGGAGCTGGCGCGGCGCTCGGATTATGCCATCCATCTCGGCCTCACCGAAGCCGGCATGGGATCGAAGGGCATCGTGGCGTCTTCCGCCGCGCTCGGCATCCTGCTGCAGGACGGCATCGGCGATACCATCCGGATCTCGCTGACCCCGGAACCCGGCGGCGACCGCACCCTCGAAGTGCAGGTGGCGCAGGAACTGCTGCAGACCATGGGCTTCCGCACCTTCGTGCCGCTGGTCGCGGCCTGCCCGGGCTGCGGCCGCACCACCTCGACCACCTTCCAGGAACTCGCGCGCAGCATTCAGGATTTCATCCGCGACGAGATGCCGGGCTGGAAAACCCAATATCCGGGCGTCGAGAGCCTGAACGTCGCGGTGATGGGCTGCATCGTCAACGGCCCCGGCGAGTCCAAGCATGCCAATATCGGCATTTCGCTGCCCGGCACCGGCGAAACGCCGGCCGCGCCGGTGTTTGTCGACGGCAAGAAATTCCGCACCCTGCGCGGCCCGACCATTGCCGCCGAATTCAAGGCGCTGGTGATCGATTACATCGACCAGCGCTACGGCGCCGGCAGCAAGGCGCCGGTCACGGCGGCGGAATAGGCGCAGCCCGGATGCAGCGCCGCGAAATCCGGGACCGGCCTATCGACTTTCCAGATCACCCCGGATTGCGCTTCGCTGCATCCGGGCTACGATGAGACGAAAAGCGATCGGTCGGAGGATTTCGCATGAGTTCGCTCGCCAGCAAGCAAGGTCCGCGCTACCGGCACGCGGTCGACGGCACCGAGCCCTACGAAACCATCGGTGTGGAAAAACTCACCCCGATCATCGGCGCCGAGATATCCGGCGTCGATCTCGGCGGCACGCTTTCCAACCGCACCATGGACGAGATCCACCGCGCGCTGGCCGAAAACCTCGTGATCTTCTTCCGCGACCAGCACATCACGCCGGCCCAGCATCTCGCCTTCGGCCGCCGGTTCGGCGAACTGCACATCCACCCGGCGGCGCCGCATGAAGGCGACGACCCGGCGCTGATGAAAATCTACGCCGACAAGGATTTGCCGCGCGCCAATGGCGAAGGCTGGCACACCGACGTGTCCTGCGACGTCGAACCGCCGATGGGCTCGATCCTCTACATCAAGCAATGCCCGCCGCGCGGCGGCGATACGCTGTTCGCCAACATGTATGCGGCCTATGATGCGTTGTCGGACCGGATGAAGACCTATCTCGACGGGCTCACCGCGCTGCATGACGGCGAATCGATCTATCGCGGGCTATATGCCAATTACGGCGTTGCCGACCGGCCGAGCTATCCGCATGCCGAGCACCCGGTGCTGCGCACCCATCCGGTGACGGGCCGCAAGGCGCTCTACGTCAACCGCGGCTTCACCCGCCACATCATCGGCATTCCGCGCGACGAGAGCGACGCGATGCTGGGCTATCTCTACCAGCACGCCGAGAACCCGCTGTTCCAGTGCCGCTTCCGCTGGACCGAGAACGCCATCGCGTTCTGGGACAATCGCTGCGCCCAGCATCGCGCGATGTGGGACTACTGGCCGCACACCCGCGCCGGCACCCGCGTCACGGTGAAGGGCGAACGGCCGGTGTGAAGGTGCGTTGACGCCCCGCGCCGCCTGCGCCAAGCTTGGCTACGACCATCGGCCCCGGAGGACAACCATGCTCCGCGCAGAGGACAACCAATTCCTGACCGAAAGCGGGGCGGGCACCGCCATGGGGGATCTGTTGCGCCGGTTCTGGCTGCCGGTGCTGTTGTCCGAGGAATTGCCGGAGGCCGACGGGCCGCCGAAGAAGATCGTGGTGATGGGCGAGGAGCTGCTGGCGTTCCGCGACAGCCGCGGCGTAGTCGGGGTGATCGATCAATTTTGCCCGCACCGTGGCGCCAATCTCTGGCTCGGCCGCAACGAGGAGTGCGGCATCCGCTGCGTCTATCACGGCTGGAAATTCGATACCGACGGCCGCTGCGTCGACATGCCGACATCCTACCCCGATCTCAACGCCCGAGACCTGATCCGCATCAAGTCCTATCCGGCGCGCGAATCGGGCGACATGATCTGGGCCTATATGGGTCCGGCGGATCAGTTGCCGGAATTGCCGGCGCTGGAAATGGCGCTGCTGCCGGCCTCGCACCGCTACGTCTCGAAGAAATGGCAGGACTGCAACTGGGTGCAGGCGCTGGAAGGCTCGATCGACACCGCGCATTTCACCTTCGCGCACCTGTCCTTCGAGAAGGAAGAGAACGAGATCCTCGACATCAAGAAGCATTTCATCAATCCGATCGCGCGCATGAATGTCGATCATATGCGCTGGATCGCCGAGGACCCCCGGCCGGTCATCAAGATCCATCCGCATGACGCGGGCCTGACCATTGCCGGCGGCCGGCTTACCGGGGGCGACAACATCTATTGGCGCATCGCCCAGTTCCTGATGCCGGTGCACGCCTATGCGCCGAGCGCGATGCCGGGCGAGAATATCTTCGGCCAGAGTTTTGTTCCGGTGACCGACACCAAGTGCTGGATCTACACCTATGCCTGGAATCCCGAGCGTCCGCTCGCGGAGGCCGAGCGCGAGAGCTATGATCGCGGCAATGGCGTGATCTCGGAGGTGGACGACAATTATGTGCCGCTGCGCAACAAATCGAACGACTATCTGATCGATCGCACGCTGCAGAAGACCAAGAGCTACACCGGCATCAAGGGGGTATCCGAACAGGACGCCGCGGTGCAGGACAGCCAGGGTCCGATCGCCGATCGCAGCCGCGAGCACCTCGGACCGACCGATCTCGGCATCATGCATTTCCGCCGGCTGGTGATGGACTGCGCCCGCGCACTGCAGCGGGGCGAGGCGCCCGCGCAGCTCGCCCACCAGGATCGCTATACCGTGCGGTCCGGCGCCTGCGTGACGCACAAAGCCAAGGACCTGGCGGCGGTGATGCTCGAGCGTTTCGGTGACGAGAACGGATTCGTCGGGCGACCGGACCGGAACGCAGCGGCGGAGTAGCGCGGGCCTCGCAGCGAATCGACGGCTTAGAGGCATCCGGGCTACGACGCTCAATGTAAAGCGGCGTCCTGCGGTATTCGCGGTTGGCGAGGCTCGCTTCCTCGAGATCGAGATCGCGCTCGATATGGCGCCGGGTCTCGTCGGTGATCTTGCCGTCGCGCAGCAGCACATGGATGAATTTTCGTTCCGAGGCGATCAATTCGCGTGTCAGGTCAATGCCTGCGGCCGAGACGTCGTCGGCCTCGGGATCGAGCAAGTCCGGGAGCTGGTTGATGCGGGTCTCGTGACGCGCGCGCAACAGCTTGACCACCTCATCGGACAGTTCGCGATCGTCGGTGATGGCGTCGAGCGAGGCCAGCGCCGCACCGAGCGCCTCGCGCCGGGCCGCGATCTCCGCCTCGAGTTCCGCGACGTGTTCGGCGCGCCCGGCCTCGGCGACCCCGAGCCACCGCGCCACCCACGGCAGGCCGAGGCCAAGTCCGACCAGGGTGATGAAGATGACGCCGAAGCTGCAAAACAGGATCAGGTCGCGATATGGAAAGCCTTCGCCGTTCGGAAGCGCGAACGGGATGGCCAGTGCCGCCGCCAGCGAGACCGCGCCGCGCACCCCGGTGAAGGCGAGGATGAACACCCATTGCCAGGGCGGCGAGGGATCGCGTTCGCGCAGCCGTTTGTTCAACAGCCGCGGCAAATAGGTTGCCGGATAGACCCAGGCAAAGCGCGCGACGACAATGATGACGGCGACCAGCGCCGTGGCGAACAGGATGTCGCCCAGCGGGAAGGCCTTGGATTTCTCGAACAGCGACCGCATCTGGAATCCGGTCAGCAGGAACAGCAGGCCCTCGATCAGATAAATCACCAGGTCCCAGAAGAAGATGCCCTGCAGCCGCGTCGCCGACGAGATCAATAGCGGTCCGTTCCAGCTCATATAAAGCCCGCAGGCGACGGTGGCGATCACGCCGGAGCCGCCAAAATGTTCGGGCACCCAATAGGCGACATAGGGTGTGATCAGCGACAGCGTGATCTCGATCTGCGGATCGCGCGCACGATGGCGCGCCCTCAGGCTGAGCCAGCCGACGGCGGCGCCGAACAGCAGCTCGCCGGCGATGATGGCGCCAAACGTGCCCGCCGCTTTCGGCAATGAAAACAGGCCGGTTGAAATCGCCACCACCGCGAAACGGTAGAGGATCAGCGCGGTGGCGTCGTTCGCCAGCCCCTCACCCTCGAGGACGACCAGGATCCGGCGCGGCAGTCCGAGCTTGCGGGCGATCGCCAGCGGCGCCACCACGTCCGGCGGCGCGACGATGGCACCGAGCAGGAAGCCGACATTCCACGGCAGGCCGATCAGATAATGCGTCGCGGCGGCGACCGCGAACGCCGTGAAGATCACGCAGCCGACCGCCAGCAGGATGATCGGACGCAGGTTGGATTTGAATTCGCGCCAGCTCATGGCGACGCTCGCCG
Organism: uncultured Alphaproteobacteria bacterium; assembly: GCA_963748165.1. Lineage (GTDB taxonomy): Bacteria > Pseudomonadota > Alphaproteobacteria > Rhizobiales > Xanthobacteraceae > Bradyrhizobium. The sequence continues at coordinate 44,815 of CAVVIM010000002.1, forward strand.
AATAGATCAGCGGCGGCAACACCACCAGCAGCACCAGTTCCGGCGGCAATTCCAGCGACGGCATGCCCGGCACGAAGGCGAGCGCGATGCCGGTCAGCAGCAGCAGGATGGCCGGCGCGACGTTGATCCGCCGTGCCAGCAAAGCGGTTCCCGCCAGCGCCGCGAGCAGAACCAAAAATATCTGAAATCTGGCTTCCACGGGTCCCCGGTTCCTCCGCCTCTCACTTGGCGCGGAAGTCCGGCGAGGTCAATGTGGCAGCCGTCAGTCGCGGAGGTCGTAGCGATACGATTTCGAGACGATTCGCCAGCCGTCGGCGAGTTTCATCGCCACCAGATAATCGGTGAAATAGCGCGGCGGCAATTGGCAGCGTACCTTGATGAATGCGGTGGATTCGTCGGAACGGTCGATGGTCACGATGACATCCTCGCGGGGCTTGCCTTCGGCCTTGGCGGATGGCCGCTTCCTGACGCGGTCGAGCCAGTCCGGAACGGTGAGAACCTGCAGCTCGCCTTTTTCCAGCCAGCGCAGGTCGGCGGTCGGGTGGAAGACCTCGCCAAGCTTGTCGGCATTGCCCTCATACAGGCCGTCGAAATACTGACGGACCACGGCTTCGACACTGGAACGGTCATGACTCATGGGCTTGCTCCCGAGGTGCAGTTACAGCCGGTTCGGACTGGCTTGGGAGCGCGGATCGCCCGCGTCCGGGAATGAAGGCCAATTTACATCAAAAGCCGTTCCTTGTCCGCATCCCCCGGGGTCGGCGCCTTCGTGATTTGGCTCACAAAGCCGCGGTACGGACTTCTGGTAGGGTAGCACCGATGCTATAAAGCGATCGGCGTCGGAAAGCGTGATGATGAATTTGCCGGGATTTCCAACACTGCGTTTCGGTTCAGCGCGGTGCCTGTTCTGACTCGCCGCGGCCGTGCTGCTGGCGTGCCAGCCGGCCCACGCCGAGAAGCGGGTGGCACTGGCGGCAACGTTCAGATCTGTAACTGAAATGCGCCATTTCGCCCGGCTGCGTCGAACCCAACAGGCCTAGATCGCGCTTGCGGCGATGTTGACCATCAGGGCGACCAGCGCGGTGTTGTAGACAAACGAGATGATGCCGTGGACGGTCGCGGTGCGGCGGATGGTCTTGTCGGTAATGCCGACGTCGGAGACCTGCGCGGTCATGCCGATCACGAACGAGAAATACACAAAGTCCCAGTAGTCGGCGCTGTCGTGCTGGTCGCCGCTTGGAAACTGCAGGCCGCCGGGCTTGGCGCCGCGGTAGTATTCATGCGCGTAGTGCAGCGCGAAGGTGGTGTGCACCGCGGCCCATGACAGCGCGATCGTCACCGTCGCCAGCGACAGTTCCGGCACGCTGTGGTGCGAGGCGCCGAGTTCGAACACGATGGCGGCGATGCTGGCGAAGGCGCCGATCGCGGTCACCAGCAGGATCAGGAAGCGGCCGTCGTCCTGCAACACCGCATTGCGCCGGATATGCGATAACCCGCTGTGCACCACCATGGTGTAGACCAGCAGCAGATAGACCGCGATCGCGACATCCCAGCCGAGCAGCGCCCGCGTCACCGGCCGCAGCGCGGCCGGCAGCAGCAAGAACGTCGCGATCCCGATCGCGAGCGAGAAGAACGTGCGCGGTCGCGCATAGACCACGCGCACCGGCTTCGACATCTTCCGGTAGCGGGTAACAAAAGGATCTTCGGTTTCCTTGCCCGCCATCGGCGTCGTCAGTTCTTGCGCTCGGCGACGAATCGCGCGGCCGCGCGCAGCACCTCGCCCCTGGCACCGAAGATCGACAGCGCGGCGTCGGCGCGGGTCAACAGGTCGCGCACGCGCTGCTTGGCGCCGCCGATGCCAAGCTGGGTGACGAAGGTGGTCTTGCCGAGCGCGGCGTCCTGACCGGTCTGCTTGCCGAGCGCGGCGGCGTCGCCCTCGACGTCGAGCAGGTCGTCGGCGATCTGGAAGGCTTCGCCGAGTGCGCGGCCGTAATCGTCGAGCGCCTGATATTGATTTGGCGTGGCCTGGCCGAGAATCGCTCCGGCGACGCAGCCATAGCGCAGCAGCGCGCCGGTCTTCATCTGCTGCAGGCGGGCGACGTCGACCGGCTCGCGGTCACCGAACCGTCCTTCCCCGGCAAGGTCGAGCATCTGGCCGCCGGCCATGCCGCCGATGCCGGCGGCGCGGGCCAGTGCACGCGTGAGCAGCAACCGTACACCGGCATCGCGGTGGATTTCGTCGCGGGTGATGATGTCGAAGGCCAGCGTCAGCAGCGCGTCGCCGGCAAGGATCGCGGTGGCGTCGTCATAGGCCTTGTGCAGGGTCGGCCGCCCGCGACGCAGATCGCTGTTGTCCATCGCCGGCAGGTCGTCATGGATCAGCGAATAGCAGTGGATGCATTCGAGCGCGGCGCCGGCCAACAGGGCGGCGTCGCGCGGAACGCCGAACACGGCTGCGCTTTCGACCACCAGGAACGGTCGCAGTCGCTTTCCGCCGCCGAGGCTCGAATACCGCATCGCCTCGATCAGCCGTCTGGGGCGCGCGATTTCGTCGGGCAGCAGTGCATCGGACAACAGCCGGGCCAGCAGGGCCTCGGTGTCGTCGGCGGTGCGGTCCAGCCGGGTCGCGAAGTCGGGTCGTGCAGTGCCGGTCGTCATCAAAAGCTGCTCCCCATCGAGTTGGCCGGACAATCGGTTATGGCACCGGCTTCGTCAATTCCGAGCCGCCGGCGCCCTAAAAGTGCTGGAAAAGCCGGAATTGTCATGGAGATATCGCTGTTGCCGGTGCATGGATGGCGCCGTGCCGAACCAGAAACATCAGATTTGCGCCTTGTCCGAAATTTATTGCTGATTTTGCTGGCCGTGCTGCTGCTGCCCTATCTGCTGGCGCCGCTGTATCGCGCAGGCCATCCGGTCTCGACCCTGATGGCCTGGCGCTGGCTGTCCGGCGCGCCGGTGTCGCGGCAATGGGTCGATTTCAGCGCGATCTCGCCGTGGCTGCCGCGTTCGGTGGTCGGCTCCGAGGATGCCAAGTTCTGCAGCCACCATGGCATCGACTGGGACGCGGTGCGCGAGGTGGTGGACGACGCGGAGGAGGGCGAGGTGAGCCGCGGCGGCTCGACCATCACCCAGCAGGTCGCGAAGAACCTGTTCCTGTGGCCTGGCCGCAGCGTGGTCCGCAAGGCGCTTGAGTTCCCGCTGGCGCTGTGGATCGACCTGGTGTTGCCGAAGCAGCGGATTCTGGAGATTTATCTGAACGTCGCCGAGCTTGGGCCATCGGGACAGTTCGGCGCGCAGGCGGGCGCGGCCTATGCCTTCGGCCGTCCGGCCTCCAGCCTGTCGCCGCGCCAGGCGGCGCTGCTGGCGGCGATCCTGCCCAATCCGGTCAGGCGCAGCGCCCGCAACCCCGGCCCAGGGGTGCGGCGTCTCGCCGGGATCTATGTGGCGCGGGCGCAGGCTCCGGACCTGCAGCATTGCTGGCGCGAAAATCGCGGATATTGAGCCCTTTGGGCCTATTTTGAACCTAGCCTTGGGTCAGTCCATCCTCTATAAGCGCGGCCTTATCGGCATTTCAGCCTGCGCCCAGGCGCATCGGCCGTCCGCCACACGGACGATGCCTCCGACAACACCCCTAGAGGACACCGAGATGGCCGTTCCCCGAAGAAAAACATCGCCCTCGCGGCGAGGCATGCGCCGCTCGGCGGATGCGCTGAAGAAGCCGACCTATGCCGAGGACAAGGATTCCGGCGAATTGCGCCGTCCGCATCACCTCGATTTGAAGACCGGCATGTATAAGGGCCGGCAAGTGCTGAAGACCAAGAAGGAATCCTGACCGAAGCGCGCCGCGAATTTGGCGGCGGGTCGCCGCCGTCCCGATCCCGGATCAGCGCGCGAGCCGCGCGGGGCCGCGCCTGTCGCGGTCTTCGGCGCCCAATGGAATGGACGCCGCTTGCTGCCTGAATTCGGCCAACGAGTGCGGTAAAGACGGTTTCGCTGCGGCGAACCCGATGGCTCGCCTGAGAACGTCCCGGTTCGCGCGCTCGAAAAGAAGGCCTCGCCGATGTCCATGGTCGGTTTTCCGCTGCTTCTGATTCCACTGGCGATCTACAACATCATCGTCTTCCTGATGCCCGGCGTTTCTTTCGCCGATCCGTTGCTGACGGTGACCTTGATGTCGGGCGCCGGATGGCCGGTGACCTTGAGCGACATGCTGCTGGCGCTCGGCATCCTGCTGTTGCTGCTCGAAGTCATCAAGGGCGCCCGTCCGGGCGCGAAATACCTCACCGATCATCTGCTTTCCCTGGTCGTGTTTGGCGCTGCGGCGACCGAATTTCTGCTATGGCCGCGGTTCGGCAGCTCGACCTATTGCTTGCTGACGCTGCTCGCGCTGGTGGATTTCCTGTCGGGCATCGCCTTGCGCGCACGGCGCGGCGCGCCGGTGGCGGCGGGCGCTGCGGCCTCGCGGCGTGCGGCCGGCAGATCCGCCGCGCCGGCCCCCGAGCCTGTGCCTGAACCCCTACCGGCCCCGGCGGCGCCCGCCTCGTCGATGCCGGCGGCCGCGTCTGTCGCGGAATCGGTGCTGCGCGATCACCCTGAGCCGACGCCCGCGCATCCCGGCGTCGAGGTCGTGTCCCATGCCCCGTCGCCGGAAGTCCCATCGCCACGATTGCAGCCCGGCCCCGGCAGTGGCTCGTCGGCCGCGCCGGACCCGCCGCCGCATTAGACGCGTCCACGATTCTGCGCGATCAGAGCCTCTGGTTCACATCACTTGCCGTGTCCGCAGCCGGGTCGGCTCGGCCCGATGCTGGTTCGCGTGGTAGGCGGCCTGGGCATCAAAGGCAGTTGCGCGCCGCAGGCTGCGGGTTTGCGGCATATGCTCGGCGGTCGCGATCAGATGCGTGAGGAAGGTGGAATTGGGTCGGGGCAATTCCCGACTCGGAATGCGTGACCATGGTGCCGCCTGGACCACAGGCACCAGCGCAACGCAGGCGGGCCTTCCCTCCATGAGGAGGCCATTGTCCTTGGTCGGCTCTGTTCGGTCGTCGCCTGGCATGGATCTGTCTCATTTCGGGACGAAACGTCCCTCTGACCTCCTGCCTCGCAAGTGTCATGCCGGTGGGTGCCGATTGGTTCCGGGCGGCCGTCGAACGTGGTTTCCAAATTATTTATCAACTTCGCGTAGGGTCGCAGTACCTGACGTGGTCCGAGAACTAACCGGCCGTGTCCCGAAACGAGGCGACCTTGAACCCCGCTGTTCCACAGGCTTCGACCATCCTCGCGTCGCTCGGGCAGGCCGCCTTTGTGTGGGACATTGCGGCCGACGTGATCGTCTGGAGCGACCATTTGAGTTCGGTCTTTCCGGACATTCCCGCCGCGGCGCTGGCAAGCGGCGCGGCGCTTTCCAGGCTGATCGAGCCGGAGCGGTCGATCCGGTTGGACGCGCTGACCGCCTCACCGCTCGCCCGGGAACCCGGCGGCGCGCCATACCGGATCGAATATGGCGTGCGCACCAGCGCAGCCGCGCCCATGCTCTGGATCGAGGAGTCCGGCGTGTGGTTCGCCGGCGCCGACGGCAAGCCGGTCCGCGCCCAAGGCATTGTCCGGCGCGACAACGAACGTCACGCCCGCGACGAGCAGCTCGTACGGCTGTCGCGGCATGACCCGCTGACCGGCGAGCTCAATCGAACCCATCTCATCGCGGCGCTGGCCGAGGCCATCGAGGAGGCCATCCGGTTCCGTTCGTCCTTTGCCTTCATGCTGATCGGCATCGATCATCTGTCGCGCATCAACGACGCCTTCGGCTTCGACGTCGCCGACGCGGTGATCTCGGAAACGGCGAGGCGCATCCGCGCGCGGCTGCGCGCCGGCGACGTGCTCGGCCGCTTCTCCGGCAACAAGTTCGGGGTGGTGCTGAAGAACTGCACCGTCGACGACACCAATGTCGCCGCCGAGCGGTTTCTGGCCGGCATCCGCGACGAGGTGGTGCCGACCAAATCCGGTCCGGTCTCGATCACCGCATCGATCGGCGCAGTCAGCGTACCGCGCCATGCGCGCGACGCCGAAGAGGCGGTCAACCGCGCCCAGGAGACGCTCGATGCGGCGAAGCGACGCCACGCCGGGTCGCTGGGGTTGTGGCGTCCGAACGTCCAGCGCGACGCCCAGCGCCGCGTCAATATCCGCGTCACCGACGAGATCGTCACCGCGCTCAACGAACGGCGGATGGTGATGGCGTTCGAACCGGTGGTGGAAGCGCGCTCGCGCAAGGCCTCGTTCTACGAATGCCTGATCCGCATGGAACAGGATGACGGGCAGGTCCTGCTCGCGCCGGATATCGTTCCGGTGGCGGAGAAGCTCGGCCTGATCCGCCTGGTCGATCACCGCGTGCTGGAACTGGTGGTCGCCGAGCTCGCGGCGTCACCGGAGGTGCAGCTCAGCCTCAACATCTCGCCGGATACCACGATGGATCGGGACTGGTGGAATTCGATCGAAGCGCTGATGCGGACCTATCCCGGCGTCGGCTCGCGGCTGATCGTCGAAATCACCGAGACCGTCGCGATCCAGGACATCGACGATGTCCGCGGGTTTGTCACCCGGCTGAAAAACTTCGGCAGCCGGATCGCGATCGACGATTTTGGCGCCGGCTACACCTCGTTCCGGAATCTGCGCAAGCTCGGCGTCGATATTGTCAAGATCGATGGCGCCTTCGTGCAGAACATCGCGCGCTCGGCCGATGACCGCGCCTTCGTGCAGACGCTGATCGACCTGGCGCGCCGGCTGCAAATCAAGACGGTCGCGGAATGGGTTCAGGACGACCAGTCGGCGGCCATGCTGCAGGCATGGGGCTGTGACTACATCCAGGGGCGCCTGATCGGGCTCGCATCCTCGGATCGCCCGTGGCAGAGGCCGATCGAGTCGGCGTTGCCGGCGGCGGGCTGACGCCGGTTGTTGGCCGCTCCGCCTCACTCTTCCTTCTTCGGCTCTTTCGACATGCGCTCGAGGCGGTCCTGCATCTCCTTCATCTGGCGGCGAAGATCGTCGATGTTGTCTTCCGTCGCGGCGGGCTCCGGGATTTTCTCCGGTTCCGCGGCGATCATCCCGGCGCGCGGCGCCGCGAACGGCTTGAACATCGAAAAGGTCTGCTGAAACAATTCCATGTTGCGGCGGACATGCTCTTCAAGCGGCGCGAACGGTGTCCCGCTGAATGTATTGGTCAACTGCTTGCGGAATTTTTCCTGCTCGCGCGTCAGCGTGTCGATCGCCTGTTCAAGATATCTCGGCACCACCATCTGCATGCTGTCGCCGTAGAACCGGATCAGTTGCCGCAGGAAAGTGGTCGGCAGCAAATTTTGACCGGCCTTGTTTTCCTGTTCGAAGATGATCTGCGCCAGCACCGAGCGGGTGATGTCGTCGCCGGTCTTGGCGTCATAGACGAGGAAGTCCTCGCCCTCCTTCACCATGGCTGCGAGATCCTCGAGCGTCACATAGGTGCTGGTGCCGGTATTATAGAGCCGCCGGTTCGCGTATTTCTTGATGGTGGTGGGTTGGTCAGTTTTCGCCATGGGCTCACATATGCACACCGAGGACGGGAACCCGGCGGCACCGCCGCCGGGCTAACGAGCAACGCAACGCAGCAAAGTAAGCATTTTCAATGCGGTTCGGCTACCGTTTTGTGCGCCACGGTTAATTCCAAGGCATCGGCATTGCTGACAAAACAGCCGGCAGGCGATTTTGAGTGCGCCGCGGCGTGATTTCGCTCCTCTGGCCGATTGACACTTTATGCATAGGTTAACAGGATAGAGCCGAGAGACAGGCCCGCCATCCGGCCGCCCGCCATCCAATTGCTCAAGCCCAGGAGATGTCCATGTCAGACGATGTCGTCATCGTCAGTGCCGCCCGCACCCCGGTCGGCAGTTTCAACGGCGCGTTCGCCACCCTGCCTGCCCACGATCTCGGTGCCGTCGCCATCAAGGCCGCGCTCGAGCGTGCCGGCATCGAGCCGGGCCGCGTGTCCGAGGTGATCATGGGCCAGATCCTGACCGCCGCGCAGGGCCAGAACCCGGCCCGCCAGGCCTCGATCGCGGCCGGCATCCCGGTGGAAAGCCCGGCCTGGGGCGTCAATCAGCTCTGCGGCTCGGGCCTGCGCACCGTGGCGCTGGGCTATCAGGCGCTGCTCAACGGCGATTCCGAAATCGTCGTCGCCGGCGGCCAGGAATCCATGAGCATGGCCCCGCACGCGCAATACCTCCGCGGCGGCGTCAAGATGGGCGGCGTTGAACTGGTCGACACCATGATCAAGGACGGGCTGTGGGACGCCTTCAACGGCTACCACATGGGCAACACCGCCGAGAACGTCGCCCGGCAGTACCAGATCACACGGCCGCAGCAGGACGAGTTCGCTGTCGCCTCGCAGAACAAGGCCGAGGCGGCGCAGAAGGCCGGCAGGTTCAAGGACGAGATCGTCCCGGTCACCATCAAGTCGCGCAAGGGCGATATCGTCGTCAGCGACGATGAATATCCGCGCCACGGCGCCACCCTCGACGCGATGGCCAAGCTCAAGCCGGCGTTCGAGAAGGACGGCACCGTGACCGCGGGCAGCGCCTCCGGCATCAATGACGGCGCCGCCGCGGTGGTGCTGATGACCGCGAAACAGGCGGCCAAGGAAGGCCGCAAGGTGCTCGGCCGCATCGTGTCCTGGGGCCAGGCCGGCGTCGATCCCAAGATCATGGGTACAGGGCCGATCCCGGCGTCCCGTGCCGCGCTGAAGAGGGCCGGCTGGAATGTCGGCGACCTCGATCTGATCGAGGCCAACGAGGCTTTCGCCGCCCAGGCCTGCGCGGTGAACAAGGACCTCGGCTGGGATACCTCGAAGGTCAATGTCAACGGCGGCGCCATCGCGATCGGCCATCCGGTAGGAGCCTCCGGCGCCCGGGTGCTGGTGACGCTGCTGCATGAAATGCAGAAACGCGATGCCAAAAAGGGCCTCGCCACGCTGTGCATCGGCGGCGGCATGGGCATCGCGATGTGCATTGCACGCGATTGAACAAACGGCAGCCGGATGGGCTGAATGATGAAAAGATCATCTGTCAACTTCGGATGACGCTGATAGAAATGGAATGCCCGGTCTCGCGCCGGGCATTTCCATCTGGACGACGCTTTCAAAAGGCCTGGATCGTTCCGGCTCATAAAAACGACCACGGAGGAATTCGACATGGCACGGGTTGCATTGGTGACGGGGGGGACGCGGGGTATCGGTGCTGCGATCAGCAAGGCGCTGAAGAACGCCGGCTACAAGGTCGCGGCGAGTTACGCCGGCAACGACACGGCGGCGGAGAAGTTCAAGGCCGAGACCGGCATCCCCGTCTACAAATGGGACGTCAGCTCGTTCGAGGCCTGCACCGCAGGGGTCAAGAAGGTCGAGGCCGAACTCGGCCCGGTCGATGTCCTCGTCAACAATGCCGGGATTACCAAGGATGGCGCGTTCCACAAGATGACGCTTGATCAATGGAATGCCGTGATCAACACCAATCTCGGTTCGCTGTTCAACATGACGCGCCAGGTGATCGAGGGCATGCGCGCCCGAAAATTCGGCCGCGTCATCAACATCTCTTCGGTCAACGGCCAGAAAGGCCAGTTCGGACAGGTCAATTATTCCGCGGCCAAGGCCGGCGACATCGGCTTCACCAAGGCGCTGGCGCTGGAAAACGCCAAGGCCGGCATCACCGTCAACGTGATCTGTCCCGGCTACATCAACACCGAAATGGTGCAGGCGGTGCCGAAGGAGGTGCTGGAGAAGAGCATCCTGCCGCTGATTCCGGTCAACCGCCTGGGCGAGCCGGAGGAGATCGCGCGCAGCGTGGTTTTCCTCGCGGCCGACGATGCCGGCTTCATCACGGGCTCGACGCTGACCGTGAATGGCGGCCAGTATCACGCGTGATTTGACGCGGTCATTCCGGGACACGCGTCTTCGCGTGGACCCGGAATCTCGAGATTCCGGGTTCGCTCGGTTCCCTCGCGCCCCGGAATGACGATCGAGGATGACCCCGCGCACCGCCACGTTGATCGGGCTGACCGCGATCCTGATGTGGTCGCTGCTCGCGGTGCTCACGGTCGCAACCGGGACCACGCCGGCCTTTCAACTGGCGGCGATGACGTTTGCGATCGGCGCGGCGGTCGGTTTCCTGACCTGGATCGGCCGGCCGGGCGCGGCGCGCGCCTTGCGGCAGTCGCCGCTCGCCTGGATGGTCGGGATCGGCGGATTGTTCGGCTATCACGCGCTGTATTTCCTGGCCTTGCGCTTTGCACCGCCGGCTGAAGCCGGTCTGCTGAACTATCTATGGCCGCTGCTGATCGTTTTGTTCTCATCGCTGTTGCCGGGCGAAAGGCTGGCGCCGCACCATATCATCGGGGCGCTACTGGGATTGGCCGGCACCGTATTGTTGTTCGCCGGCAATCGCAGCGGCGGCTTTGCCCCCGGCCAGTTGCCCGGGCTGATCGCGGCGTTTGTCGCCGCCTTCGTGTGGGCGGCCTATTCGGTGATGTCGCGCAAGCTCAAAACAGTACCGACCGATGCGGTCGCCGGCTTTTGCCTGGCGACGGCGCTGCTCGCGGCGCTGGTGCACGGGATGGTCGAGGCGACGGTCTGGCCGGACACCGCGGCGCAATGGCTCGCGATCGCGGCACTGGGGATCGGTCCGGTCGGAGCGGCGTTTTATGCCTGGGATATCGGCATGAAGCGTGGCGACATCCGGGTGCTGGGCGCCGCATCCTACGCAACGCCGCTGCTGTCGACCGCGTTCCTGATGCTGGCAGGCTTTGCCAGGCCCAGTATCGCGATCGCCATCGCGGCGGTGCTGATCGCCGGCGGCGGTTTGATCGCGGCGAAGGACATGGTCTGGAAGTAGTCATTGTAAAGGGGCTCGCGCGGCCCAGGCAATCCATCGCTCGCTGTCATTCCGGGGCGCGCCTCGGCGCGAACCCGGAATCTCGAGATTCCGGGTTCGATGCTTCGCATCGCCCGGGAATGACAGCCTATATGGATTGCTTCGCTTGCGCTCCTCGCGATGACGATCGAGGCGCTACCGAAAACTCGCCGGCGTCCAACCCTTTGGCGCCAGTTCGAACGTCGCGAAGTCGAAGCCCGGGGCGACGGTGCATCCCACCAGCGTCCAGTCGCCGGTGCTCTCGGCGGCCTGCCAGGCCTGCGCCGGGACGATCGCCTGCGGCGCCTCGCCCGCGGCCAGATCGGCGCCGAGCCGGATGCGGCGGCCGCCGTCATGATCGGCGATCTGTAGCCACAGGGCGCTGCCGGCGTAATGGTGCCAGATCTCGATGGCGTCGATGCGATGCCAGTGCGAGCGTTCGCCGCGTGCCAGCAGGAAATAGATCGCGGTGCAGAGCGGGCGCCCATTGCTGTCCAGCGCATCGCGAAAGGTCTCGCGATAATGGCCGCCCTCGGGATGCGGCTGCAACGCAAGCCGCGCGATGATCTCGGCCGCGGCCGGCGTCGCGCTCATCAGGACTTGTTCTTGCGTTCGCGCAGTTCGCCGAACACCTCGGCGGCGCTGCGGCCCTTCATGCGGACGCTGGCGATGACGGCCGGATCGTCGGCACGCAGGAACACATTGGCCTTTTTCTCCTCGCCGAGCAGGGTCGGAACCGTCGGCTTGCCGGCCGCGCGCAGCCGCGTCACTTCCTCGGCGCGCGCCTTCAAGGCCGCATTGTCGGGTTCGATGGTGAGCGCGAATTTGACGTTGGCGGCGGTATATTCGTGGCCGCAATAGAGTCGGAAATCGTCCGGCAGCACGCGCAGCTTCAACAGCGAGTCCCACATCATCGGATAGTTGCCTTCGAACACCCGTCCGCAACCGATCGAAAACAGCGTGTCGGCGGCGAACACCGCCTTCTCGTTATCGAACACGTAGCTGATGTGATCGAGCGTATGCCCCGGCGTTTCAAGCACCCGTGCCAGCAGGCTGCCGACCTTGACGACGTCGCCCTGGGCGACGCGCAGATCGACATTGGCGATCTCAGCGGACTTGTCGTGCGGCGCGACCACCCGGCATCGGTATTTCTGTTTCAGTTCGGCGACGCCGCCGACATGATCGCCGTGGTGATGGGTGATGAGAATGTCCGTCAGGGTCCAGCCCTCGCGCTGCAGCGCCTGGATGATCGGCGCCGCCTCAGGGGCATCGACCGACGCCGTCGCCTTGGTCGCGGGATCGTGGATCAGATACCCGAAATTGTCGGTGAGGCAGGGAAACAAGCGAATTTCGGCAGCCATGATATCTCCTGATCCGGATGCGGCGAGGCCGCCCACACGGCCCCATATAGGGATGAAATATGGCGTTAACGGCGAATCGGCAATCCGATTTTCACCGCGCAACGCTGATCGCCCGCGTGTTAGATTGGACCCCATGACCATCGATGTCATCGATCTCCGCGACTTCTATTCGCAGCGCCTCGGCATCGTGGCGCGGCGGCTGATCAATCGCGGCATCCAGGCGTGCTGGCCCGACGCACAGGGCCAGCGGGTGCTGGGCCTCGGCTATCCCACCCCCTATCTCGGCCTGTTTCGCCAAAACAGCGAGCGCTGCATCGCCTTCATGCCGGCGGCGCAGGGCGTGCTGAAATGGCCGACCGCGCGGCCCACCCTTGCCACCCTGGTCGACGAATTTTCGCTGCCGCTGCCGGATGCCGCGGTCGATCGCGTCCTGCTGGTCCATGCGCTGGAAATGTCCGACGACCCGGAAGGGCTGCTGCGGGAGGTGTGGCGCGTGCTGGCGCCATCCGGCCGGGTGATGGCGGTGATCCCGAACCGGCGCGGGGTGTGGACCCGCACCGACACCACGCCGTTCGGCCACGGCCGGCCCTATTCGCGCTCGCAGATCACGCAATTGCTGCGGCAGACCTGGTTTACGCCGACGGCGTGGGGCGAGGCGCTGTTCGTGCCGCCGGTCGCGGGTAGCTGGTTCCTGCGCTCGGCCATGGCGTGGGAGCGCGCCGGCGCGGCGCTGTCGCTGCCATTCGCCGGCGTCCATATCGTGGAAGCGACCAAGCAGGTCTATCGCGCGATCCCGGCACACCGCGAACGCACGCGGCTCATTCCAGCGTTGCAGCCGGTGCTGGTACCGACATCGACGGCGAGGGGATAACCAGACTACGTCCAACGCGCGCCGCGACGAGATGTGCCGAGCGCGGCTCCGCCGAGCTATTCGTTGCCCGGATTGAAATCGTCACCGGGCGTCGCCGGCGCGGCGACGTTTTCGGGACGGGGGCCGTGCGGCCGTCGGCGGCGGCGGGGAAAACGCTCGCCGCCATTGCCTTCAAACCCGCCGGGGCCGTTGACCTGAGGCTGCTGACTTCCGGTGATGAACGACGGCAGCCGATCGACGCTGTCATTGTCGGTCATCATCGGCTGTGGCTGCGGCTGCGGTTGTTGCTGCGGCTGTGGCTGAAACGGCGGCTGCTGGCGATGCTGCTCACGGTAGTTGCTGTTGTGTTCGCGCGGCGGCTGCTGCTGCTCGCGCTGGTACGGCTGGCCCTCGCGCTGGAAGTCGCGCGGATTGTTGTCGCGCGGCACGAAAGGCTGCGGCTGTGCCGGGACGAAGCCGGGCTCCTGGCCGAAATTGGAAAAGCTCTCGCTGTCGTCGTCGCCTTCCTCGGAAGGCATTTCGTTGTCGCCGCGCGGCTGCGGCTGGTTCTGCCGGAACTGCTCCTGGGCGGCGGCAATCAGGCGGAAATAATGCTCGGCATGCTGATAGTAGTTCTCGGCGGCCACCGGATCTCCCGAGCTGCGCGCGTCGCGCGCAAGCTGCACGTATTTTTCCGCCACGTGGGAGGCGGTGCCGCGGATCTTGATGTCGGGTCCGTTGGATTCGAACACCCGGGTCATCGGATTCTGGCCGCGCCGGTTGTTGTTATTGTTATTGTTATTGTTGTTGTTCCGGTTGCGCATCCGCTTGTTGTTGTTCTGACCGTTTCTCATATCGTGCCTTTATTCCAGCCCTGAAGTTATCAACCTTGAAGTGAAGTTAGATTGCGGCCGTGATGGCCGCCTCGCCCGGTCCGGCGCGCATCACGCGCCCCGATTCGCAACGCCGTCCAATTCCGTACAGAAGGTGCCGTATGTCGCGGTCGACAAAAACGCGTTCCCCACCGGCCCGGCGTACGCCGCCGGCCGTATCAAATCATCTCGCCTGCCAAAACAAGCCCAGGTTTCTTGCGTGAGTTTTCAAGCGCAATATCAGGCTTTCGTTCGCTTTGCGGTCAGGAGCAGCGCAGCTCTCTATGGCCATCGCGCTCGATTAGACCTGCGTTTTGGAACCTTTTCCCTCGGGGCGGGCTCTCGCTGTGAGAACTCTGGCCTCCACCCGCAGCATCTACGGGGCCAGCAACCCTGGACCGATGTTGTGGGCGGAACGTAGTCGCTCCGGGGGAATAATCCAAGAGGTTTTTTTGCATTCCAATCGGGCTTTATCGCGGCAATTTTCGGCCCGCCACCGCCCGCGGAATGCCTGCCAGATCGGCTTTGGGAGGGTTCTCGCGCTTTAGCCCGGCCGCTTTCATCCATTGTTCAACATAGTCGCTTTGGCCGTGGCCCACCTCCACGACCAGGGCGCCGCCCGGCGCCAGCAGCCGGGTCGCCTGCGGGATCAGCGCGCGGTAGGCGTCGAGTCCGTCCGCACCGCCATCCAGCGCACGATGCGGGTCGTGCGCACGGACCTCGATGGCAAGACCCGCGATGTCGGCGGAGCGGACATAGGGCGGATTCGACACCACCAGGTCGAACGGCCCCGACAGCGCGGCGGCGAGATCGCAGGCGACGAACGCCGCGCGCGCTGCGAATCCGAGGCGCACCGCGTTGCTGCGCGCGGTCTGCAGCGCGCCGGCGCTGAGGTCGGTTCCCACCCCGGTGGCGTCAGGCCATTCCGACAGCAGCGCCAGCAAGATCGCGCCCGACCCGGTGCCGATGTCGGCGATGCGCCACCGCCGCTTCGGCTCGCCGGTGGCGCGCAGCATCTGAAGCGCCAGTTCGACCACCGTTTCGGTATCGGGTCGCGGCACCAGCGTCGCCGCCGATAGCTGCAGCGGCAAGCCCCAGAATTCCTTGCGGCCGAGGATGCGCGCGACCGGCTCGCCGGCCAGCCGGCGCCGTGCCATATCCTCAAGTTGCGCGGCCTCGATCGTGCTGAGGGGCCGCGCCGCCGCCGTCACCATCGCGGTGAGATCGAGACCGAGCGCCGCGCCGGCGAGAAGCCGCGCCTCGAGTTCAGCCGAATCGACGGCATGGGCGCGCAGCCGCGCTGTCAGCGCGCGCCGCGCGGTCTCAATGGTCTGCCCGGCAAAGGCCTGGCTCACGCCGCCGCGCCCTGGGCGGCGAGCTGCGCGGCCTGATGCTCGGTCGTCAGCGCGTCGACCAGTTCGCCGAGCGCCTCGCCGGCGATCACCTGCGGCAGCTTGTAAAGCGTGAGGTTGATGCGATGGTCGGTGACGCGTCCTTGCGGAAAATTATAGGTGCGGATGCGCTCGGAGCGATCTCCCGATCCGACCTTCTCGCGGCGGTCCGCCGAGCGCGCCGCGTCGATGCGCTGGCGCTCGGCGTCATAGATGCGCGAACGCAGGATGTTCATCGCCGAGGCGCGGTTCTTGTGCTGCGAGCGGCTGTCCTGCATGTTCACCACGATGCCGGTCGGAATATGGGTGATGCGGATCGCCGATTCGGTCTTGTTGACATGCTGGCCGCCGGCACCCTGCGAGCGCATGGTCTCGATCCGCAGGTCGTCGCTCTTGATCTCGACGTCGACCTCCTCGACCTCCGGCAATACCGCGACGGTTGCCGCCGAGGTGTGGATGCGACCCTGGGTCTCGGTGTCGGGCACGCGCTGCACCCGATGCACCCCGGACTCGAATTTCAGCCGGGCGAACGCGCCGCGGCCGCGCACTTCGGCGACGATTTCCTTGAAGCCCCCCATGGTGCCTTCGCTGGCGGAAACCACCTCGACCTTCCAGCCCTGCAGGGCCGCGAAGCGCTCGTACATCCGGAACAGGTCGCCGGCGAACAGCGCGGCCTCGTCGCCGCCGGTGCCGGCGCGGATTTCCAGCACCACGTTGCGGTCGTCCATGGCGTCCTTGGGCAGCAGCGCCACGCGGATCTGCTGCGCCAGCTCGACGCTGCGCGCGGCCAATATGTCGCGTTCGGCCTCGGCCATGCCGCGCATCTCGGGCTCGGTTGCGGGATCGGCGATCAGCGCCTCGATATCGGCGATTTCCCGGGAGCTGGCGCGATAGGCTTTCACCGCCTCGATCAACGGATTGAGCTCGGCGAGCTCGCGGGTGATCCGCACGTAATGCTCGGAATTCACCTGGCCGAGCAGTTCGGCCTCAAGCGCAGCATGGCGCGCCAGCAGGATATCAAGTTTGGCCTCGGGGAGCATCGACATATCGGTTGGTCTCGAATGGCGGAATAACAGCGGAGGCGTCGCAAACAGCCTCGCTACAAGGACAACCCTTCAGCCTCGGCGAATTCCGTCAGCTTCTCCCGGATCGACACCTTGCCGGATGGCGCATCGAGCAGCGGCGCCAGCATCGCTGCGGCCTTGCTGGCATCGAGGTCGAGGATCAGCGCCTTGACCGGGCCATGCGCCGTGGCCGACAGCGATAGCGAGCGGTAGCCAAGCGCAATCAGCGCCAGCGCACCGATCGGCTTCGAGGCCATCTCGCCGCACAGCGAGGCGGATTTGTTGACGGCATCGGCCTTGCGCACGATCTGGCGCAGCGCCCGCAGGATCGGCGCCGACAGGGTGTCGAACCGTTCCGAGACCTTGGCGTTGCCGCGGTCGACCGCGAACAGGAACTGGAACAGGTCGTTGGACCCGACCGAGACGAAATCGACCTTCGCCAGCAATTCGTCGAGCTGGTAGAGCAGCGCCGGCACTTCGACCATGGTGCCGACGTCGATGCGCTCGGGCAGCGCATGGCCATGCTGGCGCAGATAGGTCAGTTCGCGCTCGACAATGCCCTTGGCAAGATCGAATTCGGCGACTTCGCTGATCATCGGAAACATGATGCGCAGGGCGCGGCCGCCGCCGGCGCGCAGCAGCGCGCGGATCTGGCCGCGCAACAGCCCGGGCCGGTCGAGCCCGAGCCGGATCGCGCGCCAGCCCAGCGCCGGATTTTCCTCGATCACGGTCTCCATATAGGGCAGCGCCTTGTCGCCGCCGATATCGAGCGTCCGGAACGTCACCGGCTTCGACCCGGCGGCGTCCAGCACCGTGCGGTACAGCGCGAGCTGGTCGCTGGTGCGCGGCAGGCTCTGCCCGACCATGAATTGCAGTTCGGTGCGGAACAGGCCGATGCCGGCGCTGCCGGTATCGTCGATATGCGGCAGATCGATCGCAAGCCCGGCATTGATCATGAGTTCGATCGGCTGCCCGTCCTTGGTGATGCAGGGCATGTCGCGCAGCGCCGAATACTGCGCCTGCCGCCTGGCGCGAAACCGCACCCGTTCCGCATAGGCCGATTCGATCTCGGCCGAGGGCCGCACATAGATCGAGCCCGAGGTGCCGTCGACGATGATGGCGTCGCCGGGGTCGGCAATGCCCGGCGCATTCGGCACCTCGCCGACGGCGGGAATGCCGAGCGCGCGCGCCACGATCGAGACGTGGGAATTGGCGGTGCCTTCCTCCAGTACCAGGCCGCGCAGTCGTTTGCGGTCGTAGTCGAGCAGCGCTGCCGGCCCCATCGCCCGCGCGATCAGGATGGCGTTGTCGGGCAACTGCTCCCGCGACGGCGCGTGATCCTGCCCGACCAGTTGCCGCATCAGGCGGTAGCCGAGGTCCTCGAGGTCGTGCAGGCGGTCGCGCAGATAGGGATCGGTGGAACGCAGCATGCGGGCGCGGGTGTCGGACTGCACCCGCTCGACGGCGGCCTCCGCGGTGAGGCCGGTGGCGACCGCCTCATGCAGCCTGTGCGACCAGCCATGGTCATTGGCGAACATGCGGTAGGCTTCCAGCACGTCGCGATGGTCGCCGCCGTCGGCGACGTCGCCGCGCTCCAGCATCCGGTCGAGGTCGGCGCGCAGCTTGGTCAGGGCGGCGTCGAGCCGCCTGATTTCCTTCGGCAGGTCCTCGGCGATGTAGTTGGTGATGACGACGCGCGGCTCGTGCAGCACGACATGGCCGAGCGCGATGCCATCGGACAGGATCGCGCCGGTCTTGTGCAGCGAATGCCGCGCGGCCGGTTCGGCACCAGGCTGCGCCAGCGCCGACAACTCGCCCGAGGCGATCATCTCCGCCAGTACCATGGCGGTGGTCTGCAGCGCCTCGACCTCTTCCTCGACATAGGTGCGCTTGGCGCGGTTCTGCACCACCAGCACGCCAAGCGTATTGCCGGCGCGCAGGATCGGCACGCCGAGGAACGAATGGTAGATCTCTTCGCCGGTCTCCGGGCGGAACGAGAACGCCGGATGGCTTTGCGCGTCGTTGAGATTGAGCGGGGTCGCCTCGCTCGCCACCAGGCCGACCAGGCCCTCATGCGCGCTCAGCACGGTGCGGTGCACGGCGTCGCGGTTGAGGCCTTCGGTGGCGTAGAGTTCCAGGGTGTTGTCGACGCGCAGCACATAGGTCGAGCAGACCTCGGCCACCATATTGGCCGCGATCAGCACCACGATCTTGTCCAGCCTTTCCTGGGCGCTGACCTGCTCCGCCATGGTTTCGCGGAGCCGTCTCAGCAAGACGCGGGGGCCTCCCGACGCGCTCCGCATGTGCTAAAATCCTCCCCGCAAGGCCAGCCCGCCGGGTGGCCGGAGCTGGCGTAAAGTCCACGCAACGCTACAATTTTATTCATTCGGCGCCGACCGCAAGCCTGAGATTCAGCCGAATCAGGACAGCCAGAACGGTGGCACAGTTTGCGGCGGCCGCCTCATCAGGCCGTATAGCGAATTGAGGCTTGTTGGCCAAGCAAAACGCCTGCCAGAGGCGATACCATGCTCTGGCGGCCTCATGCTGCGGGCGCTAAGGAAAAATCCTTCTAAGCCTGGTCAAGGCCGTAGAGCGTGTGCAGCGTGCGCACGGCAAGTTCGGTATAGGCGGCGTCGATCAGTACCGAAAACTTGATTTCCGAGGTGGTGATGGCGCGGATGTTGATGTTGCGCGCCGCCAGCGCCGCGAACGCCTTGGCGGCGACGCCGGCATGGCTCCGCATGCCGCTGCCGATCACGGAGACCTTGGCGACGTCGGTGGCGCTGTCGAGCCGGGCAAAGCCGATCCGGGCCTTGGCGCCGGTAATGGTATCGCGGGCGCGGCTGTAATCCGATGCCGGCACCGTGAAGGTAAGGTCGGTGGTGGCGCCGTCTTCCGAGACGTTCTGCACGATCATGTCGACGTTGATGTTGGCGTCCGCCAGCGGACCGAAGATCGAGGCGGCGACGCCGGGCTTGTCCTCGATCTGGCGCACCGAGATCTGGGCTTCGTCCTTGGAAAAGGCGATGCCGGTGACGACGTGGCTCTCCATGATCTCCTCCTCGCTGCAGATCAGCGTGCCCGGCGGCGTGCCGTGCGGGTCGATATCCTCCGGCCTGTCGAAACTGGAACGGACGAATACCGGCATGTTGTGCACCATGCCGAGTTCCACCGAACGGACCTGCAGCACCTTGGCACCCTGCGACGCCAGCTCCAGCATGTCCTCGAAAGCGATCTTGTCGAGCCGGCGCGCCTTCGGAACCACGCGCGGGTCGGTGGTATAGACGCCGTCGACGTCGGTATAGATGTCGCAGCGGTCGGCATGAATGGCGGCGGCAACCGCGACCGCCGAGGTGTCGGAACCGCCGCGCCCGAGCGTGGTGATTCGCCCGGTTTGCGGATTGATGCCCTGGAAGCCGGCGATCACGGCGACTTCCTTGCGGTCCCTGAACCGGGCGATCAGCTCGGTGCCGTCGATCTCGAGAATCCGCGCCGAGGCATGGGCATCGCTGGTCCGGATCGGGATCTGCCAGCCCTGCCAGGAACGGGCCTGGATGCCGATCGCCTGCAGGGCGATCGCGAGCAGGCCCGCGGTAACCTGTTCGCCCGAGGCCACCACGGCGTCGTATTCGCGCGCATCGTGCATCGGGGAGGCCTCGCGGCACCATGCCACCAGCTCATTGGTCTTGCCGGCCATCGCCGACACCACCACCGCGACGTCGTGGCCGGCATCGACCTCGCGCTTCACATGCCGCGCGACATTGCGGATGCGCTCGATGCTGGCGACGGATGTTCCGCCGAATTTCATCACGAGGCGGCCCATGACGACTGGTGCATTCCCTTGACATGGTCATTAATGTGGCTCGCTCGGAAACCCGCGCGCGCCGGCCAAAAGGCGCGTAATACATAGCGGCGCGGTTGCGGGCAAGCAACCGGTTCCGGCCATTGCCGGAAATGGCCGGGCCGGTTGCGGCTGGAGTTATTGAGGCAAGCATATGGGACGTTATATCGACGATATCCTGCAGCCCGGCGAAAAGGTGCTGTATTCGACCAACGCCCACTGGATCTTCTATTTGCCGGCGATCGCGGCCTGGATCGTCGCCGCGGTGCTGCTCGTGCTGTCGCGCATGACCACGACGGAAAGCCTGATTCTGGTGTGCGTGGCGGCCGCCGTGGTGGCGGCGGTGGTCGCGCTCGTGCTGACCGCGAAAGCCTGGTTCCACCGCTGGACCACCGAGACCGACGTCACCAATCTGCGCGTCGTGCACAAGACCGGATTCATCAAGCGCCGCACCTTTGAGATGAGCCTCGACAAGGTCGAGAGCGTCGACGTCAACCAGAGCATCCTCGGCCGCATCCTGAATTACGGCAGCGTCACGGTGCGCGGCGTCGGCGAGGGCGCCGAGACCATCGACACCATCGCCGCGCCGCTTGACTTCCGCAATCATATCACGGCGCGATAGAGCCGCGCGCACCCCATGGCCATGCAGCAAAATTCTCCCGCCAGTCATTCCGGTCCGGCCGGCACGGTCGATCCGGCCGAAGTCGCGAAATTCTCCCGGCTGTCGGACCAATGGTGGGATCCCAACGGCAAGATGGCGCCGTTGCACAAGATCAATCCGCTGCGGCTGACCTACATTCGCGATGCCGCCTGCCGCAAGTTCCAGCGCAACGCCAAGAGCCTGAGCTGTCTTTCCGGCCTGCGCATCCTCGACATCGGCTGCGGCGCCGGGCTGTTATGCGAGCCGTTGACCCGGCTCGGCGCCCAGGTGATCGGGGTCGATCCGTCCGCCACCAACATCGCGGCGGCCAAGGCGCATGCCGACAAGGGCCATCTCTCGATCGACTATCGCTGCACCACGGTGGAAGAGATGGACCTGCGCGAGCGCTTCGATATCGTGCTGGCGATGGAAGTGATCGAGCATGTCAGCGATGTCGGCGCGTTCCTCAACCGCTGCGCGGCGATGCTGAAGCCCGGCGGGCTGATGGCGGTCTCGACGCTGAACCGCAACTGGAAGAGCTTCGCGCTCGCCATCGTCGGCGCGGAATATGTCCTGCGCTGGCTGCCGCGCGGCACCCATCAGTGGGACAAATTCGTCACCCCCGACGAACTCGCGCGCCATCTCCTCGCTGGCAAGCTCGTCGTCACCGAGCAAACCGGCGTCGTCTACAGCCCGTTCGCCGACCGCTGGAGCCTCTCGCCCGACATGGACGTCAACTACATGGTGGTGGCGGAGGAGGCTTAGACTTGGCGGAATCCGCCGTCGTCCCTGCGTTCGCAGGGACGACGGGAAAAGAAGCTTGGCTGGCCAGGCGGTGAATCGTGCCGGGCCGCATGCAATCCTGCCGGTTGACCGCGCAGGCTGCGACCGGCACGGTGGCGGCCCCTCGCGCCGACCAACGACTTTTCCCGCCCATGATCAGCACCGCCACGCTCTGGATCCCCTTCACCGTCACGGCTGCGCTCGGCCAGGTGGCGCGCAACGCCATGCAGCGGCAACTGACCGGGCCGCTCGGCACCTGGGGCGCGACCAATATCCGCTTCCTGTTCGGGTTTCCGTTCTCGCTGGTGTTTTTCGCGGTCGTGATCGCCGCGACCGGCGACCATCTGTCCTGGCCCAATGCGGCGTTCTGGCCGTGGCTGCTGCTCGGCGCGCTCAGTCAGATCGTCGCCACCGGACTGATGCTGGTCGCCATGAACGACCGCTCCTTCGTGGTGACGACGGCCTACCTGAAGACCGAGGCGATCCAGACCGCGATCTTCGGCTTTGTATTCCTCGGCGACCATTTGACGGTGCTGAAGGTGGTCGCGATCCTGATCGCCACCGTCGGGGTGATCGTCACCGCGCTGCGGCCGGGCGGCGAAAAGAATTTCGCCGACTTGAAGCCGACCATCATCGGCCTGGTCGCCGCCGCGGCGTTCGCGCTGTCGGCGATCGGCTTTCGCGGCGCGATCATCACGGTATCGGGCGTCTCGTTCGTGACCGCGGCGTCCTTTACGCTGGTATGGGGGCTGTTCGTGCAGACCGTGGTGCTGACGATCTACCTGCTGGCGCGCGCGCCCGACGTGCTCGGCAAGATCGTCGGCCTGTGGAAGCCGTCGCTGTTCGCCGGCTTCATGGGCGCGTTCGCCTCGCAGTTCTGGTTCCTGGCCTTCGCGCTCACCGCCGCCGCCAACGTCCGTACCCTGGCGCTGGTCGAGGTGCTGTTCGCGCAAGGCGTGGCATATTATTCGTTCAAGCAGCCATTGTCGGCGCGCGAACTGTCCGGCATTGCGCTGATCGTGATCGGCGTGGCGCTGCTGGTCGCGGTTTAGCGCCTGAACACGATCAGCACCGCGCCTGCGGCGATCAGGGCGATGCCAAGCCAGCCGTTCAGCGACGGGCGCTCGCCGAGGAAGATCACGCCGAACAGCGCCACCAGCACCACGCTGAGCTTGTCGATCGGCGCCACCAGCGTGGCCGGCCCGAGTTTCAGCGCGCGGAAATAGCACAGCCATGACGCGCCGGTGCCGAGCCCGGAAAGCAGCAGAAACAGCCAGCTCTTCGGCGAAACCGGCCCGGGCGCGGTCAATTGGCCGGTCGCGAACAGAATCAGCGAAAGGCTGACCAGCACGATGATGGTGCGGATCAGGGTGGCGAGGTCGGGATTGATATCCTCGACGCCGACCTTGGCGAAAATCGCGGTCAGCGCGGCGAACACCGCCGACAACAGTGCCCACACCTGCCAGGACGACAAGCTTATCGGACTATCAAGGATGCTCCTGCGGGAAATCAGTTGCGGTCGTCCGGCAGGATCGGCAGCGGCGACACCTCGACGCCCTCGTCGATCAGCGCGCGCGCCTCATCCGGCGAAGCCTCGCCGTAGATCGGGCGATGCTCGATATCGCCGTAATGCATTTTGCGGGCTTCATTGGGGAAACGCTCACCGACATTGTCGGCGTTCTTCACGATGTGATCGCGCAGCTCTTTCAGCTTGGCGCGCAGCTCGCGCTCCTGCGCCAGCATCAGCGGGGTCGATGCCGGCGCCGGCGCCGGCGCGGCCTCGGCGGCGGGGGCCAGGGCGGCGCCGTGCGTGACCCTTCTTGCTCACGATCTGCGGGGCCATGATGGCGCGCTCGACCTTGGACGAGCCGCAGGCGGGACAGCTCACGAGCTTGCGTCGCTCCTGGGTTTCGTAGGCGGCAGAACTCTGGAACCAGCTCTCGAATGGATGGCCGAGCTCGCAGCGGAGCTGGTAGCGGATCATGCCGATCCCCGCACCAGGTGCAGATGATCGGGACCTGCTTTCGGATCGGCCACGCTGAACCGCCGGCCGTGCTGCAATGACGGCACCGTCTTGCGCGCGGTCTCGACCCGGGCCGGATCGATCTTCGCCAACACCACGCCCGGCTCGACGCCGCCCTCGGCGAGCACGGCGCCCCAGGGATCGATGATCAGCGAGTGGCCATAGGTCTCGCGCTTGTTCTCGTGCAGGCCGGCCTGCGCGGCGGCGAACACGAAGCAGCCGTTCTCGATGGCGCGGGCGCGCAGCAGCGTATGCCAATGCGCTTCGCCGGTCTTGCGGGTGAAGGCGGAGGGCACGGTGAAGAACGCCGCGCCGCTCTCGGCGAGCGCGCGGTACAGCGCCGGAAACCGCACATCGTAGCAGATCGTCAGCCCCAGCCGGCCCCACGGCAGGTCTGCGATCACCGCGGTCTCGCCGGGCTGGTAGTTGGCGGATTCGCGGTAGCTCTCGCCGCCGGGCAGGTCGATGTCAAACATGTGGATCTTGTCGTAGCTCGCGATCAGCGTGCCGTCGGGGCCGATCAGGAACGAGCGGTTGACGGCTTTCTCCGGCGAGGCGCGCAGCGCCAGCGAGCCGATATGGAGATGGATTTTCAGCTCCGCCGCCAGCGCGCGATAGGCCTTCAGCGAACGATCGTCGGCTTCGGCGGCCAGGTGCTCGAACAGCGCCTTGCGGTTCAACTGCATCATGTTGCTGACCTCGGGGGTCAGCACATAGTCGGCGCCCTGCCGCGCGGCTTCGCGAATCAGTCGGGTACCCTGTTCGAGGCTCGGTTGCGGCAGCAGGCCGGTGCGCATCTGCACCATGGCGGCGGTAAAGGAGAGGTCAGCGCTCATGAATCGGCCTTTTCGCCGGCCAGCAGCGAATCAAGCTTGCCCTCGCGGTCCAGCGCATAGAGTTCTTCGCATCCGCCGACATGGATCTGCCCGATGAAGATCTGCGGAAAGGTCGAGCCCGCGCCGGCGCGATTCGACATCTCCTGACGCAGCGCCGGATCGGTGGCGACATCAAATTCGGTGAACGCGGCTTTTTTGCGCGTCAACAGCGATTTCGCGGCGCTGCAATAGCCGCAGCCCGGGCGGGTGTAGATCTCGATGGAGACGGTCATGTCGCGCTTTCGGGAAACGATACCGGATTATATGGGAGCTTTGTGGGTGCCGACAACCCGGGCGAATACCAGCACATCGACTTCCGCCGCCCCGGCGCGCAACAGTGCCCGCGCACAGGCGTCGACCGTGGCGCCGGAGGTCAGCACATCGTCGATCAGCACCACGCGGCGGCCGGCAATGTCGGTTTTGCGGTCGGGGGCGACCCTGAAAGCGCCCTGCACATTGCTGGCGCGCTGGGTCCGCGACAGGCCGACCTGCTGCGCCGTCGGCCGCACCCGCCGAAGGACTTCCGAGGCCAGTTTCACCCCGGTTTGGCGTTCGATCACGCGGGCCAGGGCGCCGGATTGATTAAATCGACGGCTCCAGCCCCGCCGCCAGTGCAGCGGTACCGGAACCAGCAGATCGGCCTCGCCGAGCAGCTCACGGCCGGCGCGTGCCATCCAGCGGCCCATGGTCGGCGCCAGATCGGTGCGATCCTGGTATTTCAGCGCATGCACCAGCGTGCGGGCGACGTCGTCATAGCGGACGGCGGCGCGGGCCCGGGCATAGGCCGGCGGATCGGCGATCGCCTCCATCGAAAGCAGTCCGGGGCCCGGATCGTAGACAAAGGGAATGCCGAGTCGCGGGCAAAACGGCGCAGCGATGAACGACAGCCGGGCCCAGCACGCCGCGCAAACGCCCTCGCCATCGACCGGCGCGCGGCAGGCCACGCACAGCGTCGGCAGCGCGACATCGAGCGCGAGTTTGGTCGCGCGCCACCACGCGCCGGCGGCAGGCGGAGAGCGCGCCGCGCCAAGGGCCGGACAGGGAAGATGGCGATGCTTCGGCATCCATCCGCGGGAGGTTAGCGGCCGCCGGCACGACGCTCAAGATCACCGGATTTGCCAGAACAAGCCCGACCGGCGTACCAACAGGCATGGCCTCGTCTCCGACCGCCGCTCCCCTGCTGTTCGACCGGGTGCTGCTGCGCGCCCGTCAGCGCCGCGCGTCGAGCAGCGGCCCGGCCACCTTCCTGCTCGATCGCGTCAGCGAGGACATGGCGGACAGGTTGCGCGCGGTGATGCGCGATTTTGCCGACGCCGCCGACATCTGGACGCCGCGCGACGGCCTGCAGGAACTGGCGCGTGATCGCTTCAAATCCTTCAGCCATGTCGATCTGCCCGACTCGCCGCGCGAGGTGCTGCCGTTCGCGCCGGCATCGCTCGACCTCGCGCTCTCGGCGCTGGCGTTTCAGTTCGTCAACGACCTGCCCGGCGTGCTCGCGCAAATCCGCCGCGCGCTGAGGCCCGACGGTCTGCTGCTGGCGGCGATGATCGGCGGCGACACCCTGACCGAGCTCAGGCAGTCGTTCGCCGCGGCCGAGGCCGAATGCGAAGCCGGCGTCTCGCCGCGCGTCGCGCCGTTCGCCGATCTGCGCGACATCGGCGCGCTGCTGCAGCGCGCCGGCTTTGCGCTGCCGGTCACCGATGTCGATTCGGTCGTGGTGCGCTATGACGACGCGTTCGCGCTGATGCAGGATCTGCGGCGGATGGCCGCGACCAACATTCTGTTCGAGCGGCGCAAAACCCCGACCCGCCGGTCGACGCTGTTGCGGATGGCGCAGATCTACCGCGAACGCTTCGCCGATCCCGACGGCCGCATCCGCGCCACCTTCGACCTGATCTGGCTGTCCGGCTGGGCGCCGCATCACAGCCAGCAACAGCCGCTGAAGCCGGGTTCGGCCCAAGCGAGCCTGGCGGAGGCGGTGAGACGGCCGAAGGCTTAGCTAGTCAGAGTTCGAATTTCTTCGGGTGCGCCACGGTCGACGAAGATGGGCAATGATTGCTTCGCTGTGGCGCGATGACGTCAATTCGCGGGGACGGCACCGCCGCGGTCAGGACCGCGACGGCACCACCGAATTTACTGCGCCGAGCGTCTTCCATTTATCTCAAAAATGAGATACACGACGATATGCCCTGGCGCGTCCACGCGCCGAGATCGAACTTGCGCTGCGTCGAGCAAAGGACATCATATGACAATCTCATTCGAGAAGCTCAAGGCTCGCCTGCTGGCCAACCCCAAGGTCAAGGCCGAATACGACGCGCTCGCCCCGGAGTTCGAAATTGCCGCCGAATTGCTCAAAGCTCGCTTGCGGGCCGGGTTGTCGCAGGCCGAACTGGCAGTCCGC
Source organism: uncultured Alphaproteobacteria bacterium (assembly GCA_963748165.1). Taxonomy (GTDB): domain Bacteria; phylum Pseudomonadota; class Alphaproteobacteria; order Rhizobiales; family Xanthobacteraceae; genus Bradyrhizobium. Next base: position 71,835 of record CAVVIM010000002.1, read on the forward strand.
ATGGGCACCGGCCAATCCACGATCGCCCGACTAGAGAGTGGTCAGACCCTTCCGAGCACCAAGACACTTTTGCGATACGCAGAGGCGACCGGCAGTAAGTTTCAGGTGCGGCTTTCGGCGGCTTGAGGCCACGGATGGGGGTCCCGCCGGAAACTCAGAATCAGCGAGCGGGCGGCGTAGAAGGTCGGGAGTCGCGGTTGGCCTACCGATAATTATCCCGCGGGAATTCCCATCCGCATTTATTGCAGTGTATTGCCCGGGACAAGCCTGGGCATGACGGCTGGGACCGCTCACATCAATAGATCGACCAGATGCGGGATCAGCGGAGTGTCGGCCGGCGGCATCGGATAGTCGCGCAGTTTGTTGGCGCGGACCCAGGCGAGCCGCTGGCCCTCGCGCGCGATCGCGTTTCCCTCCCAGCGCCGGCAGATGTAAAGCGGCATCAAGAGATGGAAACTGTCATAGCCGTGGCTGGCGAAGGTCAATGGCGCGAGGCAGGGCTCGCTGACGGTGATGCCGATTTCCTCCTGCAGTTCGCGGATCAGCGTCTGCTCCGGCCGTTCGCCGGGTTCGAGCTTGCCGCCGGGAAATTCCCACAACCCCGCCAGCGTCTTGCCCTCCGGCCGCTGCGCGATCAGCATGCGCTTGTCGGGATCGATCAGCGCACAGGCGACGACGAGGGTGAGTTTGATGTCAGCCATTTATTTCAGTAACCGCCAAACCGCCTGCCAGCAACCGCACGCTCGCTCACGAGCGGTAATCGCCGTTGATCGCGACATATTCCTTGGTGAGGTCGCAGGTCAGCACGCGGTCGCGGCCCTTGCCGAGGCCGAGCGCCACCTTGATCTGGATTTTCGGATTCTTCATCGCGCTGGAGACCTGGGCCTCGTCATAGGACGGATCGCGCGCGCCGCGGCTGGCGACGCGGATGCCGTTGAACGAGATCGAAAGCTTGTCGCGGTTGGCCGGCTCGCCGGCCTTGCCGACCGCCATCACCACGCGGCCCCAATTGGCGTCTTCGCCGGCGATCGCGGTCTTCACCAGCGGCGAATTCGCCACCGACATCGCGATCCTGCGCGCCGACGCCTTGGTCGTCGCGCCCTCGACGATGATCTCGACCAGCTTGCGCGCGCCTTCGCCGTCGCGGGCGACCTGTTCGGCGAGATTGGCGAGCACGGCGCGGAACGCCGCGGCGAAGGCCTTCAGGCGCGGATCGCTGGCGCGGCTGATTTTCGGCGCGCCGTTCTCGGCCGCAGCGCCGGTGGCGAACGCCAGCAGCGTATCCGACGTCGAGGTGTCGCCGTCGATGGTGACGGCGTTGAAGGTGTCTTCGACGCCGCTCTTGAGCAGCGATTGCAGCGCGCCCGCCGCGATCGGCGCGTCGGTGAACACGAAGGCCAGCATGGTCGCCATGTCGGGCGCGATCATCCCGGCACCCTTGGCCATGCCGTTGATGGTGACCGTGGCCCGGCCGAGCTTCACGGTCGACGGTCGCGACCTTGGCGAAGGTGTCGGTGGTCATGATGGCCTTGGCGGCGCCCATCCATTCGCCCGGCGCGGCCTGTTGCGCCAGCGCGCCCAGCACGCCGTTGAATTTGGTGGCGTCGAGCGGCTCGCCGATCACGCCGGTGGAGGCGAGAAACACCTCGCTGGCGCTGCATCCGACCGCCTTGGCGGCGATATCGGCGGTCAGCGCCGTCGCCTGCCGGCCGGTCTTGCCGGTGAAGGCATTGGCGTTGCCGGAATTCACCACCAGCGCGCGGGCCTCGACCGCGGCCCAGTTTGGCGCGGCACCATTCCACCGGGGCGGACGGGCATTTCGATTGGGTGAAGACGCCGGCAACCGCCGTGCCCTTGTCCATCACCGCGAGCAGCACGTCGGTGCGGTCGCTGTAGCGGATGCCGGCGGCGGCGGTCGCGAGCTTCACGCCGGAGATCACCGGCATGTCGGGCACGTCGGTCGGGGCGAGGGGGAGACGGCGGTGGACATGGGGCGCCCTGGGATCGACCAAGTTTCAACCGCATGGCCGGATCATTCCGGCCATCCACGTCGTCAGGCCTGTCGCGCAGCGCTCAAGACGTGGATGCCCGGGACGAGCCCGGGCATGACGTCAAACTAGCGAAGTCGGATGGCGAAGTCGATTTACTTCTTCGCCGGCGCCATCTTGGCATCGGTCGCCGCGTCGGGCTTGGCGTGCGGCATCGGCCGGCTGGTCCATGCGCTCGATCTTGGCGGTTTCGCGCAGCTTCGCCACGTAGTCCGCCTGCGCCTTGCGCGTCACATAGGTCTCGATCTGGGCCTTGACCTGGTCGAAGTCGGGCGGCTTGCGGTTGCGCTTTTCCTCGACCTTGATGATGTGCCAGCCGAACTGCGACTTCACGGGATCGGAGATCTTGCCGGGCTCCAGCGCGAAGGCGACGGCGGAGAATTCCGGCACCATCTGATCCTTGGTGAAGAAGCCGAGATCGCCGCCGTCGGAGGCGCCGGGATCCTTGGATTTCTTCTTGGCGAGTTCGGCAAAATCGGCGCCCTTCTTGAGTTCCTCCTCGATCGCCTTGGCCTCGTCCTCGGTCTCGACCAGGATGTGGCGGGCGTGAACTTCCTGTTCGCCGGTGATCTGCTTGGCGGCGTCGTCATAGACCTTCTTCATGGCCTCGTCGGTGGTCGCCGCCTTGCCTTCGTTCGCCAGCAGGCTGTCCATCAACAGCCGGTTGCGGGCGAAGGCCAGCCGCTTCTTGAACTCGTCGCTGTCTTCGACCTTCTTGTCCTCGGCGGCCTTGGCGACGATCTTCATGTCGATCAGGAACGCCAGCAGGTTTTCCTTCTTGGTCGCGGGGTCCATCTTCTCGAGGCTCGGCCCCAGTTCCTCCTCGGCGATCGCCATGTCGCTTTGGCGGATCTCGGAGCCGTTCACCTTGGCGAGCACCGGATTGGCGTCGTCGGCGCGGGCCGGCAGGCCGGCGAGCAGCGCCATCGCCAGACAGCCCGCCATGGCGGCGGAGGCGAGGCCAAGGCGCGGGCCGGTTTTCGTTTCCGGGAACGAGGTGGTCATGGAAAATCCTTCATGGGGCTGTTTTGAGGCGGCGGGACACTCGCCCAATCGGATGGCCTTGGCAACGCGAAAAGTCTGTCAAAATGATGAATTCCTTGACAGCTTCGCGCGTCCGGCCGTCCGCGCCGTTGACAAGGCTCCGGACCCAGCCATATCTCTGCGAAAACCGGGTCAATGGCGATAGCGCTTGTTTGGCTGCGCTTTTGGCCGTTGAACCTTGGATTGCTGAATTCCCACTCATTTGGCGGATGCTCCCGGATCGGGGCCGGTGCCGCGATGCGTCACGATGAGTTGATAGGCAGACTGGTGGACCACGTCATGGCTGCAACGCCGAACCGCAAAGACAGGAATTTGGCATGATCGGCGCGCTCGCCCGCAAGTTTTTCGGCTCCGCCAACGACCGGCGGGTCAAGGGATATCAGGCCCGGGTCGACGCCATCAATGCGCTGGAGCCGGAGATCGCGGCGCTGTCGGATGACGCGCTGAAGGCGCGCACCGCCGAATTCCGCGCAGCAGCTCGCCGACGGCAAGACCCTCGACGACATTCTGGTTCCGGCCTTCGCCACCGTGCGCGAGGCGGCCAAGCGGACGCTCGGCCAGCGCCATTTCGACGTCCAGCTGATCGGCGGCATGGTGCTGCACGAAGGCGACATCGCCGAGATGAAGACCGGCGAAGGCAAGACGCTGGTCGCGACCCTGGCGGTCTATCTCAACGCGCTGGCCGGCAAGGGCGTCCACGTCGTCACCGTCAACGACTACCTCGCCCGGCGCGACTCCGAATGGATGGGCCAGATCTACGGTTTCCTCGGCCTGACCACCGGCGTGATCGTCCACGGCCTCGACGACGCCGAGCGCAAGAAGGCCTATGCCTGCGACATCACCTACGGCACCAACAACGAATACGGCTTCGACTATCTGCGCGACAACATGAAGTACCGCCTGGAAGACATGGTCCAGCGCAGCCACTTCTACGCCATCGTCGACGAGGTCGAACTCGATCCTGATCGACGAGGCGCGCACGCCGCTGATCATCTCCGGCCCGCTCGACGACCGCTCGGAATTCTACAACACCATCGACACCTTCTTTCCCAAGCTCGACAAGACCGATTACGACGTCGACGAGAAGCAGCGCACGGTGACGCTGACCGAAGCCGGCATGGAGAAGATCGAGACGCTGCTGCGCGACGCCGGCCAGCTCAAGGGCGAATCGCTCTACGACGTCGAGAACGTCTCGGTGGTTCACCACATCAACCAGGCGCTGCGCGCCCATACGCTGTTCACGCGCGACAAGGACTACATCGTCCGCGACGACGAGGTCATCATCATCGACGAGTTCACCGGCCGCATGATGCAGGGCCGCCGCTATTCCGAAGGCCTGCACCAGGCGCTGGAAGCCAAGGAGCACGTGCAGGTTCAGCCGGAAAACCAGACGCTGGCCTCGATCACCTTCCAGAACTATTTCCGGATGTACGAGAAGCTCGCCGGCATGACCGGCACGGCGCTGACCGAAGCCGACGAACTGTTCGACATCTACAAGCTCGAGGTCGTGGAAATCCCGACCAACGTGCCGGTGGCGCGCCTCGACGAGGACGACGAGGTCTATCGCACCCAGAACGAGAAATATGCCGCGATCCTGGCCGAGGTCGAGCGCGCCAATGCGCGGCTGCAGCCGGTGCTGGTCGGCACCGCCTCGATCGAAAAGTCCGAAGTGCTCGCCGAATACCTGAAAAAGCACGGCTACAAGCAGATCGATTTCGGCAACGAAAACGCGATGGAGAAGCTTTACGCCGCGGCGCGCGCCGGCAAGCCGGCAAAGCTGTTCGCGGTGCTGAACGCGCGCTTCCACGAACAGGAAGCCTATATCGTCGCCGAAGCCGGCGTGCCCGGCGCGATCACGATCGCGACCAACATGGCCGGCCGCGGCACCGACATCAAGCTCGGCGGCTCGCTCGAAATGCGGATCCAGCACGAGACCGCCGGCATCACCGACGAGGCCGAGAAGGCCGCCAAGATCGAGCGCATCAAGGCCGACGTCGAGCGCTTCCGCGACATCGTGCTGAAGGCCGAGGACACCATCGAGGTCGAGCCGGCCAAGGGCTCGAAGCCGGCGAAGACCGCGACCCGGCCGGGCGGGCTCTACATCATCGGCTCCGAGCGCCATGAATCGCGGCGCATCGACAACCAGTTGCGCGGCCGCTCCGGCCGCCAGGGCGATCCCGGACGCTCGAAATTCTTCCTGTCGCTGGAAGACGATCTGATGCGGATCTTCGGCTCCGACCGGCTCGACAGCATGCTGACGCGGCTCGGCCTCAAGGACGGCGAGGCCATCATCCATCCCTGGATCAACAAGGCGCTGGAGAAGGCGCAGCAGAAGGTCGAAGCCCGCAACTTCGACATCCGCAAGAACCTGCTGAAATTCGACAACGTCCAGAACGACCAGCGCAAGGTGATCTTCGACCAGCGCGTCGATCTGATGAAGGACGACAGCGTCGCCGAGACCGTGGCCGACATGCGCCACGCCTTCGTCGAGGACGTCGTCACCAAGCATGTGCCCGAACATGCCTATGCCGAGCAGTGGGACGTCGCCGGCCTGAAGGAAGAGTTGAAGCGCGTGCTCGACATCGACCTGCCGGTCGATCAATGGGCCAAGGAAGAAGGCATCGCCGACGAGGAATTGCTGTCGCGCATCGAGAGCCGCGTCGACGAGCACATGGCGGCCAAGGTGGCGCAGTGGGGTCCCGACGTGATGCGTTACGTCGAGAAGACCATCCTGTTGCAGACGCTGGATCATCTGTGGCGCGAGCATCTGATCATGCTCGATCATCTGCGCCAGGTGATCGGCCTGCGCGGCTACGGCCAGCGCGATCCGCTGCAGGAATACAAGTCGGAAGCGTTCAGCCTGTTCGAGGCGATGATCGCGCATCTGCGCGAGGCGGTGACGGCGCAGTTGATGCGCGTCGAGATCGTGCCGCCGGAAGAGCAGCAGCCGGTATTGCCGGCGATGGAGGCGCACAAGTTCGATCCCAATACCGGCGAGGACGAGCTGGCATTCGCCAGCGCCTCGCTGGTGCCGGCGCGCCGACCGCCGACCGCGATCCGAAAAATCCCGCAAGCTGGGGCAAGGTCGGCCGCAACGAGGATTGCCCGTGCGGCTCCGGCAAGAAGTACAAGCACTGCCACGGCCGCTATGCGTGAGCCGCGTAGGAACATACAATCCACACCATCATTGCGAGGAGCGCAAGCGACGAAGCAATCCACCCCCCCCCCCCCCCCCCCCCCCCCCCCCCCCCCCCCCCCCCCCCCCCCCCCCCCCCAAAAAAAAAAAAAAAAAAAAAAAAAAAAAAAAAAAAAAAAAAAAAAAAAAAAAAAAAAAAAAAAAAAAAAAAAAAAAAAAAAAAAAAAAAAAAAAAAAAAAAAAAAAAAAGCCACGGAAGGGTATGCTTGAGGCCGGCGTCGTCGCGCTACCATCGTCGTTACGAGCGCAATCCCACGCGGCATTACTTCCCCTATGTTCGTCATTCCTGGGCGATGCGAAAGCATTGAAACCCCGAATTCCTCACCACCAACACCTCCCTCTGATTGCTGCTAATGGCGCATCTGAGGTTCGGCGACTAACGCCCGCCCCGGAATGACGCAAAGCGGTGACTCACCATGGGAGATTTCCGCCCGCGAGGGCATGATGTTAGTTAGATCAGTTTGGCCGCGGACTTGTTTCACCTCTCCGCTTGTGGCGGAGGTCGGCGCAAAGCGCCGGTGTGGGGGCTCCTCCATACCGGTCGGCATTATTCGTGGAATATACCCCCACCCCAGCCTCTCCCCCGCAAGCGGGAGAATAAGGGGGGGAGCGGCACTTCCTTCGCGGCAGCAATCAGACCTAATCTCATCATGCTCTAGGCCAAAGGAAAAGGAAGCGAGTTAAGGACGGGGCCGAAAGAGCTCCGGCCTCCATATTGCTCTGTCCGGCCTGCGACGGATGCGTCCCATCAGGATACAGAGCTGGGTTTGCGGCAGCAGGATCAGGCCCCCAACTTGGATCGGCGGCCCAATCGACAACAAAATCACATTTCCCCTGGCTCGGGAAAAGCCGCAGCGCCGGATCGGCGACAGCCCTGTTTGCGTTGAATGCAATGTCGTTACGTGGATTGTGGGTGCTGATCCCCACCCGCACCAACTTACCCGAAGACGTGATGGCTTCCCGGAACGCGGCCAAATAGGACGAAAAATTCGCAAGCCACACTGAAGGATCCGTTGAAAGCAAATCATTCTGTCCTGCCTGTACGAAACAGAATGTTTGGTCCGTCTGGAACGCGGCGATCACAGATGATTGTCGTGCAAGCATGTCCGATAGGACAGCACCGTCGGTAGCGAAACACTGTTGATCAGTCACCTGGATGGCATGAGGCAGATAAAGTGTGTGGTACGACGTCGTCCCGGCTCCGCCGTTGTCGACGCTGGAGCTTGACCCTTCAACAATGAGATGCCGAATGGCGGTCATTGCGGCTAACCCTCGATTTGGTCGAAGCGCCCTGACGTACTACGACAACGACCTTTTCGCAGCGCCGCAACCAACCGCTACGCCCGCTTACTGGGCGGCGGAGAAGCGGCTCTCGAACGAATTCGCCGGACCATCGGCTGGGCGCCGCCGACGAGGGTGCCCTTGGCAGCGGCGGGGG
>CAVVIM010000003.1:0-139891 GCA_963748165.1 uncultured Alphaproteobacteria bacterium
TAGAGATTGCTGTCGGTGATCGCCGAGTAGACCATGGTGCGCAGTTCGCGGCGCAACGGATAGGCGCTCGACGGCAGCACCTGGGTCATGAAAATGGCGATCATCTCCTCCGCGGGATCGATCCAGAACGAGGTCGTCGCCGCGCCGCCCCAGGCGTATTCGCCGGCGCTGCCGGGAATCAGCGTCTTCGCCGGATCCAGGGTGACCGAGAAGCCGAGACCGAAGCCGATGCCGTTATAGGTCGCCTCGCTGAACAGCGACCTCGACATTTCCGGCAGGTCGCGCCCGCCCGGAAGGTGATTTGATGTCATCAGCGCCAGTGTCTTCGGACCGATCAGCCTGACGCCGCCGAGTTCGCCGCCGTTGAGCAGCGCGCGGCAGAAGGTGAGATAATCGGCGGCGGTGGAGCACAGACCGCCGCCGCCGGAGACCAGCGACGGCGGGGTGAGAAACGAACTCGTGGTCGGGTCGTCCTGCAGCGTCATGCTGCCTTTGCGGTCGGTCGCGTGAAAGGTCATGCCGCCTTGCGGGTCGGCCGAGTAACAGGCGGCGAAACGATGCGCCTTGTCGGCCGGCACGAAAAAGTCGGTGTCGTTCATGCCGAGCGGATGGAAGATGCGCTGCTTGAGGAATTGCTCGAACGGCATGCCGCTGATCTTGCCGACGAGATAGCCGATCACGTCGGTCGCGACGGAATAGTTCCAGGCTTCGCCGGGCGAGAATTCCAGCGGAATTTTTGCGAGGTCTTCGATCATCGATTGCAGCGTGCCGGCCTTCTCGACTTCGCCGATCTTGTTCTCGCGATAGGCGGCGTCGACGTTGGATCGCTGCTGGAAGCCGTAGGTCAGGCCGGAAGTGTGCCGCAACAGGTCCACGATCAGCATCGGTCGCGACGGCGGCCGGGTCAGGAATGCCGGCGCCGTCCCGGCCAGGAACACCCCGAGGTTCTTCCACTCCGGGATATATTTATGCACCGGCTCGTCGAGCGCGACGCGGCCTTCCTCGAACAGCATCATGAAGGCGACGCTGGTGATCGGCTTGGTCATCGAGTAGATGCGAAAAATCGTGTCGTCCTTGATCGGCGCCTTGCGTTCGACGTCGGCAAAACCCTGCACCGCGCTGTGAACGACCTTGCCGCGCCGATAGACCAGCAGTTGCGTTCCCGGAAAGCGGCCGGCTTCGACGTAGCGGTGCCTCAAATGGGCTTCGATCCGGTCGAAAGCGGCTTGGGACATGCCCTGCGGATTCGGGCGAGGCGGGGGGCGGGGCTAGCATGGGAACTGATCTCCGGGCTGTCGCGGATGGTCTTGATAACCGAAAAGCACCCTCCGTTCCAATCCCGACGTGCTTACCCCGGGCGGCCGGCTGGTGTAGGGTTGCGCAGGCTTTTCGCGTACCTCCAGGATAGACCGATGCCCCAATTCAACGACACCGAACTCACCGCCGCCGTGGTCCGCAGTTTTGAAGAGACGCCCGATCCGCGGGTCAAATTCCTGATGGAAGAGCTGGTGAAGTCGCTGCACGATTTCGTCCGCAAGACCGATCTCAGCTTCGACGAATGGGGGTATGCGATCGATTTTCTGACCCGCGTCGGGCAGAAATGCAGTCCGACCCGGCAGGAGTTCATCCTGCTGTCGGACGTACTCGGGGTTTCGATGCTGGTCGATGCGGTCAACCATCGCCAGCGCGATGGCGCCACCGAGACCACCGTGCTCGGCCCGTTCTATGTCGGCGAGCACAAGCCGATGCCGCACGGCACCGACATCTCGTCCAAGCTGGCGGGCGAGCGCATGTTCGTGCAGAGCCGCGTCACCGACCTCAAGGGCAGGCCGCTGGCGGGCGTGCCGGTGGACGTCTGGCACGCCGACGACGACGGCTTCTACAATTCGCAGAAGCCGGGTTATGAGACCGAGGGTCCGTCGTCGCGGGCGCGTTTCATCACCGACGCCGACGGCCGGTTTTTCTTCCGCACCATCCTGCCGTGCAGCTATCCCATACCGACCGACGGTCCGGTCGGCGAGATGATCCTGCAGACCAGGCGGCATCCGATGCGGCCCGCCCATGTGCATTTCCTGGTCAATGCGGCCGGCTACGAGCCGCTGATCACCCACGTCTTTATCGGCGGCGACAAATATCTCGATTCCGATGTGGTGTTCGGCGTCAAGGACGACCTGGTCGCCGCGATCGAGAAGCGTACCGACGCCGTGATGCCGGATGGCAAACCGGCCAGCGGGCCCTGGCATTTGATGACCTATGATTTTCGCATCAAGCCCGGTGCCGGCACCGCGCCGAAGCCGATGATGGCGGCGACCGAAGACGCCTGAGGCATACCATCGACAGCGCTTGCTTATTTGTTGTGCGGCGCACAAGGATTGAGCAAATCGCAAATTTTCGATGCGGTCCGCAGCTCCCGAACGACATTCGGGATATCTTCTAACATAATGTAATTCATATCTTTTCTGCGCATTGGCGGCTTGGCACGAAGCTTGAATAGTTAGTGCTGACGCCATTGCAGCCGTCCATCGAAACCAATCATCCGAATTTGCGGCTTCGCCAGATCGGGCTCTCCCGGTGGCGCGCCTCCATGCCTTTCGCATGCGGTCTCGATGACCCCGGACGGACGATAGAGACGCAGAAAGGAATCTCCGGTGAGAGAGCAGAACCCGACCTGGATTTCGGAATGGAAGCCCGAAGATGAAACGTTTTGGAATTCGACCGGCAAGGTTGTGGCCCGGCGCAATCTGATCTGGTCGATCATTGCCGAGCATGTCGGGTTTTCGGTCTGGCTGATCTGGAGCATCGTCGCGACCAAATTGCCGCAGGCCGGCTTCCATTACACGACCGACCAACTGTTTCAGTTGGTGGCGATACCCGGGCTGATCGGCTCGCTGATGCGGTTTCCCTACACCTTCGCCGTGACCACATTCGGGGGCCGCAACTGGACCATTTTCAGCGCCTCGGTGCTGTTCATCCCGACGCTCGGGCTCGCCTATTTCGTCGGCGAGCCAGCTACCCCGTTCTGGCTGATGCTGCTGGTGGCCTCCACGGCCGGTCTCGGCGGCGGCAATTTTGCCTCGAGCATGGCCAACATCTCGTTCTTCTATCCCGACCGCATGAAGGGCTGGGCACTCGGCCTCAACGCGGCCGGCGGCAATATCGGCGTCAGCAGCGTGCAGTTGCTGACGCCCATCCTGATGGGGGTCGGCCTGATCAACCTCTATCAGGCGACGCCGGTTTCGGGGGTCTACCTGCAGAACGCCGGCCTGATGTGGATCCTGCCACTGGCCGTCGCGGTGTTCGGCGCGGTTTTCTTCATGAACAACCTCGCCTCGGCCAAGTCGTCGTTCAGGGACCAGGTCGCCATCATCGGGCGCAAGCATACCTGGATCATGGCCTTCATCTATGTCGGGACGTTCGGCTCCTTCATCGGCTACTCGGCGGCGTTTCCGCTGCTGATCAAGACGCAATTCCCGGCCGTGACGGTCGCCATTGCGTTCCTCGGTCCGCTGGTGGGTTCGCTGTCGCGTCCGTTCGGCGGCCTGCTGGCCGACAAGGTCGGCGGCGCGATCGTGACCTTCTGGAATTTCATCGCGATGGGCGCCGCGACCATCGGGGTGCTGTATTTCGTGGGGATCAAGGACTTCACCGGCTTTCTGGTGATGTTCCTGATTCTGTTTGTCACCACCGGAATCGGCAACGGATCGACCTATCGGATGATTCCGTCGATTTTCCGCGAGGAGAATCTCCGCAAGGCGAGGGGCAAGGGCGATGCCGGACGCGCGCTTGCGCTCAAGACCGCGGGTATCGAGAGCGGCGCTGCGCTCGGCTTCATCGGCGCGATCGGCGCCTGCGGCGGCTATCTCATTCCGAGCGGCTTCGGCAAATCCATCGCGCTCACCGGCGGTCCGCAACTGGCGCTGGAAATCTATCTGGTGTTCTACGCGGCCTGCCTGGCGCTGACCTGGTGGTTCTACCTGCGCCGCAGCCCCGCGGCGGCGGGCGCGCCGAACCTCGCCAAAGCGCGGGTGTGAGGCCGAGCCTGGTTCTGACCCTCGCCCCCTGACGGGGCGAGGCAACAGCAAGAGGAGCGAGCGGAACATGACACAAGATCAAATCGAACTCGTGCAGCAGAGTTTTGCCAAGGTCGCGCCGATCTCCGAACAGGCGGCCGTGCTGTTCTACGACCGCCTGTTCGAGATCGCGCCGAAGGTGAAATCGATGTTTCCGGCCGACATGACCGAGCAGCGCAAGAAGCTGATGGCAACGCTGGCCGTGGTCGTCAACGGTCTCGGCAATCTGGAATCCGTGCTGCCGGCGGCGAGTGCGCTGGCACGGCGTCACGTCAGCTACGGCGCGAAAGCCGAGCACTATCCCGTAGTCGGCGCCGCACTGCTGTGGACGCTGGAAAAGGGGCTTGGCGACGGCTGGACGCCCGAGGTCGCGGCGGCATGGGCCACCGCCTATGGCATGCTGTCCGGCTTCATGATTTCCGAAGCCTATGGCCGCCCCCAGGCCGCCGAATAGAGCAGAGGACCGCCGCCGTGAGCGAACCCCTGGTCGTGGTCGGCAACGGTATGGCCGCCGCCCGTCTGGTCGATGAACTGGCGAAAGTCGCGCTTGGCCGTTACGCCATTGCGGTGATCGGCGACGAGCCGCGGCTTGCCTATAATCGGGTGCTGCTGTCGTCGGTGCTGGCCGGCGAGACGCAGTCGCACGACCTCGAGCTCAAGCCCGCCAATTGGTGGCGCGAGCGCGGCGTCACCCTGAAATATGGCTGCATGGCCACCGAGATCGATGTTGGCCGCCGCGAACTCAAGATCGCCAATGAAGAAAGCATGGCGTTCTCCAGGCTGGTGCTTGCCACCGGTTCGACCGCGCTGCGGCTGAACCTGCCCGGCGCCGACCTTGCGGGCGTCCACACGTTTCGCGACAGCCGCGATGTCGACCTGCTGCTGGCGCTGGCGGCGCGCAAGAAGCCTGTCGTCGTGATCGGCGGCGGATTGCTCGGGCTGGAAGCGGCCTATGGTCTCGCCAAGGCCGGCGCTGCAGTGACGCTCGTTCATCTGATGGACCGGCTGATGGAGCGGCAGCTCGATGCCTCGGCCGCGGACCTGCTGAAGTCCCTGGTCGAGCGCAAGGGGATCAGGGTCCTCCTCAATGCCAGCACCGCGCGTCTGCATGGCGAGACGCAGGTCGAAGGCGTCGAACTCGCGGACGGACAACAACTCAAGGCCGATGCGGTGATCTTCGCCGCCGGTATCCGGCCGAACGTCGCACTCGCCAGGGACGCCGGCATAGCCGTCGATCGCGGCATCATCGTCGACGACCGGCTGCAGACCGGCGTGCCGGATATTTATGCGCTGGGCGAATGCGCCGAGCATCGCGGCATCTGCTACGGCCTGGTCGAGCCGGCTTACGAGCAGGCGGCGGTGCTGGCGCGGCACCTCGCCGGCGGTGCCGTCAGCTATGGCGGCAGCGTGGTGGCGACCAATCTGAAAGTCTCCGGGGTCGGGGTGTTTTCCGCCGGCGATTTCATCGGCGCGGCCGGGAGCGAGACCATTGTGCTCAACGATATCAGGCAGGGCACCTACAGGAAGCTGGTGATCGCCGAGGGACGGCTCGCCGGAGCGGTTCTGGTCGGCGATACCGGCGATGCGCTCTGGTATCTCGAGCTGATCCGCACCCGAACGCCGATCGCAGGCATCCGCCGCGACATGATGTTCGGCCGCGCGCTCGCCGTCGGTTCCGAGGCGGCGTGACCAAATGACCGGGTCAGTGCCATGACGGCAGTCGATCCAGCGCTTCGCGCCACCCGCACCACCTGTCCCTATTGCGGCGTCGGCTGCGGCGTGCTCGCCACTTCGGACGATCGCGGAGGTGCTGCGATTTCGGGCGACCCGGAACATCCCGCCAATTTCGGCCGGCTCTGCTCGAAGGGCTCGGCGCTCGGCGAAACCCTCGGCCTCGAGGGCCGGTTGCTCCATCCCATGATCCGCTGCAGCAACGGCCAGATGGAGCGCGTGGCCTGGCCCGATGCGCTCGACCACGTCGCGCAGCGTTTTCAGCACATCATCGCGCGCGACGGTCCGAACGCGGTTGCGTTCTATCTGTCCGGGCAATTGCTGACCGAAGACTATTACGTCGCCAACAAGCTGATGAAGGGATTCATCGGCAGCGCCAATGTCGATACCAATTCCCGGCTGTGCATGTCGTCGTCGGTCGCGGGTCACCGCCGCGCCTTCGGCGCCGATACGGTGCCCGGCTGCTATGAGGATCTCGACGAGGCCGACCTTTTGGTGCTGACCGGCTCCAACGCGGCATGGTGTCATCCGGTCCTGTTCCAGCGCATGATCGCCAACAAGCAGCGGCGCGGCGCGCGCATGGTCGTGATCGACCCCCGCCGGACCGACACCGCCGAAGATGCCGACCTGTTTCTGGGGCTGAAGCCAGGCACCGACACCGCGCTGTTCAGCGGGTTGCTGGTGCACCTCGCCGACACCGGCGCGCTCGACCGGAATTATATCGAACGTCACACCTCGGGATTCGAGCAGGCGCTGGCGCAGGCGCGCCGCATCGCCGGCAGCGTCGCCGCGACCGCGCGGGCGAGCGGTCTGTCCGAGCCGGATGTCGCGGCCTTTTTCCAGATGTTTGCCGAGACACCGCGCGTGGTCACGCTGTATTCGCAAGGCGTCAACCAGTCGGCGCAGGGCACCGACAAGGTCAATGCCATCCTCAATTGCCATCTGGCGACCGGGCGGATCGGCAGGCTGGGTGCGTCGCCGTTCTCCCTGACCGGCCAACCCAATGCGATGGGAGGGCGGGAAGTCGGCGGTCTCGCCAATCAGCTCGCCGCGCATATGGACTTTACGCCTGCGGACATCGACCGTGTGCGCCGGTTCTGGAAGGCGCCGCGGATCGCCACCCATCAGGGGCTGAAGGCGGTCCAGATGTTCGAGGCGATCGCGCGCGGCGAGATCAAGGCGTTGTGGGTGATGGGGACCAACCCGGCGGTGTCGCTGCCCGATGCCGATGCCGCACGCGCCGCGCTCGCCAGGCTCGAACTGTTCGTCGTCTCGGAGAATGTGCGCTCCAACGACACCGTGAATGCCGGCGCGCAGGTGCTGCTGCCGGCGCAGGCCTGGGGCGAAAAATCGGGCACGGTGACCAATTCGGAACGGCGGATGTCGCGGCAGCGCGCATTCCTGGTGCCGCCGGGCGAAACCATGCCGGACTGGTGGATCGTGAGCGAGGTCGCGCGGCGGCTCGGCTTTGCCGGCGCGTTCGATTTCGCGTCGGAAGCGGATGTGTTCCGCGAACACGCCGCGCTTTCGGCCTTCGAGAATGGCGGCAGCCGCGATTTCGACATCGGCGCATTGCAGGCGCTCTCCAGCGAGGCATTCGAAGCGATGAATCCGGTGCAGTGGCCGATCCGCCGCGGCGAGCCGCAGCCGCGGTTTTTCGCCGACGGCGGCTTTTTCGCCGGCGATCGCAAGGCGCGGTTCGTGGCGCCGGAAATCCCCGCCTTGCGAACCGAGACCCGCGCCGAGCGGCCGTTGCGACTGAATACCGGCCGCATCAGGGATCAATGGCACACCATGACCCGCAGCGGCGTCAGCCCGCGGCTCGGCCAGCATCTGGCGGAGCCGTTTGTCGAAGTTCATCCGGAAGATGCGAGCCGGTTCGGCGTGGTTGACGGCGGCTTCGCGCGGATCGCCACCGATTACGGGCAATGTGTCCTGAAAGTCGTCGTCAGCGAGCGGCAGCAGCGCGGCATGGTGTTCGCGCCCATTCACTGGAGTGGCGAGACGGCGTCCGCCGCGCGGGTCGGCGCGCTGGTTGCGCCGTTTACCGATCCGCTGTCGGGCCAGCCCGAGAACAAGGCGACCCCGGCTTCGATCGCGCCCTATGAATTTGTGTTTCGCGGTTTCGTGCTGTCGCGGCTGCAGCCGGCATTGCCGCCGCAGATCTGGTGGACCCGCGTCGCCGTCAGCGGCGGTTACGGCTATTTGTTCGCCGACAACGCCGATCTCGCCAACTGGCCGTGCTGGATGCAGTCCGTCGCCGGCGGCGATCTCGCCGAATACCGGGATTTCGGCGGCGGGGTCTACCGGGCGGCCTGCTTCGCCGAACACCGCATCGAGACCTGTCTGTTCGTCGGCCCGGCGCGGGATGCCGGCGATTGGGACGTGGTCAAGAAGCTGTTTGCGGCCGACGCGCTCACGGCGGATCAGCGCCGCATGCTGCTGTCCGGCAAATCGGCGGATGGGCTGGCGAGCGCCGGACCGATCGTCTGCGCCTGTTTCGGCGTCGGCCGCAGCACGATCTGCGATGCGATCGCCGCCGGCGCCAGCTCCGTCGCCGCCATCGGGGCGCGGCTGAAGGCCGGAACCAATTGCGGCTCATGTGTTCCGGAATTGAAACGGCTGATCGCGCAGGCCGATGTCGAGCCCGACCGCAATCAATTGGCGCACGCGACGAATTGACCTCTGCGCCTCGCTGATCGACGGCGCCGACCATCTCATCTATGCTACGCCTGACCCGCTGACAGGTGAATCCAGGCCATGATGTATCTCGACGGTCCGCCGCGACTGATCGACACCGAAGTATTTTCGGCGATGCCTGACCGGTTCCGGCGCAAGGGCGCGCGCACCGACTGGGCCGATGCCAACCGGCCCGGCCAGCCGACCGACTGTTTCATCGAAGGCCCGGCATTCGATGCCGACGGTCATCTCTACATCGTAGACATCCCGTTCGGGCGCATTTTCCGGATCGCGCCCGACGGCGAATGGTCGTTGGTGGTGGAATATGAGGGCTGGCCGAACGGCCTCAAGATCGCCGCCGACGGGCGCATCCTGGTTGCCGACTACAGGCACGGCCTGATGCAGCTTGATGCCAGGGCGGCACGGATGCAGCCGGTGCTGACCGCGCGCAATTCGGAATCCTTCAAGGGCTGCAACGACCTGCATATCGCCTCGAACGGCGACATCTATTTTACCGATCAGGGCCAGACCGGCCTGCATGATCCGAGCGGGCGCGTCTACCGGCTCGCGCAAAATGGCCGGCTCGATTGCCTGATCGATACCGGCATCAGTCCGAACGGCCTCGTGCTCGACCCCACCGAAAAAGTGCTGTTCGTGGCGATGACGCGCGACAACGCGGTCTGGCGGCTGCCGTTCATGAACAACGGCAGCGTCTCCAAGGTTGGCCGCTTCTGTACGACCTTCGGCACCAGCGGCCCCGATGGCCTGACCATGGACAAGGCCGGCCGGCTGTTCGTGGCGCACGCCTCGCTCGGCCACGTCTTCGTGTTCGCGCCCAATGGCGAATGCATGGCGCGGATCAAATCCTGCGCCGGAGCGAGCTGCACCAACGTTGCGATCGGCGGCGAGAACAGCGATCGGCTGTTCATCACGGAGTCGGTCACCGGCACCGTGCTGGTGGCCGACATCAGCGTGCTCGATCGGTGATGGCCCCGGAATGACGACCCTATAGACGATGGCGGTGTGATCTTGAAACAGCACAAATTCGGCCAGGGTGGCCCCCTGGTGCCGGCGATCGGGCAGGGCACCTGGTATATCGACCGCGGCGACCGCAGCACCGCGGTCGCGGCCCTGCGCCGTGGCATCGATCTCGGCATGACCCACATCGACACTGCGGAGATGTATGGCGACGCCGAACCCGTGGTCGCCGAGGCGATCGGCGGGCGGCGCGACAGTGTTTTTCTGGTCTCGAAGGTGCTGCCGAGCAACGCCTCGCGGCGCGGCACGATCACCGCGTGCGAGCGCTCGCTGGCGCGGCTGAAGACCGACCGGCTCGATTGCTATCTCTTGCACTGGCGCGGATCCTATCCGCTGCAGGAGACGGTTGCCGCGTTCGAGCAACTGACCGATAGCGGAAAAATCCGCAGTTGGGGCGTGAGCAATTTCGATACCGATGATCTCAACGAGATACTGGCCATATCCGGCAAGGGCAGCATCGCCTGCAACCAGGTGCTCTATCATCTGCAGGAACGCGCCATCGAACATGCGGTGCTGCCGTGGTGCCAGCGTCACGGCGTCGCGGTGGTCGCCTATTCGCCGTTCGGCCACAGCGATTTCCCGTCGCCGCGCAGCCGGCCGGGACAGGTGCTGCAGGCGGTCGCGGAAGGCCACGGCGTCTCGCCGCGCCAGGTCGCTCTCGGGTTTCTGACGCGCGAGCCGTCCGTGTTTGCAATTCCCAAGGCCTCGACCGCGGAACATGCCGCCGACAACGCGGCTGCGGGAAAACTGACGCTGGGCGAAAGCGATATCGCGTTGCTCGACGCGGCATTTCCGCGCGGCCCGAAACCGCGCGGCCTGCCGATGCTGTAGCCGACAGCGCTGCTCGGCATGGTCGGTCTGCCCGCGCACGCATATCCGCCTCCTGTTTTCGGACCTTGCCCGCGATGGGCAAATATCGTCTTTTGCGGCTTCACCCGATTCGATCACCTCCGCGCCTGAGTTCAACCTTGAACCCGCCTTCTGCCGCATCCGCCAGGCTGGACAGATCAGCGTCGCCTTTGCGCGGCAACAAGCCGGCTGCAGCGACAGCTCCTGCACGGGCTGACCGGCCGTTTCGCGGCATCGCGCTGATCCTCGCCTCGACGGTGTTTCTGGGGACTTCGGATGTCACCGCGAAATACCTGTCGGCGACGCTGCCGTCAGTCGAGATCGCCTGGGTTCGTTTCCTGGTGTTCGCGCTCATCATGGGCCCCGCGATGCTGCCGGGCTCGCCGCTTTACGCGCTGCCGACCCGCCGCCCCGGTTTGCAGGTGATGCGCGGGGTCGCACTGCTGGGGTCCTCGCTGTTCTTCATCTCGGGTTTGCGCTTTCTCCCGATTGCGGAAGCCTCCGCCACCGGTTTCGTTTCGCCGCTGTTCGTCACCGCGCTGTCGATCTTTTTTCTCGGCGAACGCGTCGGCCTGCGGCGCTGGCTCGCGACCGCGGTCGGCCTGGTCGGCGTCCTCATCATTCTGCGGCCGGGCTCGAGCGCGTTTCATCCCGCCGCGGTTTTTCCGCTGGTGTCGGCGCTGGCGTGGGCTGCAACCCTGATCATGACCCGGATGATGAGTGGAACCGAGCGCGCCATCACCACCATGACCTATTCGTCGATCGCGGGCCTTGGCATCCTGTCGGCGATGGTGCCGCTGGTCTGGGTCACGCCGAGTTGGCACGACATCGCGTTTGGAGTTCTGATCGGCGTCGCGTCGACCGCGGGGCAGTGGATCGTCGTGCTGGCATTCCGTTATGCCGACGCCTCGGTGCTGGCGCCGTTTTCCTATACCCAACTGCTGTGGGTAAGCCTGCTCGGCTTCATCATCTTCGGCGAGGTGCCTGACCTGTGGACCGTCGTCGGGGCGGCCTTCATCGTCGCCAGCGGTCTCTACACCGCGCACCGCGAGCGCGTCCGGCACTCCCGGCTTCTGATCCAGGCCGAGCCGTCGCCGAACGCCTGATCCGCGTCGGGTGCCGGCCGGCTTTCTCGCCCGCTTTTTCTGGTGCCGGCAAGGCGTTGGTGTAAGACACCCGCTGAACCCGGAGGGATGCCGATGCGCGCTGCGATTTTCAGGAACGGCGAGATTGCCGTCGACCGCCTGCCGGATCCCAGCCCGGCCGCGGGACAGGTGCTGGTGAAAACGCTGGCCTGCGGCATTTGCGGCTCCGACCTGCACGCGCGCAAGCACGCCCACCGCATGGTCGAGCTGGCGCGGCATTTACCCGGCCGCAGGCCGATGGATCTCGCCCGCGACGTCGTGTTCGGCCATGAATTCTGTTGCGAGATTCTCGATTACGGGCCGGCCACCCAGCGCGTGCTGAAGCCCGGCACCAAAGTGTGTTCGCTGCCGGCACTGCTGACAGCGGACGGGCCGCAAGGCATCGGCTATTCCAATGACCGTGTCGGCGGCTATGCCGAGCGCATGCTGCTCAGCGAGCCACTGCTGCTGGAGGTGCCGAACGGATTGGCAGCGGAGCACGCCGCGCTGACCGAACCGCTGGCGGTCGGCGTTCACGCGGTGGCCAAGGCCAATCTAGGCGGCGACGAGGTGCCGCTGGTGATCGGCTGCGGTCCGGTCGGGCTCGCGGTGATTGCCGCGCTCAAGCTCAGGGGACTGCACCCGATCGTCGCCGCGGACTATTCGCCGGCGCGCCGCGCGCTCGCCGAGCGGATGGGTGCCGAAATCGTCGTCGATCCCGCGCGCACCCAGCCTTACACGGCCTGGGCCGAGCATGCCGCGATGTCGCCGGAGCAGAAGGCGGCGCGGCCGCCGCTGCAGGCGATGCTGCCGGCGCTCAAGCCGGCGGTGATTTTCGAATGCGTCGGGGTTCCCGGCGTGCTGCAACAGGTGTTCGAGGGCGCGCCGCGCGATGCGCGCATTGTCGTGGTCGGCGTCTGCATGGAAACCGACCGCTCCGAGCCGATGCTCGGCATCATGAAGGAACTCAACGTTCAATATGTGCTGGGCTACACGCCGGAGGAATTCGCCGCCTCGCTGCGCCTGATCGCCGAAGGCGAGGTCGAAGCCGCCGCGCTGGTGACGGCACGTGTCGGCATCGACGGCGTCGCGCAGGCGTTCGCGGACCTCGCCAATCCCGAGCGGCATACCAAGATCATCATCGAGCCGTGGCGGTAAGCCGATATCGCGAGAGACCGTCGTTGCGAGGAGCGAGCCGACACAATACTGTCATTCCGGGATGCGCCACTTGGCGCAGGCCCGGAATCCATAACCACGATCGGGAGTATGGATTCCGGGTTCGCGCTCCGCGCGCCCGGAATGACGGTGCGGTTGGTTGCTTCGTCGTTTGCGCAATGACGGGGTGGGAAGCCGAACCATCACACCGGCAGCGCGATCGAAAATTTGACCTGGTCGCGCCGGTCCTATTCAGAATCCGATGCCACGTGGCCGGAGCCCGTCATGCCCGTCGAACCCGCACGCCTCGAAATACTGTCCGCGCTGGCCCGCAAGGTGCTGTGGCTGTCGTCGTGGACCATCCACCACGCCAACCACGTCCGGCCCAATGTCGACGGGCTGAAGGTCGGCGGCCATCAGGCCTCCTCGGCGTCGCTCGCCAACATCATGTCGGCGCTCTATTTCTCGGTGCTGCGGCCGCAGGACCGGGTGGCGGTGAAGCCGCATGCGAGTCCGGTGTTCCACGCCATCCAGTATCTGTTCGGACACCAGAGCCGCGACAAGCTGGAAAATTTCCGCGGCTTCAAGGGCGCGCAGTCCTATCCCTCGCGCACCAAGGACGTCGACGATGTCGATTTCTCCACCGGATCGGTCGGACTCGGCGTGGCGCAGACGCTGTTCTCCTCGCTGGTGCAGGACTACGTCGAGGCGCATGGCTGGATGAAGGACCGGCCCGAGGGCCGCATGATCGCGCTGGTCGGCGACGCCGAGATGGACGAAGGCAATATCTTCGAGGCCCTGCTCGAGGGGTGGAAGCACGGGCTGCGCAACACCTGGTGGGTAGTCGATTACAACCGGCAGAGCCTCGATGCCGTGGTGCGCGAGGGGTTGTGGGAGAAATTCGAATCCATGTTCCGCAATTTCGGCTGGGACGTGGTGATCGTGAAATACGGCCGGCTGATGCGGGCGGCATTTGCCGAGCCGGGTGGCGAGGCTCTGAAACGCTGGATCGATGCCTGCCCGAACCAGATGTATGCGGCGCTGTGCTTCCAGGGCGGCGCCGCCTTCCGCCGGCATTTGCGCGACGAGATCGGCGATCAGGGCGAGGTGTCGCAACTGATCGAGAAGCGCAGCGACGAGGAATTGCTGGCGCTGATGTCGAACCTCGGCGGCCACGACATGGCGAGCATGATCGAGGCGTTCGAATCGATCGACCATGACCGGCCGGTCTGCTTCATCGCCTACACCATCAAGGGCGTAGGACTGCCGTTCCAGGGCCACAAGGACAACCATGCCGGGTTGATGACGGTGGCCCAGATGGAGAAATGGCGCAGCACCCAGAACATCCGGCCGGGCCACGAGTGGGACAAGTTCGAGGGACTGGCCGAGCCGCCGGCGGTGCTCGAGGCCTTTCTCGCGGCCGCGCCGTTCAATCGCGAGGGCCGCCGTCGCCTGACCGCGCCGGCGATCGAGGTGCCGCTGCAGCTTTCGTTCAAGCCGTCGCCGCAGATGTCGACGCAGCAGGGCTTTGGTCTCGTGCTCAACGAGCTCGCCCGCGGCGACAGCGCGCTCGCCTCGCGCATCGTCACGGCGTCGCCTGACGTCACGGTCTCGACCAATCTCGGCGCCTGGGTCAACCGGCGCGGCCTGTTTGCCAAGGCGGAAAATGCCGATCTGTTCCGGCAGGAAAAGATCCCGTCGACCTTCAACTGGGATTTTTCCCCGAAGGGGCAGCATATCGAGCTCGGCATCGCCGAGATGAACCTGTTCATCCTGATGGCGGCGCTCGGGTTATCGCATGCCATCAACGGCGTGCGGCTGCTGCCGATCGCAACCCTGTACGATCCGTTCATCCAGCGCGGCCTCGATGCGCTGAACTACGCCTGCTATCAGGACGCGCGCTTCATGGTGGCGGCAACGCCGTCCGGGATCACGCTGGCGCCGGAGGGCGGCGCGCATCAGTCGATCGCAACGCCGCTGATCGGGATCGCACAGGACGGCCTGGCCGCGTTCGAGCCGGCCTTTGTCGACGAGCTGGCCGTCATCATGGGCTGGGGATTTGGCCATATGCAGCGCGACGGGGCCGGCGCGGGCGGATCGGTCTATTTGCGGCTTTCGACCCGCAGCATCGAGCAGCCGCAGCGGATCATGACGCCGGAGCTGCAAAACGCCATCACCGACGGCGCCTATTGGCTACGCAAGCCCGGACCGAACTGCGACCTCGTGATCGCCTATACCGGCGCGGTGGCGCCCGAGGCGATCGAGGCCACCGGCCTGATCGGCGAAAGCCGCCGCGATGTCGGCCTGCTGGCCGTCACCTCGGCGGACCGGCTGCATGCGGGATGGACCGCGGCACGCCGGCAGCGCCGCGACCGCGGCGTGCCGCAGCTCAGCCCGGTCGAAAAACTGCTGGCGCCGCTGCCGCGCGATTGCGGTATCGTCACCGTGATCGACGGCCATCCGGCGGCGCTGGGCTGGCTCGGCAGCGTGCGCGGCCATCGCGTCGAGGCGCTCGGGGTCGAGCATTTCGGCCAGACCGGCACCATCGACGATCTCTATCGGCACTACGGCCTCGACGCCAACGCGATCCTCGATGCGGCCGAAAGCCTCACCGCCGGCGCACCGGTGCGGCATCGCAAAATGGCGGTGTGAGGCCGGTCCCGACGGCCCCAAGTGCCTACCACCCCAACCCTCTACCGCTTGCGGGGGAGGGTCGGGGTGGGGGCCTTGTTTCTTCGGCAACGCTGACTTTATATGCCGCACCCGCCGCAAGGCGGCTTCCCGCATATGGCGGTTCAAATTGCCCGGCTTTCGTGCAAGGATGCTTGTCGAACGCTTCCGTTCTGCCTCCATTCGCCCTGAAATCACGAGGTTTACGATGGTCAACCGCATGCAATTCTACATCGACGGCGCCTGGGTCGATCCCGCCGTCAAGAAGTCCACGCCGGTCGTCAATCCGGCGACCGAGGAGGCGATGTATGAGGTTGCGCTCGGCTCCAAGGCCGACGTCGACAAGGCGGTTGCCGCCGCCAGGCGGGCCTTCGAGACCTATTCGCAGACCAGCCGCGAGGAGCGCGTCGCGCTGTTGTCGAAGGTCATCGAAATCTACAAGGGTCGCATGAAGGAGATCGGCGCCGCCGTTTCCGACGAGATGGGCGCGCCGCTGCCGATGGCGGAAAAGCTGCAGGCCGGCGCCGGCCTTGGCCATATCGCGGCCACGCTGGACGTTCTCAAGAACTATCATTTCGAGGAGCCGGTCGGCTCGGCGGTCGTGGTGCGCGAGCCCGTCGGCGTCATCGGCATGATCACGCCGTGGAACTGGCCGCTGAACCAGATCGCCTGCAAGGTCGCGCCCGCACTCGCCGCCGGCTGTACCATGATCCTGAAGCCGTCGGAATTCACCCCGACCTCGGCGCTGATCTTCGCCGAGATCCTGCATGAAGCCGGGGTGCCCAAGGGCGTGTTCAACCTGATCAACGGGCTCGGCCCGGAAGTCGGCGCCGCGATGAGCGAGCATCCCAATATCGACATGATTTCGTTCACGGGTTCGACCCGCGCCGGCATCGATGTCGCCAAGCGTGCCGCACCGACCGTGAAGCGCGTCAGCCAGGAGCTCGGCGGCAAGTCGCCGAACGTCATCCTCGATGATGCCGACCTGACCAAGGCGGTCACCGGCGGCGTGATGCACATGTTCAACAATTCCGGACAATCCTGCAACGCGCCGTCGCGGATGATCGTGCCGCTGTCGAAGATGAAGGAAGTCGCCGCCATCGCCAAGGGCGTCGCCGACAAGACCAGGGCCGGCGACCCGCGTGCGGAAGGCACCACCATCGGTCCGGTCGTCAACCGTGGCCAGTGGGACAAGATTCAGGCGCTGATCCAGAAGGGCATCGAGGAAGGTGCGACGCTGGTGGCGGGTGGCCCGGGGCTGCCGGAAGGGGTCAACAAGGGCTTCTACGTGCGTCCGACCATCTTCGCCGATGTCACCAACGACATGACCATCGCGCGCGAGGAGATCTTCGGGCCGGTGCTCACCATCCTCGGCGCCAAGGACGAAACCGAGGCGGTGAAGATCGCCAACGACACGCCTTACGGCCTCGCCGGTTACGTCTCGGCCGGCACCGTCGAGCGGGCGCGCAAGGTCGGCCGCCAGATCCGTGCCGGCAACGTCAACCTGCAGGGCGTGCCCAACGACCGCACCGCGCCGTTCGGCGGCTACAAGCAGTCCGGCAACGGCCGCGAGTGGGGCAAATACGGCATGGAAGAATATCTCGAGGTCAAGGCGGTCGCCGGCTTCAACGCCGCGTAAGCTTTTTTCCTCGGGGCTGCAAGGCGCCGGCGCGGATATTCCGCGCCGGCGTTCTGCTTTCGCAGCCCGGATGGAGCGCAGCGCAATCCGGGAATCGCGCGGCGGATGCGACGGTCCCGGATTACGCTTGCGCTCCATCCGGGCTACGCGGGCCTATCCCCCGGGCGCGCCCTGGGTGTTGACATAGAGCGCGTAGATCGACTGGCTTGCGGCCATCAACAGCCGATTGCGCTTCAATCCGCCGAAGCACAGATTGGCGCAGCGCTCCGGCAGGGCGATGCGTCCGATCATGACGCCGTCGGGCGCGAACACCACCACGCCGTCGAGTTCGGGGTCGCCCATGCCCCAGCCGCACCACAGATTGCCGTCGATGTCGCAGCGCATGCCGTCGGGCGTGCCCGGGCCGGCATCGATGAAGGCCCGCTTGTTGCCGATCGTCGCGCCATTGGCCGCAACGTCATAGGCGAGGATCTTGCGGTTCGGCACGCCGCGGGATTCCACGATGTAGAGGATTTGCTCGTCCGGCGAGAAGCACAACCCGTTCGGCCCGAGCACGCCTTCGGCAACGATCGCGGCCTTGCCGGTCTTGCCATCGATCCGGTAGACATTGGCATCGATCTCGGACTCCGCCTTGTAGCCCTCGTAATTGCCGAGCAATCCGAACGTCGGGTCGGTGAACCAGATCGAGCCGTCGGACTTCACCACGACGTCGTTGGGCGAGTTCAACCGCTTGCCGTCGAAGGCGTCGATCAGCACCGTGATCGAACCGTCATATTCGGTGCGGGTGACGCGGCGGCCGCCGTGCTCGCAGGTGACGAGGCGGCCGTGGCGGTCGCGGGTATGGCCGTTGGCGAAATTCGACGGCTTGCGGAAGATGCTGACGGCGCCGGTCTCCTCTTCCCATTTGAGGATGCGGTTGTTGGGAATATCGCTGCACAACAGATAGCGCCCGTCGCCGAACCAGACCGGACCTTCGGCCCAGCGCAGGCCGGTGGCCAGCCGCTCGATCGCCGAGAGCTTCAGCCAGTATTTCTCGAAACGCGGGTCGAGCGCGTGGATGGCAGGATCGGGATAAGAGCTTGCCGGCCGCCAGCCGGCGCAATCGGAAACGGCCTCGGACATGTATTGTTCTCGTTGTTGTGTGTTTTGCGTTCCTCGAAGTCCTCGTCTGCTATCATTGCCATTCTATAAGTATAGGCAAGTCTGCTTTTGTCGGCGCCATGACGGCGGTGTCGGGCAGGGGCGATCGCTTGCCGCGCCGGTACCGCCGCGCCATACTCGCGTCAAGTCACGCCCAAGAGGGATGAAATGCCACGCATCTTGATGACCGGCGCCTGCGGGGGAATTGGCACCAGTCTGCGCCGATTGTTGCCGCCGATCTACCCGGACCTGCTGTTGAGCGACCGCAAGGCACCCGCCGATCTCGGCCAGGGCGAAACATTCAAGGCGGCCGAATTGTCCGATCCCGCCGAGGTCGAGGCGATCTGCGAGGGCATCGACGGCATCCTGCATTTCGGCGGCTATTCGGTCGAAGGCCCGTGGGACGCGATCCTGCAGTCCAACATCATCGGCTGCTACAATCTGTTCGAGGCGGCGCGCAAGCAGGGTGTCAAGCGCGTGGTGTTCGCATCCTCGAACCACGCGGTCGGCTTCTATCCACGCCATCACCGGATCGGGACCGATGTGACGGCGCGGCCGGACAGCCGCTATGGCGTCAGCAAGGTGTTCGGCGAGGCGGTCGGCGCGCTCTATGCCGACAAGCACGGGCTCGCCGTCACCTGTCTGCGGATCGGAAATTTCGGCGACAAGCCGCTGGATCATCGCCGGCTGTCGATCTGGCTCAAGCCGGAAGATCTGGTGCAACTGTGCCGGATCGGGCTCGACCATCCCGATATCCATTTCGAGATTTTCTACGGCGCGTCGTACAACGAGCGCTCATGGTGGGATAATCACCGCGCCTATGATCTGGGCTATCGCCCGACCGGCCGCGGCGAAGATTTTCGCCAACATGCGATGGCCGAACAGGCGAAAATCGGGCCGGATCGGGTCGGCGATTTCTACCAGGGCGGCGCGTTCTGCGGCATGGAATTCGATGGCGAGTTGAGCCGGATCGTGGATTGGAATGCCCGCTAGGCCGTCGTTCCGGGGCGCGCGTCAGCGCGAACCCGGAATCTCGCGCTTAAAATCTCCAGATTCCGGGTTCAGCCCTTTCGGGGCTGCCCCGGAATGACGGCTCGAGATAAAAGGAACCAGAATGGCTGACGGACTGCGCAAGGGCCTGACGAGTTACGGCGATGCCGGGTTTTCGCTGTTTCTGCGCAAGGCCTTCATCAAGGCGATGGGATATTCCGACGATGCGCTGAACCGCCCGATCGTCGGCATCACCAACACCTACAGCGATTACAACCCCTGTCACGGCAACGTGCCGCAGATCATCGAGGCGGTGAAGCGCGGCGTCATGCTGAGCGGTGCGATGCCGATGGTGTTTCCCACCATCTCGATCGCCGAAAGCTTTGCATTTCCGACCTCGATGTACCTGCGCAACCTGATGGCGATGGATACCGAGGAGATGATCCGCGCCCAGCCGATGGACGCCGTGGTCGTGATCGGCGGCTGCGACAAGACGCTGCCGGCGCAGATCATGGCCGCGGTCAGCGCCGACCTGCCGACCGTGGTGATCCCGGTCGGCCCGATGGTGGTCGGGCATCACAAGGGCGAGGTGCTGGGGGCCTGCACCGACTGCCGCCGGCTATGGGCCAGGTTCCGCGCCGGCGAAATCGATGAGGTCGAGATCGAGGCCGTCAACGGCCGTCTCGCGCCTTCGGTCGGCACCTGCATGGTGATGGGAACCGCCAGTACGATGGCCTGCATCACCGAAGCGCTCGGCCTGTCGCTGCCGATGAGCGCGACCATCCCGGCGCCGCATGCGGAGCGCTTCCGCCTCGCCGAGGCGAGCGGCAGGGTCGCAGCCGCCATGGCGCTGGCCAAGGGACCTCGCCCGAGCGAATTGCTGACCCCGGCCGCGTTCCACAACGCCCAAATCGTGCTGCAGGCGATCGGCGGATCGACCAACGGGCTGATCCACTTGACCGCGATCGCCAACCGCACCGCGCATCGCATCGACCTCGAAGCCTTCGACCGGCTTGGCCGCGAGGTGCCGGTCCTGATCGACCTGAAGCCGTCCGGGGCGCACTACATGGAACATTTCCATCATGCCGGTGGCGTGCCCAGATTGCTGGCGCAACTGGGCGATCTGATCGACCTCGATGCCCGCACCATCGCCGGCGCGACGCTGCGGGAAATCGTTGCCGATGCGGAGGAGGTGCCGGGACAGGACGCCATCCGCCCGCGCCACGATCCGATCAAGCCGGAGGGCGCGATGGCGGTGCTGCACGGCAATCTCGCGCCGCGCGGCGCCGTGATCAAGCATTCGGCGGCGACGCCGAAATTGCTGCAGCATACCGGGCGCGCCGTGGTGTTCGAATCCGTCGAAGACATGACGCTGCGGGTCGACAGCCCCGAGCTCGACGTCAGCGCCGATGATGTGCTGGTGCTGCGCAACGCCGGTCCCAAGGGCGCACCGGGCATGCCGGAAGCCGGCTATCTGCCGATCCCGAAGAAGCTCGCGCGCGGCGGCACCAAGGACATGGTGCGGATATCGGACGCGCGGATGAGCGGCACCGCCTTCGGCACCATCGTCCTGCACATGACGCCGGAATCCGCCGTCGGCGGCCCCTTGGCGCTGGTGCAGAACGGCGACATGATCAGGCTCGACGTCGCCGGGCGCCGCATCGATCTGCTGGTCGATGCGGCCGAGTTCGCCAGGCGCGGCGCCGCGCTGAAGCCCGCAGCGGCGCCGGAATGGGCCCGACGCGGCTACGCCCATCTGTTCAACGAGACCATTCTGCAGGCCGATGAAGGCTGCGATTTCGATTTCATGGGCGCCAAAGGCAAGGGCGATAGTTTTTCCCATCGCTACCCAAGCAGTCATTCCGGGCGATGCGAAGCATCGCAACCCGGAATCTCGAGATTCCGGGTCTGGTGCTCGCGCACCATCCCGGAATGACCGAAGAGGGCGCGTCTCGTCGCCCCCGCTTGTTCGATTGACATTCAGACAATCCCGATGGGATGATCGAGCAAAAGCCAGGGGGAAACGATGGGCAGCGTGAGCAAGGTTTTCCGTGCGGTCGTCGCCGCATCCGCAATCGTGATGGCTGCGCGCGCCGGCGCGCAGGAGGTGAAGCACTATCGCTTCGCCTATGACCAGCCGAAAACCACCGGCTACGGCATCCTCGGCGACATTTTCAGCGACAAGCTCAAGGCGCTGAGCAAGGGCACGATGCTGATCGACCAGTATCCCGGCGCCCAGCTCGGCCAGGAGCCGCAGGTGCTGCAACTGGTAAAAGCCGGCGATATCGAGTTCTGCATCTCGTCCTCGGCCAATGCCGCGACGCTGTCGCCGCAGGCGGGGGTGATGTCGATGCATTTCCTGTTCCGCTCCGAGGCGCATCTGATCAAGGCGATCGCGGATCCCGAGGTGTCCAGGGCGGTCAAGGCGATGATCGCGGAAACCGTGCAGGGTACCCATGTCATCGCGCTGGCGACGCTCGGTCTTCGCAACATGTATTCCAAGCGCGAGATCAGGAATGTCGGCGACATCAAGGGGCTCAAGGTGCGGGTGCAGGCGACGCCCACCGAGGACACCATGTTTCCGGCTTACGGCGCCCAGATCGTGCACATGCCGTTCGGCAGTGTCTATACCTCGTTGCAGACCGGCGTGGTCGACGTCGCGGAAAACGGCGTCAATGTCTATCTCGCCAACAAGCATTATGAAGTGGCGCCGGTGCTGTCGATGACCGAACACGAGGCCAATAACAGCCTTGTCTGGGTCAGCGACAAGCTCTGGAACAGCCTGACCCCGGAACAGCAGGGCTGGGTCCAGGCCGCCGCCGACGAGGTCAACCGCAACGAGCCCGCCAGGGCCATCGAACTCGAGCATCAATCGTTGGAGAAGCTGAAATCGATCGGCGTCAAGGTCGTCGCCGATGTCGACAAATCCGGCTTCGTCGCGGTCGCGGATCCCTACCTCGACAAGCTGTCGAAAGAACTCGGGCCACATGCCGAGAAAATCAAGAACCTGATCCGGGCGATCAATTGAGGTCTCATCGGACGCGGGACGATCATCGATGCGGTCGTCATGCCCGGGCTTGTCCAGGCTTGTCCCGGGCATCCACGTCTTCCTGCGGCGCATCATCAACGACGTGGCTGGCCGGGACAAGCCCGGCCATGACGCGGAAATGCCGGAGACACGATGGCGATCGCCGACAAACTGGTGCTGCAGCGACAGCACCATCTGAAATGGCGGTGGCTCGACCGGCTCGAGCTGGTCCTGATGATGATCTGCGGCCTGTTGTGCTTCGGGTTTTCGCTTTCGGTCGCGTTCGATATCCTGACCCGCACCATCGGACATCCCTGGCTCTGGCTGCAGGAAGTCACGTCCACCCTGTTCATCTATGCGATCTTCATCGGTGCGGCGGTCGCCACCCGCCGCAATGATCATCTCTATCTGACCGCGATCTCCGAGGCGCTGCACGGCACGCCGCGGCTGATCGTCGAGATCATCATCCGCACCGTGGTGCTCGGCGTCGCGTTCTGTCTGATCTGGTTTGGCTACATCAACTATTTGCGCGGCTTCGGCAGCTTCCGGCTGCCCTCGGGGACGCCGATCGCCTCGCTCTATGCGGTGATCCCGCTGTCCGGCGTCCTGATCGCCCTGTTCACGATCGAGCAGTTGGTGAACGGCATCCGCAACGGATTCGACCATCCGGAGCCGCCGGACGAGGACCTTCCAATTCCGCCGGTCGACACCGGCGCCTTCAGGGGCACCTCGCCGTGAGCGCGCCGGTCGTCCTCGGGCTGATGTCGTTCTGCTTCCTGTTCTTCGGCTATCTCGGCGTGCCGGTGCCGTTTTCGCTGATCGCGGGGGTCTTCGTCGGGGCCGCGCTGACCGACGTTTCGCTCGCGGCGATCGTCCAGAAGATCTTCGATGGCGTGGATTCCGAGGCGTTGCTGGCGATCCCGTTCTTCCTGCTGGTCGGCGAGCTGATGAGTTCGGCGAACGTGGTGGTTCGGATCGCCAATCTGTCGCTGTCGCTGGTCGGACATATCCGCGGCGGGCTGTCGCAGGTCGTCGTCGTCTTCAGCATGTTCTTCTCGGAGATGTCGGGCTCGACCACCGCCGACGTCGCCGTGATGACCCGCGCCCTGGGCGGCCCGATGAAACGGGAAGGCTACAGCCCCGCCTTCATCGCCGCGATCATCGCCTCGGCTTCCACCATCGCGGCGCTGGTGCCGCCGAGCATCACCGCCGTGGTCTATGGCGCGGTCGGCAACGTCTCGATCGCCGGGCTGTTCATGGCGGGCGTGGTGCCCGGATTGATGATCGGCTTCGGCCTGATGATCTATTGCTATTTCTTCGGCCCCTCCGGCCTGCGCAAGCCGCGGGCGCCGCTGCGCCAGGTGGCGTTCGCCGCCGGGGATGCGGCGCTGCCGCTGATGATACCGGTGATCCTGCTGGGCGGAATACTCACCGGCTGGTTCACGCCGACCGAAGCGGGCGTGGTCGCGGTGGTGTGGATCATCGCGGTGGTCATACCTGCGCTCAATCGCGGGCATCTGCGCAAGATCCCCTATGATTTCTGTCTCGCCGGGCTGATCTTCTCGCTGCCGTTGATCACCATCGGCGCCGCCAACGCCTTCGGCTGGATGCTGGCCTACCTGCGCGGCGCCATCGTGATCGCCGACTGGATTACCTCGATCGCCGGCAACGATCCGCGTCTGATCATGCTGCTGATGGTGGCGCTGTTCACGGTGGTCGGCGATTTCATCGAGCCGGTGCCGACCATCATCATCTTCATGCCGCTGGTCAATGCGCTGACCCAGGCCGGCGACATCAATGGCGTGCATATGGGCGTGGTGCTGATCGCGACGCTGGCGTTCGGGCTGATCACGCCGCCTTACGGCCTGGTGCTGCTGATGGCGTCGAAATTCGTCGGCGTCAGTTTCGGCAAGGCGCTGCGAGCGGCGCTGCCGATCTATGTGGTGTTCCTGCTGACCATCTGCTTCACGATCTTTTTCCCGAAGGTGGTGCTGTGGCTGCCGAAGCACGTGATCCCGGAATCGGTCGGCTGCTTCAAGTCGCCGGCCGGGACCGGATATATCTGCCCGCAGGGATAGGCGACTTGAACGCCGTCATTGCGAGCGCAAGCGAAGCAATCCAGCACTCGCTGTCATTCCGGGTTCGATGCGGAGCCTGTCATCGGGCCGCGCTTCGCGCGGACCCGTTGGCATCGCCCCGGAAGACGGCCTGTGAAATCTTCGTCGCTTGCGCGCCTCGCAATGATGGTGGAACCGGGACTACTTGCCCTTGCTGGTGAACTTCTTCACGGCAAGGCGGAATTCGTCGGTGTGCATGCAGTCGATGATGGCGTCGCGCTCGGCATCGAGCTGGGCGTCGATCGCAGAGGTCGGCGCCCGATGGATCAAGGCCTTGGTGGCCGCCAGTCCGGCCGGGGCGTTCTGCGCCAGCCGCAGCGCCAGTTCGCGGGTGGCTGCCTTCAGTTCGACGGCTGGCACGACCTTGACGACCAGGCCCCAATCATGGGCCTGGGCGGCCGAAAAGCCGTCCTCGGCGAGATAGATCTGCAAAGCGCGCCGGGTGCCGACGGCGGCAACCACGCCGGCGGTGCCACCGCCATCGGGTGACACGCCGAGTTTCGCGTAGGCCGGGGTGAAGCGGGCCTCTTCCGCCGCGATGCAGAGGTCGGCCACGAAGGCGAGCGACATTCCGGCGCCGGCGGCCGAGCCGTGCACACTCGCCAGCACGATCTTCGGCATCCGCCGCAGCGTGGTGATGAAGGCGTGGTAGTGGTGCAGCAGTTCGCCGACCACGGGCGCAATGGTATCGGCGGCCGCCGCGGCGCCGATGGTCTGCAGGTCGCCGCCGCCACAGAAGGCGCGGCCTTCGCCTTCGATCACCAGCACCCGGATTTCATCGGAGGCCTCGACCGCCGCGCCGAGCTGCTCCAGTTTCCGGGCAATCGCAAGGTCGATCGAGTTGAAGGCGGCCGGCCGATTGAGGGTGATGGTGGCGATCGGGCCTTCGATCCGGAGCAGCGCCGGTTCGTCGGCAACGGGATCGGATGATGTCGGCATGGAACGAACCCCAGGGACCAGTCGGTTGCCCGGCATTTAAATAGCAGAAGCCGGGAGGTGACAATCCCGACGATGTCTGCAAAATGCGGTTCGGCGGCGAGGCGGGACACCTGCATGGCCATGCCGGAAACGGGAGCAAGCGCGATGAATTCGACAACGATGAATTCGACAGCGACCATCGACCGTCCGGTTTCCGCCATCGATCCGTTCTCGCATCAATTCCTGCACGACCCCTATCCGCATCACCACGCGATGCGCGAGGCGGGTCCGGCGGTGTGGCTCGAGCGGTATGGCATATGGGCGATGGCCCGGCACCAGGAGGTCCGCGATGCGCTGACCGACTGGCAGACCTATTGTTCCTCGGCCGGCGTCGGCCTGAGCGATTTCCGCAAGGAGCCGCCGTGGCGGCCGCCGAGCATCATTCTGGAAGCCGACCCGCCGCTGCATACCCGTACCCGTGCGGTACTCACGCGCATCCTGTCGCCGGCGGCGATCAATATCCTGCGCGACAGCTTTGCGCGCGAGGCCGACGTGCTGGTCGATCGGCTGGTCGAACGCCGCGAATTCGATGGCGTCGCCGCTGTGGCCGAGGCCTACCCGCTCAAGGTGTTTCCGGATGCAGTCGGACTTTCGCAAGACGGCCGCGAGAACCTGATGCCCTATGGCACCATGGTGTTCAACTCGTTCGGTCCGCGTAACGATCTGTTCGACAAGGCGATGGCCAATGCGGGGCCGGTGCGCGACTGGATCATGTCGAAATGCAGCCGCGCCGCGCTTGCGCCCGACGGACTGGGCATCCAGATTTTCCAGGCCGTCGATGCCGGCGAGCTGACGGAAGCCGAGGCCGGCATGCTGGTGCGCTCGTTCCTCTCGGCCGGGATCGATACCACGGTCTACGGACTGGGCAATGCGCTCTATTGTTTTGCGAACTATCCCGAGCAATGGAAAATCGTTCGCGAAAATCCCAATTTGATCCGCGGCGCCTTCGAGGAGGTGCTGCGCTTTGAGGCTCCCGTGCAGACTTTTTTCCGTACCACAACGAGGGCGGTTGACGTCGGCGGCGTGGCGATCGGCGAAGGGGAAAAAGTGCTGCTGTTTCTGGCCGCTGCCAATCGCGACCCGCGCCGCTGGGACAATGCCGATACCTTCGACGTCAGGCGCCGCGCCACCGGCCACATGACCTTCGGCACCGGCATTCACGGCTGTGTCGGCCAGGCGGTGGCACGGCTGGAGAGCGAGGCGGTGTTCGGTGCACTTGCCAGGCGCGTCGCATCGTTCGAGCTGACCGGCAGGCCGGAGCGGCGGCTGAACAATACCTTGCGCGGGCTTGACACCCTGCCGCTTCGCATCGTGCCGGCCTGACACAATGGCGCGGGGAACAGTCCTGATCGTCGGCGCCGGCCACGCGGGCTTTCAGGTCGCGGCGTCGCTGCGGCAGCATGGGTATGACGGGCGCATCTGCCTGATCAACGATGAGGCCCATCTGCCGTATCAGCGGCCGCCTTTGTCCAAGGCCTATCTGAAAGGCACCGGAGCCCCGGACAGCCTGATGTTCCGGCCGGACAAGTTTTACCGCGACCAGACCATCGAGTTGATGGCCGACCGCGCCGTCGCGATCGATCGCGCGGCGCGGCGCCTGACGTTCGCGTCCGGCGCAGCGCTGGACTATGCGCATCTCGTGCTCGCCACCGGCGCGCGCAATCGCCTGCTCGACCTTCCCAATGCCAACCT
The DNA here is from genome assembly GCA_963748165.1 of uncultured Alphaproteobacteria bacterium. Taxonomy (GTDB): domain Bacteria; phylum Pseudomonadota; class Alphaproteobacteria; order Rhizobiales; family Xanthobacteraceae; genus Bradyrhizobium. The sequence continues at coordinate 26,901 of CAVVIM010000003.1, forward strand.
CGAAGACGTGCGCTATCTGCGGACGCTGGACGAAAGCGAGGCGCTGCGGGCGCGCATCGCGCCGGGTCAGCGCGTCGTGGTGGTCGGGGCAGGGTTCATCGGCCTGGAATTTGCCGCCACCGCGCGCGCGAAGGGACTCGAGGTCGACGTGGTCGAACTCGCCAGCCGCGTCATGGCGCGGGCGGTGACCGCCGAGGTCTCGGAGTTTTTCCAGGCGAGGCACAGCGCGGCCGGCATGCGCATCCATCTCGGCGTCCAGGTCACCGCCATCGAAAGCGACGGCACCGCGGTGACCGGGGTCAGCCTCAGTGACGGCCGGCATCTGCCGGCGGACCTCGTCGTGGTCGGCGTCGGCGTGCTGCCCAATGTCGAACTGGCCGATGAAGCCGGCCTGCCGGTCGCCGCCGGGATCGTGGTCGACGAGCAGCTTCTGACCTCGGATCCGAACATTTCGGCGATCGGCGACTGCGCGCTGTATGCGAGCCGGCGTTTCGGCGCGGCGTTGCGGCTGGAATCGGTGCAGAACGCGACCGATCACGCGCGCTGCGTCGCGGCGCGGCTGACCGGCGATTCGCAGAGCTATGATGGCCTGCCCTGGTTCTGGAGCGATCAGGGCCCCGACAAGCTTCAGATCGCGGGCCTCACGACCGGATATGACCGCGTGGTGGTGCGGGGCGATCCGGCGCAGGCATCGTTCTCGGCGTTTTGCTACCGGGCCGGGCGGCTGGTCGGCATCGAGTCGATCAATCGCGCCAGCGATCATGTCTTCGGACGCCGCATCCTCGCCGTCAACGGCTCGATCGAACCGGAAAAGGCGGCCGATCCCGGCTTCGATCTGAAGAGCGCGCTGGCTTAGGCGGATCTTGTCGCAGCGGCCGCAACCTGCTCAGCCGTCGGCATCGACGGCGCCGCGCCCATCCGCTGCACACAGAGCGATGCGGCGGCATTGGCATAGCCCAGCGCATCGCGAATGGATTTGCCGGCCGCGAGTTGCGCGGCCACGGCGCCGACAAAGCAATCCCCGGCGCCGGTGGTGTCGACCGCCCTGACGTCGTGGCCTGGCAGGACCAGCGGCTCGCCGTCCAGCAGCGCAACGATGCCGCGTTTGCCCAGCGTCACGCAGATGATCCGGTCCGGGCCGGTGCGCAGCGACCTCGCAGCGTCAAGAAACTGCTCGTGGTCGTCGGTATCGCGAAGCTCGCGTTTGGTCAGCAGACCGAGCTCGGTTTCATTGAGGATCAGAAGATCGGTGAGATCGAGCAATCGGCGGCCGAATTCGACGGCCGGCGCCGGATTGAGGATGGTGGTCGCGCCGGCGGCGCGGGCCTGCTCGAAGAAGGCCGTGATCGCGGGCAGGGGAATTTCGAACTGGCTGACCGCGATATCGCCCGCCGCGAACGCAGCGCCGGCCACGTCGGCGGCACTCAGGCGCGCATTGGCGCCGGGAATGACGACAATGGTGTTGTCGGCATTGGCAAGCGTGATGATCGCGGTTCCGCTGTGGACGCCGGATGTTTCCCGCACCAAGCTGAGGTCGACACCCTGCGAAGCGAGAAACATCCGCAATTCATCGCCGAACGCATCCTTGCCGAGCCGCCCGATCAGGGTCGTCGCCGCGCCGAGCCTGGTGGCAGCCACCGCCTGGTTTCCGCCCTTGCCGCCGGGAAAATAACCTACCGCGTGGCCGGCCACCGTCTCGCCGATGCGGGGATGCCGGTCGGCCGTCGCCACCACATCCATGTTGATGCTTCCGGCTACGAAAACCCGGCCCATGCCCTGTTCCCAAGCTGATCAGGCGCCGACCCGGAATTCCCGCCCGACCGCTTCGATGTCGCGGAGCGTCGGCAGTCCGGCCTCGTTGCCGAGACGCTGAATCTTGTAGGTCGATGCCGCGCGCGCAAATTCAAAATGATCGTGCCAGCTTTTGCCGGGATTATCGAGGTAGGAATAGACATAGGCGCCGTGGAAGACGTCGCCGGCGCCGTTGGTATCGAGCACGCGTTCGCGCGGGATCGGCAGCGCCTGCAGCGCGCGAACGGTGCCGCTCTCGTCATACCAATAGAGGCCGCGTTCCCCCATGGTGACGCCGCCGACCCGGCAACCCCTGCTCTTGAGGTAGTCCAGCATCTTCTCCGGCGTCAGGTCCATCTGTTCGCACAGCCGCTCGGCGACGATGGCGACGTCGATGAATTCCAGCAGTTCGTGGGTATTGGTGCGCAGGCCGCCGCCGTCGAGCGAGGTCAGGATGCCGGCCTCGCGGCACAGTTTCGCATAATGGATGGCGGCATCGGGCTGGTGGCCGTCGATATGCAGCGCGCGGCAACCGCCGAGGTTCAATAGCGGGAAGGGATGGATGTGCTCGTCGTCGCGGCAGCGCACGATCGCGCGCTTGCCGTCTTTCGGCATGATGAACGACAGCGAGGAGGTCTGGACCTTTCTCGGATGCACCGAGATGCCGTATTTTGCGGTCATGTCCTGAAACATCCGCCCGAGCCAGTCATTGGCTACGGTCGCCAGCAGGTCCGGCACGATTCCGAGCTTGGCACAGCAGAAGGCCGCGGTGACCGCATTGCCGCCGAACGAGACCGCATAGGCGGATGCGACGTGTTTCTCGTCGCCGGTGGGCATGTGGTCGGTAATGAAGGTAACATCGATATAGGTCTGTCCGATGAAGAGCGCCTGCATGAAGTGATCCGTCTTGGGCTGATGGGTGGTCCCGGCCCGGCGCCGCATATTAGCACCTGATCGCACGGGAATTGCCTGAAATTATTCGCATGCCGCCGCTGCTATCGCTTGAGATCGGCGTGGGGCCGGACTACCACCGTTCAGCACCGGCGTGCCGTCGATCGAACGGCCCCTGCCTGTTCCGGGTTCCTGACAGCGAGACCAAAGGGAGGGAGCGATGACCGTCTATTCCGGTCCTGTATTCGACATGGCGGTGAATCAGTTCGGGGTGATCGCCAATCATCTGTCGATCCCGATGGACGAGCGCGATCGCCTGCTGCTGCCGAAACGGGCGATCACCGTCTCCTGTCCGATCCATCGCGACGACGGTTCGATCGCGGTGTTCGAGGGATATCGGGTGCAGCATCACCTCACGCTGGGTCCGACCAAGGGCGGTACCCGGTTTGCGCCCAGCGTCGACATCGGCGAAGTGGCGGCGCTGGCGATCTGGATGAGCTGGAAATGCGCGCTGGTCGGGCTGCCCTATGGCGGCGCCAAGGGCGGCATACGGGTCGATCTCAGCAAGATTTCCAAGCGCGAACTGGAGGGGCTGTCGCGGCGCTACATGCAGGAGATGATTCCCTTTGTCGGGCCGCACACCGACGTGATGGCGCCGGACATGGGCACCAATGAGCAGGTCATGGCCTGGTTCATGGACACCTATTCGATGTATCAGGGACGCACTGTGACCGAGATCGTCACCGGCAAGCCGGTCGCTTCCGGCGGCACGCTGGGTCGGCGCGAGGCCACCGGACGCGGGGTTGCGCATCTGGCGAGACGGGTGATGAAGGAGCTTGCAATCGACCTCAACAACGGCACCGCCGTGGTCCAGGGTTTTGGCAATGTGGGGTCCTATGCCGCGCTCGGGCTGCATCAGTTCGGCCTCAAGGTGATCGCCGTCAGCGACCATACCGGTGCGCTGCACGATGCCGCCGGGCTCGATATTCCGGCCTTGATGCGGCACGCCGGCGAACACGGCAGCATCGCCGGATTCTCCAGCCAGTTGCAGTTCGATCCGGCCCGAATTCTCACGCTGCCCTGCGATGTGCTGGTGCCGGCGGCGATGGAGCGGGTGATCGACGCTGGCGTCGCGGAAAATCTGAAGTGCCGTGTGCTGGCCGAGGGCGCCAACGGCCCGACCACGCCGGATGCCGATCTGGTGCTGGACAAGCGCCGCAACGAGGTCTTTGTCATTCCGGACATTCTCTGCAATTCCGGCGGTGTCGTGGTCAGCTATTTCGAGTGGGTGCAGGATCTGCAGCAATTATTCTGGGAAGAAGAGGAAGTGATGCGGCGCGAATACCATATCCTCGATCGTGCCTTCGACCAGATGCTGGCGCGCGCCAAGGCCGACAACATCTCGCATCGCACCGCCGCGATGGCGATCGGCGTGGAAAAGGTCCGCGCCGCCAAGACCACGCGGGGATTGTTTCCGTGATCAGCGGCCTCGATCACGTCGTCGTTCTCGTCAACGACATCGACGCCGGGAGAGCGGCCTACCAAACGTTGTTTGCGCGCACGCCGGCGTGGCAGCATTCCGGCGAGGGCGCCGATCGGGTGCTGTTCACCCTCGACAACATGACCGTGGAGTTGATGGCGGCGGCGGGCGACGGTGCCGCCGCCGAGCGGATTCGCGCGGTGATCGCGGCGCAGGGCGAGGGGCCGGCGAGCCTCTGTTTTCGCACGCACGACATCGCCAAAATGCACCGCAGGCTGGATCGGCTGGCGCTCAGTCCGGAGCCGGTCGCAGAGGCCGAGAGCCGTGACGCGGTATCGGGCGCGACCTTGTCGTGGAAACGGACCCGTGCCGCCGCGGAGGCAACCCGCGGCGTCCGGCTGTTCTTTGTCGAGTTGGCGCGCGAGCGCCCGCTTTCGGTGCGTACCGTTCCCGCCTCGATCACCGCCCTGGATCATGTGGTGATCTCGACCGCCGATCCGGAGCGCGCGGCCGCGCTCTACGGCGCGCGGCTCGGTCTCGACATGGCGCTCGACCGCTCGCACCCGGATTGGGGCCGCCTGATGTTCTTCCGCTGCGGCGATCTCATTGTCGAAATCGTGCACCGGCCGGACCCGAATGCCGACAAGGTCCATGACAGATTATGGGGCATGAGCTGGCGCGTGGCCGACATCGAGGCGACCCGGGCCCGGCTGGTCTCGGCCGGCGTCGATGTGTCCGAGGTGCGGCCCGGCCGCAAGCCGGGGACGCGGGTGCTGACGGTACGCAACGGCACCTGCGGCATTCCCACGCTGCTGGTGGAACGGACGGCGCGGCAACCATGATCGTCGGGACGGGATTCATTCTCAAGCCGCGCCGCCCATGCTACAGGCGGTGGCGCTGGATCGATGTCACTCCGATCGAGGTTTAAGAGATGACGGCCATGAACAAACCGGTGTTACCCGTCTCGTCGCTGTCGCTGAAACTGCCGAATGCCGATCGCGGTATCGAGACCTATCGGCTGGCGGGGTCGCGGACGTTTCCGTCGAAACTGCAGGGCACACTCAATCGCGTGGCGTTTTCGGCGGCCCATGTCGTCGCCGATCCGCTTGCCGATGTCGACCCCTGGCTTTCCGCGGCGATCGACTGGGACCGCACCATCGCCTTTCGCGAGCATGTCTGGGATCTCGGCCTCGGTGTCGCCGAAGCCATGGATACCGCGCAGCGCGGCATGGGGCTGGACTGGCCGACATCGCTGGAACTGATCCGGCGTTCGGTCGCCGCCGCGCAAGCCAGAGGCCACGCGCTGGTGTTTTCCGGTGCCGGCACCGATCAGCTCGCGCCCGAGGATGCGAAAAACCTCGACGACGTGATCCGTGCCTATGAGGAGCAGATCGCGGCGGTCGAAAAAGCCGGCGGACGGATCATCCTGATGGCCTCGCGCGCGCTGGCGAGAATCGGCCGCAGCCCCGACGACTATGCCAGAGTGTATGACCGCGTGCTGTCGCAGGTGCGCGAGCCCGTCATTATTCACTGGCTCGGCGACATGTTCGATCCGGCTTTGGCGAATTACTGGGGCACGGCGGAACTCGACCAGGCGATGGACGTGGCGGTCGGGATCATCAACGCCAACGCCGCCAGGGTGGACGGCGTCAAGGTTTCGCTGCTCGACATGCAGCGCGAAATCGACATGCGCCGCCGTCTCGACAGCAATGTGAAGATGTACACCGGCGACGATTTCAATTATGCCGAGCTCATCGCCGGCGACAGCCAGGGATTTTCCCATGCGCTGCTCGGCATTTTCGACGCCATCGCGCCGGCGGCGTCCTATGCCTTGTCGCGGCTGGCCGCGGGCGACGACAAGGGTTTCCGGGACGTGCTGGAACCGACGGTGCCGCTGTCGCGCCACATCTTCAGGGCGCCGACGCGCTTCTACAAGACCGGCGTGGTCTTCATGGCCTATCTCAACGGCCACCAGGATCATTTCACCATGGTCGGCGGCCAGGAGAGCACGCGCTCGACGCTGCATCTGGCCGATCTGTTTCGGCTGGCAGACCAGGCTGGCCTGCTTGCCAATCCGGAACTGGCGACGCGGCGGATGCGAGCCGTGCTGGCGCTGCGCGGCATCGAAAGCTGACACGGGACTTTAGCTGCTGGCTGGCGGATCCGCGCCATCGGTGGCCTTGACAAAGCCAAGCTTTTCCATATAAAAGACCGATCAGTCAGTTTTATTGGATAGTCAGATGCCCAAGATCAGCGAAATGCGACGGGAATCCCGGCGAGACCAGATCCTCGAGGCTGCGCTGGCTTGCTTTTCGGAGAATGGGTTCCACCAGACCGGGATGGCCGACATCGTCAGGCGCTCCGGCATGAGCCATGGCGCCGTCTATGTGTATTTCCCGAGCAAAGAGGACATCATCGAAGCGCTCGCCGACGACCGGCACCAGCGCGAGGCCATCCTTAACTCGGTGGTCCAAAACGCGAAGAATCCGATCGAAGGGATTCATGCGCTGGTCCGCGCCTATGCGGGCTGGGTGAGCGATCCGGCCGGCGAAGCGAGACGCCGCGTTGGAATCAATGGCTGGGCGGAAGCGCTGCGTAGTCCGCGGGTTCATGCGCGCGTGATCGATGGCATCCGCATTCCGCAGGGCGTGATTGCCGAACTGGTCGGGCAGGCCCAACGCATGGAATTGCTGTCGCGCGATCTCAGCGCCGACGCGATCGCGCGCTCCTTGATCGCGCTATTTCAGGGATTCGTGCTGCAGGTCACGTGGGGAGAAAAACTCGACATCGATGCCTGCGTCGCGGTGGCCGATCGAATGCTGGCGGGGCTCGCGCCGGTCAAGCGCGAGACAGGACAATCCCGGAAGCGGAGTACCTGACATGTCAATCGGTGATTTCGTTGCGGGCGTTGGCGTCGGTCTTGTCGGCGGGTTCACATCGGGACTTCTCGGGGTAAGTCCGGGGGGTGGTCTGGTGGTGTTTTCGAATTTGCTGCTGGGGGCCGAACAGCACGTGGCGCAGGGCCTATCGCTGGTTGCCCAGATACCTCCCACCAGCATTTCCGGGATACGGCGCTATTGGGAAAAGGGCAGCCGGACTCCGGTCAATTGGCTGGTGCTGCTGACCATTGGCTTTCTCGCCGGCGGCACGGCGGGAGCGCTGGCGGCGACCGGCGTTTCAAGCGCGGTGCTGAGATGGACCTATGTTGTCTACCTGACCGCTTTGGATGCAATGCTGGTTCTGCGCCGCGAGCGTCAGCCGTCCCAGCCCGTGGCCGAAAACCATTCAGGGCTGATCCATTGGTCAGCGCTGCTTCTCGTTGGCCTCCTGGCCGGGTTTTCTTCCGGATTCATGGGAATTGGCGGTGGCCTCGCGATCACCGTCGGTCTCACCTCATGGCTGCGGGTGCCTCAGCACCAGTCGCAAATGGTCAGCCTCGTGATTTCGATCATCCCGACAACGGTTCCCGCGGCGTGGATCTACTGGCACCAGGGCTGGTCGGTGTCCTGGCTCGTCATCGGCGGAGTCGTGCTCGGTCTTTGGGGCGGAACGGATCTTGGCGCTCGGCTGGCAAATCGCGTGGAGAAGACGACGCTGCACCGCATTTTGGTCGGCTTCGTCTCCGTGATGGTCATCTACATGACCTACAAGGCGATCGAGGGATGATCCTCTGGATCGGCGCAGTCAACCGCGCCTAGCGGACGGCACAGGGCACGCTCAGATAGCCGCGGAAGCGCACGCGGCCGCCTCGCACCGGCGTGCCGTTCAGCGTGTAGTCCGGAAACCGGGCCAGGAATCGCGCAATCGCGATTGCGCCTTCGAGCCGCGCCAGCGCCATGCCGGCGCATTGATGCGCGCCGGTGGCGAAGGCCAGATGCCGGTTCGGCGTGCGGCCAATGTCGAGCCGCTCGGGATCGGCAAATTGCGCGGGGTCGCGATTGGCGGCGCCGATGCATAGCGTCAGCGGTGTCGCCCGCCGCCAGCGTGATGCCGCCGAGCTCGACCCGTTCGGTGGTCATGCGGTTGCCGAGCTGGTTCGAGCTTTCAAACCGCAGGATTTCCTCGACCGCGGTTTTGACCAGGTCGGGATTTTCGACCAGCCGCCGCTTCTCGGCGGGATGATGCGACAGCGCCACCAGTCCGTTGCCGATCAGGTTGGTCGTCGTCTCATGTCCGGCGTTGAGCAGGAATATGCAATTGTGCAGCAGTTCCTTCGCCGACAGCCGCTCGCCATTGTCCTCGCCCTGGATCAGACGGGTCAGCACGTCGCGATCGGGGTTGCCCGGTTTGCCGCGGCGGCGCTCGACCAGGATTTCCAGATAAGCGAGAAAATCCTCCACCGCGCGGTTGCCGCGCGCGAATGCCTCGGCGCCGATCACCGGCTCGAGCGCGCCCAGGATCGCCAGCGACCAGCCGCGCAGCGGCTCGCGCTCCTGCATCGGCACATCGAGCAGATTGCCGATCACCTGAACCGGAATCGCGGAGGCGAAGTCGCCGATCAGTTCGACCTTGCCTTTCGCCGCGAGGGCGTCGAGCAGCCGGTCGACCAGCGCGATCAAATCGGGCTCCATCTCGGCGATGGCGCGCGGCGACAACGCGCCCATGATCAGCCGCCGTACCCTGGTGTGCGCGGGCGGGTCGTTGAAGACGAGGCTGGTGGTGTGGTGCTCGTAGAGCAGCGAGTCGCCGTATTTCGGCGCGAACTCCCGCTTCTTGTCGGAGCTGAACAGCCTGGTGTTCTTGTAGGTGCCGACCAGATCGTCATAGCGCGTCAGAAAGTAGGAGCCGTTCGGCAGCCGCTTGACCGGTTCATGCTCCCGCAGTGCACGATAGGTCGGGTAGGGGTCGGCATAGAATTCCGGGGTCAGTTTCTCGAGATCGAAACTGGCCGCCAGCTCTCGCGCGTTCGCATTCATGCTGCCATACTCATGGGGTGAGGCGGATATGCCGTTTTCGCTCTTTCGGAAACCGGGGCGCCGCTCTACAGTCCCGCACCGAAATACATCCCGTCAACCGCCTGGAAATGAAAATGCACGCCCGTGCCGAAGTAACCGCTGAAAATGCCGCCGTCTGGCCGGAGGAGATTTTTGCGATTTTGCAGCGCTTCGATGTCCGGCAGGTACCCTACGTACCGGATGCCGGGCATTCGCAGTTGATCGAGCGCGTGCTGGGGGCATCCTCGATGCGCGGGATTGCGCTAACCACCGAGGAAGAGGGCGTGGCGCTGCTGGCCGGCGCCTGGGCCGGCGGCCAGCGCGGGGTGCTGCTGATGCAGTCGAGCGGGGTCGGCAATTGCGTGAACATGCTGTCGCTGACCCAGATTTTCCGCTTTCCGTTCCTGACGCTGGTGACGATGCGCGGCGAATGGGGCGAATTCAATCCGTGGCAGGTGCCGATGGGTTCGAGCACGGCGGCGGTGTTCGAATTGTCCGGGAATCAAGGTGTTGCGGGCGTCCCACCCGGAAGAGGTGCGCGAGGTGGTCGAGGCGGCGGCAGGGCAGGCCTACAATGCCTGCACGCCGACCGCCGTTCTGTTGTCACAGCGCCTGATCGGCGCCAAGGTCTTCACCAAATGAGCAAAGCAAATCTTCTCGAGCGGCGCAGCGTGGTCGCAAGCCTGCTGGCGGAACGCAAGGACGCCATCGTGGTCGGCGGATTGGGCGCCTCGACCTACGACATCGCCGCGGCCGGCGACCACGACCGCAATCTTTATCTGTGGGGCGCGATGGGCGGCGCCGTCATGATCGGGCTCGGCCTCGCTTTGGCGCAGCCGAAGCTGCCGGTGGTCGTGATCACCGGCGACGGCGAGATGCTGATGGGGATGGGAGCCTCGCCACCGTCGGCCTGCAAAACCGGGCAACCTGACCATCGTCGTGCTCGACAATGAGTGCTACGGCGAAACCGGCGGTCAGGCGAGCCACACCGCGGCCGCGGCCGACCTCGTCGGTGTCGCCCGGGCCTGCGGGATTGCCGAGGCGCGGGCCATGACCACGATGGCCGAAATCGAGGCCTTCAGGCGCTTGCTGCAGGACGTTTCGGCCGGTCCGCGCTTTGCCAGCGTCAAAATCGACGCCGCCAATCTGGAGCGGGCGCTGTCCAATCGCGACGGCAGCTTCATCGTGAACCGGATCCGCGGCGCACTGGGATTTCAGGCCGATTTAGCCTCCGACTCCGGCCGTGGTGCGCTGCAATAATTAACCTTGACATTTGGTAAGGTGAGTGATTACTCACACGCCCATGTCTACCCTGCGCATGACCAGTGACCTGCGGCGGCAGCTTATCTTGAGCGCTGCGAAGCGCTGTTTTGCCCGCAACGGCTTTGCCGGGACCACGACCCGGAGCGTCGCGGCGGCGGCGGCGATTTCGGAAGGGCTGCTGTTCAAGCATTTTCCTTCCAAAGCAGCACTTTACGCCGAGATCCTGGCGGAAGAATGCGAAGCCGATCCGGATCTCGCGCATCTGCTCGGGCCAGGAGCCGTCGACCGGCGACCCTGGTCGAACTTGTCAAAGGCATGGTCCGCCACTTCCTGCAGATATCGGAGGGCCCGGACGAGGAGGAAGCGCAGCGGCTCCGGCTCATGACCACGAGCCATCTCGACGATGGCGAATTCGCGCGGCTGCTCTACGCCAAGGTCGGAAATTTGATCGGGCCGGTGTTCACCGCCTCGCTCGATCGCGCGGTGGCGGCCGGCGATGCGTCGCATGTCGGTCACGAGCCGCTCAATCTGTTCTGGTTCGCACATCACACCGTGCTGACGGCGGCGCTGGCAAGGCTGCCGGCCGTCCCCTGTCTGACTTACGGCCATGCCGCCGATCTCGAGCGGCAGCTTTGCGAATTCCTCCTCCGCGGCATCGGACTTGGCGAGGCCGCAATCCTTTCCCACCTGGACCGCGAGACGTCGCTGGATTCGGGCCAATCGGTAGCCGCAGAAGGTGCATGACATGAACATTGTGACCGAAGCCCATATCTCGGGCCGGGCGATTGCCGGCAAGCCGTCCGCCCGTCCGGCGCGGATGGTGCGCTGGTTCATCATTGTCGGGCTGCTGCTCGTGCTGCTGGTCGGCGGTCTGGTCGGCTTCAACGCCTTCCGCAGCCACATGATCGCGCAATTCTTCGCCAACAACAAACCGCCGCCGACGCCGGTGAGCGTTGCCGTGGCCAAATCGGAGGTAGTTCCGAACCTGCTGACCGCAGTCGGCGATTTCGCCGCCGTGCATCAGGTCAACGTCACCTCCGACGTCAGCGGCCGCATCACCGACATCATGTTCACGGCCGGCGCGTCGGTGAAGGCGGGAGCGCCGCTGGTGCAACTGTTCGACGCCCCGGACCAGGGCGACCTTGCCAGCTTCAAGGCCCAGGCGGTGGTCGCGCAATTGTCGCTCGATCGCGCCAAGCAGCTTGCGGCGCGCCAGTTCGGTCCGCAGGCGACGGTCGATCAGGCGCAGGCGACATTCGACCAGGCCAATGCCGGCATCGCCAAGACCGAGGCGATCATCTCGCAAAAGCTGGTGCGGGCGCCGTTCGACGGCGTGCTCGGCGTTCGTCACGTCGAAATCGGCCAGTTCCTCACCGCGGGCACGCAGATCGTCACGCTGACGGATCTGTCGACGCTGTACGCGAACTTCACCGTGACCGAAAAGGACAGCGGGCAGCTCAAGGTCGGGCAGGCCGTGCGCGTCGCGGTCGACGCCTATCCCGGCCGGACCTTCGACGGAAAGATCACCGCGATCGAGCCGCAGATCAGCACCGATACCCGCAACATCCATGTTCAGGCCACGCTCGCCAATCCCGACCATATCCTGAAGCCCGGCATGTTCGCGACCACCACCGTGGTGCTGCCCGACAAGCCGGCGGTGATTACGGTTCCGGAAACGGCGGTCGATTACACGCTCTACGGAGATTCGGTTTTCCTCCTCACCGAAAAGAAGTCCGATGACGGCAAGACCAGCCTGACCGCGGTTCGCACTTTCGTGCGGACCGGCAACCGGATCGACGGCAGAGCGGAGATCCTCAGCGGCGTCAAGCCCGGTGATCGCGTGGTCGCGGTGGGCCAGCTCAAGCTGCAATCGGGAGCCGCGGTGTCGGTTTCCCCCGAAGCGCCGCCGCCAATTCCGGCACATCCGCCGCGTTACTGAGATTCGGAGCGTATCGCGATGATCTGGACTGATATTTTCATCAAGCGACCGGTGCTGTCGGTGGTCGTCAGCCTGCTGATCCTTCTGATCGGATTCAAGGCCGCGACCAGCCTGCCGATCCGGCAGTATCCGAAGCTGTCGAATACGGTCGTCAACGTCACCACCGTCTATCCCGGTGCGTCGGCCGAACTGATCCAGGGCTTCATCACGACGCCGATCGAGCAGGCCGTCGCTTCGGCCGAAGGCGTCGACTACATGACGTCGTCCTCGGTGCTCGGAACCAGCACCATCCAGGTTTACATCAAGCTGAATTTCGATCCGAACCAGGCGCTGACCGAGGTTCTCGCCAAGGTGAATTCGGTCAAATATCTGATCCCGAAGGAATCCAACGATCCGGTCGTGACCAAGACCACCGGACAGACCACGGCCGTGATGTATCTCGGCTTCTCCAGCGAGGTGCTGTCGGGATCGGCGATTTCCGACTATCTGACGCGCGTGGTGCAGCCGGTGCTCTCGACCGTCGATGGCGTCGCTTCCGCCGATATTCTGGGCGGCCAGACCTTTGCAATGCGGCTCTGGCTTGATCCGGTCCGCATGGCGGGCCGCAATGTCTCGCCCGCCGACGTGTCCGCCGCGATCGCCGCCAACAATTTTCAGGCCGCTGCGGGCCAGTCCAAGGGCTATTTCACCGTCTCCAACGTGTCGACCAATACCGACCTGACCAATCTCGATCAGTTCAAGCGCATGATCGTCAAAGCCAAGGACGGCGGCTTTGTGCGGATCGAGGACATCGCCACGGTCGAACTGGCGGCGCAGAGTACCGATGCCAGCGTCGCCTTCAACGGCGAGCACGCGATCTTCATCGGCGTGCAGGCGACCCCGCAGGGCAACCCGCTGACGCTGGTCAAGGGTGTCCGGGCGCTGTTTCCGGAACTGCAGCGCAATCTGCCGCCCTCGATGAAGATGAAGGTGGCCTACGAATTCGACCAAATTCATTGAGTCCTCGATCAACGAGGTGGAGAAGACCCTCGGCGAGGCGATCCTGATCGTCGTGGTGGTGATCTTCCTGTTTCTCGCCTCGTTCCGCTCGGTGATCATTCCGGTGGTCACCATTCCGCTGTCGCTGATCGGCGTCTGCAGCCTGATGCTGGCCATGGGCTTCAGCATCAACCTCTTGACCTTGCTGGCGATGGTGCTGGCGATCGGGCTCGTCGTCGACGACGCCATCGTGGTGGTGGAAAACATCCACCGGCATCTGGAGGAAGGCAAACCACCGGTCCAGGCCGCCATGCAGGGCGCGCGCGAGATCGTCGGCCCGGTCATCTCCATGACCATCACGCTGGCGGCGGTGTACGCGCCGATCGGCTTTCTCGGTGGCCTGACCGGCGCGCTGTTTCGCGAGTTCGCCTTCACGCTGGCCGGTTCGGTGATCGTCTCCGGCGTGATCGCGCTGACGCTGTCGCCGATGATGTGCTCGATATTCCTGAAGAGCGCCGAGGAAGGCCGGTTTGCCAGGGTCGTCAACAAGGTGTTCGGATCGGTGACGCGCTGGTATGGCCGGCAGCTCGACCGCTCGCTCGACTATCGCCCGATCACGGCGATGTTCGCGCTGACCATCCTCGGGCTGGTCGGTTTCCTCTATATGCACACCTCGAAGGAACTCGCGCCCGAGGAAGACCAGGGCATCGTATTTGCGGTCACCAAGGCGCCGAAATACGCCAACATCGACTATTCGGACTATTACGGCGAGAAGCTCGACAAGGCCTTTGCCAGCTTCCCGGAAACCGATCTGCGTTTTGTCATCAACGGCATCAATGGTCCGCAAAGCGGCATCGCCGGCATGCTGCTCAAGCCCTGGGACGAGCGCAAGCGTTCGTCGATCGCGCTGAAGCCGCTGGTACAGGCGCAGCTCAGCAAGATCGAAGGCGTCAATGCGTTCGCCTTCAACCTGCCGCCATTGCCCGGCGGTCCCGGCGGTTTGCCGGTGCAGATGGTGATCAGCTCGACCAACGGCTTCCAGCCGGTCTACGAGCAGATGCAGAAGCTGAAGGAGGCGGCGCGCAAGAGCGGGCTGTTCATCGTCACCGACAGCGATCTCGACTTCAACCAGCCGGTGGTGCGGGTCAAGATCGACCGCACCAAGGCGAGCGACCTCGGCGTCACCATGCAGAGCATCGGCAATACCCTCGCCACGCTGCTCGGCGGAAACTACGTGAACCGCTTCAACCTCGAGGGACGGTCGTATCAGGTGATTCCGCAGGTACCGCGCGACAAGCGGCTGTCGCCGGAGTCGCTAGGCGAATACTACGTGCCGACGGCAACCGGCCAGCAGGTGCCGCTGTCGACGCTGGTATCGATCGAAACCGCGACCGATCCCAACGCGCTCACGCATTACAACCAGCTCAATTCCGCGACCTTCCAGGCCGTGCCGATGCCCGGCGTGACCGTCGGTCAGGCGGTGGACTTCCTCGAGGGTGAGGCCAAGAAGCTGCCGGCCGGCTTCGATCACGACTATCTCGCGGACTCCCGGCAATATGTCCAGGAAGGCAACCAGCTTGCGGTGACCTTCGGCTTTGCGCTGATCATCATCTTCCTGGTGCTGGCGGCGCAATTCGAGAGCCTGCGCGATCCGCTCGTCATCATGATCAGCGTTCCGATGGCGATCGTCGGCGCGCTGCTTCCGTTGTTCTTCGGCGCCGCCACCATGAACATCTATACCCAGGTCGGCCTGCTGACGCTGGTCGGCCTGATCAGCAAGCACGGCATCCTGATGGTCGAGTTTGCCAACGAGTTGCAGCTCAATGAAGGACTCGACCGCCGCTCGGCGATCGAGATGGCGGCGCGGGTCCGGCTCCGGCCGATCCTGATGACGACCGCCGCAATGGTGACCGGTCTTATTCCACTGCTGACGGCATCGGGGGCGGGCGCGGCGAGCCGGTTCTCGATCGGTCTGGTGGTCGTTTCCGGCATGTCGATCGGCACGTTGTTCACGCTGTTCGTGCTGCCTGCGGTCTATGTGGCGATCGCCACCGATCACCGCGCGGGTGCCGAATCCGAACGCGCCCGGGAAATCGCGGATTTCGATCTGGGTTCGAAGGCGCTCAAGCCGACCTGAGCCCTGGCCGAATGCCGCCTATGTGATGGCGGCGGCGGACGCCGTGGTCGTATTTGCGGGGTTCCGTGATATCATGCACCCGCGGGCGTCCTTGCAGGACGTCCAGGCGCAGGACGCTGGGATGAAGCGACGCGAGCTTCTGGCACTTCTCGGCGGCGCCGCGCTGCTTGGTCCACGCGTGACGCTGGCTCAGGCGCCGGGCAGGATCTATCATCTTGGAACCATCCAGCCAGCGGCGGCGCTGAGCGACACCAGTCCGTTCGGCAAAATTCTGGTCAAGGCGCTGGCCGAGAGAGGGTATGTCCTCGGGCAAAACCTGACCTTCGACGCCCGCGGCGCCATGGGCGACGTTTCAAAGCTCCCGTCATTGCTGCATGAGCTGCAAACGCGCCATGTCGATGTCCTGGTGGCCGTCGGCTACGTCGCAGCGCTTGCCGCGAGAGCGGCCGGAACTCCGACGGTGATAGCGTGGGGGGCCGGCGATCCCGTCGAGACGAAGCTGATCGAGAGCCTGGCGCACCCGGGCGGCAACATCACCGGCATATCGGATGTCGCGGCGACATTGACCACCAAACGCCTGTCGCTGTTGAAACAGCTATCGCCGAAGCTTCAGAAGGTGGCGATGCTCTGGAACAAGAACGACCTCGGCATGACCTTGCGCTATGAGGCTTCGGCAAAAGCCGCGCAATCGATCGGCGTCATCGTACAACCCCTCGGTGTCCGCGAGCCGGATGATCTCAATGAGGCGTTTGCGGTCATGACCAGCGATCCGCCGGATGCCATCATCATGGTCGCGGATGCGCTCACGGTTCTCAATCGCAAGCGCGTCTTCGAGTTTGCCGCGGCCAAGCGATTGCCGGCGATCTATGAATACGATTTCCTGGTCCGTGATGGTGGCCTGATGTCGTACGGGCCCGACCTGACGGAATCGCTCGAACGCTCGGCGGCCTTGATCGATCGGATCTTCAGGGGCGCCAAGGCAGGCGACCTGCCGTTCGAGCAGCCGACGCGCTATTTGTTCGTGATCAATCTGAAAACGGCAAAAGCCATCGGCCTTGCCGTCCCGCCGACCCTGCTCGCGCTGGCCGACGAAGTCATCGAATAATCCTCCCGCACTGCGGCAAGAGACAATGCCGTTCGTTCTTGCTAAATGGGGCCGGATGAGCATTTCCCTCCATCCCGACACAGCGCGGCAGCGAACGCTGCCGGCACCGCCTGTGGCAGGCGCGGCGCCTGTGGCGGGAACGGCCGGGACTGGAATCCGCACCCGGCTATTCACCAAATACGTCGCCTTGTTCGTCGCGGTGGTCGGCATTGCGCTGCTGTCAAACGGGATTTTCGAGGTTTTCTTCTACTATCGCGAACACAAGGCGGCCTTGATCCGCATTCAGCACGAACAGGCGGTCGCGGCCGCCGCCAAGATCACCCAGTTCATCAAGGAGATCGAAAGCCAGCTTGGCTGGACCACCCAATTGCCCTGGTCCGCCGGCTCGATCCAGGACCGCCGCTTCGATGCGTTGAGGCTGTTGCGGCAGGTGCCGGCGATCACCGAATTGGCGCAGGTGGATTCCACCGGCAAGGAGCGGCTGCGGGTGTCGCGGCTCGCCATGGACGTGTTGGACAGCGGCATCGACCTTTCCAAGGATCCGAAATTCACCGAAGCCGTCGCCCACAAGGTCTATTACGGTCCGGTCTATTTCCGCCGCGAATCCGAACCCTACATGACGCTGTCGCTGGCCGGCACCCGCAAGGATGCCGGCGTCAGCATCGCCGAGGTCAATCTGAAGCTGATCTGGGACGTGGTATCGCAAATCAAGGTCGGCGAGGGCGGTCATGCCTATGTGGTCGGTTCCCAGGGCCGCCTGATCGCCCACCCGGATATCAGCCTGGTGCTGCGCAATACCGACATGTCGAAGCTTTTGCAGGTGCAGGCGGCGCGGGCCGGGGGCGCCGCCGCCGAGGCCGAGGAGCTGCAGGGGACGAAGAACATCCAGGGTCAGGAAGTCCTGACGGCATCGGCGCCGATCCCGCCGCTGAACTGGACCATGTTCGTCGAGCTGCCGGTTCAGGAGGCCTATGCATCGCTGTATCAGGCGCTGCAGCGCCTTGCGATCGTGCTGCTGGCCGCCTCGGCCTTCGCCGTGCTCGCCGGGATCTTCCTCGCCCGCCGCATGGTCGGGCCGATCCAGGCCCTGCGGGTCGGCGCGGAGCGGATCGGCGGCGGCGATTTCAGCCAGCGCATCTCGATCAGGACCGGCGACGAGCTGGAAGGTCTTGCCAATCAGTTCAACGACATGGGCGCGCGGCTGCAGGAATCCTATGCCGACCTCGAGCAGAAGGTCGAATCGCGCACCACCGAGCTGAGCGAATCGCTGCAGCAGCAGACCGCGACCGCCGATGTGCTGAAGGCCATCAGCCGCTCGGCATTCGATCTTGATACGGTGCTTGTCACGCTGATCTCGACCGCCGTCCGCCTTTGCAATGCCGGCCCTGGTCAGATCTTCCGCCGCGACGGCGATGTCTATCGCTACGCCGCGAGCCAGATGAATGTCGATCCGCTCTACCAGCAGCACGAGCAAATAACGGAGATCAGGGCCGGTCGGGGAACGCTGATCGGACGCGTGGCGCTTGAAAAGCGAGCGGTCCTGATCGCTGACGCCTGGAACGACCCCGAATATGAAGAAAAGGATGCGGCGCGCGTCGGCAATGTCCGCGCGATGCTGGGTGTGCCGCTGATGCGCGGCGCAGAGCCGGTTGGTGCTTTTGCGCTGGCGCGCAGCGAACCCGTTCCATTCACCGAGCGCCAGGTCGAACTGGTCACCACCTTTGCCGACCAGGCGGTGATCGCGATCGAGAATGTTCGCTTGTTCAATGAGGTTCAGGAGCGAACCAGCGAACTGTCGCTGTCGTTGGAGGACTTGCGCACCGCGCAGGATCGCCTGGTGCAAACCGAGAAACTCGCCTCGCTCGGCCAGCTCACCGCCGGCATCGCCCATGAGATCAAGAATCCGCTCAATTTCGTCAACAATTTTGCGGCGCTGTCGACCGAGCTGATCGAGGAACTCAACGAGGTGCTGAAGCCGGCCGCGCTCGACGACAAGACCCGGGAAGAGATCGACGAACTCGCCTTGATGCTGAAAGGAAACCTGGAAAAGGTGGTGGTGCACGGCAAGCGCGCCAACTCGATCGTCAAGAACATGCTGCTGCACTCGCGCGAGGGATCCGGCGAACACCGGCCCGCCGATATCAACGCGATCGTCGAGGAAAGCGTTAACCTCGCCTATCACGGCGCGCGCGCCGAGAAATCCGGCTTCAACATCACGCTGCGGCGCGACCTCGATCCGGCGGCCGGCATGATCGATCTCTACCCGCAGGAAATCACGCGGGTGTTCCTCAACCTGATTTCCAACGGCTTCTATGCCGCCACCAAGCGCAAGGAAGCCGGCGAGGCGGGATTCGAGCCGATGCTCGGCGCCAGCACCAGGAACCTCGGCAACGCGGTCGAGATCCGCATCCGCGACAACGGCACCGGTATCCCGCTGGACGTCAGGGAGAAAATGTTCAATCCATTTTTCACCACCAAGCCGGCAGGCGAGGGCACCGGGCTCGGCCTGTCGATGAGCCATGACATCGTGGTGAAACAACACGGCGGCAAGATCGACGTCGTCAGCGAACCCGGTGCGTTTACCGAATTCATCATCACGCTGCCGCGAACGGCGGCGGCACAGTCGCAGGGTGGAGGCAAAAATTGAGCGTTTACATCCTCGTTGTCGACGATGAACCCGACGTTGAGGCCCTGTTCCGTCAGCAATTCCGCCGCGATCTCCGCTCCGGACGCTTCATGATGGAATTCGCGCCATCGGCAGCGTCGGCCCTGGCCCGCGCCGCGGACGACGCCGATCCCTCGCTGGTCCTGATCCTGTCGGACGTCAACATGCCCGGCATGAGCGGGCTCGAAATGCTGCCCAGGGTGCGCGTCGAGCGGCCCGACGTTCCCGTCATCATGATCACCGCCTATGGCGATGCCGAGACACGCCGCAAGGCGATCGAGCGCGGCGCCGTCGGCCTTTTGACCAAGCCGATCGATTTCGCGCTGCTGCGTCATGAGATCGACAACCGACTCGAGCAGGCCGCATGACCGCCACCATCCTCGTCGTCGATGACGAGCCCGATCTCGAGGCACTTGTGCTGCAGAAATTCCGCCGGCAGATTCGTGACGGCGCGGTCGCCTTCATGTTCGCCCATGACGGTCTCGAGGCGCTGCAGTCGATCGAGCTGCATCCGCACGTCGACATGGTGGTCTCCGACATCAACATGCCGCGGATGGACGGCCTGTCCCTGCTGCAGAAGCTGCAGGAGGCCGAGGACAAGAAATCCACCATCATCGTCTCCGCCTACGGCGACATGAGCAACATCCGCACCGCGATGAACCGCGGCGCTTTCGATTTTCTGACCAAGCCGATCGATTTCGGCGATCTCGAACTGACCATCGAAAAGACCGTGCGCCATGTCGAGATGATGCGCGAGGCGCGCCGCCGCCAGGCCGAGGCCGAGCGCGCCCACGCGTCGCTGTCGCGGTACTTCTCGCCGCAAATCGCCAGCCGGCTGGCTTGCGCCGGCGAGGCCGACGGCATGACCGTGCATTGGCGCGAGGTCGCGACCATCTTCACCGACATCACCAACTTCACCTCGCTGGTCGAAACCGCGCCGCCGGAAATTCTGGGGGCGCTGCTCAACGAGTATGTCGGCGGTATGACCGACGTGGTGTTCGCGCAGGAGGGGACGGTTGCGAAGATCATCGGCGATGCCATCCAGATCCTGTTCAACGCGCCCGGAGACCAGCCGGACTATCCGTCACGCGCCATCGCCTGCGCGCACGATCTCGACATCTGGGCCGAAGGCTTTCGCGAGCGCTGGAAGTCCCGGGGCGTGAATTTCGGTGCCACCCGGATCGGCGTCCACGCCGGCCCGGCGCTGGTCGGCAATTTCGGCGGCAGCCGTTTCTTCGACTACACCGCGTACGGCGACACCATCAATACGGCAGCGCGGCTGGAGGCCGCCAACAAGTATCTCGGCACTCGGATCTGCGTCAGCGCTGCGGTGGCAGAGGCGGACCGCAGTTTCCAGGGACGGCCGGTCGGCGATCTGATGCTGCGCGGGCGCAGCGAACCGCTGCGCGCCTACGAGCCGCTGCCGGCCGCGGCATTCGCCGCACCGGCGGCGGCGCAATATGCCGAGGCCTTCGCCAAACTGGAGGCCGGAGATACCGCGGCGATGCCGGCCTTTGCCGCGCTGGTCGGGCTGCACGCCGACGACGCGCTGGCCGGTTTCCATCTCAAGCGGCTGCTCAACGGCGCCAAGGGCGTACGCATGCAACTGGAATAAGAGGTCAGACATGACGTGGGATTTTCCGGCCGGCAATTACCGGTTCATTCCGGCGGTGTTTCAATACTCGAGCGGGGCGGCGGCCGATCCGGGTTTTGAGATCGAGCGGGTGCGCTTCGACCGGCTGCTGCCGCTGGCCGAGGGCTTTGCGTGCGCCGCGAGCTATATCGAGGCGGCGGGGCGGCCGCTGACTTCGTTTTGCGCCTGCGAATTACGCTCGCCGGCGGCCTTTACCGAGGACGGCTTTCGGATCTTCAACGAACACTACGTCAAGACGCTGGCGCAATGGGGGATATTCGACGGCACCACCAATCCGGTGGCGCGCAGCAATGTCTGCCCGGAGATCGATCCACCGGCCGAGCCATCATTCTATGCATTCTGCTTCACGCGGCCGGGCACCTCCGCGACGCGGTCATTCGTGATCGCCGGCGGCGCCGAAGCGCGTGGCGGCAGCGGCAGCTATCCCGAGCGGATCGTGCGCTACCGCGATCTCAGCCCGCACGGATTGGGCGAGAAGGTTCGCTTCACCGTCGGCGAAATGCAGAGCCGCCTCGGCGAGTTCGGCTTCGGATGGGGCGACACCACGGCAGTGCAGGCTTACACCGTGCACGACTTCCATCCGTCGGTGGCCGACGAAATCGTCCGCCGCGGCGCGGCGCGTTCGGGCCTGACCTGGCACTTCGCCCGCCCGCCGGTGGTTGACCTCGAATACGAGATGGATTGCCGCCGCGTGAGCCGGGAAATGGTGATCTGACGATTCCAGATCTCTCAGCCGTCATTGCGATGAAGCCACGGGGCCTACCGTTCGCGCGGGTCGAGCGCGTCGCGCAGGCCGTCGCCGACCAGGTTGAACGACAGCACCACCAGAAAGATGCCGAGCCCCGGCCACAGCGCCATCCACGGTGCAGTGGTCAGAAAACGCTGCGCCGAATTCAGCATGCTGCCCCAGGACGGCGTCGGCGGCTGCTGGCCGAGCCCGAGAAACGACAGCGCCGCTTCGGCGATGATCGCCGCCGCGATCGAAAGCGTGGCCTGAACCAGCAGGGCCGGCATGATGTTCGGCAGGATATGGAATAGCGCGATCCGCCAGCGCGGGTTGCCCATGGCGCGCGCGGCCTCGACATAGTCCTCGACCTTGACGTTCATGGTCTGGCCGCGGGTCAACCGGATGAAGATCGGCGTTGTGGTGATGCCGATCGCGATCATGGCGTTGCCGAGGCTGGGACCAAGAAACGCCGCCAGCGCGATGGCGAGGATCAGGAACGGACAGGCCAGCATGGCATCGGTGATCCGGCTGATCAGGGCGTCGATCAAGCCGCCGCGATAGCCCGACAGCAGGCCGAACGGCACGCCGATGCAAAGCGCGATACCGACCGAGATCGCGCCGGCAAGGAGCGAAGCGCGCGCGCCGTAGATCACGCGGCTGAGGACATCGCGGCCGAGCTCGTCGGTGCCAAACCAGTGCAGCGCCGAGGGCGGCTTGCGCACCAGGGTCCAGTTGGTCGCGATCGGGTCAAACGGCGCGATCAGCGGCGCGAACAGCGCGAGCAGGATGAAGGTTGCGATCACGGCCAGCCCGACCACCGCGCCCCTGCGCCGGACCAGCCGGCGCAGCGCGCGGCGCGCCGGGCTCTCCAGTTGGTCGGGGAGGGCAACGGATAATGTGCCGAGCGCGGCGTCGGTCATGCGCTATGCCCTCAGCCGCGGATTGACCAGGATATAGGCGATATCGGCGACCAGGTTCAGCGCGATGTAGATCGTCGCCGTCACCAGCACCACGCCTTGAACGACGGCATAGTCGCGGTTGAACACCGCATCGACGATCAGCTTGCCGAAGCCGGGAATCGAGAAGATCTGCTCGGTCAGCACCGCGCCCGACAGCAGCGTGCCGAGTTCGAGCGCGCCAAGGGTAATGACCGGCGTCAGCGCGTTGCGCAGGGCGTGCTTGAAGATGACCGTGCGCTCCGAAAGACCCTTGGCACGGGCGGTGCGCACATAGTCGCTTTCGAGCACTTGCAGCATGGCGCTGCGGGTATGCCGCATCAGGATCGCCGCAATCGCATTGCCGAGCACGAAGGCCGGCATGATGGTCGAGGCGAGGCTGGCGCGCCAGTTTTCGGACAGCGGCACGTAACCCGACGCCGGCAGCCAGCCGAGCTCGATCGAGAACACAAAGATCAGCATGATCCCGAGCCAGAAGTTCGGCGTCGAGATGCCCCACAGCGCGAACAGGTTGGCGCCGTAGTCCCACGCCGTGCCCTTCTTCACCGCCGAGACGAGGCCGGCGGGAATGCCGATCAGAAACGCAATCACGATCGCCATCGATGCCAGTTGCAGGGTTACCGGCAGCTTCTGCGCGATCAGTTCGCGCACCGGCACCTTGATCCGCAGCGACTCACCGAGGTCGCCGGACAGCACGCCCTTCACCCAGTAGACATATTGCACTGGAATTGGCCGATCGAGCCGGTATTGCTGGCGGATCTGCGCAATGACATTGGGATCGCGTTCCTCGCCCGCCATCACCAGCGCCGGATCTCCGGGCAGCAGATGCTGCAGCGAAAAGATCAGGATCGACACGAAGAACAGCGTCGGAACGAGCTGGGCGAGGCGCCTGGCGAGGAAGTTCAGCATGGTGCACGCAGCTCGAAGCGCTCGCCACGGCGCATTCCCTTCCCCACAAGGCTGGAGGGCAGAGCAAGGCTCGTGGTAACCGTTGTCATTTCAGCGTCAATCCGGTCACGCGCACGAGGCCATCCGGCATTTGCCTGTAGCCCTCGAGCCGCGTGGTGTGGGCGATCAAAATCCGGCGATGATACAAATAGAGGATAGGCTCTTCGTCCTGCACGATCCCGGTCAGCTTTTCATAGAGCGCCTTTCGCCGTGCCTGATCGGTGACGAGGCGGGCCGCGTCCAGCGCCTTGTCGGCCTCGGCATTCGACCAGGCGCTGTAGTTCTGCGGTGCGCCGGTCTTCAGGAAGATGTAGGAATTGCCGTCCGGATCGATCCGGCCGCTCCACGCCAGCATGAAGGCCTGGTATTCTCCGGCTTCGGCTTGTTTCAGCGAAGTCGCGAACTCGGTCACCCTGATCTTCAGGTCGAAACCGGCTTCCGCCGCCATCGACTGCATCACCTGCGCCACCGCCTCGGTCTCGTCGCCTTTCGGCACCATGAAATCGACGCTCACCGGCGGAGTGACGCCGGCCTCCTTCAGCAGCGCCCTGGCCTTGGCGACGTCGCGCCCGCGCACCGGGAAAGCCTGCTGATAATAGGGATGATCGGGATTGACCCATTGGTTGCCGGGTTTGAACTCGCCGTTGAACACCACCTGGTTGATGGCCTCGCGATCGATCGACAGGTCGAGCGCCTGCCGTACCTTGGCGGACTGGCTGAGCGGTCCCCTGGTCTTGTCCTTGCCGATATTGAGCGTCACGCCCTGGTAGCCGAGCTCGATCGCACTCGACAATTTGAGCTTCGGGTCGGCCTGGACCTGCTTGATATCGGTCGCCAGCAGCCGCTCGATCAGGTCGAGGCCGCCGGATTTGAGGTTGGCGAGGCGCACCGTGGCGTCCACCAGCGGCAAATACACGATGCGGTCAATGTGGATGTTGTCCTTGTTCCAGTAGTCGGCGAATTTCTCGAACACGATCCGATCCTGTTGCACGCGTTCGACGAATTTGTAGGGACCGGCGCAAACCGGATGCAGTCCGAATTTGTCGCCTTCCGCCTTCGCCGCCTTGGGCGAGACCATCATGCCGGCGCGGTCGGTGAGCTGCGCGATCAGCGGCGAATAGGGCGCCTTCAGCACGAGCTTGATGGTCAGGGGATCGACGATGTCGACATGATCGAGCGCGGCCAGTTCGGGTTTGCGGAACGACCCCGGCATGGTCAGGTGCCGTTCGAGGGAGAATTTGGCCGCCTCGGCATCGAACGGCTCACCGTCCTGGAACTTGACGCCGGGCCGCAGCCTGATGGTGACTTCCTTGCCGTCGGCGGAAGTCTCGTGCGACAGCGCCAGTTGCGGCACAATGTTGAGCTTTTCGTCGATGTCGAACAGCTTGTCGCAAAATGCCGCGAACACGATGCGGCCGACATAGGTGCGGCCGAGTGTCGGATCGAGAATGTCCGGATCTTCGGCGAGCCCGATCCGCAGCGTGGTCTGGGCCTGAACGACAGCTCCGAACCACAGCCATGCCGCCACCGCGACCACTGCCAAACGCAGCAATTTCATCACACCATCCTCCGTATTCAAGCGCGTGGCTCGGGAACAACTCTATCAACATCAACCCCGAAACCGTCAGGGACTTCCCGGACGCCGCTGAAAGCCGCGACCAACCGTTCCAGCGCCGGTGAGAAGGCGTCGCCGCCGGCAGCCGCGAAGGCGTCCGCCGGCGGAAGCTCGGCGGTGCGGTGGCACGCGGTGGCGTGTCCGGCGCCGTCGGCACGCAGTTGCGGGGCTTCGACGCGGCAGCGTTCGATCGCATAGGGGCAGCGGGTATGAAAACGGCAGCCCGGCGGCGGATCGAACGCGCTCGGCATCTCGCCCTGCAGCAGGGCGTGGTTGCGCCTCGCCCGCGGCTTCGGAAGCGGAATCGCCGACAGCAGCGCACGGCTGTAAGGGTGGCGCGGCGCGGCAAACAGCGCCTGCGTTGGCGCGGTCTCGACGATGGCTCCGAGATTCATCACGGCGACATGGTCGGCGATGTGTCTTACGACGGCGAGATCATGCGAGACGAAGATGTAGGCAAGGCCGAGCCGGTCCTGCAGATCGCGCAGCAGGTTCAGGATCTGCGAGCGGATCGAGACGTCGAGCGCCGATACCGGCTCGTCGCAGATGACGAGCTTCGGCTCGACCGCGAGCGCCCGGGCAATGGCGATCCGCTGGCGCTGGCCGCCGGAAAATTCGTGGGGATAGCGACGGGCGAAGCGCGGCTCGAGTCCGACCAGGCGCAGCAATTCGTCGACGCGCTCACGGCGGCGTGCGGACGGCCGCAGATCGTGCAGCGCCAGTGGCTCGGTCAGGATCTGGCTGACGGTCATGCGCGGGTTGAGCGACGCATAGGGGTCCTGGAAGATGATCTGGGCATCGCGGCGGAAGGTGCGCAATTGCTTCGCATCCAGTGCGCGCAGGTCGCGGCCCTCGAAGCGAATCCCGCCCGCATCCGGTTCGATCAGCCGCAGCGCCAGCCGGCTCACCGTCGATTTGCCGCAGCCGGATTCACCGACCAGCGCCAGGGTCCTGCCGGCATCGACGCTGAAGCTGACGCCGTCGACCGCCTTCACGAACGCCGTCGGGCGGCCGAACAGCGAACGCCCGGCGACAAAATGCTTCACCAGCCCTTCGACCTCGAGCAGCGCGGTCATGACACCAGCCTCTGCAGCGGCGCCTTGATGCAGCGCGAGCGGTGGCCGGGGCTGACCGCCACCAGCGGCGGCGGCGCCTTCACGCAGGCTTCGGCAACGAAGGGACAGCGCGGGGCGAAGCGGCAGCCGCGCGGTGGCGCCGTCATGTCCGGTACCGTGCCCTCGATGGTGGCGAGATGCGCGGCGCGGCGGTCGAGCCGCGGAATCGAACCGAGCAGGCCGACGGTGTAGGGATGCTGCGGCTGCGCAAACAGCTCGTCGACGGTGGCGCGTTCGATGATTTCGCCGGCATACATCACCGCGACCTCGTCACAGACTTCCGCGACCACGCCGAGATCGTGGGTGATGAGGATGATCGCCGCACCGCTTGCCGCCTTCAGCTCGCGCATCAGGTCGAGGATTTGCGCCTGCAGGGTGACGTCGAGCGCGGTGGTCGGCTCGTCGGCGATCAGCAGCATCGGATCGCAGGCCAGCGCCATCGCGATCATGACGCGCTGGCGCATCCCGCCCGACAGCCTGTGCGGATAGTCGTCGATGCGGCGTTCCGGCGAGGGGATGTGGACGCGGCGCAACAGCTCGATCGTGCGCGCGCGGGCGGCGCGCCGCGTCCCGCCGCGATGGCGCAGCAGGGTCTCGATGATCTGCTCGCCGATGGTCAGGCTCGGATTGAGCGAGGTCATCGGCTCCTGGAAGATCATCGCCATGCGGTCGCCGCGCAGGTCGCGCAGGGTATGGTCGGGCAGGTCGAGCAGGTCGAAGCCATCGAAGCGGATCGAGCCGGTGACTTCGGCCGAACCTTTCGCCAGCAGCCCCATGATGGCGAGCGAGGTCACGCTCTTGCCGCAGCCGGATTCGCCGACCAGCCCGAGTGTGGCGCCGTTGGCCACGCTGAGGTCAACGCGATCGACCGCATGGGTCACGCGGCCGTTATCGCCGTGGAAGATCACCCGCAGACCCTTGATCTCGATCAGCGGGACCGCGGTCATCGCCGGACCGCCATGGCGGCAGCGATGCCGGCATCGATGGTTTCGCGATCGGTGACGCCTGCCGGGTTGGCCCGGGTGGGCAGGAACTGGCGGAACGGTACCCAATGCTCGCGGCTCACCTGTTCGAGACGTCCGAGCTCGGCAAGCGGATCGGTGTGGTCGTCGACGCGCAGGTCGAGCGCCGACCACTCCTCCGCGCCGTAGATCAGGAGTGCCGCCGACTGCCTGCCACGCCTGTCGCCGCCGGCGGCTTCGCCCGCCCGCATGGCGGCGATCAGCCGTTGCGCCAACGGCAGCTTTTCGCTCGCGATGTAGCTTTCCGCCGTGGCGTCGAGCACCCCGGCGCCGGCCAGCATGTTGCCGGCGATCGAGAAGCCGGTGTCCTCGATGTGCCCGCACCAGTCGACGCATTCGCGGCCGGTATGGGCTGCGATGCGGCCGCCGGCATCCATGACGTGAAACTGCCGGCTGGCGCGGCCGCTGTCGGCGGCAATCAGGCTCGCAACGATGTCGCGCGGGCCGAGCCCCTGGCGCAGCAGCTTGAGGCCGTCGATACCGTAATAGGGATTGACCAGCGCCTGGGTCGCGAGCGCGCCGATGCCGGCGGCGATATAGGGCACGCGCGCACCGACGGCGAAGAACCGGGTCGCGACCGCGATTCCGAACTGGCCGGTCTCCTTGTCGCGGGCGATGATCGACCATGTCATCGTCGGTGCCCGCTATCGTCCCGCCGCGTAGCCTTGCATGCCGCGGGGATTGGCGGCGGCGCGCCGGCGGCGGCCGATCTTGGAGGCCGCGGTGAGCCGACCCTCCGACCAACTCGGGCCGGTCTCAACGATATGGCCGCGGTCCTTCAGCGTATCGACGGTCGCTTTCGGCACGCGGTCTTCGACCACCAGCACGCCGGGCCGCGCGGTTCGCGGCCAGAACGAGATCGGGAAATGCTCCGAATGCCAGGCCGGTGCGTCGATCGCCTCCTGCAGATTCAGGTTGGCGTGGACGTGGCGCAGAAAAAATTGCGTGATCCACTGATCCTGCTGATCGCCGCCGGGCGAGCCCCACGCCAGATAGGGCTCGCCGTCGCGCAGTGCCATGGTCGGGCTGAGCGTGGTGCGCGGCCGCTTGCCGGGCGCCAGCGCCGCCGGGTGATCTTCCTCGAGCCAGAACATCTGCGCCCGGCTGCCCAGGCAGAAGCCGAGCTCCGGGATCACCGGCGACGATTGCAGCCAGCCACCGGAGGGCGTCGCCGAGATCATGTTGCCGGCCTGGTCGATGATGTCGAAATGCACGGTGTCGCCGCGCACCTCGCCGAACCGGCCGACCGTCGGTTCGCCGGCGCCCATGGCGCCGACCGCCTCGCGGCTGCCTTCCTGACGGCGCAGCTTGACCACCGACCCGAAGCCTTCGACCGAGCCGGGGACGAAATCAAGCGACGCCGTGTCCGAGATCAGCTTGCGGCGCTCGTCGTTGTAGGCGTCGGACAACAGCGTCGCGATCGGGATCTCGGTGAATTTCGGATCGCCATAGAACTTCTCGCGATCGGCATAAGCGAGTTTGGCGCATTCGGTTTGCAGGTGGATGAATTCGGGCCCTGCGGGATCGAGCCCGTCGAGCACAAATCCCCTGAGCAGGGCGAGCTGTTGCAGCATCACCGGCCCCTGGCTCCAGACCCCGGGCTTGCAGACGGTGTAGCGGCCGTAATCATAGGTCAGCGGCGCCTCGACACTGGGCTGCCAGCGCGCCATGTCGTCGGCGCTGAGCACGCCACGATGCGGCGATCCGCTGACATCCATCACGTCCTGGGTGCGGCAGAACCGGCCGATCGCTTCGGCGACGAAGCCGTGCGACCACGCCTTGCGGGCACGTTCGATCTGCGCGACGCGGTCCGCACCGGCGCTTTCGGCTTCGCTCAGGATGCGGGCGTAGGTCTCGGACAGCCTCTTGTTGGTGAACAGCGTGCCGGGTCTTGGAACCTGATTGTCGGGAAGATAGACCGCGGCGGAGGTGGTCCAGTGCTTCCGGAACAATTGCTCGACGGTCTGGATCGTCGCCGAGGCGCGCTCCACCAGCGGATAGCCGTCGCGGGCATAGGCGATGGCGGGCTCCAGCACGTCGCGCAGCCGCAGCGTGCCATAGTCGCGCAGCAGCAGCATCCAGGATTCGAACGTGCCGGGAACACAGGCGGCGAGCAGCCCGGTGCCGGGCACCATGTCAAGGCCCTCGCTGCGGTAATGGGCGATGGTCGCGCCCGCCGGCGCCGGGCCCTGGCCGCAGATCACCTCGGTGCGCCCGCGCCTGGTATCATGCACGATGATCGGGACATCGCCGCCCGGGCCGTTCAGATGCGGTTCGACCACCTGCAGCGTAAAGGCGGTGGCGACCCCGGCATCGAAGGCGTTGCCGCCCTTTTCCAGGGTAGCCATCCCGACCGCGGTCGCGATCCAGTGTGTCGAGGTCACGACGCCAAAGGTGCCTTCGATTTCCGGCCGGGTCGTGAACGGATCGGGATTGATATTGCTCATGGGAAACCACTCTCGCACGGGTGCGGCGGGCCGCACTTGACCACAGCCGGGCCTGGCTGCCAACCGGGCCGACCCGACCGGTTGCGCACATCCTGCTGATCAGGCCGGCGCGGCGTGAGCGGGGTTGTTGACGGCGTGGCAGGCGACGCCATCGATCAGCGCCGGCGCCTGTTGGCGGCACAGATCGAACACCAGCGGGCAGCGCGGGTTGAAGGCACAGCCGGGCGGCGGATCGATCGGATTGGGGATCTCGCCCTTGACGGGGATGCGCTGGCGGCCGGACATCGCAAGGTCGGGAACCGCGCCCAGCAGCATCCTGGTATAGGGCATGCGCGGATGGCTGAACAATTCGCGGCCCTCGGCGATCTCGACAATGCGCCCGAGATACATCACGCCGATGCGGCTCGCCATGTGCCGCACCACGGCGAGGTTGTGGCTGATGAAGAGGTAGGTGAGGCCGAACCTGTCCTGCAGGTCGCGCATCAGATTGAGGATCTGCGCCTGCACCGAAACATCGAGCGCAGAGGTCGGCTCGTCGCAGACGATGAACTCGGCTTCCGATGCCAGCGCGCGCGCGATCGCGATCCGCTGCCGCTGGCCGCCGGAAAATTCGTGCGGAAATTTTCGGCCATCGTCCGGGTGCAGCCCGACCAGGCTGAGCAGCTCGCCGACGCGCGCCTGAATGTTGCGCTCGCCTTCGATCAGATCGAAGGCGCGGATCGGCTCGGCGACGATGCCATCGACCCGGAAGCGCGGGTTGAGGCTTGCATAGGGATCCTGGAAGATCATCTGGATGCGGCGGCGCAGCCGGCGGCGGGCCTGGATCTGGCGCGCATCGCTCATCGAAACGCCGTCGATCACCACTTCGCCGGAGGTCGGCGGCAGCAGCCCGACCACCATCCGGGCGACGGTGGTTTTTCCGGAACCGGATTCGCCGACCAGCGCAAAGGTCTCGCCTTTGGCGATGTCGAAGGTCACGCCGTCGACCGCCCTGAGGAATTCGAGATGGCCGCCTTCCAGCATCCGGTTGAGCCAGGGTTTTGACACATCGAACACCCGACGCAGGTTTTTGACGTCGACGAACGGCGTGGCGGTCATGCCGCGGTTTCCTCGGTGGCGGCATCGTAGAGATGGCAGGCCACGGCCTGGGTGCCGTGCCGGATCGGCTCCGGCCGTTCGATCCGGCAGCGATCGAACACGAACGCACAGCGCGGATTGAAGGGGCAGCCCGCCGGGATGGCGGAAAGCCGCGGCATCGAGCCGGGGATCTGAACCAGCCGCCTGGCATCGCCCACAAGGGTCGGGATCGCACCCATCAGGCCCTTGGCATAGGGGTGCAACGGGTTTTGCACGACGTCCTGTACCGGGCCGATGTCGGCGACGCGGCCGGAATACATCACGGCGACGCGGTCGGAGGTTTCGGCGATCACGCCCATGTCGTGGGTCACCAGCATCACGGCGGTGCCGTGATCGCGCCCGAGTCGCTTGATCAGCGCGATGATCTGCGCCTGCACCGAGACGTCCAGCGCCGTGGTCGGCTCGTCGGCAATGATCAGTTCCGGCTCGGCGCAGATCGCCAGCGCGATCACGACGCGCTGGCGCATGCCGCCGGAGAATTCGTGCGGATAGGCATCGATGCGCTTCTCGGGCGCGGGAATGCCGACCTCGGCGAGCAGGTCGATGGCGCGCCTGCGCGCGGCCGGTTCGGAGAGATTGAGATGGGTCCGCATCGTCTCCACCAACTGGTCGCCGATCCGGTACAGCGGGTTGAGGCTGGTCAGCGGGTCCTGGAAGATCATGCCGATCCGCTTGCCCCGGATCCGCCGCATCTCTTCCGGCGGCAGATGGTCGATCCGCATGCCGGCGAGCCGGATCTCGCCGCCGGCGATGCGGCCGGGCGGGTCGATCAGGCCAATGACGGCAAGGCCGGTGACGGATTTGCCGGCGCCGGACTCGCCGACCACACCCAGCACCTCGCCCTTGGCGATGTCGAACGAGACCCCGTCAATGGCGCGCAGCACGCTGCGGCGGGTGGCGAACTCCACCTGAAGGTTGCGCACGGAGAGAACGGGTTCGGTCATGCCTGGAGATCACCGGGAGCGGCCGGGCTGGTCATCGAAGTTTCGGGTTGAGGGCATCGCGCAGCCAGTCGCCGAGCAGGTTGATGGACAGGATCAGCGCGGCGAGGGCGATACCGGGGAACGCCACGATCCACCATTCGCCGGAGAACAGATAGTTGTTGCCGATCCGGATCAGGGTACCGAGCGACGGCATGGTGTCGGGCATGCCGGCGCCCAGGAACGACAGCGTCGCCTCGGTGATGATCGCCAGCGCGAGGTTGATGGTGGCGATCACCAGGATCGGTCCCATCGTATTGGGCAGCACGTGACGCAGCATGATGACCGGCGCCGGCAGCCCGATCAGTTGTGCCGCGGCGACATAGTCCTTGTTTTTTTCCACCAGCACCGAGCCGCGCACGGTGCGCGCATATTGCACCCAGAAGCTCAAGCCGATCGCGAACACCAGCACCGTCAGCATGCTCATGGCGTCGAGCCGGTCGCCGAACACGGATTTGACCACGCCATTGATCAACAGCGCGATCAGGATCGCCGGGAAGGTGAGCTGCACGTCGGCGATGCGCATGATCAATGTGTCGACCGCGCCGCCGAAATAGCCCGCGATCAACCCGAGCACGATGCCGAGCGCGCCCGAGAGCACGACGCCGAGCACGCCGACGGTGAGCGAAATACGCAAGCCGTAGAGGATGGCGGAGAATACGTCGCGGCCCTGCTCGTCGGTGCCGAACAGGAACGGGCTCTGGCCGTCGGCCACCCATAGCGGCGGGATGCGCGAATTCATCAGTTGAAGCTGTCCCGGATCGAACGGGTTCTGGACCGAAAGGACGGAGGCAAAGATCGCGAGCAGGAAAAACAGCACCGTTACCGCGGCGGCCAGCATGGTGAGCCGGGAGCGGCGGAAGGAATAGAACACGTCGCTGTCGATCGCGCGCCGTAGCCATCCGGAGGAGAGCGCCACCGGCGCGTTGGCCTCGGATTTGTGCGGGACCACGGCGTCGCTCATGGGTCAGGCCAGCCGGCTGATGGTCGAGCGCAGGCGCGGGTCGACGACGGTGTAGAGGATATCGACGACGAGGTTGATGGTGACGAAGATCAGCGACACCATCAGCAGATAGGCGGCCATGATGGGAATATCGACGTTCTGCACCGCCTGCAGGAATAGCAGTCCCATGCCCGGCCACTGGAATACGGTTTCGGTAATGATGGCAAAAGCAATTACCGAGCCAAACTGCAGGCCGGCGACGGTAATGACGGGAACCAGGGTGTTCTTCAGGGCGTGGCCGAAATGAATCGCGCGCGTGGTGAGGCCGCGCGCCCGCGCGAAGCGGATATAGTCGGTGCGCAGGACCTCGAGCATCTCGGCCCGTACCAGCCGCATGATCAGGGTCATCTGGAACAGGCCGAGCGTGATGGACGGCATGATCAGGGCCTTCAGCCCGGAAACCGTCAGCAGCCCGGTGGTCCACCAGCCGATCCGCACCACTTCGCCACGGCCGAATGACGGCAGCCAGCCCAGCACCACCGCGAACAGGTAGATCAGCAGAATGCCGATCAGGAATGTCGGCAGCGAAATCCCGATCAGCGATATCGCCTGGAATGCCTTGGCGAGCAGCGTGTCGCGCCGCAACGCCGAATAGACCCCCATCAGGATGCCGGACACCATCGCAAACACGGTGGCGCAGACCGCAAGCTCCAGCGTCGCCGGCATGCGTTCCTTGAGCAGGCTCGCCACCGGCTGGCGGAATTGATAGGAGACGCCGAATTTGAACTGGGCGGCGTTGGCGAGATAGCGCGCGAACTGCACCACCACGGGATCGTCGAGACCGAGCGACTTGCGGATCGCGGCGCGTTCGGCGGCGGAAGTGTCGATCGCCACCATCTGGTTCACCGGGTCGCCGGCGAAGCGGAACATCGAAAAGGCGATGATTCCAACGACGACCATCACGCCCATGGCCTGGATCGCCCGGCGAAGAGTGAAAGCGAGCATGTGATCCTTTCACTTCTCTGGAGCTGGCGCGCGCCGTTGCGTACCCTGAACGAAAAGTCCCGGAGGCATCAACCACCGGGACCTTGAAACGCCACGACCGCTTACTCTTCCTGTTTGGTCGCCCAGTAGAGCAGGACCTGGTTGTCCGCGCGTTGCGTCAGTTTCACCTTGTTCGAGACGCCCCACGCCAGCGCCTGCTGGTGCAGCGGGATATACCCCCAATCCTTGATGCCGATCTCGAAGGCCTGCTTGATCAACTGGTCGCGCTTGGCGGGATCGGTCTCGAGCAGTACCTGGTCGGAAAGCGCATCCAGCTTCTTGTTGCAGTAGCCGCCGAGATTGGCTTCGCCGCGCGACGACTTCGGATCGTCGCGACAACCCATGATGTCGTTGAGCACGTTCTGGGAGTCCATCGTGGCCGGGGTCCAGCCCAGCAGATAGAACGAGGTCTTGAAACCGCCGGGTTTGAGCACCTTGGCAAAATACTGCTGCTTGGGCTGGGCCAGCAGGTCGATCTTGACGCCGATGCGCGCCAGCATGCCAACCACCGCCTGGCAGATCGCCGCGTCATTGACGTAGCGGTCGTTGGGGCAATCCATCGTGACTTCGAACCCGTCGGGGTAACCGGCTTCGGTCAACAGCTTCTTGGCGCCGTCGGGATCGAATTTGGGCCGCGTAAAATCCTTCGACAGCGCAAATAGCTGCGGTGCGATCATCAGCGCCGACGGGGTCGACAGGCCGCGCATCACCC
This sequence comes from uncultured Alphaproteobacteria bacterium, assembly GCA_963748165.1. GTDB lineage: Bacteria > Pseudomonadota > Alphaproteobacteria > Rhizobiales > Xanthobacteraceae > Bradyrhizobium. The sequence goes on from CAVVIM010000003.1 coordinate 61,384, forward strand.
GATCCTTGATCAGGTCGACATCGATGGCCTTGTAGAAGGCTTCGCGGACGCGGATGTCCTTGAACGGATTCTTGCCCTTGACGTTCGAATACAGCAGTTCATCGCGTACCTGGTCCATGCCGAGGAAAATCGTGCGCAGTTCCGGCCCGGTCATGACCTTGGCGGTTCCGCTGGCGTTGACCCGCGCGATGTCCTGGATCGGAACCGGCTCGATGACGTCGACCTCGCCCGAGAGCAAAGCGGCTACCCGCGTCGCGTCGGAGGCGATCGGCGTGAAGACGATCTCCTTCAGATTATGTTCGGGCTTGCCCCACCAGTTGGTGTTGACCTTGAACACGGTCTTGACGCCGGGTTGATGGCTCTCGATGAAGAACGGGCCGGTGCCGTCCTCGTGCAGCGAGGCGTAACTCGGCGTGGTCGCCGAAGCCGGCGTCGGCTCGACCGCATTGTTGTCCTCGCACCATTTCTTGTCCATGATGTACCAGCCGTCCCATTGCGTGATCAGAATGGGATTCGGCGAACTCAGCACGACATCGACGGTGTGGTCGTCCACCTTGATGAACTTGGCGTCGGTCGGGATCACGGTCGTGAAGTTGGAGCCCTTGGCCCGCACCCGGTTGGCCGAGAAGATCACGTCGTCGGCGGTGAAAGGGTCTCCATTGTGGAATTTGACGTTCTGGCGAAGATGAAAGCGCCAGCGGGTCGGCTCCGGCGTTTCCCAGCTTTCAGCCAGCGCCGGAACGATCTTCAGGTTCTTGTCGCGGGTGACGAGGCCCTCGTAGACATGTGCGAGATGGGCGATGGTCGTGGTTTCTCTCAGCGTGTAGGGATCGAGCGATTTGAGATCGCCCTGGTTGGCATAACGCAGGGTCTGGCTCGAGGCCGGTGACATCGCAAAAGCGGCCGCGGCGACCATGGCCGCCGCAAACAAGGTGTGACGTACCGACATCTCGCTACCTTCTCCATTTTCTCCGTTGTGGCACGCCGTTCTTCGATGCCACGGGCTCAATCGAACCATGTTGCCAGAGTTTGGCGGCGGCGCAAGCCTGATTCCGGCGCCAAACAGCCCGGTTTGCCGGCCGGCGCCGCAACCGTTAGCTTTGAGTGTAGGCGGCGAATGCCCGCACGTTACATTCAACTTTCGGAGTGCCGGATGGCGGAACTGAAGGCCGACGTTCTCGTGCTCGGCGCGGGCATGGTCGGCGTCGCCGCGGCGCTGCACCTGCAGAAGCGGGGACGTGACGTGATCCTGCTCGACCGGCACGACCGCGCCGGCGAGGAGACGAGCTATGGCAATGCCGGGCTGATCGAGTGCGCCTCGGTTTTTCCCTACATGTTTCCGCGGGAGTTCGCGCAGATCCTTCGTTATGCGCTCAATCGTGCGCCGCAGGTGCGTTATAGCGTGTCCGATCTGCCGGCCTTCCTGCCGTGGCTGTCGCGCTACTTCCTCGCATCCTCGCCGCAACGGGCGCTGCGGAGCGCAATGGCCGAATTGCCCTTGATCCGGCGCAGCCTGATCGAGCATGAGGCGTTGATCGCCGAGGCCGGAGTGCCGGAATTGCTGCGGCGGTCCGGATGGATCAAGTTGTTCCGCCGCGAGGCAACGCTCGCCGGCGCCGTGCGCGAGATGGAGCGGGCGAGGGCCTACGGCGTCGACGGCGAAGTGCTCGATGCCGAGGCGATCGCGGCACGCGAGCCCAACCTGACCGGCGAGTTCGCCGGCGCGCTGTACTGGCCGACGCCCGGATTCGTTCCCGATCCCGGCGGACTGGCCAAGGCCTATGCCGAGCTGTTCCAACGCCGGGGCGGACGCTTTCTCACCGGCGACGCACGAACGCTCGAACAGGACGACGGTCGCTGGCGCGTCAAGGGAGAGGACGGCGCAGTGCGGGCGCGCGAAGCCGTGGTGGCGCTCGGACCCTGGTCCGACCTGGTCTTTGGTCCGCTCGGCTATTCGATCCCGCTCGCAGTCAAGCGCGGCTATCATCTGCACCTCGCGCCGCGCGGCAATGCCGTGCTCAATCATCCCGTGCTCGATTCCGACCTCGGCTATCTGCTGGCGCCGATGCACCGCGGCATCCGCCTCACCACCGGCGTCGAATTTGCCCGCCGCGATGCTCCGCCGACGCCGATCCAACTGCAGCGGGCGTTGCCGCTGGCACATGCGCTGTTTCCGCTGGGCGAGCCGGTCGACGCCAGGCCCTGGATGGGCGGGCGGCCGTGCCTGCCCGACATGATCCCGGTGATCGGCCGGGCGCCGCGCCATCCCGGGCTGTGGTTCGATTTCGGCCACCAGCACCACGGCCTCACGCTCGGCCCGGTCACCGGCCGTCTGCTGGCGGAGATGATGACCGGCGAGGCGCCGTTCACCGATCCCGCGCCCTATGCGGTCGAGCGGTTTGGTTGACCATATTGGCCAAAGGCGGGCTCGGGGCCGCCGGCCGGGGTGCCAGGTCGCTTGCGTCGCCCCGCCTGTCGTGGCGATACTGCGCCGGGCTCGCCAAACGCTCAGGAGCGGACATGAAGGTCAACATCGAAATCGATTGTACGCCGCTGGAAGCCCGGCAGTTTTTCGGCCTGCCGGATGTACAGCCGATGCAAATAGCTGTCATGGACAGGCTGCAGCAGCAGATGATGAGCAACATCGACAAGGTTTCGCCGGAAGCCCTGATGCAGAGCTGGCTCACCTTCGACCCGAAAATCGCCGAACGGTTTCAGGACATGTTCACGACCATGGCGGGCCTCGGTAGCGTCCGTTCCCCCGACAAGAAGAAGTGATGGCGTTCGACCGTAGCGCACCGCCGGACGCCGGCCGGTGGCGCCCGCCCGCGCTCGCGCTGATGCTGGCCGAGGTGAGGGGGATCCTCGAGTTCAACACCAGCCTGCTGTTGTCGCCACTGCTGATGCGGGCTCCCCGCGGCGACGGTCACCCGGTGCTGGCATTGCCGGGATTTCTCGCCAGCGACCTGTCGATGGCGCCGCTGCGGAGATATCTGGGCCGATTGGGCTACGACACCTACGCATGGCAGATGGGCCGCAACACCGGCGGCGTTTCGCGGATGCGGGGCGCGCTGCGCGACCGGCTCGCCGGCATCCATGCCGCCACAGGCCGCAAGGTCACGATCATCGGCTGGAGCCTCGGCGGCATCTATGCCCGTGATCTCGCGCTGCAGGCGCCGGAGCTGGTGCGGTATGTCGTGACGCTGGGAAGCCCGTTCGCGGGCGACGTGAGGGCGACCAATGCGACGCGGCTCTACGAGGCGTTGTCCGGCGAAGCGGTCGACGACAATTCGGAGCTCCGGAAGGCTATCTCGGGCGATTTGCCGGTCCCGACCACCTCGATCTTTTCGCGCACCGATGGCATCGTGAACTGGCGGACCTGCCTGTTGCGCCCCTCCGATACCGCCGAGAACATCGAGGTCTATCTCGCCAGCCATATCGGGCTCGGCGTCAACTCGGCGGCTTTGTGGGCGATCGCGGACCGTCTGGCCCAGACCGAGGGCGAATTCAGCCAATTTGACCGGTCCGGACCGTTTGCCATTGCATATGCGCCTTCGGAAAATGCACAATCCTGACCCAGTGTCCTGAACCCAGGATCGTCCGAGTGCGAGAAGCGCCAGCAAGGCGCCGCGTGATCTCGGCGGGAGGAAGACGGGAGGAAGCCATGAGTGACGCCAAGAAACTGTCGTCGATGGACGCGTCGTTTCTGTATCTGGAAACGCCGGAAATGCCGATGCATGTCGGAAGCATGGCGATCTTCCGCCTGCCCGAGGATTACAAGGGCGATTTCTTCGAGGACTTCAAGGCGATGATCGGTTCGCGGCTGCATGTTGCGCCGATCCTGAAGGCGCGGCTGGAAAAGGCGCCGCTGGACATCGATCACCCGTCCTGGGTCGAGGACGACCAGTTCGACATCGACCGCCACATCTTTCGCGGCAGCCTGCCGGCGCCGCACGACCGCGCGACGCTGGAGCGCATTGTCGGCTGGATGCATGCCAAGCTTCTCAACCGTGCGCGCCCGCTGTGGGAATTCTACGTCTTCGAAGGCATGAAGGACAACGAGATCGGGCTGTACTCCAAGATGCACCACGCCTGCATCGACGGCGGCGCCGGAGCGGCGCTCACCAACATGATCTACGACGTGACGCCGGTTCCAAGGGTGGTCGAGAAGCCGATCCCGCAGGCCAGGGCCGGGCAGGAGCCGCGCGATATCGCCGCCAATTTCATCGATTCCTACCGGCAGCTCTGGACCCAGCCGTTCGATGCCTCGGCGGCCAAGAGCCTCGAACTGCCGCGCTCGGGCAAAAGCGACCTCGGATCGATCCTGTTCGACAATGCCATGTTCCAGATCGAGTCCGCGGTGAAGTTTGCCGGCAGCGTTCCCAGCGTGCTGAAAAGCGTCTCCGAGGTGGTCGGCAGGATTTCCGATCCGAAATCGCGCGACAGCATCGCCAGCATGGTGTCGCCGTCGACCATCCTGAACAAGTCGATTTCCTCGGAGCGCAGCTTCGCCGGCGTTTCGATCCCGCTGTCGCAGGCCAAGGCGGTGGCCAAAGCGGCCGGCGGCAAGCTCAACGACGTCGTGCTGGCGATTTCGAGCGGCGTCGTCAGGCGCTATCTGCTGGAGCGCGGCGCGCTGCCGGCGAAGCCGATGACCGCCGCCGTGCCGATCTCGTTGCGCGAAGAGGGCAACACCGACGCCAACAATCAGGTGTTCGGCATGATCTGCGGAATCGCGACCAACATCGAGGATCCCAAGGCGCGGCTCGAGGCCATCATCGCGCAATCCGCCAGGTCCAAGGAAATGTCGCATCCGCTGCGGGCGTTGATGCCGCAGGTTTCCAATCTTTCGATGCTGGGCGCGCCGATCATGGTGCAGATCCTGGCGCTGCTGTACAGCCGCTCCAGCCTGTCCGACGTGCTGCCGCCGGCGGCGAATATCACGGTGTCGAACGTGCCGGGACCGCGCCAGACGCTGTACGCGGCGGGAGCGGAATTGCTGCACATCTTTCCGGTGTCGATCTCGACCCACGGCATTGCCCTGAACATCACGGTGCAGAGCTATCGCGATCAACTGGATTTCGGCTTTATCGCCGGCGCCAATATCATTCCCCACGTGCAGGTGCTGTGCGACATGCTGCCCGGAGAATTCGCGGCACTGCAAGCCGCTTTCGCGCCGCCGGCCGACCGCCAGAGCGCGGCGAGCTAGGGGGCCGACGATGATCGAGATGCCGCCGCTGCAGTTCGCCGAAACCAACGGCATCCGCATGGGGTTTTACGAGGCCGGCCCCAAAACCGACACCCCGCCGGTCGTGCTCTGCCACGGCTGGCCGGAGTTGGCGTTTTCCTGGCGGCACCAGATCAAGGCGCTGGGGGCGGCCGGCATTCGCGTGATCGCGCCGGATCAGCGCGGTTATGGCGCGACCGAGCGGCCCGAGGCGATCGAGGCTTACGATATCGAGCACCTGACCGGCGACCTCGTCGGCCTGCTGGACCATCTCGGAATCGACAAGGCGATTTTCGTCGGCCACGACTGGGGCGGTTTTATCGTCTGGCAGATGCCGCTTCGCCACCTCGACCGCGTCGCCGGCGTGGTCGGCGTCAACACGCCCCACGCCAACCGCGCGCCGGCCGACCCGATCGAACTGTTGCGCCAGCGTTTCGGCGACCAGATGTATATCGTGCAGTTTCAGGATCCCGCGCGTGGCGCCGACAAGATCTTCAACAGCCGGGTCGAACAGACCTTTGATGCCTTCATGCGCAAGCCGGCGCCACGCAGCGACAGCGCCCCGCCGGAGCAGCCGGTCGCCGGTGTCGGTGCCTCTCCGAGGATCAACCTGGCGTTCCCGCAGATGATCGCCGGTTACGATGCCAGGCACGATCCGCGCACGCCGATCCTGTCGGCCGAGGAGAAGCAGGTGTTCGTCGACAGCTTCACCAGGACCGGCTTTACCGGCGGCATCAACTGGTATCGCAACATGTCGCGCAACTGGCAGCGTTCCGCCGGGATCGACCATACCGTGCGCGTGCCGTCGCTGATGATCATGGCCGAGAACGATCAGGTGCTGCCGCCGTCGGCGGCCGACGGCATGGAGAAGATCATCCCCGACCTCGAGAAATATCTGGTGCGGGGCAGCGGCCATTGGACGCAGCAGGAAAAGCCGGACGAGGTCAGCGCCAAGCTGATTGAATGGCGCAGAAGGCGGTTTGGCTGAGGTCCTCTCGCCGTCATTCCGGGATGGTGCGTCAGCACCAGACCTCAGATGCGCAATTGCGCATCGGGGAATCTCGAGATTCCGGGTCCGATGCTTTACTTTGCATCGCCCCGGAATGACGGGGAGGGACGAAACCACCAGAGAACGCAGGAGACCCTTTCGCAATGGCGTCGATCAACCGACTGAGCCCGATCCCGCGGCCGCCGACCAAACCGGTGGTCGGCAACATGCTGTCGCTGGATTCGACGGCGCCGGTGCAGAGCCTGGCGCGGCTGGCGCGGCAATTGGGGCCGATCTTCTGGCTCGACATGATGGGGGCGCCGCTGGTCATCGTTTCCGGCCACGATCTGGTCGAGGAACTCAGCGACGAGAAGCGTTTCGACAAGGCGGTGCGCGGTCCGCTGCGACGGGTGCGGGCGGTTGCCGGCGACGGCCTGTTCACCGCCGATACCTCCGAGCCGAACTGGAGCAAGGCGCACAACATCCTGATGCAGCCGTTCGGCAACCGCGCCATGCAGTCCTATCATCCGAGCATGGTCGACATCGCCGAACAACTGGTGAAGAAGTGGCAACGGCTGAACGCCGACGACGAGATCGACGTCGTCCATGACATGACCGCGCTGACGCTCGACACCATCGGGCTTTGCGGCTTCGACTACCGCTTCAATTCGTTCTACCGCCGCGACTATCATCCGTTCGTGGAATCGCTGGTGCGCTCGCTCGAGACCATCATGATGATCCGCGGCCTGCCGATGGAAAATCTGTGGATGGTAAAGCGCCGCCGCGACCTTGCCGGCGACGTCGCCTTCATGAACAAGATGGTTGACGAAATCGTCGCCGAACGTCGCCGCAACGCGGAAGCCGCCGGCGACAACAAGGACATGCTCGGCGCCATGATGACCGGCGTCGATCGTGCCACCGGCGAACAGCTCGACGACGTCAATATCCGCTACCAGATCAACACCTTCCTGATCGCGGGACATGAAACCACCTCGGGCCTGTTGTCGTGCGCGATCTACGCGCTGCTGAAGCACCCCGAGGTGCTCCGGAAGGCTTACGAGGAAGTCGACCGGGTGCTGGGACCGGATGTCGAGGTCAAGCCGACCTACCAGCAGGTGACCCAGCTCAGCTACATCACGCAGATCCTCAAGGAGGCGCTGCGGCTATGGCCGCCGGCGCCGGCCTACGGCATCTCGCCGCTCAGCGATGAGACCATCGGCGGCAAATACAAGCTGAAGAAGAATACCTTCATCACCGTGCTGGTGCTGGCATTGCACCGTGACCCCAGCGTGTGGGGACCCAATCCCGACGCGTTCGATCCGGAGAATTTCAGCCGCGAGGCCGAGGCGGCGCGCCCGGTCAATGCCTGGAAGCCGTTCGGCAACGGCCAGCGCGCCTGCATCGGCCGCGGCTTTGCGATGCACGAGGCGGCGCTCGCGATCGGCATGATCCTGCAGCGCTTCAAGCTGATCGACAGCCGGCGCTATCAGATGGTGCTGAAGGAAACGCTGACCATCAAGCCCGATGGATTCAAGATCAAGGTGAGCCCGCGCACCGAGCGGGATCGCGGCGCCTATGCCGGCCGCACCGCACCGGCGGCCGCGCCGGCGAGCGCCGCGGTCGCGCCCCGCGCCCGCACCCGTCCCGGCCACAATACGCCGCTTTTGGTGCTCTACGGTTCGAATCTCGGAACCGCCGAGGATCTCGCCACCCGCGTCGCCGACCTCGCCGAGGTCAATGGCTTCGCCACTCGGCTCGCGCCGCTCGATGATTTCGTCGGCCAATTGCCGGAGCAGGGCGGCGTGCTGATTTTCTGCGCCTCGTACAACGGCGCGGCACCCGACAACGCCACGCAGTTCGTCAAATGGCTGAGCGGCGACCTGCCGAAGGATGCATTTTCAAAAGTCCGCTATGTCGTGTTCGGTTGCGGCAACAGCGATTGGGCCGCCACCTATCAATCGATTCCCCGGCTGATCGACGAGCAGTTGGCGGCGCACGGCGCCCGCAGCGTCTATGCCCGCGGCGAGGGCGATGCGCGCAGCGATCTCGATGGTCAATTCGAAAGCTGGTTCGCCAAGGCTGCGCCGTCGGCGACCCGGGAGTTCGGCCTCGACTCGGGCATCACCCGCAGTGCCGATGACGAACCGCTGTACAGGATCGAGCCGGTGGCACCGTCTGCCGTCAACACCGTGGTCGCGCTTGGCGGTGTCGTGCCGATGAAGCTTCTGGTCAACACCGAACTGCAGAACAAGCAGGGTGCCAATCCGTCGGAGCGGTCGACCCGGCACATCGAGGTGCAATTGCCGGCCGGCATCAGCTACCGGGTCGGCGATCACCTCAGCGTGGTACCGCGCAACGATCCGGCGCTGGTCGATGCGGTGGCGCGCCGCTTCGGCTTTCTGCCGGCCGATCAGATCCGCCTGCAGGTCGCCGAAGGGCGGCGCGCGCAATTGCCGGTCGGCGATACGGTGTCGGTCGGGCGCCTGCTCAGCGAGTTCGTCGAATTGCAGCAGGTCGCGACCCGCAAGCAGATCCAGATCATGTCCGAGCACACAAGGTGTCCGGTGACCAGGCCGAAACTGCTGGCCTATGTCGGCGACGATGCCGCCGCCAGCGAACGCTACCGCACGGAAGTTCTCGGCCGCCGCAAATCGGTGTTCGATCTGCTTGACGAGCATCCGGCCTGCGAACTGCCGTTCCATGCCTATCTCGAGATGCTGTCGCTGCTGGCGCCACGCTATTATTCGATCTCGTCGTCGCCGTCGCCCGATCCGTCGCGCTGCAGCGTCACCGTCGCGGTGGTCGAGGGACCGGCGAGTTCGGGGCGCGGCATCTACAAGGGCATCTGTTCGAACTATCTTGCCGGCCGCCGCGGTGGCGAAACCATCCACGCCACGGTGCGCGAGACCAAGGCGGGCTTCCGGCTGCCCGATGACGCTGCCGCGCCGATCATCATGATCGGACCCGGCACCGGTCTCGCCCCGTTCCGCGGCTTCCTGCAGGAGCGCGCGGCGCGTAAGGCGGCCGGCGCGTCGCTCGGCCCGGCGATGCTGTTCTTCGGCTGCCGCCATCCCGACCAGGATTTTCTCTATGCCGACGAGCTGAAGGCATTCGCGGCCGACGGTATCGCCGAACTCCATACCGCGTTCTCGCGTGCCGAGGGGCCGAAGACCTATGTGCAGAATCTGGTCGCGGCGCAAAAGGACCGGGTCTGGCGCCTGATCGATCAGGGCGCGGTGATCTATGTCTGTGGCGACGGCGGCAAGATGGAGCCCGACGTCAAGGCTGCGCTGGTCGCAATCTATCGCGAACGCGCCGGCGCCGATGCCGGGGCGGGGCAGCGCTGGATCGACGATCTCGGCGCCAGGAACCGCTACGTGCTGGACGTCTGGGCCGGCGGGTAGTTGTCGTTCCGGCGAGCCAACGGGTCCCGCCTACGGCGACCTCGACGATAAATTCGGCGACCGAAGCAATCCAGGCCGCCAGTCATTCCGGGCGATGCAAAGCATCGAACCCGGAATCTCGAGATTCCGGGTTCGCGCTAACGCGCGCCCCGGAATGACGAGCATGGACGGCCGGGACGACGCGGTCTTCTTGGCCTTTGCTTCATCGTTCGGGCAACCGCTCGAAGGTTGGCATGCCCTCCGGGATTTGATGGAACGGCTGCCGGTCGATGGTGTAGATCGCGATCTGCGGGGCGCCGAACTGGCTGGGGTCGTCGAGCGTGCCTACTTTCAGCACCACGGCGGGCAGGCCGGGCCGGCGCGTGATCAGATGGGTGCCGCATTCGGCGCAGAATTCCCGGGTCACCGCGCCTTCGAGGTCGCTGCGGGTAAATGTCTTCGGCGTTCCCTTGCTGTAGCCGAAGCCCTCGACCGGCATCAGCACGAACATGTTGGGCGCGCCACCGCTGATATATTGGCACTCGCGGCAATGGCACTGCGCCTTCAGCATCGGCTTGCCCTCGGCCTGATAACGCAGCGCGCCGCAATAGCATCCGCCTTCCAGTTTCATGCCGTTCTCCCTCTCCAGTCGACGTCAATTCGCGGCCTTCGGGCGCGCGGCGTGGGCGTGCTTGTCGATCGCCTCGATGATCTGCGGCCACATCGGAATCGGCAGCGCGTGCCCCATGCCTTCGATCATCAGAAGCTTGGCGCCGGGGATCGAGGCGGCGGTGTCCTTGCCGCCCTCCGGGCGTACCAGCGGGTCGACGGTGCCGTGAATCACCAGCGTGGGGGCCTTGACCGATGCCAGCCGCTTCTTGCGGCTGCCTGACGCCAGGATGGCGCGGAGCTGCCGCCCGACGCCGGCCGGATTCAGCCCGCGTTCGAAGGTGCGCTCGGCGCGAGCCCGGTCGAGTGCCTCGTCTTCCGGAAAGCTGCCGGCGCGCAGCACTTTCCAGGTCTGCGCATAGCGGTCAAAATACTCTTCCTTGCTGGCCGCTGGCGGCGCCATCAGTACCGCGGTCGCCTCGCGGGTCGGCGGCGGCACCTTGGGGTTGCCGGTCGTCGACATGATCGAGGTCAGGCTGCGCACCCGCTCGGGGAACGAGATCGCGATTTCCTGCGCGATCATGCCGCCCATCGACGCGCCGACCAGATGCGCCGATTTGATGCCGAGTGCATCCATCAGGCCGATCACGTCGAGCGCCATGTCGTAGATCTTGTAAGGGGCCTCGATCGGGATCCTGAGAAAGCGCAGCTTGAGCAGTTCGAGCGCCGTCAGCCGCTTGCCGCCGCTCAGCTTGCTCGACTTTCCGATGTCGCGATTGTCGAAGCGGATGACACGGAATCCCCGTGCAGCAAGCCGCCGGCAGAAATCGTCGTCCCAGTGGATCATCTGGGCGCCCAGCCCCATGATCAGCACCATCGGCTCTGCGGCAGCCTCACCGAAAATCTCGTAACAGATGTCGATGCCATTGGCGCGGACGGTCTGCGGCGGCTGATGGGCTGATACGTTCACCTGGACTGTTCCCGAATGGTGCATTTCGATGTCAGGACTTTATGACAGCTTTTTTCGCGCTGCAGAAGGCTCCCTGGCGGCACGGGGGCGACAATTCGCCGTCGCGATGTTGACCGCTTGGTCGCAACAGTGTGGTATTGCCGGCAACCCGCAGGCGTGTCGATCCGGAGGCCCAATGGCAGACAAGAGCAACGATCCGGTCGCGATCTGGCAGAACATGATCGGCGAGATGGAGAAGGGTTTCAACGCCTTCGCAAACCAGGCGATGACGTCGCCGGAATTCAGCCGGGCCGTCAACCAGGTCGGCGGGGTTACCGCGGGTGCGCAAAAGCAGCTCGGCGAGCTCATGGAGAAATATCTTGTCAGCATGAATTTGCCGAGCCGGTCGCAGATGGTCGGCATGGCCGAGCGGCTGCAGTCGATCGAGGGCCAGTTGAACGAGATCAAGGCGTTGCTGCTTCAGGTCCATAGCAAGTCGGGCGGATCGGACGGCGGAAACCAGCTCTCGCCGCGACCGCCGCGGACCAGGCGGCCGCCGGCTGCGGGCGGAGAGCCGAAATGAACGCCGCCGCGGGCCTCGATATGCTGTCGATCCCGGACCGGATTCAATCCGAGGTGCAGCGGGCGATCCAGCGCAGCATCAAGGGCGTCGAATATATCTCTTCCTCGGGGCCGGCGCTCGGATCGACCCCGAAGGACATCTTGCATGTCCGCGGCACCATGAACCTGTATCACTACCGCCCGATGGCGGAGGAAATCTACCGGGTGCCGATCCTGATCGTGATGGCGACCACCAACCGCGGCTACATTCTCGACATGGTGCCCGGTCAGAGCTTCATCGAGTTCCTGCTGAAGCGCGGCTACGACGTCTACATGCTGGACTGGACCGCGCCCAGGCCGGAAGAAAAAAGCCTGCGGATGGAGGATTATGTCCTCGACTTCATTCCCGACTGCATCCGCCGCGTGCAGCAGGATTCCGGCGAGACCGACGTCACGGTGATCGGCTATTGCTTCGGCGGCGTGCTGTCGCTGCTGTACGGCTCGATCTTTGTCGACGGGCCGATGAAGAACCTGATCTGCTTCACGACGCCGATCGATTTTCGCGAGATGAAGCTGTTCCAGAACTTCTCGGACCGGCGCTATTTCGATGTCGACAGGCTGGTCGACAGCGTCGGCAACGTGCCGCCGGAAATGATCCTGTCGTCGTTCGAAATGCTGCGGCCGGCCTCGCGCGCCGCGAGCCAGGTGCAGTTGTGGGAAAACATCTGGAACGACGAGTATGTCAAATCCTACCGGATGTTCGATCGCTGGGCGACCGATACGCTGCCGCTGGCCGGCGAGTATTTCCGCGCCATCACCAAGGACCTGATGTGGGACAACAAGCTCTTCAACGGCACCATGTCGGTCGGCGGCCGCGCCGCCGACATCGCCGGCATCAAGGTGCCGATCCTGCACGCGGTCGCCGAGCACGACCATATCGTGCCCTATGACGCGGCCAAGCACCTGATCACGAAGGTCGGCTCGACCGACAAGGAAGAGGTGATGCTGAAAGGCGGTCACGTCAGCCTGGTCGCCGGCGCCAACGCGATCAAGCGGCTGTGGCCGAAGCTGGACTCCTGGTTGGGTGGAAGATCGACATGAGCGAACTGCGTTCCTACCCGCGGCACGTCAATACCGATGCCGGCGTGATCGAATTCCGTCTGATGTCGAGGCCGGACGAGGCCGCCGTGCTCGATTTCGCGCGACAGCTTCCCAGCCACGATCTTCTGTTCCTGCCGCGCAATATCAGCCAGCCGAAAGTGCTGTCGGCCTGGATCAACGAGATCGAGCGCGGCGCGATTACGAGCCTGCTCGCGGTCAGGGCGGGCAAGGTTGTCGGGTGCGGCACCCTGGTGCGCGACCCGCATTCATGGTCGCCGCATGTCGGGGAAATCCGCATGGTGGTGTCGCTGGACGTCCGCGGCCTCGGCGTCGGGCGGGCGCTGTCGCAGGAAACCTTTGCCCTCGCATTGGGCGCCGGCCTGGAAAAGCTGTCGGTGCAGATGACGGTCGATCAGCAGGCGGCGATCGCGCTGTTCGAAAGCCTCGGCTTCAAGGCCGAGGCCTTGCTGCGCGACCATGTCCGCGATGTCGACGGCAACAAGCACGACATCGTCGTGCTTGGGCACAATGTGGCGCAGGTCAGGGCACAGATGGAGGCCTATGGCCTGCCCGGCGCGGTCCAGCACTGATCTTGCCGGTTTGCCGAGCAGTTCGTCTGATTATGAGGCTGATCACTAATTCGTGATATCGCAGCGCAATATCGATGTTGCGCCGCACCATTAATTATGACACAACATTCCTGCCCCGGGCCAATCCGGACGGGGTGAGCCCATAGCTCAAACCTGAGGATGGAGAAAACCCATGACCACCGAAACCAATTCCGTACTGGACAGCGTCAAGGACGCATTCGCACCCGTGACCGACGCGCTCAAGAACCTTGAGGTTCCGGAAGCCGCCCGCGAGTTCGTCAAGAAGTCTGTCAACACCGCCAAGGACCGTGCCGCCGACCTTCACGCCAATTCGGAGAAGGTGACGGACGCTATCGAGACCGCCGTTGCCGGCTCGGTCAGCGAGGTCGCCAAGATCAGCCGCACGATCCAGCAGGCGATGTACCAGGACGCCGAAGCCTTCTTCGCCGGCATCGACCGGTTGGCCTCCGCCAAGTCGTTCAACGAGGCGTTCCAGATCCAGTCGGATATGGTCCGTGCGCGCGGCGAAGTGTTGGTGTCGCGGGCGAAGTCGACCACCGAATATCTCGGCAAGCTCGTCGCCGACGGTGCCAAGACCGCTCAAGACAACTTCTCCAAGGCCTACAGCAAGACCGCCTGATCGCTTCCAGATCAGTCGGCAGCCGATCGTTCGAAGGCCCGCGTCGCGCGGGCCTTCTTTTTGGGGCGCCGTCCTCGTAGCGTCATTCCGGGGCGCGCGTCAGCGCGAATCCGGAATCTCGAGATTGCGGGTTCGCTCGCTTCGCGCGCGCCCCGGAATGATGGTGTGGAAGACGCTCGCTTCGCCTTGCAATGATGGAAGCTGCTAGTCTGCAGCCTTCGATCCCCGGCCCGTTCGAAAGCCGTCATGGCCCCGACCGACACATTCTCCTTCGCTCCAACCGACGCGGCGCGGGCCGCCGAGCTGCGGCGCGTCAAGGCGCTGGCGACGCTGGTGCTGGCCGGCACGCTGGCCCTGTTCGTGACGGCGAAACTGTTGCTGCCGCTGCATCCGGCGTTCGGATTCGTCGCGGCATTCGCGGAAGCGGCGACCATCGGCGGGCTGGCCGACTGGTATGCGGTCGTGGCGCTGTTTCGCCGGCCGTTGGGATTGCCGATCCCGCATACCGCCATCATCCAGAGCAATCAGCACCGCATCGCCGACAAGCTCGGCGAGTTCATCGAGATGCATTTTCTCGAGGCCGCGCCGGTCGATGCCAGGCTGCGCCAGATCGACTTCGGTTCGTTCATCGCCGACTGGCTGCGCGACCGCAAGCGCAGCAACGATCTGGCCCGCTTCGTGCTGCGGCTGTTGCCTGAAGCGGTCTCGGCCACCGAAACGTCGGGCCTGATGAGCTTCATCACCCGCCGGATCACCACCCAGTTGCAGTCGATCGATCTGGCGCCGCTCGCCGCCGGCACGCTGCGCGCCTTCGTGGCGGAGGGCCGCCATCAGGGCCTGCTCGACGATATCCTGCGCGCGCTGCATCAATCGTTGACCCAGCCGGAAACCATGGCGCTGATCCGCGAGAAGATCCGCGGCGAATTGCCGACGCTGCTCAGGCTCTATCGTACCGATCGCTTCCTGGTAAACAAGATCGTCGCCTCGGCGACCGCATTCTTCGAAGACGTGCGCAGCGATCCGAACCATCCGTTCCGCGGCGAGTTCGATCGCATGCTGCTGTCGTTGGTGGACCGGCTCGGCAGCGACCGCAGCTACGCCGATCGCATCGACGGATTGAAGCGCGACCTGCTGGCGCGCCCCGAGCTCGGCGACCTCGCGCGAAACATCTGGTCGAACACACGGTCGTTCATCGAGCGCAGCGCCGCCGGCGAGACCCAGGTGCTGCAGCATCATCTGGCCCGCATGCTGGCCGAGGCGGGCGAGGCGATCGCCGGCGATTCCGAACTGCGGGCCGAGATCAACCAGGGCCTGGTCGCGGTGCTGCGAAGCTTCATCGCCGAGCAGAAGAGCGGCGTCTCCAGTTTCATTTCCGATCAGGTCAAGGCCTGGGACATGGGACAGTTGATCGCGCTGATCGAGATCAATATCGGCCGCGATCTGCAATACATCCGCTTCAACGGCTCGCTGATCGGCGGGCTTGCCGGACTGTCGCTCTACACCATCGAATTCCTGCTGCGCTGGCTGTGACTTTTCCATCACGGCTTCGCCTTTAACCATCCGGACCTATTGTCCGCACTGAACTCTGCCGCTTGAATGCGGCAATTGCCGACCTAGCTTGATTCAAGGCTTTGTTGCGTTGCGGAACGATTTGGCGAGATTGGCGTCTACCCATTGATCCGTTGGCTGGCTGCCGAGATTCAAGGGGCCGGCCTGAAAAGGAGATACGATGTCCGTTGCTGCACAGACGCTTCGCCCGCCGTCCAGGACCCTGATGCTTCTGGAGGGGCGGGCGATCCACGAACTGGGCGCCTTCCTTGGAGCGTTGCCGCTGCTGAGCCTCGCGCCGCGGGGCGATGGCCATCCGGTGCTGGTATTGCCTGGGCTGGTGGCGTCGGACACCTCGACCCGTCCGCTGCGCAGTTTCCTGAAGAATCGTGGCTACGCCGTCAGCGGCTGGCGCCAGGGCCGCAACCTCGGCCTGCGCGAAGGTGTGCAGCATGCGATGGTCGATCTGGTGCAGGAACTCAGCGACAGCCATGGCCGCAAGATCAGCCTGATCGGCTGGAGCCTCGGCGGCCTCTATGCGCGTCAGCTCGCCAAGACGATGCCGGACCGGGTGCGCTCGGTGATCACGCTCGGCAGTCCATTTGCGAGCAGTCCGAAGGCGACCAATGCCTGGCGGGTCTATGAGATGGCGAGCGGCCGGCGCGTCGACGACGAGGATCGCCGGTTCGGCGGATCGCTCTCGGAAACGCCGCCGGTGCCGACCACCGCGATCTTCAGCCGCAGCGATGGCATCTGCGCCTGGCAGGGCTGCATGGAAACGCCGTCCGCGCGGTCCGAGAACATCGAGGTCGAGAGCAGCCATTGCGGCATGGGTCATCATCCCGCGGTGGTCTATGCGGTGGCCGATCGTCTGGCACAGCCCGAGGGCAAATGGGCGCCGTTCGACCGCAGCGGCTGGCGCAGCATCGTGTATCCCGATCCCACCCGGTAGTTGCGCGCGCCGCCTCCGGGCGGCGGTGTTGTGACGCCGCAAAACGCGCTATGCGTTGGCCATGGCGCACCCGCTTGCCCGCATCATCGAACAGCTCAAGCGCGAGCCTTCGCGTACCGGCTCCATTGTCATCACCGTATTCGGCGATGCGATCGTGCCGCGCGGCGGCTCGGTCTGGCTCGGCACCCTGCTGGCGTTCTTTCGGGCCATCGACATCGACAGCGGCGTGGTGCGGACCGCGATGTCGCGGCTTGCCGCCGACGGCTGGCTCGAACGCCACAAGGTCGGCCGCAACAGCTTTTACCGGCTGGTGAAGAAGGGGCGGCAGACCTTCGACACCGCGACCAGGCATATCTATGATCCGCAATCCGCCGGCTGGACCGGACGCTTCGAGCTGTTGCTGATCGGCAATGGCGGGGATCGCGACGCTTCCCGGGAGGCGCTGAAGAATGCCGGCTTCGGCAGCCCGCTGCCGGGGGTGTGGATCGCGCCGTCCGGCGTAGCCGTGCCGGAGGAAGCCGCGAGTGCGATCCGGCTGGAAGTTTCGGCCGAAGACGACAGCGGGCGGCGCCTGCTCCGCGAGAGCTGGCCGCTCGATCGCACCGCCGACGCCTATCTGAAATTCATCAAGACGTTCGAACCGTTGCGCGACTGGATCGGCCGCCGGGGGCGGCTTTCGGATGACGATGCCTTCACCGCGCGAATCCTGCTGATCCACCATTACCGGCGCGTGGTGCTGCGCGATCCGCTGCTGCCGACCGCGTTGCTGCCGGTGGATTGGCCGGGCAGGGCCGCCCGGAAGCTTTGCGGGGAAATCTACCGGGACCTCATTCCAGCGTCAGAACAATGGCTTGACCGAAATGCCAGCAACGAGAACGGGCCGCTGCCGGCGGCCGCCGCGGAACTGCGGCGGCGCTTCGGCAATCCGTGATTATGTTACAAAAATACCTTGAACTTATGGATTTATGTTATATGTTGGCAGGGCGTAGACCGGGAGATCGGCCATGTACACCCAGGCGCTCAACACGACCGAAGCCGAAGACCGCCATCTTGAGGACGCCGGTCGCGCCGCCGAATTCCAGGCGCGCATCGATGCCGACGATCGCATCGAGCCCAACGACTGGATGCCCGCGGCCTACCGCAAGACGCTGACGCGGCAGATTTCCCAGCACGCGCATTCCGAGATCGTCGGTATGCTCCCCGAAGGCAACTGGATCACGCGGGCGCCGTCGCTGCGCCGCAAGGCCGCGCTGCTCGCCAAGGTGCAGGACGAATGCGGCCACGGGCTTTACCTCTATGCCGCGGCGGAGACACTCGGCAGCTCGCGCGAGGAGCTGGTGGATCTGATGCTGGCCGGAAAGGCAAAGTATTCCTCGATCTTCAATTATCCGACGCTGACCTGGGCGGATATCGGCGCGATCGGCTGGCTGGTCGACGGCGCCGCGATCATGAACCAGATTCCGCTGTGCCGCTGTTCCTACGGTCCCTATGCGCGCGCGATGATCCGGGTCTGCAAGGAGGAATCCTTTCACCAGCGCCAGGGTTTTGAGATCATGCTGATGCTGTCGCGCGGCAGCGAAGAACAGAAGGCGATGGCGCAGGGCGCGCTCGATCGCTGGTGGTGGCCGGTGCTGATGATGTTCGGTCCGCCCGACCAGGCAAGCCAGCACAGCGACATCTCGACCCGGTGGAAGATCAAGCGCTTCTCCAATGACGAGCTGCGGCAGAAATTCGTCGATGCCACGGTGCCGCAGGCGCAGTTTCTCGGCCTGACCATTCCCGATCCCGGCATGAAGCAGAATGCCGCCGGCAACTGGCAATACAGCGCGATCGATTGGAGCGAATTCAACGCGGTGCTGGCCGGCAACGGGCCGTGCAATCGCGACCGGCTGGCGGCGCGGCGCAAGGCGCATGACAAGGGCGCCTGGGTCCGCGAGGCCGCCTCCGCCTATGCCGAAAAGCGCAGGCAGCGCCAGGCCGCCTAGTTCCAATTCTCTGAAGGAGGCCGCAATGGCCACGCCGAACATGCCGCTCTGGGAAGTTTTCATCCGCAGCCGCAACGGGCTCGCCCACAAGCATGTCGGCTCGCTGCACGCGACCGATGCCACGCTGGCGCTGCAGGCCGCGCGCGACATCTACACCCGCCGCGGCGAGGGGTTGTCGATCTGGGTGGTGCCGTCGCAGGCGATCACCGCCTCCGACCCCTCGGAAAAAGGCATGATGTTCGAGCCGGCGGAATCCAAGATCTACCGCCATCCGACCTTCTACGACGTTCCCGACGAAGTCGGGCATATGTGAAACCCACATGGTGAGGAGGCGCGCAAGCGCCGTCTCGAACCATGAGGTCCGAGGCCCATCCTTCGAGACGCGGCCGGTGGCCGCTCCTCAGGATGAGGTGAGCAAGTGGATCAAGCTATGGCCGTTGCCTCTATTTCCGTTTCCGAAACGCCGCTGGTGCTGTACGCGCTGCGCCGGGCCGACGATGCGCTGATCCTGGGCCACCGGCTCTCGGAATGGTGCGGCCATGCGCCGATGCTGGAGGAGGACATGGCGCTTGCCAATATGGGCCTCGATCTGCTCGGGCAGGCGCGCGAACTGTACGGTTATGCCGCGAAGATCGAGGGCCGCGGCAACGACGAGGATCGCTTCGCCTATCTGCGCGATGTCAGGCAATATCGCAATTTGCTGCTGGTCGAACAGCCGAATGGCGACTTCGCGCGCACCATGGTGCGGCAGTTTTTCTACGCGGCATTTGCCGACCTGTATTGGCGGGCGATGATGAAATCCGGCGACGCCATGCTGGCGGCGATCGCCGCCAGGTCAGAAAAGGAAAGTGCCTATCATCTGCGGCATTCGTCGGAATGGATGGTCCGGCTCGGCGACGGCACCGAGGAAAGCCACCGCCGCGCGCAGGCCGCCATCGACGATCTCTGGGCCTATACCGGCGAGATGTTCGAGGTGGACGACAGCGAGCGCGGCCTGATCGCAAACGGTGCCGCGATCGATCCGGCGATGCTGCGACCGCGATGGCTCAAGACGGTCTCCGATGTCGTGAGCGAGGCCACCCTGGCACTGCCCAGGAGCGAATGGATGCAGCAGGGCGGCCGCAGCGGCCGGCACAGCGAACATCTCGGACATCTGCTCAGCGAGTTGCAATCGATGCAACGGACGTTTCCGGGTGCGACATGGTGACTACCCTGCACAACGATGCCGGGCTGCGGCAGCGCGCATGGGATGCCGCATCCGGCGTGGTCGATCCGGAGATCCCGGTTCTCACCATCGCCGATCTCGGTGTGCTGCGCGACGTCGCGGTCACCGATGGCCGCGTCGAGGTGGCGATCACGCCGACCTATTCCGGCTGCCCGGCGATGAACATGATCGCGCTTGAAATCGAGCTGGCCCTGGAGCGGGCGGGGTTCGCCGATCCGAAAGTCCGCACCGTGTTGTCGCCGGCCTGGACCACTGACTGGATGAGCGACGACGGTCGCCGCAAGCTCAGGGAATATGGCATTGCACCGCCGCAGCCGGGCGGCTCCCGCCGCGCGCTGTTCGGCGTGCAGCAGGTCGAGTGCCCGCAATGCGGCGCGGCGGATACCGAGCTGCTTTCCGAGTTCGGTTCGACCTCCTGCAAGGCGCTGTGGCGTTGCCGGAGCTGCCGCGAACCGTTCGACTATTTCAAGTGTCACTGAGCATGTCGTCCTCAACCCCGCGCTTTCATCGTCTGGCGGTCAGCGACCTGCGCCGCGAGTCGTCCGATGCGGTGTCGCTGACGTTTGCGATCCCGGACGAACTGGCGGGCGATTACGGCTTTGCGCCCGGCCAGTATCTGACCCTGCGCACCACCATGGACGGCGAGGAAGTGCGCCGCTCCTACTCGATCTGCTCCGGCCCCGACGACGGCGAGCTCCGCATCGCGGTGAAGAAGGTGGATGGCGGCGCGTTCTCGAGCTGGGCTGCCGATGAGCTGAAGCCTGGCGACGAACTCGATGTCATGACTCCGACCGGCCGCTTCGGTGTTGCCCATGCACCGGATCAGGCGCGGGTTCATGTCGGCTTCGCCGCGGGCTCCGGCATCACGCCGATCCTCTCGGTCGTCAAGGGCGTGCTGGCGCGCGAGCCGCACAGCCGGTTTTTCCTGTTCTACGGCAATCGCTCCACCGCCGGCATGCTGTTTCGCGAGGCGCTGGAAGAGCTCAAGGACCGCTTCATGCAGCGGCTCTCGATCTTCCATGTGATCTCGGGCGAAGAGCAGGACATTCCGATCCTGCACGGCCGGCTCGACGGCGAGAAGGTGAGGGTGCTGCTGCGCTCGCTGGTCCCGGCGGCCGCTGTCGACCACGTCTTCATCTGCGGCCCGACCGGCATGAGCGAGGATATCGAGGCGACCTGCCGCGACATCGGCATTGCCCCCGAGCACATTCACGTCGAGCGCTTTGTCTCGGGACTCGGCGGCAAGCCGCGCCCGAAGGCGGTGATCGCGGCGACCGCGCCGCCGAAGGCGACGGCCTCGCTGATCATCGACGGCAAGCGCCGCGAGGTGCCGGTGGCCGAAGGCGAGGCGATCCTCGACGCCGCGCTGCGCGCCGGCATGGACCTGCCCTTCGCCTGCAAGGGCGGCATGTGCTCGACCTGCCGCGCCAAGCTCGTCGAGGGCGACGCCAGCATGGAAGTGAACTATTCGCTGGAGCCCTGGGAGCTCGAGGCGGGGTTCATCCTGACCTGCCAGGCCCGCCCGGTGTCGGCCCGGGTCGTGATCGATTACGATCACGTGTAGCCGGGCTACGGGCTATCAGCCGTCATTGCTGCGAGGAGCGCCAGCGACGAAGCAATCCATGGGCCGTCATTCCGGGGCGACGCCAACGGGTCCGCGCGAAGCGCGGCCCGATGACCGCATCGAACCCGGAATTCGAATTCCGGGTTCGCGCTTCAGCGCGCCCCGGAATGACAGTGAGTGTTGGATTGCTTCGTCGCTGGCGCTTCTCGCAATGACGGGACGCTACCCCTTCGGGCGCTTGTCGTGGACGCGCTTGGCCTTGCCGAGCGAGCGTTCCAGGGTTTCCGGGGCGACGGCCATGACACGGGCGGTGATGCCGATGGTGTTCTTGATGAAGGTCGAGACCTTCTCGGCATGGACCGTCAGGCCGCTGCCGTCCCAGCTTTCCGGCCGCGCTTCCGCCAGCACCGTCATCTCGTCCATCCGTCCCTCGCGGGTCAGTTCGATGATGAAATGACCGCCGCACCAGTCGGTGGCGAGCAGCGCTTCCTCGATCTGGGTGGGAAACACGTTGACGCCGCGCAGGATGATCATGTCGTCGGAACGCCCGGTGACCTTCTCCATGCGCCGCATGCCCGGCCGCGCCGTGCCCGGCAATAGCCGCGTCAGGTCGCGGGTGCGGTAGCGGATGATCGGAAACGCCTCCTTGGTCAGCGAGGTGAACACCAGCTCGCCTTTTTCGCCGTCGGGCAGCAGCTTGCCGGTGTCGGGATCGATCACCTCCGGATAGAAATGATCTTCCCAGACATGCAGGCCGTCCTTGGTCTCGACGCATTCCTGGGCGACGCCGGGACCGATCACCTCGGAAAGGCCGTAGATGTCGGTGGCGTCCATGTTGAACGCCGCCTCGATCTCGCCACGCATCGCATTGGTCCAGGGTTCGGCGCCAAAGATGCCGAATTTCAGGGAGGAGTTGTGCGGGTCAAGGCCCTGGCGCTTGAACTCGTCCAGGATCGCCAGCATGTAGCTCGGCGTCACCGTGATGATGTCAGGCTTGAAGTCGTTGATCAGTTGCACCTGCCGCTCGGTCATGCCGCCCGAGACCGGCACCACGGTGCAGCCGAGCCGCTCGGCGCCGTAATGCGCGCCCAGACCGCCGGTGAACAGGCCATAGCCATAGGCATTGTGCATGATCATGCCGGTGCGGCCGCCGGCGGCGCGGATCGAGCGCGCCATCACCTCCGACCAGACGTCGATATCGGCCCTGGTATAGCCGACCACGATCGGCTTGCCGGTGGTGCCGGAGGAAGCGTGGACCCGCACCAGCTTTTCACGCGGCACCGCGAACATGTTGAAGGGATAGTTGTCGCGCAGGTCGGTCTTGACCGTGAACGGAAACCGGGCGAGATCGGACAACTGCCTGAAGTCCCGCGGATGCACGCCGGCCTTGTCGAAGGCTTTCCTGTAATGCGTGACGTTGTCATAGGCATGCGCCAGCGACCAGGCCAGGCGCCCGGTCTGCAGCGCGAGGATATCGTCGCGGGAAGCCCGTTCGGCCTGGTCCAGTTCGGCGCTGTAACCGCTTCCACCCGGTCGCAGGTTTGTCGAGGCCATCGCGCGCTTCTCCTGAAATCAGTGACGGGCTGTTTATTCCGGATCGGTCTCTGCCACTGGCAGCCATGTGCCGCCGATGCTGCGGGAATGACCGCGAAATTCGGCGATCACGACGTCGTTGGCGGTGACGCGCACGTCGTAGAATTCCGGACCGGCCGCTGCGTGAGATCTCGCGCGCAGTGGCCACCAGAACGTCGCCGAGCTTGCCCGGCCGGATGAAGCTGATATTGCCCTCGGCGGCAACGACGCGTTGGTTATGGGTATTGCAGGCAAAGGCGAAGGCGGAGTCCGCCAGCGTGAAGATGAAGCCGCCATGGGCAATCCGCTGGCCGTTGACCATGTGAGGCTCGACCGTCATCTTCAGCGTGGCGTGGCCCGGCCTGATCTCGACAATCTCCATGCCGAGGCCCCGGCTGGCGTCGTCCTGCTTCCACATCGCCGCGGCGCAGGCGCGCGCGAGATCGTCGGGCGAAAGCGTGGCCTTGAGGTTCACTGCGGTCTCTCCCGGGGTCGCCGGGCTTGCCGGAACAAGCCTCTTGAACTAAGCGATCAGTCCGCTAGTCATGAGGCGAAGCGACCTCGCTGTCAACGATCGCAGCGGCGTCAAAACACTGCCCGAGAAGTCTGGAACGGCCGTGATGTCAGTCCCCGAAAAATCAGATGGTCGGCCGCTTGCAGTGGAGGCCCGCTGCGTGCGTCTGAAGACGAAGGCCGACACCCCGGCCTTGCTGGCGCCGGGGATCGAGCAGCGCACGTTGTCGCGCGCCGCCAACGAGGTGCTGATCGAGGTCAGGGCAGCGGCCATCAATCCGTCCGATGTCAAAGCCGCCACCGGTCTGATGTCCTACGCGGTATTTCCGCGCACGCCGGGCCGGGACTATGCGGGGATCGTGATCGATGGTCCTGCCGGCTGGATCGGACGCGAGGTCTTTGGCTCCTCGGGCGATCTCGGCATTCGCCGTGACGGTACCCATGCGACGCACCTCGCGGTCGAAGCCGATGCCATAGTAGCGAAGCCGGACAGCCTGTCGTGGGAGCAAGCCGCCGGTCTCGGCGTTCCCTTCGTCACCGCCACGGAAGGTTTTCGTCGCGCCGGAATGCCGAAAAAAACCGAGACGGTGCTGGTGATGGGGGTCAACGGCAAGGTCGGCCAGGCGGCGGTGCAAATCGCGACATGGCACGGCGCCCGTGTCGTCGGCGTGGCGCGCAGGAATGAACCCTATGAAGGCCACGCCAATTCGAAGATCGACGTCATCGATGCCTCGGCAACCGATGTTGCCGCCCGGGTGCGGGAGATCACGAACGGCAAGGGCGCCGACATCGTCTTCAACACCGTCGGCGATCCCTATTTCCAGGCCGCACATCACTCGCTGGCGGTGCGCGGGCGCCAGATACTGATCGCCGCCGTCGCGCCCGTCGTGCCGTTCAATATCCTGGAATTCTATCGCGGCCAGCACACCTATGTCGGCATCGACACGCTGGGACTATCGTCGGTCGCGACCGGCGCGGTGCTGCAGGAACTGGTTCCCGGCTTCGGCAGCGGCCATCTCAAGCCGTTTCCGATCAACGCCGCCGCGATCTATCCGCTGCAGGATGCCAAGGCCGCCTTTCTCGCGGTCGCGGGCTCGTCGCGCGACCGCGTGATCCTGCGACCGGCGCCATAACGCGGCTCGCTTCGAGAGACTGTTTGCCGCCGGAACTTTTGTCGTATCCTGTCCGGACGCCTGATCGGGAACAACGCGAGGAAAAGCCTGTGCAGGACGGAGCCAACATTGTCCTCTATGCCGGCCTGGCGATCGGCCTCGTCTACGGGGCGGTCGGGCTGCTGAGCGGATTTTGCCTCGTCAGCAGCCTGCGCGGCTGGTGGGCGGAGGGCGACAGCCGGCTGGTGCGGACCTATGGCCTCGCGCTCGGCGTGGCGATTGCCGCGACCCAGTTGCTCGCGGCGCGGCAGGTGGTCGATCTCGGCAAGTCGATCTATCTGCAGCCGTCGTTTTCGGCGCCGCTGATGTTGTTCGGCGGCGTGTTGTTCGGCTATGGCATGGTGATGTCGAACGGCTGCGGATCGCGCGCGCTGGTGCTGCTCGGGAGCGGCAATTTACGTTCCTTTGTCGTGGTGATCGTACTCGGCATCGCCGCGCAGATGACGCTGAAGGGCCTGATTGCACCCGGGCGCATCGCGGTGCTGCAGTGGTCGCAACTGTCGCCGAAGCTGACCTCGGTGCCGGCGCTGCTGTCGGCACTGCATCTCGACACAAAGTTCGCGCGGATGCTGGCGGCCTCGACCATCAGCGGGGCCTTGATCATCTTTGCGTTCGCGCATGCGCCGTTCCGCCGTTCCTGGGGGCAGGTCGCGGCGGGCGTCATGGTCGGACTGCTGGTCGCGGCGGGCTGGTTTGCGACCGGATATCTTGGCGCCGACGATTTCAATCCGGCGCCGGTCACATCGCTTACCTTCGTCGCGCCGATCGCCGATTTGCTTCAATACGTGATGCTGTCCACCGGGCTGACGCTGAACTTCGGCATCGCGACCGTCGGCGGCGTGATCCTCGGAAGCCTGGTGACGGCGCTGGTCACCCGCCGCTTCCACTGGGAGGGCTATCGATCGCCATACCACATGCTGCGATCAACCGGCGGCGCAGCGCTGATGGGGGCGGGTGGCGCGATGGCCCTTGGCTGCTCGATCGGGCAGGGGCTGACCGGCCTTTCGACGCTAGCGCTGGCGTCGTTCGCAGCCGTGGCCGGAATCCTGCTGGGGTCTGCCGCGGGGCTGCGCGGACCGCTGCGGGTTCCGCCGCTGGCTTCCGCGCAGGACGCCAGAGCCTGAGCGGCAGCGGTTCGAGCGCCGGTCAGGCCTGCCCGCGCGAGGTCGCCAGCCGCATCACATCGAGATAGCCGGGGCGTACCTCCATGCGCCGGATCAGGCCCTTCTCGATCAGCAGCCGATGCGCTTCGGGCAGCCGGTAGCATGGCAGATACATGAAGAGATGATGTTCGGCGTGGTAGTTCACCCAATAGGGCGCGATCAACAGCCGCTCGATCGGGTTGGCGCGGGTGGTGCGGGCGTGGCTGAACGGGTCCTCGCCGGTGCTGGTGCAGGCATGTTCGGCGATATTGCGGATCCGCGTCACCAGCGACAGCCACGTCGCCATCGCCAGCACCCACACCGCCCAGTACCAGATGCCCGCACCCGCAAGCCAGCACAGGCCGAACAGCGCAGCGTTCAGGCCGAGAAAGCGCGCCATCTTGTCGGCGCCGCTGGAGACGAAGCTGTCATGGGTCAACGCATCATCGCCGCCGCTTCGCCTGAACAGCGACAGAAACAGCGGCAGCCGCTGCTTGACAAAGGTCTGCCCGGTGAGGTCGCGGACCGCCTTTCGGGTGTAGCTCTCCTTGCTGATCGGAAACGGCGCCGACAGCGACAGGTCGGGATCTTCCGGCTGCTGGGTGAATTTGTGATGCTGCAGATGATAGGAGCGGTAGCTGGCCAGATCGGCGCCGACCGGGACCGCGCACAACCATTGGCCGACCCATTCGTTGATCTTCTTGCTGGCGTGCAGCCCGCCATGCGCGGCTTCGTGCATCAGGATCGCGAGCCCGAGCTGGCGCGTGCCCACCACCATGACCGCGATCAGCCAGGTCAGGGGATTCGGCCACACCGCCACCAGCGCCATCGCGGCCGCGATGGTTGCCCAGGCGTGAAGCACCAGCCACAGGCCGCGCAGCGGACTGCGCGCGGTCAGCCGGCGCCATTCCTCCGGTGAAAAAACCGCTTTGGGATCAATGCGTGCCACGGCCGGCATGGGCGGCTCCTCAAGGCCGATGATACGCCCGCGCGAGGGTTCGTCAATCCGCGGGCCTGGTCACGATGTGGACTTCCGAGGTCAGGGTGCGATGCACCGGGCACTTGTCGGCGATCTCCATCAGCTTGGCGCGCTGCTCGGTGTCGAGCGTGCCTTCGATGGCTATCACCCGATCGATCCGGTCGAGCATGCCGACCCTGGTTTCGCATTCGGCGCAATCTTCCGCGTGGATCTTGTTGTGCTTCAGCGTCACGGTCACCCGCTCGAGCGGCAGCGCCTTGCGGTCGGCGTAGAGTCGCATGGTCATCGAGGTGCAGGCACCGAGGCTGGCCAGCAGCAGATCATACGGCCCGGGCCCGCTATCCTCGCCGCCGGCGGCGACCGGTTCGTCGGCCAGTATCCGATGCGGTCCGACCGAAACGGTCTGCTGGAATTTGCTGTTGCGGGTCTCGCGCACCACGACCTGGCGCGGCGCCTCGCCGGCATCGGCGACCGGCTCCGACACGACGGGGTCGATGTAGCGCTCGGCCCAGGCGGCGATGACGTCGGCGACATAGCCGGCGTCGCGCTTCTGCGTCAGCAGATGATCGGCGTCCGCCAGCGAGACGAAGCTCTTGGGATGTTTGGCCGCCCCGAAGATGCGGGTGGCATTGTCGATGCCGACGGTATCGTCGGTCGGCGCGTGCATCACCAGCAACGCCTTGTGCAGCTTCGCGACATGCGCCATCAGGCCATGCTCGGCGATGTCGTCGAGGAATTCGCGCTTGATGTGGAACGGGCGGCCGGCCAGCGAAACCTCGACCTTGCCGCGCTTGCGGATGTCCTCGATGCGGTCGGCGAACAGGCCGGTGACATGGGCCGGATCGGATGGGGCGGCGATGGTGACGACGGCCCTGGCATCGGGAATCTGACCCGCCGCAGCCAGCACGGCGGCACCGCCGAGACTATGGCCGATCAGGATCGTGGCACCCTTGCGGGTGGCGCGCAGATGATCGGCGGCCCGCACCAGATCGGCGACGTTGGAGGAGAAAGTCGAGTTGGCGAAATCGCCTTCGCTGGAGCCGAGCCCGGTGAAGTCGAAGCGCAGCACCGCGATGCCCTTCGCTGCCAGCGCCACCGCGATCCGCCTGGCGGCGAGCACGTCCTTGCCGCAGGTGAAGCAATGCGCGAACAGCGCATAGGCGATCGGCTCGTGACGCTCCGGCAGGTCGAGCGAGGCCGCAAGCAGCTCGCCTTCCGACCCCGTAAACTGGAAGCGTTCAATCGGCACGGTCAGTCTCCATGGTTCGGACTCGTCCCGCCCGGGGCGTGTCGCGGGGCTCGTCATGCCCGGGCCGGTCCTGGCCGTCCGTGATTGCGAGCGCTAGCGAAGCAATCCAGCGCTCGCTGTCATTCCGGGGCGATGCGAAAGCATCGAACCCGGAATCTCGAGATTCCGGGTTCGCGCTCACGCGCGCCCCGGAATGACGCAAAGGCGCGGATTGCCTGGTCGCTTGCGCTCCTCGCAATGACGGCGTCGGCGCCGAATAAGCAAGCAAGACGGGACAAGCCCGGCCATGACAAAAAGGTTCAGCTCGCGCGGCCAAACAGCAGCGGAAGCTGCCGCGGCCCGCGCACGGTGCCTTCCGACCAGGTGACCTGGCCGGCCGGGTCGAGCCGAAAATCCGGAATCCGCTTCAGCCATTCCTCGATCGCAACCGTCATTTCCATGCGCGCAAGGTTGGAGCCGATGCAACGGTGAATGCCCAGGCCGAACGCCGCATGGCGGTTCTCCTTGCGGTCGATCACCACCTTGTCGGCATCGGGAAACATCGCGGGATCGCGGTTGGCGGCGGGGAACGACAGCAGCACCATGTTGCCGGGCTTGACCGGGCAGCCGCTCACCATCGTCTCCTTCATCACCTCGCGGGCCATCGTCACCGGTGCATAGGCGCGCAGGAATTCCTCGACCGCGGTCGGCATCAGCGCCGGCTCCGCGACCAGCCGCGCGCGGTCCGCCGGCGTCTTCGCCAGATGCCACAGCGAGGAGCCGATCGCGCTCCAGGTGGTGTCGATGCCGGCGATCAGGAGCAGCCGCAGCGAACCCTGCACGTGAACATCGGACAGCGGCTCGCCGTCCTTGTCCCTGGCATTCATCAGGGTCGAGATCAGATCGTCGGTCGGGTGCTGCTTGCGCTGTTCGATATGGTCGGCGAAATAGCCGGACATGTCGTGGATCGCGCGCATCAGGGCGTCATCATCCTTGATGCCCAGTTCGAGGATCTCGTGGATCCACTTGATGAAGAGGCCGCCGTCCTTTTCCGGGATACCGAGCATATGGGCGATCGCCCGCACCGGTATGTGCTTGGTGTAGCGCGCCGCGGCGTCGCATTTTCCGTCGGCGATGAATTCATCGATCAGCTCGTTGCAGATGGCGCGAACCCTGGGTTCGAGCTTCTTCATGGCGTCGGGCGTGAATGGCGGCAGCAGCAACTGCTTGGCAGGCTTGTGTTGCGGCGGATCGGAGGTGATCGGCGGCGCCGATCCCGGCGTCTCCGGCCGCACGTCGCGGACGATGACGCGGCGCGAGGAAAAATGTTCGGTGTCGTAGGCGACCTGCTTCACCGCTTCATAGGTGGTCGGCAGGTAGCAGCCGAGGAAACGCCCGGTGTGGACGACCGGAGATTCGGCGCGCAATTTTTCCCAGATTGGAAACGGATTCTCGGTCCAGCGCGGATCGGTATGGTCGAAATCGTGAACCCAATCGGTGACCGGGGCATGATCGGACATCAGGCAATTTCCTTTTGTTTCGTTCGCCAATCGAACCTGCCGTATCAATGGCTGAAAGGCAGTGCGCCGAACGCGTTCAATCTTCGGTAATTTCAATCGCAATTTCCGGACAATTGGTCTGCGCCAGCCAGGCCTTGTCCTCGAGCCCTTCGGGAACCGAGCCGTCGCCGATCTCATGCGCGTTGCCGTACTGGTCGAGCTCGAACAGTTCGGGCGCCAGCGATTTGCAGCGGGCATGGCCCTGGCACTTGTCCTGGTCGACGTGAATTTTCAGTTTTCCGGCCATCTACGCCTTCCTCCCCGCGCCTCCCCGCGCCGTCGTTCGCGCGCTGTACTCGCCGCCGATTATAGCCGCGCGCAGGGCTCAACCGCCAGCGCCCAAATCGGCAAAAGCGGTGTCGGGTTACTTGCCGGCTTGCTTGGCCGGTCGTGGATCGATCGGCGTGGTGCCGCGCACGCCCAGAATATCCTCCAGCCCTTTCGCGTGCGCCAGAAGCCGGCCTTCGCCGCGCGGCGGCCCCACCATCTGCAGTCCGACCGGCAGGCCGGAGGCCGTGAAGCCGCATGGCAGCGACAGCGCCGGGCAGCAGACCAGCGTGATCGCATAGACGATGCCGAGCCATTCGACATAATTGTCGAACTTCCGGCCGGCGCATTCGGCGACGTAGCGGTTTTCGATCGGGAACGGTGCGACGATGGTCGCCGGCGTCAGCAGCAGATCGTAGGTCTGGAAGAACTCGAGGGTGCGTGCAGTCATCGCCACCCGCTGCGCTTCCGCGCGCTCGAGCTGACCGACCGTGAGCTTGAGGCCTTCCTCGATATTCCAGATCACCTCCGGCTTGAGCTGATCGCGCCTGGTGCGCAGCAGCTCCGCCTTGCTGATCGCGAAGTCGAACGCGCGCAGCACGTGGAAGCATTGGTGCGCCTCGCGCAGATCGGGATGCGCGTCTTCGACAATCGCGCCGGCCTCGGCGAAGCGGCCGGCGGCTTTGCGGGTGATGGCGGCGATCTCGGGATCGACCGGCGTGATGCCGAGATCGGGCGAATAGGCGATGCGCTTCGGCCGCCTGCCGGAGCGCGCGGCCGACAGGAAGGACGTCGGCAGCAGCGGCAGCGACAGCGGATCGGCGGGATGCTCGCCGCTCATGGCGTCGAGCAGCAGCGCCAGGTCCTCGACATTGCGCGCCATCGGCCCCTGCACGCCGAGATTGCGATCGATCTTGGCGATCGGGGTATGCGCGACGCGGCCGATGCTCGGCCGCATGCCGACAATGCCGCAGAAGCTCGCGGGATTGCGCAACGATCCGCCCATGTCGGAGCCATGCGCCAGCCAGGCGGTGCCGCTGGCGAGCGCGGCGGCAGCGCCGCCGGAAGAACCGGCGGCGGAGCGCGACAGGTCCCAGGGGTTGCGGGTCGGGCCGAACACCTCGTTGAAGGTATTGGCGCCGGCGCCGAATTCCGGCGTGTTCGATTTGGCGTAGACCAGCGCGCCATTGCCTTCGAGGCGTTCGACCATCAGATCGGAGCGCGCCGGCACATTGTCCCGGTAGATCGGCGAGCCCTGCGTCGTCCGCACGCCCTCGACGTTTGTCAGGTCCTTGATCGGCACCGGCAGCCCGGCGAGCAGGCCGCGATCGCCGGGCTTTCGTTGCATCAGCGCCCTGGCGCGGGTTCGGGCACGGTCGAAGCACAGCGTCGGCAGCGCATTCACCTCGCCGTCGACCTCGGCAATGCGTTGCTCCAGCACGTCGAGCAAATCGAGCGGCGTGACTTCGCCGGCGTTGAGCTTGTCAACGATCGCGCAGGCCGTCGCCTGTACCAGTCCCTGATCGGATGCCACTTGTGTTTCCCCATCCTCGTCGTTTGGCGCGCTTGCGCCGTGGCCCTATCTCGTCATTCCGGGATGGTGCGCAAGCCGGATCCGAAATCATCGAGATTTCCGGGCTCGCGCTCCGCGCGCCCCGGAACGACGGGGTTTCGCCAATGCACGACTCCGCCTACCCCCAGCCGGCGCTGATGCCGCCGTCGACGGTGTAGATGACGCCCGAGGTATAGCCGGAGCGGCCGGAGGCGAGGAAGGCCATCAGGTCGCCGATCTCGCGGGCATGCGCGGGACGGCCGAGCGGCAGGCCCTTCTGGAATTCCTTGTAGCGGTTTTCGTCGCCGAACTGGTGCCTGGCGCGGGTCTTCAGCAAGGTGACGTGACGGTCGGTGCCGACCGGCCCGGGATTGATGCCGACCACGCGGATATTGTCGGCGAGGCTCCTGCCGCCGAGCGCGCGGGTGAACGCCATCAGCGCGGCATTGCCGGTGCTGCCGCAGATGTAGTTGGCGTCGAATTTCTCGCCGGCGGCGCCGATGTCGTTGACGATGACGCCATGGCCGCGCGCTTTCATCTGGGCGTAGATCGCCCGCGTCAGGTTGATGTAGCCGAACACCTTGAGCTCCCAGGCATGACGCCAGGTCGGCTCGTCGATCTTGTCGATCGCGCCGCCCGGAATATCGCCGGCATTGTTGACCAGGATGTCGATGTCGGAGGCGTCCCTGACCAGCCTCGCGATGTCTTCGGGCTTGCGCAGGTCGACGACATGCGCCGTGGCATCGATCTGATGCGCCGCGCGCAGGCGTTCGGCGAGCGCCTTCAACTGGTCGCCGCTGCGCGCCGCCAGCCGCAGATGACAGCCTTCTTCGGCGAAGGCTTCGGCCGCCGCCGCGCCGATGCCCTTCGACGCGCCGGTGATCAGGACGCGTTTGCCGCGCAAATGAAGATCCATGGGAATACTCGCTGAAGGGAAGTCGGCTCGGATGTCGTCCGCGATTTTCAACCCTTAGGCCGCCGCCGTCAAACCGGTCAACATTGCACTGCAGCGTTGCGCAATAACCGACTTTGGTCCATTGCAATCCGATCAAGGCATGGTTTCGCCGTACGGCACGACAAAGGACTCTCTCGATGGCCAACCCACAAAAACAATACCGGATCGCGGTCATTCCCGGCGACGGCATCGGCAAGGAAGTGGTGCCGGAAGGCCTGCGCGTGCTGGAAACCGCGGCGAAAAAGCACGGCGTCGGCGTGCAGTTCGACCATTTCGATTTCGCGTCCTGGGACTATTACGAAAAGCACGGCCAGATGATGCCGGACAACTGGAAAGAGCAGATCGGCAAGCATGACGCGATCTATTTCGGCGCCGTCGGCTGGCCCGCCAAAATTCCCGATCACATTTCGTTGTGGGGATCGCTGATCAAGTTCCGCCGCGAATTCGACCAGTATGTCAACCTGCGCCCGGTGCGGCTGATGCCGGGGGTGCCGTCGCCGCTGGCCAACCGCAAGCCCGGCGACATCGATTTCTGGGTGGTGCGCGAAAACACCGAAGGCGAATATTCCTCGGTCGGCGGCCGGATGTTTCCGGATACCGCGCGCGAATTCGTCACCCAGCAGACGGTGATGACGCGGGTCGGCGTCGACCGCATCCTGAAATTCGCGTTCGAGCTGGCGCAGTCGCGCCCCAAGAAACATCTGACCTCGGCGACCAAATCCAACGGCATCTCGATCACCATGCCGTACTGGGACGAGCGCGTCGAAGCGATGGCCAAACACTATCCCAAGGTGAAATGGGACAAGTATCACATCGACATTCTCACCGCGAATTTCGTGCTGCATCCGGACTGGTTCGACGTCGTGGTCGGCTCCAATCTGTTCGGCGACATCCTGTCCGATCTGGGGCCGGCCTGCACCGGCACCATCGGCATCGCGCCATCCGGCAACATCAATCCGGAGGGCGATTTTCCCTCGGTGTTCGAGCCGGTGCACGGCTCGGCGCCGGATATTGCGGGGCAGGGCATCGCCAACCCGATCGGCATGATCTGGTCCGGCGCGATGATGCTGGAGCATCTCGGCGAGAAGGCCGCCGCGGCATCGATCGTCGCGGCGATCGAGCGCACGCTCGGCGAACGCACGCTGCGCACCCGCGACCTCGGCGGCAATGCCGACACCACCGCCTGCGGCAAGGCCGTCGCCGAGATGGTGGAGTAGTCGCCGTCATTCCGGGGCGATGCGAAAGCAGCGAGCCCGGAATCTCGAGGTTCCGGGCTCGCGCTGCGCGCGCCCCGGAATGACGACGGCTGGAGCTTCGCTCAGCCCCTCGCAATCCTCCGGCAATGCTGCCACGCCGCCTCGATCAGGTTCTCGCTCGCCTCCGGGGTGCGGAAGGCGGAATGGGCCGACAGCGTTACGTTGCGCAGTTGTGTCAGCGGGATGATCCGGGGGCAGCGGCTCGGTGTTGAAGACGTCGAGCCCGGCATGCCGGATATGACCTGATTGCAGCGCCTCGATCATGGCGGCTTCATCGACCAGCGCGCCGCGCGCGGTGTTGACCAGAATCACGCCCGGCTTCATCGCGGCGATCCGTTGCCGCGAGACAAATCCGCGGGTCTCGTCGTTCAGCAGACAGATGCAGCGAGACCACATGGCTCTGCGCCAGCAGCGCATCGAGCGCGGTGAATTCGACGCTCGCATGATGCTTCGGCGTCCGGTTCCAGGCGATCACCCGCAGTCCGCTGCCGCTCGCGATGCGCGCCACTTCGGCCGCAATACCGCCGAACCCGATCAGGCCGAGCGTCTTGCCCTTGAGCTGCATGCCGTCTTCGCGCAGCCAGTTGCCGGCGCGCATTTCGCGGTCCATCTCGGCGATGCCGCGCGCGGCCGCCCACATCAGCGCCACGGTGGATTCGGCCACGGCAGTGTCGCCATAGCCCTTGATCAGGTGAACCTCGATGCCGAGCTCGGCCAGTTCTTCCGGATTCATGTAGCTGCGGGCGCCGGTGCCCAGGAAGACGACGTGCTTCAGCCCGGCGCAGTTGCGCGCGATCGCGGTCGGCAGCGCGGTGTGATCGACGATCGCGATCTCGGCGCCGTCGAGCACGTTCGGCAACCGTTCAGACGCGATGTCGGGGTCGCGATGAATGCGCACCTCGGGATCGCCGGGTTTTGTCAGTCGCTCCAAAATCACGGCCAGCAACTCGTTGGCATCGACAAACACTCCGCGCAAATTGGCCTCCGCTGGTCTGTGGGGTTTGTTGGCGGCTATCGAGGCGACGCCGGCGAGCGCGAGCACGGTATGCATCAAGGCGTTGGCACCGGCGGTGCAATCGGCCTGGGTTGCGTCCTCCAATTCGTTGTGGCTGACGCCATCCTTGCAGGGCACGAAGATCATCGCCGCCGGCACCACATTCGCCAGATTGCAGGCGTCGTGACCGGCGCCGGAGGTGATGCGGCGGTGGCTGTAGCCGAGCGCCTTGGCCGCGGTTTCGACCGCATCGACCAGCTTTGCGTTGAACACGGTCGGCTCCTTGCGCCAGATCGGCGCCAGTGCAATCTCGACCTTGCGCCGCGGCGCGATTTCCGCGATCGCGCCGCGCAAATCCCGGTCGATGGCGTCGAGCGTTGCGGCGTTCGGGCTGCGGATATCCACGGTAAAGGCGACCTCGCCTGGAATGACGTTGCGCGAGGGCGCCGCAATCACGGCCTCGCCGACGGTGCCGACGGCGTTCGGACCATGCGCTTTTGCGATGCGCTCGACCGCCAGCACGAATTCGGACACGGCTGCCAGCGCATCGCGGCGCAGCGGCATCGGGGTGGTGCCGGCATGGCTTTCGAAGCCGGTGATCTTGCCGTCGTACCAGACAATGCCCTGGCCGCGATCGACCACGCCGATGGTCTTGTTCTCGGCTTCCAGCAGCGGGCCCTGCTCGATATGCAGCTCGACGAAGGCGCCGAGCCGGCGCGCGCCGACCGCCTCATGGCCGCGGTAGCCGATGCTGTCGAGCGCTTCGCCGACGCTGACCCCGGCCGCATCGCGCCGCGCCAGAATGTCGTCGGTGGTGTAATCGCCGGCATAGGCGGCCGAGGCCATGGTTGCCGGCGCGAACCGCGAGCCCTCTTCATTGGTCCAGTTGACGATGCAGATCGGCGTTTCGGTCTCGATCCCGGCGTCGTTGAGCGTGCGGACGACTTCGAGCGCCGCCAGCGTGCCGAGCACGCCGTCATATTTGCCGCCGGTCGGCTGGGTGTCGAGATGCGAGCCGAGCCCGATCGGCGGCTTCGACATGTCGCGGCCCTTGCGCAGGCCGAACATCGAGCCGAGCGTATCGACATGCACCTCCAGACCCGCCGTCTCGCAGGCGTCGCGGAACCAGTCGCGCACCTGCTTGTCCTCCGGCCCCAGCGTCAGCCGCCGGACCCCGCCTTTCGGCGTGGCGCCGAATTTCGCGGTCTCATCAATCGTGCCCCATAGCCGGGCGGAATCGATTTGCAGGTTGGAAGCGATCTTGGTCATTCGGCATTCCGGGAAAGCTGTTGGTGCGGCGTGTCGCGTTGCATGGTAGAACTGCGCGGCACCACCTGTCGAGGCGCGGAGCATTTTTCCATGAATGGCGGACTGGCAAGGAAAGAGCGGGGCCATTCGGACCGGGAGATGCTCCCGAGCCTGCAGGCGCGGCTCGACTGCCGGGCGGGGATGGCGACGACCACGGCCGGCGTCGCCAACGGCTTCGTGCAGGGCAATCTGGCAATCCTGCCCGAGCAACTGGCGGCGGCATTCCACCGGTTCTGCCAGCTCAATCCGAAGCCTTGCCCGGTGATCGGCATGTCCGATGTCGGCGATCCCCGCATCCCGGCGTTGGGGATCGACCTCGATATCCGCACCGACCTGCCGCGCTACCGGATCTGGCGCGACGGCGAGGTGACGGAGGAGCCGACCGATCTGATGGCGCACTGGCGCGACGATCTGGTGGCGTTCGTGCTCGGATGCTCGTTCTCGTTCGAGGAGGCGTTGATGGCGGACGATCTGCCGATCCGCCACATCGAGCGCAACGTGCGGGTGCCGATGTATCGCACCAATATCGCCTGCGCGGCCGCGGGGCCGTTTGCCGGTCCGATGGTGGTGTCGATGCGGCCATTCAAGCCGGCCGATGCCATCCGCGCGGTGCAGATCACCTCGCGGTTTCCCGCCGTGCATGGTGCGCCGGTGCATCTCGGCCATCCGCGGCTCGATCGGCATAGCCGACATTTCCAAGCCGGACTACGGCGATCCGGTACCGGTGGAGGCCGACGAGATTCCGGTGTTCTGGGCCTGCGGCGTCACCCCGCAGGCGGTGATCGCGGCGGCGAAACTGCCGTTTGCCATCACCCATGCGCCCGGATTGATGCTGGTGACCGACCTCCGCAACAAGCAACTCGCGGTGCTGTAGAGCGTCGTCATTCCGGGCGACGCATTCTCACCGTCGCTTGCGCTCCTCGCCATGACGGCTTCAATCGTGCCCGAGTTCCGGCAGGGTCAGCCCGAAGGTCTTTGCGAGGTCGGCGACCTGCCCCGGCGAGAGATAACGCGGGTTGAGCCCGCGCAGCAGCAGATAGAGTTTTGCGGTCTCTTCCAGTTCCTCGATGGCATAGACCGCGGCTTCGAGCGTTTCGCCGGCCACCACCGGGCCATGGTTGGCGAGCAGCACCGAGGCGTATCGTCCGGCCAGTCCCTTGATCGCATCGGCGACGGCTGGATCGCCCGGCCGATAATACGGTACCAGCGCGGTCTGCCCGCAGCGCATCAGGTAATACGGCGTCATCGGCGGCAGCGCGGCGCGCGGATCGATTTCCGGCAGCATCGACAGCGCCACCGCATGGGTCGAATGCAGGTGAACGACCGCGCGCGAGGCGTTGCGGGTCTGGTAGAGCGCGGTGTGCAGCGGCACCTCCTTGGTCGGCGCATCGCCGGAAACCAGCCGGCCATCCGCGCCGAGAAGCGACAGCCGCGCCGGATCGAGCGAGCCGAGCGAGGCGTTGGTCGGCGTCACCAGCCAGCCGCCGTCATCGAGTTTTGCGCTGATATTGCCCGACGAGCCCGGTGTCAGGCCGCGCTCGAACAGCGAACGGCCGAGGCGGCAGATCTGCTCGCGGACCCTGGTTTCGCTCATCGCAGTGTCCTCTTCGCCGCCTCTTCTGATGCTTTGGCAGCGCGGCCCAGCCGTGATACCCAGAGCCAAGGCCAAGGGCAATCTCGGCGCGCCCGGGAAACCCGAGGGAAAAAGCCTGGGGACAAGGGAAATTGCCGCATGCCGCACTCCGCCACCATCAAACCGCACATCGCCGTGATCGGGCTCGGCTCGATGGGTTTTGGCATGGCGACCTCGCTGCGGCGCGCCGGCTTCGACGTGACCGGCTGCGATGTTTCGGCGGACGCGGTGGCGCGGTTTGTCGGCGACGGCGGAACCGGCGCGCGGACGCCGGCCGAAGCGGCAACCAGGGCTGACATCGTGGTCAGCGTCGTTGTCAATGCGGCGCAGACCGAAGCCATTCTGTTCGGCAAGGACGGCGTGGCGGAAACATTGGCCAGAGACGCCGTGTTCGTGTCCGTCCGCGACCATGGATCCGGACATCGCGCGGCGGCTCGCGAAACAACTGGAGGCGACCGGCCGGCACTATCTCGATGCGCCGATCAGCGGCGGCGCGCAGCGCGCGGCGCAGGGCGAACTCACCATTCTCGCCTCCGGCAGCGCGGCGGCCTTCGCCAGGGCGCGGCCGGCGCTCGATGCGATGGCGGCCAGGCTCTATGAACTCGGCGATGCCGCGGGGCAGGGCGCCGCGTTCAAGATGATCAACCAGTTGCTGGCCGGCGTGCATATCGCCGCGGCGTCGGAGGCGATCGCGTTTGCCGCCAGACAGGGGCTCGATATCCGCAAGGTCTATGAGGTGATCACGGCGTCGGCCGGCAATTCCTGGATGTTCGAGAACCGCATGCCGCATGTGCTCGACGGCGACTACGCGCCGCGCAGCGCGGTGGAGATTTTCGTCAAGGACCTCGGCATCATCCAGGACATGGCGCGCACCGCGAGGTTCCCGGTGCCGGTCGCCGCCGCGGCGCTGCAGATGTTCCTGATGACGGCAGCCTCCGGCATGGGCCACGACGATGATGCATCGGTGGCGCGGATGTATGCGCGCGTCACCGGCACGGATTTGCCGGGCGAGCCGCAGCAGAAATGACAGACAAGAGGACGTCGATGCCCCGTTTCGCCGCCAATCTCACCATGATGTTCACGGAAGTCCCGTTTCTCGACCGTTTTGATGCGGCGGCGAAGGCGGGATTTTCGGCGGTGGAATTCCTGTTTCCCTACGCGTATCCGGCGGACCAGATCGGCGAGCGGCTCGATCGCAACGGCCTCACCCAGGCGCTGTTCAATCTGCCGCCCGGCAACTGGGAGGCCGGCGAGAAGGGCTTTGCGTCGCTGCCGGACCGCTTTGCCGATTTGCAGGCAAGCCTGCGCGGCGCGCTGCCCTATGTGCAGGCGACCGGCGTCAAGCGGCTGCATCTGATGGCGGGAATGGCGAGCCGCGACGATCCGTCAGCGGTGGCGGCGTTTCGCAAGTCGGTGCAATGGGCCGCCGAATTCTTCCGTCCCCACGGCCTCGACATTGTGATCGAACCGATCAACCCGCGTAACGTGCCCGGCTATTTCCTCAACGATTTCGCCTTCGCGCGCGACCTGATCGTCGAGATGAAGATTCCGAACCTGAAACTGCAGTTTGACATTTATCACTGCCAGATCATCCATGGCGACGTGACCATGCGGCTGCGCGAGATGATGCCGATCATCGGTCACATTCAGATCGCCAGCATTCCCTCGCGCAACGAGCCCGACGGGGAGGAATTGAACTATCCGTTCCTGTTCACGGAGCTGGACCGGCTCGGCTATGCCGGCTTTGTCGGCTGCGAATATAACCCGCGCGGCACCACCACCGACGGTCTCGGCTGGTTCAAGCGATATGCCGGAGCCAAACCGTGACGCTGCTGTTGGGCTGCATCGCCGACGACTATACCGGCGCGTCCGATCTGGCCAACACGCTGACCCGATGCGGGCTGCGCACGGTGCAGACCATCGGCGTGCCGTCCGGCGAACTCGCGCTGCCGGAGGTCGACGCGGTGGTGGTGTCGCTCAAGAGCCGGTCGATCGAGGCGGGCCTGGCGGTGACGCGCTCGCGCGCCGCCGAACAATGGCTGCGCCGCCGCGGCGCCGGCCACGTGATGTTCAAGATCTGCTCCACCTTCAATTCCACCGATGCCGGCAATATCGGACCGGTGATGGATGCGCTGCGCGCCAATTCCGGCGATGCGATCGTGCTGGTGACCCCGGCTTTTCCCGGCACCGGCCGCACCGTCTACCAGGGCAACCTCTTTGTCGGCGCGGTGCCGCTCAACGAAAGCCCGCTGAAGGATCATCCGCTCAACCCGATGCACGATTCCAACCTGGCGCGGGTGCTGTCGCGCCAGAGCCGGACCCGGATCGGGCTGGTCGATCTCGCGGTATTGGCACGCGGGCCGGATGCGGTTCGCGCCCGGTTGGCCGAACTCGGCGCGAACGGCATCGGCGCTGCCATTGTCGATGCCGTGTTCGATCGCGATCTCGAGACCATCGGCACGGTGGCGCTGGACTATCGGCTGTCGGTCGGCGCCTCCGGCATTGGACTGGGCCTCGCGCGTGCGCTGCTGGCGCAACAACCAGCCCGATCGGTCGCATCGAGCCCGGTTCCCGACGCCGCGGTCGGCGGCGCCGCGGCCTGTCTCGCCGGCAGTTGCTCGCAGGCGACGTTGCAGCAGGTCGCCAGCGCCGAACGGATCATGCCGGTGCTGCATCTCGATCCGGAGCGGATCGTCTCGGGCACGGACGAATCGCATCGTGCCATCGGCTGGACCAGCCAGCGGCTCCCGCAAGGTCCGGTCCTGATCGCCAGCAGCGCAACCCCGGAGCAGGTCGCAGCTCTGCAGTCTCGTCATGGCCGCGATGCAGCCGGGCATGCGATCGAGCAGGCGATGGCCGATATCGCCGAAGCATTGGTGCGGGCAGGCGTGCGGCGGCTGGTGGTGGCCGGCGGCGAAACCTCCGGCGCGGTGGTCGATCGGCTGCAAATCCCCGGCTTTCTGGTCGGTCCGGAGATCGCCACCGGCGTGCCGGTGCTGCGTGCCGTCGGCGCCAGCGACGGCGCCATGCTGCTTGCCCTTAAATCGGGCAATTTTGGCGGGCCGGATTTCTTCTCCGATGCCCTCAAACTGATGCGCTAGGCGCCCGTGCCTCGATCGAGCGCTGCCACGGCGCAGCCCCCAACGGTCAAGTGCCGCCGAAGTGAAGGCGGGCGCGGCGCCCGGGCGTTGGCTATTTGGCGCGGGTTCAGGTAAAGCGGCGCGAATGAATTGGCCAGCCGCAATGCCAATCCCCGCGGCCGCGCGGGTCCGGGGAATACCTGACTTATGATCGCACTGGTCCGTATTGCGCTGAGCCGGCCTTACACCTTTGTCGTGCTCGCGCTGCTTCTGCTGATCATCGGACCGCTGGCGGCGTTACGGACTCCGACCGACATTTTTCCGGATATCCGGATCCCCGTAATCGGGGTGGTCTGGCAATATACCGGGCTGCCGCCGGATCAGATGTCCGGCCGTATCACCACGCCGTTTCAGCGCGCACTGACCACCACGGTCAACGACATCGAACACATCGTCGCCAATTCCTATAACGGCTTCGGCATCATCAAGATCTTTTTCCAGCCGAACGTCGATATTCGCATCGCCAACGCACAGGTCACGGCGATTTCGCAGACGATGCTCAAACAGCTACCGCCGGGCTCGACGCCGCCGCTGATCCTCAATTACAGCGCGTCCACCGTTCCGATCATCCAGGTGGCGCTGTCCGGCGAGGGCCTGACCGAGCAGAACCTCGCCGACATCGGCATCAACCAGCTTCGCACGCCGCTGGTGACCGTGCCCGGCGCCGCCATCCCGTATCCGTTCGGCGGCAAGCAGCGCCAGGTGCAGATCGACCTCAACCTGTCGGCGTTGCAGGCGCGCGGACTGTCCGGGCAGGACGTGGCCAACGCGCTCGCGGCGCAGAACCTGATCACGCCAGTCGGCACCCAGAAGATCGGCAGCTTCGAATACAACATCCAGCTCAACAACTCGCCGCTCAAGATCGCGGACCTCGGCAATCTGCCGATCAAGGTCGTCAATGGCGCGATGATCTACGTCCACGACGTCGCCAGCGTGCGCGACGGCAATCCGCCGCAGACCAATATCGTCCACGTCAACGGCAACCGCTCGGTGCTGATGATGGTGCTGAAGGCCGGCTCGATCTCGACGCTCGATATCATCGCCGGCATCAAGCAGAAGGTGATCGACGTCAGGGATTCGCTGCCCGACGCGCTCAAGATCGCCTTCATCGGCGACCAGTCGCTGTTCGTGCGCGGCGCCATCACCGGCGTCGCCTATGAAGGCGTTATCGCAGCGCTCCTGACCAGCGTGATGATCCTGCTGTTCCTCGGCAGTTGGCGCTCGACCATCATCATCGCCACCTCGATTCCGCTCGCGGTGCTTGGCGCCATCGTGATGCTGTCGGCGATCGGCGAAACCCTCAACATCATGACGCTCGGAGGCCTCGCGCTCGCGGTCGGCATCCTGGTCGACGACGCCACCGTCACCATCGAGAACATCAATTATCATCTCGAGCAGGGCAAGCCGGTCGAGCAGTCGATCCTCGACGGCGCCAACCAGATCGTGACGCCGGCCTTTGTTTCCCTGCTTTGCATCTGCATCGTTTTCGTGCCGATGTTCTTCCTGCAGGGCGTGGCGCGCTTCCTGTTCGTGCCGATGGCCGAAGCGGTGATGTTCGCGATGACCTGGTCGTTCATCCTGTCGCGCACGCTGGTGCCGACCATGGCGAAATATCTGCTGCAGCCGCATCTGCATCGTGCCGACGGCGAAACACCGCCGCGCTCGCGCAACCCGCTGGTGTGGTTTCAGCGCGATTTCGAGGCGCGGTTCGAGCGCATCCGCCGCGGCTACCGGGATCTGCTGATGATGGCGATGCGGCGCCGCCCGTTTTTCGTGATCGGCTTCCTCGGCATTGTCGCCGCCTCGTTCCTGCTGGTGCCGTTTCTCGGCCGCAATTTCTTTCCGTCGGTGGACGCCGGTTCGATCCTGATGCATGTGCGGACCCAGATCGGCACAAGGGTCGAGGAAAGCGCCAACCAGTTCGCCGAGGTCCAGAAGGCGATCCGCAAGATCATCCCGCCGGGCGAGATCGAGACGCTGGCCGACAATATCGGCATGCCGATCAGCGGCATCAACATGACCTACAACAATACCGGCCTGATCGGTCCGCAGGACGGCGACATCCAGATCAAGCTGAAGGAGGGCCATCGGCCGACCAGCGAATATGTTCAGGCCCTGCGCGAGCAGTTGCCGCGTTCGTTTCCCGGCATGACATTCGCATTCCTGCCCGCCGACATCGTCAGCCAGATTCTCAATTTCGGCGCGCCGGCGCCGATCGACCTTCAGGTCCGCGGCGCCGATGTGAACGCGAGTTTCGCCTATGCCAACAAGTTGCTGAGCCGGATCCGCCGGATACCGGGCATCGCCGATGCGCGCATTCAGCAGTCACCCAACAATCCAACCCTCAATATCGATGTCGACCGCACCCGCGCGCAATATGTCGGGTTGACCGAGCGCGATGTCACCAACAGCCTGGTGGTCAACCTCGCCGGCAGTGCGCAGGTCGCGCCGACCTACTATCTCAATCCGGACAACGGCGTTTCGTACTCGATCGTGATGCAGACGCCGCAATACCAGATCAATTCGCTGGGCGCGCTGGAAACGCTGCCGATCACCTCGGGCGGCGCGGGGGCGCCGATTCTGGGCGGCATCGCCAACATCACACGGACGATTTCGAGCGCGGTGGTCTCCCAGTATGACATCCAGCCGATGGTGCAGATCTACGCGACCCCGCAGGGGCGCGATCTCGGCGCGGTCGCCGCCGACGTCAGGACCGCCATCGCGGACACCGCGAAAGCAGGTGCCGAAGGGCAGTTCGGTGGTGCTGCTCGGCCAGGTGCAGACCATGAACAGCGCGTTCTCGGGACTGCTGTTCGGATTGCTCGCGGCGGTGGTGCTGATCTACCTGCTGATCGTGGTGAACTTCCAGTCCTGGTCCGATCCGTTCGTGATCATCACGGCGCTGCCGGCCGCGCTCGCCGGCATTGTCTGGATGCTGTTCACGACCCACACCACGCTGTCGGTGCCGGCGCTGACCGGCGCCATCATGTGCATGGGCGTCGCCACCGCGAACAGCGTGCTGGTGATCAGCTTCGCCCGGGAACGCTATGAAGAGCTGGGCGATCCGGTCGCGGCGGCGATCGAGGCCGGCTTCGTGCGCTTTCGCCCGGTGCTGATGACCGCGTTGGCGATGATCATCGGCATGGCGCCGATGGCGCTCGGCCTCGGCGAGGGCGGCGAGCAGAACGCGCCGCTTGGCCGTGCGGTGATCGGGGGGCTGATATTCGCAACGACAGCCACGCTGATGTTTGTTCCCGTGGTGTTTAGCATGGTACACAAGAAGCAGGGCGCCAAAGCCGCCGCCTCATCGGAGACATCGCATGGCCACTGAACCTAGCTCGCCGGTCTCGCGCCGGAAATTGAGCATCTTCGGGGTCGTGGCGGCCATTGCCGCGCTGCTGGTCGTGGTAACGGGGATCCGGGCCCGCGAAGATTCCGATGCCAGGCTGCGCGAATGGACCGACAACCAGGCCATCCCGACGGTGGCCGTGGTGCTGCCGGACGCCAAGGTTCTGCGCGCCACCATCGATCTGCCGGGCCGGCTCGAGGCCTATTATCGCGCACCGATTTTCGCGCGCGTCAGCGGCTACCTCAAGAGCTGGAG
This sequence comes from uncultured Alphaproteobacteria bacterium, assembly GCA_963748165.1. Taxonomy (GTDB): domain Bacteria; phylum Pseudomonadota; class Alphaproteobacteria; order Rhizobiales; family Xanthobacteraceae; genus Bradyrhizobium. The sequence goes on from CAVVIM010000003.1 coordinate 105,580, forward strand.
CGCCGACATCGGCGCCCGGGTCAAGGCCGGGCAGGTGATTGCGGAGATCGAGGCGCCGGACCTCGACCAGCAGTTGTTGCAGGCGCGCGCCGATCTCGCCAGCCAGCAAGCCAGCGCGAAACTATCCGAGGCCACGCTGAACCGCCGCAAGACGCTGATCGCGTCGAATTTTGTCTCGATGCAGGAAATCGACGAGCGGACCGCCGACCTCTCCAACAAGCGCGCGGCGGTCAATTCCGGACAGGCCAACGTCGAACGGCTCGAGGCGCTGGCCGGCTACAAGAAGATCACCGCGCCGTTCGACGGTGTGGTGACCTCCCGCGATACCGACGTCGGCGCCCTGATCAATGCCGGCGGCGGCAGCGGTCCGGCGATGTTCGTGATTTCAGACATCAAGAAGCTGCGGGTCTATGTCAACGTTCCCCAGAATTACGTGCCCGAGATCAAGATCGGCGCCAAGGCCGTGATCTCGATGCCGGAATATCCGAACCGGACCTTCGACGCGACGGTCGAGGCCTCCTCGCAATCGGTCGATGTCAGCTCCGGCACCACGCGGATGCAGCTTGCGCTCGACAATTCCGGCGGCGAGTTGATGCCGGGCGGCTATGCCAATGTGAGCTTGAGCCTGGCGCGCGACGGCGTGCCGCTGCATATCCCGGCGAGCGCCCTGATCTTCAACCAGGATGGCCTTCGCGTCGCGACCGTCGGTTCGGACGACAAGGTGGTGCTCAAGACCGTCACCATCGCCCGCGATCTCGGCCGTGACATCGAGCTCGCATCCGGCATCGCCGCCGAGGATCGCATCATTGTCGCGCCGCCTGATGGCATCGCCGATGGCGACCAGGTCCGTGTCGCCGGCCAGAAGGGCGGCAAGACCGAAAGGGTCTCGGAACGGCCCGACGTCAAGGGTTAGGCTGCGTTGCCCGGATGGAGCGCAGCGCAATCCGGGGCCGTCCCATCTATGTATCGAATCCCGGATTCGCTGCGCTCCATCCGGGCTACGGGTGCTACGGTTGCCGTAACTACCCCAGTCGCCACTCCAGCACGCCGTCATCGGCGGTGACGATCTCGCCGGTCGAGCCGACCGGCGTGCGGTCGATGTCGAGGAGATGCGCCAGCGTGCCTCGGTCGCGGGCGGGCACCCGGGCCAGCGCGCGGGCGTTGGCTGCGGTCCGCAGCATCACCACGCCATGCTCGATCTCGCCGTCACGGCGGTAGATCGCGGTAAAACTCTCGACCGCGCCCTTGCCGTCGGCCTCGGTGACGAATTCGGGCACGGTGCCGCGATGGCGGTCGGCCGCGGCCTGCACGCTGCTGTCCTGCGCCAGCGGCTGCCGCGGCGGCTGCCGTGACAGCACCAGCCCGTGATGCTTGGTGACGAATCCGCCCTGGCCGTAGAGCAGGCCGAGCCGGGCGCCGCCGCGCAGCCGGCGCACCATCGCGCAGGCCGCATGCGTCATGTAGGTGTTGAGCGGGGCGCCGAAGAACGTCAGGCCGCCGGTCACCGTCGGTTGCACGTCGGTGCCGAGGCCGAGCGTGCGTCGTGCCATCTTCGGCACACAGGGAAAGCAGCTATAGAGCTCGACGGCATCGAACGCCTTGCCGTCGCCGCCGGCCAGTTCCATCACCGCCTTGAGCACGGCATTCTGGGCGTGGCTCTCGAAAAACTGATCGCGGATCAGATAGTCCCGTGGCTCTTCCGCCGAGGCGCCGCCCCAGACGTGAACCAGGCGATCCTCGGCCATGCCGGCTTCCCGCGCTTTCGCCAGGCTGGTCAGCAGGATGGCGGCACCCATATTGACGGTCGGATTGGCCACCATCAGCTTGGTGTACGGCCACGCGATCAGCCGGTTATCCGGCGTCGGTGTCGTGATCTCGTCGGCCGTGAAGCGGCGTTTCAGCCAGGCATGTGGATTCTGTGCCGCGACGCCGGAATAGGTCGACCACAGCGCGCCGGATTCCGCCAGCGCCTGTCGCGGGGTCTGGCCCCAATGCGCTGATGTCGCCGCCTCGTATAGCGGATAGACGGTGACCGGCCGGAATACGCCGAGCGTGACCGCCATCGGCTTCTGGAACGCGGCGCCACGCTTTGGCTCCGGCACATCGTGCGCAAACGGCGTCCACGGCAGCGTCACGCCGGCGCGCTCGGCCTTGGTCGCGGTCGACTGCGCTTCGGCGCCGCAGATCGCGGCGACGCTGCATTCCCCGCGCGCAATCCGTTGCGCCGCTTCGTGCAAATAGCGGATCGGGCTTTCGCCGCCGACCGGGCCGTAATAGGCATGCCCGGGCGCGATGCCGAGACGGTCTGAAAGTTGTTTTGCCGGGTCCTGGTAGCGCCAACTGAGAAAATTGACGATATCGAGCGAGTCGACCGCACCAAGCCATTTGGCGCCGCTGTCCTGTTCGGCGCGCCGCAGCGCCGCCTCCAGCAGCGCCAGCGGCTCGAGGCCCGCGGTGATTTCCGCCGGACGATCGACCATCTCGCCGACGCCGACAATGACGGGGATGCGGTCTTCGGGGGGAGGCGTGGGGCTGGCCGTCATAGGGCTTCCATGTTGCAACTCTTGCGCGGTCTATGATCGTCCGTCGCAATGACGTTGCTACTCCGCCACCAGCGCGTCGAGATGTTCGATTGCTTCGACAAAGTCCTGCTTGAACTCCTGCACCACCGCGCCGGCGGATTTGACGCTGTCGATCAGGCCGACGCCCTGGCCGACAAAATAGCTGACGAGGTCGCGCGCCTTGGCGTTGCCGGCGGCGGCGGCGCGATCGATCGAATTGAACGCATCGCGGCTGATGATGCTTTGCAGCGGCATCGGCAGCGCGCCGGGGCTGTCCGGCCCGCGGTCCCAGGCGTCGGTCCAGACCGAGCGTAGCTGTCGCGCCGGCTTGCCGGTGCGGCCCTTGGAACGGATGGCATCGCGCGAGGAGGCCGCGATCATCTTTTCGCGGAAGATTTCCGTGGTCTCGGATTCGACCGTGGCAAGCCACACCGAGCCGGTCCAGACGCCGGCGGCGCCCATCGCCATGCAGGCCGCCATCTGCCGCCCGGTCATGATGCCGCCGGCGGCCAGCACCGGCACGTCGCGGATCGGCTTGATCGCCTTGATCACTTCGGGCACCAGCACCATGGTCGAGACCTCGCCGCAATGGCCGCCGGCTTCGGTGCCCTGCACCACGAGAATATCGACGCCGGCCGCGACCTGGCGCAACGCGTGTTCCTTGGCGCCGACCAGGGCGGCCACCGGTACGCCGTGCTTCTTGCCCATCTCGATCATGGCCTTGGGCGGTACGCCCAGCGCATTGGCAATCAGGCGGATCGGGTGGCGGAACGAGGCATCGAGAACCTCCAGCGCGCGCTGGCCGTCGAATGGCTGCGGCTGATTGTCGGCGACATCGGTGGTGATGAGCTCGATGCCGTATTTCTTCAGCAGGTTGCGGGTGAAATCGCGATGCTCGGGCGAAATCCGCGCTTCGAGACCTTTCCAGGTGACGTTTTTTTCGCCTGCGGTCGAAATGTTCTCGGGGATCAGCACGTCGAGGCCATAGGGCTTGCCATCGACATGGTCGTCGATCCATTTCAACTCCTGCTCGATCAATTCGGGGGAATGCGTGGTGGCGCCCAGCACGCCGAAGCCTCCGGCGCGGCTCACGGCGGCGACCACGTCGCGGCAATGGCTGAACGCCAGCAGCGGAAACTCGACGCCCAGCATCGCGCAGATCGGCGATTTCATGGTTGTGTCCACTCCCTGCGTCGGTCGGCCGATCCGGCTCGCCCTGTCCCGAAGGCCGACGGCCGCGGCGACGCTAGCGCATCATGGGGCCGCCAGCCAAGCGGGTTTCGCGATGTCGATCTTGCGTGCGGGCGCCGCGCCGCATCGGCGCGTTTTTCAGGGCAGATATGCCCGCCGATCGGGACGCTTTGGCTCTTGCGCTTTTGCCCCGCCCAGTGGAATGCTGCCCTGCGATCACGAGCGAAATCCGAGGGAGCGCGAAGTCATGTCTGCCTTGCAATCCATCTCCGGCAAGGGCAACGCCGCTGGCAACGAGAGCTTTGACGTCGTTGTGGTCGGCGCCGGGTTTGCCGGCATGTACATGCTGCACCGGCTCCGCGGGCTCGGATTGTCGGTCCGGGTCTATGAGCAGGGCGATGGTGTCGGCGGCACCTGGTACTGGAACCGGTATCCCGGCGCGCGGTGCGACGTCGAGAGCATGCAGTATTCCTATTCGTTCTCCGATGAATTGCAGCAGCAATGGGATTGGAGCGAGCGCTATGCGCCGCAGCCGGAGATTCTCGGATATGCCAACCATGTTGCCGACCGCTTCAACCTGCGGCCGGACATCGCCTTCGATACGCGCATCGATGGTGCGGCGTTCGATGAGGCGACCGGCTGCTGGGCGGTGACGACCTCGCACGGCAATACCGTGACGGCAGACTATTTCGTGCTCGCAACCGGCTGCCTGTCGAACGCGCGAATGCCGGATATCAGGGGACTCGGCGATTTCAAGGGCAAGGTCTACCATACCGGCCACTGGCCGCATCAGCCGGTGGATTTCACCGGCCTGCGGGTCGGCGTGATCGGCACGGGATCATCGGGGATCCAGTCGGTGCCCGTGATCGCCGAGCAGGCAAGCCACCTCACGGTATTCCAGCGCACCGCGAATTTCTCGATCCCCGCCCGCAATGCCGCGCTGACGGCGGAGGAGCGCGAGGCGTTTCGCGCCCGCTATGGCGAAATCCGGCGCTTTGCGCGGGAAGAGGCCCGCAACGGCATCTACACCGAGATGCCCGACCGCGGCGCGCTTGACGATGGCGACAACGAACGGCGCACCAAATATGAAGCGCGCTGGAGCCACGGCGGCCTCACCTTCATGTCGGTCTACAACAACCTGGCGCTCGACAAGGCGGCCAACGACACCGCCGCCAACTTCGTCCGCGACAAGATCGCCGATATCGTCAGGGATCCGCAGACCGCAAGGTTGCTGCAGCCCGACAATCATCCGATCGGATCGAAGCGCATCTGCGTCGATTCCGATTATTTTGCCACCTTCAACCGGCCCAACGTGACGCTGGTCGACATCCGGGCCAACCCGATCGAAGAAATCCTTGCCAATGCGGTGCGCAGCGGCGGCAAGGAGTACGAAGTCGATGCGCTGGTGCTGGCAACCGGCTTCGACGCCATGACCGGCTCGGTCGCCAGGATCGACATTCGCGGCCGCAACGGCCAGACCCTGAACCGGAAATGGGCCGAGGGACCGCGGACCTATCTCGGGCTGATGAGCGCGGGCTTTCCCAATCTGTTCATCATCACCGGACCGGGCAGCCCGTCGGTGCTGAGCAACATGATCGTTTCGATCGAGCAGCATGTCGACTGGATCGCCGAGGCGATCGGCTACATGCGCGAGCGCGGCCTCGATACGATGGAAGCGAACCAGGACGCCGAGGACAATTGGGTCGCGCATGTCAACGAGGTGGCGCATACCACGCTCTATCCGCAGGCCAACTCCTGGTACATGGGCGCCAATATCCCGGGCAAGCCGCAGATCTTCATGCCCTATATCGGCGGCGTGGGCGCCTATCGCCAGATCTGCAACGAGGTCGCGGCCAAGGGATATGAGGGCTTTGCGATGAAGGCTGTAGCGCCGCCGCAGCAGATGGCGGCGTCATAGGGCGATATGGCTTCCCCCGTCATTCCGGGTTCGCGCTGACGCGCGCCCCGGAATGACGGAGGGTTGGGGCTTGCGCTGCGCTCCATCCGGGCTACGGGTTCGGCGCCAATCACAGAGCGAGTATCAAAACGCGGTGTAGCCGCCGTCGATCACAAAGCAGTCGGCGGTGTGGTAGGACGACGCCCGGCTCATCAGATAGACGGCGATGCCGCCGAAATCCGAGGGCTCGCCGAACCGCCGCATCGGAATCCGCGGCATCACGGCGGCGACGAATTTGTCGTCGGCCAGTACCCTCGCGGTCATGTCGCTCTTGATCCAGCCGGGCAGGATGGCGTTGGCGGTGACACCGTGCCGCGCCAGCTCGACGCCGAGCGCGCGGACCAGCGCGTTGATGGCGGCCTTGGTGCCGGCGTAATGCTCGTTGCGCGCGGTGCCGAACAGCGAGGCGAGGCTCGAGGTTGCGACCAGCCGGCCGAACGGATCGCCCGACGCCGCGCGCTCGGTCATGTGACGCGCCGCGGCCTGGAATACATGGAACACGCCGTCGAGATTGGTGGCAAACATCTTGCGCCACTCTTCCTCGGTGCGGTCGATGAAGGCGCGCCGGCCGCCGCCGCCGATGCCGGCATTGGCGAAGCAGCCATCGACCCGGCCGAACCGGTCGAGCGTCGCTTTCATGGTGTCCCTGACCGCCGCGGCATCGCTGACGTCGCAGACCCGCGCGTCGACCTTGCCGGCGGAGCCGGCCATGGTGGCCGCGGCCGCGCTGTTCTTGTCGCTGTTGCGGCCCCAGATCGAGACGCTGCACCCGGCAGCGGCAAGCGCCTGCGCAATGCCGAGGCCGATGCCGCCATTGCCGCCGGTGATGACCGCGACGCGGCCGGAGAGATCGAAAATACTCATGGTGTTTCCCTTGGCGTTTCCCTTGGCATTCCCTTTGGACGACGTTTCAATCTTGTCTGGCCTGCAGCCGATGGCGGGCAGATGGTCGACGCCAACCATGGACAACGGCGCCTTAAAAATCAAATATGGCCGCGAGAGTTCAAATTTGACCTTCCGCGCGAGGCGACCACGCGGCCCATAATGGCGAGGAAACAATGCAGTTCAAACACGTTACGCTGGAATTCGACGGGGCGGTCGGCATTCTCAGGCTCGACCACCAGGAAGTCATGAACGCGGTGTCGCTCGATATGCTGGGCGGTCTTGCCGAAGCGCTCGATGCGATCGACGACAAGCGCGCGGAGGTGCGTTGCCTCGTCATTACCGGGGCCGGCCGCGCGTTCTGTACCGGCGCCAATCTGCAGGGCCGCAATAACCAGAAGCCCGGCAGGAGCAATGCCGGCGCGGCGCTGGAGACCGCGTTCCATCCGTTCCTGCGCCGTCTGCGCAACTTGCATTGCCCGATCGTCACCGCGGTCAATGGACCGGCCGCCGGCGCCGGCATGAGTTTTGCGCTGATGGGCGACATGATCCTGTGCGCGCGCTCGTGCTATTTCCTGCAGGCGTTCCGCCGCATCGGCCTGGTGCCGGACTGCGGATCGACCTGGCTGCTGCCGCGGCTGATCGGCAAGGCGCGTTCGGTCGAACTGTCGCTGATGGGCGAACGGCTGCCGGCCGAAAAGGCGCTGCAATGGGGCCTGGTCAACCGCGTCTACGACGATGCGGCGCTGATGGAGGAGGCCATGAAGCTCGCCCATGAGCTCGCCCACGGCCCGACCGTCGCGCTGTCGCTGATCCGCAAGCTGTACTGGGACAGCCCGGACAATTCGTTCGAGGATCAGCTCAACCTCGAATTCGAGTCGCAGCGCATGGCCGGCGCGACGGAGGATTTCAAGGAAGGCGTCGCCGCGTTCCTGGAGAAGCGGCCGGCCAAGTTCAAGGGCAAATGATGCAGGCGGAGCTCGGCCGCTGCGTCGCCTCGTGGTATCCGGGCGCCACCGGCGTCACCGGTGCCGTCAGGCTTTCCGGCGGCGCCAGCCAGGAAACCTGGTCGTTCGACATCGTCCATCCCGACGGCACGATCGGCGCGATCCTGCGCCGCGCCCCGACCGGCTATGGCGCGGCACCGACCCGCGCCGCCGGGCTCGATGCCGAGGCGACGCTGATGCAGCTCGCCCATGATCGCGGCCTGCCGTCGCCGCGTGTCCTGCACGTGCTGCGTCCGCAGGACGGGCTCGGCACCGGCTTCATCATGCAGCGCATCGAGGGCGAAACCATCGCGCGCAAAATTCTGCGCGACGAGAAGTTTGCCGCAGCGCGCCCGATGCTGGCGCGGCAGCTCGGCGAGGTCGTGGCCGGCATCCATGGCCTGCCGTTGTCGCGATTGCCCGAGCTGCGCCGCATGACAGCCGCCAAGGAGATTGCCGAGCTCGAGCGCGACTACCGCGGCTTTGAATGGCCGCGGCCGGTGTTCGAATTGGCGCTGCGCTGGCTGCGCGACCATGACCCCGGTCCGGCCCGCGAGCTGACGCTGGTCCACGGCGATTTCCGTCACGGCAATCTCGTGATCGGTCCCGACGGCGTTCGCGCGGTGCTCGACTGGGAGCTCGCGCATTTCGGCGACCCGATGGAAGATCTTGGCTGGATCTGCGTCAATTCCTGGCGCTTCGGCGAGATCGACAAGCCGGTCGGCGGCTTCGGCACGCGCGAGCAATTGTTTGCAGGCTATCAATCCGCCGGCCGGCGCGCCGACCCTGACCGCGTGACGTTCTGGGAGGTGATGGGCACGCTGCGCTGGGGCGTGATGTGCTGCGGCATGATGCAGCGCTTCCGCAGCGGTCCCGAGCATTCGGTCGAACGCGCGATGATCGGCCGACGCGCCTCCGAGACTGAAATCGATCTGCTGCGGCTACTGGCGCCGAGAAAGTGAGCTGGCGATGCAGGACGAACCGACACCCATCGAATTAATCAAGGCGGTCGCCGACTTCCTGCGCCACGACATGTTGCACGAAAGCAGCGGCCACAATGCGTTCAAGCTGAGGGTCTCGATCAACGCGCTCGATCTGGTAACCCGTCAGTTGACGCTGCAGGCCGGCGGCGAGGCCGCCGAAGCCGGGCGGCTGGCGCACCTGCTGGCGATCCACGGCCCGCTCGCCGAGCTCAATCGCGCGCTCGCCGAACGGATCGCGAAGGGCGAGGTCGATCTGCAAACGCCGGGCCTTGCCGCGCATCTGTGGCAGACCACCCTGGACAAGCTCGCGGTCGATCAGCCGAACTACGCGTCATACCGAAGGGAATCGGAGCGAAAGGAATAATGGCCGTCATTCCGGAATGCGCCGCAAGGCGCAGACCCGGAATCCAGAGGTTTGGGCGCGACATTCCGGGTTCGTCGCTGCGCGACGCCCCGGAATGACATGGGTGTGTCTCGTCATTGCGAGGAGCGCAGCGACGAAGCTGTCCACCTGGGCTAGTATCGGAACGAAAATCCTCGCTACAGAAAACCAACGGGAGCGAACATGGACTTGAAATTTTCCAAGGTCACGCGCAAGGGGCCGGTCACGATCGTGACGCTGTCGCGCCCCGAGGTTTACAACGCGCTGCACACCGACGCGCATTTCGAGCTGAACCGGGTGTTTGACGACTTCTGCGCCGACCCGGCGCAATGGGTCGCCATCGTCACCGGCGCCGGCGACAAGGCGTTCTGCGCCGGCAATGACTTGAAATGGCAGGCCGCCGGGGGCAAGCGGGGCTGGGACAAGGGCGGCTTTGCCGGGCTGACATCGCGCTTCGACTGCGACAAGCCGATCATCGCCGCCGTCAACGGGGTCGCGATGGGCGGCGGCTTCGAGATTGCGCTCGCCTGCGATCTCATCATCGCGGCGGAGAACGCCACCTTTGCGCTGCCCGAGCCGCGCGTCGGGCTCGCCGCGCTGGCCGGTGGACTGCAGCGATTGCCGCGGCAGATCGGACTGAAACGCGCCATGGGGATGATCCTGACCGCGCGCCATGTCGGCGCCCGCGAAGGTCATGAGCTCGGCTTTGTCAACGAGGTGGTTCCGCCGGGCGAGGCGCTGGCGGCGGCCGAGCGCTGGGCGGAGACGATCTGCAGGAACAGCCCGATGTCGATCCGCGCCTCCAAGCAGGCGATCCAGAACGGCCTTGCGGTTTCTCTGGAGCAGGCCATGACCGAGCAGCGCGACTATCCGGCGGTGAAGGCGATGGCGTCCTCGCAGGACTATGTCGAGGGGCCGAAGGCGTTTTCGGAAAAACGCCCGCCGCAATGGCAGGGAAAATAATCCTCGGCCGGCGCGCACGACGTCATGGCTTGCCGACCAACCAGCAAACAATTCGGGAGAGACTGCCTTGGATTTTTCATTGCCGGCCGACCTCGTTGCCTATCTCGATGAACTCGACCGCTTTATCGCCCGCGAGATCAAGCCGATCGAGGATGCCGACGACAACATCCGGTTTTTCGATCATCGTCGGGAATGGGCGCGCACCGATTTCGACAGAGGCGGGCTGCCGCGGCAGGAATGGGAAGCCCTGCTGCGAAAGGTGAAAAATCTCGCCGACGCCGCCGGGCACCTGCGCTTTGCGATTCCAAAGCGATATGGCGGCAAGGACGGCTCCAATCTCTGGATGGCGGTGATCCGCGAGCATTTCGCCGCCAAGGGGCTTGGGCTGCACAATGATCTGCAGAACGAGCATTCGATCGTCGGCAATCTTCCCTTGGTCACGATGCTCGACCGCTATGGCCGCGACGACCAGAAAGCGATGATCGAAGGCTCGATATCAGGGAAATACCGCATCACCTTCGGTCTCACCGAGCCCGAACACGGCTCGGACGCCACCCATATGGAAACCAGGGCGGTGCCGACGACGCGCGACAACGTCAAGGGCTGGGCGATCGACGGCGAGAAAATGTGGACGACCGGCATGCACGTCGCGACCCATTGCGCGCTGTTTGCCCGCACCTCCGGCAATGACGGCGACGCCCGCGGCATCACCTGTTTTCTGGTGCCGGCGAACAGCGACGGCGTCAAGGTCGAGCAGTATATGTGGACCTTCAACATGCCGACCGATCATCCCCGCGTCAGCTTCACCGACGTGTTCGTGCCGGAGGATGCGCTGTTCGGCGAGGTCGGGCGCGGATTGTCGCTGGCGCAATGTTTTGTCCATGAGAACCGGATCCGGCAGGCGGCGAGTTCGCTCGGCGCGGCGGTCTACTGCATCCAGGAGAGCGTGAAATATGCCCGCGAGCGCAAGCCGTTCGGGCGGCGCGCTTTCGGAAAACCAGGCGATCCAGTGGCCGCTGGTGGAATTGGCGACGCAGGCCGAGATGCTGCGGCTCTTGATTCGCAAGACCGCGTGGGAGATGGACCAGCTCACCCAGGCGCAGGTCGAGCACACGCTGTCCGACAAGGTCTCGATGTGCAATTTCTGGGCGAACCGGCTGTGCTGCGAGGCCGCCGACCGCGCCATGCAGGTGCATGGCGGCATGGGCTATTCGCGCCACAAGCCGTTCGAGCACATCTACCGTCATCACCGCCGCTACCGCATCACCGAGGGCAGCGAGGAAATCCAGAAGCGCAAGGTCGCGGGATTCCTGTTCGGCTACATGGGGGCCGGGAAGCATTGAAAGGGCTGTCGTTCCGGACCTGCGCCAAGCGGCGCATCCCGGAACGACGAGCCTTCGCTAATTCACCTGCCGGTCCTTGCCCGCCCAATAGGGGTCGCGCAGATGACGGCGCAGGATCTTGCCCGAGGCGTTGCGGGGCAGCGCCTCGATGAAGTCGACCGTTTTCGGCGTCTTGAAGCCGGCAATGCGTTCGCGGGTGAAGTTGATGATCTCGGTCGGCGTCGCCGACTTGCCGGGCTTCATCACCACGATCGCCTTGACGGCTTCGCCCCATTTGTCGTCGGGCACGCCGACCACGGCGACCTCGGCGACATCCGGATGGTCGCAGATCGCGCTTTCGACCTCGGCGGGGTAGATGTTCTCGCCGCCCGAGATGATCATGTCCTTGATGCGGTCTTGGATATAGAGATAGCCGTCCTTGTCGATGTAGCCGGCGTCGCCGGTACGCAGCCAGCCGTCGCTGCCGAGCGTCTTCGCGGTGGCTTCCGGCAAATTCCAGTAGCCCGCCATGTTCGAACCGGAACGTGTCGCGATTTCGCCGACTTCACCCGTCGGCAATTTGTTGCCGTCGGCATCGAGGACCGCAAGCTCGACGCCCGGCAGCGCCTTGCCGGCCGAGCGCATCCGGTCCAGGCCCTCGACGTGGTCTTCCGGCGCCAGCGCCACGATGGTGCCGGTGGTCTCGGTCATGCCGTACATCTGCACGAAGCCGCATTTGAACACCTCGATGCATTCCTTGAGCAATGCCGCCGGGATCGGCGAGGCGCCATAGAGCATGTAACGCAGCCGGGAGAAATCGACCTGACGCGCCCGCGGCTGTCGCACCACGAACTGCATCGCGGCCGGCACCATGAACAGCTTGGTGATTCCGGACTGCTCAAAGAAATCCAGCACCCTGGTCGGGTCGAATTCGCGCGCGATCACGCCTTTGGCGCCATGGTAGACCCCGAGCACGCCCCAGCCGGAGCCGCCGATATGGAATACCGGCATCGCCACCAGCGAGACATCATCCTCGGTCCATGTGTTCCAGTCCGGCCGTTCGCTGCCGCCCGCGCGCACCAGCGACAGGAAATTCGCATGCGACAGCATCGCGCCCTTCGGCTTGCCGGTGGTGCCGGAGGTATAAAGCTGGATCGCGATGTCCCGCGGGGCGACGTCGACCCCGGGGTCGTCGGCGCTCTGCGCTTGGCGCCATGCGGCGTAATCCCGCCATTCCGGCGCGCCGCCCTCGGTGGTGATGATGGTGCGAACGCTGGGCAGTTGTGTCCTGATATTGCCGATCTGGGTGATGAATTCAGGTCCGACAAACAGCACCGGCGCCTTGCAGTCCTCGACGATGAAGGCGATCTCGGGGCCGGCCAGCCGCCAGTTCACCGGCGCCATCACGACCTTGGCCTTCATCGCCCCCAGCAGCAATTCGAAATAGATATCGCTGTTCTTGCCGAGATAGGCGATCCGTTCGCGCGGTTTGACGCCGAGCGCCTTCAGCCCGTTGGCGACCCGATTGGTGTTGGCATCGAGTTCAACGAAGCTGGTGTGCCGGCCTTCGAACTCGAAGACGGTGGCATTGCCGCGGCCTTTCGCCTGCGCGCGGACCATGTCGGCCAGGTTGGCCGTTTCCTCTGCGACGGACATGTTTCCCCTTGGACGTTTGTTGTTTTGGTGGCGTCGTCCGCTACCCCCTGGCCGCGCGGTCCTTTTCGTTCTGCGCCTTGATCAACTCGCGCGCCTGGGTCCAGTCGGCATCGGACCAGTCGCGCAGCTGATAGAAGTTTCCGCCCATCGCCAGCGCCTGGCCGCCATCCATGGCGATGGTCTCGCCGTTGATCCAGTCGCAGCCGCCCGAAATCAGGAATACCGCGAGGTTCTGCAGCTCTTCCATCTTGCCGACCCGGCCCATCGGATTGACCGCGATGGTACGCGCGCCGGCTTCGTCGCCGGGCTTGATGCGCTTGCTCATGCCCTCGGTCGGAATTTCGCCGGGCGCGATGGTGTTGAGCCGGATGCCGTGGCGTCCCCATTCCGTCGCCAGCGACATGGTCATGGCGTGAATCGCCGATTTGCTCATCGCCGACGGCACCACGTAAGGTGAGCCGTTGCGAACCCAGGTCACGGTGATCGACACCACGTTGCCGCGCTGCTTGGCGGCGATCCAGCGCCGGCCCACCGCGTGGGTGACGTAAAACGTGCCATGCATGACGATATTGGCGACCGCATCGAAGCCGCGCGGGCTCAGCTCTTCGGTGCGCGAGATGAAATTGCCGGCGGCGTTGTTGATGAGATCGGTGAGCGGGCCCTCGGTGAAAATCGCCTCGATCATCTCGTCGACCGCGAGCGGATTGCGGATGTCGACCCCGTGGCTCATCACCCGGCCGCCATGCAGGTCCATCAGTTCGGTTGCGGTCTCGTCACAGACGCTTTTGCGGCGGCCGCAGATATGGACTTCGGCGCCCAATTCCAGAAAGCGCGCCGCCATCGATTTGCCGAGCCCGGTGCCGCCTCCGGTGACGAGAATGCGCCGCCCGGCGAGAAGCTGATCGTTGAACATCGTTTCCACCCAAAGGGATTGTCGGTTAATTGGTTGATTGACTAAATCCGGCCGACACCTTTCTGTAAAGCCGCAACAAGGAAAAGAGTGGAGGGAAATTTCATGGAAGAACGCGTCTCGATATCGATTTCGGACGGTATCGCCGATGTCCGGCTGGTGCGGGCGGACAAGATGAATGCGCTCGATGCCGCGATGTTCGAGGCGCTGGTGGCGGCCACCGGGCGGCTGGCCCGGGAAAAAGGCTTGCGGGCGGTAGTATTGTCCGGCGAGGGCCGCGCGTTCTGTGCCGGCCTCGACATGGGCCGTTTTGCCGCCATGAAGGAAAACGGCGGTACCGGGATAGCGGGCGGCGAGAAACGCGACCTTGCCGCGCGAACCCACGGGCTGGCCAATTTCCCTCAGCAGGCGGTGTGGGGCTGGCGGCAGCTTCCGGTGCCGGTGATCGCCGCGGTGCAGGGCGTCGCGTTCGGCGGCGGCTTCCAGCTCGCGCTCGGCGCCGACATGCGCTTCCTCAAGGCCGACGCGCGGATGTCGATCATGGAGATCAAATGGGGGCTGGTGCCGGACATGGCGGGAACGCCGATCCTGGCCAGCCTCGTGCGTGACGATATCCTGCGCGAACTCACTTATACCGGGCGGATTTTCTCGGCCCAGGAAGCGCTGAGCTACGGTCTGGCGACCCGGATCTGCGACGATCCGCGCGCCGCTGCCTTTGAGGTCGCCCGCGAGATTGCCGGAAAAAGTCCTGACGCCATTCGCGCCGCCAAGCGCATGCTGAACAATCTGGCGGTCGATCCCGGCCCGGCGCTGCTCGCCGAATCCGTCGAGCAGCAGAAATTGCTCGGCAGCGCCAATCAGACCGAAGCGGTGCGCGCCAATATCGACAAGCGCGCCGCGAGATTTGCCGACGTTTGAGTGTTGTCCTCATCCCGAGGAGCCGCGTCAGCGGCGTCACGAGGGATGGCCACGGGCCTCATGGTTCGAGACGGCGATCCGCGCCTCCTCACCATGAGGGTCTTCCAGAACGACGAGCAGATCGGAAAGAGACAATGTCAACGACGTCGCTTTTCTCGGGCATCATCAGCGGCGAGCGGCGACGCGATCACGCCGAGGTCGCCGACCGCGTCGGCCGTATCGCCGGCGGGTTGCAGGCACTCGGCGTCAGGCAGGGCGACAGCGTCTGCATGCTGATGCGCAACGACATTGCCTTCATCGAGGCCGCCTATGCCGCGATGCGGCTCGGCGCCTATGGGGTCCCGGTCAACTGGCACTTCAAGCCGGAGGAGATCACCTATGTCCTGAAGGATTCCGGGACGTCGGTGCTGATCGCCCATGCCGACATGTTGCATGTCTTGCGCGAGGCGATTCCCGCGGGCGTTACCGTCCTCAGCGTCCCGACGCCGCCGGAGATACGCGCCACCTATCGGATCGATCCCGATCATCTCGCCACGCCTGGTTTTGCCATCGAGTTCGAATCCTGGCTGGAGCGGCAACCGCCCTATGATGGTCCGGCGCGGCCGCAGCCGCAGAACATGATCTACACCTCGGGCACGACCGGCAATCCCAAGGGAGTGAGGCGCGACGCACCGACGCCGGAGCAGGCCGCCTCGGCGGAGCGGATGCGGGCGCTGATCTACGGCCTCAGGCCCGGGGCGCGGGCGCTGCTGCCGGGACCGCTGTATCATTCGGCACCCAATTCCTTCGGCCTTCGGTCCGGCCGTCTCGGCGGCGCGCTGGTGCTGATGCCGCGGTTCGATCCCGAGGAGATGCTTCGGCTGATCGAGGCGGAACGGATCGACACCATCTTCATGGTGCCGACCATGTTCATCCGGCTGATGAAGCTGCCGGAACCGGTTCGCCGCAACTACGACATGTCCTCGCTGCGGCATGTGATTCATGCCGCCGCGCCCTGTCCGGCCGACGTCAAGCGCGCGATGATCGAGTGGTGGGGCCCGGTGATCTTCGAATTCTACGGCTCGACCGAGTCCGGCGCCGTGACCTTCGCCAATTCCGAGGATGCGCTGAAGAAGCCGGGCACGGTCGGCAGGATCGCGCCGGGCGCCGAACTGCGGTTTGTCGGCGACGACGGCAGGCTGTTGCCGCAGGGCGAGATCGGCGAAATCTATTCGCGCATCGCCGGCAACCCTGATTTCACCTATCACAACAAGCCGGAGCGGCGCACCGAGATCGAGCGCGACGGCTTTATCACCTCGGGGGATGTCGGCTATATCGACGCGGACGGCTACGTGTTCATCTGCGACCGCAAGCGCGACATGGTGATTTCCGGCGGCGTCAACATCTATCCGGCCGAAATCGAGGCGGTGCTGCACGCCATTCCGGGAGTGCACGATTGCGCGGTGTTCGGCATCCCCGACGACGAATTCGGCGAGGCGCTGATGGCCGTGGTGGAGCCGCAGCCAGGCGTCACGCTCGACGTCGCCGGCGTCCGCGCCCGGCTCAGGGTCGCGCTGGCGGATTACAAGGTGCCGAAACACGTCGAAATCCACAGCGATCTGCCGCGCGAGGATTCCGGCAAGATCTTCAAGCGGCGCCTGCGCGATCCCTATTGGGAACGGGCCGGGCGGCGAATTTAGCGGTCGCCTCGCGGCGGATGGCAGCGCCTCTTTCTTGATCTTGCGCTGCGGCGAAAAAGTTGCAGACTCCGGCTTTGCCGGGCCATCTCTGGAGCTGTCAGCCATGTCTTCGCAGATCAAGCCCTCTCCGGCGGCCGACACCGACCTTCGCTCCAACCGTGCCGACGAAGCCCTGGCGCTCGAAGCCGACGCCCGGCTGCGCACGGATATCAGGCTGCTCGGGCGAATTCTCGGCGACACCGTGCGCGATCAGGAAGGCGCCGACGTGTTCGACCTGGTCGAGCGCATCCGGCAGACCTCGATCCGGTTCCATCGCGATGACGATCGCCCGGCGCGGCGCGAGCTGGAAATCATCCTCGACAGCATGTCGATCAGCGACACGGTTCGCATCGTGCGCGCCTTCAGCTATTTCTCGCACCTCGCCAATATCGCCGAGGATCAGAACAACATCCGGCAGATGCGCGCCCGCAGCAACGCCGGCGGATCGCCGCGACCGGGCACCCTGGCGCTGACGCTGTCCCATGCGCATGCGGCCGGCTACAGCGCCGCCGACCTGCGCCGGTTTTTCGCCGAAGCGTTGGTCAGTCCGGTTCTCACCGCGCATCCGACCGAAGTTCGCCGCAAGAGCACCATCGATCGCGAAATGGAAATTGCGGCGCTGCTCGATCGCCGGGAACGCGTTCAGCTTACCCCGGAAGAAGTCGAGGCGAGCGACGAGCAGTTGCGCCGCGCCGTGCTGACGCTGTGGCAGACCAATTTGCTGCGTCGTACCAAGCTCACCGTGCTCGATGAGGTCGCCAACGGCCTTTCCTTCTATGATTACACTTTCCTGCACGAGGTGCCGCGGCTGCACTGCGCGCTGGAGGACCGTTTGAACGCCGCCGCGCCGGATCAGCCCGGCGAGCTGGCCTCGTTCCTCAAGATCGGGTGCTGGATCGGCGGCGACCGCGACGGCAATCCCTTTGTGACCGCGGAAGTCATGCGCGGTACGCTGCGTCTGCAGTCGAGCCGCGCGCTGCAGTTCTATCTCGAGCAACTGCACGCACTCGGCGCGGAATTGTCGCTGGCGGCGCATCTGGCCGATGTCTCGGAGGAGTTGCGGGCGCTTGCCGGGCGTTCGCCCGACACCTCGCCGCATCGCAGCGGCGAGCCCTATCGCCTGGCGGTATCAGGCATTTACGCCCGCCTGACCGCGACCGCGGTGCGGCTCGATGTCGAGACCATGCGGCAGCCGGTCGGCGAGGCGGCCGCCTATGCCAGCGCAAAGGAATTCAAGGCCGACCTCGATGTGCTCGACCGCTCGCTGGTCGCAAACCAGTCGGGCGTGATTGCACGCGGCCGGTTGCGGCTGCTGCGCCGCGCCGCGGATTGCTTCGGCTTCCATCTCGCCAGCCTCGATATGCGGCAGAACTCCGCGGTGCACGAGCGCACCATCGCCGAATTGCTGGATGCCGCCAGGCCCGGCACATCCTATCTGGCGCTGAACGAAGACGCGCGGATCGCGCAACTCGCGATCGAGCTGCGCAATGCGCGGCCGCTGACGTCGAGGTTCGTGAAATACAGCGAGGAGACGGTCGGCGAGCTGGCCGTGTTCCATGCCGCCGCGGAAGCGCACGTCAAGTTCGGTGCCGACGTGATTCCCCAATGCATCATTTCCATGAGCGAAGGCGTCTCCGATCTGCTCGAAGTCGCCCTGCTGCTCAAGGAGGTCGGGCTGGTCGATCCGTCCGGGCGCAGCGCGATCAACATCGTGCCGCTGTTCGAGACCATCGAGGATTTGCAGGCCTGTGCCGCCATCATGGACCGGCTGTTGTCGCTGCCGGAATACCGCCGTCTGGTGGACAGCCGTGGCGGCGTGCAGGAAGTCATGCTCGGCTATTCCGACAGCAACAAGGATGGCGGTTTCGTCACCTCGGGCTGGGAACTCTACAAGGCGGAGATCGGCCTGATCGGCGTGTTCGAACGCCACGGCGTTCGCCTGCGGCTGTTCCACGGCCGCGGCGGCTCGGTTGGCCGCGGCGGCGGCCCGAGCTATGACGCCATCATTGCCCAGCCGGGCGGCGCGGTGAACGGCCAGATCCGCATCACCGAGCAGGGCGAAATCATCTCAAGCAAGTATTCCAACGCCGAGGTCGGCCGCGACAATCTGGAGATTCTCGCGGCCGCCACGCTCGAGGCAAGCCTGTTGCAGCCGCGCCAGAGCGCGCCGCGCGCGGAATATCTGGAAGCCATGGAGCAATTGTCGGCGCTCGCGTTCCGGGCCTATCGCGGGCTGGTCTATGAGACCGAGGGCTTTGTCGATTACTTCTGGGCCTCGACGGTGATCAACGAAATCGCCACGCTCAACATCGGCAGCCGGCCGGCATCGCGCAAGAAGACCCGCGCCATCGAGGATCTGCGCGCCATTCCCTGGGTGTTTAGCTGGGCGCAGTGCCGGCTGATGCTGCCGGGCTGGTACGGCTTCGGCAGCGCGGTGGAGACGTGGATCGCCGAGCACCCCGACAAGGGCATGCCGTTCCTCAAGGAACTCTATCGCGAATGGCCGTTCTTCCGCACCCTGCTGTCGAACATGGACATGGTGCTGGCGAAGAGTTCGATCGCGATCGCCTCGCGCTATGCCGAACTGGTGCCGGATGCGGCGCTGCGCGAAAGCATCTTCGGGCGTATCCGCCGCGAATGGCACAATTGCATCGAGACGCTGCTGGATATCATGGGGCAGGAGCGCCTGCTGCAGGGCAATCCGCTGCTGGAACGATCGATCCGCAACCGCTTCCCCTATCTCGATCCGCTCAATCACGTGCAGGTCGAGCTGCTGAAGGAACACCGCGCGCAGAACCCCGACGAGCAGGTCCTGCGCGGCATCCAGATCACCATCAACGGCATTTCCGCGGGCCTGCGCAACAGCGGCTGAGAATCCGGCACCGTCATTCCGGGGCGATGCGAAGCGAGGCATCGAGCCCGGAATCTCGAGATTCCGGGTTCGCGCTCGCGCGCGCCCCGGAATGACGGCGAAACTGGCGAAACTAGATCGCATCCCAGTTGAAGATATCGGCCGAGCGGTCGAGCTTGTAGAACGACGACTTCAGCGCCGGCATGCCGTGCTCGGCGATGGTCTGCGGGGTCCAGCCTTCGGCGCGGTGGATCGAGCGCAGCGGGCGCGATTGGCTCATCAGGAAAATCTCGTTCATGCGTACCGCAAAGATCTGCCCGGTGACATCGCGGGCGGCGTCGCTGAGCAGAAACGCGCAGACCGGGGCGATCTTTTCCGGGCCCATCTGCTGGATCTTGGCGACCCGGGCTTTCTCCGCTTCGGTCTCGGTCGGGATCGTCCCGATCAGCCGGCTCCAGGCAAACGGCGACACGCAGTTGGAGCGGACGTGAAATCGCTCCATGTCGAGCGCGATCGATTTCGACAGTCCGACGATGCCGAGTTTGGCCGCGGCATAGTTGGCCTGGCCGTAATTGCCGACCAGGCCGGAGGTCGAGGTGAAGTGCACGAATGCGCCGCTTTCCTGCTCGCGGAACAGCCGTGCTGCGGCGTGTGACACATAGAACGAGCCCATCAGGTGAACCTTGATGACGGATTCGAAGGCATCGATGCTCATGCGGTGGAAGATCGCGTCGCGCAGGATGCCGGCGTTGTTGACCACGCCGTCGAGCCTGCCGAAACTGTCGATCGCGGTTTTCACGATTTTGCTGGCCGGGATCGCCTCGGCCACGGTCTCGAAATTCGCCACCGCCGTACCGCCGCGCTTGCGGATTTCCTCGACGACTTCTTCGGCCGGGGTGGCGCTCGAGCCGGAGCCGTCGGCGGCGCCGCCGGGATCGTTGACCACGACCCTGGCGCCTTCGGCAGCGCATAACAGCGCGATCTCGCGCCCGATGCCGCGCCCGGCGCCGGTGACGATGATGGATTTGCCTTCGAGTGACTTGGCCATGAATGCCTCCCGTTGTTTCCTTGTCATTCCGGGGCGCGCGAAGCGCGAACCCGGAATCTCGAGATTCCGGGTTCGATGCTTTCGCATCGCCCCGGAATGACGAATGGCGTCACCGTTGGTTGGTAAAAATGATCGTCCCTGAGGCCGCAAACATGCCGCCGACGCCGTGGCAGACCGAGATTTTGGCGCCCGGCACCTGCGCCGGGGCGGTGCCGCGCATTTGCCGCACGCTCTCCTGCAGCGCATACATGCCGTACATGCCGGAATGCATATAGCTGAGGCCGCCGCCATTGGTATTGAGCGGCAGCTTGCCGCCAGGCCGGGTGTTGCCGTCGGCGATGAACTTGCCGGTCTCCTCATGCGCCATGAAGCCGAGATCGCCGAGGCCGTAGAGCGGCAGATGCGCGAACGCGTCGTAGACCATCAAATGGTCGACGTCGCCGTGCGCGATGCCCGCTTCCCTGAAGGCGAGCGGGCCGGCGACCCTGAAGGCGCGCGAACTGTCGAAGGTCTGCATCTGGCTGACCATCGGCGTCTCCACGCTTTCGCCGGTGCCGAGGATATAGACCGGCTTTTTCGGGAAATCCCGGGCGCGGTCGGCCGATGTCAGGATCAGCGCACCGCCACCGTCGGTGACGAGGCAGCATTGCAGGATGCGGAACGGATAGGCGATCATCCGCGAGTTCAGCACATCCTCGACGGTGATCGGCGCCTTCATGGTGGCACGCGGATTCTTCGCGGCCCATTCGCGCTGCACCACCGCGACCATCGCGATCTGCTCGTGGGTGATGCCGTGGGTCTTCATGTAGCGCAGCACCGGAATCGGAAACATGCTGGCAGGCGTCGTCACCCCGTAAGGCAGCTCGAACTGGCCGTTCAGGCTGTCGGGGCCGGTCAGGCGCGGGGTGCGCCCGATATTGGATTTGCCGCTCTCGGCGTGGGTGATCAACACGGTCTTGCAGAGGCCCGCCTCGATCGCGGCGGCGGCATGCCGGACATGCAGCATGAACGAACAGCCGCCGACCGACGTGCCGTCGACCCAGGTCGGCGTGATGCCGAGATAATGCGCGATCTGCTGCGGGGTTTCGACCGCGGTGGCGAAGCCGTCGATGTCGGACAGTTTCAATCCGGCGTCGGCGAGGGCGTTCAGCGCCGCATCCGCGTGCAACTGAATTTGCGACATGTTGGGGATAACGCCGAGTTCGCTGGTCTCGGCCGCGCCGACGACGGCAACCTGGTTTCTGCGCATGACGGTCAGCCCTTCGCCGGACGGAACAGCGGAAGCGTCACCTTGTCGTCGAGCTTCTCGAACGCGACTTCCAGCTTCATGTCGAGTTCGAGCGCCTCCGGGGTCTGCGGGCAGTCGACGATATTGCTCATCATGCGCGGGCCCTCGTCCAGTTCGACGACGGCGATGGCGTAAGGCGGCGTGAAGCCGGGAGCAGGGCGGTGATGGATGATGTAGCTGTAGAGCTTGCCCTTGCCGCTCGCCTTGAACACGCTGACCTTGCGCGACGCGCAGGCCGGGCAGAACGGACGCGGCGGGAAATAGACATTGGCACAGGTGTCGCAGCGCTGCAGCCGCAGTTCGCCCTGCCGGGTGCCGTCCCAGAAATGCTGGGTTTCCGGTGTCGGTTTCGGTCGCGCGCGCGCTGGCTCGGCCATGTAATGAATTCCTCGCTGTGGCGGGTCGAAGTCGGGGTCGATCTTGATGCGACATTGGACTGCCCGGCGTCAACGGTCCAGCGCAGCATCCGCATGCCGCATATTCCGGCCCGCGCACAATGAACTGGTCCGGAAAGCTTGTATCGCCATGATCCCCCGCGTTATTGTCGGTCAGAACCAGGAAAATCGGGATGATTTCATATTGACGATGCCAAACGTTCCGACGCTTGCCTCGCTGGCCGCCGATCTCGCGGATGGGCGCACCAGCGCCCGCAGGCTGGTGGACGAATGCCTCGGCAAGATCGCCGAGGAGGCAGGCGAGGGCATCCGGACCTTCATTCATGTCGACAGGGAAGCCGCCATCGCGACCGCGGACGCGATGGATCGCCTGCGCAAGGCCAATGCCGCGCCGTCGGCCTATGCCGGCATTCCCGTCTCGATCAAGGATCTGTTCGACATCAGGGGGCAGGTAACCCGCGCCGGTTCGCGCGCGCTGGATGATTCCGCTGCGGCGGAAACCGATGCGACGGTGGTGGCCCGGCTGCGACGCGCCGGCTTCATTGTCATCGGCCGGACCAACATGACCGAGTTCGCCTATTCCGGGATCGGCATCAATCCGCATTACGGCACGCCGAAGGGCATATGGCAGCGCCGCGTGGGCCACGTTCCCGGAGGTTCTTCCTCGGGCGCGGCGGTGTCTGTCGCCGATGGCATGGCGCATGGCGCGCTCGGCACCGACACCGGCGGCTCCTGCCGGATTCCGGCCGCCTTCAACGGCATCGTCGGCTTCAAGCCGACCCAGCGGCGAATCCCGCTCGACGGCGGCGTACCGCTGTCGTTTACGCTCGACAGTTTTGGGCCGCTGGCGCGCACCGTCCGATGCTGCGCCGTGCTCGACGCCGTGCTGGCCGACGAAAGCTTCGTCCCGCTGCAGCCGCGCCCGATCAGGGGGATGCGCCTGGCGGTCCCGACCACATTGGTGCTTGACGAGCTGGACGATGCGGTGGCG
Organism: uncultured Alphaproteobacteria bacterium; assembly: GCA_963748165.1. Classification (GTDB taxonomy): domain Bacteria; phylum Pseudomonadota; class Alphaproteobacteria; order Rhizobiales; family Xanthobacteraceae; genus Bradyrhizobium. The sequence goes on from CAVVIM010000003.1 coordinate 128,582, forward strand.
CGGACCTTCGAGCGCGCGCTGGAGACGCTGTCGGGTGCGGGCGCGCTGATCGAACGAATCGCGGTGCCGGAATTCCTCGATGCGGGCGTGATGAACGCCAAGGGCGGTTTCTCCGCCGCCGAAAGCTACGCCTGGCACCGCTATCTGATCGCCAGCAAAGGCGATGTCTACGATCCCCGCGTGTCCGCCCGCATCCTGCGTGGTGAAAGCATCAGCGCGGCCGATTATGTCGATCTGCTGGGCGCCCGCCGGTCGCTGATCGCGCGAACCGACAAGCGTATCGCGCCCTATGACGCGCTGATTCTGCCGACCACCGCCAACACGCCGCCGCGGATTGCCGATCTCGCCGACGACAAGGCATTTACCGCGGCGAATCTGCGGGCGCTGCGCAACTGCACCCTGATCAACATGATCGACGGTTGCGCGATCTCGCTGCCGGCGCATCGCGAAAGCGAGGTGCCGGTCGGCCTGATGCTCGCGGCGTCAGGCGGCTCGGATCGCCGCATCTTTGAGCTCGCCGCCGGAATCGAGGCCGCGATCCGGCCGCACGCGCCATGACGTGATGGGAGACGAGCCGTCGCCCGGAAATCGGGTGGAATAGATCCCGAATTTGCGAAATAACCGTCCGTCATTCCGGGTTCGATGCTTTCGCATCGCCCCGGAATGAAGATTGTGGAGTCCTGACATGGCCGCCGACGTCAAACGCAAGACCTTATCGCTCGCGCCGCCCTCCGACATCGCCGCGCGCGTCGACGCCATCGACTGGATGCGGGCGGCGGGCGATCTCGACGCGCAGGGCTGCGCGGTTCTGAACAACCTGCTCACGCCGGATCAATGCCGGGCGCTGGCGGCGCTCTATCCCGACGACACCTGCTTTCGCAGCCGGATCGTGATGGGACGCCACGGCTTCGGGCGCGGCGAGTACAGATATTTTGCCTACCCGCTGCCCGCTGTGATCGCGCAATTGCGGCCCATGCTTTATGCGCGGCTGTATCAGGTTGCCAACCGCTGGAACGAGGCGATGGGCATCGATATTGGCTATCCGCCGACCCACGATGGGTTTCTCGAACGCTGCCATGCCGCCGGCCAGACCCGCCCGACCCCGCTGCTGCTGCAATATGGTGCCGGCGACTACAATTGCCTGCATCAGGACCTCTATGGCGAACACGTGTTTCCGCTGCAGGTCGCGATCCTGCTGTCGGAACCGGGGCGCGATTTCACCGGCGGCGAGTTCGTGCTGACCGAGCAGCGGCCGCGGATGCAGTCGCGGCCTGACGTGGTTCGGCTCGCGCAGGGCGACGCGGTGGCGTTTGCCGTGCATCACCGGCCGGTGCAGGGGACGCGCGGCTTCTATCGGGTTAATCTCCGCCATGGCGTGAGCCGGATCCATTCCGGGCACCGCCATACCGTTGGCATCATCTTTCACGACGCGAAGTGACGGCGGGCCGATTGAAAGTGGACTTGTTTGACAGCGTTCCCGGCTTGCGGCCCTCGCGGCAGGATATAGCGGATGGCGCCGTACTGCTGCGCGGGCTGGCCGCTCGAGGCGAGTCCGAACTGGTCGCGGCGCTGCACGATGTGGCGGCGCAGGCGCCGTTTCGGCATATGGTGACGCCGGGCGGCCATCAAATGTCGGTCGCGATGACCAATTGCGGCAGTCTCGGCTGGATCACGGATCGTAGCGGCTATCGCTATGGTGAGAGTGATCCGGAAACGGCGAAGCCATGGCCGGCGATGCCGCGGTCGTTTCGCGAGCTGGCCGGGCAGGCCGCGGCCGAGGCGGGCTTCGGCGGATTTTCACCGGATGCCTGCCTGATCAATCGCTACCAGCCGGGCGCGCGGATGGCGCTGCACCAGGACAGGGACGAGCATGATTTCGGCGCGCCGATCGTCTCGGTCTCGCTGGGCTTGCCGGCGATTTTCCTGTTCGGCGGATTGAAGCGCAGCGACAAGCCGCGACGGCTTCGGCTGGAGCATGGCGATGTCGTGGTGTGGGGCGGCCCGGCGCGGCTCGCCTTTCACGGTGTTGCGCCGCTCGCCGACGGCGAACACGCGCTGATGGGCCGGCAGCGCATCAATCTGACGTTTCGCAGGGCGCGCTAGGCCCCGGGGCAAATTGCCTCATCGCGCCGGTGCTGTTTCATCAGCCTTCGCTGGGATATGCTGTCGCGCCCGGGGGCGGAATGAGCAATCTCCAGTTGTCGGCGACTGCCAGCAAGACGAGCGCCAATCGCACCGGCGTCTATCTCGCCGTGTTGCAACTGGTGTTCACGCTGGGCTGGACGACCTACGCCATCTATCTGCCGAAACTCGCCGCGCAAGTCGGAATCGCGCCATCCGCCGTCATTTTGATCCTGATGATGGATCAGGCGGTCTTCACCATCACCGACACGGCGATGGGGATCGCAGCCGACAGGATTGCCGCCGTGGTCGGCCGGCTCGGCAGGACCGTCATCGGCTTGACCGCGGTGTCGTGCGCGGCCTTTGTCGCGCTCCCGTTCGTGGCCGGCACCGGCCCGGGCGCCCGTACGGCATTCATCGCATTGATCCTGGTCTGGGCCGTCACCTCATCGGCACTGCGCGCGCCGCCGTTGATGCTGCTCGGCAAATATGCCGCCCGGCCGTCGATTCCGTTTTTGTCGGCGCTTGCGATGCTGGGTTATGGTCTGGCGGGCGCGGTGTCGCCCTATCTCGGCGTGGCGCTGCGCAATCAGGACGCGCGGCTTCCCTTCGTGATCTCCAGCGCGGTCCTGCTGATCACCACGCTGGCATTGTCCGGGGTGGAACGCGGTCTGGCGGCAAGACCTGCGCCGAACCGGACAGCCGCGGCTGCAAGGCCGCTTGGACGAGTGCCGCTGATCTTCATCGCATCGATGGTCGTTCTGGCGCTGGGCTACCAATTGCATTTCAGCATCAATAGCGGGCCGTTTTTCCTGCGCTTTGCCAAGCCGGACGATCTGCAGTGGTTGCTGCCGGTGTTCTGGATCGGGTTCAACATCGCGATGTTTCCGGCCAGCACCGTCGCCAGGCGCCGCGGCGGCCTGGTGGTGATGGGCGCGGCCGGCCTGCTCGGGGCGGGGGCCGTGCTTGGCGCCGAACTCGCCGGCAATCTCAATACGCTGATCGTGGCGCAATTTGTCGCCGGCGCGGCCTGGGGCTGCATGCTGATGAGCGCGGTCTCGGCGGCGCTCGCCATCGGTGACAGCGGCGCGCAAGGCAAGGTGGTGGGTCTGGTGTTCTCGGCGCTGGCACTGGCGACATTCGCGCGGATGGCGGCGGTCGCCGGCGGCTTGCAGAAGCTCCCGGAATACGCCCCGCTGCTGCACTGGGCGCCGGTAGCGTGCTGGTCGGTCGCCGGCGCCGGCCTGCTGGTGATGGCGGCGTCCCGGGCTCAGCAGGTCGCCGCACCGCGGCGGGTTTAGATGTCATTCCGGGTTCGACGCTATCGCATCGCCCGGAATGACGATCGAGGCATTACGGCATCGCCGGATGAATGAACGCCCACGGGCTGACTTCCGAATCTCTGGGCACTTCGACCGCGATCACATAGGGGCCGCCATCGGCGAGCGCCTGTTCCAGTGCGGGACGAAACCTCTCGGGCGATGTCACTCGCGCAGCATTCACGCCAAACGATTCCGCAAGCTTGACGAAATCCGGATTGACCAGGTCGGAGGCGACCACGCGGCCGTCAAAGCGCTGGATCTGGTCCCGCCGCACATTGCCATAGGCATTGTTGTTGAACACCAGGGTGACCACGCCGATCCCGAACTGCACCGCGGTCGCAAGTTCCTGCACGCCGAACATGAAGCCGCCATCGCCGGTGATCGCGACCACCGGTCGGTCGGGATGCGCCACCTTGGCGCCGAGCGCGGTGGGAAAGCCCGAGCCGAGCGTGCCCTGATAGCCCGAGGTGATGAAGGTGCGCGGCCGGTAAATCGGAAAGCCGTACCAGGAGGCAAAGCCGACCTGCGACAATTCGTCGGTCACGATCGCATCTTCCGGCAGCACCTCGCGCAGGATATTGAGGTACGCCATCTGCGGCTGGACCTTCTGGATCTGCTGCAGCGCGTGGGCCGAAGCTTCGCGGATCGCGGCGCGGCGGCCGCTGGTTTTGGCATAGCCCCGCTTTCTCGCTGCGGCGAGCAGCGCCTCGGTGCCGGCCTGCGCGTCGGCGATGACGGCGACGTCCGGCGTGAACCGCCGCATTTCCGATGCATCGATGTCGATGCGGATGGATTTCAGGCCGTCGGGCCGAAACGGCCAGCGCGACATGGTCGGCAGCTCGAGGCGGGTGCCGATCCCGATCATGAGGTCGGTGTTCGGCCAGAGCCGGTAGGCCGCCGCCATCGTCAGCCCCAGTTCGTGGGCGTTGCTGACGATGCCGCGGCCGCTGCGGAACGCCACCACCGGCGCGTCGATCAGCTCGGCAAGCTCGAGAATTTCATCGGCCGCCTCGATGGCGCCGCTGCCGACAAAGATCATCGGCGTCTTGCTGCCGGCAATCAACGCGGCGGCGGCCTTGATGCGTTCCGGGTCGGGCCGTGGCGCCGGAAGCGGATCGAACGGCCTGGCGGCGCCGACTTCCGCACGCTGGGTGAACACATCCCACGGCATTTCCAGTGCAACCGGGCCGCGCCGTCCCGACAGCATTTCCTGGAACGCGCGTGAGACCAGCGCCGGCGCCGCGTCCGGATATTCGATCCGCTCGGCCCATTTGACAAACGTCCGCAGCGTGGCGAGTTGGTCCGGCATCTCGTGCAGATGGCCGCGGCCCTTGCCGAGAAATGCCGTCGGCACCTGGCCGGTCAGGCACAGCACCGGTTCGTTGGCGCCGTAGGCCGTCAGCATCGCGGCGCCGGCATTGAGCACGCCGGGGCCGGGCACCACGCTGAAGACGCCGGGCCGGCCGGTGGCCCGCGCATAGCCATAGGCCATGTAGCCGCAGGCCTGCTCGTGGCGCGCGCCGATCACCTTGAGCTGGGCCTGATGAAACGCATCGAACAGTCCGTAGATCTGCGCGCCGGGCAGGCCGAACACGGTGTCGACGCCGTGCGCAACGAGGCCGCTGACGATCGCTTCGCCGCCGGAGGTTGAAGTCATGGCTCTGTCCAATCGCTCACAGAAGGTTGTTATGGGGTCTCGTCGATCACGCCGTTGCGCAGCACGCCGATGTTGTCGGCCTCGACTTCGACGACGTCGCCGGGCTTCAGGTAGCGCGGCGGATCGAACCGCGCGCCGGCGCCGGTCGGCGTCCCCGTGACAATGACGTCGCCGGGCACCAGCGTGGTGAAGGTCGAGATGTAGTTGATCAAATAGCGAAAGCCGAAGATCAGCCGGCCGGTGCGGTCATCCTGCCGGGTTTCGCCATTGACCCGCGTTGTCAGCCGGATGTCGGCGATCTCGGAGAGATCGGTGTAAGGCACGAGCCAGGGCCCGAGGCTGCCGGTGGCGTCGAAATTCTTGCCCTGCGTCACGTTGAACTTGGCATGCCGGACCCAGTCGCGGATGGTGCCTTCGTTGCACAGCGTGACCGCCGCGATGTGATCCAGCGCCGCACCCTCCGCAATGTGCCGCCCCGGCTTGCCGATAATCAGAACGAGTTCGCCTTCGTAATCGAGTTGCGCCGATGCGCGCGGGCGCACCAGCGGCGTCTGGTGGCCGACGAAGGAGCGCGGCGTGCGCATGAACATGCTGGGATATTTCGGGGCGTCCTGGCCGTCTCTGTATTCGGCGTTGCGGTCGGGATAGTTGACGCCGATGCAGATGATCTTCTCCGGCGAGGGGATCGGCGGCAGCCAGGTGACGGCATCGACGGCGTGGTCCGGCGAACGCCGCGCCGCGTGTTCGGCAAGTTTTGTCAGGGCGCCGGCGGCAACCACTTCCCGCAGGGTTGGGTATTCCTTGCCAAAATGCGCGGAGAGGTCGACGATTCCGTCATTGACGACGGCGCCATATCGGGTCGAGCCGGCGATGGAAAAGGTTGCGATGCGAGGCGAGCCCATCGGAGATCCAGTGCTATCAGGGAATTGATTTCAGTCGGCGACCGTGACATCGGCGACAAACAGGGGATCGCGCAGCTTCTGTCCCGGGAACGGCGATCCCTGCTCGAACCAGGAGCGCGGCGCCGGCGCGCCCCACAGCGTTTGCCGCCGCGGGTCCTTCAGCGACCAGCGCATCGGTTCGTGGTCGTGGTCCATGGTGAAGTAGTCGCTGGTGTAGAGCTCGAGGCGGTGGCCGTCCGGATCGCGGACATAGAGAAAGAACGCATTTGAAATGCCGTGACGGCCCGGTCCGCGTTCGATGTTCTTGAGATGGCCGCTGGAGGCCATCACGTCGCACAGATGCAGGATGTTCATCGCGGTCGGCACCCAATAGGCGAAATGGTGCAGGCGAGGGCCCTTGCCGTTGGTGATGGCGAAGTCGTGCACGTTGCCCTTGCGGTGCAACCAGGCCGCCGCGATGCGGCCGTTCGGTCCGTCTTCCTCGGCATATTCGGTCAGCCGGAAGCCGAGCCGCGCATAGAAGTCGACGGTGTCCTGAACCTCGGCAGCGAATACGTTGAAGTGGTCGAGCCGCTGCGGATGGCAGCCCTTGTAGAGATCGTAGCGGCGCAACAGATGCGGGCGCTTCTCCATCGAGGCGTAGAGTTCGATCTGAAAGCCCTGGGGGTCGGTGAATTGCAGCGTGCGGCCCTGGAACGGCTGCTCGGCAAAGCCGCAGGCGACGCCGTTTTCGGCAAAGAACGCCGCGGCCTTGTCGAGGTCAGCCTCGTTGCCGACCTTGAATCCGAGCCGGTTGCAGCCGGCGACCGCCGCCTTGCGCAGCACCAGCGAGTGATGCTGATGCTCCTCGCTGCCACGCAGATAGACCGCGCCGTTGTCGCGATCCTCGACATGCAGTCCGACCGCGTTCTGATAGAACTCGCGGCTGGCATCGAGGTCGGTCACGTCGAGCACGGCATGGCTGCTCCTGACGATGTTGAACGGCGGCTCGAAGATAGGCTGGGGGATGGGCATGCGGTGTCCTCAAATCGAGTTCGTCGTTCCGGGATGCGCCGGCAGGCGCAGGCATGGAATCACGGTGGTTTTCGGTCAAACTCCCAGGCGCTGAATCCTGTGCGTTCCTCTGGCGAGCGAGACGTGTTTGGTTTCCATGTAGAAGTCGAAGGAATAGTCGCCGCCGTCGCGGCCGATGCCCGACGCTTTCATGCCGCCGAACGGAGTCGGCAGATGGCGGACGTTTTCGGAATTCAGCCAGATCATGCCGGCCTCCAGCGCATCCGCCACCCGCAGCGCGCGCCCCATGTCCGCAGTCCAGACATAGCCGGTCAGGCCATACGGCACGCCGTTGGCGATCTCGACGGCGTGGTTCTCGTCGCGGAACGGGATCACCGTGAGGAACGGACCGAACACTTCCTCCTGCGCCACCCGCATGCCGGGATGGGCACCGGTGACCAGCGTCGGCTGCACATAATGTCCGCCGCCGGGTCCGTCATGCGGCTTGCCGCCGACCGCGATCACCGCGCCGTCGTTTCGCGCGACGTCGAAATAGGCACAGACCTTGGCGAGATGGCGTGCATGGATCAGCGGTCCGATTTCAGTGGCGGGATCGAGCGGATGCCCCACCTGCAGCGCCCTGACCCGTGCAGTGAGCTTTTCGATGAATTGTTCGGCGACGCTTTCCTGCACCAGCAGCCGGCTCGACGACGTACAGCGCTCGCCGTTGAGCGAGTAGATCATGAACACCACGGCATCGAGCGCGCGGTCGAGATCGGCGTCGCCGAACACGATCACGGGATTCTTGCCGCCAAGCTCGAAATGAACCCGCTTCAGCGTCGGCGCGCCCTGCGCCATGATCGCCGAACCGGTCGCGCTTTCGCCGACAAAGCCGATCGCCTTGATGGCGGGATGCTCGGTCAGGGCCTTGCCGGCTTCCTCGCCGATGCCGTGCACGGTGTTGAGCACGCCGTCGGGCACGCCGGCCTGCTTGACCAGCCGGGCCAGCAGGTCGGCTGTTACCGGCGACCATTCAGCGGGCTTGTGAACCACCGTGCATCCGGCGGCAAGCGCCGGCGCGATCTTCCAGGTCGACAGCATGAAGGGCGTGTTCCAGGGCGTGATCACGCCGACCGGGCCGATCGGCACCCGCGTCGATACGTTCCAGTGCTCCTCGCTCGGCATGTTGAGGCCGTCGCGCGCCTCGGCGCATTTGTCGGCAAAAAACCGGAAATTCTCCGCGGCGCGGACCGCGGCCTTGGCCATGAATCGATGCGCCTGTCCGGTATCGATGCATTCCAGCACGGCGATATCGTCGGCGCGATCCTCGATCGCGTCGGCGACGCGGTGCAGCAGCTTCTTGCGCATGGCAGCGGACATCGCGCGCCAGGATTTGAAGGCTTCAGCCGCCACCGTCGCGGCGCGGTCGATGTCCTCGGATCGGCCGCGGGCAACGCTTGCCAGCACCGCGCCGTCGACCGGCGATCTGGTCTCGAAGCTCTCGCCCGAGATCGACGGCACGATCTTGCCGTCGATCATGTGACCGATGCCTTCGGCCTTCAGTTTCGCCAGCAGCGGGGCGGCGCGGTCGCGGTTGGCCTGGAACAGGTCTGCCGATTTCGGCGCGATGCTAGCCATGCGTGGCCTCCGCTTTCAACGCGTCGTGGATGTTGTTGCGCTTCCAGCTCGTCTCCTTGTCGTTGATCTGCATGTCGAACGACAAGGCGAATTTGCCGTTGGCAAACACCGGATCGAGATGGGCGGACAGCGCCTTGAAGATATGTTCTCCCGCCTTCTTGCGAGCGGCGAGGTCGCGGCCCTCGCCAAGCCGCAGCACCATGTCGAGAAATCCGAAATCCGGCCGGCCATCGGCGATCGCATAATGCTCGCAGCGAACGCTGCGGACACGGATGCCGCCGAGCGGAAAGATCCCGGTTTCGACCGCGGCCTTGCGGACGACTTCGACGACCTCGCCGATGTCGAGCCGCGGGTCGAGATTGGCGGAGTATTCGAGCGTGAAATGCGGCATGTCCGGATCACTCCAGCGATGGTTGCGGGATCAGGCGAAATGTCAGCGCCATACTGGTCGGGCCTGTGCGGTCATGCGAAAACAGGGTGCGGAAATCTACTTAACATGTTAAATGGACCGGATCAAACCGTGTCGCGCTTGTTGCAGCGCAAAAAGATTGCTGCCGCCGATTCCAGGCGGCGAAGCAGATCAGGGCGAGAGACGATGGCGCGGAAACATTCGCTTACGGATTCCGCTTCGACAAAGGCGGCCGAGCCTGGCGGCCGGCGTGTGCCGATGCGCGAATTCTCCCGCTCGCTGCCGATGTCGTTGCTGCGCGCCCGCGAGGCGGTGATGCGGCATTTTCGGCCCTCGCTGCGCGACCACGGCCTGACCGAACAGCAATGGCGGATCCTGCGGGCGCTCGCCGCGATCGACGCCATCGAGGTCACCGAGCTCGCGCGCGTCGCCTTTCTGCTCGGTCCGAGCCTGTCGCGAATTCTGCGCGATCTTGAAGCGCGGCACCTGATCGAACGGAGGGCGGCGCAAGCCGATCTGCGCCGCGGCGTGGTCTCGATCTCGCTCAAGGGTCTGAGGCTGATCGAGGCGGTCGCGCCGACGTCGGAGGCGATCTACGCCGCCATGACCCGGCACTACGGCGCGCGCCGGCTGGCCGAACTGCAGGACATGCTGCATGCGCTCGAGCGCAGCCTGGCGGAATTGCCGGTGCTGGGCCGGGAAAGCGCCGACGATGCAGGCGCGCAGTGAAGGCAAATCTGCATGATGCTGCGAACTGGATGCATAGCTCCTGCAGGCGGTATTCCGCATCATTTCCGAGATCGGGCACAACACCACGGTCTTGCTTGTCGAGCAAAACGCGCGCATGGGACACCAAAGCAAGCGCCTGAACCAAGAGTGCAAGCGCCTGAACCAAGAGTGATTGAGTCATGGTCACGATCCAAGTTCCGAACCTGATCGATTTTGTTGCGGAAGTGTTCGCCCGTTCCAACTCCTCGCCCGAGGAAGCAAGGCGCATCGCAACCTACCTCACGACCGCGAACCTGACCGGTCACGACAGCCACGGCGTGATCCGGGTCCCGGTTTACATCCGATGGAAAAAGATGGGCTCGGTGGTGCCCGACCAGATCGTCGAGCTCGTGGTCGATACGCCGTCGCTGGCGGTGGTGGACGGCAAGTTCGGTTACGGGCAGACCGTCACGCCGCAGGCGGTCAGGATCGGCATCGAAAAATGCCGGGCGTCGGGCCTCGCCGCGGTGGCGCTGCGCAATGCCGGGCATATCGGCCGCGTCGGCGACTGGGCCGAAATGGCCGCCGCCGCGGGACTGGTGTCGGTGCATTTCGTCAACGCCGCCGGCTCGGTGCTGGTGGCGCCCTATGGCGGGGTCGAGCGGCGGCTGTCGACGGCACCCTATTGCGTCGGCATTCCGCGTCGGGGGCAGGGGCCGATCGTGCTGGATTTCGCGACCTCGATCGTCGCCGAAGGCAAGGTGCTGGTCGCAAGCCGGGGCGGCAAGAAGCTGCCAAAGGGCGCGCTGATCGATCTCGACGGCATTTTGAGCGAAGACCCGGCGGTGCTCTACGGCCCGCACGACCCCGAAGGGCCGCGCGACCACAGCCACGGCAAGGGCGCCATCCGGGCCTTCGGCGAACACAAGGGTTCGGGCCTCGCGCTGATCTGCGAATTGCTCGGCGGCGCCCTGACCGGCACCGGGGCCACCGGGCCGAACCGGCGCTTCGCCAACGGCATGTTCGCGATCTATATCGATCCCAAAGTGGTGGACCCTGCAAATTTCTTCGACGGTGAAATCGCGCGTTATGTCAGCTATTTCAAGGACGCCACGCCGACCGCCGGGATCGATTCCGTGCTCGATTCCGGGCGAGCCGGAGGCCAGCATGCGGGCCGATCGCACCAAAAACGGCGTGCCCTTGCCTGACGATACCTGGGCGGCGATAGTGAATACCGCCCGCGAGGTCGGTGTCAGCGAAGTGAGCATTCAAAGGGTTACGGAGTGATGTGTGCCGTCATTGCGAGGAGCGCAAGCGACGAAGCAATCCATCTTTCCCGCGGCACCGTGGATTGTTTCGCGGAGCCTGTCATCGGGCGCGCATTCGCGCGACCCGTTGGCTCGCAATGACGATCGGTTTGGTCAACAGGGAAGGAACAGAGAGTGGCGAACAAGGTCAAGGAAATATGGGCCTCCGGCAAGGCCGTGGTGAATGCGTGGCTTGCGATCCCGTCGGGATTTTCCGCCGAAGTTATCGCGCAATGCGGCTTCGACAGCGTGA
>CAVVIM010000004.1:0-65841 GCA_963748165.1 uncultured Alphaproteobacteria bacterium
CTGATCGCGGAGGGCGTCACCACCATCGAGATCAAGTCCGGCTACGGCCTCGAACTCGATACAGCGGCGCCAGTTGCAGGCCGCCCGCCGTCTTGCCGGCGAGCGCCCGATCTCGGTTCGAACCACATTCTTGGCGCCCACACCGTTCCCGCCGAGATGGCAGCAAACAAGCCCGGCTATATCGATGCGGTCTGCGATGAGATGCTGCCGGCGATCGCCGCCGCCGGCCTTGCGGACGCGGTCGATGCGTTCTGCGAGGGCATCGCCTTCTCGGTGGAACAGACCGCGAGGTATTTACAAAGGCCCAGGCCCTCGGCCTTCCGGTTCGCCTGCATGCCGATCAGTTGTCGAACCTGCATGGCGCCGCGCTCGCGGCGCGGTTCGGCGCGCTCTCGGCCGATCATCTCGAATATGCCGATGAGGACGGGGTGGCGGCGATGGCCCGGGCCGGCACCGTCGCCGTCGTGCTGCCGGGTGCGTTCTATTTCATCCGCGAGCACCAGTTGCCGCCGATCGACGCGATGCGCCGTCACCGCGTGCCGATCGCGCTGGCGACCGACAGCAACCCGGGTACCTCGCCGCTGACCTCGCTGCTGCTGACGATGAACATGGGCGCCACCTTGTTCCGCCTCACCGTCGACGAATGCATTGCCGCGGTAACACGCGAAGCGGCGCGGGCGCTCGGGCTGTTCGAACAGACCGGGAGCCTGGACGCCGGCAAATCCTGCGATCTGGCGATCTGGGATATCGAGCGGCCGGCCGAACTGGTCTACCGAATGGGATTCAATCCGCTTCACTGCCGGGTGTGGCGGGGCATTTCTCAGCCCGCCCCGTCGCGCTCCCGCCGCCATGGAATTGAGACATGACCCGCATCGACAATGCCCGCGTGATCCGTTCCCCGCATGGCAGCCGCCTATCCGCCAAATCCTGGCTCACCGAAGCGCCGATGCGGATGCTGATGAACAATCTCGATCCCGACGTGGCGGAAAAGCCCAGCGAGCTCGTGGTCTATGGCGGCATCGGCCGGGCCGCGCGCGATTGGGAAAGCTTCGATCGCATTGTCGCAACCTTGAAGCGGCTGGAAGCCGATCAGACGCTGCTGGTGCAATCCGGCAAACCGGTCGGCGTATTTCGAACCCATGCCGACGCCCCGCGGGTGTTGATCGCCAATTCCAATCTGGTGCCGCATTGGGCCACATGGGAGCACTTCAGCGAGCTCGATCGCAAGGGTCTCATGATGTACGGCCAGATGACCGCCGGATCCTGGATCTATATCGGCAGCCAGGGAATTGTTCAGGGCACCTACGAGACCTTTGTCGAATTGGGTCGCCAGCATTACGGCGGCGATCTCGGGGGCAAGTGGATTCTCACCGCCGGGCTTGGCGGCATGGGCGGCGCGCAGCCGCTCGCGGCGGTGATGGCCGGCGCGTCGTGTCTTGCCGTCGAATGCCAGCCGTCGCGCATCGAGATGCGGCTGCGTACACGCTATCTCGACCGCCAGGCCTCGACCCTCGACGAAGCGCTGGCGATCATGGCGCGGGCGAGCCGCGACCGCAAACCGGTCTCGGTCGGCCTGCTCGGCAATGCCGCCGAGATTTTTCCGGAGCTGGTGCGGCGTGGCGTGCGCCCGGACGTGGTGACCGACCAGACGTCGGCACACGATCCCGTCAATGGCTATCTGCCGAAAGGCTGGACCACCGGCGATTGGGAGGCCCGCCGCGAGACCGATCCCAAAAGCGTGGCGAGCGCGGCGCGTCGCTCGATGGCGGAACACGTCCGCGCCATGCTGGATTTTCATCGCATGGGCATTCCGGTGGTCGATTACGGCAACAACATCCGCCAGATGGCGTTTGAGGAAGGCGTCACCGACGCGTTCGATTTTCCGGTTTCGTGCCGGCCTATATCAGGCCGCTATTCTGCCGCGGCGTCGGTCCGTTTCGCTGGGCGGCGCTGTCCGGCGATCCCGAGGATATTTACCGCACCGACGCCAAGGTCAAGGAACTGCTGCCGGATCACGCGGCCCTGCACCACTGGCTCGACATGGCGCGCGAGCGCATTGCGTTCCAGGGCCTGCCGGCGCGGATATGCTGGGTCGGGCTCGGCGACCGTCACCGTCTCGGCCTTGCCTTCAACGACATGGTGGCGAAGGGCGAGTTGAAGGCGCCGGTTGTGATCGGTCGGGATCATCTCGACTCCGGATCGGTCGCCTCGCCCAACCGCGAGACCGAGGCGATGCGGATGGCTCCGACGCCGTCTCCGACTGGCCGCTGCTCAACGCGCTGCTCAATTGCGCCAGCGGCGCCACCTGGGTCTCGCTGCACCATGGCGGCGGCGTCGGCATGGGTTTTTCCCAACACGCCGGCATGGTGATCGTTTGCGACGGCACCCCGGAGGCCGGGGCGCGAATCGGCCGCGTGTTGTGGAACGACCCGGCCAGCGGCGTGATGCGCCATGCCGATGCCGGCTACGACATCGCGATCGACTGCGCCCGGCAACACCATCTCGACCTGCCGGGCCTGGCCTGAAGACGGCCGTGCGGATCATTCGCGCCAACGCGTGCAAGACGGCACCGTGGAAGAACGGCGGAGGCTCGACCACCGAGATCGCCATCGGACCGCCCGGCGCCTCGCTGGAAAACTTCGACTGGCGCGTCAGCCTGGCGCTGGTGGCGTCTGACGGACCGTTTTCCGCGTTCGCCGGCATCGACCGCACCCTCGCCGTCGTCAGGGGAAGCGGCCTGGTGCTGACGATCGGCGACGCCGCACCGCTGACACTGTCCAGCGGAGCCGACCCGGTGCATTTTCCAGGCGACACGCCGACGTCCGCGCGGCTGACCGCGGGCGAGATCACCGACCTCAATGTGATGACGCGACGCGGCCGGTTCCAGCACCGCCTGTTGCGGATCGCGCAGCCGACCTCCTGCGATTTTGGCGACGACGACATCGCCCTGGCGCTGTCGCTCGACGGCATGACGACGGTGATCTCGGGACCAGACAGCACCATGCTCGATCACGGCGACGCGGCTGTTGTCAGCCGAACCACCATGACGGGCTTTCGGATCGTGCCCACAGCGAACCCCTGCTATCTGGTTTGGCTGAGGCGTCAGCCGGGATGCGCATATCCCGCCACGCGCGCTTCGACGTCCCAACGCAGCATCAAATCGTAATCCCCGATCGCAACCGGCGCGAAGCCCTGCAGGCAGAGCCGTTGCCTGAGATCGCCGCAAGCGGCAAGGCCGCCAAATTCCATCAGCGCCGTCCGCAACGATGCAGCAATGTGCTCGGGACATTCGCGGCTCGCGACCAGAAATGGAATCGGGGCTGTATCCGTCGTTGCGACGACCCTGATCTGCGCGGCGAGCGCCGGTTCATGACGCTGGAGCAGATCCAGCACATAACTGTCGAGCGGCCCGACATCGATATCGCCGGCCACAACAGCCTCGATCACGCGCCGCGGTGTGGTCAGCGGTCCGATGCTCGCACGATAGAGGTTGCCGCCCGCGGCCTGCCGATACGGCAGCAAATGATGCCGCAACGCGTTGTAGCCGGAATGGGAGTCCTCGACCGTAAAGCCTGCTCGGCCGCCAAAGGTGTCTTGCAGCGACCGAAAGGAGGAATCCGCCTTCACGACCAGACGCGTCGCATAGACCGGCTTTCCAGGCACCGGGCCGCTCAGCGGGACCGGCGCCGCAACCGGCCGTGGCGGATGTTTCGAGAGCTTGTAGGGAAAGCCGCACATGAAGGCGCAGCCGAGATCGGGGCGAGACCACAGTTCGGCCAGCGGCGCCGGAAACGCGTGATCGATCACGCGCAGATCGACCCCGCTTGCGCGCGCGAGCCATTCGAACAATTCCTTCCAGGCCGACGCCGCGCCGGGATCGACCGAATACATCCGCGCATTCGCCACATAGGCCATGCTGTCAGCTCACGCGAAGCGAAGCCGCTGCCCGATGCCGAGCCGTTTCGATTTCTCCAGCAGCGCGTGACCCAGAGCGATATCGGACAGCGACAGGCCGCGGTGCCATAACAGATTGGTCTCGGCATCATTTTCCCGTCCCGGCTTCAGGCCGGCGACGATCTGCCCGAGTTCGGCATGCAGGGTTGCCTCCGAAAGCTTGCCGGCCTCGACATGCGCCCGCAGGCTGCCGAACTTGCCGCCCTTGCACTGCCCCCAATCATCGACGACGAGCTTGGTCATGATGTCGGTCAGCGACAATTCGATCGCGCTCATGGTGCCGTAAGGAACCACGAACGCGCCGGGCTTGATCCAGGATGTTTTCAGCAGCGGCGTCGGCTCCGAAAGCCGCGAGGCCTCGACCACGATGTCGGCGCCTTCGACGCAGCTCTGCCAGTCGGCGGTCGCCACCACTTTCTTGCCGAGGTCCTGGCTCAGGCGCTCGGCGAATGCGTCGCGGCTTTCCTGGCGGCGGGAATGAACGCGGATGTCGTCGAAATCGAACAGATGATCGAGCAGCCGCACGTTCCAATAGGCGGTCCCGCGCGCCCCGATATGTCCGAGCACCCGGGAGTTTTTCCGCGCCAGATGCTTGGCACCGATCGCGGTGACCGCGCCGGTGCGCATGTCGGTGATGCCGCTCGCATCGAGGATCGCCCTGGGCGCGCCGGTGCGTGGATCGAACAAGGCCAGGATCGCCAGTTCGGAAGGAAAGCCGAGCTTGTAATTGTCGACGAAGTCGCCGACCACCTTGACGCCTGCGCTGTCGACCGGCGCCTTGATCGCGCCGCGCAGCACGTTGAAATGGCCGTTGGCGACACCGGGCTCGAGGTGCATGCGCGGTTCGATCACGGTCTCGCCGCGCCCCTGGCTGGCAAGGCTGCCCTCAATGGCCGACAGGATTTCGTCGTCGGTGATCTTGAGCTCTTCGATGTCGAGGCGGTTCAGATAGGCGATGTAAATCGGCGGCAACGGCGGACCTCCTCGCCAAAGCGGCCGCGACGGTCGGCGGCGATCGGCGCGTTATGTCTATACATAATTGCGCCACCCAGCGAAGTCAACAAAGCGGCCGGGGCTACCGATGTTTTCAGCCGTCATGTATGGACGGCCTCCTCTCGGCAAGGGCTTGTTTGGTGTTTCGGCAAACGGATCGGGGTGCGGTCATGTATACGGCCTCTGAATGCGGTCGCTGACCGCGGGCCCTGATGGAGATCGCGGATCGAATTCCAATCATTCCGGCGTGCTGTGACGCGCGATGACGGTACGGAGTGTTTCGATCCCGGTTTCCTGACCATTTTGCCATCACACCATAGTTGCCCTTTCCGACAGATGAGCGCGAGCGCGGCGGCTGTCGCCCTCCAATCAGGCAGCAGCCGACGCGCTCGCGCGAGCCCGGTACTTCTCTCCTTTGGCCAGCATGGCCCAGATGATACGCGCGGTCTTGGCGGCGAGCGCCACCATGACGACCTTATAGGGACGACGCGCCAGCAGCTCGCGCAGCCACGGGTCGCTGACACCGCGCCGCTTCTGGTGGCGCAGATAGCCGCTCGCCCCACTGATCAGCAGGGCTCGCAGCATGCGGTCGCCCCGTTTGGAGATGCGGCCTGGACGATGCTTGCCGCCGGTGCCGTGATCGCGGCCGGTCAGTCCGATCCAGGCCGCAAAATCGCGGCCCGAGCGGAACACCTTCGCATCAGCCACCTTGGCCATAACCGTGCTGGCGATGATCGGGCCGACGCACGGCACCTCCATCAGCCGGCGCGCCTCGCGATCGGCGCGGGCGGCTTGCGTAATCTGTCGCTCCAGCGCGCGCTCATCGGCATCGAGCGCCTGCCAATGCCTGGCCAGAACCAGCAACGTGCCCCGCATCAGCTCCGGGATCTCCGCGTTTGCCGTTTCGAGCCGGGCCATCAGCTCGCGCAATCCCCTGATGCCCTGCGCCGCCACGATCCCGAGTTCGCCCAGCGCAGCCCGCAGCGCATTCGCCGCCATCGTGCGCTGCCGCACCAGCAGCGCCCGCGTGGTATGAACCGCCATCGTCGCTTGCTGCTCCACGCTCTTTACCGCCACGAACCGCATCGTCGGCCGGCCCACCGCCTCGCAGATCGCCTCCGCGTCGCGGCCATCGTTCTTGTTGCGCTTCAGGTAGGGTTTCACATAGGCCGGCGGCATCAGCCGCACCTCGTGGCCATAACGGCCGATCACCCGCGCCCAATGGTGCGCGCTGCCACAGGCCTCCATCCCCACCAGGCACGGCGGCAGTTGCGCAAAAAACTTCTCCACCGCACCACGCCGAAGCTGACGCCGCACCACCACCCCTCCCGACGCGTCAATCCCGTGAACCTGGAACACGTTCTTCGCCAAATCCAAACCAATCATGCTAATCTCGCCCATGGACGGCTCCCTTGTCTGGTCGAATCGATATCACCAGTCTGGCACACTGATGCCGTCGGGGGCCGTCCACACCATCATTCCGGGGCGCGCGTGAGCGCGAACCCGGAATCTCGAGATTCCGGGTTCGATGCTTCCGCATCGTCCGGGAATGACGGATGGGATGGAGCGTCCGTGACGGCGAAATCAGGCCGCGCGGATGTTCGCCATGAAGCGGTCGAGTTCGGCGCGCAGGCGCTTGCTTTCGCTCGAGAGCGACCGCGCCGAATTCAGCACGTCTTCCGAGGCAGACCCGGTTTCGGTGGCGCCGCGATTGACCTGCATGATGTTGGCGGCTGCCTGCCGGGTGCCTTGCGCGACGCTCTGGACGCTGCGCGCGATCTCCTGGGTGGCCGAGCCCTGCTGCTCGACGGCGGTGGCGATCGACGAGGCGATTTCCGAAATCTGGCCGATGGTGCCGCCGATTTCCTTGATGGCGGCGACCAATTCCTGCGTTGCGCCCTGCATGCCGGAAATATGCGACGATATTTCGTCGGTCGCCCTGGCGGTCTGGCTGGCGAGCGACTTGACCTCGGATGCGACCACGGCGAAGCCACGGCCGGCCTCGCCGGCGCGAGCGGCCTCGATGGTGGCGTTCAGCGCCAGCAGATTGGTCTGCTCGGCGATCGCCGTGATCAGCTTGACCACGTCGCCGATCTGCTGCGCGGCGCGCGACAATTTGCCGATCCGGCCGTCGGTCTGCTCCGCCTGCAGCACGGCGGCCTCCGCGATCCGGTTGGATTCGCGCACCCGCTTGCCGATTTCATCGACCGAGGCGGAAAGCTGCTCGGTGGCACTGGCAACCGACTGCATGTTCTGGGAAGCTTCTTCCGAAGCGCCGGCGACCTGGTTGGACAGGCTCTGGGTGGTGTCCGCGGTCCGGGTCAGGGTGCCGGCGGCGGATTCAAGCTGAACCGCCGACGCCGAGACGTTGGAGACGATGGCGCCCACCGCGGCTTCGAATTCATCGGCAAAGCGGATCAGTTCGCTGCGGCGCGCGGCGCTGCTCGCCTTGTTGTGAGCATCCTGCGCCGCGGCATCGCGTTCGGCCTTGGCAACGGCCTGGACCTTGAATTCCTCCACCGCGGCGGCCATCTCGCCGAGTTCGTCGTTGCGGCCAAGGCCGGGCAATACGACATCGAACCTGCCGCCGGCGAGCTCGCGCATGGCCTGGCACATCGCGGTCATCGGCCGCGAGATTCCCTTGCCCAGCAGCAACGCCAGCACGGCGCCGAGCAGGAAGCCGCCGCCCGCCAGCGTCACCAGCAGGCGCTCGGTCTCGCCAATGATCGCATTGGACTCCGCTTCCAGCCGCTGCTGATCGGACAGCAGGGCGGCTTTCATCGCGCTCGAGCCCTGCATGATCGCGTCCGCAGAACCGCCCATCGCGGTCGTCAATTGGTCGATCGACCTGGCGTTGTCGACCAACTGGCTGAAGGCCTTCCGGTAATCCGCCAGCAGCTCAAACGCCTCCGTGATCGTCTGCAGGATTTTTTCGTCGGTTGCGGATATCGCATGCAGCGAGTTCTGAACGAAGGAGAGGCGCGCCAGCGTGCTGGTGGCGGCCGCCGGGTCGGAGCTGATGACGAAATTGTCGGCCATCGCGGTGGCCGCCTGATATTGCGACTGCACCTGCTTGGCGCCGAGTTCGACCGCCGGCAGTTCCGCGTCGGCGGCGCTGCCGGCGAGATCGTCGAGCTTGTAACGCAGCATGCTGCCGCCGCGCGTAATCTGCCGCTCTACCAACAGCGCGTTCGCGCGCTTGAGCTTGAGGATATCGGCGAAAATCCTGCTGAAGGCCTGGAATTCCTTGCCGAGGCGGGCGACCTGGTCGAGCCGCGCCGCATTGGTGGTGCCCTTCATCGCGCGGTCGATGGCGTCTTTCAGGCTGGCTTGGGCGGCCAGCGCCGCCTTGCCGTCATCTTCCTTGCCGGTGACCACAAAATAGCGTGCCAGCCCGCGGTACGAAATCAGTTCACGGTCGATGTTGCGCGCCAGATCGGCTTCCGACACGCTGTTCCGATATGACGACACGCCGGCGGAGACCCGCTCAAAGCCGAAATAGGCGATGCCCATGCTGACCGCCGAGATCGCCAGCACGACGGAAAAGCCCAGCATGATTTTTGCGCGAAACCGCAAGGCCGGGAGCTTTGGGGACAGTGATCGCGGCCAAATACCCTTCAATCCCACCTCAATCCCCCGCTTTTCTTTCGCAAAACACAGCCAAACCGGGGGCCCGGGCTCCCGACTCGGCCGGAAGCTAGAACCAAATGGATAAAACGCCGTAAATTTACCGCGACTCCTTCCCGAGGCGCGGCTTTGGGCGCGACCGGGTCCGTGGCCAATCGGCAGGATGGCAAGCCCAAAGGACGCCAGTCACGATTGTGACACGCACCGTCAAAGTGTCGCCCAGACGACCGCCAAAGCCGGTTCGGTCTGATTGAATCAGAACCGGGCTTGGTTTGCTGTTTTGACGCGTTTTCTGCACGCGAACCGGGACCCGCTTCGCTCGAAAACGCTCTGGTTCGCAGCGCCGGGATTGGCGGCCGGCGTCGGCAAGTCCCTCCGCGACGAAAATCGTAGTTGCAAAGTCGGGGTCCTCTGTCTCTAATTGGACTAACTAAAATCGATCGGGAGGGACGACGCGTGTCTACAGTCAAACTGACAGTGAACGGCAAGGCGGTGTCGGCCGATGTCGAGGACCGGACGCTGCTGGTTCATGTGCTGCGGGACCATCTCGGGCTGACCGGCACGCATATCGGCTGCGATACCAGCCAGTGCGGCGCCTGCGTTGTCCATATCGACGGCTGCGCGGTGAAGTCCTGCACGGTACTGGCCGGACAGGCCAACGGCGCCAGTGTCATCACCATCGAAGGCATCGCCAAGGGCGACGAATTGCACCCGATGCAGGCGGCTTTCCGCGACAATCACGGGCTGCAATGCGGCTATTGTACCCCCGGCATGATCATGTCGGCGATCGATATCGTGAAGCGTCATGGCAGCGGCCTCACCGAGGCCACCCTGCGCCAGGAGCTGGAAGGCAACATCTGCCGCTGCACCGGCTATCACAACATCGTCAAGGCGGTGCTCGACGCCGCCGGCCGCATGAAGGTCGCGCAGGCCGCGGAATAACGGGCTGCGGGCCCGCGCCCGCGGTCAAGACCGCCGAATTTCGATGGAAATGGCGGACAGCAAAACTCCGGTAGGGAGACTGAAAGATGGGCGTTGAAGGCATTGGCGCACGGGTGCTGCGCAAGGAAGACAAGCAATTCATCACCGGCAAGGGCCGCTACGTCGACGATATCCGCCTGCACGGCATGACCTATGCCGCCTTCGTGCGCAGTCCGCACGCCCACGCAAAGGTCGCAGGCATCGACACCACCGAAGCCATCAAGCTGCCGGGCGTGGTTGCGGTGCTCACCGGCAAGGAGCTGGTCGAGGACAAGATCGGCAACCTGATCTGCGGCTGGATGATTCATTCCAAGGACGGCGCGCCGATGAAGATGGGCGCCTGGCCGGCGATGGCGCCGGATACCGTGCGCTTTGTCGGACAGGCGGTCGCGGTCGTGATCGCCGAGACCCGCAATCAGGCGCGCGACGGCGCCGAAGCGGTCGCCGTCAAATATCAGGAGCTTCCCGCCGCCGCCGATATCAAGGCCGCGATCGCACCGGGGGCGCCGCAGCTTCATCCGGAAGCGCCGGGCAACGTGATCTATGACTGGACCATCGGCGACGAAGCCGCGACCGATGCAGCGTTCAAGTCGGCGGCACATGTTGTCGGGCTCGACATCACCAACAACCGGCTGGTTCCGAACCCGATGGAGCCCCGCGCGGCCATCGCCGATTACGATGCCGCGGAGGAGCATTTCACGCTCTACACGACCTCGCAGAACCCGCATGTCGCCCGCCTCGTGCTGTCGGCGTTTTACAACATCGCGCAGGAGCACAAGCTGAGGGTGATCGCGCCCGATGTCGGCGGCGGCTTTGGCTCGAAGATCTTCATCTATCCCGAGGAAATGGTCGCGCTGTGGGCCTCGAAGAAGGTCGGACGTCCGGTGAAGTGGACCAGCGACCGCACCGAGGCCTTCCTGACCGACGCGCACGGCCGCGACCACCTGACCAAGGCCGAGCTGGCGCTCGACAAGGACCACAAGGTCACCGGCTTGCGGGTCAAGACCTACGCCAATCTGGGCGGCTACATGTCGCTGTTCTCCTCCTCGGTGCCGACCTATCTCTACGCCACGCTGCTGTCGGGCCAGTACAACATTCCCAATATCTTCGCCGAGGTGATCAGCGTCTACACCAATACGACGCCGGTCGACGCCTATCGCGGCGCCGGCAGGCCCGAAGCAAGCTTCGTGGTCGAGCGGCTGATGGAGACGGCGGCCCGAGAACTCAAGGTCGATCCCGCCGAATTGCGTCGCAAGAACTTCATCACCAGCTTCCCGCACCAGACCCCGGTGATCATGGCCTACGACATCGGGGACTTTAATGCGTCGCTGGATGCGGCGATGAAGGCGATCGACTATGCCGGCTTCGCCTCCCGCAAGGAAAAGGCCAAAAAGGACGGCAAGCTGCGCGGCATCGGCGTCTCCTGCTACATCGAGGCCTGCGGCATCGCGCCCTCGAAAGCGGTCGGCAGCCTCGGCGCCGGCGTCGGGCTGTGGGAATCCGCCGAAGTCCGCGTCAATCCGGTCGGCACCATCGAAATCCTGACGGGATCGCACAGCCACGGCCAGGGCCATGAGACGAGCTTCTGTCAGGTGATCGCCGAACGGCTTGGCGTACCCATCAGCCAGGTGTCGATCGTGCACGGCGACACCGACAAGGTGCAGTTCGGCATGGGCACCTATGGTTCGCGTTCGGCCGCGGTCGGCCTCACCGCGATCGTCA
This sequence comes from uncultured Alphaproteobacteria bacterium, assembly GCA_963748165.1. Taxonomy (GTDB): domain Bacteria; phylum Pseudomonadota; class Alphaproteobacteria; order Rhizobiales; family Xanthobacteraceae; genus Bradyrhizobium. The sequence continues at coordinate 11,278 of CAVVIM010000004.1, forward strand.
AGGCGATGGAGAAGATGGAGGCCAAGGCCAAGAAGATTGCCGCCCATCAGATGGAAGCCTCCGAGGACGACATCGTCATCGAGAACGGCCAGTTCAAGGTCACCGGCACCGACAAGGCGCTGGCGTTGCCGATGGTGGCGCTCGCGGCCTATACCGCGCACAATTTGCCCGACGGCATGGAGCCCGGCCTGAAGGAGACCGCGTTCTACGACCCGACCAATTTCACCTTCCCGGCCGGGTCCTACATCTGCGAAGTCGAGGTCGATTCCGGTACCGGCAAGACCTCGTTCGTCAACTTCGTTGCGGCGGATGATTTCGGCCGGCTGATCAATCCGATGATCGTCGAAGGCCAGGTCCATGGCGGTCTCGCCCAGGGGATCGGGCAGGCGCTCATGGAAAACACCGTTTACGACCAGAGCGGCCAGCTCGTGACCGCGAGCTTCATGGACTATGCGATGCCGCGGGCCGAGGATCTGCCCTCGTTCAACGTCTCGCACACCACGACGCTGTGTCCGGGCAATCCGCTCGGCGTCAAGGGCTGCGGCGAGGCCGGCGCGATCGGTGCGGCGGCCGCCGTCATCAACGCCATCACCGACGCCATCGGCAACAACAAACTGGAGATGCCGGCATCTCCCGACCGCGTCTGGCACGCGATCCACGGCTGAGAGGGAGAACGATCATGCACGAGACCACCTATCACCGGCCCTCCAGCGTCGACGAAGCGGCGGCGCTGTTCGCCAAGGGTTCCGACGCCAAATATCTCGCCGGCGGCCATACGCTGCTGCCGGTGATGAAACAGCGCCTCGCCTCGCCCTCGGACGTGATCGACCTCGCCCGGATCAAGGACCTGGTCGGAATCGAATCCTCCGGCGACACGCTTACCATCAAGGCGGCAACCACCTACTTCGCCATTCTGAGCAGCGCGGAGGTCAAGAAGGCGATTCCGGCGCTGGTTTCGCTGACCACTGTGCTCGGCGATCCGGCGGTGCGCTATCGCGGCACCATCGGCGGCTCGATCGCCAACAACGATCCGGCCGCGGATTACCCGGCCGCGGTGCTGGCGCTGGGCGCGACGATCAAGACCAACAAGCGCGCCATCGCCGCGGACCAGTTCTTCCAGGGCCTGTTCTCGACCGCGCTGGAGGACGGCGAAATCATCACCCAGATTTCGTTCCCGATCCCCGCCAAGGCCGGTTACTCGAAAATGCGGCACCCGGCCTCGCGCTTCGCGCTGACCGCGGTGTTCGTGGCGAAGACCAAGGCGGGCGATGTGCGCGCCGCCGCCACCGGCGCCTCGCAGAACGGCGTGATGCGCCTGCCGGCGATCGAGGCCGCACTGAAGGCCAATTGGTCGCCGGGCGCGCTCGACAGCGTCAAGATCGCCGCCGATGGCCTGCTCGCCGATATTCACGGCTCGGCGGCCTATCGCGCCAACCTGATCAAGGTGATGGCACAGCGCGCGGTCGCCGACGCCGGCTGACCGCGCGTCCCGCGCAAGATGCGGCAAGCGGCGCGCAACCCTGCGCGCCGTTTTGCATTTGGCCGCAGGCGCCGGGCAAAAGCCGCTTGCCAGCTTTCCTGCAAGGCGTAACGTTTTGACCAGCAGAAATCGGTACGCCGCCCCTTTTCATCACCGGGAAACCCAACGTGCTCGACAAGCCAGCTCCTCAGTCCGCCACCCGCATTTCCGGCCCGCTCGCCGGTTTTCGCATTGTCGAATTTGCCGGCATCGGACCGGGGCCGTTCGCCTGCATGATGCTGGCCGACATGGGCGCCGATGTCGTCACGCTGGACCGGATCGGCGCCAAGAAAACCCTCAAATCGGTGGCCGGTCGCGGCCGCAAGGTGATCGAACTCGACCTCAAGGACAAGGCCGCCATCGCGCAGGCGCTCGATCTGCTCGGCCATGCCGATGCGCTGATCGAGGGTTTTCGTCCCGGCGTGATGGAGCGGCTCGGGCTCGGGCCTGAACCGGTGCTGGCGCGCAATCCGCGCCTGGTCTACGGCCGCATGACCGGATGGGGCCAAGAGGGTCCGCTGGCACAGGCCGCCGGCCACGACATCAACTACATTTCGGTCACCGGCGCGCTGGCCGCGATCGGCGGCAAGGACAAGCCGGTGCCGCCGCTCAATCTGGTCGGCGATTTCGGCGGCGGCGCGCTTTACCTCGTGGTCGGCGTGCTCGCCGCACTGCTGGAAGCCGCGCAATCCGGCAAGGGCCAGGTGGTCGACGCCGCAATGTGCGACGGTGCGGCCTCGCTGATGTCGATGTTTTTCGACATGGCGGCGGCCGGCCGCTGGACCGAGCAGCGCGACAGCAATTTCCTCGACGGCGGCGCGCATTTCTATGGCGTCTACGAATGCTCCTGCGGCCGGTTCATTTCGATCGGCTCGATCGAGCCGCAATTCTACGCACTGCTGCGCCAGCATGCCGGCCTTTCCGACGCCGACTTCGACGCGCAGATGGACCGCGACGCCTGGCCGGCGCTGAAACAAAGACTGGCGCAGGTGTTCAAGACCAAATCCCGCGACGAGTGGTGCGGCATCATGGAAGGCAGCGACATCTGCTTCGCGCCGGTGCTCACCATGAGCGAGGCGCCCGGCCATCCGCACATGGCCGCGCGCGAGATCTTCGTCACCCGCCACGGCGTCACCCAGCCCGCCCCGGCACCGCGCTTCTCGCGCACGCCATCGGCGATCCGCGATGCCGCCAAGGCCGATATCGCCGAGGTGGCGGCGGCGTGGAAGACGAAGAGGTAGCCGTAGTAGTAGGGTGGGCCAAGCGCAGCGTGCCCACCGTTTCAGTCGCGGTGGGCACGCTTCGCTTTGTCTACCCTACCGTCTGGTGCTAACGCACCGTCCCGGTTATGCCGCGCCCTTCAGGGTCAGCACGCCGCGGCGGATCTGGTCTTCCTCGATCAATTCGAACAGCGCCTTGAAATTGCCCTCGCCGAAGCCGTCGTCGCCCTTGCGCTGGATGAATTCGAAGAAGATCGGCCCGATCGCATTGGCGGAAAAGATCTGCAGCAGCACCTTGGTGTGGTCGCCATCGACCACGCCCTCGCCGTCGATCAGGATGCCGTCGCGCTGCAGCCGTGCAACGTCCTCGCCATGCGCGGGCAGCCGCGCATCGATGTTCTCGAAATAGGTTTGCGGCGGCGACGGCATGAACGGCAGGCCGGCCGCGCGCAGCGTTTCGACGGTGCGGTAGATGTCCCTGGCGCCGCAGGCGATATGCTGGATGCCTTCGCCGCGGTAGACGTTGAGATATTCCTCGATCTGGCCGGAATCGCCGGCGTCCTCGTTGATCGGAATCCGGATCTTGCCGTCGGGGCTGGTCAGCGCCCGCGAGAACAGGCCGGATGCCCGGCCCTCGATATCGAAGAAGCGAATCTGGCGGAAATTGAACAGCCTTGCATAGAAGCCGGTCCAGACATCCATGCGGCCGCGATGGACGTTGTGGGTGAGATGATCGAGATAGAACAAGCCGGCGCCCGCCGGCTGCGGGTTTTTCGCCCCCAGCCATTCGAACTCGGTATCGTAGGCCGAGCCCTTGGCGCCATACCGGTCGACGAAATACAGCAGGCTGCCGCCGATGCCCTTGATGGCGGGAACATCCAGCGCCTTCCGCGCCGAGGCAATGTCGGCGGGCTCCGCGCCGAGCGACAGCGCGCGCTGATAGGCATGGTTCGCATCGACCACCCGGAACGCCATCGAGGGCGCACACGGCCCATGGGCGGCGACGAAGGCAAAGCCGTGGCTTCCCGGCTCTTCATTGACGAGATAGTTGATGTCGCCCTGGCGATAGACCGTGATCTTCTTGGCGCGGTGGCGGGCGACCGGGACATAGCCCATCAGCCTGAACAGCGCGTGCAGTTGCGCCGGCTCCGGATGGGCGTATTCGACAAATTCGAAGCCGTCGGTGCCCATCGGATTGGCGTCCGATATGGTCGCCGCCGGTGCGTCGTGCGGGAATGGACCCATGGCGAATCTCCTGCTGCTGGCGTTGGCGTATTTTCGGCCATTTTGGGCGCAAAGTGCGTGCAAAACGGCAGCAAATTCGCTAGAATGATGCATGTTCTGTGCATGGATTGCGATGTTTACGCATGATCCCGGTAGACGCCTTTGACCTGAAAATGCTGGCGGCGCTGCAGGATGACGGCCGCCTGACCAACCAGCAATTGGCCGATCTCGTCGGGCTGTCGGCCTCGCAATGCTCGCGGCGCCGCATGCGGCTCGAAGCCGAGCAGGTGATCGCCGGCTATCATGCCGATCTCGCCGCCGAGGCGCTCGGCTTCAACCTGATCGCCTTCATCCACATTACGCTGGCGACCCATTCGCCCGACAATGCCAAGCGGTTTCGCGCGCTGGTCAACCGTGTCGACGAAATCCAGGAGGCCTATTCGCTCACCGGCGACGCCGACTATGTGCTGAAGGTGGTGCTGCGCGACCTCAAGAGCCTGTCCGATATCGTCAACAATGTGCTGATGCCGCACCCGAGCGTGGCGCATGTGCGCTCCTCGATCGTGCTGGATCGCCTGAAGCAAAGCGCCAGGCTGCCGCTTGCGGCGCTGCCGCGCTAGCATCGGCATGTCCGGAAACGAGGGAGATTTGTCATTCGCATGCCGAGGCGGATTTGCCATGATCGGCTTCGGCTGACCCGGCGAGAGACGTCCATGGCGCTGCAACTCCGACCGAACTGCGAATTTTGCGACCGCGACCTGCCGCCGAATGCAACGGAGGCCCGCATCTGCAGCTATGAGTGCACGTTCTGCGCCGACTGCGTCGAGAACAGGCTCGACAATGTCTGCCCGAACTGCGGCGGCGGCTTCGCGCCACGGCCGATCCGTCCGGCCAGGGAGTGGCGGCCGGGCGCGTCGGCCGCCAAGCAGCCGCCGTCCGAGAAGCGCGTCCATCTGAAGTACGGCCGTGACGACGTCGCCGCGCATTCCGCCCGCATTCGCGGCATTGCGCCGCAGGATCGGTGAGCGAGGAGTCGGTCGGGTGGGCCAAGGCGCTCTTGCGCCGTGCCCACCGATCCTTCGTTTAAGCCGACCGTTGGTGGGCACGCGGAGTCTGTCATCGGGCGCGCATTCGCGCGACCCGTTGGCTTTGTCTACCCTACGCACCAAACGCTGGCATTGCGAGCGCAAGCAAAGCAACCCATCGTCAGGGACGAAGAGCGTGGATTGCTTCGTCGCTTACGCTCCTCGCAATAACGGGGAGGCGAGCGACGCCAATCACTCCGCCGGCAGGATGGTGCCCTCGACCTCGCCGAACCCGATGCGGTAGCCGTTGCCCTGGCACCAGCCGCGCATCGCAAGCGAATCGCCGTCCTCGAGAAATGTTCGCCTGATGCCGTCGGCGAGTTCGACCGGCTCGGCGCCGTTCCAGCTAATTTCGAGCAGGCTGCCGCGCTGATGCTTTTCCGGTCCGCTGATGGTGCCGCTGCCCAGGAGATCACCGACATTCATGGCGCAGCCGCTGGAGGCGTGGTGCACCAATTGCTGGACCGACGACCAGTACATGTATTTGAAATTGGTGCGGCAGATATTGGCGGCCGCGTTCATGGTCGCCGCACGCAAGACCACCTCGAGCTCGAGATCGTAATTGTTGGGCTGCGCCTGCCTCAGATACGGCAACGGCACCGGATCCTGCGCCGGCCCCGGCATCCGGAACGGCTGCAGCGCCTCGCGCGTCACGATCCAGGGACTGATCGAGGTCGCGAACGCCTTGGCCTGGAACGGTCCGAGCGGCACATATTCCCATTGCTGGATATCGCGCGCGCTCCAGTCGTTGAGCAGCGTGAAGCCGAAGATCATCCGCTCCGCCTGCGCCTCGCTGAGCATCTCGCCGATCGCCGACGATTGTCCGATCACCACACCCATTTCGAGTTCGAAGTCGAGACGCTTGCACGGCCCGAAGCTCGGCAGCTCGACATTCGGCGGTTTCAACTGGCCGCGCGGCCGGCGTACCGCGGTGCCGCTGACCACCACGGTGGAGGCGCGCCCGTTATACCCGATCGGCATATGCAGCCAGTTCGGCTGCAGCGCGTTGTCCTTGCCGCGGAACATGACGCCGACATTGGTGGCGTGCTCCTTCGACGAATAGAAGTCGGTGTAACCGGCGACGGCAATCGGCAGATGCAGCTTCGCATCCGCCATCGGCACCAGCGCACGCGCGCGCAATTCCGCATTGTCGCGCAGTTCCGGGTTGTCATGGCGCAGCAACTCGCTGATCCGCGCCCGGGTGCGCGACCACGCGTTCGGCCCCAGTGCCATGAACGGATTGAGCATCGGCGCCGAAAACACCCCGAGTTCGCCGACATCCAGCCGCCCGTCCTGCTCGAGCTCCCAGAGGTCGAGCACATGGTCGCCGATCGCGACCCCGACCCGCGGCGCCAGGCCGTCCCTGGACGAAAACACGCCATAGGGAAGATTCTGGATCGGGAAATCGGAGGCGGGATCGACCTCGACGAAGGAACGAAGCGCGGGATCGTTGGGATGGGGCAAGATTTCTGGTCCTTGTGTTTCGAGGAACCCATTCACCATCATTCCGGGATGGTCCGAAGGACCAGACCTCAGATGCGCAATCGCGCAGCGGGGAATCTCGAGATTCCGGGCTCGACGCTGGCGCGTCGCCCCGGAATGTCGTGGAAAATCACCGCCGGTTCGGATCGAAGCGCTTTTCCAGGCCCTTCCAGCAATCGGCGTAATCGTCCTGCAGGGTCGGCGAATTGGCGGCATGGGCGGTGATGCGTTGCGGATAGCGCGTCTCGAACATGAAGGCCATGGTCCCTGTCAGCTTGACCGGCTTGAGCTCGGTGTTGCTGGCGTGATCGAAGGCCTCGCGATCCGGGCCATGCGGCAGCATGCAATTATGCAGCGAGATGCCGCCGGGGGTAAAACCCTGCGGCTTGGCGTCATAGACCCCGTAGATCAGCCCCATGAACTCCGACATGATGTTCATGTGGTACCAGGGCGGACGGAACGTGTTCTCCGCCACCGCCCAGCGCTCCGGAAAGATCACGAAATCGATATTGGCGGTGCCCGCGGTTTCCGACGGCGAGGTCAGCACGGTGAAGATCGAGGGATCGGGATGGTCGAAGCCGATCGCGCCGATCGGCGAAAAGCTCCGCAGGTCGTATTTGTAGGGCGCATAATTGCCGTGCCAGGCCACCACATCGATCGGCGAGTGCGGCAGCCTGGTCGCAAACAGCGCGCCGCCCCATTTCACGAACAGTTCGGTCGGCGTGTCCTTGTCCTCATAGGCCGCGACCGGGGTGAGGAAGTCGCGCGCATTGGCCAGGCAATTGGCGCCGATCGGTCCGCGCTCCGGCAGCGTGAAGGCGCCGCCATAATTCTCGCAGAGATAGCCGCGCGCGGGGCCGGAGGGAATCTCGACCCGGAATTTCACCCCGCGCGGAATCACCGCGATTTCGCCGGGCTCGGCGTCAATGCGGCCGAACTCGGTGACGAAGCGCAGATTGCCCTGCTGCGGCACGAACAGCATCTCGCCGTCGGCATTGTAGAAATGCTGATCGACCATCGAGCGGGTGATCAGATAGACATGCGCGGCCATCCCGGCCTGGGTGTTGACGTCGCCGGCCGTGGTCATGGTCTGCACGCCGTGCAGGAAAGTCAGGTCCGCTTTCGGGATCGGCGCCGGATCCCAGCGCAGTTGCGCGATCGGCAGTTCGACCTCGTGACACGGCGCCGAGCGCCACAGCCCGGCATCGACCTTGGCAAAGCGACCCGAATGCCGGACCGACGGACGGATCCGATACAGCCATGAGCGCTCGTTGCTGCCGCGCGGCGCCGTGAAGGGCGAGCCGGACAATTGCTCGGCGTAAAGCCCGTAGGCGCAGCGCTGCGGCGAATTGCGTCCGATCGGCAGGGCGCCCGGCAGCGCCTCGGTCTCAAAGCTGTTGCCGAAGCCGGACATGTAGCCCGGCGTGATGCTGACGACGCTGCGGTTGATGGTGTCCGGCGAGGCGTTGATATTCATGGTCATCCTCCTTGCAGGCTGGCCCACATTTCGCGGTCGCGCGTGTCGGTCCAGATCACGGGATCGTCGATACCCGAGGCTTCGTCGAAGGCGCGCGAGACGTTGAACGGCAGGCAATGCTCGTAGATGGCGAAGCCGGAAAACTTCGGATCCATCACCTCGCGGGCCGCCGCCATGGTATCCCTGAGAGTGCGTCCCTTCGCCACCGCGGTTTCCGCCGCGCCGTACAGGGTGGTGACAAAGTCGCGCGTCATCGCGATGGCTTCGCGCCCGGTTGCCAGCCCCTTCAGCGCATCGCCCCGCCCCGGCGCGATCGCCCTGGGATTGAAGGCGCGAATTTCGTTCAGCGTCGCCGGCCATTCGCGCAGATGCGCGTCGCCGCAATAACAGGCCGAATGATATTCGATCAGGTCGCCGGAAAACATCACCTCGGCGTCCGGCACCCACGCCACGATATCGCCGGAGGTGTGCCCGGCACCGAGCTGCAGCAGCCGCACTTCGCGCTTTCCCAGATAGATCGACATCTCGCCTTCGAAGGTCAGGGTCGGCCAGGTCAGGCCGGGAATGCTGCCGGCATCCTGGAACAGGCGCGGAAAGCGGCCATATTCGGAATCCCAATCCTGCTGGCCACGCTCCCCGACCAGCCGGTAGGTTTCCTGCGAGGCGACGATCGCCTGGGCCTGGTAGGCGGACGCGCCCAGCACCCGCACCGCATGATAGTGCGACAGCACGACATATTTGATCGGCTTGTCGGTGACCGTGCGCACCCGCTCGATCACCTTGTTGGCCATCGCCGGCGTCGCCTGCGCGTCGAACACCATGCAGCCGTCGTCGCCGACGATCACCGCGGAATTGGGATCGCCTTCGGCGGTGAAAGCGTAGAGGTCGGTGCCGATCTCGGAGAAGGTGACTTTCTTCTCCGCCATGTCGGAGGTCGATGCAAATCCCTTGGCCATCAATTGGATTTCCCTCTGGCTTTATTGCTGTTGCTGTTGCTGCTGCTGGCTCGGATCGAGCGTCCGCCGCCGTGCCAGCGCGATCGCCTCGCGCAGCACGTCGAGGTCGCCGATGTGATTGGCGAGGATCAGGACCAGGGCGGCGTCGAGATCGGCGCTCTCGGAGTCGCTCAGTCCACGATGGGCTTCGACGATGGCGCGAAACGCGTCATCGGGCCGGGCGAAATTCGAACTGGTCGACAATGCCATGGGCGTCACCTCAGATCGTGCCGGTCGCCCGCGCCAGCGCGGCGTCGAGCGCGGCCCGCGTCGGCTGCCGGAAACGCGCGGCGACATAGCCGTCGGGCCGCAACAGATAGGCGGTGCCCGGTTTGGCGTCGTAGCGCGCGGCCGCCAGCCCCGCGCAATCGGAAAAGCCGTCGCTGCCGCCGATCCGGATCACTCCGACGCCAGCAGGCGGATCGACCGCGGCGCCATTGCTGAATTCCAGCAGCGTGAACCGCGTTCCAGCCCTGATAAAGGCTTCCGTCAAAAATGTAGCGGCTCCGGCAGCCCCGGCAAGGGGCGCATCGAGCATCGAAGCTCCGGCCTGCGGGCCGCCGCGCCAGTCGTCGCGGTCCGCCGTCGACAGCGGCGAGTGATAGATCGAGGGCACCGACAGCCGCCCGGCATTGATCATGCGCTTGCCGAATTCGGTTTCTCTCGCCAGCGACAGCACCGCCTTGCGCAGCCGCGCCTCCTGGGCGGAAACCGGCGCCATGAAATCGGTCGAGCGGGTCGATTCGCGGATGTTCTCGTCGGCGGCAGTGCCGCGTTCGACATGGTAACTGTCGAGCAGGGTTTCCGGCGACGTCCGCCGCAGCACGCGGTCGAGCTTCCAGGCCAGATTCTCGGCGTCCTCCAGCCCCGAATTGGCGCCCCTCGCCCCGAACGGCGAGACCTGATGCGCCGCGTCGCCAGCAAACATCACCCGGCCATGGATGAATTTTTCCATCCGGCGGCACTGGAACTTGTAGAGCGATATCCATTCGAAATCGAACTGATCGTGGCCCAGCATGCGCGCGATCCGCGGCCGCACCTGGTCCGGGCGCTTCTCGATCGCCGGATCCGCATCCGGATCGAGTTGCAGATCGATCCGCCAGATGTTGTCAGGCTGCTTGTGCAGCAAAGCGGAGCGCCCGGCATGAAACGGCGGATCGAACCAGAACCACCGCTCGGTGGGAAACTCCGCCGTCATCCTGACGTCGGCGATCAGGAACTGATCCTCGAACACCTGCCCGGTGAATTCCGCGCCCACCATTTGCCGCAGCGACGACCGCGCGCCGTCGCAAGCCACGACATAGTTCGCGCGCACCCGGTACGACCCCTCCGGGGTTTCGATCGCCAGCACCACGTGGTCGTTGCGCTGTTGCAGTGCGGTCACCTTGTTGCGCCAGCGCAGGTCGATCGCGGCAAGTTGCTGCGTGCGGTCCACCAGATAGGCTTCGGCGTAGAATTGCTGGAGATTGATGAAGGCCGGCCGCCGGTGCCCGTCCTCCGGCAGCAGGTTGAATTGGTAAAGCTGGGAGTTGCCGTGAAAGATCCTGCCGACGCTCCACACCACGCCCTTCTCGACCATGCGGCTGCCAACCCCCAGCCGGTCCCAGAATTCGAGCGAACGTTTGGAAAAGCAGATCGCGCGCGACCCTTCGCCGATCCGGTCGGCGTCGTCGAGCAGCAGAACCGGCTGGCCGCGCTGCGCCAGATCGATCGCAAGCGACAGCCCGACCGGCCCGGCACCCACCACCACCACCGGATGTTCAGCCGCATCGGCGGCATCGCGATCCTGATCGCGATGTCGCCGGTAGCCGAACTGGATGTTGGATGGCTGCGTCATGCGCTCACATCGCTTCCCGGAGGACTTCGCGCTGGCCAAGCGACCGCGGCCCCGCTAAGATAGTCTCATCTGCAACTATCTAAACTCCGCGGGCGTTCCGGCGTCAACTCAAATTGGAGCGATTTTTGCCAAAACTCGACCTCTTCAGGTTCGTGCCCTTCCGCCTCAACCGGCTCGCGGCCGAGGTCAGCGCGGCACTTTCGGTCGAATATCAGCAGCGATACGGGCTCGATATCCCGGAATGGCGGGTACTGGCCACGCTCGGTTTCCGCCAGGATGCCTGCAGCGCGCAATTCATCGCCCATTGCACCCGGACCCACAAATCCACCATCAGCCGCGCCGTCACCGCGCTGACGCGGCGGCAATTGGTGGAACGCGTCGCCAATGCGGATGACCGCCGCGAATTCCGGCTGCGCATGACGCGCAAGGGCCGCGCGCTCTACGAGGAACTGATCCCGCGCCTGCTGCGCCGGGAACAGCAGATCCTGTCCTGCCTGTCCGCACGCGAACGCCGGGAGTTCGCGCTGCTGCTGGGCAAGATCGAGCATAGCCTCGATCTGGTGCAGACCAGCGCGGCCGCCAGCGCGAAAGAGGCGTATTGAGGTTTATCCGTCACCAGCGCTATTTCACGAACGAGCGCGAGGGTTTCAGGTGCAGTGCGAAGGCATCGACCTTGTCGCTGGCGCGCGGGTAGATTTCGCTCACGATCGGATCGTGACCGGGAATGAAGCGGTCGGGATGGCCGGCGAGCCGCTCGACGGTTTCCCAGCCCTGCGCCATGTCGCCGACATTGTAGACGATCGGAAACGGGCTGCGGCGATGCAGATTGCCATAGTAATGAGCCGCATCCGAGGCCAGCACCACCGGTCCACGCCCGGTCTCGACCCGCACCACCTGCAAGCCATCGGAATGACCGCCGACGCGATGCACCGTCACGCCCGGCGCGATCTCGCCATCGCCGGAATGGAAGGTAACGCGCTCGCCATAGACATGGCGCACCATCAGCGTCACGTGCTCGATCGAGAACGGATGCCGCAGCATGCCGTTGCACATGCAACGTCCGGTGGCATAGCTCATCTCGCGTTCCTGCAGATGAAAACGCGCCTGGGGAAAGCGATCGAGATTGCCGGCGTGGTCATAATGCAAATGGGTGACAATGATGTCCTTGATGCCGTCGGCCTTGACGCCGAAGCGATCGAGCGCATCGACGGGATTGAGCGTCAGCTTGCGCGCCCGCGCCCTGGCTTCTTCGGCGTTGAAACCGGTATCGACCAGAATATCGCGGCCCGGTGCTCGGATCAGCCAGACGAAATAATCGAGGTCCTGGGCGGCGGTCTCGTGCGGATCGGGCAGCAGATAATTCAATTGCGGCGTGCGCGGCGACATGGTGGCGTAGCGGAGCGCATAGATTTCGTGGAGGTTTGCCATCGGTTTCGCTTTTGCTGGTGGCGGGACGGATCGACGGCACCACCAAGCCACCGTCACCCGCAAAGGTCAAACCTCGGAGCGCGCATGTCACCGCCGATCCATGTGGGGTCCATCACATCGATGCTGATCCGAGCGGCGTGGGGCCGGTGATCGTGCGGCATCATTGCCGTGCGGTCTATTCCCCGGAAAAACGCGCTGGCGTGGCGTTAATTGCCGCGATATCCGCGAGTCCGCAAGGAGTTGACGGTTTGCGGGTCCGGTTTGATAATGCGGTTTGCGTAGAGTAAGGTCGCCGAGGCGCGTGCTGGGATCGGCGCCTTGCGGGCTGGACTGCCGTCACATGAGAATTTACCTCGCGTTGCTTGTGACCCTGATTTTTTCGGTTGCGCCGCTCAGCCGGTCGATCGCCGCAGACGGTCATGCCGACCGGTTCGCACTGGTCATCGGCAACGCCAAATATCCCGATGCCGAGGCGCCGCTCAAGGAGCCGATCAACGACGCCCATGACGTCGCCGACGAGCTCAGGCGTGACGGCTTCAATGTCGAGGTCGGAGAAAACCTGAACATCGACGGCATGCGGCGCGCCTTCGATCGCCTCTACGGACGCATCAAGCCCGGATCGGTGGTGCTGCTCTTCTTCAGCGGCTTCGGCGTCCAGGCCGCCCGGCAGAGCTACATGATCCCGGTCGACGCCCAGATCTGGACCGAACCCGACGTTCGCCGCGACGGCTTCAGCCTCGAAACAGTTCTCGGCGAAATCAACAACCGCGGTGCCGGTGTCAAGATCGCCCTGCTCGACGCCAGCCGCCGCAACCCGTTCGAGCGCCGGTTCCGCAGCTTTTCGGCCGGCCTTGCGCCGGTGATTGCACCGAACGGAACGCTGGTGATGTATTCGGCGGCACTGGGCTCGGTGATATCAGACAATGGCGGAGACCACAGCCTGTTCGTGCAGGAACTGCTCAAGGAGATTCGCGTCCCCGACTTGATGGCGGAGGAGACGCTGAACCGGACCCGCGTCGGCGTTACCCGGGCTTCGCGAAGGGAACAGATGCCGTGGATCTCGTCGTCGCTGGCTGAGGATTTTTCGTTTATCCCGGGTAGCGGCGCGCGACCGCCCGGCCCGTCGGTGGCGACGCTCCCCCCGCCTGCGCCATTGCCGCAAATCGACAATCCGCCGCCTGCGCCGCAACCCCCGCCATTGCCGCGAGTCGACAACCCGCAGCCGGCCGGACCGGCCGCGATCCCTCCGGCCGCGCGACCCGCGCAACCCGAACCCGCGCCGGTGGTCGCGCTGGCCGACGACCCGACCATCAAGAACCTGACCAGCAGGCTCGCCAGCAATCCCGACGACGCCAACGCGTATTATCGGCGCGGCCAGGTCTATGCCAGCAAGGGCGCCTACAACCTCGCGATCAACGACTTCAACGACACGCTGCGGCTCAATCCAAGGGACGTGGAAGCCTACAACAACCGCTGCTGGACCCGCACGGTGATCGGCGAACTGCAGGCCGCCTTGAAGGATTGCAACGAGGCGCTGCGGCTGCGTCCGAACTTTGTCGATGCACTGGACAGCCGCGGCCTGCTGAACTTGAAATACGGCCAGGCCAGAAACGCGATTGCCGATTTCGACGCCGCCCTCAGGATCAATCCGAGACTGACGTCGTCGCTGTACGGGCGCGGGCTTGCCAGACAGCGCAACGGCGCGATTTCCGAGGGCGAATTGGACATCTCGAACGCCAAGGCGATGGATCCGAATATAGTCAAGGAGTTCGCCAGTTACGGCGTCAACTGACGGCAATTTGAGCCGGACCGCAGGTTTCCTCGAACCCTGGGCAGGGTCCCGAGACCAATGAGAAGCCATGCGGTGATCGGGTGACCCGCGGCTGGTTTGAGAATTGATTGGAACCGCGCAGATTGCGCAGGAGGATGGGGCTATGACAAAAATCTCTGGAATGAGAAACCTGACCGCGATGCTCGCGGTCGTGGCCATGGGTGCGGTATTTTCCGTCGCCGCGGGACAAGCTCGCGCCGGCGACGATGTCACCGAGGATCAGATCGTGCGGGCGCTGGCCCCGGCCAAGAAGCCCTTGACCCGGAGCCTGTCGGTCGGGCCGCAGGCCGATCCCGCGGCGGTCGCCGCCGAGGGCAAGTTCGTTCAGACCATTCGCAACCGGACCACGCGCTCGCTCTCGGCCGGCGAACGCGAGGAAATCGCCACCATCGCCAAGGACAAGCCCAATATCGATCTGGAGATCAACTTCGACTACAATTCCGCCGACATCAGCGCGAAGTCGCTGCCCTCGGTGCAGGCGCTGGGACGCGCGCTGATCAATCCGGATCTCAAGGGCTCGACCTTCCTCGTCGCCGGCTACACCGACGCCGCCGGCGGCGAGGCCTACAATCAGGACTTGTCCGAACGGCGGGCCGATTCGATCAAGCATTTTCTGGTCGACAAATTCGGTATCGCCGGCACCGACCTTGTGACCGTCGGATATGGCAAGACCAAGCTCAAGGATCCGAGCCAACCGATGGCGGAAGCGAACCGCCGGGTGCAGGTCGTCAACATGACGAACAAGGCCACCGCCTCGAAGTGAGATCGGTCGTGGCTCAAGCCGGATTTTGCCGTTACAGTGCGTCCCGCCCCCTTGCGGGACGCCGTTCGTGGCGGAGCCCGGCCTGACCCTTCCGGACAACCAAAGCCGCGTCCCCGGCGCCACAGTTCTGGATTGATCCGGCGATGACGCTCTCCGAATACCTCAAACCTGCGTTGGCGGTGGGCGGCGTTGTCGTCCTTGGGGCCGGCTATTACTGGAACGAACACCGTTCCCATCATGCGGACGAGGGCACGCCGAGCAGCGCCCTTGTGGTGGTCACCAAGGCGACCAATGCCTGCTTCTCCGATCTGGTGCGGGTCACCGGATTTATCGTGCCACGCCGGGAAGCCGTGGTCGGCGTCGAACAGGAAGGATCCAGGGTTACCGATCTCATGGTCCATGAAGGCGACATGGTCACGGAGAACCAGGAGCTGGCCCGGCTCACCCCGCCGACAGCACAGCCCGGAAGCAATGCGAGGTCGGCGCCGGTTTCACTGCGCGCCCCGGCGCCCGGGCTGGTCACCCAGGTCAACACCATCGTGGGGGCGGCCGCCTCGCCCCAGGCCGGGCCGTTGTTTCGCATTTCCATCAACAACGAGGTCGAACTGGATGCCGAAGTACCGGCCATCCACATGCTGAAGCTCAATCCGGGGGCGACGGCGCGGATCAGCCGGGACGATGCGCCGGATATGGTCGGGCGCGTCAGGCTGATCTCGCCGCAAATCGATCGCGCCAACCAGCTCGGCCATGTCAGGATATCGATGAGCTACAATCCTTCGCTCAAGGTCGGCATGTTCGCGCGCGCCAATATCGACGCCAAGCGCAGTTGCGGGGTCGCCATTCCCCGCACCGCCATTGACCATCTGACGGTTCAGGTGGTCAAAGGAACCACCGTGGAGACGCGCAACGTCCGGGTCGGACTGGTGTCCGACACCAGCATCGAAATCCTCGAAGGCCTCGACGTCGGCGAAATCGTGGTGGCCGACGCCGGCAGTTCGCTGCACGACGGCGACCAGATCAAGACCATGTTCGCCGAGGACCTCGATCGGACGCGGGTACGCTGATGGCTCTGAATATCTCGGCATGGTCGATCCGCAATCCACTTCCGTCCGTGGTGTTTTCGATCATCCTCCTGGTGCTCGGCTGGGTCAGCTTCACCAAGCTGGCGGTGACACGGCTGCCCAGCGCCGACATCCCGGTGATCTCGGTCGCGGTGTCGCAATTCGGCGCCGCCCCGGCCGAACTCGAATCGCAGGTCACCAAGACCATCGAAGACGGCGTCTCCGGCGTCGAGGGCGTGCGGCATATTTCATCCTCGATTACCGACGGCCTGTCGCTGACGACGATCCAGTTCGCGCTCGAGACCAACACCGACCGCGCGCTGAACGACGTCAAGGACGCGGTGACCCGCGTGCGCGCCAACCTGCCGCAAAACGTCAATGAGCCGCTGATCCAGCGCGTCGACGTGATCGGCCTGCCGATCGTGACCTATGCCGCGATATCGCCTGGCAAGACGCCCGAGCAATTATCCTACTTCGTCGACGACGTCGTTAAACGCGCCCTGCAGGGGGTGCGCGGCGTCGCCCAGGTCGAGCGTATCGGCGGTGTCGAGCGCGAAATCCTGGTCTCGCTCGATCCCGACCGGCTGCAGGCCGCCGGCCTCACCGCCGTCAACGTCAGCCAGAGCCTGCGCGGCACCAATGTCGACCTCGCCGGCGGCCGCGCCGAGATCGGCAAGAACGATCAGGCGATCCGCACGCTGGCCGGCGCCAAGACGCTCAACGAGCTCGCCGGGACCATGATCCCGCTGTTCACCGGCGGCGAAGTTCGGCTCGACGATCTCGGTACCGTCACCGACACCATCGCCGACCGCCGCACCTTTGCCCGCTTCAACGGCGAGCCGGTGGTGGCGCTCGGCATCAAGCGCTCCAAGGGTGCGAGCGACGTGGTGGTGGCGGGCCTCGTGCAGAAGCGGATCGACGCGCTCAAGGTGGCCTATCCCGACGTCGACCTCAAGCTGATCGACACCTCGGTCGAATTCACCCACGGCAATTACGAGGCCGCGATCTCGACCCTGTTCGAGGGCGCCATCCTCGCCGTCATCGTCGTGCTGCTGTTCCTGCGCGATATTCGCGCCACCATCATCGCCGCGATCTCGCTGCCGCTGTCGATCTTCCCGGCATTCTGGGCGATGGATCTGCTCGGATTCTCGCTCAACCTGGTCAGCTTCCTGGCCATCACGCTGTCGACCGGCATCCTGGTCGACGACGCCATTGTCGAGATCGAGAACATCGTGCGCCATATGCGGATGGGCAAGTCGCCCTACCGCGCGGCGCTGGAGGCGGCCGACGAAATCGGGCTCGCGGTGATCGCGATCAGCCTCACCATCATCGCGATCTTCGCGCCGGCCAGCTTCATGTCGGGCATCGCCGGCCAGTTCTTCAAGCAATTCGGCATCACGGTTTCGGTGCAGGTGTTCTTCTCGCTGCTCGCCGCGCGCTTCGTCACGCCGGTGCTGGCCGCCTATTTCCTGAAGGATAGTCCGCATCACGATCCGCCGCCGGGGCGCGTGCTGCAGGGCTATACCAGGCTCGTCACCTGGTCGGTTCGGCACCATTTCATCACCGTCCTGATCGGGTTCGGCATTTTTGCCGCCTCGATCTGGAGCATCACGCTGTTGCCGCAGGGCTTCCTGCCGGCGCAGGACACCGCGCGCTCGCTGCTCGCGATGGAACTGCCGCCCGGTTCGCAACTCGCCTACACCGAAAAGGTTACCGAGGAGATCGTGGCTCGGCTGCGCAAGCATCCCGAGGTCCGGAGCGTGTTCGTCGATGGCGGCCGGGTGCCGCCGGGAACCTTCGAGGTCCGCCGCGCGGCGCTGATCATCAATTACACCCCGAAGACCGAACGCAAGATCACCCAGCGCGAGCTCGAGCTCGAGATCAGCAAGGAGCTCGAGAACGTCCCGGATATCCGGTTCTGGTTCCTCGACGAAAACGGCCTGCGCGCGATCTCGCTGGTCGTGACCGGCGCCGACAGCGGCATCGTCGGCAATGTCGCGAGCGAGCTGGCGACCCAGATGAAGCGCATTCCGATCATCGCCAACGTGATTTCCGAGACCTCGCTCGACCGGCCCGAATTGCGGATCCAGCCGCGGGCCGATCTCGCCGCGCGTCTCGGCGTCTCCACCGAAAGCCTGTCGCAGACCATCCGCGTCGCCACCATCGGCGACGTCGGCCCGGCGCTCGCCAAGTTCGACGCCGGCGACCGGCTGGTGCCGATCCGGGTCCAGCTCGAGGATGCCGCGCGCGGCGACCTGCCGCTGCTCGAGGAGCTGCGGGTGCCGCTCGGCGAACACGGCGAAAAGGGTGGCGTGCCGCTCTCGGTGGTCGCCGACATCAAGCTCGACCAGGGCCCGACCAGCATCAACCGCTATGACCGGGAGCGCCAGGCCACCGTCGCTGCCGATCTGGTCGGCACCGCCGCGCTCGGCGATGCCACCAAGAAGATCTACGATCTGCCGGTGATGAAAAGCCTGCCCAAGGGCGTCAAGGTGAGCCCGTCCGGCGACGCCGAAAGCCTCAACGAATTGTCGGATGGTTTTGCGACCGCGATTACCGCCGGCCTGATGATGGTCTATGCGGTGCTGGTGCTGCTGTTCGGCACCTTCCTGCAGCCGATCACCATCCTGTTCTCGCTGCCGCTCTCGATCGGCGGCGCGATCGTGGCCCTGCTCGTCACCGGCAAGCAGCTCACGACGCCGGTGTGGATCGGCATTTTGATGCTGATGGGCATCGTCACCAAGAACGCCATCATGCTGGTGGAATTCGCGGTCGAATCGATTCGCGACGGCAAGCCCCGCGACGAAGCCATCATCGACGCCGGCATGAAGCGCGCGCGCCCCATTGTCATGACCACCATTGCGATGGCCGCCGGCATGATGCCGAGCGCGCTGGCGTTCGGCGCCGGCGGCGAATTCCGCTCGCCGATGGCGCTCGCCGTGATCGGCGGGCTGTTGTTCTCCACCGTGCTGTCGCTGGTGTTCGTGCCGGCGATGTTCATGATGATGGACGATCTCGGCGCGCTGATCTGGCGTTTCGGCAGCAAGCTGATCGTCTCCACCGGCGATGCCGAGCATCCGCCGGCCGGACATGGCGATCACAGGCAGCCGCCGACACCCCCGGCGATCGTGCGGTCGCCGGCCGCGGAATAGCCGCGCCGGCGCGGCCGTCACTCGTTGCGCGCCACCGCGGTCAGCTTGTTGATGTTCTGCAGCAGGATGCGGCCGCGCTGCAGGTCCAGGATGCCCTCCTTGCGCCAGCTCTGAAGCTGGCGATTGACGCTTTCGCGCGCCGCGCCGACGAATATGCCGAGTTGCTCCTGCGAGATGTGCACCTCGGAGCCGAAATCGGAGGCCAGCGCGCACAGCCGGCGCGCCAGCCGGACCGGCAGCGGCTGCAGCACCGATTCCTCCATCCGCTCGCTCATCCAGCGAATCCGCTGGCACAATAGCTGGATCAGTTTGACCGCGACGCGCGGTTCGCGCTCGAGATGGGCGAGGAAATCCTCGCGCCGCAGCACGAACAGTTCCGACGGCTCGCCCGCCATCGCGTCCGCGGTGCGGCTCTCGCCGTCGAGCACCGCGACCTCGCCGAACAGGTCGCCCGGGCCCATGAAATTCAGGGTCAGACGGCTGCCGTCGGAAGCGCCGGTTTCGATCCGGATCTGGCCGCGGCGCACCCCGTACAGGGCATTGCCGGGGTCGCCCTTTTGAAACAGCATTTCGCCCAGCGCGAGCTGCTGGGTGTGGCAAAGGCCGGAGATCCGCTGCAGTTCGTCGGCGCCGAGGTCCGCGAACATCGGATTCATCTTCAGCATCACCGCGAATTCGGTCTGCTTGCTCATGGCATTGCCTTTCGGGATGTCAAAACAGGCGTATCAAGATCTGGCTGCCGGGAAGTGTGTCATAAGTCACATATCTTTGCAGTAGCTTCGGATTATTTTGGCGTCCTTTGAGCTGTTCCGCTATTCCGGGATAAGCTTGAGCCATCGGCCGCGCCCAAACACGCGCCGCCGCCATCGATGCCGCGTGCCGGTCTGGAATGTCGTCATGAGAGCCTTGAAAATCATCGGGACCGCCACCGCTGCCGTGATTGTCGTGATCGGACTGCTGCTGGTGATCGGGATTCCCTTCAACTTCCTGACCTCGACCATCCAGGCGCGGGTCGAGCAACAGACCGGCTATCGGCTGGCGGTCGGGGGCAACACCCGCATCGGGGTCTGGCCGTCGCTCAACGTGACCCTGAACGACGTCACGCTGCAGGACCCGAAAGACCGCGGCAGCAGCGATCGCCTGACCGTGACCCGGGTCCAGGCCGACATCACCCTGAAGAGCCTGTGGTCGGGGCAGCCCGAGATCACCGAACTCGCCATCGTCCGCCCGATCCTGAACGTGCCGTTGCGGCGCGAACGCAGCGCGCAGCCTTTGCCGTCCTCGCAGCCCGCGGCGTCCACCGGCGACAGCGACGCCCCGGCATTCTCGATCGATCGCGTCACGGTGAGCGACGGCACCATGGTGTTTTCCAATCTGCGCGACCGCGTCGAGAATCGCATCGAGGGCATCGGTGCCACCGCCGTGATCGCGGCCGACCGCGCCATCGCGATCACCGGTCATGCCCGCGCCGGCGGGCAGCCGCTGACGGTCGAGATCAAGGCGGTGGCGCCGCCTCCGCCACTGGGGCGGCAGAACATTCCGGTCGACCTCAGGTTCGAGGCGCCCGGCGTGCTGCCAAGCCCGCTGTCGGCCAAGGCCGAGCTGCGGCTCAACGGTGCGGTGGTGATGATCAACGGCCTTAGCGGCGCGCTTGGCGACGGGGCGTTCAACGGCTGGGCCTCGGTCGATATCGCGAGCAAGCCGCTGGTGAAGCTCGACCTCGATTTCCAGCGCCTGGAGCTCGCCTTGGCGGGGGATCGTCCGGCGCCGGCGGCATCGCAGCCCTGGAGCAATGCACCGTTCGACTTCACCGGACTGAATTATGTCGACGCCCAGGCCAGGATCTCCGCGGCCGAGCTGATTGTCGGCGACGAGCATTTCGCGCCGGCCGAGATCGAGGCGACGCTGGCCGGGGGCATTGTCAAACTCGGCGTTGCCAATCTCGGCGCCTATGGCGGTCAGGCCAGCGGCGAGCTCGTCATCGACGCCTCGGCGGCCAGCCCCGCTTACGCGCTGCACAGCGACTTCGCCGGGGTGCGCGCGCTGCCGCTGCTGCAGAGCGCCGCTGGCTTCGACAAGCTCGACGGCAAGTTGCAGGCGAAACTGACGCTGCATGCCGCCGGCGCCAGCCCGCATGCCATCATGTCGAGCCTCGACGGCACCGTGTTCGCGGTGTTGCAGGATGGCGCGGTGCGCGGCCTCAACGTCGCCCAGATGATCCGCTCGCTCACTTCCAGCACGCTGTCGGGATGGCAGGAGGGCAAGAAGCAGGCCACCGATCTGAGCCAGCTCGGCGCCTCGTTCCGGGTCGACAAGGGCCAGGCGGTGACCAACGATCTCAACCTGGTCGGCCCGCTGGTGCGGGTGACCGGCGCCGGCACGGTCGACCTGGCCGGCAAGGCGCTGGCGTTCCGGGTCGAGCCCAAGCTCGTCATGACCACCGAGGGCCAGGGCCGCGCCGCCGACCCGGTCGGGCTCGGCATCCCCGTGGTGATCGACGGCCCCTGGGACCAGCCGCGGATCTATCCCGACATGGCCGGCATGCTGGACAATCCCGATGCCGCCTATGCCAAGCTCAAGGAAATGGGCACCGGCCTGTTCGGCGCCAATGCCGCGCTCGGCGGCCTGGGCGGCAGCGCGACCGGCGGCGCCGGTACGTCCGACGCCCTCGGCGGCAAGCTCGGCGAGACCCTCGGCAACCTGCTGCAGCAGGGCATCGGCCGCAGCCGCGATGTCTCGACGACGACGCCCGGCGCGCCGCCGTCCCCCCGGTCCAGCCCGATCCCAATGCGGCGGCGCCGGAAAGCCAGCCGATGAATGACGTGCTGCGGCAATTGTTCAACCGCTGACGCCGTTGCCCCCACCCCCAACCCCTCCCCGCGCCCTCCCCCCTTGCGGGAGGGTCGGGGTGGGGGGTGCCGCACGCGATATCTCTGCCATCGGCAGCGCGGCTAACCACGCCGGCAGGCGCCCGGGCCAAGCCCGCTCGATTTGTGCTACAGAGGCCACGGCTGAGACGACCATGGCTGCCGCCGTCCGGCGGTGCTTCCGAGGGTTTGGATGATCGGGGTCAGGGATAAAATCCGGCGTCTGGGCGAGGGCCTGTTTGCCAAATACGTCCTCGCGCTGGTCGGCCTTGTGGTGTTCGTGCTGGCCGTCAACGGCGCGATCGAGACCTTTATCAGCTACCGCGCCACCAAGACCACGCTGACCGATGCGATGTCGGAAAAGGCCGAGGCGACGGCGCGGCGGATCGAGCAATCGGTCAGCGATCTCGGCCGGCAGATCAGTTGGGTGACCCGCGCCAGCGCCCAGACCCTGGAGCAGCACCGGGCCGACTACACGCAACTGCTGAACCAGGTGCCGGCGGTCAGCCAGCTCCGGCTCTTGAACGGCAGCGGCCGCGAGCAGCTCCGGCTGTCGCGCACCACGATCACGGTAAATGACGGCAGCGATTTTTCCCGCGACCCGCGCTTTACCGAAACCGTGATCCGGGGCGTCAGCTACGCGCCGGCCTATTTCACGGATTCGCAACCCCTGATGTCGATCGCGGTGTCGCAGTCGGGCTTCAACGCCGGCGTGACCATCGCCGACATCGACCTCAGCTTCCTGAGCGATTTCCTCGGCGACACCCAGGTCGGCAAGGCCACCTTCGCCTATGTGGTCGACGGGCGCGGCCAGGTGCTGGCGACCTCGTCGAAGGGCCCGCAGATCGGCAAGAGCCTGTCGGCGCTGCCGCAGGTCGCCGCGGTGCTGGCGCCGAACGGCCAGCCCCAGGCGTCGGGCCGCAACGCCGACGGCGATGCGGTGCTGACCGCGGCGAGCGAAGTGCCGAAGCTCGGCTGGTACGTGTTCTTCGAGCAGCCGACCGCGCAGGCGCTGGCGCCGATCCGTGACCAGGTGCTGCGGGTGGCGCTGTTGATCGCGCTCGGTCTCGTGGTGGCGATCCTCGCCGGTTCGCTGCTGGCGCGGCGGATGCTGATCCCGATCACCGCGCTGCGCACCGGCGCGCGGCGGCTCGGCGCCGGCGAGTTCAGCCACCGCATCGACGTCCGCACCGCCGACGAACTGCAGGAGCTGGCCGACCAGTTCAACAGCATGGCCGGCCAGTTGCAGGAAACCTATTCCGGGCTCGAATCCAAGGTGCAGGAGCGGACCCGCGACCTCGCGCAGTCGATCAACGAGCTCAAGGTGCTGGAGGAAGTCGGGCGCGCGGTCGCCTCCTCGCTCGATCTCAACGCGGTGCTGCCGACGGTGGCGGCCCGCGCGCTCGAAATCACCCATGCCGATGCGGTGCTGATCTACGGCTATGACGCCGCCCGGCAGCAGTTCAACCTGACCGAGGCGATCGGCATCGACCGCGGCGCCGAAGGCCAGCATCTGGTGATCGACCGCGATTCCAGCGTGCTCGGCGAGGCCGCGACCAAGGGCGAGCCGATCGCGATCCCGGAGCTTGCCGCCACCGCCGACCATTTGCTGCGCGACGCCGCGGTCGGCGCCGGCTTTCATTCGGTGCTGGTGGTGCCGCTGGTCGACCAGCAGGGCATTCTGGGCTCGCTGGTGGTGCTGCGGCGCAGCACCGGCGCCTTCTCGCCGAACCTGATCGGCTTGATGCGGACCTTTGCGCATCAATCGGCGCTGGCGATGCGCAACGCCCGGCTGTTCACCGAGGTCGACCAGAAGGGCCGCGAACTGGCGTCGGCGCACAGCACGGTGCAGCAGCAGGCCGGCAAGCTGCAGGAACAGACCGACCAGCTCCTGAACTGGAACCGGTCGCTGGAGGAACGGGTCGAGAAGCAGCTCGCGGAAATCGAGCGCATCCGCAGGCTCGAGCGCTTCCTCGCGCCGCAGGTGGCGCAACTGATCGCCTCCTCCGACGGCCACGATGCGCTGCTCGACAGCCACCGCCGCGAGGTCACCGTGGTGTTCTGCGACCTGCGTGGCTTCACCGCCTTCACCGAGAGCACCGAGCCCGAAGAGGCGATGAATGTGCTGCGCGAATATCACGCCGCGCTCGGCGAACTGATCTTCCGCTACGAGGGCACGCTCGACCGCTATGCCGGCGACGGCGTCATGATCCTGTTCAACGCGCCGATCCAGTTTGCCGATCACACCAGGCGCGCGGTCAAGATGGCGGTGGAAATGCGCGACACCATCGGGCTTCTGACCGAGAAGTGGCGCAACCGCGGCCACAGCCTCGGCTTCGGCGTCGGCGTCGCGCTCGGCTATGCCACGCTCGGCCAGATCGGTTTCGAGCAGCGGCTGGAATATGCCGCGATCGGCAGCGTCACCAACCTCGCCTCGCGGCTGTGCGACGAAGCCAAGGCGAACCAGATCGTGGTCGGCCGCCGCGTCTACGGCATGGTCGAGCAATGGGTCGAGGGCCGCGCGATCGACGATCTGCATCTCAAGGGCTTCAACCATCCGATCCTCGCCGCCGAGATCCTGCGCTGGCGCGAGGACGCCGACATCGTCGACATCGCCGCCACCCCCGCCCGCCGCCGCCAGCGCCCGTCGTGACGCCTCCGTCATTCCGGGGCGATGCGGAGCAACCCATCCTTTGTCATTCCGGGGCGATGCGAAAGCATCGAACCCGGAATCTCGAGATTCCGGGTTCGTGCTTCGCACGCCGCGGAATGACGGGCGTCACGGTTTGTCCTGCTGGGTGTTGATGGCACGGAGCGCCAGCGGGATGCGGAAGATCCGGTATCCCGCGATGTCGGGAAACGAGCCCGCCGCTTCCGCCGATACCAGGGTGAGCACTGCGGCCGGGACGTCGCCGCCGATCAGCCGGTCGACCGGCTTTGCCTCGCTATCGCTCAACAGCACCCGTGCCGCTCCCGCGGCCACCATCGCGATCCAGACCTTGTTCCTGGACGCGACCTGCCGTTGGTCGATCGCCACGGTCCTTCCGCTGAGATCGGCGATCGACTTGATCTCCGGACGCGCCAGGATCAGGGCGACCCGGGAGTCGGGTTCGCCGGGCAACGCGGCGACGCCCGGCGCCGCCGCGATGCGCTCGGCGACTGCCGTCGCGGCCTCGACCTGTTGTTGGATCGTGAGGGTCTTGGGGCTCGCGACGGCGCCGCCTCCGGAATGTGAGTCCGCGATTGCCGCGCGCGCCGAACCGGCGGCGACGTTGCGTGCGGGCGGCAAGGGTGTCTTCGATGAACCGGACGAGGGCCGATGGCGAGCCGACGACGCCCTTTTGATCTTTGCCGCGGTGCCGGCGTGAATTTTCGCGCTCACGGATGGGGTCTTGAGCGGAGCCGGCTCCGCTTCGACCGGCCGAGCGGCAGCCGTCTCGGAACAGGCCACCCGGTCCGCATCCGAGACCAGGTTCGCGTGCGGCGGCATGCGGTTGCTGCAGCCGGCCATGGTCACGGCCAGCGCGCCGATGATAAGCGTTCTCATGCAATCCTCTGTGGAGGCTTGAGTTCCGCTGGCAATTCTTGCCGCGTCATCCTGTTTCGCGCTGGGTCCGCTATCTCTTGTGCAAAATTATTAAACGCCCATTAAGCGTCCGGGCTTTGCGGCGCGAAGCAAGTGCATGGTTAAGATCGTCGCAACGCCGCTGGCGTCGTCATGCGCGTCACCACGCACGGCGGCGCCATCTCGCGGCGCGATGCGCCGGAGTCGCTGACCAATTCCTTCGCCTCGAACCAAACAGAGGGCGCAGGAGAGAGCACACGACTTCGCCGTCCGCGAGCTCGGCCAGGGGCGGTCTCAGCACGACTTTGCCGGCGCTGGAATGCAGTTCCATATCGGTATAGAGCATTGCTGGATCACAGCGATAACTTCGACACGTCGGGATGATATCGCGCCTGAAGCCCGTTTCCGATAGACCCGTACAATTCCAGGAACGAACATGAGCAACGACAATTCGTCCTCGCTTCCCGAACTCAACGACCGCATCGCGGTACTTCGGGACAATATCCGACAGTTGGTAGAACAAGCGGCTGCATCTTCGGGCGCGCAGGATGAAGAGCGAACCTCCGAGCGGATTGCCCAGCAGCAGCAGGAACTCGAAAAGCTGGTCGAACAGCGTGACGCCATGTTGAAAAAATAGCGGCGAGGCGCGGAGCAGATTTTTGCGCGCGGGCAATCCTGCGGGAAATCGGCAGCAGGTGCCGACTTCGATCGCTCCTCCCGCTTGGCCCGCCACCTGCCCTTCTGCTATCGATAGCCCATCAAAGAGATGGAATCCCGATGCCCACCCACCCCGCGCGCAGGCCTTCACGGCGACTGCCCCTCTTTCTCGCCGCGACCCTGTTCTGCCTCGCCTCGCATCACGCCCTCGCCGCCGACGATGCCATGGACGCGGCGCGCAAGGGTGCCGCGGTCTCGGTGCTGAAGGCCACAAAATCCTGCTTTGACGCCATTGTCGAAGTCTCCGGCATTGTGCGGCCGCGGGAGGAGACGTTTGTGCGGCCGGAGCGGCAGGGGCTCAAGGTGACGGACATCCTGGCCGACGCCGGCGATGCCGTGACGCCGGGGCAGACGCTGGCGCGGCTGGCGCTGCCGGAAGGTGGCGTGGTGCAGGTGCAGGCCCCGGTGGCCGGGCTGATTTCCGTCTCCACCGCCACGATCGGCGCGGTGGCCTCGGCCAAGGGCGAGGCGCTGTTCACCATCATCGCGCGCAGCGAATTCGACCTGATCGGCCTGGTGCCGACCCGCGACCTGCCCAAGCTGAAGGTAGGGCAGCCGGCCAAGATCCGGATCATCGGCGCCACCCTGCTCGACGGCAGGGTGACCCGGGTGGCGCCGACCGTCGAGCCCAACAGCCAGCTCGGCCAGGCCACGATCGCGGTGACCTCGAGCCAGCGGCTGCTGGTCAATTCGTCGGCGCGGGCACTGATCAAGACCGGCCAGAGCTGCGGCAATGTCGGGGTGCCGCTCACCGCCGTGCTCTATGGCAGCGCCGGCACCATCGTGCAGGTGGTGAAGCGCGACCGGATCGAGACCAGGCGGGTCGAGGTCGGATTGATGTCGGGCGGCCAGGTCGAAATCCGCGACGGCCTTTCCGAAGGCGACGTCGTGGTGGCGCGGGCCGGCGCGCTATTGCGCGAAGGCGATCCGGTGCGGCCGGTCACCAGCGCCGACGCGAAATAGCGGGGTTGCGGGGCCGGATCGGCCTCGTGGTTCGAGACGCGCGGCGTTGCCGCGCTCCTCACCATGAGGGTTTGGCACGGACCTCATCCTGAGGAGGCGCGAAGCGCCGTCTCGAAGGATGAAGCTGCGGCCGGCTAGCCGCCGGCCTTGTCGTCGGATCCGAGCTGGACGTCGTCGAGCAGCGACGAGGATACCGACGGCACCTGTTCGCCCTCGGAGGCGCGGGCGACGACGCCGCGGGTCTTGTTGAAGGCGGCCTCGGCACCGGCGCGGGAATTGAGGTTGTTGAGCAGCTCGGCCACCAGCACGCTGTACTGGCCGCTGGAATCGTCGACCACCTTGCCCGGCGTCGCCGACGACAG
Organism: uncultured Alphaproteobacteria bacterium; assembly: GCA_963748165.1. Classification (GTDB taxonomy): domain Bacteria; phylum Pseudomonadota; class Alphaproteobacteria; order Rhizobiales; family Xanthobacteraceae; genus Bradyrhizobium. The sequence goes on from CAVVIM010000004.1 coordinate 38,826, forward strand.
GATCAGCGTGTTGTCGGGCGCGTCGATCGGGGCGAGGCCGTGGGAAAAGGTGCGGAAGCGGCGCTCATAGGGATTGCGCCGCGACGCGTCGATGACGACGAGCTTGGCGCGGGCGCCGCGCTCGGTCATGACGTCAAGCACCTGCTCGACGCTGATCCCGTCGCGGCGGACGTCGGCGGCCTTCCAGATCGTCGCATCGACCGGGATCATGTAGCTCTCGCGGCCGACCTGGACGCCATAGCCGCCGAAAAACAGCATCACCACGGAATTGGGCCGCACCTTCGATTGCAGCCGGGCGACCGCGCGGCGCATGTCGTCCTTGCTGGCATCCTCCACCACGTCGACGTCGAAACCGTCACGCCGCAGCGCCGCGCCCAGCGCCCTGGCGTCGTTGATCGGCTGGGTCAGCGGCGCACTGGCGTCGGGGTAGTGTCCGTTGCCGATCACCAGCGCCACCTTGGTGGCCTGGCTGGTGATGTCGCTGCCCTGCTCGGTGGCGATGGTCTTGGCCGCATCCAGTGCCCGCATGTTCAGCGCCGCGTGGGCGCCGATCGCCAGCGACAGCATGCCGACCAGCACCGCGGCCGCGGCCACCGGTCGGCGAGAGATGCGAAGCTTCCAGACTTTCATCGCGGTTCGTTCCTGGCCGTCGTCATGGGCGCGCGAATTGGTCGCGCCAATGCCGTCGATGGTTTGAGGGGTTGCCGGTGGTGTGCCGCCCAATTGCGATCAATTTGCGGCACCGCAACAAACAACCCTTAACCCTCAACGCCCGGCCCGGCAACCTCATTCGCCGAATGCCGCCCTGCGGCGGATGCTTATGGTTTCCTGAATGATTACAAGCACTCGGCGCCGCAGCCGGGGCTTTACCATGGCACCAGCAAGCCGGGCCCCGCCGTGACCTGGGTCACATTTGTGTTTCCCTTCTATTCGTATAGGTTTTCAAGGGCTTGCAGGCCGGCCGGAGGGACGGACGGCCGCCGCGGCGGGGTGGGACGGGGTGCTGCGCGGCCTTTTTGGGGACGCCCGGAAAGACATGGGATGGATTTTCAACAGATCGCCGGGGCGGCTTTCCGCGCCTTGACGGCCCGGAAGGACGGCCCGTCGCTGTACGAGGTGTGCGACCCCGTGCTGCAGAAATACCGCGGCGGCGACCCCCATCTCGGCCAGTTCTACCGGACCGCGCTCGGCAATCCGGCGCTGCGCGCGCTGCTGCGCGGCGCCGGGCTGGCCGAATTGCGCGACGAGTCCGCGCTGTGCGCGCTGCGCCACGCGCTGGTGCGGGCGCGCGACGATGAGGCGCCGGACTGGACCGCGATCGGCCAGCCGGTGGCGGCGCTGCTCGATACCATCGAGCCGTCGCACCCCGCGCCGGCGCCGGTTGCGCCGCCGGGACCCGCGCCGGGCCTCGCCGAAATCGAACAAATGATCCGCATCGCCGGCGCGCATCTGCTGCGCGCGTTCGGCAGCAACGGCTTCATCCCGACCTATGCCGCCTTCAACCTGATCGGCGATGCCGATCTGCGCGGCCGCGAATTGCTGATGGCGCTGACCGGGCTCACTTCGCGCGGCTACAAGAACTCGACGCTGCTGTTCAACCTGGCGCGGATCTTCATCGCCCGCTCGCCGGCCCGCGCGGCGATCAATCCGCCCTGGACCGGCATTGCCGAGCCGATGTGGCAGCCGATGCAGATCCGCCATCGCTCCGCCTATTACGACGCCTTCTTCACCGAGGCGCTGCTCGGCTTTGTCGAAACCGGGCTTGCCTCGGCCGAAGAGACCCGCGCCGCCAAGCGCGCCATTGCCGACATGGTCGATTTCTGCCTCGTCACCAGCCGCGAGGACGTACGCGGGCGCGACGACCGCCTTGTCAGCGTCATCACCGCACTGGCGCCGCTGCCGCATCCGCGGTTTTCGCGGTTCTTCTCCGAGATCAAGCGGGACCTCGGCTTCGGCATCTATGTGCCGGATTGCGACACCACGGCCTGTTCGTTCTCGGCGGCGACCCAGGCCGGCTCGACCGATCCGATCCTGAGCCAGCCGCTGCTCGACTTCTATGCCGGCTACCAGGTCGACGGCGGCGCCAACGCGCCGCTGGTCACGGTGCCGATCAACGACAACATCGATTACGAAGGCGGCGTCGTCACCTGGATCGACAACCTCGCCGGCGAGCGGCCGTTCGGCAACGATCTCGATCCGACGCTCAACCTCGACATCCTCGAAGTCAGCTTTCGCAATGTGAGCCGATGGAAGATCATCGAGACGCCGCAGCGGCTCGCCACCATTCACCGCATCATCGGCTTCCAGAAGCGGCTGGTCCTGAGCGGCGCCTTCCGCCTGCCGCGCTCGCACATCTATTATCTGCCGGAGCTTTATTGCGCCTATTTCGGCCGCTGCCATGCCGCGTTCGCCGCATTGCCGGAGGCTGCGCGCCGCGCGATCGATCCCGAAGGCAGCTTTGCGCTGATCCGGCAGCGCGTGCTCGGCTATGTCGAGGGCGAATTGATCGTGGCCGAGATGAACCCGTTCGACGCCGCGCTGGCGCTGATCGCGCTCGGCCATCTCGGCGCCAGCCTCGCGAGCTTCACCCCGGCCCTGCACTGCATCATCCGCCAGCTCGGCGAAGGCGGCCGGCACGGGCCGTTCAAGGCCTATGAATGGAACAAGATGAAAACCCCGACCCGCATCCTGGTCGGCGGCCCCGAGGTCACCTCCGCCTTTGTGCTGATGGGCCTCGCGCTGGCCCGCCGGGCGCTGCAGCGTGGCGGGCACCGGTAGGAGCGACGCGACCAGCCTCCGCGTCATTCCGGGGCGCGCGCAGCGCGAACCCGGAATGACGTCGGAAGCGCGACGGCGCCTGAGCGGTCTTTCTCGCGTTAAGTTGAAAGCGGCGGTCCGCTCAAGCGCTGGTGCATCGGGCCGATCCGCACCACAATCCGGCCCCCTGTTGCGACCACCTCCCATTGAACGCGGCCCCTTTGCATGTTGATGAAATTCCTGCTGGCGATTTTGCTCGCTTCTCTACCGGCACTGGCCCGCGCGGCCGACATCACCGGGGTTCCCAAGATCCATGATGGCGATCAGGTCGCGATCGGCAGCAGCAAGATCCGGCTGGCCGGGATCGATGCGCCGTCGGTGGACCAGCTTTGCCTCAACCACAAGGGCGAACGCTGGACCTGCGGCGTCGCCGCGCGCGACGAACTGATGCACCATGTCGGCACCAAGAGCTGGACCTGTCACATCGACCCGCACCGACCGCCGCGGCCGCGCGCTGGCCAAATGCGAGGTCGACGGCGAGGACATCCAGAAATGGCTGGTGACGAGCGGATGGGCGCTGGCCTATGTGCGCTTTTCCCATGATTACGACGCCGACGAAAAGGCCGCGCGCGAGGCCAAGGCCGGCATGTGGCAGGGCGCTTTCATCGCGCCCTGGGACTGGCGCATCCGCAACAAGAAGACGGTGATCCTCGGCGCCACCAAGCCGCCCCCCAATGCCCATGCGATCCTGCTGGCGTCGGCGTCGGGCCCGGTCGCGCCCTCACCCGACTGCACCATCAAGGGCAACGTCAACAGCGCCGGCGAGTGCATCTATCACACCCGCGCCAGCCGCTGGTACGCCCAGATCAAGATGCAGATCAGCAAGGGCACGCGCTGGTTCTGTTCGGTCGACGAGGCCGAAGCCGCCGGCTGCCGCGAGACCCGACGATAGCCTTCCCCTCCCGAATTCCGCGCATGCCCCCGATGCGCTTTGATTTCGCACCCGGCCATGCCAGCATGGCCGTCCACCAGCAAGGAACAGCAACCATGGTCGTTCGCGCCGGCCGGGAATTTCTCGCGATCCCCGGTCCCACCACAATGCCCGACGAAGTGCTGCAGGCGATGCATCGTCCGGCGCTCGACATCTATTCCGACCAGATGGTGGAGCTGACCGACAGCCTGCTGCGCGATCTCGGCCGGCTGTTTGCCACCACCGGCCATTGCTACGTCTACATCGCCAATGGTCATGGCGCCTGGGAAGCCACCATCAGCAATGTGCTGTCGCGCGGCGACAAGGTGCTGGTGCTGGAGAGCGGGCGCTTTGCCGTCAACTGGGGCAACGCTGCAGCCGCGATGGGCGCCGATGTCGAGGTGCTGAACGGCGACTGGCGCCGCGCGGTGCGGCCGGCCGAGGTCGAAGCCCGGCTGCGCCAGGACAGGGATCACCGCATCAAGGCGATCATGGTGGCGCAGGTCGACACCGCCTCGGGCGCCGTCAACGACATCGAGGCGATCGGCAAGGCGATCCGCGCCAGCGGCCATCCCGCGCTGTTCATGGTCGATACGGTGGCCTCGCTCGGCTGCATGCCGTTCGAGATGGATGGCTGGGGCATCGACGTCGCCATGTCGGGCTCGCAGAAGGGCCTGATGTCGCCACCCGGCCTCGGCTTCGTCGCCGCCAACGACCGCGCCCGCGCCGTGCACAAGAATGCCGGATTGCGCACGCCCTATTGGGACTGGACCGAGCGCGAAGGCCACGAGCATTACCGCAAATATGCCGGCACCGCGCCGATACACCTGTTGTTCGCGCTGCGCCGGGCCTTCGACATGCTGTTCGACGAAGGGCTCGACAACGTGTTCCGGCGCCATCGCCTGCTCGGCGAAGCGGTGCGCCGCGCGGTCGCGGCCTGGGCCGAGGGCCAGGTGCTCGGCTTCAACATCGCCGAAGCCGGCGAGCGCGCCGACACCGTCACCACCGTGACGATGTCGAACGGCCACGATCCGGTGGCGCTGCAACGCTACTGCAAGGAGAAATGCGGCCTGGTGCTCGGGGTCGGCATCGGCGAACTGACCGGCCAGGCGTTCCGGATCGCCCATATGGGGCATGTCAACGCCCCGATGATCCTGGGCACGCTGGGGGTGATCGAGGTCGGGCTGAACGCGCTTGCCATCCCGCATGGCAAGGGCGGCACCGAGGCCGCGATCGAATGGCTCGGCGAAAAGGTCGGTGCCTGACGGCCTGCATGGCAATCGGCGCGTTCGAGCCCATATCACCAGATCACGGCACCGAACGAGGATCGAGTGACACAAGCAAGCAACGAGACCGCGTCGCGGCCGGCCCCGGTCGCGCCGCGCCGGCCGCATTCGTTCACCGCCCACGGCATCGCGGTGCGCGACGACTATGCCTGGCTGAAGGACGAAAACTGGCAGGACGTGCTGCGCGACCCTTCGATCCTGAACCCGGATATCCGGAGCTATCTGGAGGCGGAGAACGCCTACACCGACAGCCTGCTCGGCCATACCGCCGGCCTGCAAAAAACGCTGGTGGCGGAAATGCGCGGCCGGATCAAGGAGGACGATTCCAGCGTCCCCGCGCCGGATGGCCGCTATGCCTATTTTCGCAAATTCCGCGACGGCGGTCAGCACGAACTGTTCGGCCGCATGCCGCGCGACGGCGGCAAGAGCGAGATCGTCCTCGATGGCGATCATCTGGCAGCCGACCACGACTACTTCAAGTTCGGTGACGCGCGGCATTCACCCGATCATCGGCTCGAGGCCTGGAGCGCCGACATCAAGGGTTCGGAATACTTCTCGGTCCGGGTGCGCGACTGGGCCGACGGCAAGGACCGTGACGATCTGGTCGAGGAGACCGACGGCACCGTGGTGTGGAGCGCGGATTCGCGCGCCTTCTTCTATGTCAGGCTCGACGACAATCACCGCCCGATGCAGGTCTGGCGCCACCGCCTCGGCACGGCCCAGGCGGATGACGTGCTCGTCCACCAGGAACAGGATGCCGGCTGGTTCACCCATATCCATGAGAGCGCCAGCGGCCGTTTCTGCGTGATCGCCGGCGGCGACCACGAAACCTCGGAGCAGCGGCTGATCGACCTTGCCGATCTCGAAGCGCCGCCGCGCCTGGTCGCGGCGCGCGAGACCGGCGTGCAGTATTCGATCGCGGACCGCGGCGAGCAACTGTTCATTCTTACCAACGCCGATGGCGCCATCGACTTCAAGATCGCCACCGCGCCGCTGGCTTCGCCGCAACGCATCCACTGGCGCGACCTGATCGCGCACCGCGCCGGCGTCTTCATCATCGACATCGAACTCTATGCCGGCCATCTGGTGCGGCTGGAGCGCGCCAACGCGCTGCCGGCCATCATCATCCGCGATCTCGAACGTGGCGACGAGCACGCCATCGCGTTCGACGAGACCGCCTATTCGCTCGACACCATGGGCGGCTACGAATTCGACACCACCAACCTGCGCTTTGCCTATTCGTCGATGACGACGCCGTCGGAAGTCTATGACTATGACATGGCGAGCCGCGCGCGCAGCTTGCGCAAGCGCCAGGAAATTCCTTCCGGCCATGATCCGGCCGACTATGTCACCACCCGCATCATGGCGAAGTCCCATGACGGCGCCGAGGTGCCGGTGTCGATCCTGCATCGCCGCGATCTCCGACGCGACGGCACCGCGCCGCTGCTGCTGTACGGCTACGGCTCCTACGGCATGGCGATCCCGGCGTCGTTCTCCGCCAACCGGCTATCGCTGGTCGACCGCGGCTTCGTCTATGCCATCGCCCATATCCGCGGCGGCTCCGACAAGGGCTGGGGCTGGTATCTCGACGGCAAGCGCGCCAGAAAGACCAACAGCTTCGATGATTTCGCGGCCTCCGCGCGCGCGCTGATCGAGGCCGGATATAGCGGCGTCCAGCGCATCGTCGGCCATGGCGGCAGCGCCGGCGGCATGCTGATGGGCGCGGTCGCCAATCGCGCCGGCGAGCTGTTTGCCGGCATCGTCGCCGAAGTGCCGTTCGTCGACGTGCTCAACACCATGCTCGACGACAGCCTGCCGCTGACGCCGCCGGAATGGCCGGAATGGGGCAACCCGATCGAAAGCGCCGCCGATTTCCGCACCATCCTGTCCTACTCGCCCTACGACAATGTCGCCGCCAAGGATTATCCGGCGATCCTGGCGATGGGCGGGCTGACCGATCCGCGCGTGACCTATTGGGAGCCGGCGAAATGGATTGCGCGGCTGCGCCCGACCATGACCGGCGGCGGCCCGGTGTTGTTGCGCACCAATATGGGCGCCGGCCATGGCGGTGCCTCCGGCCGCTTCGACCGTCTCGACGAAGTCGCGATCGCCTATGCGTTCGCGCTATGGGCGGTCGGATTGGCGAAAAAGCGAGCGGCTTGAGCCAGTTCGCTTGGTCGCAGGGCCTGGATCCTACCCCTCTGTTGACGGCGAAACGCCATCGGACCCCGGCCCTCCAAAAAGTCTGTCCCCGGACCGGGAACCTTTGCGGCAGCTTCGCGTTCCCACGGGAACGCCTCTTCCGCCTGGAAGTGGCGGTTGGGGAGGAAGCAGCCATGGCAACCCTTGGGGTCGACGTCACTCCGCTCACCGCATCCGAACATCAGGTCCAGCTCCGCCGCGCCGTGATCGCGTCCACGATCGGCACCGCGATCGAGTGGTACGATTTCTTCCTCTACAGCACCGTCACCGGCCTCGTCTTCGCCAAGCTGTTTTTCCCGCATTCCGATCCCTGGGTCGGCACGCTTGAGGCCTTTGCCATCTATGCCGTCGGCTTTGTGGCACGCCCGATCGGCGCCGCCATTTTCGGGCATTATGGCGACCGCATCGGCCGCAAATCGACCCTGATCGCGACCTTGCTGCTGATGGGCCTGGCGACCTTCGCGGTGGCGCTGGTTCCGACCTATCAGAGCATCGGCATCTGGGGCGCGGTGCTCCTGACCATATTGCGGTTCATCCAGGGCGTCGGCGTCGGCGGCGAATGGGGCGGCTCGGTGCTGATGTCGATGGAGTGGGCGCGCACCGACAACTCGCGCGGGCTGGTCGCGTCCTGGCCGCAATTCGGCGTGCCCTGCGGGCTCTTCCTCGCCAATCTGGCGGTGCTTGCCTTCAGCCAGATGTCGGGCGATCAGTTTCTCGCCTGGGGCTGGCGCATCCCGTTCGCGCTCAGCCTCGTCCTCGTCGGCGTCGGGCTCTATATCCGGCTCGGCATTCTGGAGACGCCGGTGTTCACCAAGCTGCTTGCGGAGCAAAAGGTCGACCGCACCCCGATGCTGACCGTCATTCGACAGCATCCGAGGGAGATCCTGCTGTCGGCGTTTGCCCGCATGGCCGAACAGGCGCCGTTCTATATCTTCACCGCCTTCATCTTTTCCTACGGGATCGGCACGCTGCACGTCTCGCGCGACTTCCTGCTCACCGCCGTGCTGGCGGCCTCACTGGTGTCGTTCATCTCGATTCCGTTGTTCGGTCATCTGTCCGACCGCATCGGCCGCAAGAACATGTACATGATCGGCGCGGTGGTGATGGGCATTTTCGGCTTCATCTATTTCGCGATGCTGAACACCGGCTCGGAAGCGGTGATCTTCCTGGCAGTGATACTCTCACTGATTCCCCACGACATGTTGTACGGTCCGCAGGCCGCGCTGATTGCCGAAAGCTTTACCGGGCGGCTGCGCTACAGCGGCGCTTCGCTGGGGTACCAGCTCGCATCGATCATCGCGGGCGGCCCGGCGCCGCTGATCGCTACCTGGCTGTTCGCCAGCTATCATTCGCCCTACGCCATTGCGATCTATATCGCCATTTGCGCCGTCATCACCCTGGTCGCAACCGCCCTGATGACCGACTACACCGGCAGGGATATCTCCGGAGAATATCAGACGAAGGCGATGGCGGGTGGCAGCGGGGCCGGTCGCTGAAACCCAGCGAAGCGCTGGCCGGATCAGTCCAGCCGGCTGATCTGTTCCTCGGTTACCACGCGTTCGATATTTTCGGTCTTGCTCTTGATGCGGTAGCGCGGGCGTCCATCGGACTCGATCGGCAGGCATGTGACAATGGTGTAGACGCTGCGCTGCTTGATGTCGGCGCGACCCTGCGGACCCTGCAACTGATGATGAACGTCGTCATTGATCGCGAAATGATGGACCATCTTCTGTCTTTCCGTTGAAGACGGGCTTTTATGGCGCTTTCGGGCGAAGCGGCTACCGGGTCGCGCGAAGAAAGCGTGTCAAAACAGCAACTAAAGCCCGGTTCTGATTCAATCAGGACCGCATAGGCTTTAATCGCAACCGCCCTGTGACGCAACCGATCTGATCGGCTAGCGGCGCCGCGGCGGTTAGATTCCGTCAGACCGTAGCGTCGCGGCATCACCATGCGCGGGCGTCCGCCGGATAGCTTCGGCAACCGCCGTCTTGCCGGGTCAGATGTCCGGATCGGGTCTCCGGATGGTCAGCTACCGGTCAGCGTCCTGGCTCCGGCCTCGTAGACGCCGTCGATTGCTTTCTTGGCCTCGGCATCCGGCGCGCCCTCGGCATCGTAGGTGCCCTCCCATTTCAGGACGGATCCCTTGGCGTCATCGGTCACGCTGATGGTCGAGTGATAGTTCGTGACCGGCAGCGAGCCTGACAGCATGGTGTACACGTAGCTGTGATTGGCGTTGTCCCAGCTCTCCAGCGCCTCGACAAGAGTTCCGCCACCCTTGAGCGACAGCGTGCGCTGCTTGCCGTCCGCACTGAGGACGCACTTCTCGATCGCCGGATGCCACGCGGCGATCCCGCAGAAATCGCCGACTTTTTTCCACAACGCGTCGGTCGACATCGACGATGTCATGATCACGGTCGAGTCCAATGCGAGAGCGGGAAGGGTCGAAATGCCGAGCGCCGCCATCGCGGCCAGAGCCGTATAATGCATCGCTTGTATCCTTGCTGGGCCGTTTGTCGTGGATTCTTCCGATCCAATCGGGCGATTTTACGCCTTGTGCCTGCCACATCTCGCCCCAAAACGGGCCCTCCGAGCCAGCATCGCCACCCGCCATCGCCGCCGTCCGATCAGGACCGGCCGACAGCGCCTCGTCGGCCAAGGATCAGCTTCAGCCAAAGCGGCGAATGGAACGCGCTCATGAGCAGGTACATGGTGACCATTCCATCAAGCGCCGTCCCCGACCCCGACGAACAGAGCCTGTCCATCGGGCTCCCGCCCAGACCCGTCAACAGGGCCATGATCGCGAAAATGGGGGTTGCGGCCAGGCCCAGCCATTCGGCCAGGCCGACGGCCGTCCCGGCACCCCCGTCATCACGGCTCGCGCCGCCGGTTGGGCGGGCGGGATGGGCCCCGGTCATGCTTTCGTCTCCGAGTCGGGCTTTCGGAAGGCGGCTTCTCCAGCGTCGGAAACGTCGACCCATTTCGGGTCAGGCGAGGCCTCGGCGTGGTAGTTGTCGTGCCAGTTCCACCACTTGTACGGCGGGGTCTGGGGGTAACCCTCCGGCGAGTCCTCCCAAATCTCCTGGCGGCCGAGCGGCGTGATATCGAGGTAGCTCCAAATGGTCCCCATCGCCTCGTCACCGCGGCTGTTAATGAGATAGCAGCGGAACACCTTGTCGCCGTCGTGGAAGAACACATTGTGGCCGTGCCATTCGTCGACGCCGAAGTCGGCGTCGAAGCTGTCGGTGATGCTGTACCAGGGCATCTCCCAGCCCATCCGCGCCTTCAGGCGCGCGATGTCCGCCTGCGGCGCCCGCGAGGCGTAAGCGAGGGTGGTGTTGCGGGCGTTCAGATGGGCCAGGTGAGCGACCTGGTCGGCCCCCAGGGAGCAGCCGCGGCAGGCATGCTCGGGCCACCCGAACACCCCCGGCTCGAAGAAGGCGCGGTAGACAATGAGCTGACGGCGGCCCTCGAACAGGTCGAGCAGGCTCACTTTGCCCTGCGGCCCGCCGAATTCGTACGCCTTCTCCACCGCCATCCACGGCATCCGCCGGCGCTCGGCGGCGAGCGCGTCATGGGCGCGCATCGCGGCCTTCTCCTTCACAAGCAGTTGGTCGCGCGCAGCCGCCCATTGCTGTGGCGACACGATCGGCGGGGTGTTCATGGCGAGCGGTCCGCCTTTCCGGCCGCTGTCAGATGATGTCGACATTGGTGATCTCCTCTGTTCTGTCATTGCTGCTCTCCGTCAGGTTCCCTGGTCGACTGGTCTGGGCCGACGGCAAGCACCGTCACAACGGCTCCAGCCCATTCGACCATGGCTGTGAGAAACGTTGGGGAAAGGATCGTCCAGTCAACCATGGCTGAGCCTTCTCGCTGCGACGCACGGTTTGTCGTCGTGTGATAGATTAGGGCGGGATATCGAACGGTGAGAGTGACAAGTGTGACGGGATTCCAATGGACTCGCTGATCACGGCTGCGGCGCGTGCGTTGGCGGCAGGCGATCCCCTCGGCGCATTGAAGCGGGTGGCCTTGCGCGACGACGCGCCGGCGCTCGCGCTGCGAGGCATCGCGATGGCGCAGCTCGGCGATCTCGTTCGAGCAAAGGCGCTGCTGCGAAGAGCTGCGCGCGCGTTCGGTCCGAAAGAGACCGTGGCCCGCGCCAGATGTATTGTCGCCGAGACCGAGATCGCCCTGGTGTCGCGCGACCTCACCTGGCCTGCGAAGGCGCTCGACGCAGCGCGGGCGACGCTCGAAGCGCACGGCGATCGCGTCAATGGCGCGCATGCGCGCAATCTTGAGGTCCGGCGCCTGCTGCTGATCGGGCACCTCGACGAGGCGGAACGCGCGCTCGCCGGGCTTGATCCCGCGCCCTTCCCGCCCGCGTCGCGGGCCGCCCACGAACTGGTCGTTGCCGGGATCGCGATGCGGCGCCTCCGGACCAGAACGGCGCGCGACGCGCTGGCGCGGGCCGAGCGCGCGGCGCGGGCCGCGGATATCCCTGCGCTGAGAGCGGAGGTCGAAAGCGCATTCCTCGTCCTGAACACGCCGGCGGCGCGCCTGATTGCGCGTGGCGAGCAACGACTGCTGCTGCTCGAGGATGTTGAAGCGCTGCTGGCGTCGAACACGCTCGTGGTGGACGCGTGCCGTTATGTCGTGCGCGATGCACGCACGGTGGTTTCGCTGGCGACCCGGCCGGTATTGTTCGCGCTGGCACGCACGCTGGCCGAAGCCTGGCCGGCGGACGTGCCGAGGAGCACGCTTGTCGCCCGCGCCTTCCGGGGGAAGCACGCCGATGAATCGCATCGCGCCCGGTTGCGGGTCGAGATCGGGCGGCTTCGCGCGCAGCTTCGGGCGCTGGCCGACGTGAACGCGACCAAGCGAGGCTTTGCGCTGGCACCGCGCCACCGCTGCGAGGTCGTCGTGCTGACGCCGCCGGTCGAAGAGCAGCACGCCACGGTGCTCGCCTTCCTCGCCGACGGCGAGTCGTGGTCGAGCTCGGCGCTGGCGCTGGCGCTGGGAGCGAGCCCGCGCACCGTGCAGCGGGCGCTCGATTGGCTTGCCAGCGCCGGCAAGGTGCAGTCGCTCGGCCGCGGGCGGGCGCGTCGCTGGATAACCCCGCCGGGCCCGGGATTCACGACAACCTTGTTACTCCCAGGTCCACTGCCGAGCGACTAAAGCCTGTTCGGTCCTGACTGAATCAGAACCGGGCTTTGGCTTGCTGTTTTGACACGTTTTCTTCGCGCGAACCGGGACCCAGTTTATAGGATGCACGCATGAAACGTTCCGCCGCCGAAATCCTCCGTGAATACGGCCCCTTTCCCGGGGCCGACCGCGTCAATGGGGTGACGTTTGATGGTCAACACGTCTGGTTTGCCAGCGGAGCACAGCTCAAGGCGTTCGATCCCGAAAGTGGAAACGCGCTGCGCTCGATCGATGTCGCCGCGCATGCGGGAACGGCGTTCGACGGCCGGCATTTGTATCAGATCGCCGAGGATCGCATCCACAAGATCGATCCGAACACCGGCCATGTGCTGGCGACGATCCCCGCGCCCGGCGGCGGCGGCGATTCGGGGCTCGCATGGGCCGAAGGAACGCTGTGGGTGGGACAGGGGCGGGGCCGCAAGATTTATCAAATCGATCCGCAAACGGGGGCGATCCTTCGGACCATCGAGTCCGACCGCGTCGTCACCGGGGTGACCTGGGTCGACGGCGAGCTGTGGCACGGCACCTGGGAAGGTGACGAGAGCGATTTGAGACGACTCGATCCTGCAACGGGGGAGGCCCTCGAGAGGCTCGAGATGCCCCCTGGAATGGGCGTGTCGGGACTGGAGTCCGATGGCGGCGATCAGTTCTTCTGCGGAGGCGGAAGCAGCGGTAAGGTCCGGGCCGTCCGCCGGCCCAGGCGCGGCACTGCCACCGGCCGTCGCTCCGAGACCACGGTCGAATCCAGCCGCAAGTCGTCGACGCGGTCGTCACGGGAGGCAAGCCGGGGAGATTGACCATCCTCTGGATCGACGCGCGGGAGTTTCCGCGCACCGCATCCGAACTCTATCGCTCGTTCCCGGCGAATTGGGGTAGCGCTTCGCGGACCCGCATGATCACGCTGCCCCACTCCCGCATCTCGCACTGCCGAAACAACCGCGCGCTTGGGTACCAGGGGCTGTCGTCCCGGTCGAGCAGCCAGCGCCAATCGGGAGCGTGGGTCAACAGGATCCAGACCGGCTTCCCCAGAGCGCCGGCGAGATGCGCGACGCTGGTGTCAACGGATATGACGAGATCGAGCTGCGATACCAGCGCGGCCGTGTCGGAAAAGTCGCCGAGTTCGTTGCCGAACTGGGCCACATCGCAGCTCTGCAGTGTCTCGATATCGCCCGAGCGCACCTCCTTTTGCAGGCTTACAAAGGTCGCGTCGGCGTCCAAAAGCGGCAGGAGATCGCACAGCCTGATCGACCGCTCCCGATCCCTGGCATGTTTGGTATTGCCGGCCCACGCAAGCCCAATTTTCAAGGAGCGTTTCCCAGGCAGCGCGGCCCAATGTTCCTGGGCTGGCTTTGGCACGCGCAGATAAGGCGTGCGCGAGGGAATCGTCTGCAGACGGGTCCTGAATGCCAGCGGCAGGCTGGGAAGGGGGCATTGGAAGTCGACATCCGGCAGCGGATCGCCCTTGGCGATCACCTGCGTCGTGCCGGCAAGACCGCGCATAAGCTCGCGGAGCGGCTCTTCGACTTCCAGAATGACGCGTGCGCCACGCTCCGCGACCAGTGGTACGTAGCGGCAGAATTGAATCGTGTCGCCAAATCCCTGTTCGCTGTGGAGCAGAATTGTCTTGCCGGAGATAGACTCATCTCCGAGCCAGCGCGGCTGCGGAAGATCGCGCTCGGTGATTCTTGCGGCTGGAGCCCTGCGGCGCCACTCATATTCGATCCAGCCACGATCGAAGTCGCCGGTGACAAGGTTCGACAGGCCCTTGAAAAAATGCGCGTCGGCACAGTCAGGGCGCAGCGCAATCGCGCGGTCGTAACTCGCCGAAGCCTCATCGAACCGCTTCAGATCATGCAGCGTGACACCACGATCGGTAAGTGCCTTGACATGATCGCGCTCGAAGCCAAGCGCAGCATCGTGGCTTGCCAGCGCTTCCTCGAGTTGCCGCAGCTTGTGCAAGGTTACGCCGCGATTGTTGAGCACGGCGGCGTCGCCTGGCCGCACGGCGATGGCATGTTCGTGATCCGCCAACGCCTCGTCGTATCGCGCGAGATCACACAATGCGACGCCGCGATTGGTAAGTGCCTCGACATTGTCCGGTTCCAGGCCAAGCGCCCGCTCAAAGCTTCCCAGCGCCTCGTCGGATCGCCCCAGTTCATGCAGCGTGGCGCCGCGATTGACGAAAGCCAGGGGGCAATCCGGATATAGCGCGATGGCGCGGTCGTAGCTCTTCAGTGCTTCATCGAATTTCCTCTGGTCGTGCAGCGTGGCGCCGCGACCGGCGAGCGCCTCAGGACAATCCGGGCGCAGGCCCAGCGCATCATCGTAACTCGCCAGCGCGTCATCGAACCGCCGGAGCTTGCGCAGAATCATGCCACGATTGCAGAGCGCATCGACGTGGTGCGGCTGCAGATCAAGCGCGCCGTCGTAGCTGGCCAATGCCTGTTCGCGGCGTCCCAGTTGGTCCAGCGTGTTTCCGCGATTGTTGAGCGCATCGGCGTTGTCGGGCCGTAGCGCGATGGCGCGATCGTAGTCTGCGAGCGCATCGTGGAATTGCCTCAGCTCGTGGCGGGCGATGCCGCGATTGACCAGCGCCTCGACAAAGTCGGGATTGAAGGCGAGCGCATCGTCGTAGCTTTTCAGCGCTTCGGTGTGCCGCCGCAACGCCTGCAGGGTTACGCCGCGATTGTTGAGCGCCTCCGGATAGTCCGGCCGGAGGGCGAGCACATGCTCATAGCCGGCCAGCGCCTCGCAGGGTCGGCCGAGTTCCTGCAGCACGCCTGCGCGATTGTTGAGCACTTCGACCTGGTCCGGTCCAAGGGCGAGCGCACGGTCATAGCTTTCCAGAGCCTCGTGATACCGCCTCATCGCCTTCAGCACCGCACCGCGGTTATTCAGCGCCTGGATAAAGTCCGGCTGCCGTGAGAGCGCGCGATCAAAGTTGGAAAGCGCCGCGTCGTTGTTGCCGAGCGACGTGTTGATGACCGCCAGCAGGTTCAGCGTGGCAACGGAATCGGCATCGCCGGATAGTATTCTAAGGCAGACTTGTTCAGCTTCCGCGAGCTTTCCTGCGCAATAGAATTTCAGGGCGACATCGAAGGCTTGCGATAGCGTCAGTGCGACCGTCGTCATTCCCATGCGCCTTCACTTGGCGAAGGCGATCCCGGTGGCCGGATGCAACTCGTCGCAGCGCCAGGCAAACGCGGATCGCCATCGCGAATGCCCGCGAAGCCGAACGACGTTGCTTTATCTGACTCGGCTGGATTCTGGCCAGCCCGAAACCTGGCGCCGGGAATGCGGACTCGCCAGACCCCGTTCGGTTCCGATTGAATCAGAGCCGGGCTGGTTTCTTGTTTTGACGCGTCTTCGCCAACAGCCATCCGCTGGTGGCAACGACCACCAGCGGGAGCTGACGTGAGCGCGCGGCGGCGCGCGGATCAGGCGGCCTTGGCTTTGGATTTCGCCACATGGGTGGCGATCGCATCCATCAGCGCCGGCGACAGGCAGTCATAGGGCTCAAGCCCGAGTTCCCTGAGCCGGGTCCGGATCCCGCCCATCGCGGACGGCTCGACCCCGGACTCGATCACCGAGGACACGAACGCGGCAAAGCCCGGCGCCGCCGAGCCGGCTTCGGTGAACAGTTCGGGATGGATGAAATCCAGCCCGTAGAACGGATGCGCCTTGTTCTCGATGCGGCCGAACATATGGGTTCCGCACACCTTGCAGGCGTGGCGCTGGATCGCCGCCGAGGCGTCGACGACGTGCAGCTTGTCGCCGTTCTCGAGCACGCTCACGCTGTCGCGCGGAACCACCGCGACCACCGAAAAGATGGCGCCGTCCGGTTTCCAGCATTTGGTGCAGCCGCAGGCATGGTTGTGGGCGACGTCGCCCTTGATGCCGACCTTGACCGGCTTGTCCTTGCACTTGCAGACCAGCGTGCCGCCGGCAAAGCTGCCCGAACCCTTCTTCACTCCCTGGTCAACCGATGGGTGGATATGAACAGTCATAGGCCTATCCTCCTTGGTGTTTGACGTTTTTGATTGCAACGACGCGCTTGCTCTAGAATACCACAACCGAACGGATCGACTTGCCTTCGTGCATCAGCTCGAAGCCCCGGTTGATCTCCTCCAGCTTGAGAACGTGGGTGATCATCGGGTCGATCTGGATCTTGCCGTTCATGTACCAGTCGACGATCTTGGGCACATCGGTACGGCCGCGGGCGCCGCCGAACGCGGTGCCCTTCCAGACCCGCCCGGTCACGAGCTGGAACGGCCGGGTGGCGATCTCCTTGCCGGCTTCCGCCACCCCGATCACCACCGATACCCCCCAGCCGCGATGACAGGCTTCCAGCGCCTGGCGCATCACGTGGGTGTTGCCGGTGCAGTCGAAGGTGAAGTCGGCGCCGCCGTCGGTCAGCGTCACCAGATGCGCGACGATGTCGCCGCCGAGCTTCGTCGGGTTGACGAAATGCGTCATGCCGAACTTGCGGCCCCAGGCCTCCTTGGAATCGTTGAGGTCGACGCCGATGATCTTGTCGGCGCCCACCATCCTCGCACCCTGAATGACATTGAGCCCGATGCCGCCGAGGCCGAACACCACCACATTGGCGCCCGGCGTCACCTTGGCGGTGTTGACCACCGCGCCGACCCCCGTGGTCACGCCGCAGCCGATGTAACAGCTCTTGTCGAACGGCGCGTCCTGCCGGATTTTCGCCACCGCGATCTCCGGCAGCACGGTAAAATTCGAAAACGTCGAGCAGCCCATGTAATGGAAGATGGTCTTGCCCTTGTGGCTGAAGCGCGAACTGCCGTCCGGCATCACGCCCTTGCCCTGGGTGGCGCGGATCGCGGTGCACAGATTGGTCTTCTGGCTGAGGCAGCTTTTGCACTGCCGGCATTCCGGCGTGTACAGCGGGATCACATGGTCGCCGGGCTTCACCGACGTGACCCCCGCGCCCACCTCGCGGACAATGCCGGCGCCCTCGTGCCCGAGGATCGAGGGGAAAATTCCCTCGCTGTCGAAGCCATCCAGCGTGTAGGCGTCGGTATGGCAAATGCCCGTCGCCCTGATCTCGACCAGCACCTCGCCGGCTCTCGGACCCTCCAGATCAAGCTCGACAATCTCAAGCGGCTTCTTCGCCTCGAACGCAACGGCGGCGCGTGTCTTCATCTTGCACTCCTGTTGCGCACTTCAACACCACCAAACAAGGTCCTCACCCGCGCGCTCATCGCCGACTTTCCCACGCCGTCATTTGATACCTGTGCAACTGGTCTCGGCCTGTGCGGCGGCTTCGGGCTTGTCTTCATGGCTGGGCGGTCGGCCGCCCGGAATGGCATTGTTGGCGCGGGCGCGCAGGTAGACGTAGATGTCGTCGAGATAGCACATCACATTGACGTTGGTGGCGAAGGACGGCATCACCTTGTCATTGGCGGCATCGACATTCTTGCGGCCGTTGGTGACGACATTGACGAAGTCCGAATAGTTCAGCGTCTTGAGCGATTTGGCCAGCGCCGGCGCATAGCTCGAGCCCTCGCCATTGGGGCCATGGCAGACATGGCAGTCCGAATGATAGCGGCGAAAGCCGGAGAAGGTGTACCAGTCGACGGTGCCGTCCGGGCTGATCTTGTAGGTCGGGTTGCCATCCTTATCGACATATTTGCCGTTGTCGGAGGAGGCGACCGCCGGATCGCCCGGCGCCTCGGCACCGGCGGCTCCGGCCGCGGCGAGGCTCGCCAGCACGGCGAGCGCGAATTTCCAGGCCGCGAATTTCCAGGATGTGAGCTTCACGAAGACTGTCCTTGTGGCGCGGTGCCGCGTCGAAACGTGGCGCACTGCAACAAAACCGGCGAAACAAAGTCGGCGAAACAAAGCCGGTGCAACAAAGTCGGCGAAACAAAATCGGCGCGCGGCAAGCCAGCAGCGCGCCGATTGACGTTGATCCCGGCGTCGTGCCGCTCCTACTCGCTCGGCAACGCGAACACGGTCAGCGTGCCGCCCAGCGAGGTGTAGGAGGCGAGGCCGGCATAGCCGCCGACGGCGCCAAGGCCCGCGGTGTCGACGGTCTTGTCCTTGGTCGGCAGCTTGCCCTGGTCGACGGCGTCATGCCAGGCGGCGGCGTTTTCAGGCTGCAGCAGGCCGGCCGCTAGCCCAATGCCCGCCCAGCCGCCAACCCCCGAGAGCACGGCGACGTATTGCTTGCCGCCATGTTCGTAGGTCATGACGTTGCCGATGATGCCGGACGGGGTCTTGAACTTGTAGAGTTCCTTGCCGGTCTTGGCATCGACCGCCTTCAGATAGCCTTCCAGCGTGCCGTAGAACACCACGTTGCCGGCGGTGGCCAGGGCGCCGCCCCAGGCCGAGAACTGCTCCTTGTTGGACCACACGATCTTGCCGGTCTTGCCGTCCCAGGCGATGAAATTGCCCATGTTGGAATCGCCCTTGGGCGGATACATCGCCACCGCGGCACCGACATAGGCCTGGCCGGCGGTGTAGGCGACCTTGTAGGGCTCATAGTCCATGCAGACGTGGTTGGTCGGGACGTAGAACATCTGCGTCTCCGGGCTGTAGGCCGCCGGCTGTTCGTCCTTGGTGCCGAGCGCCGCCGGGCAGATACCCTTCGAGTTGTGGTCCTCGCCGCCATGCTGGGTCGAATAGGCATCGACCACCAGCGGACGGCCATAGGTCTTGGACGACTTGTCCATGTCGACCTTGCTGGCCCAGTTCACCACCGGATCGTACTTCTGTGCGACCAGTAATTCGCCATCGGTCCGGTCGAGCGTGTAGCCGAAGCCGTTGCGGTCGAAATGCGTCAGCAGCTTGCGCGCCTTGCCGTCGATATTCTGATCGGTCAGGATCATCTCGTTGACGCCGTCATAGTCCCACTCGTCATGCGGGGTCATCTGGTAGATCCATTTGACCTTGCCGGTGTCGAGATCGCGCGCCCATATCGACATCGACCAGCGGTTGTCGCCGGGGCGCTGCACCGGGTTCCAGGTCGAGGGATTGCCCGATCCGTAATAAACCAGGTTCAGCTCGGGATCGTAGGAGTACCAGCCCCAGGTGCCGCCGCCGCCGATCTTCCATTGATCGCCCTCCCAGGTCGAGGTCGAGGAATCAGGTCCGACCGGCTTGCCGAGCGAGGTGGTCTTGACCGGGTCGATCAGGGTGTCGGCGTCCGGCCCTTCCGAATAGCCGCGCCAGGCGAGCTTGCCGTCCTTGATGTTGTAGGCGCTGACCCAGGCGCGAACCCCGAACTCGCCGCCGGACACGCCGACCAGAACCTTGTCCTTGTAAACAAACGGCGCGTCGGTGCCGGACTGGCCCTTGCCGGCTTCGCCGTCCATCACCGACCAGACCTTCTCGCCGGTCTTGGCGTCGAGCGCCACCAGCGTCGTATCGGCCTGATGCAGGAAGATCTTGCCGTCGGCATAGGCGACGCCGCGGTTGACGGTGTCGCAGCACATGATCGGGATCACGTTCGGATCCTGCCGGGGCTCGTACTTCCACAGGATCTTGCCGTCATGATTGAGATCAAGCGCATAGACCGTGTTTGGAAACGGCGTGTGAACATACATCACGTCGCCCACCACCAGCGGGCCTCCTTCGTGACCGCGCAACACCCCGGTCGAGAAGGTCCAGGCCACCTGCAGCTTCCTGACGTTGGAGGCGTTGATCTGACTGAGCCTGGAAAACCGCGTGTTGGCGTCGTCGCCCTGCTGCATCACCCACTGCTTCGGATCCTTGGCCGCCTTCTCCAACGCCTCGTCCGCGCGCGCCAGCGTTCCCTGCAGCGCCATCAGGCTAACGGTTGCGAGTAGCACCTTATGCATAGTCAATCCTCCCAATGATGAACGAAGGGTTCCGTCAAAACGGACCACTTTTCAGTTTTGTTCGTTGATATCCCTACCCGGTTCGGAAACAGGAAACTTGCCCAAGAGGGAAACGCGTTTGCGCGGAAGCGAAACCCGGCGAACTTTTTGCCGAGCGCCCGCGACTTTCGCTGGCGGCGCGTCTCCATGCTGCGCAGCGTCAACCGTTTGCCCGCATCGGCCCGTCATGCGCGATCCCCTGGTCGAGGTTTCCCTTGACGGCGCCGAGACTAAGTCGGAGGATTATCAATGAGGTGTCAGCGAGGAGCGCCGCTCAAACCCAATGATCGCCTTAATTGAGGTAATAGTGGCTCGATCATGACTCGATGCCTCGCACGGCAAGCCGTCATGTTTTTGATCTCGAATCGGTGGCTGGATAATGTCCGACACGGTCCGCTCACTTAGTACTTCCGGATTGGCGCCGAAGAAGCAGATCCAATGTTGGTCAGATGCACTGACCGATCTTTGCGGCCAATTCGACGTCGATCCGCTGGAGGCCTCGTCATTCGAAGGCCGGATCAACTACACGACGGTCTCGAAACTCAAGCTGTGTCAGATCGAGGCGAGCCAGCATCGGCTTGCGCATACCGCCTCGCGGGCAAAACTCGATGCCCATCCGTTCGTCAAGATATTGTTTCAGACCTACGGGATCTCGCATTTCGAGCAGGAGGGCCGCCGCATCGAACTGATGCCCGGCGACTGTCTCGCCTACGACGTATCCTGTCCGCACACCATCGTCAGCCCGACGCTGACGCGACACGAGGTCGTCATCGTGCCGAAGCAACTGCTGCAGGAACGCGGCTTCCGCTCGGCGAAGATGTCGGCATGCAAGCTCTCGGCGCGCACCGGCACCGGCCGGATCGCCTATGATTTTGTCCATGCCGCGTTCGACGAAGCGACCAAGCTGTCGCCGAACAACGCGATCGGAGTGGCCGATGCGCTGATCGACCTTCTGCTGTTGCCGCTGCGCGAGCCCTACGCGATGTTCGATCGTGTCGGGCCCGAGGCGATGTATGTCCGGGCGCAGTTCTTCATCCGCGAACATCTGCGCGACCCGGACCTTTCCATCGACCAGATATCCGCGGCATTAAGCTGCACCAAGCGCTATCTGCACATGTTGTTCAGCGACAGGGGTACCACCATCAGCGACTATATCCGACGCGCCAGGTTGCAGAACTGCCGCCAGGAACTGGAGACCCAGGCCGGAAAGACCATCACGGACGTGGCATTCTCGTGGGGCTTTTCGAGTTCGTCGCACTTCAGCCGCGTGTTCCGGGAGTATTTCGGAATTGTTCCGTCTGCGATTCACAAGGCGCAGCACGGTCTGTCCCCGGACTTTCCCTGCGAATAGAACTTCCGCTTCGGTGTGAACAGCATTCGGTGTGAACAGCAGATGTCAGCTATGCACGCTTGCTCGCTGTGTGCTCTCTCCCGAATCAAAGCGCGGCCCGGCTCGATGCGACAACTGCCGATCGAGCCGGGCCGACCGTTTCGATGCGTGTTATTTGCGCGCTGCGCAGGCGTACATGTTGATTTCCATGCCCACTGGCAGTTCGACAATTTTAGGAGTCTTCCAGCTCATTCCATCCTCCCGATAAGTTTGACGCGAACTCCACGTCGAGGCGGAAGCTAGGGCCGCGCCCGACCTCGCGCAAGTGCGGAAGATCAAGCATCGAACGCCTACAGGCAAGGTCTGACAGCCGATATTTCTCTATCGGACAATGCGATTTCTCTCTTGGACAAGGTCAAACGGCTATCGGTGGATCGGCGTACGCGTGCACGCCGGCGCGTCGCACCGCCTTCCCGTATGTAACGTGCTCCTGCGCGGAAGACCCGCCAACTAGAGGATACCGCTGATTGGGTCAGGGCATGCCGCGACGACGCTTCGAGGGGTCAAGCTGGCAGGCCCGCCTTGAGAAGGCCAGCCTCGTGGTGCCGGCGGTCGACTTCGCGCTTGTAGTGCTGGGTCGCGAGATAAGCGGCTACCGAGAATTTCGGCTCGCGGTTCAGGACCTCTGCCGCATGCGCGGTAGCCGCGACCGCGTTGCCCATACGGGCGAACGTAGCGGCGAGGAAGGCATGATGCGTGTGGTCAGGCCGGGTGATCCGCGAAAAGGCCTCGGCGGCTTCGGCATATTTCCCGGCGCAATAGCAGGCACGCCCGAGGTGGCTCCAGAAACGTTCCGGGTGGTACGGATTAAGGCGCATCGCCTTCTTGATCCATTCGATGCCCTCTTCCGGGCGCCCCAACCACGTGAGAAGCTCGCCCTGTTGCACGACGACAAGGTCGTAGTTGGGGTTGAGCACCAGCGCCCGCTCCTGATGGTAGGCGGCCTTGTCATGATCATCGCGGTTCAAGTTCAATGCCGCGAGAATCCGATGCACGTCGCTGTCATTGTCATCGAGCGCGAGAGCGATCTCGACCTCCGCGGCCACCTTCTCGAAGGTGGCGTCGCGATCCGCACACCAGCCATAAGTCCATTGCTGACCCAGTACGCATCCCTTCCAGGCATGAGCGTGAGCATAGTTCGGGTCAAGCGCGAGGGCGCGGTCGAGCAGGCGCTGCGCCTCGGCGTTGTCCTCCCGGATCGAGCGGTGGTGGAGCACCTTGGCGGCCAGCACGCACTCATAGGCCGCCATGTTGTCCGTCGGCTTGCGCTTCGCACGGTCGTGCGTGGCGGCCTCGACGCGACCGGGTAGCGTCGCAACAATCGCGCAGGTCATCTCGTCCTGGATGGCGAAGATATCCTCGAGTTTGCGATCGTAGCGTTCGGCCCAGACGTGCCGGTCGGTTTCTGCGTCGATCAACTGCACGGTGACGCGAATACGGTCGCCCGCCTTTCGCACGCTTCCCTCGAGGATATATTCGACGGCGAGTTCGCGCGCGACCTCCTGCACCTTCACTGCCTTGCCCTTGTACACAAAGGCCGAATTGCGCGAAATAACGAGCAGGCCGCGGAAGCGAGACAATTCGGTAATGATGTCCTCGGTCAGGCCGTCCGCGAAGAACTCCTGCTCCGGATCGCCGCTCATGTTGACCAGCGGTAGCACAGCGACGGACGGCTTCTTGGCGATCGTTGTCGCTGCCGCGGCATCCCGCGCGCCCTCCGGCGGGGTGGATGCGTCTGGGTCAAGCCGGATCCGAAAGACGTGGATCGGACGGGCGATATTCTTCACGCTCTGGTCACCGAGATCCTCGAATGAAATGTCCTCCAGTCGGTCGCCGACCTGATCGCGCACCGCGCTCGAGACACAGATGCCGCCCGGCTCGGCAAGCATTTCAAGTCGCGCCGCTACGTTGACGCCGTCGCCAAAGATGTCATTCTCCTCAACGATCACGTCGCCCAAATTGATGCCGATGCGGAACTGTATCCACCGCGCCGGCGAGACGTCGGTGTTGCGTCGCGCCATCCGGCGCTGGATCTCGGCAGCGCAAAGGACTGCGTCGGCGACGCTGTGGAATTCGAGCAGCATGCCGTCGCCGGTGGTCTTGATGATGCGGCCGCGGTTTCTGGCGATGGCCGGATCGATGAGCTCGATCCGATGGGTCTTGAGGCGCGCGAGCGTCCCGGTCTCGTCGACCTCCATCAGCCGACTGTAACCCACCATATCAGCCGCGACGACGGCTGCGAGCCTGCGCTCAGGTCCGGGCACGGCCATCTCTCCGGTTCCTTTCGCGGAGCAGCATAACAGATGATAGACCTTGGCCCAAGCTCGCGCGGGCCACTCGCCGAATTAACATTTCAGCTACACCTGTTTGACCAAGTCGCGCGATAATAGGCCCCCCATCGAACCGATCCAGCATCGGGTCTCTTCGAGCCCGAACGGGCAGCGACGCTTTCGAAATGGTCAAACTGATGAAGCGGTCTGGCTGGTCCTCTCGGCTACTTCACTTTGGGCCGCTCTGCATCCTGTGGGAGCGCGAACAAAAACAACTGCGACGCCGCTTTGAAAGACTTGATTGCCGCGGCCGAACACCGCATGAGACCACCGCCATGAACGGACGTTAGCCTGGCCGAGCGGTAGGCATCGATCGGGTGTTGGCGCGGCAGTTCAGTTATTGTACAAAAATGGCGCGCGAAGGGACTTGCGTGCCATGGTGCAAGAGCAATCTAGTCGGGTCGGACGTAGGTTGTCGGCGATAGTGGCCGCCGACGTGGCTGGTTATTCACGGCTAATGGGTCTCGACGAAGTTGGCACTGCTCGCATTCTCCGCGAACATCGCGCCGTCTCCGACGCACTGGTGGCGAAGCACGGTGGTCGTATCGTCAAGACCACGGGCGACGGCCTCCTGATCGAGTTTGCATCGGTGGTCGATGCCGTCGAATGCGCGGTGGCGGTGCAGTCCGCGATGGCGGAGCGCAACGAAGGCATTCCGCAAGACCGGCGCATGTTGTTCCGGATGGGGATCAACCTCGGTGACATCCTGATTGAGGGCGACGACATCCTGGGCGATGGCGTCAATGTTGCAGCACGGCTTGAGGGCGTCGCCAAACCCGGCGGCATCTGCATATCGGCTTCGGCGTATGATCAGGTTCGCGGAAAGATCGCGGTCGAGTTCACCGATCTGGGCGAGCAGAGCCTCAAGAACATCGCACGTCCGGTACGAGCCTATACTGTCGTCCCGGACGGACTTGCCGCGGGGATACAGGCCGGCAGCACGACGTCGAGCCCATCATCAGCGCCACGCTTGTCCATCGTGGTTCTGCCGTTCGCGAACATCGGCGGCGATCCCGAACAAGATTATTTCGTCGATGGCGTGACCGAGAGCCTGACCACCGACCTGTCGCGCATCGGCGGCTCGTTCGTGATCGGACGACACACCGCATTCACATTCAAGGGAAAAGCGGTCGATCTCAAACAGATCGGCCGCGAACTGAACGTCCGCTACGTGCTTGAAGGCTCGGTACAGCGCGGCGGCAACCGG
The DNA here is from genome assembly GCA_963748165.1 of uncultured Alphaproteobacteria bacterium. Classification (GTDB taxonomy): domain Bacteria; phylum Pseudomonadota; class Alphaproteobacteria; order Rhizobiales; family Xanthobacteraceae; genus Bradyrhizobium. The sequence goes on from CAVVIM010000004.1 coordinate 64,035, forward strand.
ATTCGGGTTAACGTGCAGTTGATTGACGCGGAGACCGGCAACCACCTGTGGGCCGAGCGCTTCGATAAGCCCATCGCAGACCTGTTCGATATGCAGGACGAAATCGTATCGAGGCTCGCCAACACGCTCGGTACCCAACTCATAGCCGCGGAAGCGCGACGATCTGAACGTGCCCTGCATGTCGACGCAATGGACCTGTTTTTCCAGGGCGTCGCCAGCCTCTATAAAGGGATTACACCGGCACACATGTTACAAGCCCAGACCTTTTTCGAGCGAGCCTTGGCGCTCGATCCCGAAAATGCGGATGTGTTGGTCGGTTCGCTCGCCGTTGACCTTGCCAGGGGCCTCCACTTCTTCACCGACGACGGGACTCCTCTAATCGAAGCAGCTACAGCAAAATTGAATATGGTTCTTTCTATGGCGCCAGAGAACGCCCCGGCCCACATGTTTATGGGCCTTCTTCTGAGCGCGACGAAGCGCGCGACCCAGGGCATTGCTGAATGCGAGAGGGCACTTGCATTGGATAGGAACCTAGCCAATGCGCATGCCTTCATTGGTTGGGCAAAGCATCTTCTTGGTCGCGGTATAGAAACAGAACGTCACGTAAACGAGGCGTTCCGCCTGTCTCCTCGCGATATTATGGCCTACAGTTGGATGTCTTATGTGGGCAGCGCCAAGATGCAGATGGAGGCCTACGATGAAGCGGTCGCCTGGTTCCGCCGAAGCAACGAGGCCAATCCAAACTATCCCGGCACGCTCTTCGGCCTCGCCGCTGCCCTGGCAAAAGCAGGTGAACTGAGCGAGGCGCGTTCGGCCACGAAGTCCGGACTTGCGCTTTTCCCAGAGTTCACTATCCGCCGTGTTCGGGCTCGCAATCCAAGCGACAATCCGACGTACCTTGCAGCGCGCGAACACACCTATGAGGGCATGCGCTTGGCCGGCGTGCCGGAGGCTGATGTCTCGGATTCGGGCTCGTACACGGCAGCACATGGCATGTCGGCACGATCATTTCATCGGCTACTCACATCAATAGCCCAACGCGGCTAGCAATGTCCGACCAGTCATGAAGATCAAGATTACCGAGCCCGCGGTCCATAGGGCGGCGCGGGTGTCATGGGTCCGCGCGGTAAAATAGGCAGCAAAGTGCAGGAGCCGCGATACGACGTAACCATAAAGAAGCCAACGCGCGAGCAGCAGCGACGGCTCAGTCAGAACGAAAAGTAGGCCGGCGATGAGAAAGAACGGGAGGTTTTCGAGGTCGTTCAACTGAATTCGCCGAATCCGCTCGACGCGCTCGTTGGGCTCAATCTGCTTCGGATTGGGATCGGGGTTGAGGAGTGTCTTCTTGATGTCTTCGGGCGATCGGAACCCGCCCTTCACTTGCATCATCCGAACCACGGTCAACCAAGACATGCTGACGGCTTTGAGTATCATGATCGTGGCTGCGACGACGTAGGTAGCGAACACCGGGTTTTGCAGACTTAGCTTGTCCATACTTCCTTGCTCGACCCAATTGCAAATTCGAGCCCATTCTTGCAGGGGAGACCGAGACGGCAATCTCGATACCCGGCTTCCGCGAGACCCTCGGCAATCTCCTGACCCAAACTTCGCACCATCGTTTGCAGAGAAAGCCACTGGCAAAGTCGCATTCTGAGAAAACGCCTCCGGTGGCCGCGGGAATCGCGAAAAATTTGCTCTCTTAGCGGCCAACTCCCGCAACTGCGGTCGGTTACCGGCGGAAGTGACGGCACAATCCCGTAGAGTAGATTTTCCTATGCAATTGCACAGACTTAGTGGCGGAGAGGGA
>CAVVIM010000005.1:0-30769 GCA_963748165.1 uncultured Alphaproteobacteria bacterium
TGTGCCCCTGTTGTGCCCCGGCTTTTTTGGGGCACACCGCAAACGAAATAAGGTGGTAAGATATTGAACATAAAGGAGTAATGGTGGGCGCACAAGGGATCGAACCTTGGACCTCTCCCGTGTGAAGGGAACGCTCTCCCGCTGAGCTATGCGCCCGGGATTTCGGTGCACCGTCAAGGGCCGCAAAATCGCCCTTCGAACCGCTGATGCACGCCGCCAGAGCCCGCGATTTACGAAGTGCGGGGCTCAGGTGTCAAGCCAAAAGGCACCGAACCGGCCGCAAAGCTTCACGCCCCCTGCTGGCGGGCGCGGGAGGCGTGCGACTGCAGCGCCCGGATCCGCTCGGCGAGCGTGCCGCCGCCCTCCGGCGGGCTGCCATTGGCCCCGCCGCCATTGACGGGCTCGCATTGTCTTCGGCCTGGAGTAGCTGGTTTCGGCCGCCAGCATGGCCTCGATCGCCGAATCGGCCCCTCGAGTGTCATCGCCAGCTTGGCGACCTCGGCGGCAATGCTGCTTCATGCGTTCACGCAGCAGCGCATTTTCCATGCGTTGGATCGCCCATGAGCTCTCGGCCTGCTGCTGGATCGCGTGCAGGTCGCGCTCCGTGTTTCGGCACGCTCATCGCGCGCCAGGCCGAAGCTGTTCCTCGATCGCGGCCTTCTCGGTGCGAAACCTTTCGACCGCCGGCGATTTTGCCGCCGCTCGATGCCTGCAAGTTCGTCGCGCAATCCCTGCATCAGTACGTTGGGCGGCCTCGTTGGTCTGGCGCAACTGGTCGGTTTTCATAGTCGCGCTCGGCCAGAAGCTTGCCCGCGTGGGCGAGGCGCGCCTCCAGATCGGTGACGCGGCTGCCGAGCATTTTTGCTTCCTTGAAGTGGAGCTATTAGCTGGCGATCGAGGTCGGTGACCCGCTGGCTCAGATTCTCGACGCGGCCGCGCGCTTCGTTGAGTTCACGCGTCGCGGTTTCCGTATTCGGCGTGTTCATGCGCCAGCCGCGCCTGGGTGGAGGCGAACTCCCTTTCGGCCTCGCCCACGCGGCTGCTTCAGCTCGTCGATCTGGGTGCGCACCGCCACCAGTTCGACCTGGCGGCTCTCCGCGATGATCGAACGGTCGGATAGTTCGGGCCTGCTTCTTCGCAAGCTCGCTTTGCTTGTCGCTCAGCGCCTGTTCGGCCGTGCGCAACGCCTCGGTCTTGGCGGCAAATTCTCTTCGGTCGCCCGCAACTGTTCCTTCACCGCCTTCTCGCGCGCCTCGAGCGAAAAGATGGTGGCGTTCTTTTCGCCGAGCTCGATCTTCATGCGGTTGATCGCGTCCGATTTCTTGCCGAGTTCGGCAAGCTGGCTGGTGGTCTTGTTCTTGAGCTGATCGACGCTCATCTCGAGCCGCCGCGCCGACATCGCGAATTCCGCGCGCAGTTGATCCTTGTCGGCCTGGATTTCGGCCATCGACAGCGGTGTGGCGGCCTCCATGCGCCGGGTCGTCAGCCGCACCGCGCGGTTGTGAACCAGCGGCACGATCATCAGCCCGAACAGCATCGAGACCAGAAAACCGATCGCCAGATACATGATCGGTTCGACCATAGGTGGTGCTCCAGCGAGAAACGTTTGGCTAATCACAATGCCACGGGCTGCGGGACCAAGGCCAGCCCCATGCCGCGCTAACGTGCCCCCGTTAACAGCACGGTCGCCGTCTTTGTAAGCTCAGGAACGCTTCAGAACGGGTTCCAGGTGGCGCGCGGCGTGTATTTGAGATAGCCGATGTTGGCGCCGAGGCGCAGGCCGAGGCCGGACCGAATTGGCACCAATACGATGTTGTTGGCGGTCAGCGCCGTCATTCCGAAGCCGCCGATGATATAGGCCGAACCGTCGATGCCGGCGAAGCGCTGGTAGATCGCGTTGGTGGCGGGAAGATTGTAAACCAGCGTCATGGTGCGAGCGCCATCGCCGCCCCAGTCGAAACCGACCGACGGTCCCTGCCAGTACACCCGCAAATCACCGGCATTCTTGGTGTAGAGGGTGCCTTCGCCATATCGCAGCCCGGCGACAAAGGCGCCACTGCCCTCTTCGCCCAGGACGTAGCCGTTCGGCAGTCCCCATTGGCTTACCGCGCGCTCGATGACCGAGGCGAGTCCGCGCGAGACATTGCCGAAGAACCGGTGTCCGGCGCTGACCAGTTCGTCCGGCCCGTAGGTGCTGGCATTGGGCGCGCGTTGCGGCGCGGGAGCCGGCTCCGGCGGCGCTGGCTGCGTGGAAGCAGGCGCGATCCAGCACATCATCGCGGCGAGCGTCACCGCGGCAAGGCGTGAGGCGAAAGTCATGAAAAACCCCTGGATATCAAATCTCGGCCGCCGCCTTAACCTGACGCCAACAAACGCGGCTTTAGGTTGCGTCCATTGTCCCCGACTCGGATGTTATCGGCACCAACTATGACGGCACAGCGGCAGGAAAGAAACGGTCGGCGCCCCGGAATAGCCTTTATTACCGTCGTGGCGAGCCTTCTAGGGCTGAGCACTGGCGCCCTGGTCGGCCCCGAGGTCGCCGCCGCGACGGCTACCACCGAGCGGGTGGTGGTGAATTGTTTCACGGGCCTGGCGATCGAGGGCTTCGACCCCGTCGCCTACTTCACCGATGCCCGCGCCGAAACCGGCGTCGAGGCCTATGAGGCAGACGGGCAGGGAGCGGTCTGGCGCTTCCGCAACGAGGGGGATCGCGCGTCTTTCGTCGCCCATCCCGATATTTATGCCCCGCAGTTCGGTGGCTACGACCCCACCGATGTGGCGCGGGGGATCACGGTCGCCGGCAACCCGCGGTTCTGGCTGATCTCGGAGGAGCGGCTCTATCTGTTCGGCCGCGAGGAGACCCGGCAGGCCTTCGCCGCCGATCCCGCCAATGTGCTGCGCAAGGCCAGGTCGCATTGGCCGGAACTCGAGCAAAGTCTGGCGCAATAGCGCCCGATTCTACCCGCCGCGGGATCTCCCAGGCCGCCCTGTGTTGGCAGCACGCGCTTCCGCAGTGTATCAACCGGGCGAGCGCGCGTGATTCGCCTTGGTCCCGCGCCTTGCAGATCTCAGGGAACAGCTCATGTCTGGCACTTCGCCCCCCGGTCCCGCTCCCGACGCCCTCGAACTTGCGGCGTTGCTGTGTTCGCGGGTTTGCCACGATCTCATCAGTCCGGTGGGTGCGATCGTCAATGGGCTTGAGGTGCTCGACGACAACCCCAAGCCGGACGATCGAGAATTTGCCCTCGATTTGATCCGCAAGAGTGCCAGGACCGCGTCGGCGCGGCTGCAGTTCTGCCGTCTGGCCTTCGGTGCCGCAGGTTCGTCGGGTGCCCAGATCGATCTCGGCGACGCCCACAACATGGCGAAGGGTCACCTTGAGGACGGCAAGACCACGATCGCCTGGAATTTGCCGCGGCTGCTGCTGGCGAAAAACCGGGTCAAGCTGCTCTTGAACATGCTGGTGATCGCACAGCAGACCATTCCGCGCGGCGGCACGCTGACGGTCGATCCGGTCGGCGACGGCGAGGCGATGGGCTTTCGCGTCGCGGCGAGCGGGCTCAACGCGCGCCTGCCGCAAAACATTGCCGACCTGCTCAGTTCCAACGGCAGTTCAAGTGTCGATGCCCATGCGGTGCAACCCTACTACACGCGGCTGCTGGCCCAGTCCTGCGGGCTGAAGGTGGCGCTGGCACCCGACGGAGATTCGGTCGTGGTGACCGCTTCGTAGGGGCACCGCCTCGCAAACGTGGTTAACGAGAGCTTTACGGGCCTGCGCCCGGCGATCGGGAGGCGCTCTTATCTCTTTGTTGAGAGCGTTCTTTTCCGGTTACTCAACCAATATTAAACGCTTTGCATAGAAGCTGCCCAGACCCCGAAAGGCGCGTCGAAGTCGTGCGCGCCCCGTGCGTTCGAAGGTCTGGTTCATGGACGACTTGTTGCGCGAGTTCCTGACGGAGACGGGCGAGAGCCTGGACACCGTTGATAATCAACTGGTCCGGTTCGAGCAGGATCCGAACAACGCCAGGATTTTGGATAACATCTTTCGTCTCGTCCACACGATCAAGGGCACCTGCGGCTTTCTGGGGTTGCCGCGGCTGGAAGCGCTGGCGCATGCCGGCGAGACCTTGATGGGTAAATTCCGCGACGGCATGCCGGTCACCGGGGAGGCGGTCAGCCTGATCCTCGCCAGCATCGACCGCATCAAGGAAATCCTTTCCCGCCTCGAAGCTACCGAGGCGGAGCCGGAGGGCAACGATCAGGATTTGATCGTCCAGCTTCACGAGATGGTTGAGCGCGGGATGCAGGCGATGTCAGCGTCGGCTCCGCCGATCGCGTCAGCGTCGGCTCCGCCGATCGCGTCAGCGCCGGCCGTAGTCCAGGGCACGCTGGTGCCGCAAACGCTCGAGCGCGAACTGCGTCCCGGCGAAGTCTCGCTGGATGAGCTGGAACGCGCCTTCCGCGACACCGCGACCGAGGTTGTCGCGCCGGCCAGGCCGGCCCCGGCGGCTGCGCCGCGCGCGTCAGCCAAGGAGGCCAAGCCGGCAATGAGGAAACTCTCCGCCGAGCCGGAATCAGCCGAAAGCGACCGCATCGCCAACCAGTCGATCCGGGTCAATGTCGACACGCTGGAACACCTGATGACGATGGTGTCGGAGCTGGTGCTGACGCGCAACCAGCTACTGGAGATCTCCCGGCGCAACGACGATACCGAGTTCAAGGTGCCGCTGCAGCGGCTTTCGAACGTGACCGCCGAGTTGCAGGAGGGCGTCATGAAGACGCGGATGCAGCCGATCGGCAATGCCTGGCAGAAGCTGCCGAGAATCGTGCGCGACCTGTCGGGCGAACTGAACAAGCAGATCGAGCTCGAGATGCACGGCGCCGACACCGAACTCGACCGCCAGGTGCTCGACCTGATCAAGGACCCGCTGACTCATATGGTGCGCAACTCCGCCGATCACGGGCTGGAGACGCCGGCCGAGCGGCTGGCCGCGGGCAAGCCGCAGCAGGGCACGATCCGGCTGTCGGCCTATCACGAAGGCGGCCATATCATCATCTGCATCGCCGACAACGGCCGCGGCCTCAACACCGAGCGGATCAGGGCCAAGGCGGTTGCCAATGGCCTCGTGGGCGAGGCCGATCTCGAGAAGATGACGGAAGCGCAGATCCACAAGTTCATCTTCGCGCCGGGCTTCTCGACCGCGGCGGCGGTCACCAGCGTGTCCGGCCGCGGCGTCGGCATGGACGTGGTGCGCACCAATATCGACCAGATCGGCGGCACCATCGACGTCAAGTCGGTGGCGGGCGAAGGCTCCAGCGTCACCATCAAGATCCCGCTCACGCTTGCGATCGTCTCGGCGCTGATCGTGGAGGCCGCCGGCGACCGCTTCGCGATCCCGCAATTGTCGGTGGTCGAACTGGTGCGGGCGCGGGCCAATTCCGAGCACCGCATCGAGCGCATCAAGGACACCGCGGTATTGCGGCTGCGCAACAAGCTGCTGCCGCTGGTGCACCTGAAGAAGCTGCTCCGGATCGACGACGGCTCGTCCTCCGACCCGGAGAACGGCTTCATCGTCGTTACCCAGGTCGGCAGCCAGACCTTCGGCATCGTGGTCGACGGCGTGTTCCACACCGAAGAAATCGTGGTCAAGCCGATGTCGACCAAGCTGCGGCACATCGACATGTTCTCCGGCAATACCATCCTGGGAGACGGTGCCGTGATCATGATCATCGACCCCAACGGCATTGCCAAGGCGCTCGGGACCTCGGTCGCCGCCTCGCATGAGATCGCCGACGAGAACGCGGCGATGCGCGCCAGTGCGGCCGAACAGCTCACCTCGCTATTGGTGTTCCGCGCCGGCTCGAGCCAGCCCAAGGCGGTGCCGCTGGCGCTGGTGACCCGGCTGGAAGAAATCGCCACCGACAAGATCGAACTCTCCAACGGCCGCTACATGGTGCAGTATCGCGATCAGTTGATGCCGCTGGTGCAGATGGCCGGCGTCGGCCTGCAGGGCTCGGGGGCCCAGCCGATCCTGGTGTTCGCCGATGACGGCCGCTCGATGGGGCTGGTGGTCGACGAGATCATCGACATTGTCGAGGAGCGGCTCAACATCGAGGTCGCCGGCTCCAGCGAGGGCATTCTGGGCTCGGCCGTGATCAGGGGCCACGCCACCGAGGTGATCGATGTCGGCCACTTCCTGCCGATGGCGTTCGCCGACTGGTTCCATCGCAAGGAGATGCGGCCGTCGCGGAACGCGCAATCGGTGCTGCTGGTCGACGACTCCTCGTTCTTCCGCAACATGCTGGCGCCGGTACTGAAGGCGGCGGGCTATCGGGTGCGGGTGGCGCCGAGCGCGCAGGAGGGGCTGCAGGCGCTGCGCTCCGGCCAGCCGTTCGACGTGGTGCTGACTGACATCGAGATGCCCGAGATGAACGGCTACGAGTTCGCCGAGACGATCCGGGCCGACCAGCACCTGAGTTCGATGCCGATCATCGCGCTGTCTTCGCTGGTGTCGCCGGCGGCGATCGAGCGCGGCCGGCTTGCCGGCTTCCACGATTACGTCGCCAAATTCGACCGTCCCGGGCTGATCGCGGCGCTCAAGGAGCAGACCGCCGAACTGCACCGGGCGGCCTGACGGCATGACAGGTTCAAGGAAACCAGCATGAGCAAGACCGAAACGACCGAAGGCAGTGTGGCCGAATACGTCACCACGATGATCGGCGGACAGTTGTTCGGGTTGCCGATCTCGCGGGTGCAGGACGTGTTCATGCCGGAGCGGCTGACCCGGGTGCCGCTGTCTCCCGGCGAGATCGCAGGTGTGCTCAATCTGCGCGGCCGCATCGTCACCGTGGTCGACATGCGTGCCCGCCTCGGGTTGCCCAAAAGCGACGGCGGCCGGCCGCCGATGGCGGTCGGGGTCGATCTGCGCGGCGAATCCTATGGCCTGCTGATCGACCAGATCGGCGAGGTGCTGCGGCTCCCCGACGATGGCCGCGAGGAAAACCCGGTCAATCTCGACCCCCGAATGGCCAAGCTCGCCGGTGGCGTCCATCGCCTCGAAGGCCAGCTCATGGTCGTGCTCGATGTCGATCGTGTTCTCGAAATCATGCCTGCAACAATGGCGGCGTAAGATCAGGAATGGGCGCGCCGCGAACTCAAACTGCAATGGAAATGGTTTTTCCGGCAAGAAGCAGAGGCTAAAATGAAGACATGTCTGGTGGTCGACGACTCGAGCGTCATTCGCAAGGTCGCAAGGCGAATCCTGGAAGGGCTTGATTTCCACATTCTCGAAGCCGAGGACGGCGAGAAGGCGCTCGAGGTCTGCAAGCGCGGACTGCCCGAAGCCATCCTGCTCGACTGGAACATGCCCGTCATGGATGGCTATGAATTCCTCGGCAATCTGCGCCGCATGCCCGGGGGCGACCAGCCGAAGGTCGTGTTCTGCACCACCGAAAACGATGTCGCGCATATCGCGCGCGCGCTGCATGCGGGTGCCAACGAATACATCATGAAGCCGTTCGACAAGGACATCGTTACCGCGAAATTCCAGGAAGTCGGCCTGATCTGATCAGCCGTCTCCGATCCGGCGGCTAAAGCGGCCTTCGGTGTTGTCGTTTCAGTAGCGCGGCCCAAGCCGCAGCCGGTGAGTAATGAGTGTTGCGTTGACAAGCGTTCCGACCTCCAATTCGACGCAGCAGGAACCGCTGCGGGTGATGGTGGTCGACGACTTCGTCGTGATCAGGGGGCTGCTGTCCCGCTGGATCGCCGCCGAGCCGGACATGGAGGTGGCGGCCTCGCTGCGTACCGGCCGTGACGCCGTCAACCAGCTCGATCGCGTCAATCCCGATGTCGCCGTGCTCGATATCGAAATGCCGGAGCTCGACGGCATCTCCGCGCTGCCGCTGCTGCTGGCAAAGAAGCGCAACCTCATCATCATCATGGCCTCGACCCTGACCCGCCGCAACGCGGAGATCAGCTTCAGAGCGCTGGCGCTCGGCGCGTCCGACTATATTCCGAAGCCCGAAAGCACCCGCGAAGCCACCGCCGCCGAAACCTTTCGCCATGATCTGGTGCAGAAGATCCGCTCGCTCGGCGCCAAGGTTCGCCGTACCGTCCCGACGTCGGCCAGTCCGCCTCTGGCACCGGGCCTCGACCGGCCGCGTGAACCATGGTCGCGCCCGTCGCCGGCCGCCGTCGCCAATCCGCGATTGCTGCGCCGCGCCTTCAGCAGCCTGGCGCCGCGCGCGCTGCTGGTCGGTTCATCGACCGGCGGTCCGCAGGCGCTGATGACGCTGGTCGGCGAGATCGGCAGTGTGATCGACCGGTTTCCCGTGCTCGATCACCCAGCACATGCCGCCGACCTTCACCACGATTCTCGCCGAACATCTGGCGCGGTCGAGCCGTCGGCCGGCGCACGAGGCCGTCGACGGGGAAATCGTCAAGGCCGGCCAGATCTATCTCGCGCCGGGCGGCCGTCATATGCGCGTCGCCCGCCTCGGCACCGACGCCGTGATCGCGCTCGACGACGGACCGCCGATCAACTTCTGCAAACCCGCGGTCGACCCGCTGTTCAGCTCCGCGATCGATGTCTGGCAGGGCGGCGTTCTGGCCGTGGTGCTGACCGGCATGGGTTCGGACGGTACGCGCGGCGGCAAGGACATCGTCGCCGCCGGCGGTAGCGTGATCGCCCAGGACGAAGCCACCAGCGTGGTGTGGGGAATGCCCGGGGCGGCGGCCAATGCCGGGATTTGCGCGGCGGTCCTGCCGCTCGGTCAGATCGCTCCGAAACTGGTCCGGCTGTTTTCGGGAGATCGTTCGTGACGCCGGCGGACTATGAGTTCCTGCGCAGGTTTCTGAAGGAGCGTTCCGGCCTCGACCTGTCTGCCGACAAGCAATATCTGGTCGAAAGCAGGTTGATCCCGCTCGCCCGCAAAGCCGGTCTGCCCGGCATCGTCGAGCTCGTTCAGAAAATAAGGAGCGGAACCGAGGCGCTGGCAGGCGAGGTGGTCGAGGCCATGACCACCAATGAGACGTTTTTCTTCCGCGACAAGATCCCATTCGACCATCTGCGCGCGACGATCCTTCCCGAGCTGTTGCAGGCCCGCGCCAGCCGCCGCTCGCTGCGCATCTGGTGTGCGGCTTCCTCGACCGGGCAGGAGCCCTATTCGGTCGCGATGTGCCTGAAGGAAATGGGCGCCGCACTGGCGGGCTGGCGGGTCGAGATTCTCGCAACCGATCTGTCGGCGGCGGTGCTGGAAAAGTCCAAGGCCGGCATCTTCAGCCAGTTCGAGGTGCAGCGCGGGTTGCCGATCCAGATGCTGGTCAGGCATTTCGCGCAGGTCGGCGAGCTGTGGCAGCTCAATGCCGATATCCGCGCCATGGTCCAGCACCGGCAGCTCAATCTGCTGCAGGACTTCTCCCATCTCGGCATGTTCGACGTGATCTTCTGCCGCAACGTCCTGATCTATTTCGATCAGGAGACCAAGGCCGGCACCTTCGGGCGCCTGGCACGGCAGCTCGAAACCGACAGCTTCCTGGTGCTGGGTGCGGCGGAAACCGTGGTCGGCCTGACCGACGTCTTCAGGCCCTTCCCGGATCGGCGCGGCCTGTATCGCCCGAACGTCCCGCGATCGATGCCCCCCGGCGTGGTGGCGATGCCCCAGGCGTTGAAGCCCGCCGCGCTGGCGCGCTAAAGCCTGTTCGGTTCTGCTTGAATCAGAACCGGGCTTTAGTTTCTTGCTTTGACGCGTTTTCTTGACGCGAACCGGTATCCGCTTCGCTCGAAAACGCCATGAGTCCCGCTCACAGGATTGCATGCGGCAGAAACCGCGAGCTATTGCCGGTGATCGGAGTCTCGTCCTCGCGGATCGACAATCCGCAGGCGCTGTGATCGATCAGCCAGCTTCCGAGCACCGGATATTGGTTCGAAAAGCCCGGCAGCGGCGCCAGGGCCTGGCGAATAAAGCCCTCGGCGCCATAGGGTCCGTCCTGCTGCGCCAGTGTCACGCCGCCGCGGATCAGCGCCACATTGGCTCCCTCGCGCGAATAGAGCGGCTTGCGCACATAGCAATCGCCGAGCCCGGTCACCTTTGGATCATCCTCGAAAAAGGCTGGCAGCAGATTGGGGTGACCCGGATACATCTCCCACAACAAGGCCAGCATGCCCTTGTTGGAGAGGATGGCTTTCCATGGCGGCTCGATCCAGCGCGTCGAGGCTTTGCCGATGGCTGCACCAAACGCCTCGTGAAACATCCACTCCCACGGATAGAGCTTGAACATCAGCGCGATCGCACGATCGTCGAGATCGACGAACGTGCCGTCGTCGCGCAGTCCGATATCCTCGATATCGAGCACGGTGGTTGTGAGGCCGGCCTGCCGGGCGGCGTCCTCCAGATAGGCCAGCGTGCCGGTATCCTCGGTGCTTTCGGTCATTCCCGCCAGATGCAGGTGCGATCCTGCGCCGAGCTTTTTCCAGGCGTCGATCAGGCGCTCGTGAATCGAATTGAACTGATCGGCGCGAGGCGGAATGATGCGCCGCTCGATCGCCTGCTCGAGCCAGGTCCACTGAAACACCGCCGCCTCGAAGATCGAGGTCGGCGTATCCGCATTATACTCCAGCAGCTTTGCCGGGCCGCGCCCGTCGAAGCTGAGGTCGAGCCGGCCATAGAGGCTGGCCTCGTCGCGGTGCCAGCTTTGGGAGATCAGCGGCCAGAACGGTTCCGGAATCTTCAGCCGGCGCAAATCGTGCTCGTCGTCGACCGCACGGTCGACAAGTTCGAGACACATGGCGTCGATCTCGCCGGTCGGCGTCTCGATCTGGCGTTCGATTTCATCCAGCGTGAAGGCGTAATAGGCGCGCTCGTCCCAGTAGCGCTCGCCGTCGATGGTGTGAAAATCAAATCCGAATTGCTCGGCGGTGACACGCCAGTCGTCGCGCTCGGGGCAGGCGATGCGGCGCATGGACGGTGGCTAGCCGCCGCCATGGGCGTGGCCGTAACCGTGCATGCGATGCGGCGCGCCGCCGAAGCCGCCGTAAGCGATGCGGCAATTCTCGGTGAGCCGTCCGTCCGGGCCCCGCACCAGTTCCGAAACGGTTCCCGGACCGCAGGCGCTGCGTCGTGCAAAGCCCATCGATACCGCGCCGAGGGTCGCGGTGCCCATCAGGGTCAAGACAACACGGCGCGAGCGTTTCATGGCGAGGCCTCGGGTTTCCAAATGCGGATTTGAAGCCACCATTCAGGCATGCCCCGGTGGATTTGGCAAGGCAAAGCCACGGCATTCGTGCGACGCAAATGCTTGCGCTATCAGCCGCCGCCGGAAAAATGCGCGGTAAACGCATCCCCATCGTTCAGCCGGACGATCGCAGGATCCGTCGGTCGGCAGACCTGTGTCGCGCGGCCATCCCCAACAACAAAAACCCCGCCATTTGCGGCGGGGTCCAGTCTGGGAGGAGCGAGGCCTTGCGGCCCGCCGGTAAACCCCGGATCAGGCGGGAATGCGCTCTTCTTGCTCGTGCGGCTCGCGCAGCACGTAGCCGCGGCCCCACACCGTCTCGATGAAGTTGCGGCCCTCGGAGGCGTTGGCGAGCTTCTTGCGCAGCTTGCAGATGAAGACGTCGATGATCTTCAGCTCGGGCTCGTCCATGCCGCCATAGAGGTGGTTAAGGAACATTTCCTTGGTGAGCGTGGTGCCCTTGCGGAGCGAGAGCAGCTCCAGCATCTGGTATTCCTTGCCGGTCAGGTGCACGCGCTGGCCGCCGACCTCGACCGTCTTGGTGTCGAGGTTGACCACGAGGTCGCCGGTCTGGATCACCGACTGGGCGTGGCCCTTGGAGCGGCGCACGATCGCATGGATGCGGGCGACCAGCTCGTCCTTGTGGAAGGGCTTGGTCATGTAGTCGTCGGCGCCGACGCCGAGGCCCTTGACCTTGTCCTCGATGCCGGCGAGGCCGGAAAGGATCAAAATGGGTGTCTTGATCTTCGACACCCGAAGCTGCTTCAGCACGTCGTAGCCCGACATGTCAGGTAAATTGAGGTCGAGCAGGATAATGTCGTAATCGTAAAGTTTTCCGAGATCGACGCCTTCTTCTCCGAGGTCCGTCGTATAGACGTTGAAACTCTCGGACTTGAGCATCAGCTCGATCGACTGCGCGACGGCGCTGTCATCTTCTATCAGCAAAACGCGCATGCCAGTCCCCTATAGTCGCCGCTCCGGGCGTCAGGTCGGCCGCACTTGCGGCACTCAAAACGCCTTTGCACAACTGATTCGGATCCTGACGCCACATGGTTAACAAAATCTGATTCACGTTCGCAAGGTCTCTCAGTGCAATTTTTTACGAATCGCGCTAAGATGTTGCATCGAAGCAGTTTTTTGTATCCGCCGGGGCTCAGGTTCCACATTAAGAGGCGGGCCTAACCAACTCCCGCGACTCGCCCTTCATTCTGACGGTCGAGCGCTCTCAGTCACCAAAGACAGTGACGCAATGATTAACGATGCGGGTAAACACCAAGTTAAGGACGGGCTCCAAATGAGTGAAAACTTAAGGTTTTCGCAATGAAAGCCCTCGCCGAACAGATCGCCGACGTCGACGGCGTCAACATTTATGGCCGCGTGGTCGGCGTCCGCGGCCTGATGGTCGAGATCGCGGGGCCAATTCACGCGATGTCGGTCGGCGCCCGTATCGTGATCGAGACCGGCGCCAACCGCTTCATCCCGTCCGAGGTCATCGGCTTCACCGGCAACAACGCCGTGGTGATGCCGTTCGCCGGCCTCGACGGGGTCCGGCGCGGCTGCCGTGCGGTCATTGCCAATGCCACGGGACTGGTGCGGCCTTCGCCGGCATGGCTCGGCCGCGTCATCAATGCGATGGGCGAGCCGATCGACGGCAAGGGGCCTTTGCCGCCGGGGCCTTCGCCGATGCCCTACCGCAACGCCCCGCCGCCGGCGCATTCGCGCCAGCGGGTCGGCCCGCCGCTCGATCTTGGCGTGCGGGCGCTCAATACGTTTCTGACCTGCTGTCGCGGCCAGCGGCTGGGCATTTTCGCCGGCTCGGGCGTCGGCAAGTCGGTGCTGTTGTCGATGCTGGCACGCAATGTCGACGCCGACATCACGGTGATCGGCCTCGTCGGCGAACGCGGCCGCGAAGTGCAGGAATTTCTGCAGGACGACCTCGGAGAGGACGGGCTGGCACGCTCCGTGGTGGTGGTGGCGACCTCGGACGAGCCCGCCTTGATGCGGCGACAGGCGGCTTTCCTGACGCTGGCGATCGCCGAGTATTTCCGCGACGAGGCCAAGGACGTGCTGTGCCTGATGGATTCGGTAACCCGCTTCGCCATGGCCCAGCGCGAAATCGGCCTGTCGGCCGGCGAGCCGCCGACCACCAAGGGCTATACGCCCACCGTGTTCACCGAATTGCCGAAGCTGCTCGAGCGCGCCGGTCCCGGGATCGGCGCCGGCACCATCACCGGCATCTTCACGGTGCTGGTGGATGGTGACGACCACAACGAACCGATCGCCGATGCGGTCCGCGGCATCCTCGATGGCCATGTGGTGATGGAGCGGGCGATCGCCGAGCGCGGCCGTTACCCGGCCATCAACGTTCTCAAATCGGTCTCGCGCACGCATGCCGAAATCAGCCGATCCGCAATTCCTGCAAACCATTACAAGGGGCCGCCAGGTGATGGCGACCTATGCCGATATGGAGGAACTGATCCGGCTCGGGGCCTACCGGGCGGGGTCGAGCACCGAGGTCGACGAGGCAATCCGGCTGCATGAGCCGCTTGAGGCTTTCCTGCGCCAGGGCAAGGACGAGGTCAGCAGCCTTAACGAAGGTTACCAGCAGCTTCAGCAAATCCTTGGGAGTTTGGAAACGGAACGCTAACTTTGTCAGGCCATCATCCGTGCCACACAAGTAGAGAAGCCGGTGGGGCCCCTCGGGGAGGCCGGTACTGTCCCGCGTACAGATTGGGACTTCTGGGGAGTATGAGTCGATGAAGTCACGTGAAACGCTAATCCGCCTGAAGAAGTTTCAGGTCGATGAGAAGCGGCGAAGGGTTACCCAGATTGAGGGCATGATCGCCGATTTCCAGCGTATGTCGGTCGACCTCGAGCGTGAAATCCAGACCGAACAGGACCGCGCCGGGATCAACGATCCCTCGCACTTTGCCTATCCGACCTATGCCAAGGCAGCGATCCAGCGCCGGGAGAATCTGACCCGGTCCGCCGACGAACTGCGGATCCAGCTTGAAGACGCCCGCGGCCTGCTTGCCGAGGCGTTCGAGGAACTCAAGAAAGTCGAGCTGCTTGACGAGCGCGATCAGGCGCGCGAGCGCGCCGAAGAAAACGCGCGCGAACAGGCCGACCTCGACAGTATCGGCCTGATGCGCGCGCGCCTCGGGGCGATCGCCTGAGCCGTCGACCCGTCATCGCGACATCGCCGGAACCCGGGCCGCGAGGTCCGGGTTTTTCGTTAATGTCCACAGGGGCGCCGCTGACTTGGTGGACCGGTCTGGCGCAGGGTATGGTACCACAGCGCTGGATGCCGGCCGGGTTGGGTGCAAAGAGGCGATGAGCACGGGACTTCAGAGGACGCCGAATGTTGACCGCGGCTGAGTTGGTCTGGCTGCTTGCCGCCGTTGCCAAAGGGGATGAGGCCGCCTTTGAGCGTCTCTACGCCGCGACGCGGGCGAAACTCTTTGGTGTGGTGCTCCGTATCTTGCGCCGACAGGATCTCGCGGAGGAAGTCATCCAGGAGGCCTACGTCAAGATCTGGAACAGCGCCGGAAAGTTCAATCCCGGCCTGGCGTCGCCGATCACGTGGATGGCTTCGATCGCCCGAAACCGGGCCATCGACGTCGTTCGCAAGCGGAGCGAAGTTTCGATTGAGGAGGAGCCGGCAGCGATGGAAGTGGCTGCCGACGCCCCCGATCCGCTGGCACGGCGCGAGATGACAGAGGAGTTGAAGCGGTTGCTGGAGTGCGTTGGCCGTCTGGAGCCGGATCGGCAACGGCTCGTGCTGCTGGCCTATTACAACGGCTGGAGCCGCGAGCAGCTCGCGGCAAAGTTCGAGGCACCGGTGAATACGGTGAAGACATGGCTGCGCCGCAGCATGATGGACATACGGGAGTGCCTTGGGCTGGGGTGATGGCTTACAGCGAAGACCATATCGCGCTGGCCGCGGAGTATGCGCTCGGCACCCTTGATGCCGATGAGCGGGCGCAGGTCGAAACCATGATGGCCGGTGACCGGGACTTCACGGCGCTGGTAACGGCATGGGAGCAAAAGCTCGGTGTCCTGAACCAGATGGTCGGATCGGTCGAGCCGCGGCCCGAAGTCTGGCAGAAAATCAGAGTTGCGGCAGGACTGTCCGAAACGCAGGCACCGATGGTGCTTCCGGAAGCGCCGCCACTGGTGGCCGCTGCAGCGATGCCGGCTGCCGCGGTCGCCGACAGCTCCAACGTGATTCGGTTGTCCAACCGGGCCCGGCGCTGGCGCCAGGTTGCAACGCTCACGACAGCAATCGCCGCCGCCCTGGTGGCCATGATTGCGGTCGGAGTTTACCGGCCGGACATGCTGCCCGATCAGCTTCGCCCCAAGCCTCGGACGCAGGTGGTCGCGATCAGGACCCCGGCGGCGCCGGCGCCGCCGGATGCCCAATATGTCGCCGTGCTGCAGAAGGATGGTGGATCGCCTGCCTTCATTCTCACGGTGGATGGGGTGACCAGGAATTTCACGGTCCGCCGCGTCGGCGCCGCCGCCGAGCCGGGCAAGAGCTTCGAGCTGTGGCTGATCTCGGACAAGCTGCCGCAGCCGCGTTCGCTCGGCGTGATCGGCGCCGGCGACTTCACCGCGCGGCCGGTGCTCGCGTCATATGATGCCGACACCATCAAGGCCGCGACCTATGCGGTGACAATCGAGCAGGCCGGTGGCTCGCCGGACGGCAAACCGACCTCGGCGCCTGTGTTTGCCGGCAAGCTGATCGAGACCGTGCCGCCGGCGGCAGCTCCCGCGCCGTCGCCGCCGCGATAGAAACAGGGTCAGCGCGAAGCGCAGCCGCGTCGCGCGCAGGTCTCCGTCCGGTGCGACCAGCGAAAGCGTAGGCGATCGCCCAAAAAGAAAACGCCCGTGGGGGAGCGGGCGTTTTCGGTCGTCCTGTAGTCAACTTGGGGTCTTCTACATACTCACGTGGCGACTTTGGGGGGCTGGTAAAGAGCCGCGTGAATTCACAAAATCATCAGCGAACGGTGGATGTATCCGCACTCGTCAACGTCACCGCCTTGCCGGCCTTGATGACGCGCGCGGTCTGATATCCGTCGCTCGAAAAGCTGCGAGCCGAGATGCCGAAGCCCGCCACGGCGATGCCAGCGACAAGCGCCACGACCACGATCTTGAGGTGGGTGGCACGATCTGCGCTGTAGATCGAATGGTTCATGGAAGTCTCCTGCCGTCTTCCTGTACCTTGCCGATTGGTCTGTTCGGCCCGCCGACTGGTTCAACAACTCATGGCAAGAAACGTGGGGATTCGCCTTCTGGTTCCGAAGAGGCGATCACAAGGCAGTGAAAAGACTTGAACCCGCGCGATCGAGTGACCCCGGACCGGCACCCTATTTCATGAATAGTGATGTTATTACAACGTGTTACGGATAGATTGGGTGCCCGGTCGCGAAACCGGGTGCAAGAGCATGCCAGCCAACAAATCATTTGCCTGTGGCGAAAAAGCCTCTCGGACGGCTGCTTCGCCGGCCGGGCGGCTCGTCTGGCTAGACGCTTCCGACCGTTTTCAGCCGGGCCCGCGGATGGATTTCCGCCTGCGACAGCACGGTGGTCTGCGCCCTGAACCGCTCCACCAGCGAACGCACGAACGGGCGGATCGCCGCCGAGGTCACCAGCACCGGCGCCTCGCCGTCGCGCGCCGCCCGCTCGAAGCTGTCACGCACGACGGTCATGAACTCCGACAGTTTGGACGGCTGCATCGCCAGGCTACGCTCCTCGCCCTGTCCGATCAGCGACTCGGCAAAGGCCTGCTCCCATTTGGCCGACAACGCGATCAGCGGCAGGTAGCCGTGGGCCGATGTGTTCTGTGCACAGATCTGCCGCGCCAGCCG
Organism: uncultured Alphaproteobacteria bacterium; assembly: GCA_963748165.1. Classification (GTDB taxonomy): domain Bacteria; phylum Pseudomonadota; class Alphaproteobacteria; order Rhizobiales; family Xanthobacteraceae; genus Bradyrhizobium. Next base: position 17,104 of record CAVVIM010000005.1, read on the forward strand.
GGCGCGAACATGCTCGACCATCGTCGCCGGGTTACGCGAAAACGCCAGCGCGTCGGCGATGCCTTCGAGAATGGTCGAGAGATCGCGGATCGAGATGCGCTCGGCGAGCAGCAACTGCAGCACACGCTGAATGCCCGATATGGTGACCAGGCTCGGCACGATATCCTTGACCAGTTCGCTTTGCTCCTTCGGCAGGTCCTTCAGGAGCTTTTGCACCTCGCCGTAGGACAACAGGTCGGACATGTTGTTTTTGAGCAGCTCGGTGAGATGGGTCGAGAGCACGGTCGCAGCGTCGACCACGGTATAGCCCTTCAGCGAGGCCTCCTCCTTCAGGCTGGCGTCGACCCAGGTCGCGGGCAGTCCGAAGGTCGGTTCGACGGTGTGGATGCCGGGTACCGCGACCTGGTTTCCGGCGGGGTCCATCACCATGAACTGGTTCGGCCAGATCCGGCCGGTACCCGCGTCCACCTCCTTGATCTTGATGACATAGGTGTTCGCCTCCAGTTGCACGTTGTCGAGGATGCGCACCGCCGGCATCACAAAGCCCATCTCGATGGCAAGCGAGCGGCGCAGCGCCTTGATCTGCTCGGTCAGACGGTCGGTGCCGTCGGGGCCGTTGACCAATGGCAGCAGCGCATAGCCGAGCTCGATCTTGAGATCGTCGATTTTCAACGCTGTTGCGATCGGCTCGTCCGCCGCTGCGGCGGCGGCGGCGGCCGCCGCCGGTGCGGCTGCCGCGCTGGCCGCGGCCGCCTTGGCAACGCGATTGCTGTTGCGCGCGTGGAACGCCAGTCCCGCCGCCCCGCCGCCGAGCAACAGGAAGGGAATCATCGGGATGCCCGGCAGCGTCGCCAGCACCAGCATCACGCCGGCCGACATGCCGAGCGCCTGCGGATAGCCGGAGAGCTGCTTCATCAGCGCCTTGTCGGCGGCGCCGCTGACGCCGGCCTTGGAGACCAGCAGGCCGGCCGCGGTGGAGACGATCAGCGCGGGTATTTGCGTCACCAGGCCGTCGCCGACGGTCAGCAGCGTGTAGGTTTGCGCGGCTTCGCCGAAGCTGAGGCCTTGCTGGGCCACGCCGATGATGATTCCGCCGATGATGTTGATGAAGACGACCAGCAGGCCGGCGACGGCGTCACCGCGGACGAATTTGGAGGCGCCGTCCATCGCGCCGAAGAAGCCGCTTTCGTCTTCCAGCGCCTTGCGGCGCTCTTTCGCCGCCTTCTCGTCGATCAGGCCTGCGGAGAGATCGGCGTCGATCGCCATTTGCTTGCCCGGCATGGCGTCGAGGTGGAAGCGCGCCGCGACCTCGGCGATGCGCCCCGAGCCCTTGGTGATGACGACGAAATTCACGATCACGAGAATGGCGAAGACGATAATCCCGATGACGAAATTGCCGCCCATCACGAAATTGCCGAACGCCTGGATGACGTGGCCGGCAGCGTCGGTGCCCTCATGACCGTGCGACAGGATCAACCGGGTGGAGGCGAGGTTGAGCGACAGCCGCAGCATGGTCGAGATCAGGAGGATGGTCGGGAACGAGGAGAATTCCAGCGGCGCCTGGATGAACAGCGACGTCATCAGGATCAGGATCGACAGCGTGATCGAGATCGCCAGGAACAGGTCGAGCACCACCGAGGGCAGCGGCAGGATCAGCACGACCAGGATGGTGAGGACGCCGAACGCCAGCGCGAGGTCGCCGCGCTTGAGGATTTTTACGATCTCGCCGAGACTGGGAAGCCCGCTCCTCGACGGCCTTGCGCCGACACCCGCCGTGACATCGACCATGGTTGCTGCTTCCCCCCGCGCATGACGCCCGCCGGCCCCAAACGTCTGAGCGGCGGCCGGAAGACCGCCGTTTCGAAAGTGAGGTACCGCACTGGCGTCCACGGGAACTCCCGTTCTACGCGGTCGACGACACTCGACTTCACCCGGCAATTTTTGCCCGGTTTATGGTTAGGAAAGCGTTAACGGCGAAGATCGCCGATGCCGCGTTGGGCATCCGAACCCGGGTCGTTTGGACGCTTTCGGACCGGACGACCTGCTGTCCCACCGGTTACGCATGCCCAATATCGCGCCATGCTGCTTGACCGCGAGGCGGTGGGCGGGGAAGTTGCCGGCCGTGCATGCTCCCACCAATTCAGGGCCGGCTTCAGCAACATTCGTTCCGGATTCCGGTCAGGCATGGGTGAGGCTTGCGCTTGCGCTGCTGATCGGTTCGATCGGCAGCGTCGGCATGTGGTCGGTGGTGGTGGTACTGCCGGTGGTGCAGGCCGAGTTCGCGGCCACAAGGGGCGCGGTTTCGCTGGCCTTTACCATGACCATGCTCGGCTTCGGCCTGGGCGGCGTCGTCACCGGCCGGATCACCGATCGCTTCGGCATCGTGACGGCGATGGCGGTCAGCATCGGCCTGCTCGGGCTCGCCTATCTCATGGCCGGGCTCTCGACCACGCTGCCGCAATTCATCGCGATTTATTTCCTGATCGGGCTCGGCACAGCGGCGACTTTTGCACCGCTGATGGCCGAGGCGTCGCACTGGTTCGAACGCTATCGCGGGCTCGCCGTCACCATCGTCGCGAGCGGGAACTACGTCGGCGGCACGATCTGGCCGCCGCTGGTCAATTGGGGTGTGCAGTCGGCCGGCTGGCGCACCACGCATATCGCCATCGGCATATTCTGTGCCGTCAGCATGGCGCTGGTGCTGCTGGTGTTGCGCGCCCAGATCGGCGAAGCCACCCGGCGGACTCACGAGAACGCGCCGCCGCCGCGGGTCGATCTGCAAATCAGCACCAATGCGCTGACAGTCATATTGTGCATTGCCAGCATCTCCTGCTGCGTGGCAATGGCGATGCCGCAGGTTCACATCGTCGCCTATTGCGGCGATCTCGGCTACGGCGTGGCGCGCGGCGCCGAGATGCTGTCGCTGATGATGGCGTTCGGGGTCGTCAGCCGCATCGGGTCGGGCTTTCTGGCGGACAGGATCGGCGGCATTCGGACGCTGCTGATCGGCTCCGCGGCACAGGCTTTTGCCCTGTTGTTCTATTTGTTCTTCGACAGCCTCAGTTCGCTCTACGTGATCTCCGCGATGTTCGGCCTGTTCCAGGGCGGCATCGTGCCGAGCTATGCCATCATCGTGCGCGAGGCGATGCCGGCGCGCGAGGCCGCCACCCGGGTCGGCATCGTGATTTTCGCCTCGGTGTTCGGCATGTCGTTCGGCGGCTGGGTATCCGGGGTGATCTTCGATGCCACCGGTTCCTACGGTGCCGCGTTCCTCAACGGCCTTGGCTGGAACGCGCTCAACGTCACCATCATGGTGCTGCTCCTGATCCGGTCGCGGCAGCGGCTGGCAATGGCATGAGCGCGCCGGTCACACGTCCTGGCCCGCCTTCAGCAGCACGCAGCCGACGATTTTCAGGCTGCCGTCGGGCTGCTGCTCCAGCGTATAGAGCGCCTCCCACGGCTCGCCGGTGGCGTCGATGATATGAACACGCTGGGCGATCTCGCCGCCCGACACGCGGGCCTCGCCGAACTCGAAGCTCTTGTGGCGGTACACCGGCGCGTAACTTCGTTGCACCATCCGCAGGAAGGAATCGGCCCGCGGAAATATGCCCTGGATTTCCGGCGCCGCGTAGGAATAGGCCGCGGCGGCATCGTCACGGCTGAACGCTTCCATCTGCGAGCGGATGACGCCTTGCGCGGCGGCCACATCATCAGCGCCCCGGGCGGGCAAAACCAGGCCAAGCCACAATGCCGCGAACAAAGTGAAGACGCGCATGGCGACGCTCCGGTGCTGGCTACTGGCTACTCTAGTCGGATCGTCGCGGATCTGCCAGACCGCTCATTCCGTATCACCGATGCGCCGCCGGGTTCGAACCCGAAGTCACGTTGATCGCGCCTTATCTAGACCGCTTCTGGCGTGGCAATCGCAAGCGAGCCGCGCGTAATCGGCACCTCGGGGATTTCGGATACGCGATCTCTCGCCTTTCGCAGTATATTCTGATCGCTTCTGGAAAGCGAAGCGAGGTCGCCGTCCTGGAAGAACCCGATTGCTTTGAGAGCAAGGCCGGGATCCTTGCCGTACATGTTGGCAAATCCACCCAAAGATTTCTCGAGCGAAACACCTGCCGAAAGCATCGCGCAAAGGTCCCGATAATCCTTCGCTTCGGCCCGGTCCAGGATCGTCTTCAGTTTCGTTGCTAGAACGTCCTCGAGGGAGGCAACGAGAAGCGTCCCGTCCTTAGTCCGCAGCGGCTCGTTGATCCTGCCGATGCCGGGGCCGCCGAAAAATGATATCTTGACCGGACCGGACGGCATCGGTGCGACTATAGCCAGCGTGTTCGTGTCTTCCTGAATCGTCCGGGAATCTCGCATGAAGGCGAAGGAGGATTCGATTTCCTGCTTGCCGAATGGCTCGGCTCTGAAGAAGTCAAAATCGACGGAAACGCGATGGCCAAGATGAAGCGCCACCGCGGTTCCTCCGTATAGGACGAACGATAATCCCGGAGCCGGCGCAAGCAGCGGCCAGATCTCCTGCTGAGCCTTGGGCAGAACTTCCGTTCTCGGCTCAAAACTGAGCGGCATCGAACGTTCTCCGGGGAGGCGTATCAGGGATCGCCCGGCCGGTCGCGAGCGTCAAGCGTCCGCGCCAGAACTCCCAGGACCGCTCGCTGATCCATCCCGGCTCTGCCGCGAGCATCGCTTCAGCCAGGAATTCAGGACCCAGTGTCTTTTCCAGTCGCCGCACCTCGTCGAATGGCGCGAGATTCATCGCCTGGGCAAGAATTCGTGCTGGCGATCGGGGCTGCGGGCCAACGGGCTCCCACCAGAAAAACTTGCTTTCCAGTTCAGACGCCAGGGCGGCGGGCAGGCGGTCTGTCTCGAATGCGCTCATGGCGCCAATATAGCACGGCATCCCGCGCCCAACCAGCGATGGACCCTGCGGCCAGGAAAATATCCGTGTCTTATCAGACTATTACGCAGAGGCTCGGGATTTGGTCCAGCACGGAGACACGGCCGAGACGGGTCGGAGGCGCGGGGGATTGTCGGTTGGGTTACGGCTTCGAGGTCGGGCGGAAACTTGAGGCAGGGCTGCCTAAATCCCCAGAATCCAGATGACAACAATGGTGCCCAGCACGGCGAGGCCGGAAATCGTCCAGCCCGTCATGTACGCCGCGTCATCGGCAGCCGGTCGCTCCACCATGGTATCGCGCCACTCAGACATGATCGCCTCCTGCAATTCTCAAGAAAACAATGTCGAGACCGGCGAGGAGTTCCGCCCGGCCGACCGCTCACGCATTAGTTAACGGGCGCCGGGGCGCCCGCGGTGCGGACCAGCCTGTCCGCCTTTTGCAAGACGTAGGTATTGGCAGGCTGCTTGCGGGCCAGGAAACTGACCGCCACAAACAGCGCACAGCACATCAAGCCCACCAGCATGACCTTGCGGTGCGTTCGCCTGTCGGCGTTGTGAAAGGAGGAGGACATCGAACAGCCATACGACTTGCGGGTTCGGGCGCAATCTGACTCGATGTTTAACCTAACTTTTGAAGGTTAGTCGCCGCCGCAAGATTGAATAAAACTGAATCGAAAGCGCAGTGGCTCGCGAGAAGGTCATCGCGTGACGATCCGGTTCGCGAGGCTCACAACTCTCGTCCGAGTGCCGGGACGGTTCACGCAAGGCCTGATAGCGCACCGGCTGCCGCCAGCAGCACCACCACAATCCAGGGCGGCGCTTTCCAGACGGTGAGCAGCAGAAACCCGCCGAGGGCGAGCGCAAAATCGCGCGCCGTCAGGACCGCGCTGGTCCAGACCGGATGGTAGAAAGCGGCACCGAGAATACCGACCACGGCGGCGTTGGTACCACGCATCGCGGCCTGCGCGGCGGGGCTCATGCGCAGTGCGTTCCAGAATGGCAACATGCCGTAGACCAGCAGCAGGCCGGGCAGAAAGATCGCGACGAGCGCCATGGCCGAACCGACCACGCCGTTCGGCGGCGGGCCCATCACGGCACCAAGATAGGCGGCAAAGCTGAAAAGCGGTCCCGGCACCGCCTGGGCCAGCCCATAACCTGCCAGGAATGCCTCGTTGCTGACCCAACCCGGCGTCACAATCTGAGCCTGAAGCAGCGGCAGCACGACATGGCCGCCGCCGAAGACCATGGCTCCCGAGCGGTAGAACGCGTTGAACAGCGCAAGCCCCTGAGACCCTGCCGAAGCCGTCAGGGCCGGAGGTATCAACAGAAGGGCCGCGAACAGCGCAAGCGCGATTCCGCCGCGCAGGCGGCTGACCGGAAAATTGAGATCGTGCAGCCGCGCGATTGGCGCGGCTTCTCCGCGGCAGAGCCAAAGGCCGGCACAGGCGCCGAGTGCGATCGCCGAGATCTGCGCGACCGACCCGGCGAACAGGACAACAACCGCAATTGCGGCGAGCGCGATGCCGGCACGGGCCCGATCGGGTGTGAGGGTTCGGGCCATTCCCCAGATGGCCTGCGCGACCACCGCGACAGCGACGAGCTTGAGCCCGTGCAGGAGGCCCTCGGCGACCGGTCCGGTGAATGCGGCTGCGCCGGTCGCAAAGGCAAACATCATCACGGCCGATGGCATCGTGAACGCGAACCACGCCGCCAGCCCACCAAGAAGTCCGCGACCGCGCAGGATTCCCAGCGAAAACCCGACCTGGCTGGAGGCAGGTCCGGGCAGGAACTGACAGAGCGCGACGAGGTCGGCATAGACGGCCTCATCGATCCATTTGCGGCGCTCGACGAACTCGTTATGGAAATAGCCGAGATGGGCGATCGGGCCGCCAAAGGACGTCACACCGAGCTTGAGAAAAGCCCGAAACACCTCACCGAGCGAGCCGCGGTCATCGCGACCGCCCGCGTCAGGGTTGGTGCGCGAAGCAACCTCCATCCCGTCACCTGTTCTTCGCTTTTCTCGGCCGCCGCGCCCGCTTGTCGCAAAGGCGCAGGGAACCCGGTCCATCGTCCGCCGTTAGCGTTGTGCAGCGAGCCCGGGAGAATAGCTGATGGATATCTGCGAACACATGGAAGTCGTCGATGCCAACGACCAGCATATTGGCATCGTGCAGAGCGTTGAAGGCGACCGCATCAAGCTGGTCAAGAACGATGCCCTCGACCCTCGCCATCCTTTCATCGAGAAAAGCCAGGTAGCGGCCGTCGAAGACAACAAGGTCAAGCTTTCGCAAAAGGTGTCGGCGATCACAACCCGGGCATTCGTCTCGCCCGAGCGGTCCGAGAGTGTTGGCAAAAATAGGCCGCGCTAAACGGTCAATTCGTCGAATGGTCCCGGCGCGCGAAGACTTGACCGTCCCGTCTGTCGATACCCTCCCGTCTGTCGATTCGTCATGCCCGCGCTTGTCGCGGGCATCCACGTCCTGTCACGGCAGATGATAAGAAAAACGCGGATGGCCGGGATCAGGCGAGCGGAAGCGACGCCGTCCTTCAGACGGCTATGCCCGGCCACGACGCTTAGCTGCTCCTTCGGTCAGGCTCTCATGCGAGATCGAAGCGATCGAGGTTCATCACCCTGGTCCACGCCGTCACGAAGTCCTTGACAAACTTCTCCTTCGCATCGGCGCTCGCATAGACTTCGGCGAGGGCGCGGAGCTGGGAGTGCGAACCGAAGATCAGATCGGCACGGGTGCCGGTCCACCTAACCTCGTTCGTCTTCCGGTCGCGCCCTTCATACACGCCTTCAGAACCGGCGGACGGCTGCCATTGCGTGCTCATGTCGAGCAGGTTGACGAAGAAGTCGTTGGTCAGCGTCCCCGGTCGCTTGGTGAAGACGCCGTGGGTGGACATCCCGACATTGGCGCCGAGGACCCGCAGGCCACCGACCAGAACCGTCATCTCGGGCGCCGTCAGCGTCAGCAATTGCGCCTTGTCCACCAACAGCTCCTCAGGCGAAAGCCGCTGCGTGCCGCGGAGATAGTTGCGGAAGCCTTCAGCGGTCGGTTCGAGCGGCGCAAAGGAGTCGGCGTCGGTTTGCTGCTGCGACGCGTCCATGCGGCCCGGCGTGAACGGCGCCTTCACATCGTGGCCGGCGTCCTTGGCGGCTTTCTCGATCGCGGCGCTGCCGCCGAGAACGATTAGGTCCGCGAGCGAGACCTTCTTGCCGCCGGACCGCGAAGCGTTGAACTCCTTTTGGATCGCTTCGAGTTTCTGCAGGACCTTCGCCAGCTCGGATGGCTGGTTGATGTCCCAATCCTTTTGCGGCGCGAGGCGAATGCGTGCGCCATTGGCTCCGCCGCGCTTGTCGGAGCCGCGGAACGTCGATGCCGACGCCCACGCCGTCGAGACCAACTGGGAAACGGAAACGCCGGATCCGAGGATTTTCGCCTTCAGAGCAGCAATGTCCTGCTGTCCGATCAGCTCATGATCGATCGCGGGAATGGGGTCTTGCCACGGCAGCTCCTCCTTTGGAACGAGCGGCCCGAGATAACGCACGATCGGGCCCATGTCGCGGTGCGTGAGCTTGAACCACGCCCGGGCAAATGCATCTGCGAACTGATCGGGATTCTCATAGAAGCGCCTTGATATCTTCTCGTAAGCAGGGTCGACCCGCAAGGCGAGGTCCGTGGTCAGCATCGACGGTGCGTGACGCTTTGACGGGTCGTGCGCATCCGGCACCGTACCGGCACCCGCGCCCTGCTTCGGTTTCCACTGATGCGCCCCGGCCGGGCTCTTGGTCAGTTCCCATTCATAGCCGAACAGGTTCGAGAAGAAGTTGTTGCTCCACTTGGTTGGGGTCGGAGTTCCAGATCACTTCGAGGCCGCTGGTGATCGCGTCACCTGCCTTGCCCGAGCCGTATTTGCTGGCCCAGCCCAGGCCCAGTTCCTCGATGTCGCAGCCTTCCGGCTCTGGACCGACCAGTGTGGCATCGCCGGCACCGTGGGTTTTGCCGAAGGTGTGGCCGCCGGCAATGAGCGCGACGGTCTCTTCGTCGTTCATCGCCATGCGCGCGAAGGTCTCGCGAATATCCCGCGCCGCCGCCAGCGGATCCGGATTGCCATTCGGTCCTTCCGGATTGACGTAGATCAGACCCATTTGCACCGCGGCGAGCGGATTCTGAAGATCGCGGTCGCCGCTGTATCGCTCGTCCGCCAGCCATTTGCCTTCGGGGCCCCAGTAGATGTCGGTTTCGGGCTCCCAGACATCCGCGCGTCCGCCGCCGAAACCGAAGGTCTTGAAGCCCATCGAGTCGAGCGCGACATTGCCTGTGAGAATGATAAGGTCAGCCCAGGAGATTTTCCGGCCGTATTTCTGCTTGATCGGCCACAGCAGCCGGCGCGCCTTGTCGAGGTTCGCGTTGTCCGGCCAGCTATTGAGGGGCGCGAAGCGCTGTTGTCCGGCTCCGGCGCCGCCGCGGCCGTCGTGAATGCGGTAGGTGCCGGCGCTGTGCCATGCCATCCGGATGAACAATGGCCCGTAATGGCCAAAGTCGGCGGGCCACCACTCCTGCGAGTTCCGTCATCAAGGCATGCAGGTCCTTGATCACCGCATTCAGGTCGAGGCTCTTGAATTCCTTGGCGTAGTCGAAGGCCTCGCCCATTGGATCGGACCGGGTGGAGTGCTGGTGCAGGACCTGGAGGTCCAACTGGTTCGGCCACCAGTCATGAATCGCGTGTGCGCGCGTCGCGCCCGAAAACGGGCACTTGGGTGTATCGTCCATTGTTGCCTCCGCCGGTCGTTTTCTGTTCCGGATGTCATTCGAAGGTCAATCTACGCGACGCGATCCATCAGGTAAAGTTGACTTTAGTGATCGCTCAGATAAGTTATTCTGATGATGCACGCGACGCTCAGGCAGCTTCGCTATTTCGATGCGCTGGCGCGTCATTGCCATTTTGGACGCGCCGCCGAAGCCTGTGCGATCTCGCAGCCGGCGCTGTCGATGCAGATCAGGGAACTGGAGCAAACCCTGGGCGGCGTGCTGCTCGAAAGAGGCACGCGACAGGTCGGGCTGACGGCTTTCGGGGAAGAGGTCGCCGAGCGCGTCCGCGACATCCTGCGCTCGGTCGATGAACTCGGAGATTTCGCGCGTGCGTCGCGCGACCGCCTGGTGGGCCGGCTGCGCATCGGCATGATCCCTACGATCGCTCCCTATCTGCTGCCCGCGGTCATCGGGAACCTGGCTCGAACGCATCCCGAACTTGAGATTCACGTCCGGGAAACGCTGACGCCGAAGCTGATACAAGAGCTCGCGGAAGGCCGGCTTGACGCCGCCATTGTTGCTCTGCCGGTGTCCGAACCCTCGCTTGCCGAGGTTGCCTTGTTTGCGGAAAATTTTCTGCTGGTGCGGCCGGGCGAGGACGAGGGAACGCCGGTGCCCAGTGCCGAGGCGCTGCGCGAAATGCGGCTGCTTCTGCTGGAAGAGGGGCATTGTTTTCGCGATCAGGCGCTGTCGTTCTGCAACATGCAATCGTCGCCGCCGCGGGAAGTGCTGGACGCGAGCTCGCTGTCCACGCTTGTTCAAATGGTCGGCGCCGGCATCGGTGTCACCTTGATCCCCGAAATCGCCGTTGCGGTGGAGACCCGCTCGGCGTCGGTATCCGTTGCTCGCTTCAAGAACCCGCAACCATCGCGGACCATTGGCATGGTCTGGCGCAAGACAAATCCTCTGGCGAGACAGCTCCTGCAAATCTCCGAAGTGGTTTGTCTCTCGGCCGAGGCCATGCGCAAACAGGCCGCCCGCGCATCCTCGTCGCGCAATCCGCGGACCTGAACGGCACTCCCCGCGCCTCGTGCCAACCGCATAACAATCACGCTGGTCGGCGAGCGAGTCGCGGTTGAGCACGCCGGGATCGGCGATGCCGCGTCGCGCCGCCCCGAGCGTCACGCTCCCAATCCTCGAGGTCGGCGAGCCGGTTCCAGTATTTGGCAATGCTTGCCAGACGGTCGGCCTCGTCGAGATCCCTCTCCTTGCCGGCTTGGTCAGCTATCCTGGCGGCCCAGTTTCGGAAATCTCGTGCGTCCGGCATTGCCGTCCTCCAAGATCCCGCCCCCTCGAAGATCATTTAGGGCCAACCTTGGCTTTCGCCAGCTTCTCTCAAGCACTGTTGAACCGGAACCGACGCCTTCGGCAGAGGTCGATGGCTTTGCCGGCGCGGGAGGTATCAGGTGCCTGAAAATGACAACGGCGTTTGCCCGCTGGAAGCCGCGTCGGGCGGTCTTTGTTGGCCTCAGAGAAGCCTTGCCCGCGCGAATAGCGCGCGCAATGCGTTCGTGGCCCGAACGCTGAGGATGGCGTTTTCTGCCGCTGCCTCCAGCGCGACCTTGGCATCATTGTGCAGCGATCGAAACTCCATCCACTCGATCGTGTTGAAGCTCGTTATGAACCTGTAAGCTTGTCCCACGGTCGAAATCGCAACCGACTCGCCATTCAATTTGATCTGGAACGATGCTCTCAACGGTGTCCGAGAGCTTGATGCATCGCGCATGTTGCGTTCTCTGCAAGGTGTCAGGTCAAAGTCAACCCACCACCATCTTTCGTTGGGTGATTGACTTGACCGGGGCGTCAAGGTCGTTCGAGCCGACTGAACGGGAGAGCCGATCTCCTCACGACGCGAGAGGGGTAACCGAGGCATAAGATCTTCCGGGGGGTTGACCAGTTGCGGCACATCTTGACGGCGACCCGGATTCGGCCCTGGAAACCCCTCCTCAACGGCTTTCCGATGCTTAGATGGATTCCCGGTTTATGCAGTGGGCGGCGACAGAACAGGAAGTCGTGGAGAAAGAGGAAAAAACCGACGCAGAATTGGAAGAAATGATCCTCCAAAGATTGGTGATCGGCGGGGTTTTCGTTTCGGTGCGCCCGGATCCGGTTTTGGGCTGGCGACCCACAGTGGTGACCGCGCCGAAGCACAACAGGAACGCGCAGGAACTCGCTGACGGGATCGCGGCCCAGCTACGCAAGAAGTATATCCTGAAAAAGTGAGGTTACCCACCAGGTGGCCAAGCGAAATGATGGCGGCCCCGATTGATTACAACTCGCGCGATCGTGCCGGTATGAAGAAAGCTGCATCGGGAAGGGATCCAGGGAACTTGTTGGCCACGGCCAATGCGCCGCGCTCGTTGGTTTCGAGCGCGATCTTTTGGGCCAGCATGACATCGCCGGGTACGAGATGCCGGTTCGGGACAAAGCACCATCCCATCAAGGGGCGGCCGGTATCGTCGAGTTCTTCTATATTCGCCGATGAGCCGTAGCGAATTCGGTATTTCTTTCCGCTGTGGCAGCCTGTGACGTCGAAGTACCTGTTTGCATCGAATTGCGCGCATTGGGCGGGCGATAGCCACTCCCGGAGCAGCATCAAGCCACGGGCCTCCAAATCGCGGGTTGAAGCACGCAGTTCCAAGTGCCGCGTGCGTCGGGCCTGAACACGCCGGGCGCGGTCGGTCAGAAAACGCCAGAGCGGACGCGTCGCGATACTCAGCGTTTGCGCGAACATGAGCGGCGACAACTATCCGCCAACAAGCCGCGGATAGAACAACGTCTCCTCCGCAGTCGGATCGAATGTCCGACTTAAGGCGACATCGCCGGGACCGGAGCGGGTAGCCGCCGTAAAGCCGGCTCCAGTTAGTTCCTTGAAGCGCCTTTCCGCATCCGCCAGCGCCTTGACGTCTTTCGGGTCAAAATGGTGCCGGGTATCGCCGGTGGGATCCATTACGATTTGCGTTGCCATTGCTAGAACTCCCAAAAGTTTCCAGCCGCCTGATATTATCTCCGCCTGATATATCTAAAGCAATCTTCGTGCCTTTCCTTGTCACAGCCACGTGAGGCGCATTTTCGGGGCAGTTCCGAGCCCGCTCGACCGCGTTGGCTGGCGGAGCTGAATGCCCGCTCGGCAGTCGAAGGTGGCCGCAACGTATGCGCGTGCCCGTTGCAGCCGCCAAATCTGCGACAGTTTCGCTGACTTCTCTTCCCATTCCCGCAATACAAACCCCTGCCGGTTGGTGCCGACAGGGGTCAACATGTGGATGACGAGCGGCGGGCGGCGTTACGCCCGGTGGCTCCTCAAGGACCATGCTGATCGATGCAAGCTCATGGGACAAAATCGTTCAAGACCATTTTGTGTGCACTTGGCGCGAGGTTGGGTTCCCACAAATGCCGACCGACCAGGCCGCTTTTGGCGAAGCCAACCAGCGGCCCCGGCGCGGACCTCCCAAAGAAAAAGCCGCCCGGGCGGTCGCCGGACGGCTTGTTTCCGCAACTGCCGGCTCATAGCCGGTTCCATCGCTGTGATTTCGGCGAGGCCGACCGGATGCTATCCTTTCAGCCTCTGATCGTGCGGTACGCTGAAGGTGCCTCCATCCGCCCGACTGCCCCCATCCTATGCGCTAAAGTTTTATCGACAACGGTCAGACAAAATTAACCTTAACCAATCGTTAACCATTCAGTCCCACTCTGCGGGCGGGCTGAGGCAGCTTTCGCGCGGACGTCAGAAAAGCCGTCATTTTTTCTGACCGCTATTTTCGATTTGCACAGATGGAGCCAGCCGCATGTCGTCACAACAGATACGTGCAGAGCCAACGTTCCTTTCGGAATTGGCCCTGACGTTGGTCGGTACCTTCGCCGTTGGCTTGCCAATGGCGGTCGCGATCATCTGGATCTGCTCCTGATCTCGGTCGGTTCGCCCAAGCCGGCCTCGTCCGAC
>CAVVIM010000006.1:0-63709 GCA_963748165.1 uncultured Alphaproteobacteria bacterium
ACCGTGCTGGCGATGATCGGCTGACGCACGGCACCTCCATCAGCCGGCGCGCCTCGCGATCGGCACGGGCGGCTTGCGTAATCTGTCGCTCCAGCGCGCGCTCATCGGCATCGAGCGCTGCCAATGCCGGGAGACCAGCAACTCGTCCGGCATCAGCTCCGGGATCTCCGCGTTTCCCGTTTCGAGCCGGGCCATCAGCTCGCGCAATCCCTGATGCCCTGCACCGCCACGATCCGAGTTCGCCCAGCGCAGCCCGCAGCGCATTCGCCGCCATCGTGCGCTGCCGCAACGAGCAGCGCCGCGTGGATGAACCGCCATCGTCGCTTGCTGCTCCACGCTCTTTGCACGACCGCATCGTCGGCCGGCCCATCGCCTCGCAGATCGCCTCCGCGTCGCGGCCATCGTTCTCGTTGCGCTTCAGGTAGGGTTTCACATAGGCCGGCGGCATCAGCCGCACCTCGTGGCCATAACGGCCGATCGCCCGCGCCCAAGGTGCGCGCTGCCACAGGCCTCGATCCCACCAGGCACGCGGCAGTTGCGCAAAAAACTTCTCCACCGCACCACGCCGAAGCTGAGCCGACCACAACCCCTCCCGACGCGTCAATCCCGTGAAACTGGAACACGTTTCTTCGCCAAATCCAAACCAATCATGCTGATCTCGACCATGGACGGCTGCCTTGTCTGATCAATCAATACCACCAGCCTGGCACACTGCTGCCGTCGGGGGCCGTCCACATCATCATTCCGGGGCGAGCGTAGCGCGAACCGAATATCAATTCCGGGTTCGATGCGGAGCCTGTCATCGGGCCCGCTCGCGCGACCCGTTGGCATCGCCCCGGAATCACGGCCTTTTGCATTTAAATCGGTAGCGCGCGGGGCCTGGCCCACTTGCCGGCCGTTGCGCCCGCTTATTGCGCCGCAGAGAAGCGGCTGTCAAACGAACTGGCCGGCACGATCGGCTGAGCGCCGCCGACGAGGGCACCACCGGCAGCAGCAGCGGGCGGGCTCGCGGTATCCGAGATCGATGGTTTCAGCGGCGGCTTGGCGGCGGCCTGCTTGGTCTCGGGCTTCCGTGCCTCCGGATGCGGTTCGGTCCGCCGGGCCGCGATTACTTTCGGCTTGGCCGCAGGGGCCGGCGGCGCCGTTGCGGTGGTATCGGCGGCGCCGCCGAATCCGACCTTGCGGGCAAGGCTGCTGAAGAATCCTTCGGATGGCTCGCTCGGCGCGGCCGCCGCCATCCGCGTCGACGGCGCGGTCGCCGCGACCGCGGGCTCTTCCAGGCTGGGGGGGTGCGGCGGATTGACGTGCGAGGGAATGGTGCCGGGCGCGCGCGACAAGGCCAGCAGCGACAGGCTCTGGCCTTCGCCGCCATCAGAAAGGCCGGTGTTGCCGTCGGGCAGCTTGGCGGCGAACACCTTGTTCATGCCGCCGTCGATGCCGGTATTCATCCGGGCCACCGGGGTTCCCTTCGCGACCAGCTTCGCCATCTCGGCATCGTCTGCCTGCTGCTTCTGGCGCACCGCGTCGGCGATATCATCCGGGATCACATAAGCGGGGCATTTGGCCGACGCCTCGAACACCGGATCGTGGGTGGCGTTCGGCGGCTTCGCGGCGTCGAACACATACTTCTTCTCGCAGAAATCGACCTTGGGTTCCTGCTTCGTCACTTCGAAATCATCGTTGCCTTCCTTGATCATTCGCCAGAACGGCATGTTCGGGTTGTTGCGATGCCTGGCCATGTTCAGCGCCGTCATCCGGAACGGGTAGGCCTGGAATTGAAAGGAGCGCTGGCCGCCGAAGAACGATTCCCGTCCCAGCGAATAGATCTCCGCGATCTGCTCGTCGGTCATGGCATAGCAGCCGCGCGACGAGCAGTCGCCATGCACCATCAGCTCCGAGCCGGTGCGGCCGAGTGCGCGGTCAAAGGCGTTGGGAAAGCCGGTGTTGAACGAGAGGTAATACGCCGATTGCGGGTTCATTTGCGCCGGCGTGATGGCATAGAAGCCTTCCGGCGCCTGGCGGTCGCCTTCGCGGACCTTGGGCCCGAGGTCGCCCGACCAGCGGCAAATCGGATAGGTCTTCAGCAGCGCGAAGTGGCCGGAGCGATCCTGCTTCCAGACCTCAAGCTCGGCTTCCTCCTTGAACAGCCGGACCAGGATCGGCGACTGCAGATCCATGTCCTTCTCGGCCATCGCGGCGACCAGCTTCGGCGGGACGGGCTGGTTGGCCTTGGCGTTGTTCGCGAGCGAGACTTCGTCGCTGTCGCAGCCGGCCAGCAGCACACCGGCCGCCAGCGCGGCTGATGTGACGACCACGCGAACCAGCGAGCGACAGATCAATGCAAAGCTCCACACCCGACGGGCAATTTCGCACCCCAATTATAGCGTCCGTGCCCTGAAGCCATTGACTAAAATAGTATCCTTCGGCCCCCCGGGTCGCAAGCCGCCGGCGAGGCCGCGACAGGATCCATCGCAGCCATGGTCAATAGAGGTTAAATATCGGGGTCGGGGCCTAATTGCGGCCGAAATGCCTTATTCCCGAAAAAAGCCGCGGGCGTTGGCCGTCCGAATCGGGCGGCCGCGGCGCCGGCTCAGCCGAGTTTCCGGCCGATATCGAGGAATTTCTGGCGCCGCTGCTGGCGGATCATCTCCGGCGTGAGATGGCCGAGATCCTTCAAGGCCTGCGCGACGGCATCGCCGGTGATCGCGATCATGGCGTTGGGGTCGCGATGGGCGCCGCCCGCGGGCTCCTTCAGGATCGCATCGATCACGCCGAAGCGCAGCATGTCCTGCGCCGTGATCTTCATGCTGTTGGCGGCTTCCTGCGCCTTGGTGCCGTCGCGCCACAGGATCGAGGACGCCGCCTCGGGCGAGATCACGCTGTAGATCGCATGCTCGAACATCAGCACGCGGTTGGCCGTGGTGATGGCGATGGCGCCGCCCGACATGCCTTCGCCGGTGATGATGGCGACATTGGGCACGCCGAGCGACAGGCAGGCATCGGTGGAACGGGCGATGGCTTCGGCCTGGCCGCGCTCCTCGGCGCCGATGCCCGGATAGGCGCCGGCAGAATCGACGATCGACAGCACCGGAATCCTGAACCGGTCGGCCATCTCCATCAGCCGCACCGCCTTGCGATAGCCTTCGGGGCGCGCCATGCCGAAATTATGCTTGATGCGGGATTCGGTGGTGGCGCCTTTTTCCTGGCCGATCACGCAGATGCTCTCGCCGCGAAAACGGCCGAAGCCGCCCAGCAGCGCCTCGTCCTCGCCGAATTTGCGGTCGCCCGCGAGCGGCGTGAACTCGGTGATCAGCGCATTGATGAAATCGGTCAGATGCGGCCGCTGCGGATGGCGGGCGACCAGGGTTTTCTGCCACGGCGTCAGGTTGTCATAGAGGTCGCTGAGCGCCTGCGCGGCCTTGTCCTCGATCCGCGAAATCTCTTCGCTGATGTCGCTGCCGGTGGCCGCCAATGCGCGCAATTCGTCGACCTTGGAGTCGAGTTCGGCAACTGGCTTTTCGAAATCAAGGTAGCTGCGCATGTGATCCGGCATCAAATCAATATAAGGAGGAACGCGCTTGGTGGCGAAGCGGATTTGGGTTGCGTGAAGAAGTCAAGCATCTTCAATCGTTTATCCAGCATTCCGCGCAAAACCGAAACCGGCTGCGTCGGACGCGCCGTGGCAAGCGGGTCGCGGGCGGGAACCGGCTCTTTCAGGTGAGACGGCGCCGAAGTCAAGACCGCAGCGCTATTTCTGTGCCAGCGGATGCAGATCGCGCACCAGGCTCTTGAGCCGCTCCTCGACGACATGGGTGTAGATCTGGGTGGTGGAGATATCGGTGTGGCCGAGCAGCGTCTGCACGATGCGCAAATCGGCGCCGTTGTGCAGGAGGTGGCTCGCGAAGGCGTGCCGCAGCACATGCGGGCTGATCAGCCGCGGCGCGAGACCGCAGGCCGCCGCAAGCTGCTTCAGGTCGCGGGCGAAATGCTGCCGCGTCAGGTGGCCGCTTTCGCCGAACGAGGGGAACAGCCATTTCGAGGCCGGGCTGCGCTTCGATCCCACGCCGTTCCTGTTGTCGTCCGGCTTCAGCGCGGCCGTGGCCGCGAGGTAGTCCGCCATCGCCTGTCGCGAAGGCTCGTTCAGCGGCACCAGCCGCTCCTTGTTGCCCTTGCCGCGTACCACGATCATGCGGGCGTCGCGGCGCGAGGCCGCCAGCGGCAGCGACACCAGTTCCGATACCCGCAGGCCGGTGGCGTACAGCACTTCGAGCAGGCAATACAGCCGCATCGCGCGCAGCCGTTGCAGCGCAGTAGCCTCCGGCGCGCCGGCCAGGTCCTTGGCTCGCGCCAGCAGCCGATCGACGTCGGCGATCGACAGCACTTTCGGCAGGCCGCGGCCGCGCTTTGGGCCGGACAGGATCGCGGCGGGATCGTCGCTGCGAATCTGCTCGTTCAAGAGGAAGCGAAACAGATGCCGCATCGCCGACAGCCGGCGTGCCACGCTCGAGGACTTGAAGCCGCGGACGTCCAGCTCCGCGAGATAGTCCCGCAGCGGCTGGGTTTCGGCGCCGGCCAAATCCTGCCCGGCGCCGGCGAGAAACGCCGAAAAATCCTCGAGATCGCGGCGGTAGGCGTCGAGCGTGTTGGTGCCGGCGCCCTGTTCGGCCGCGAGCATGTCGAGGAACAGGCCGATCAGTCTGGTATCCGAGGTGCTGGCACGCATTCCCCGACCTTACCCGCTATTTCTTGATGAACTTGTCCGGCGGGATGGTGACACTCATTTCCCGCGGCTTCGGGTTAACTAAATTCGCCAGCGCGAAAATCATCCCATAGACGATGCCGCAAATGACAGCGACCACCATCAGAAACCGGAACAGGCTGGGCATCAGTGCGGCTCAGGCGGCGAATTAACCATTAAATCATCGGGATGGCCGAGGGTGGACTACCACATGTTCCCCCCTCCGTTGCAAGAGTCTCTGGCAACGATATCGGCGGGGGTAGTATGGTGGCATGGAACCCCGCGATCCGCGGCGAGAGAGCTTTTTGATGCCTGAAGCAGCCTCCCCGGCTACGGCGAGCACATCCCCCGAGGCCGAGATCACGGCGGCGCTGGGACCGCGTTCGATCGTGCTGGTGGGGATGATGGGCGCCGGGAAATCCACCATCGGGCGCCGGCTGTCGGTCCGGCTGCGGCTGCCGTTTCTTGACGCCGATACCGAGATCGAGGCCGCGGCGGGAATGTCGATACCGGACATTTTCGAGAGCCATGGCGAGCCGCATTTCCGGGATGGCGAGGCGCGGGTGATCGCGCGGTTGCTCGACAGCGGTCCTTGCGTGATGGCCACCGGGGGCGGCGCGTTCATGCACGAGGAGACCCGCAACCGCATCCGCGGCCAGGCGGTTTCGATCTGGCTCAAGGCCGATGCCGACATCATCATGCGCCGGGTCAAGCGCCGTGCCGACCGTCCGCTGCTGCAGACCGCCGACCCGGCCGCGACGGTCGGGCGCCTGCTTGGGGAGCGCGAGCCGTTCTACCGGCACGCCGACCTGACGATCTGGTCGCGCGACGTACCGCACGAAAAAATCGTCGAGGAGTGCATCGACGCCCTGCATGCCTGGCTGTGCGGCGGGAGCGTCCGCGCCGTCGCCAACACGACACCGGGCACCTTGGACGCCACACGATGACCGCGCCGCTCAAACACACCGATCCGATCACGGTCGATGTCGCGCTGGGCGCGCGGTCCTATGACATTGTCATCGGCCGCGATCTGCTGCCATCGCTGGGTGGGCGCATCGCCGCGCTGCGGCCAGGGGCGCGTACCGCGATCGTTACCGATCGCGAGGTTGCCAGGCACTGGCTGGCGCCGACGCAGGCCGCGCTGTCGGAAGCCGGTATTGCGACATCGGCCGTCATTGTCGGGGAGGGCGAGGGGTCGAAAACCTATGCCGGCCTCGAACAGGTCAGCGAGGCGCTGATCGCGGCGAAGATCGAGCGCAACGATCTGGTGGTCGCGCTCGGCGGCGGCGTGGTCGGCGATCTCGCGGGCTTTGCGGCCGCAATCCTGCGCCGTGGCGTCGATTTCGTGCAGGTTCCGACTTCACTATTGGCCCAGGTCGATTCCTCGGTGGGTGGCAAGACCGGAATCAATTCGCCGCGCGGCAAGAACCTGCTCGGCGCGTTTCACCAGCCGGTGCTGGTGCTGGCGGATACCGCGGTGCTCGACACCCTGTCGCCGCGCCAGTTCCGCGCCGGCTATGCCGAGATCGCCAAGTATGGCGCCCTCGGCGATGAAGCGTTTTTCGCCTGGCTTGAAGCCAATCATGGCGAAATCTTTGCCGGCGGCGCGGCGCGCGAGCACGCCATCGCCACCTCGTGCCGTGCCAAGGCCGCGATCGTGGCGCGCGACGAACGCGAGACCGGCGAACGCGCGCTGCTCAATCTCGGCCATACGTTCGGCCATGCCCTGGAGGCGGCGACCGGGTTTTCCGACCGGCTGTTCCACGGCGAAGGTGTCGCCGTCGGCATGGTGCTGGCGGCGGAGTTTTCGGCGCAACTCGGCATGATCGCCGAAGCGGACGCCACGCGCATCGCGCGCCACCTTGCCGCGGTGGGTCTGCCGACCCATTTGCAGCATATTGCGGGATTTGCCCAGGAAGGGCTCGCGAATGCCGACACCCTGATGTCGCTGATGGCGCAGGACAAGAAGGTCAAGCGCGGCCGCCTGACCTTCATTTTGCTGGAGGCCGTCGGCCGCGCGGTGATTGCCGCCGATGTCGAGCCGTCGCGGGTGCGTGAGTTTCTCGAACGCAAGCTGGCGGGCGAGATCTAAGCAGGATCCGAAGGCCGGACCGCGGCTTTCGCGATCATCGTGTTCCAATCCGGGAATGAAATGAACGCCATATAATGGACTGGTTTACCCTCTCGATCGTCGTTGCCTGCCTGCTGGTGTCCGCGTTTTTCGCGGCGAGCGAGACCGCGCTGACCGGCGCCTCGCGCGCCAGCATGCTGCGGCTGTCGAAGCAGGGCAACCGCGAAGCCGGCGTGGTCTCCAGTCTGTTTGCGATGCGCGAGCGGCTGATCGGCGCGCTGCTGCTCGGCAACAACATCGCCAATATCGGCGCCTCGGTGCTGGCAACCGGCATCTTCACGGCCTGGTTCGGCGAGGTCGGCGTGCTCTATGCCACGGGCGTCATGACGGTGCTGGTCGTGATCTTCGCCGAAGTGCTGCCCAAGACCATCGCCATCAACGCGCCGGACCGGGTCTCGCTTCTGGTCGCGCGTCCCATGAAGCTGATGGTGTACCTGCTGGGGCCGCTTCTCACCGTGATCGAGGCCATTGTGCGGGTGCTGATGCGGGCGTTTGGCATCAAGGTCGGGGCCAACCAGCCGATCCTGTCGCCGACCGAGCGGCTGCGCGGCGCGGTGGATCTGCTGCACCACGAGGGCAAGGTCGAAAAGCAGGACCGCGACATGTTCGGCGGGCTTTTGGACCTGCGCGAACTGCAGGTCTCCGACGTGATGGTTCACCGCACCGAAATGGTGATGATCAATGCCGACCTGCCGGCGGAAGAACTGGTGCGCGAGGTGCTGGCGACCGAGTACACGCGGATTCCGCTGTGGCGGGACAAGCCGGAAAACATCATCGGCGTGCTGCATGCCAAGGACCTGCTGCGCGCGATCCGCGCCGCCGAGGGCGATACGGCGAAGATCGACGTCTCGACCATTGCGCTGCCGCCGTGGTTCGTGCCGGAGATGCGCTCGGTGTCCGAACAGCTCAAGGCGTTCCGCCGCCGCAAGACCCATTTCGCGCTGGTCGTCGACGAATATGGCGAGGTCGAGGGCATGGTGACGCTGGAAGACATCCTGGAAGAAATCGTCGGCGACATAGCTGACGAGCACGACGTGGTGGTGGCAGGGGTCCGCGCCCAACCCGACGGCTCGGTGGTGGTCGACGGCTCGGTGCCGATCCGCGATCTCAACCGCGCCATGGACTGGCATCTTCCGGATCAGGAGGCGACCACGGTCGCGGGCCTTGTGATTCACGAGGCCCGATCGATCCCCGAACGCGGCCAGAGTTTTACCTTCCACGGCTTCCGATTCCGCGTACTGCGCCGCGAGCGCAACCGCATCACTGCGTTGCGGATCGTGGCAGTGCCACGCGAGGCGGAGGTCGAGGAGAAAAAGCCGAAGCGGGCAGGCAAGTCGTTTTGAGCGTGAAAGCGTTGCTGCGAGGACCCCGACCCCCGACCCCTCCCCGCAAGGGGGAGGGGAGATCCGCATCGATCAAGAACCGGCTTTCGAAGCATCAAAGACCGATCGATAAGGTTTGCAATAGTAAAGCATGAGGCGCTTCCGCTCCCCTCCCCCTTGCGGGGAGGGGTCGGGGGTGGGGGCCGCTGGCGAGGGCAGCGAACAGGATCGCCATGTCAGCCCGGGCTTTCCCCCGGCGCCTGGGCATTGATCGCCAGCGCGTGAACCGGGCCGGCGAGTTCCGCCGCTAGCGCCGCGTTAATCATGCGGTGGCGTTCGATCCGGCTCTTCCCTTTGAAGGCCTGCGACACAATATAGACCCTGAAATGCGTCTCGCCGCCCGGCCTGTGGCCGGCATGGCCCTCATGCAGATGTGACTCGTCCGCGACGTCGAGGCTTTCCGGTTCGAAAGCTTCGTTCAACTTGTTGGTGATAACGTCTTTGGTGCGCATGACGGCGGCAATACGTCCATCACCGGGCTTCGTCAATGGCGCATCGGAAACGAGATATTTGCGATGTCAAGACTTGAAGCCTTTCGCATTGCGTTGTCATAGTCGGCCATGCCGATTGATTCATCGAAATTCTTCGACAGCATCCGCATCAAGCCCAACAAGCTGAGCGCGAAGCAGCAGGCGCAGGCGCGGGAAGAATCCGCCATGTGCGAATGGCCGGACTGCAAGAACAAGGGCCCGCACCGCGCGCCGAAGGGCAGGGCCAATGACAAGGAGTACTGGCACTTCTGCCTCAGTCACGTCCGCGAATATAACCAGTCCTACAATTTCTTTTCCGGCATGAACGCCGACGCGGTCGCGCGCTACCAGAAGGACGCGTTGACCGGTCATCGCCCGACCTGGAAAATGGGCGCCAATACCAGCGCCAAGAAGGGCAAGGGCAGCGCCGAGGCCGATCTCGAGGGCGCTTCCGATCCGTTCAACATGTTCAGCGAACTCAACGGCCGCGGCCGTTGGCGGCCGGGCCCCGGCACGGGCGCCGAGGCCAAGGTCGAAACGCGCAAGGTCTTCAACGCCGAACGCAAGGCGCTGCAGGTGATGGGGCTCGGCGTCGGCGCGACGCTCGAGGACGTCAAGACCAGATACAAGGCGCTGGTCAAACAGCACCACCCCGACGCCAACGGCGGCGACCGCTCCACCGAGGATCGCCTGATCGAGATCATCAAGGCGTATAATTATCTCAAGACCGTGGTACGCGGCGCAGGCTAGCGCCGCATTCGAATTGCGCGGGCCTCGATCAGCGCGACTGTTTCGCCGCCGGCTCGATCGCGCCGCCGCCATGCCGGCGGCGGATGGTCCAGACCGCCAGCGCAAGGATCAATGCCCCGCCGGCCACGAGCGGCATCCAGTAATGCTTGGCATCCGCGCCAACACCGAGGAAGTGGCCGTAGCGTTCCAGCAGGGATACCGCGAGCACGCCCGGCAGCACATGCGCCGGCGCCCACAGCAGGATCGCCGCGATGTTGACGGCATAGAAGCGCAGCGGCGTCATGCCGAGCGCGCCGGCCGTGATGGGCACGAAGGCGCGTATTGGCGGCACGAAGCGGGCAAAGAACACCGCCAGTGCGCCCCGGCGATGGAAGAATGCCTCGCTCTGAGCGACCACGCGCGGATAGCTGGCCATTGGCCGGGAACTCAGGATCTCGCGTTGGGAGCGATGTCCGACCCAGAACGCCGATCCGTCGCCGAGCATGGCCCCGGCGACCGCGGCAAGGAGCACCCACTCCAGCCGCAATTCGCCGCTCGGGATCAGCGCGCTCAGCGCCAGAATGATGGTCGAACCCGGAATCACCGAACCCACGATCGGGACGGCCTCGAGCAAGGCGGCGAGAAACAGGGTGAGGTAGGCAAGCCACGCGTGGGCCGAGACGAATGCCACCAATGGATCGATGAATGAAGTCACAAGCTTCCTGTGTCGGGACTGCCGTCCGGCGTGCATGCAGACCTAACATAACTCACGGCAGGGGTGGAAAGTGCCATCGCGCCCGCTTCCGGCAGCCAGCCAAATTGTCCTGTCGAAAGTACGGCGTGATTTGCAGGGCAGCCTTCCAAAAACCGTGTCCAGCCCCTATCTAGATGAAAAGGCAACGGAACTTTGATCAGGCCGCGGGCTTCTGCCGGCCGTTGCTCTCTGCTAGGTTTGGGACAGCACCCATCCGCAGCCATACCGCAAATCTGGTTTCGGGACCGCCCGAGACCCCGGAGGACTGATGACGACCGCCGCCATGACCAAATCGCAAGAGCCCGCCGGTTTGCCGGACATGAAGGTGTCGGCCCGGCAGGTGTTCGGCATCGACAGCGACCTCGAGGTGCCGGCCTATTCCGAAGTCGATCCGCATGTGCCGGAAGTCGATTCCGACTACCGCTTCGATCGGGCCACCACGCTGGCCATCCTCGCCGGGTTTTCCAAGAACCGCCGTGTCATGGTCACGGGCTATCACGGCACCGGCAAGTCGACCCATATCGAGCAGGTCGCGGCGCGGCTCAACTGGCCCTGCGTGCGCGTCAATCTCGACAGCCATATCAGCCGGATCGATCTGGTCGGCAAGGATTCCATCGTCATCAGGGACGGCAAGCAGGTCACTGAATTCCGCGACGGCATTCTGCCCTGGGCACTGCAGCACAACATCGCGCTGGTGTTCGATGAATACGACGCCGGCCGTCCCGACGTGATGTTCGTGATCCAGCGCGTGCTCGAGGTCTCCGGCCGGCTGACGCTGCTCGACCAGAACAAGGTGATCAAGCCGCATCCGGCGTTCCGGCTGTTCTCGACCGCCAACACCGTCGGCCTCGGCGATACGTCCGGCCTCTATCACGGCACCCAGCAGATCAACCAGGGCCAGATGGACCGCTGGTCGATCGTCACCACGCTGAACTATCTCGCCCATGACGAGGAAGTCGAGATCGTGCTCGCCAAGGCGCATCATTATCGCAGCCAGGAAGGCCGCGACATCGTCAACAAGATGGTGCGGTTGGCCGATCTCACCCGCAACGCCTTTGCCAATGGCGATCTGTCGACGGTGATGAGCCCGCGCACGGTAATCACCTGGGCGGAGAACGCCGAGATTTTCGGTGACATCGGCTTTGCGTTCCGCCTCACCTTCCTCAACAAATGCGACGAACTGGAACGGCCGCTGGTCGCCGAGTTCTACCAGCGCTGCTTCAATATCGAGCTGACGGAATCCTCGGTGAACGTGGCGCTGAGCTGAATTCTCGTTCCCGCGAAAGCGGGGACCCGTAGGACCGCGGGCTTTCGATAGGATGACGGTATCCAGGATCAGGAAACAATGACCGCCGGTGGTTATGGGTGCCTGGTTTCGCAGGCGACCGCCGGGGTGAGGCTGCCATGTCGACGTCAAACATCAAATTCCGCACCGGATCGAAGGAAGCGCCGACCGAGCCGTTCAAGCGCGCGGTGACGTCCTGCCTGCGCGCGATTGCCAAAGCGCCCGAACTTGAAGTGACCTTCGCCGCCGAGCGTCCGGGCCTCGCGCCGGGCAAGGCGCGGCTGCCGGAGCCGGCGCGCAAGATGACGAGGCGCGATGCCGCGATCGTGCGCGGCCATGCCGATTCGATCGCGCTGAAGCTCGCCTGCCACGATCCGAAAGTGCATCGCAAGCTGATGCCGGGAAACCCGCAGGCGCGCGGCGTGTTCGAGGCGGTGGAGCAGGCGCGGGTGGAGGCGATCGGCTCGCGGCGGATGGCCGGCGTGGCCAGGAATCTCACCGCGATGCTCGACGATCATTTCCATCGCGGCAAGTTCGACGAGATCACCGACCGTGCCGACGCGCCGCTGTCGGATGCGCTGGCGATGCTGGTGCGCGAGCGGCTGACCGGGCTCGCGCCGCCGGCGGCGGCCCGCAAGATGGTCGATCTCTGGCGCCCGATCCTGGAGGACAAGATCGGCACAAGGCTCGATCAGTTGAGCCGGGTCACCGAAGACCAGGCCAGGTTCGGCGACGCCGTGCATGATCTGCTGTCCGCGCTTGAGCTCGGCGATGATCGCAACGCCGAGTCGGACGAGGACGACGATCAGGACGACAACGCCGACGGCGAAAACGACCAGTCCGGCGCCGAGGGCTCGCCCGACAGCGACGCCGCGCAGGAGATGAGTGCCGACCAGGCCCAGGCCTCGACCGACGAAATGTCGGAAAGCGCAATGGAAAGCGCCCAGGCCTCCACCAGCGACACCTTCGACGACGGCGAGCTGGGCGATGACGAGACCCCGGGCGAAGCGACGCGACCGAATTCACGCGGCGCCAATGAGCCACGCGGGCCGGAATATCACGCCTTTGCGCCCAAATTCGACGAGGTGATCGCGGCCGAGGATCTCTGCGACCATGACGAGCTGGAGCGCCTGCGCAGCTATCTCGACAAGCAGCTCGCGCATCTGCAGGGCATCGTGGCGCGGCTTGCCAACCGGCTGCAGCGCCGCCTGATGGCGCAGCAGAACCGCGCCTGGGAGTTCGACCTCGAGGAAGGCATCCTCGATCCGGCGCGGCTGTCCCGCGTGGTCACCGATCCCTATCATCCGCTATCGTTCATGAACGAGAAGGAAGCGACCTTCCGCGACACCGTGGTGACGCTGCTGTTGGACAATTCCGGCTCGATGCGCGGGCGGCCGATCACGGTGGCGGCGACCTGTGCCGATATCCTGGCGCGGACGCTGGAGCGCTGCGGCGTCAAGGTCGAGATTCTCGGCTTCACCACCCGGGCGTGGAAGGGCGGGCAATCCCGCGAAGCCTGGCTTGCCGCCGGCAAGCCGACCAATCCCGGGCGCCTCAACGATCTTCGCCACATCATCTACAAATCCGCCGACGCGCCGTGGCGGCGGGCGCGCAAGAATCTCGGGCTGATGATGCGCGAGGGCCTGCTCAAGGAAAACATCGACGGCGAGGCGCTCGACTGGGCGCACAAGCGGCTGCTCGGACGCTCCGAACAGCGCAAGATCCTGATGATGATTTCCGACGGTGCGCCGGTCGACGATTCCACCCTGTCGGTCAACCCCGGCAACTATCTGGAGCGTCATTTGCGCCACATCATCGAGGAAATCGAGACCCGCTCGCCGGTCGAGCTGATTGCGATCGGCATCGGTCACGACGTCACCCGCTATTATCGCCGCGCGGTCACCATCGTCGACGCCGAAGAACTGGGCGGCGCCATCACCGAAAAGCTTGCCGAATTGTTCAGCGAAACCCAGGGCGCCGCGCCCGCTTCGGGCGGGCGCAGGCGTCGGCTGCATTCGTAAACGCAATGACATGACCCCTGGCGGAAGCGGACTGCCTCATCCTGAGAGTAGGGCCGAAAAATGCGGCCCGCATTTGCAAATTCTCTCCAACAGATTGAGAATGACTCTCTTTTTTCGTCATGGCCGGGCTTGTCCCGGCCATCCACGTCTTTCTTGTTTCGTTGCCGCAAAGACGTGGATGCCCGGGACAAGCCCGGGCATCACGGTCTTCGCAACAAGGCCGCGATTCCCCAGGCTCCATTTTAAGTCCAAGGAGCGGCGTCTTTGCCGCTTCTCGAAGGATGTGGCGACGTCCGGGCCTCATGGTTCGAGATGGCGCCAGTGCGCCTCCTCACCATGAGGACGAAGCCGTCGCATCTTTGCCGCCGCCGTTTCCTCAAATCCACGGCGGCCGGATTTTCGCTCGCGGCGCTGCCGGGAATCGTGCGGGCGCAGCTCGCCGCCGAGCCGCCGCCGAAGTCGCCCGGCCCCGACGGGGTCTCGGCCGCCGCCCCGGTGCCGATCGAGGTCAACGCCCGCCCGATCGCCTCGTTTGATCCGCGCGACAGCTCGCATGTGCGGTTCGGATCGCTGCAATATCGCAGCGGGCTGGTGCTGACCTCGGCTTTTCCGGGCTTTGGCGGGCTGTCGGGGTTGCGACTCGATCGCCGCGGCGAGCGCTTCATCTCGTTCAGCGACAAGGGCACCTGGTTTACCGGAAGGATCGTCTATCGGGGCCGCGACATGACCGGGCTCGCCGAGGTCGAGGCGGCGCCGATGCTGGGCGCGGACGGCCGGCCGATCACCGCGCGCGGCTGGTTCGATTCCGAATTGATCGCGCTCGATGGCTCGTTCGTCTACATCGGACTGGAGCGCGTCAACCAGGTGCTTCGGTTCGATTTCAGCAAGGGCTTCACCCGCTCGACCGGCGAGGTGGTGCCGATGCCGCCGGCGGTGAAGACGCTGCCGTTCAACAAGGGACTGGAAGCGCTGGTCATGGTGCCGCGCGGGCTGCCGCTGGCCGGCACGCTGATCGCGCTCTCCGAGCGCGGCCTCGATGCCAGCGGCAATTTGATCGCCTTTCTGGTCGGGGGCCCGACGCCGGGCCAGTTCAGCGTCCGCCGTACCGACAAATTCGACATCAGCGACGCGACGCTGCTGCCTGAGGGCGAATTGCTGGTGCTGGAGCGCAAGTTTTCGCTGCTCGCCGGCGTCGGCATCCGCATCCGCCGCATCCCGCTCGCCGCTGTGGCGCCGGGCGCCGTGGTCGATGGTCCGGTGATCTTCGCGGCGGATCTGGGCGAGGAGATCGACAACATGGAAGGCATCGATTGCTTCGTCACGCCGGAAGGCGATACCGTGCTGACCATGGTCTCCGATGACAATTTCTCGCTGATCCAGCGCACGCTGCTGCTGCAATTCACGCTGCTGGCGTGAAGGCTGATCGCTGCGGCCGACCTCGCCGGGATCAGGCCGCCGGGATCAATCCGTGGCGGCCACGGTTGAGCAATCGGCCGCGTCTCGCTAGATAGAACGTCATCGTCGATCCAACCCGGTCAGGATATCTGCATGAGTGCCCTGTTCTCGCCAATTCAACTGCGTGGTCTCACGCTCGCCAATCGCATCATGGTGGCGCCGATGTGCCAGTATTCGGCGGTCGACGGCGTCGCCAATGACTGGCATTTCACGCATATCAACAGTCTCGCGTTGTCGGGCGCGGCGATGTTCTGCATCGAGGCCACCCATGTGGAAGCGACCGGCCGCATCACGCCGGGATGTCTTGGCCTGTGGGATGAGGCCACCGAAGCGGCGCTGAGGCCGATCATCGCCTCGGTGCGCAGGCATTCCAAAATCGCCGTCGCGATGCAACTCGCCCATGCCGGCCGCAAGGGGTCGAGCCATACGCCGTGGGATGGCGGCCAGCAGATTCCGCTTGCCGAGGGCGGCTGGCAGACCGAGGGGCCGTCCGCATTGCCGCACAAGCCGGGCGAACTGCCGCCTCTCGCGCTTGACGCGGCGGGGCTCGCCCGCATCCGCGATGCCTTTGTGGGCGCCGCAAGACGTGCCGAGCGGCTCGGCCTCGACGCGCTCGAACTGCATTGCGCGCACGGCTATCTGCTGCACCAGTTTCTGTCGCCGATCGCCAACCGGCGCAGCGATCAATATGGCGGTTCGCTGCAGAATCGTCTGCGCTTCCCGCTCGAGGTGTTCGAGGCGGTCCGCGCGGCGTTTCCGCACTGCAAAGCCGGTCGGCGTCAAGGTGTCCGCGACCGACTGGGTCGAGGGCGGCTGGGACCTTGCGCAGACCATCGAATTTGCCAGGGCGCTGAAACAGCGTGGCGTCGACTGGGTCGACGCTTCCTCGGGCGGCGTCTCGCCGCTGCAGAAAATTCCGCTTTCGCCCGGCTATCAGGTGCCGTTCGCGCAAGCGGTGAAACAGGCCACCGGCGTTACCACCATTGCGGTCGGGCTGATCACGCAGCCGAACCAGGCCGAGGAGATCGTGGCGTCAGGCAAGGCCGACATGGTCGCGCTCGCGCGCGGCATGCTCTACGATCCGCGCTGGGGCTGGCATGCCGCGGCCGAACTTGGCGGCCATGTCGAAGCCCCGCCGCAATACTGGCGCTCGCAGCCCTCGACGCAGAAGGAGCTGTTCGGCAAGACCACGTTCGGAGCGCGTTGACGGCGCGGCGCCGGCTGGCGCGGTTTTGCCTCACCGCAACCGGTGCCCTGCCGGGGGAGCCTCGTGCTATGCTGCCGGTGGGCGCGCACAGCAAGACGCGCCGCAGGCGATGAAACGACGAGAGGAAACCGCATGGAGATCGGATATTTCACGATGCCCTCGCATCCGCCGGAGTGTGGATTGAAAGAGGGGCACGACTGGGACCTGCAGGTGCTGCGCTGGCTCGATGAGCTCGGCTACCAGGAAGCCTGGATCGGCGAGCACCACACCGCGCCATGGGAGCCGCATCCGGCGCCCGATCTGCTACTGGCGCAGGCTTTTCTGCAGACCAAGAACATCCGTCTCGGACCCGGCGGTTTCCTGCTGCCCTATCACCATCCGGCCGAACTCGCCAACCGCGTCGCCATGCTCGATCATCTCTCCGGCGGCCGGCTCAATTTCGGCGTCGCCGCGTCGGGCCTGCCGAGCGACTGGGCGATGTTCAATGTCGACGGCATGTCGGGCCAGAATCGCGACATGACCCGCGAGGCTTTGGAGATCATCCTGCGGATGTGGACCGAGGACGCGCCGTTCACCCACAAGGGCAAGTTCTGGACGGTGACAAAACCCGACACCATGTTCGATTTCCTGAAACCCCACATCAAGCCGCTGCAGGCGCCGCATCCGCCGATCGGCGTCGCCGGCTTGAGCAAGGGTTCCGACACCCTGAAGCTTGCGGGCGAGCGCGGCTACATTCCGATGAGCCTCAACCTCAACCCGGCCTATGTCTCGAGCCATTGGGATTCGGTGGAGGCGGGCGCCGCCAAGACCGGGCGCAAACCGAAACGGCAGGACTGGCGGCTGGTGCGCGAGGTGTTTGTGGCCGATACCGACGAGGAAGCCTGGAAACTGTCCTCCGGCGACATGATGGGACGGATGATGGGCGAGTATTTCCTGCCCTTGCTCGGCCATTTCGGCTTCAAGGACTATCTCAAGGCCAGCCCCGACGTGCCCGACAGCGACGTCACGGTCGACTATTGCGCCCGTCACAATTGGATCGTCGGCTCGCCGGCAACGGTGACCGAGAAGATCGAGACCATCTGGCGCGAGGTCGGCGGCTTCGGCACGCTGCTGGTGTTCGGCTTCGACTACAAGCACAAGCCCGAGGCCTGGCACAACTCGTTGCGGCTTCTCAAGCAGGAAGTGATGCCGCGGCTGCGACACCTCAACGCGGATCTCGTCCGCGCGGCCTGACGTCGGGAGCAAAGGCGGTGGAAGCGATGGGCGCCGCCGCCGCTCTCCTCGCCATGATGCCGACCGGAAACAGCGATGGTTACTCAATCGTTGCCATCGCCGTGCCGGCGTGATGGCCGGCAAAGCCATTGGAAAGCATTTTGTGGTGTCGTGAGGCGGCGGCAAGCCGACCCATTGCGAGGCGCATGTGCACTGGACGAGTTTCAGGATCATCATCCCGGCGGCCTGCGCGTTCGCCGCTGTTCTGATCTGGGCCAGCAAACCCGATGCCGCCGACGAACACCGCAAAGCCCGCCAGCTTGTTGTCTACTACACCCTGAGCCGGGTCGACGATCCCGTCATTGTGCTCGGCGACAGCCTGGTCGAGGCCTCGACCTTGCCGCGGTCGATCTGCGGCCATCCGATCGTGAATGGCGGTCTCAATGGCGCCTCGACGGCGAGCGACCTCGGCGGCTGGCTCGCCCCCGCACTCGACGGCAAACCGCCGGCCCTGATCGTGGTGTCGCTCGGAACCAACGATGCCTTGGCCTCCCGGAGCCCGGCAGAATTCACCGATCGCTACGGCATGTTGCTGAAGCAGTTGTCGAAATCGGCGCCACGCGTCGCCGTGCTGGAGATTCCGCCGGTCGAGGCCCAGGGCCGCATGACCGTCGAGATGCGGAACGAGGCATCGGCGAGCATCGAACGTTACAATGTGATCCTGCCCGATCTGGCCAGACATAACGGCGCCGCCTTTGTCGCGCTGCCGGCCATGCCAAGCCCGCACACCATTGACGGCGTCCATCTGAACGCCGGTGGCTATCAGGTCTGGGACAAGGCGGTGATGCAGGCGGCGGCGACGATTTGCGGCTGAGGCCCGCGATGCACTGGTGCAACCACGACAAGCCGGCCTTTGGCGCAGCGCCGGGGGAAGTTTGTTCACCTTAACGCGCTAGGTTCGCCGCCGCTCCCGACCCCTTTTCGCCGGCAGGCCCGAACCATGCCTGAACAGACAAAACCGCCATTGGCCAACAAATTGCTGGGGCTGGAGGCGCTGCGCTTTGTGGCGGCCTTTGCCGTGCTGATCTGGCACTACCAGCATTTTTCCTACCTCGCCGACGTCCCGGTCGATCTGGTCCGGGCGCGACTGCCGTTCTACCATCTGCTTCGCCCGTTCTACGAGGCCGGCGAATATGGCGTCTGGGTGTTCTGGTGCATCAGCGGCTTTATCTTCTTCTGGAAATACCGTGATGCCATCTTCGAACGGTCGGTGCCTGGCTGGACCTTCTTCGTGTTCCGCTTCTCGCGGCTCTATCCGCTGCATCTTGCGACCCTGATCGCCGTCGCGATCCTGCAATCGCTCTATTTCCGGATCCACGGCTGCTTCTTCGTCTATCAGAACAACGATGTCAGGCATTTCCTGCTGCAGCTCTTGATGGCCAGCAAATGGGGCTTCGAGGGCGGCGACAGCTTCAATGGACCGATATGGTCGATCTCGGTCGAAGTGCTGGTCTATGTGGTGTTTTTCCTGATGCTGCGGTTCGTCACCCGATCGCCGCTGCTGAATGTGGTTGTCGTGGTGGCCTGCCTGAACTTCAGCGGCCAGATCTTTTCCTGCCTTGCGTTTTTTTACGCCGGCGGCCTCGCGGCCATCGCTCGCCGTGCGATCGCCGACGCGGCGTCGCGCGGTGCGATCGAACGCATGGGCTGGTTCGTCGCAACCCTGGTACCGGTTTCGATCGTGGCGTTCGGGTTGCAATCCCGGCTGGCCGCCTGGCTGTTGCTTTTGAGCTATACGCCGGTTCTGCTGTTCTGCCTGTCCGGCGGGATCACGCTTCCGGCCCCGGCCCAGCGGCTGCTCGAAGCGGCTGGAAACATGACCTATTCAAGCTACCTGCTGCATTTTCCAATTCAGTTGCTGATGGCTGTGGGGTTTGCCGTCGCCGGCAGAGCGCTGCCATTTTATGACGGTGCGTTTTTCTCCGTCTATGTCGGCGCGACGCTGCTCGCGTCCTATGTTGCCTATCGCCGGTTCGAAGCGCCGGCGCAAAGCCTGCTTCGCAAACGGCTGCTGCCAAGCGGGGCGCTGCCGCCGCGAACCAAAGCCGGTGACGTTACACCGTCGCCTCGGCGAGAGCCCGCGGCAGCGCGGATGCCGTAATTTCGCGGCGCGGCGGCGCGACGGCTGGCGGCTTGCGGTCCGGAACCTGCTTCAGCCAGCGGTCGGCGGCGCCGCGGCCGCTGCCCTGCAGCTTGGTCATGAAGCTGCGCCCGAGATCGACTGCGCTGCGCTGCGCCAATCCGTCGATCTCGTCTTCCGCCGCGATCCGGAAGATCCGCAACGGACGCCCTGCTGTCGCGGCCGCGTCGCGCGCCCATTCCAGCGCCGCGATTTCGGCATTGAGCACCGAGTTGGCCGTGATCTGGTCGAGCCGGCGATCGATCGCCGCCATGGTGATCGGAACATAGCTGTCGCGCGCCGGCGTGACCTGGACCACCAGTACATCGCTCGCCTCTGACTCCTGCACCAGCCGGACCACCGGGGGATTGGCGGCGAAACCGCCATCCCAATAGGCTTCGCCGTCGATCTCGACGGTGACCTGGGGCGGACAGGTCGACGCCAGCACCACGTCGGCCGTGATCTCGGCATTGCGGAAAATCCGCGGCTGGCCGTCGCGAACGCGGGTCGCGGCGATCAGCAGTTTGGGGCAGCGCGGATCGCGCAACACGGAAAAATCGATGTCCCTGGCCAGCACCTGGCGCAGCGGATCGAGGTCGAACGGATCGAACTGTCCCGACCGCAAGGCCGGCCCGAACGCCACCGAGCTTCCGGCCGGCGAAAACCCGCCGACCAGCATCAGCGAGCGGAACGAGGCATCGTTCATGATCCGGACCCAGAACTGCTGCAGGCGCGCCCGCGCCCGCTGCCGGCCGCCCTCCACCAGCCCGCTCGCCAGCAGCACGGCATTGACCGCGCCGGCGCTGGCGCCGCTGATCGCATCGAGTCCACAATCGGGTTGCTCCAGCAGCCGATCCAGCACGCCCCAACCGAACGCCGCAAACGAGCCGCCGCCTTGCAGGGCCAGCGACAGTTTTCGTGGCGGCCAGGCGCGGCGATCCGCGGCGCGGGTCTCCGCCCTGGCGGCGGCGCCTGTTGCGGCGCTGTTGTCGTCCGCGCGGTCAGGCTCGATCCTGGCCGTGACCTCGGGCCGCGGCAGTAGGTTTCCGGTTGCACCGTCAGCAGCAATTTTCGCGGGCGCCGGCGTCGCGGCATTCGTCGACCAGATATCGACGGCGGCGAGCAATCCCGTCGCCGTGGTCCGCGCAGGAGCCTGTTGCCCGCGGCTGTTGGCGCTGAGGCCGTCCCGCGCGACTGATGGATCGATTCCACTCATCTTACGCAACCACATTACGCCGACACTTTTGTCAGGATGACACGCACCGACGCTGTTTGCCAGCGTACGATGCGAGTTCGGGCGAAAATACGGTCGGCGTCCACAGCTTGACTGTGTTGGCCCTGCAACGTGCCGCGTTGCGGCCCGTGATGAGATGCGATCAGGGTTTTTTCGCCATCTCGGCGAGCGCATGCATCGCGGCGATATAGCCGTAGGGCCCCAATCCGCAGATCACGCCGGTCGCGACCGAAGAAATCTTCGAATGCCGGTGATATTCGTCGCGGGCATGGATGTTGGAGATGTGGACTTCCAGCACCGGTCCCTCGAACGCCTTGATCGCATCGAGGATGGCGATCGAGGTGAAGGAATAGCCGGCCGGATTGATGATGATGGCGTCCGCGCTCTGCCGCGCCGACTGGATCAGGTCGACCAGCTCGCCCTCGTAGTTCGACTGATGGAACGAAAGTTCCAGTCCGAGGCGCGCCGCGTGCTGCTCGCAGGTCTGCCTGACCTGCGCCAGCGTGGTGGTGCCGTAGATATGCGGCTCCCGCACCCCCAACAGATTGAGGTTGGGGCCGTTCAGGATCATCAATCGCTTCATGGTGTTTTCCTTCTCCAAATGAACCGCCGCACCTCGGCTGCCGCGTCGCGCTCCGCCGACGCTATCGTCATCGGTCTGCGCTGATCGAATGCGCCGTTGCCGGATTTGATTTGTCCGTCCTGAGGCCTGAGGCCGCAATAGGCTTGGTCACGATCGATTTCACGACCTTTTGTGGTAATGTTCAAAGCTAGATGGAGGATGCGATGGCAACAAGTGTCAAACAGATGTTGGAAGCCGCAAACGCGGTGGTTCCGAAGATCACGCCGGATCAGGCAGCCGAAATGATCAAGAACGGAAGCACGCTGGTGCTCGATGTGCGGGACGCGCCGGAGGTCGCCGCCAGCGGCAAGATCGCCGGCGCCATCAACGTATCGCGCGGCATGCTGGAATTCCGCGCCGACCCTGAGTCGCCCTATCACGACAAGAACTTCGACAAGGGCAAGTCGGTGATCCTGTACTGCGCCTCCGGCGGCCGCTCCGCGCTGGCCGGCAAGCTGCTCAAGGATATGGGTTACGACAAGGTCTACAATGTCGGCGGCTTCAAGGATTGGACCGGCGCGGTCGACAAGACTTGATCGCGTTCCGCGGCGTCGATGAGGCCACCGAGCCAAAACAAAACGGCCAGGTCATCCGACCCGGCCGTTCAAATCTGTTCACTCGCCAACAGGCCAGCCTTCAGCTTGCCTGCTGCTCCGGCGCCGCTGCGGTGCGCTTCTTCTCGATGGCCCGCTTCAGCTCCCGCGCACGCGGCGACAGCACCTCGGCCTTCGCCTTGAGCAGGAAGGCGTCGAGGCCGCCATTGTGGTCGACCGACTTGATCGCGTTGGTGGAAACGCGCAGCCGCACGTTCCGCCCCAGCGCGTCGGAAATGAAGGTGACGTTGCACAGGTTCGGCAGGAACCGGCGCTTGGTCTTGATATTGGAGTGGCTCACCTTGTGGCCGACCAGCGGGCCCTTGGCGGTCAGTTCGCAGCGCCGCGACATTGGCAGAAAATCCTCTTCCATCCCGGCCTTCCGTCGCTGTTGGGCACGGCGCAGGGGGTCAAAATCACGTCCGTTTTCAGGAACCGCGGACGTATAGGGGCAGCGCGGCAGGGCGTCAAGGTTTTGCAGGGAAAAGCGGGCTTTTCCGCCCCGCCCCGACCCTGCAAACCCATCATATATTCGGCGCATTCGCCCGCGACATCAGGACCGCGCGCGCTGGCTGCGGTTTGCCGCCGGACGGCTCGAAAAGCGCGCCAACCTGAATTTGCGCGTATTTCGTTCGCAAAACCATGACCACGATCGGGTACCGGCCAAGGCTTTTTCCGAATGCGCGTTGTTTGCCGGATTTTCACGCTTAAATGAACATTCGATCCCGACTTGAGGACCGCTCTTCAGTGACCAGCCATCGCATGATTTCACCCCGGCCGGCCGGATTTCCGCTGCGGGTGCTGGGCGGGCTTTGCGCCGGCATCCTGCTGCTGATGGTTCCGCAGCGCGGCGCGCTGGCCCAGGGCCGGCTCGATGCGCGCTATGAGGCGACGCTCGCCGGCATCCCGGTCGGCAAGGGTGCCTGGACCATCGATATCTCGGACGATCAGTTCTCGGCCGCCGCCTCCGGCGGCACCGCGGGACTGCTCAAGGCCTTTACCGGCGGCTCGGGCACCGGCGCCTCGCAGGGCCGCGTCGTCAACGGCGCGCTGGTAGCGACGAATTATTCCGCCACCACCACTACTTCGAAGAAGGCCGAAGCGATCCGGATGATTCTGGCCAACGGCACGGTCAAGGAATACGCCATCGAGCCGGAGCCGCCAGTCGATGCCGACCGGATTCCGGTCACCGAGGCGCAGCGCCGCGGCGTGTTTGACCCGATGACGGGATCGATGCTGCATGTCCCCGGAACCGGCGAACTGCTCAGCCCGGATTCCTGCCGCACCGGCGCTGCGATCTTCGACGGCCGCATGCGCTACGATCTCAAGCTCGACTTCAAGCGCATGGAAATCGTGAAGGCCGACAAGGGCTATCACGGCCCGGCTTTGGTCTGCGCGATCTATTTCTCGCCGGTCGCGGGTTACATCCCCGATCGGCCCGTGATCAAATACCTTGCCGCCCAGCGCAACATCGAAATCGCGTTCGCACCGATCGCCGGCACCCGGATCCTGGTGCCGTTCCGGATGGTGGTGCCGACGCCGCTCGGCAGTGCGATGCTGGAGGCCACCCAGTTCTTCACCCAGGCCACCCCGCCGCGCGTCGCCAAAACGCAGTGACCGCCACGCTGTCATTATCCGGGCCGATGCGTCACACCATCCGGCAATGATGTAGGACAAGAAATCGTATTGACTCTCGTCGACTTCTGATTCGAACTCCGCGCCCGCGCCAATTTTAAGGATTTTGTCCAAAAACCGTCGCTTGTGAGATCATGGCAAACTTGATCTAGTACGGCGGTCAGTCCTTCAACGCGAGATGTTGAGGTGAACGAAGCCGGAGTGGACCGGAGTCAGCGATTCGGGCGCGATTCGTTCTCAACCCGTTCCAGAGCTTAAGCCGCGACCCTGCAAGCGTCGCATTGTGAAACACTTCGCCAGCCCAGCGACGGCAGAAACCCCCGGAAAATATGGCTTTCTCTTCTTCGTCCACGTTCGCCAACGAACGGGCTTCCGGCGCCGGCGTCACCGCGGTGCTCGGGCCCACCAACACCGGCAAGACCCATCTCGCGATCGAGCGGATGCTGGCACACTCCTCCGGGCTGATCGGGCTGCCGCTGCGGCTGTTGGCACGCGAGGTTTACAACAAGATCGCCGACCGCGCCGGCGCGGATTCGGTCGCGCTGATCACCGGCGAGGAAAAGATCAAGCCGGCGAAGGCACGGTTCTGGGTCTCCACCGTGGAGGCGATGCCGCGCGATCTCGACGTCTCGTTCCTCGCGGTCGATGAAATCCAGATCGCTGCCGATCTCGAGCGCGGCCACGTCTTCACCGACCGCATCTTGCACCGGCGCGGCCGCGACGAGACCCTGCTGCTTGGCGCCGCCACCATGCGCCCGATCATCGAGCGGCTGTTGCCGGGCGCTTCGGTCGTGACCCGGCCGCGGCTGTCGCAGCTCGAATTCGCCGGCGACCGCAAAATCACGCGGCAGCCGCGGCGCACGGCGATCGTCGCCTTCTCGGCGGACGAGGTCTATGCCATCGCCGAATTGATCAAGCGCCAGCATGGCGGGGCCGCCGTGGTGCTGGGATCGCTGTCGCCGCGCACCCGCAACGCGCAGGTGGCGATGTTCCAGTCCGGCGACGTCGACTATCTGGTCGCCACCGACGCCGTCGGCATGGGGCTCAACCTCGATGTCGATCACGTCGCCTTCGCCTCCGACCGCAAATATGACGGCTATCAGTTCCGCCGCCTCAATCCGAGCGAGTTCGCGCAGATCGCGGGCCGCGCCGGCCGTGCCACCCGCGACGGCACCTTCGGCACCACCGGCCGCTGTGCGCCGTTCGAACCGGAACTGGTCAATGCGCTGCAGAACCACAGCTTCGAAAGCGTAAAGGTCCTGCAATGGCGCAATTCGAAGCTGGATTTCTCTTCGCTCGGCGCCTTGCAGGTGTCGCTTGCGCTGCCGCCGTCCCATGAGGCGCTGACCCGCGCCCCGATCGCGGAAGACCTGCGTGTGCTCGATCACGCCGCGCGCGACGCCGACGTGCGCGGCATGGCGCATGGGCGGGTTGCCGTAGAGCGGCTGTGGGATGCCTGCCAGATTCCGGACTATCGCAAGATCGCGCCGGCCGCGCATGCCGAGCTGGTGACCACCTTGTTCGGCTTTCTGATGCAAAAAGGCCGGATTCCGGACGCCTGGTTCGCCGCCCAGGTCGATCTGGCCGATCGCATCGACGGCGACATCGACACGCTGTCGGGCCGGATCGCGCAAATCCGGACCTGGACCTTTGCCGCCAACCGGCCGGACTGGCTGGCCGATCCCGAACATTGGCAGGGGATCACCCGCGAGGTCGAAAATAAATTGTCCGATGCGCTGCATCAACGGCTCACAGAGCGTTTCGTTGACCGCCGTACCAGTGTATTGATGCGCCGCCTGCGGGAGAACACGATTTTGAATACGGAAATCGGCAAGACCGGTGAAGTGATCGTAGAAGGCCATGTGATCGGCCGGCTCGACGGGTTCACCTTTGCGCCGGACGCTGCGGAAGCCGGCTCCGATGCCAAGGCCCTGCAGGCAACCGCGCAAAAGGCGCTGGCCGGCGAAATCGACGCACGGGCCGAAAAACTCTCGGCTGCCCCCGACGAGCAATTCGTGCTGGCCTCCGACGGTACCATCCGCTGGACCGGCGATGCGGTCGCGAAACTGGTGGCGGCCGACGACGCGCTGCATCCGCGCATCCGCATCGTCGCCGACGAGCGCCTGACCGGCGCGCCGCGCGAAGCCGTGCAGACCCGGCTCGAGCTGTGGCTGAAGACGCATATCGAGAAATTGCTGGGCCCGCTGTTCGACCTCGCCAAGGCCGAGGACATCACCGGGATCGCGCGCGGCATCGCCTTTCAACTGATCGAAGCGCTTGGGGTGCTGGAACGCGCCAGGATCGCGGCGGAGATGAAGGATCTCGATCAGCCGTCGCGGGCTTCGCTGCGCAAATACGGCGTGCGGTTCGGCGCCTACCATATCTACGTGCCGCCGCTGCTGAAGCCGGCGGCGCGCGCGCTGGCTTCACTGTTGTGGGCGCAAAAGCAGGACACGATCGATATGTCCGCGCTGTCGGGGGCGCAGCATCTTGCCGGCAGCGGCCGGACTTCGTTCCCGGTCGACAAATCGCTCGATCGCGACGCCTACCGCGTGCTCGGCTACAAGCAGTGCGGCGAGCGCGCGGTACGGGTCGACATCCTGGAGCGTCTGGCCGATCTCATTCGCCCGGCGCTGGCCTGGCGCGAGACCTCGTCCGGCGACAAGCCGGCGGGCGCGTTTGACGGCCGCAGCTTCGTGGTGACGCAGGCAATGACCTCGTTGACCGGCTCGGCCGGTGAAGACTTCGGCTCGATCCTGCGCGCGCTCGGTTATCGCATGGAGCGCCGTCCGGCGCCGCCGCCGAAACCCACCGCGGTCGAAGCGACACCCACTGCAATCGTGGCTGCTGATGCCGCGCCAGCCGAGGTTTCGTCACCCGAGGCGTCGTCACCCGAGGCGGTGCCTTCGGACAGCGAGCCGACCGACCCGATCGCCGCGGAACCCGCCGTGGCCGCCGTGACCAGGGATATCGCCGATATCGCCGACGCCGCGCCGCTCGCCGGCGAAGCCGTTGCCGCGCCGGCCGCGACCTTGCTGCCCGATATTGCCTTCGCGCCAGCCACCCCCGAGCCCGCAGCGGTTGCGCCGGAACCGGCCGAGGAAGCCGCGCCGTCGGAGGTCGAGGCGGCTTCTCCTGGGGCCGATCTCGGGGCCGAAGCCGATGTGGCCGCGCTGGAACCGGCGGCCGTCGAGGCGGCGACCGAGAGCATTGCCGCAGCGGTGGCCGAGCTTGCCGAGGCCGCCGCAACGGTTCCGGAAATGGTCGAGGTCTGGCGGCCCGGTGGACGGTCCGACGAGCGCCGGCCGCGCCATGACCGCAGCCGTCACCGCCGTCAGGGCCATCAGGACCGTTCGCAGGACGCGGTTGCGCCCGCGGCGGCGGCCGAGCTCGGCGAAGGGGAAAAACGCGAGCGTCACGGGCACGGGCGGCGTCGCCGCAGCCATGATTTCCGCAAACCCCGCCCCGATGCCCCGGTCGAGGCGGCGCCGCCTGGTGCCGACGGCACCCCGGCGCGCGAGCCGCAGGCCGATCCGGGCCGCCCGCCGCGTCCGCGCGTCGAAGGCAGGGGCCGCGACCGCGACCGTGACAACGGCAAGTTCGGCGGCGGCCGTGACAAGGGTGGGCGCGACAAGGGCGGGCCGCGACAAGCGCCCCGATGGCGGCCCGTCGCACCGGCAATACGCCACCACCGCCGCGCCGCGCGAGCGCGACCGCCCGGCCGATCCCAATTCGCCGTTCGCCAAGCTGGCGGCGCTCAAGGAGCAGCTCGCCGCCAACCGCAAGGATCAGCACTAAAGCCTGTTCGGTTCTGACTGGATCAAAGCCGGGCTTTGGTTTCCTGCTTTGACGCGTTTTCTTCACGCGTCCTCGAAGTGGTGTCGCTTGCAGCGCCAGCGTCTCGATAAATGGCTGTGGCATGCGCGGGTGGTGAAGGCCCGTACCAGCGCCGCCGCGCTGGTCGAGGCCGGCCATGTCCGCATCAACGGCGTGCGCGAGAAAGCGCCCGGCCACGCCGTCAAGGCCGGCGACGTGCTGACAATCGGGCTCGATCGCCGCGTGCGCGTCCTCAAGATCGTCGGCTTTTCGGAGCGGCGCGGCGATGCGCCGGCGGCACGGCTGCTCTATGATGATTTGCACGACCGCCGCGAGTGATTATCTCTGTCGGGCCGAATTCAGTCGGCGGAAACCCGCTCGGAAAATCGCATTTCGGGACCGCTCGGCTTCCCTTGCGGCTGTGGACTTCCTGCGCTACGCAAACACCGCAAAACCAATCCGTTTCGGAGCCCTGGATGACTTACGTCGTCACTGAAGCCTGCATTAAATGCAAATATACCGATTGCGTTGAGGTCTGCCCGGTGGACTGCTTCTACGAGGGTGACAACATGCTGGTCATTCATCCGGACGAGTGCATCGATTGCGGGGTGTGCGAACCCGAATGCCCGGCCGATGCCATCAAGCCGGACACCGAGCCTGGGCTGGAAAAATGGCTTGAGGTGAATACCGAGTACGCCAAGGTCTGGCCGAACATCACCCAGAAGAAGGAATCGCCGCCCGACGCCAAGGATTTTGAGGGCATGGAAGGCAAGTTCGAGAAATTTTTTTCTCCGGCTCCCGGGACCGGCGACTGAGTTGACGGACCGCTGGGCCGGCGGAAAACGCCGGATTCCCACCCCGCCGGCTTAACCCTAATTCCGGCGCGAGGCCCAAAATTGCCGCGCAGAGCCCCCCGACAGGGCGTAAATCATTGATTTTTGCGGAAAATGTGCTATATTGGGCACATTACAAGCCGAACCCGGCCATGCGTATCCTGTGGCGTAAGAGGTTCCCGTGAAAACATCGAACAGGGGCGTGGCAGTTCC
The DNA here is from genome assembly GCA_963748165.1 of uncultured Alphaproteobacteria bacterium. Taxonomy (GTDB): domain Bacteria; phylum Pseudomonadota; class Alphaproteobacteria; order Rhizobiales; family Xanthobacteraceae; genus Bradyrhizobium. Next base: position 28,510 of record CAVVIM010000006.1, read on the forward strand.
GCGCGCAGGCTGTGTCACAAAAAACGCGTAAAAAGAGTGCTTCCAAGGCTTCGAAAAAAGCCGCCGCGGCGAGCCGTGGCGCAACCAAGAGCCGTGCCCGGGCTTCTCTCAAGGATACCCGGACAGCCAGCAAGGCTGCGGCTGCAAAATCCTCAAAAAACAAAAGAAGCTCAATGCCAAACAAGACTGCGAAAACTGCCGCGAAAGCGACCGGTTCGAAGGCCACTGCTTCGAAGGTTGCTGCCCCCAAGACCGCCCCCAAGACCGCACCGAAGACCGCGCCGAAGACCGCCGTCAAGACGGTCGCGACCAAGCCCGCCGCCAGCAAGCCCGCCGCAAGGCCGGTCGCGGTGGCGCCCCGCGTCGAAGAGCCGAAGAAGGTTCTGACCCAGCGCCAGGGCTTCAAGACCAACGAATTCGTGGTCTATCCGGCGCATGGCGTTGGCCAGATCCTGGCCATCGAAGAGCAGGAGATCGCCGGCGCCAAGCTTGAGCTGTTCGTGATCAACTTCATGAAGGACAAGATGACGCTGCGGGTGCCGACGGCGAAGGTCGCCAATGTCGGCATGCGCAAGCTGTCGGAGCCGGTGCTGGTCAGGCGCGCACTGGAGACGCTGAAGGGCCGCGCCCGCGTCAAGCGCACGATGTGGTCGCGCCGCGCGCAGGAATACGAAGCCAAGATCAATTCCGGGGATATCGTCGCGATCGCCGAAGTGGTGCGCGATCTCTATCGCTCGGAATCGCAGCCGGAACAGTCCTATAGCGAACGCCAGCTCTACGAAGCCGCGCTCGACCGGCTGTCGCGCGAGATTGCCGTCGTACAGCATGTGACGGAAACCGAAGCGGTCAAGGAAATCGAAAGCCAGCTCGCCAAGAGCCCGCGCCGCGGCGCCAAGGCCGAAACCGAGGCCGAGGCGGAAGGTGAAGGCGAAGCAGAAGATAGCGACAGCGACGATGCCGCCGTTGCCGACGAGGCAGCCTAAGCCAGGTTTCGCAGTTCCATCAATTCAAAAGCCCGGTCCCAACGACCGGGCTTTTTGTTTGGTCGTGTCGCGTAGCAACCATAAGAAGCTCCATCGTCATTTGCGAGGAGCGCAACCGACGAAGATTCCACAGGCCAGTCGTTCCGGGGCGCGCGTCAGCGCGAACCCGGAATCTCGAGATTCCCCGATGCGCCATTGCGCATCTGAGGTCTGGTGCTAACGCACCATCCCGGAATGACGGCTGTCGCCGCCCGTCAATCCACCACGATCTTGACGCGGTCGCGCGCCTTGACCTGGGCGTGGCTGTCGAGGCCGTTGAGGACGCGGAAGCGGTCCGCCGGGCGGTCGACGCCGGCCATGCGGTGCGACAGCAATTCCACGGTGTCGCCGGGCTGCACGGTGATGATCTTGATGCGCAGCGGCCGGGCGGCCTGAATCTCCTCGAGGGTGAGCCGGCGGAACGAGTTCACGGTTTCGCGTGCATTGCGGTCGCTTTCGGTGGTCTTTTCGCGGGCGGCGAAGATGAAGCGGTAGACGTCGGTGCCGAACCGCAGCGCATAGATCTTGAATTGCCATTGGCCGCCATGCGCGCTGGCGGACGCTGCCGGAAAGCCGTTGATGTTGAGGTCCTCGGTCGACGATTTGTCGACGTTTTCCATCCAGCCGGAGTTCAGGTAATCGCCGAGCGTCTGTTCGGACGGCACCCGCACCACATCGAAGCGCATCGCCTGGGAGCCGCCGTCGCGCACGCCGATCACCGCCTGCGCGGTGTTGTCCAGCGTGAAGGTGTCCGGTGCGGTGAAGGTGAAGCCGAGCTTGGGGTGCAGGAAGCGATGGCCGCGCACGAAGCCCTCGCTCGGATCCTCGCCATAGACGAGGTTGTCGATGGCGGCGAGATAGGTTTCGCGATCGCGTTCGCCGTTTTCCGGTGACGAGTACTGCCGCGCGCTGGCCTGCGCGCTCTGGATCCGCTCCGGCGTGGCCGGGTGCGACGACAGAAAGTCCTGCGCCCGCGGATCGACCGCGGTCGAGCCCGCTTTCAGCTCGGCGTTGCGTTCCATCGCGGTCAGGAAGCGCGACGCGCCGTAGGGATCGAAATGCGCGCGCGCCGAAATGCCGACCCCGATCTTGTCGGCCTCGAATTCCTGCTGCCGTGAGAAGCTCGCCATGGTCAGCTTGGTCTTGGCGAGCGCCATCGCGGTGAGATCGGGATCGTTGCCCATGTCGGTGATGACGCGGGTGACGACGGCGGCCTGCCGCGCCTGGTCCTCGCGGATGGCGGCGTGCTTGGCCAGCACATGCGCCATCTCGTGCGACAGCACCGAGGACAATTCGGAGGTGTCGCAGGCCAGCGCGATCAGCCCGCGGGTCACGTAAAGCTGACCGGTCGGAAGCGCGAAGGCGTTCACCGCGCCCGAATTGAGGATCGTCACCTTGTAGCCCTGGTCGGGACGGTCGGATGCCGCCACCAGGCGGTCGACGGTCTTGCCGATCAGGGCTTCGAGCGGCGGGTCATCATAAGCGCCACCGTAGGACGCCAGGATACGTTCATGCTCGCGTTCGACCGCCGGGGTCTGCGCCGCCGTGTGCGGCGGCTTGGCGGCGGTGGTCGGCGTGGGCGGGGATGCGGTCTGAAAGTGCCCCATATCGCCGCAGGCGGCCAGCGCAAATCCCGCGCACAGCAACACCGGCGCCGCCCAAAGGCCGCGGCTCGTCCGCTTCTGTCCCACATCATGTGCCACAGCCGTCACTCGTACGTGTCCCGCGAGCTAATTCCTGCCCAGCACTTCAATCTGCCCCACCCGGAGCGCCTCAATCCGCGGCCCGCCATGCGCCTCGACCCAGCCGCGGACGCGAATCCTTCGACTTTTCAGCGACTCAAGCACGATCCCGGCGGCTTCAAAGGCCGCCAGCCCACGCTTTGGAATAGTCACAGCAAAGTCCCGTGTCCAGTTCCGTCCGAAATTCAGGTAAGTCGTTGCCCCGGCTTGCCGAACGGACAGAACCTTGCCCTCGACCACAGTAAACCGCCCGATCCTGGTCAAAATATCGCCCGGACTTTCCGTGTTTTTTATGGCCGTGGGGTCGGCCCAGGCTCCCCGTTTGTCCTGACGCGCGGCCGCCTCGGCAGTCGTCAGGGCTGCCGCACAGTCCTTGTCCGTCACCGTACCGGCTAGCAGCGCGTCGCCCTGCGCCAGCAACAGGCGCCTGCACCGAGGTGTCGGCGCCTTCGAGGAATACAAAGGCAGGCTGACGGCCGTAGCGATCGGGGCCGTCGTCCTCACCCTGCAACGTCACCTCGTGTCCCAAAATGAGCGCCGCCAGCGCCGCGCCACGGTTCGCGGTCGGTGCGTCAGCCGCGGCCGGCTCGATGCCGGCGAGGCGGACTTCGCGGCCATCCTGCAGACGAAAGCTGCGCGCATCGATCACCTCGGCGACGCGGCCTTCGCCCTGCGGCGCGAAGGAGCATCCCGCGGCGTCAGCCGCACCGACGCCGGCGACGATGAGCCAGCCAGCACCATTGCCGCGTGCGGCGCAGGCTGAAATCGAAACGTTTCGGCGGAGCAGAGCATGCGTGATGCTGGCATGCGCGCGTCATTCCGCTTAGCGGAAAAACGTGGGCCAAATGCGCGGCTGCCGCAGCTTGCCGCTGCGGATGGCTTGCGGCATGATCGCGGCAACAAAACTCGCGCCCGCAGCCAATGCGGCGCGGCGCCGGGGAGGCTGACATGAAACGCGCGCTTGCCGGTGTTCTCGCATCGGTGCTGGCCCTGGCTGCTTCCGCGACGTCATTGCGAGGAGCGTTGGCGACGAAGCAATCCCTCCGCTTGCTGTGATATGGATTGCTTCGCGGAGCCTGTCATCGGGCGCGCATTCGCGCGACCCGTTGGCTCGCGAGGACGAACACAAAACGAAAGAGAAAAGCCATGAACGAAATGGTCCTGCAGAAACTCGATCAGGGATTGCTCACCATCACCATGAACCGGCCGGACCGGCGCAATGCCCTCAATCCGGAGATGACGCGGGGGCTGGTCGAGGCGGCGCGCCGCGCCGCGGAGGACCACGAGGTGCGTGCGGTCCTGCTGCGGGGCGCCGGTGGCACCTTCTGTGTCGGCGGCGATGTGAAGTCGATGGCGGAGGGCCGCGCGCCGTTGCCGTTCGAAGCCAAAATGGCCAACCTGCGACGCGGCATGGAAGTCTCCCGCATTCTGCACGAGATGCCGAAGCCGGTGGTGGCGCAGCTCGACGGCGCCGCCGCCGGCGCCGGGCTTTCAATCGCGCTGGCCTGCGACCTCCGCGTCGCCAGCGCATCGGTCAAGATCACCACCGCGTTCGCCAAGGTCGGGCTGTCGGGCGATTATGGCGGCACCTATTTCCTGACCCATCTGCTCGGCAGCGCCAAGGCACGCGAGCTTTATTTGATGTCGCCGGTGCTGACGGCGCAGGAAGCGCTCGCGCTCGGCATGGTGACGCGCGTCGTCCCCGATGCCGAGGTCGAAGCGGTCGCGCACGATCTGGCGATGTCGCTGGCGCAGGGCCCGTCGGTGACGCTGGGTTACATCAAGCGCAACATCAACAACGCCGAGCATCTGTCGCTGGAAGCCTGCTTCGACGCCGAGGCGATCCATCACTCGCGCGCCGGCGAGACCGCCGATCACAAGGAAGCCGCCAAGGCGTTCGTCGAAAAGCGCAAGCCTGTGTTCCACGGCCATTGACACCATCGGGGTGATTGAGATGTATCTGCGGCTGCGTCAAATCTGCCTGGTCGCGCCGCATCTCGAGCCGGTCATCGCTGATATCGCCGGCATCATGGGCCTCGGCGTCTGTTACCGCGACGGCAACGTCGCCAAATATGGCCTGGAGAACGCGCTGCTGCCGGTCGATACCATCCTTCTCGAGGTGGTCGCGCCGTTTCAGGCCGGCACCGCGGCGGGTCGCTTTCTCGACAAGACCGGCGGCCGCGGCGGCTATATGGCGATCTTCTGCTGCGACGATCCCGATGCGCGGGGCAGGCACGCCGCCGCCCTCGGCGTGCGCACCGCCAATCTCATCGACCATCCGCCCTATCATGGCGTGCAGTTGCATCCGCGCGATTGCCGCGCGGCCTTCATCGAATTCAACCACACCGATGGTAGCGACGATGTGCTTGGGCCGTATCCGCCGGCGGGGCCGGACTGGCAGCGGTCCATCAACACCGATGTGACGCAGGCCCTCGTCGCGGTCGAGATGCAAAGCCCGGAGCCGCAGGGACTGGCCGAGCATTGGGGCGGTATTCTCGGGATTGCCGCCGGCAAAAATCGGCGCGGCGAGCCCGAACTGAAACTTCCCAATGGCGAATTTTACTTCGTCAAGGGCGCTGGCGACCTGATGAGCGGCCTGACCTTTCGGGTCCGCAATGTCGCGCAGGTGTGCGAAGCCGCCGCGGCAAGGGGCTACGCCGTCGCGAACAACGCGTTTGTACTCGGCGGCGTGACCTTTTGTCTGGTCGCGTGAACGCTCGCGGTGACGTTGAAACGAATGCTTGTGGGATATCCAAAATAACAAGAAAAAGGACTTTTCTGAATGCCGCCCGCGCCCGCGCCCCAAAAGCCTTCCCATCCGCTCGACAGTTTCTTCGCGCCCGAGAGCATCGCCCTGATCGGCGCCTCGCGCGATCGCGAAAAAATCCCGGGCCGGCTGCTGGCCTTCCTGCGCAAGAACGAATTCCCGGGACGGATCGATCCGATCAATCCCAATTACGACGATATCGACGGGCTGACCTGCTACAAATCGATTGCCGATGTCGGCCGGCCGGTCGATCTCGCCATCATCGTCATTCCGGCGCGGGGGGTACTCGGCGCGCTCGAGCAATGCGCGGCTGCCGGTGTCAGGAACGCGGTGATCATCTCGTCGGGCTTTGCCGAAGAGGGCGGCGACAGCGCCGCCATGCAGGACGCCATCGCGGCGCTGGCGAAAAAGTCGGGAATGCGGATTTCCGGCCCCAATGCCGAAGGCTTTTACAGCGAAGTTCAGCGCGTTGCCGCGACCTTCAGCCCGACCGTCGATGTCAAGGCGGATGCACTGAGGCTGGTGGCGACCCGGCGGCGGATCGGCATCGTGGCGCAAAGCGGCGGCATCGGCTTTGCCATCTCGCACCGCGCCAAGGCGCTCGGGATCGGGCTCAGCTACGTCGTCAGCACCGGCAACGAAGCCGACCTCGGCGCCGGCGAATTCCTCGACTATCTGGTGCAGGATCCGGCGACCGACGTCATCCTGCTGTTCATCGAGGGCATCCGCGACGTCGATAAATTCCTGGCCGCGGCCCGGCGTGCCGCGCAATCCGGCAAGCCCGTCATCGTCACCAAGGTCGGCCGCTCCGGCGCCGGCGAGCGTGCGGCGGCCTCGCATACCGCGAGCATGGCCGGCTGGTCGGCGGCGTATGATGCGGTGTTCGCCAAATACGGCTTCATCATTTCCAGCGATCTCGACGAGGCCATCACCATCGCCGCGCTGCTGACCACGAGCCCGCTGCCGCAGGGCGATCGCGTCGCCGTTATCACCGTATCCGGCGGCGCCGGCATCTGGGGCGCCGACACGGTGTCGATGCAGGGCTTTCAGGTGCCGGAGCTGTCCGAATCGATCCAGGCGGAAATCGGCAGGCTTATTCCGTCCTATGGCACCGCGCGCAACCCGATCGACGTCACCGCCCAGGGGGTGAACAGCGGCGGCCTGCAGAAGAGCATCGAGCTGCTCGCGGTGTCCGGCGAAGTCGATGCCATTGTGGTGGTGCTGTCGCTGTCGAGCGAGACGCGGATGCCGTTCAAGCAGGCCGAGCTGAAGCCGGTGATCGATGCGCAGAACAAGCCGATCGTGTTTTACTCCTACACGCTGCCGTCGGCGTTCGCGCGGCAGCAGCTCGCCGCCTCCGGCGTCGTCATTCTGTCGGGGCTGACCCATGTCGCCGTCGCCCTGCGCCAGATGCTTGCGCGCGCCCGTTTCAGCTTTGCGCCGTCGCCTGATGTCGCGATATCGATGCCGACTATTCTCGCCGCCCATCTGCAATCCGCGAAATTGTCCGAATTCGACAGCAAGTCGCTGCTGCGCGATGCCGGCGTGGCGCTGCCGGACGAAGTGCTGGTGAGCGAGCGGGGCGCGCTGGACGCGGCGATCGCCCGCGCCGGCTTTCCGCTGGTGATGAAAATCCAGTCGCGCGATATCGCGCACAAGAGCGAAATCGGCGGCGTGCGGGTCGGTATCACCACCAAGGGCGAGGCCTTCGCGGCCTATCAGGCGCTGCTCGACAGCGCGCGCCGGCATCGGCCCGAGGCGGTCGTACAGGGCGTGCTGGTCGGGCCGATGGCCCGGAAAGGGGTCGAGATCATCGTCGGCACGCTGCAGGATGCCACCTTCGGTCCGATGGTCATGGTCGGTCTCGGCGGCATCACCACCGAGCTGTTCCGCGACGTGATCTATCGGCCCGCGCCGGTCAGCGCGGCAGAGGCCACCGCGATGCTCGGCGAGCTGAAGGCGGCGCCGTTGCTCAGCGGTTTCAGGGGGGCGGCGAAAACCGACATTGCGGCGCTGGCGCAATTGATTGCGCAAGTCTCAAAGCTCGCCGCGCAATGCCGCGCGCAGATTGCCGAGATCGAGCTCAATCCGGTCCTGGTGCATCCGGAGGGACATGGCGTCACCATCGTCGATGCGCTGGTGGTGCGAAAGCCGGCTTAAATCGTCATTCCGGTTCGCGCGTCAGCGCGAACCCGGAATCTCGCGCCAATAACTTCCGGATTCCGGGTCCACCCGCAAGCGCGTGTCCCGGAATGACGATGGCCGGCGTCACCGTCCCCTGAAATTGGCGACCCGGCGTTGCTCGGTGGCCTTGACGCCTTCCTTGAAATCCTCGGTGGCGCGCAGCCTTGTTTGTTCGGCGAGCTCGTGGTTGGTGGCGGCCAAGACGCGGTCGGCGAGGCCGGCGCGCATGGTGGCGCGGGTCGAGAGCAGGCCGAGCGGCGAACATTCGGCGATTTCGGCGGCGAGTTTCATGGCCTCGGCGCGCACCTGATCCTGCGGGACGCAGACATTGGCGAGGCCCATCCGTGTGGCTTCCTCGCCGGTCACCCGCCGGCTCGTGTAGAAGATCAGTTCCGCATTGTTCCGTCCGACCAGCTCGGGAAGCGTGGCGGTGAGCCCGAAGCCCGGATGGAAATCCGAGCTTGGTGAAATTCGCGGCGAACCGCGCCTCCGGGCAGGTGACGCGGAAGTCCGCCGCTAGCGCAAGGCCGAGGCCGCCGCCGATCGCTGCGCCATGAACGGCCGCGACGATCGGCTTCCTGGCGCGGAAGATCCGCACCGCCTGGATGTAGAGATGATTGATCTGGCCGAGGCTCGAGGCCGGGTCCGACTGCTCGCGGGCCTCCGCCGCCTGCCGCGCCGGATCGTTGAAATTGGCGCCGGCGCAGAACGCCTTGCCCTGGGCGGCGAGCACCGCGGCGCGGATCTCGATATCGCGGTCGAATTCCTCCAGCGCGTCGGCGATCTGGTTGATCAGCGAGATGTCGAAGAAGTTCAGCGGCGGCCGCCGGATCTCGATGGTGCCGACGTGTCCGGTTTTATCGACGCCGATGTCCGTGTATTTGCTCATGGAGGTCCTCGTTGAGTTAGCGCAGGCCGAGGCCGCGCGCGATGATGCCGCGCAGCACTTCCGTGGTGCCGCCCTGGATGGTGAGCTTGGGCGCGACCTTCATCGCATACGGCAATACAGTGTCGAGAATTTCGTGATTGCTGGCATCGGGCTCGACGAACGCCGCCAGATCGCGCACCCGCTGCGGCAATTGCTGCTCCCAGATGGTGCCGATGTCCTTGACAATGGAGGCTTCGACCACCGGTTCCTTGCCGGCGTGCAGCATACCGGCGACCGAGACCGACATCCGGCGCATGGTGTGAAGCTGTGCGACCAGCCGGCCGATGCCCTCGGCGCCGCGATTGTCGGGTTGCTCGCCGAGCGCGCGGACCATTTCGGTCAGCACATAATAGGTTTCCAGAAAGCGCTCCGGACCGCTGCGCTCATAGGCGAGCTCGCTGGTGGCCTGCTTCCAGGCGCCGTCGATTTCGCCAAGCAGGTGATCGTCCGCCACGAAGGCGTCCTGGAACACGACTTCGTTGAACTCGGACTTGCCGGTCAACTGGGCGATCGGGTTGACCTTGATGCCCGGCGTCTTCATGTCGACCAGAAACTGCGTCAGCCCGTGCCGGCGGTTTTCCTTGGTCGGCGGCGAGGTGCGGAAGATCGCCAGCATGTAGTTGGCGACCTGCGCCGACGAGGTCCAGATCTTGGTGCCGTTGATCAGCCAGCCGCCGTCGGTCTTGGTCGCCTTGGTCTTGGCGGCGAACAGATCCGAACCGGAATTGGGCTCGCTCATGCCGATCGAGAAGCACACCTCGCCGCGGCAGATCCGCGGCAGGATATCCATCTTGATGTGCTCGGGGGCATATTTCAGCAGCACCGGGCCGCTCTGCCGGTCGGCCACGAAGAAGCGCCGGGTCGGCGCGTTGGCGACGCGCATTTCCTCGGTCACCACATAGCGTTCGAGAAAGCTGCGCTCGTGGCCGCCATATTTCTTCGGCCAGGTCATGCCGATCCAGCCGCGCTCGCCGACGCGCCTGCTGAACCCGGGAACGTCGTTGTCGCCGCCTTGCGGGCTGTGCGGGTCGAAGGTGCCCGCCGCGATTTCCTCGGCCAGGAAGGCCCTTACTTCCTTGCGCAGCTTTTCGCATTCAGCCGGCAGGCGGATCGGGTCGAAACGGAGGGCTGCGGTCATTTTCAAGCTCGACTTTCGTGCATGCGTAGAGGTTCAAGGTCAGCGCGACGCGACCAGCGGCCACAATTCATCGGCGCCGCGCGCGGCGACGCGCCTGCCCAATTCCACCGCCCAATAGCTCTCATGGCCGAAATCGTCACGCCATGCCAGCGCGCGCATGGTGTAGCGATGCAGGATATGTTCAAGCGTGTAACCGATCGCGCCGTGAACCTGATGGGCGATCGCGGCGCCCTTTTCGGCGGCCTCGGCGCAACGGATCTTCGCTGCCGTCGCTTCCAGGAACACCGCGTCGTCGAAATTCGAGGCGTTGGCAATGGTATCGGCGGCCGAGCTCGCCGCGGTCATGGCCGCCGCGGTCTCCCCGGCCAGCCTGGCGAGATTGTGCTGCACCGCCTGGAATTTCGAGATCTTCTTCTCGAAGGCGACGCGTTCATTGGAATAACGCACGCTGATGTCGAGCATCGATTCCAGGCTGCCTGCGATCTGCAGGCTTCGCGTCACCGCTCCCATCAGCATCAGCGCGGTCTGATCAAAGCCTTGCGGCGCCGGCTTGATCGCAACCGGAGCGGCGTTGGCGAATGTCACGGTATCGCTGCCGTCACCGGCGAGATTGAGGCCGGCCTCGATCCGGCCGTCGGCCGCATCGACCAGCGCAATGGATGGGCCGCCGGAGCCCTGCGCCAGCACGGCAAAATGTCCGGCGTCCCTGGCAAAGGGAACGCCGCGCGCGCGACCGGACAGCCTGCCGTCGGCATTGAGCGCGATGCGGTCCTTCGGGTTGGCCGGCGCCACCGTCATCGCGCCTTCGGGCGAAGCGATCCCGGCCTGCGACAGCAGCCATCCCGCCAGCATGGTCTCGGCGAGCGGCACCGCGATGGCGAAACGGCCGGCCGCGCTCAGCACGCTGAAGCCTTCGGCGAGGCTGGCGCCGGAGCCGCCGCAATCCTCGGGAACCCATGACAGCGGCAGGCCGGCCGCGCTGAGCTGCCGCCAGAGCGGTGGCTTCCACTCGCCTTTCTTGTCGCGGTTGATGGTCTGCGCGTCGGCGAGGTCGGCGAATATCTTCGCCGCCGTCTCCGCGACAATGTTCTCACTTTCCGCCACAGCGTTCCCCGTTTCTCGATTGAGACCGCGCACCAGCTCGCTCCGCCGGGCGCCCAATGCGGCCTTTTCTTGCGCGGCATGATGGGGAAAAGCCATCGTCATGACAAGCACAGATGTCCGCAGGCCAGCCTGCAAGGCCGACATGAAGCCCCGCGAGACGCAGGAATTCCGCGCAATGGAGTTTCGCCGATTTGCAGCCCTCCCGCCACGCGATATGGTGGATCGCGCCAGGGGCGGGTCAGCCTGCAAGGCAACATGAGGAATGCGCGGATGTCGAAGGATGGTTTGTACGCGATCGTGACCGGTTCGGCGTCGGGTCTTGGGGCTGCGACCGCTGCCATCCTGGCCAAAGGCGGCGCGCGCCTCGTCGTCAACTATTCATCGAGCCAGAAGGAAGCCGAAGCGACCGCCGATCTTTGCCGCAGCGCCGGTGCCGAGGTCGTCGTGGTGCAGGGCGATGTGTCCCGTGACGAGGATTGCCGGAAGATCGTCGCCGCCGCCGCACCCTGGGGCCGCCTCGATGCCTTGATTAACAATGCAGGTACCACCAAGCATGTCGCCCATGAAGATCTCGACGGCTTGTCGGCGGAAGATTTTCAGCGCCTGTTCGGGGTCAACACCATCGGCCCGTTCCAGATGGTGCGGGCGGCGCGAAGCCTGCTCGAGGCGGCCGCCAGGGCGTCCGGCCGCGCCTCCGCCGTCGTCAATGTGTCGTCGGTGGCCGGCATCAGCGGCGTCGGTTCGTCAATTGCCTATGCCGCGAGCAAGGGCGCGCTGAACACCATCACCTATTCGCTGGCCCGGGCGCTGGCGCCGCTGATCCGCGTCAACACCGTATGCCCCGGCTATATCGACACGCCCTGGTTCACCAAGGGCCGCGGCGTCGAAGGCGCGGCCAAGGTCCGCGATTCCGTGGTGTCGAGGGTGCCGCTCAAGCGCGCCTCCACTGCCGAAGACATCGCCAACCTGGTCTGCTTCCTCGCCACGCCGCCATCGAGCAACATGACCGGCGAAGTGGTCCGCATGGATGCCGGCATGCACCTGATTACGTGACGTAAGGGCTTTCCGTCATGGCCGGGCTTGTCCAGGCTTGTCCCGGCCATCTACGTCCTTGTTGCCGCTGCCCATCAAGACGTGGATGCCCGGGACAAGCCCGGGCACGACGATGTGGGGTTTCGGCGCGCCCTACTTTGCGCCCGGGTCGGAGATCACGCGGCTCGCCACCAGCCGGTTCCAGATGAACAGCACCACCAGCGCGCCGATCGTGGCGGTGATGAAGCCGGCGCCCTGGTTCGGGCCGTAATGGCCGATGGCCTGGCCGACGAAGGTGGCGAGAAACGCGCCGGCGATGCCGAGCACGGCGGTGAGGATGAATCCGCTGGGATTGTTCGGACCCGGTGAAAGCAACCGGGCGAGAATCCCCGCAACGAGGCCAACGATCACAATGTACAGCATGGCTATCGTCCTTCTCTGAAAAAACACGGTCGGCTAAGGTGCGGCAAATGAATGGCCGGGACCAGAGTCAAAGCCGGCCTGAAACTTCGTTTTCGGTCGGCAGCCGCCCGTCCGGTGTCAAATGGTTGACCACGTCGGGCAAATGCTGGCTGAGGCCCGAAAGCAATTCGTCGCGCGACAGGCCGCTCTGCGACATCAGGCTGTTGATCTGATCGGCACCGAGCGCGTTGGCGAGATCGCCAGGCGAAATCGACTTGTTCGGGCCCGGGCTCACCCATGAATTGGCGGTATCGCCGTGGCCGTTCTGCTGCAATTGCTTGAGCAGGTCGCCGAGCCCGCCGCTGATCACGCTGCCGGCGGCGCCGCCGGCCAGCAGGCCGCCCAACCCGCCCTGGAGCAGACCACCGAGACCGCCGCCGCCAGGCGCGGTATTGCCGCCCGTGCCGGGTGCGGGTGCCGGTGTTGCACCCGCTTGGCCGGCGGTCAGATGCTTGACGGCCTTCCAGGCGAGCAGGCCCAGGATCGCCATGGTCATCGGCGACATTCCGCCGCCGGATTGCGCGCTCGGATTGCTGGGGCCGCGCGGGCCGTTCTGCATGCCGTTGAGTACGTCGAGTAAACCCATGGTTCTCTCCTGCCGCGTGTCAGCCCCGCCTTGCGAAAACATAACGGCGCGCCATGACGGTTACAAGGCAAGGCGGTGCCTCAAGGCGCGCCGCGGCGGCGGCATCGCGCGGGACATCGGCGGGGAAAATCTGCTATCGAGATCGCCAGCCAATGGATGGAGTGCCAATGATCGCCGACAGGCCGATCGCGGTGGCCGGCGCCGGCAGCATCGGCTGCTTTGTCGGCGGCATGTGGGCTGCGGCCGGCCGCAAGGTCGCGTTGCTGGCACGGCCGCGCGTGATCCGCGCCATCGAGGGCGGCGGACTGCGGCTGACGAGCTTTGAGGGTATGGCGTGCCAGGTCGCACCCGACCGGCTGGCGCTGTCGGAAGATCCCGCGATTCTGAACGATGCCGGCATGGTGGTGGTGACGGTCAAAAGCGCCGATACCGCCGGCATCGCCGATATCATCGCGCGCCATGCCCCGATCGATGCCGTCATCGTCAGCCTGCAGAACGGCGTCGGCAATGCCGCGGCGTTGCGCGCGCGATTGCCGGGGCGCCGCCTGCTCGCGGGCATGGTGCCGTTCAATGTGATTGAGCGCGGCGAGGCACGATTTCATCGCGCCACCTCGGGCGATATCCTGCTCGAACGGGACCAGGACGGCACCGCCGCGCGGCTGGCGGTGCCCGGCCTGCCGGTGCGCGCTACCGCTGACATCAGCGGCGTGCAATGGGGCAAGCTGCTGGTCAATCTCAACAACGCGCTCAACGCGCTGGCCGACCTGCCGCTGCGCCGGCAGCTCGCGCAGCGATCCTGGCGCCGGCTGCTGGCGGACCAGATGGCGGAGGCGCTGGCGGCGATCAGGGCGGAGGGCATCCGGCCGGTGTCGCCGACACCGATACCCGCCGGCTGGACGCCGCATTTGCTGCGGCTGCCCGACACCGTGTTCGAATTGATGCTGGGGCGGACCATGAAGATCGATCCCGAGGCGCGCTCGTCGATGTGGGAAGATTTGCAGCGCGGCCGCCGCACCGAAATCGACTATCTGCAGGGCGTGATCACCGCGATTGCGGAGCGGCGCGGTCTCGATGTGCCGCTGTCGCGCCGCATTGTTGCGCTGATCAGACAGGCGGAAGCCGACGGCGCCGGTTCGCCGGGGCTGACGCCGGAGCAAATCCGGCCTTGAGGCGATACGCGGGAGGACACCAGGATGAGGCAGATTTACGCGGCCCTTGTGACGGCAGCGGCACTTGCAGGCGGGGCGGCGATGGTGCATGCGGCGCCGCCGACGGTGACGCCATCGCCGGGATATGACGCCAGGCTGCAGGAGAGCCGTGCCGCGCCGACCGTGGTCGAGCCGGCTGCGCCCGTGACCAAGCCGGCTTCGCGGCGCCACACCAGGCGCAACCACGCCGGCACGCATTGAAGCGGGGCCGCATGTCGCCAGCATCCCGCAGCGGGCTCGCCATCGTCGCGCTCGCTGGCTGCTTGAGCTATGCCGCCATCGCCGTGGCGGCGGACTATGCCGGCGCGATCAGCGCCTATCGACGCGCGCACGGCCTGCCTGCGGTGAGGCTCGACAGCCGTCTCGACGCGGTCGCGCGCCGGCAGGCGCGGGCGATGGCCGCGAGCGGCACCGTCAGCCACAGCGTCGGCGGCGAATTCCCGCTGCGGGTGGCGCGCCTGCGCAAAGCCATCGCCGCCGAAAACATCGGCGCGGGATTTCCGACCTTCTCCGACATGCTGAAGCAGTGGGAAGCCTCGACCGGCCACCGCGAGAACCTGCTGATTCCGGGGGCCCGCCGGGTCGGCGTGGCCTTTGTCGACAATCCGAAATCGCCGTATCGCAAGTTCTGGGCAATGGTGATCACGAATTGACGCGACCGGCATCGCCGGGGAGCGCGCGGCGAACCCGCTGAACCATCAACTGCGCTTGGCCGTCTTGCTCGGCGAAGCGCCGAACAGCGCCTTCTTCAGGTTGCTGATTCCTTCGGAGAGCCGCGGCCATTCGCAGGAAAAGGTTTGCCTGGCGGCGCAGGCGCGGGCCCTGGCGCGCGCCTTCTGCTCGGCCGCCGCGGCCGCTTGCCGGTTGGGCGACACCGGCGGCAGCGGCACCTTTTCAGCCTCGCTCTTGAAGGCGGCCTGCTGCACCTGCTCCCGCTGCTGTTGTTGGCGCTCCTGCTGCTGCTGCCTGGCCGCAAGCTCCTGCACGATGGTGTTGCGCCGCTCACGGTCGAGAAACAGGGTATATTGCTCGTCGATGTATTTCTGCTCTGCCGGGGTCGGATTCGGGCCCGCGATGTCGAAGCTGCGGTTCTGCATGAAATCGTAATAGGTGTAGCCGCCGCCCGGCTTGCGTCGTCCGGCAAATTTTGCGTTGCATCGGGTCAGCGCCGCCGTCTTCTCTTCCTTGGTCGGGGCCTTCTCGGCCACGTCGGCGCAGGCCTCGAAATCCGCCGGCGCGAGACTCCACCATTGCGCATGCACGCGCCACGGCTGCAGCACCATGCAGCCGGTGAGGGCGGCGATCAGCAGCGCGGATAGGCGGGACGCGATCACGGGCGATATTTTCCGGAACCTGGTTGTCATGGCAAATCAGATGACGCTGATGCGGATTGTCGCCATTATTGGCCGGCTTGTCACCCCCGTTTTTCCCGGACAGGTTGCAGGCTGCTGTAGACATCGTTCCGAATCGCGTTGCCGAAAATCGCGTGTCGGTAGACGGGGTTGCAACCGGCGGCGCGGCGCGGGCCGGCCTGCTGCGGCCGCCATCGCGCCGGTTCCAATGCGTTATCCGGCACGCATGCGCGGCATGTTCGCGGCGTTGGCGCCGATCGCAGCGCGGCGGTCGACCACCGCGTTGTGAAATTGATTGAGTACGAGACCGTAGGCCGCCAGATCGCCCTGCTCGATCGCGCCGTTGTCGTAGCATTCGAGCGTCTCGCGCAGGAAATCGTCGGCCTCGCCTTGCAGGGCGTCGAGATCGTCGATCGAATCGATCTGTCGCACCAGCCCGATCGCGGCGAGCAGCTTCTCGCGATGGAGCGTATTCAGCTTGCGCTCGTCGCGTTTGATAAAGTGACGCAGCCCGGCGCTGGCCGACCCCAGCACGGAAAGCAGCAACACCACGCCCCAGATGTAGTCGCTGTATTTGTCCATGAAAGTTCGTTCATTGCCGTCGATATAGGCGGCGGCGCCGGGATGCGCCGGCAACGCGGCGTCCTTGTCGGTGTCGGGTTTCTCGATCTTTGCCGCGCTCGGGATTTCCCTCGCCAGCCCGGGCCGGGCCGCAAACAACTGTCGCGTGAACGTGCCAACCGTACCTTCGGACAGCGATTTCGGCGCCACGATCAAATGATTGATGCCCACGGTTTCAACCTTGTCGTCAGGCCGGGCCGGTGCCGAGCTGAACGAACTGCCGGGAATTTCCTCGGATTCATAGAGCGGATGCCGCGACGCGATCGCTTCCGAAACGTCGATCGGCAGGAATGTCGGCTCGCCCCTGACATGTGCGGTGGTGGCAATCGCCTCCGAGGTGATCTTGCTGCCGAGCGGGCCGACCGTCATGAACGCATCGACCGAGGGATCGCGCACCATTTCCGCGATCTGGCTGGTACTGAATTGCGCGATCGCCACCTTGTCGGGATCGACGCCGGATTCCTTCAGGATGACGCGGAGCAGCGTGACGTTGACCTCGGTTCTGCCGACCACGCCGACGCGATGACCGGCGAGATCGCCGATCTCCTTGATGCCGGATTTGGTCTGCTTGCGCGATCCCTTGCGCGAAGGCGCCCACAGCACGACGACGTTCTTGCGCAGGATGGCGACGGACTGGGTGCCGTCGGGCATTTCCTCGTCGCCGCGCGCGACCGCGAGATCGGCCTTGTGGGCCTTGAGCGCGGCGATGCTGTCGACCGGGCCGGCCGTGGTGACCAGCGCAAGCCGCACCGCGCTGCCGTCGCGTGCGAAGGTCCGTGCCAATCCCTCGATCAGGTTCTGGTCGTCGCTGCCCGACGGTCCCACGGCAATTCGCAGGGTCGTCGGCCGCATCACCAGGAACGACGCGCCGACGGCGGCCGCAAACAGCAGCAAGCCGGCGGCCAGCACCAGCAATGCAGAGCCATTTCGTTTCCGGCCACGGAGGGACAAATCTCCTGCACCGGTCAGACCGTCCGAAGCGGGCATGATGCTGCCAAGCGACCTGTGACCAAGCTTGCCGCGGGGCACAGGATAGCACGGTTCCCGCGCCGTGGCGTCATAGTTGACGCGGGACCAGGACAATTTGATATACCGGAGCCGGATCAGCCGTCAGATCGAAGGCCGCCATGTACCAGCCGCCCGCCTTTCGCGAGGACCGATTGGAGGTCCAGCACGAATTCATCCGCGCCCATCCGCTCGGTCTGCTGATCACGGCGGGGCCGGCCGGATTGATCGCAAACCTGTTTCCGTTTCTGCTGGACCCGGATGGCTCCGGCAAGGGCACGCTGCGGCTGCATATCGCCCGGGCCAATCCGCAATGGCGCGAGCTCGCGGCGATCGAACAATGCCTGGTGGTATTCCAGGGTCCGCAGGATTATGTCACGCCGTCCTGGTACGCGACCAAGCGTGAAACCGGCAAGGTTGTCCCTACCTGGAATTATGCCACGGTGCACGCCCGGGGCCGCCCTCGCATCGTCGACGACGACGCCTGGTTGCGCCGTCAGCTCGAGGACCTGACGCTCAGCCGTGAAGGCCGCCGCGCGGCCCCGTGGCAGGTCGACGACGCCCCGGCCGATTTTATCGCAGCACAAATGAGGGCCATCGTCGGCGTCGAGATTCCGATTCTCGCGATCGAAGGCAAGTGGAAGATGAGCCAGAACCGCCCGGAGGCGGACCGTCTCGGGGTGATCGCCGGATTTCGCGAGGCAGGTGGGGCCGGAGAGACCATGGCCGCGATCGTCGCCGAGCGCGGCGGCCCGGTGAAATAGCCGAAGCGAATCGGCCAGGCAGCCGGCGCGAAATTGATCCGCCAATGGAGTATCGATCGAATGAAACACCTGAAATGGGCGTCGGCGGCGGCACTCGCGCTGGTTTGCAGTCATGCCGTTGCCGAAGATGAAGTGGCACCCTTTCGCCGTCCGGTGCGGGTGGTTGCCGATCAGCGCATCGCGGTCGGCAACCAGGGCAGCCTGCCGCTCTACGTTTCCAGCGACTGGTCGAACCCGTTGCCGGGCATCACCCGGGCGGTGCTGGTGCTGCACGGACGGCTGCGCAACGCGGACGTCTATTACCGCTCCGCCAAAACCGCACAGGCCGCCGCGGGGGCTGTCGGCGCCGCGACGATCATGATCGTGCCGCAGTTCCTGGCCGGTATCGACGTCGATGCGTATCACCTGCCGGCGGACACGCTGCGCTGGTCGCTGGAGGGTTGGGAAGGCGGCGAGCCCGCGGTGGGTCCGACCCCGGCGAGTTCGTTCGATGCTCTGGATGCGATCCTGGCCCGCCTCGCCGACCGGCGGCTGTTCCCCGATCTGAAACAGGTCGTCGTTGCCGGCCATTCCGGCGGCGGACAGGTGGTGCAGCGGTACGCCATCGCCGGGCAGGGCGAGGCGGAGTTGACGAAGCAGAATATCGGCGTGCGCTATGTGGTCGCCAATCCTTCTTCCTATGCGTATTTCAGCGCCGAGCGACCGGAGCCGTCGATCGCTGCGTCCTGTCCGGGATACAACAACTGGAAATACGGCATGGAAGCGCGGCCGCCCTACCTCGCGGCGCCGACGCCGGCGGCCCTGGAGCAACGCTATGTCGCACGCCAGGTGATCTATCTGCTTGGCATGCTCGACACCAACCCCAATCATCCCGCGCTCGACAAGAGTTGCATGGCCGAGGCTCAGGGCCCGTACCGTTACGCGCGCGGTCACGCCTACGCGGCGGCGATGCGGGCGCGTGATGGCGGGACACCAAATCACAAATTATGGGACGTGCCCGGGGTCGGACACGATGGCGACAAGATGCTGACCTCGCCCTGCGGACTGCAGGCGCTGTTTGATCTGCCGGGCTGCGCCGCGGATCGGTAGGCGCGATCCGTCTTGTTACTGGATGATCGGAAATTTGCTGCAGTCAAAGGGTAACGCCGCATTGCCGGTCGGCCAGTTGAGGCCGGTCCAGGCGTGGCTGGCGAGGCAGTAGAAATAGCTGCCGAGAACGCTCTGGGCTCCTGTTGCCCAGTGATTGTCGTCGGCGAACTCCGAGGCGTCGCTGTTGGCCGGGTTGGTTGCCGCATGGGGTGACGGCGAACACACATAGGCCCAGTCGGTCACGATGGAAAGCTGCGGGTTCGGATTGGGTGGCGGCGTCGGACAGGCCGGGTTCGCGTTGGTGTAGTGCGTGATATTGAACGGGCTCGGCGGGTGGCCCTGAAAACTCTCGATCAGCGATCGAAGTGCATCGACGTCGGCCCAGACATAGGGCACCCCCAGCGCGGTCAGCCTCGCCTGCAGCGTCGTGTTGTAGAAGCTCCGGTATTGTCGGGTCGTCGCCGGGCCGAACGATTGCGGCAGGCCGGCCACGATGATGTGTCTGGCGCCGCGGCGATGGTTCCCGGCCAGCTCCTTCAGCTTCCTCGCCAGCGAGTTCGCTGCGTTCCGGAGATAGGTGTCCGGATCGATCGAGCCGGTGTTGTTCACGGCAAAGGCGACATCATTGCCGCCCGAGCTGACCACATACAGCGCCGAGCGGCTGGGATTGTGGTGCGCCAGATAGTGCTCGATCTGGCTTTCGGTCGGCACAGCATTCGGAAAGCCGCCCGAGGCCGCGTTGTTGGCTTTGCGGTCGCGTGCACCGCCGCTCGCGTAATTCGTGCCGCCCCGGTTCTGCGGGCTTGCGCCCAGCGAGAGCGCCGCGCCCAGCACCTCCACGGACATCGGGCCGGGAACTCGAGGTCGGCCTGCCGACGCCGTAGGACGGGTGCTTGATATAGGCGTCATACTTCGCCGCGCCGCTGTAAGGGGATTTTCTGTACCAGCCGCTGTCCACCGTACTGTCGCCAAATACCCAGAGACGGTCGAACGGTCTGGCCGCCGCGGCCCCGCCGATCGTCAGCATCAACACGAGCGAAACGAACAATGACTTGCGGCTCATCGCCATACCTCCCGGCCGGTTTCGACTCGGCGATCGCAGGGAAATGTTCAGACGTCGTTTCCTTCGAGTAACGTCGATCAGTCAGTGCAGACATTGGCTACGAATGTTTGGATACGAAATCGCGTTTTGGTTTCAAGGTTGATTCAAAGGCCGCGGGTGCCGCACCCCGGGGCGATGGCAACCGCCGCCAGAATGCCCGTGACTGCCGCCATCGAATGTGGCGTACTTCACATTCGATGCGAACCTGCCTCAACCGCAATGACGGTCTTTGGCCGAAGATTTGCAGTCCCGCCAACTGCAACGTTCGACATCTCCCGGTTTCAAATCCCTCGGGCTCGGCCTAGTGTCGCCCGTCGCCATCCCGCGGGGGTTTCTGTCATGCTGTCGAAGTTCGAGCGCTACCCGTTGACCTTCGGTCCCACCCCGATCGAGAAGCTGTCTCGACTGACCGCGCATCTCGGCGGCAATGTCGAGATTTTCGCCAAAAGGGAAGACTGCAATTCCGGTCTGGCTTTCGGCGGCAACAAGCTTCGCAAGCTCGAATACATCGTGCCCGATGCGCTTGCCAGCAACGCCGACACGCTGGTCTCGATCGGCGGGGTGCAATCCAACCATACCCGCATGGTGGCGGCCGTGGCGGCGAAAATCGGCATGAAATGCCGCCTGATCCAGGAAAGCTGGGTGCCGCACGAGGATGCGGTCTATGACCGGGTAGGAAACATCATGCTCTCGCGCATCATGGGTGCGGAGATCCAACTGGTGGACGAGGGTTTCGACATCGGCATCCGCGAGAGCTGGACCGCCGCGTTGGCGGATGTGAGAGCCAGGGGCGGCAAGCCCTACGCGATCCCCGCCGGCGCCTCCGTGCACAAGTTCGGCGGCCTCGGTTACGTCGGATTCGCCGAGGAGGTGCGTGCCCAGGAAACCGAGATGGGGTTGAAATTCGACTTTATCGTCGTTTGCTCCGTCACCGGCTCGACCCACGCCGGCATGGTCGTCGGTTTCGCCGCGGACGGCCGCGAGCGCAACGTCATCGGCATCGACGCCTCCTGTACGCCGCAGCAGACCAAGGCGCAGGTGCTGGACATCGCGCAGAAGACCTCGGCCCTGGTCGGCGGCAAGGACATCGTAGCTGACGACATCGTCCTGCTGGAGGATTACGCCTATCCGGTCTATGGCGTGCCGTCCAAGCAGACGATCGAGGCGATCCGCTTGTCCGCGCGGCTGGAAGGCATGATCACCGACCCGGTCTATGAGGGCAAATCGATGCAGGGCATGATCGATCTGGTCCAGAAAGGATTCTTCCCACGGGGATCGCGGGTGCTCTATGCGCATCTCGGCGGCGCCCCGGCGCTCAACGGTTACAGCTACACGTTCCGCAATGGCTGAGAACAGGATCGGATCGCGCCGAGCGCATTCTCCGAGCCGGCTCTGTTTTTCAGCTTCTGCTGCAGCGTTGGTCGCGGACGCTGGTCGGGCGTAGCTAAGAATTGCCATTGCAATTTCTGGATGGGCCACTTGTGGACGTCTTAACGCGCGCGTAAAATCCAGTAGACGTGCTTCATCCGGCAAAATGGGAGGCGACTTTGGACGCTCAACTCCTCGCTACCATATTTCAGATCCGCAGCAACCCGTCATATCAGCGGGCGGAAACGATGCGGCAACAGGCGATGCGGCAACACAGAAACGGCGTGTCTGGAATGGCCAAGGCCGGCAGGAATTCCGCGGAATTCGGCGCCGTCAATCTCCTTATTAATTCCTGGGAAACGATTTCGCTGCTGGTTCTTCAGGTCAAGGACAAGGACTTGATCTTCGAAGTCACACCCGTGCTCTACATGTTTACCGAGCTGAGTGACGCTATCGATATAATTAGCTGCGAATTTCCTGATTATGCGGCAAATTTCAGGCTCTTGAGCAAGCTGCACGCCGAATGGCTCAGGTTCAAGGACGATCGATATCAAACGGGTGCACAGGGCGGCATGCACGCGCTGTTCGGGTAGCACTTTGCCAGCCCTGGATTCGCGCTTCTCGACCTGGATGCTTCGTCCCTATCTTGATCTTGCCGACTTCAATGGCGGCCCGCTGCATGCGCAGGGTCTCGAAGCGTGCTGGCGCTCTTTTGTCGAGCCGGACGGTTTGCCGTTTATTCCGCAACGGGCGCTTCCGCCCGGATTTCGTATTCAGCTCGCCCGGGAAGCGGGACAGGCCTATGCTGTAGCGGATCCGCGTGAGCTGCCCGAAGATCTTCGCAGCGACCGTTGGCGACGTTTGTGCGTTGCCTTGGACCAATGGACCTTGTTGCGCGGCGAGGAAAAATCCCGCTTGGCCTGCTTGCTTCATTCGATGTGTCTCTATCAGCCTCTGCTCGCCCTCGTTCCGCATGACCGGTTTGAGGCCGGTCGTGCCGACCTTGATACAGTGCGGCTCGCATTCTGGCGCGCGTCGGCCCATTTCATCCATCATTTGCCCGAACGTACCTCGGACTATCCAGCCGCCGATATGTCGGTATTCGAGGACATCGCCCTCAACGCGCCCACAGCCGCTCCCGAATGCTTCAACGCAACAGCCAAGGTTCTTGTTCACAGGGCGAAGAATCGCCGTGAGATTGCGGACCTGATCAGGTGGGGCAATCGGTTCGAAACGGCTCTCGCGCGCACCATTGCCGGTGCGGACGAATTCACCACCGGCCTTTTCACCAGCAGATTCTATCGAGGCCTCGGCTTTCTGCCGCAGCTCGCCGGTGACAGCAATGAAATGACGCGCACGATGGATTTGGCCGAAAGTCACGCGCGAAATATCAAGCCCGGCAGCCCTGCACAGGATATTCTCTACCGCGAAAACCTGCATGCCGTGATGGAGAGTTGAACAAAGGAAGCGCTGTGGCTCGGCGACAAGGATGAAGCCCTCTCAAGGTCTCTCAAGGTAATCGAAGTCGATCCGTGCGATTCAAAAGCATGGGCCGAGCTTGGCGAAGTCCGTTACCTTCGACACGAGTTGAAGGAGGCATCGGAAGCCTACTCGACGGCTGCAATGCTTGGACCGCCAGCGAGCGCCGTCGGTCGATACATGGCCGGAATATGTTTCCGAAGGCTGGGCCAGGACATGTTGGCGGCGCTCTTCCTCAAGGATACGCTTGAGTGCGATCCGCTTGGAATCTCGCCCCGCCATCGAATTAACGAGCTTCCCAACGTTGCGGTCCTGGCTGCCCTGAAAAGCTGGAACAGCCGCGCAGGCTAATTCGAGCGGTGCAAGCTTGCTTGGCTGCAACCGAGAGACCGGCGGGTCACGCGTAAGCGAGGATGGGCAAAAACAGCTATCGCCTTTTTCCTGAGCGACAGGCGGCAAGCTCGCCCTGGTCTAGTCGCAGCATCCGATCCCCCTTTTCCGGATTACCGGCGGCGGAAACGGCGCGCCCGAAGCCACATCCGCATTGACCCGGCCATAGCCATATTTGGAATCCGGACCCGGTATGCCGAGGTCGTCGGCGGTCGAGGCGATCAGGTTCCAGATCTGCTCATTGTCGGAGGACGGGTGTGCTGCCCAGGCCAACGCCGCGACGCCTGACACATGCGGGCAGGCAACGCTGGTGCCGCTCATCTTCGCATATTTGCCACCTGGAATCGTCGACAGGATCTCCACGCCTGGCGCACAGAGGTCGACCTCGGCGCCCCGGGCGCTGTTTGGCGCAATCACATCGCTGGCGTCGACCGAGGAGACTGCAATAACGTTCCTGTACTTTGCAGGATAATCGACGTTGGACTGCTGGGGGGGCACAGGGTTTCCGTCCTGGTTCCCAGCCCCCGCCACGATCAATAGCCCCTTGGACCATGCTGCGTTGCAGATCAACTCCACGGCGGTTGGCACGGACTCGCTGCCCAGGCTCATACTGATAATGTGCATGTCGTTCTCGATGCACCAATCGATGCCGGCGATCGACGAGCTGAACAGCCCGCTGGCGTTCTTGTCCAGCACCTTGACCGCATACAACGATGCCTCCGGAGCGACGCCGACCACGCCGACGCCATTCATGGCGGCGGCTATGGTTCCTGCGCAGTGCGTGCCATGACCCTGGTCGTCCATCGGCGTCGGCGCGTCTTTCACGTAACTCACACCATCGACGTAATTGGACTTCAAGTCCGGATGATTGAAATCAATGCCGGTATCCAGCACAGCGACACGAATTCCCTTGCCCTTTGAAGTGCTCCATGCCGCCGGCGCCTTCACCTGTTTCACGCCATCCGGGATCGTTTCTGTCGCTACCGGCCACGGCTCGCAATACTGCAAGTGCGGGTAGGGACCATAGCCTGCGGCATAACAAGGCGTGTCGTCTTCGACCCTGGCGACATTGCCGTTGCTGCGCAGCGCCTGAATTTCGCTCTCGGTAAGCCGCGCGCTGACGATTGGTGCCTCATATCGATTGACGTCATATCCGATTACGTGTTGCTCGGTCGGCGGCCGGCCGGCACCGCGCGCGAGCGTTGCGGCATCAAAAAAACGCGCGCGTGTCGCTTTCGCCAGCACGTTTCGCACGATTTGAAGTTTATCGGTTTGTCGGTCGGGGCGCTGATCCTTCGGCTTGAATGTAATGATCACTGATTTACGCTCCGACATGTGACCCTCCCTGCTCGAACATCGATATGGTCTGCCAAGTGATAGCACGCTGCGGGCCTCGCGTTATGATCTACTTCACCCAGGCCTATCCCCAAAACCGCATCTCCATCGCTTGAACCAGCGAGTTGGAGATGTCGCGGTGACGCTCCGCATCGGATTTCTGCTGGCCGAGGTCGAACATGTTGGCGAGCCCTCTATGGCAATTCGCCTCCAGAGGGCGCATGCCCAATTCCTCGGCAACCGCCAGGCTCTCGGTCAGCCAGCTCTTTGCATCGCTCAGGTTTCCGCGGTGCAGGTCGACTTCGCCAAGCATTCGCAACGAATAAGCCTCGTTCGCCCGCTCGGCGTGTTTGCGGGCGAGCTCAAGGGCGCGGGTGGCCGCCTTCCGTGCATCGGCCTCGCGGCCCAAGGTTAGGTAAGCCTCGCTGGCATAAGCCAGGCGCAAGGAATGCCGTGCGACAAATCCTCGGGATTCCGCAACCTGAATGCTTTTTTCGAGGATCGGAATTCCCTCGTTCGCCCGGCCGGCGAGCGAGAGCGCGTAGCCTAGATGAAGTGCGACAAAGGCGAACCCAACCGGGCTGTCTGCAAAGGCTCCCGCCGCCAGCGCTCGCTCGAACGAGCGCAGTCCCCTTCGCAGGTTTCCCTGACGCAGCGCGACCACCCCGAGACCGAGATGGGCGTAACCGCAACTGAACGGGTGATTGGCATCTTCCGCGATGCGAAGTGCGTCTTCGGCAACGTTGAACGCTTCGGAAAATTTGCCGGTCTCGGCAAGGCCCCACGCGATAAAACTGCGCGCGAACGAGGAGGGCAGGACGAACATCCCGAAACGTTCGCTGACCAGACTGCCCTCCAGATTGGCGGCATTCCAGCCAAAATACTCGCGCGCCTTGACGTAGTCCCCCCGGGTGTGATGCGCCAATCCCAGGGGTAAATTCGTAACGACTTGAAGCGGCAAGTCCGACAGTTGCCTGGCGACGGCGAGGGCCTTTTCGCCTGCCTCGGCCAACTCCCTGTATTGACCGAGCATCCAGAACTGCTCGGTCAAATAGGATTGCACCCATCCCATCCGCCGGTGGTCGCCGATCTGATCGGCCAGTTGCCCGGCTTCGCGCAGGTAGGATGCGATACGTTCCCGATCGCCCAAGGGCTGAAGCACGTTGCGAATGTCGAAGCGAATGTCGATTGCCTGCTGCAGCGTGTCGATGCTCTCCGGCAGTTGCGCCAGCGCCCCCAGCGCCTGCTCGAAAAGTATCACCGCTTCGGGATAGGCCTCCCGATCCGCAGCCTTGGTTCCTGCCTTGCGCAGATATACGACAGCCTTTTCCGGAAGCCGGCCGCGCAGCGCATGATCTGCCAGACGCTCGACCTGCTCGTCGATGCGGCCGGCAAATTGGGTTTCTATCGCCTGCACGACGCGCTGGTGTATTTCGCGCCGTCGATCGCTCCGCAACCCGGCATACGCGACATCGTGAGTGAGTGCGTGCTTGAAGGAAAATTGAAGATCCGGGTAAAGCTGCGTGGCGTAGAGAAATTCGGCCGCTTGCAGATTGTTGAGAATGCCGCGGATTTCGCCGTCGGCCAGGCTGGAGATATCGTGCAGCAGCGATAGCGGAACGTCATGTCCGATGACTGAGGCTTCCCGGAGCAATCTCTTTTCAATTGTCGGCAGCGCGTCGATGCGCGCGGCAAGGACCGCCTGCACGGTGGGCGGGATTTCGTTTCCTGAAAATGGTTTCTTGATCCTGTAGTTTTCGCGCGTTCCGTCGATGACACCGCGGTCCACCAGGGTACGAACAAGTTCCTCCACAAAAAACGGGTTGCCGCCGGCGCGATCACGAACGAAGTTTTTCAGACTTGCGAGAGCCGGGTCCGATCCCAGCAGCAATTGCAGAAGTGCGGCGAGGCTTTCGCTCTCGAGAGGCTCGAGACGCAGGTTGCGGTAATTCGGGCGGCCTTTCCATTCGTCATGGAATTCGGGACGATACGTTACCAGCAGCAGCAGGCGTGCGTCCCGCGCATTGACGACGATCTCGTTGAGCAGGCCCAGCGTAAGGAAATCGTTCCAATGCAGATCCTCGAAGACCGCGACCACCGGCTGCACCCGGTTTTCACTCAGCAGCAGCCGGGTAATTGCATGAAAGGTGTGCTGTCGGTGCTGCAGAGGATCGAGCAACTGGAACGGATGTCCGGCATCCAGCGCGTCCAGGAGATCGAGAACAGGCGGAATCACATCCTGCAAGGAGGGGTCCAGCGCCAGGATCTTGCCCGTTACTTTCTCGCGGATGGACTTTGCGTTGTCGCGGAGATTGATCTTGAAATAGTATTGCCGGAGCAACTCGATGACGGGCAAATAGGATGCCGCATGCCCATAGGAAGCCGAGTTGGTCTCCAGAATCAGACAGCCCGCAGTCTGCGGCGAATGAACGAATTCATGGATCAGGCGTGACTTGCCCATGCCGGGTTCGCCAACCACGGCGAGGACCTGACCGCAGCCGCCTCGGGCCTGCTCGAGGGCCTGGCCAAGCTGCCGAAGTTCCGGCGTCCGGCCGACGAAGGGCGTCAATCCGCGCCAGGCAGCGGCCTGAAATCTGGTCCGCTCCGCGCCGCCATCGCTGATCTCATAGACCTCGACCGGATAGGCCAGTCCCTTGATCGGCACCGCGCCGAGAGATTTTGCCTTGACGTATCCTTCGACGAGCCGCGTGGTGTCGGCACTGGCAAGGACCGAGCCCGGCATGGCCATTTTTTCCATGCGGGATGCCAGATGCGCGGTCTGCCCGACGATGGTGTAGTCCATGTAGAGATCATTGTTGATCGACGAAACGACGATTTCTCCGGAATTCACGCCGACGCGGATGGTTATGGGTATGCCATGGGTACGACGGACTTCTTCAGCGTAACGCGCGATGGTTTGCTGCATTCTGAGGGCCGAATAGCAGGCGCGAACCGCGTGATCTTCATGGGCGAGGGGGGCGCCGAAAAGGGCCATGATGCCGTCTCCCATCACCCTGTTGACCATGCCCTCATAGTGATGGACCGCTTCCAGCATGTTATCGAGGACGGGGTCGAGCAGCCGTTGCGCCTCTTCCGGATCGCGATCTGCTATTATTCCCAGAGACCCGACGATATCCGCAAACAGGACAGTGACCTGTTTGCGTTCTCCTTCGAGATCGCCTTTCGATGTCAGGATTCGGTCGGCGAGATGCTTCGGGGTATAGTTGTCAGGTGACAAGAACCGGTTCGCCGCGCGATGCTCGCCGTCCAGTCCGATCGGATGCGCGCATTGGGAGCAGAACCTGGCTCCTGGCAGGATCAGGCTACGGCAGTTTGGGCAAGCCTGTTCGAAAGGAGCGGCGCACTCCTCACAGAATCTGGCGTCAATCCGGTTTTCGTGTTGGCACCTCAAACACTTCATCTGAGCCATCAGTTACGGGTGGCGGCCGGAAGCGACAATCTATCGTCAGCGGCAACGCACAACAACCATAAAGCGTGTTCAGCTTCGAAGTGTTGGCCCGGTGGCAACGCTTCCCGGGCCAAATCCAGCGCCCGGATCAGTAACGATAGCGACGTTGATCCCCGAAGGCGTAGGCCGGATTGAGTCCGCAGGCGCTTCCGGTGCCCGACGCCGTCGCCAGGCATTGTCGGTAGGTGGAAAACTGGCAACTGCCCGGATATCCCCACTGCCGGCCCTGCAGGCAGTATTTGTAATCAAACGCCATGGCGGGCGACGAAGCCGCCCAAAGCGTGGCGAACGAAACCGCGGCAGCCGCGGCCAGCAGCATGGTCTTGCGCATGTCGTCTTTACTCCCTGAGATCGATACCTGAGACCGATATGGGTTGTGTTGAGCCGGATATCAAACTCGACGAAAAGTCGGAAGTTCCTCGAGCCGCGCGCGCCAGGTGATCCGCGCAAGGTTTAGTGATCGCAATGCCCGATGGAGTTCACCCGGTGGTGTTGAATTTGCGACCATGGGCTCGCTCTGCTATGGGATTTCCGGGCACCCGCGGCGGTTGACGCGGGTCTTCGGTCCCGTAGCTCAGCCGGATAGAGCGACGGTTTCCTAAACCGTAGGTCGGAAGTTCGAGTCTTCCCGGGATCGCCAATCAAATCAATGTCTTAGAGCCGGACTGAAAAAGAAGCTGAGTGATTTCAGCGAGTTGTGATTCCTTCGGATTTGCAAAGATTCGAGGGAGAGCACGATGGCCTGGACTGAAATCACTCGGCGACATTATAGGCGCGAGGGCTTGCGATATGGAAGCGATACGACCGATGCAGAGTGGTTTGTGATGGAGCCACTTCTGCCGCCTGCATCGGCGCTCGGGCGTCCGCGTGCGACAAACATGCGAACGGTGATAGATGCGATTCTCTACATCGCGTCCACCGGTTGCCAATGGCGGCAGTTGCCCAAGGACTTCCCACCCTACTCGACGGTACAGGGTTATTTCTACGCCTGGTCGCGCGGAGGAATCTTTGCCACGCTCAACTACACCCTCGTGATGGCGTCGCGCGAGGCGGCCGGCCGAGAGGCGAGCCCGACGGCCGGAGTGATTGACAGCCAGTCGGTGAAAACCACGGAAAGCGGCGGCCCACGGGGCTATGATGCAGGAAAGAAAATCAAGGGCCGCAAGCGCCACATCGTCACCGACACTGAGGGCAACCTGGTCGGGCTCGTCGTGCACGAAGCCAACATTCAGGACCGCGATGGCGCCCCGTGCGTCCTTGCTGCGATCCGCTCGCGCTATCCCTGGCTGCGCCACATCTTCGCCGATGGTGGCTATGCCGGAGAGAAACTGCGCACGGCCTTAAAGCGCATCGGCGAATGGACGATAGAAATCATCAAACGTTCCGACACGGCGCAGGGCTTCGAAGTTCTACCACGCCGATGGGTCGTCGAACGTACTTTCGCATGGCTCGGTCGCTGTCGTAGACTGGCAAAGGATTTCGAGGCGACCATCGCCAGCGCTGTTGCCTGGGCGCTCGTCGCCCACATCCGAACCCTCACTCGGCGACTCGCAAGAGCTTGAAATCAAATGAAATCATTATGAGTCGGACACTTAGACGTGATTTCGTTCCTCGGTCCGGTCGCAAAAATCCACAAAGGGTAAGGTTCAGGGTAAGCGGAGGGGGATGGCTTCCTAGACGCGCGCGGACGAGGGCGATGATCGGGGAGGGCATCCCGATCGGACGCATCCTGCCCCGATTTCCACGCGGTGTCGGGACGTTCCGGATCGACGCTTAGGGAATGTCGTCTTTCATTCGACCAACCCCGTAGGACTTGTTCAAGAAGAACTTCCGATTGTCGAGCGCGGCCTCGGCATACTGATTGATCGCGACAATGATGGCTTGCACGTGGGATGCCGAGCGAAGAAAGAAACCCCAGCCCACATCGCATTGCTACGCAGCAGCTTACGCCGACTTTTTAGTGGCCTCGGCACCCCATCCCAAACGCTCGCAAAATGTTATTGCGAGTTCTTCCTGCGAGAGCGTTTTCAGGTAATCCAAATCTACAGCATCCTTCATCCAATCCAGAAGTTTCCAACGCTCTGTATTCTTGTAGGTGTCGTAGAAAAACTGGGCGAGTTCCAACCAATTTTTTGCTGTCTTAGGTAGCTGCCGGACTTCGCCAAAAAACGCGTCTGGGTGCTGTTTCCAACCAATCAGTTCCGCTTCCGTCAACGGGCTTGTCGCCATAACGTGGCGACCGTCGAAAGTTTCATAAACTCCCAACATACATTTTTCAGATTCTTGAACCTGGGCGTCATACAAGCGGGCTGGTATTTCATTGCCACTCTCATCGGGAATCAAATAGGTCTCGCCGAACTTGAGGCGCGGAGGAGCGCCCGGCTCTTCGAACGCGAGGGCCGGGTTCTCGCCGTCAAAGGTCGATGGGATATCGTAGTGAGCGCGCATCGAGTCTACCAACGCTAACATCTCGCGATGGCGCGCGTGAGATTCTAGAACATCTTTGAATCTGCTAAACGGTACATCGGGACCAAAATCAGGAATCTGGCAACCCGCCACCAAAACTTGGGTGCCCGCGCCTACCGAACTCAAATTGTTATGGAAGGCGTGGTTGGTTACTATCACGTACGCGCTTGGCTTCGTCGTTCCGTCCGGCTGAGGAATTTTTTCAGCGTTGCGAATTTGATCTAAGGCGGCCTTCGGCCAGCCAGACCCAAGTTCGGTTGCAACGTCCGGCACGTTCACTTCAATCATCACGACGCGAGTGTGTGACGCGTTCTTCGACAGAGCCTTTTTTAGTTTGTTGCCAACTCGTAGCCGCTTCACTTCATCAACCGGACCATCTTCCGTGGCGGACCTGTTGCGCGTTTTTACCTCAACCGAGAACTGTTTTTTCGTGGCGGGAAAGGTCGCAACAAATTCGACGTGGGAAGTGTTGCCGTCAGTTTCATTTTCATAAGCTATTTGAAAACCAGCTTTGAGGAAGGTGGCAGCAGCGTATGTTTCAAACAACTTCCCGACGAAGGCATCGGTCCGCTCGCTTTTCAATCGTTGCGTGAAGCTGGCGACAAGCGCGGCCGACTCGCTCGGATTGGCATGATGCGCAATCAGGTAAAGATTGTACGCTAGGTTTATAAAGGCACGCTGTGCGCCCGTCATCGGGCCAACGTAGACCTCTCCAACTTTCTTGCACAGTCGGCGGGTATCGTCCATTGCTTGGTCATACCACCGCACAATCGGAAGGCGTTCGGAGATATTGCCCTTAGAGTGCTCCGTCCTGAACCAATCTCGACCTAGCTGTTCTATTAGAAAATGGCGCAAAAAATCGTGGAACGTTTTCCATTCCTTGGACGTGTAGACAGTATTTCCAACGGCAACGATGCGATGATCGTGCAATGTCGCCGATACGATGCCTCTTCCTAGACCCTGTTGCTTCTCCCGCTGTACGCGTGCGGCCTCCACTTGACGAAATTTTTGCTTGAACATTCGCTCGTGATCTAGATCAATCGCGGGGGGAACCGCGGCATAACTGCCGCAGCACTTTTTATACTTAAGCTCGCTGCCGCATGGGCAGGGCTGATTTCGTCCGACCTTGGTCATGAAAAGCTGACGGAGTTGAAGTTGCGAAGTCTCAATCATACCAGTCCCGGCGATTCGGCGGCAGCGTCTTTACAGCCTCCGCCAGTTTCCCTCGCGCATAACCCATCGAGACCGCCGCCCGCAGTTTCTCCAGGTCAGTTTCGAGAAACTGATTCGCGATGATCAGTGCCTTTACCGCCTCGCGCGTCGTCGCCGCAGGCCGCGATAGCCTGATCCGCTGCGGCCTCTAGCGCGTCGGCGTCCGATTGTGGATTGGGCGCTGACGACATGCCGAAGACCTCCTCATCGGACCCGCGCGGCAGATCGTTCTCTTTTTGTTCGCTATGTCAAGGATTACACAGGATTTGTAATCGGGATGGTTACAAGGCCTCTTGAGGACAAAGTGTCCCTGTGCGTACCCTGTACAAAGTTTTCGGTAGGGCCGAATTTTTGATTCGGTGCCTCCTGGAAAGGGCGAAAGCCGCCCGGGGTGGAAACCGGACGGCTCTCGGTAGTCGGAAGACGGCCAGCGGGGATGGAAACCGCCAGCCGGGTCCCCTCGGATAGAGCGGGATCGCCAGCTAGACATCGGGCCGATTTTGTTTCTTGGAGGAAGCGAATCGGCCCGAGTTTATGCGCCCACAACTGAATGTGAGTTGGGGATTCTTTTCAAGTATTTACATCACCCATTCCCATGATTCCCATGTTTCTTGCTCCGGTATTTTTACCGTGACTAAAAATTCAAAACATTTGAGGATACTCACAAGATGTGAACAGTTCGCAAAATGCGAAGTGCGACGAGATACTTATGCGCCTGCTTAAGACGAAGCCGCAGCCCACGGCGCTCCAAACAATTTGAAAGTTGCGAAACTCGCAAACTTAACTGACCGCAAAGAATTTTCTGTCGGATATTTCCTACAGAAATGAAAAGCTAAAGGTGAGCTTTAGTTTTTCGCCAGCGCCACAACTTGCGCGCTCCCCAGGTCGACGACAGGTATTTTGGGTGCAGCAAAATCTCCCAGTGCTCAGATGGACACGCTTTTGCGAAAGTGGAATTCGGGGAAACCGATGGCCTACAGCAGAGCCTTCTCGACACTGAGGCCAACTCGTCACGGCGTATGGGAAATGAAGACTGCGGACTGATGATTTCATTTGATTTCGAGCTTCTGCGAGTCGCCGAGTGAGGGTTCGGATGTGGGCGACGAGCGCCCAGGCAACAGCGCTGGCGATGGTCGCCTCGAAATCCTTTGCCAGTCTACGACAGCGACCGAGCCATGCGAAAGTACGTTCGACGACCCATCGGCGTGGTAGAACTTCGAAGCCCTGCGCCGTGTCGGAACGTTTGATGATTTCTATCGTCCATTCGCCGATGCGCTTTAAGGCCGTGCGCAGTTTCTCTCCGGCATAGCCACCATCGGCGAAGATGTGGCGCAGCCAGGGATAGCGCGAGCGGATCGCAGCAAGGACGCACGGGGCGCCATCGCGGTCCTGAATGTTGGCTTCGTGCACGACGAGCCCGACCAGGTTGCCCTCAGTGTCGGTGACGATGTGGCGCTTGCGGCCCTTGATTTTCTTTCCTGCATCATAGCCCCGTGGGCCGCCGCTTTCCGTGGTTTTCACCGACTGGCTGTCAATCACTCCGGCCGTCGGGCTCGCCTCGGCCGGCCGCCTCGCGCGACGCCATCACGAGGGTGTAGTTGAGCGTGGCAACATTACTTCGCGCGACCAGGCGTAGAAATAACCCTGTACCGTCGAGTAGGGTGGGAAGTCCTTGGGCAACTGCCGCCATTGGCAACCGGTGGACGCGATGTAGAGAATCGCTCTATCACCGTTCGCATGTTTGTCGCACGCGGACGCCCGAGCGCCGATGCAGGCGGCAGAAGTGGCTCCATCACAAACCACTCTGCATCGGTCGTATCGCTTCCATATCGCAAGCCCTCGCGCCTATAATGTCGCCGAGTGATTTCAGTCCAGGCCATCGTGCTCTCCTCGATCTTTGCAAATCCGAAGGAATTACAACTCGCTGAAATCACTCAGCTTCTTTTTCAGTCCGGCTCTGAGGATATTCGGGTGGCTCTATCGGCCGAAGGTGTTCATTGCCACATTCGCGGGCCTTGCAGA
Organism: uncultured Alphaproteobacteria bacterium; assembly: GCA_963748165.1. Classification (GTDB taxonomy): domain Bacteria; phylum Pseudomonadota; class Alphaproteobacteria; order Rhizobiales; family Xanthobacteraceae; genus Bradyrhizobium. The sequence continues at coordinate 62,357 of CAVVIM010000006.1, forward strand.
TGACTACAAAAGTCAACATGGCCGACCCCCGAAGGAACTCATACGACGACGCCCGTGATCGCGTGGCTTGGATTTCGCGATAGGATCGGTCTTGATCCGCCACCCTTTGTGACCGGAGATTATGATGACCTCGTTTAACTTTGACATCGGAGAAAGAGAGCGCGTTGGGTCGCGGTTTCTCTCGGATGTTCGCGACGAACTTCAACGCGCGCTTGCAACCGAAAAATCTCAGAGAAAAATCACTCAACAGCAAATTGCGGCTTCACTCGAAACCAGCCGCGCAGTGATCAATCGCCAGATCATGGGGTTGGAAAACATCGGAATCAAGCGAGTTGCCGAGATACTTTGGGCTATCGGGTGGGAGCCGCATTTCGAAGCCCGAAAAATTCCTTTCGGAGACAATCATCCGCAGGTCCTAACTCCTGGTAGCCCTCGATTGCCGGATTTTGCCCCGCTGTCCAACATCAAAATTACGCGAAGCGGGATTGAGCTTAGTTCTGCTGCAACGAAGGCTCGCAAATGACCGAAATCGAGACATATCCAGTCCCGGATTTTTTTGGCCACACCGTCTTCTGCGATGACATCCGTTTCGAAATGGATGGAAAGCTAACTTTTGTCGGAGTCTACGCCAACGGCGTAATGCCAACTCCTGCAGACTTTCCGCTTACGCTTCCCAAATTTTGTTTTTCGCTCATTTTTAATCAGCGCAAGGACCTCTTCGTTCCAAGCCTTGGACTCCGGATATTTTTGCCGGGCGATCCCGAAGAGAATTCGTCCATTCAAGCGGAGGTGAATGGGCCTCAGGTACCGCCGTCGGTCGGTAATCCAACGGACGGTGAATACTCAATGATCGGATCAAATCTGGTGCTCGCGCCATTCACGATCGAAAAGCCCGGTCGCATTAGGGTGAGAGTTTTGAGAGAGGGCGTACTTCATCGGATCGGATCACTTCGAGTCGTTCCATTCACGGAAGCTCAACCAACGGCTTCCGAGAAACTTTGACTGCTTCCCTGCGGTGGGCTTAGCTCCGCCGGACCAGACGATCCGCCGCAAAAGCGTCAACCAACAGTCGTCTCATTTTCATCCAGCAGCAGCAACGCGCCGAGGCGGCCGGTGGCGACGTTGCAGTGCAGCATGTGAGGCACGGCCATCTTCGGGGCGCCTGACCATTCGCGGTCGATCCGCGACCGGCGATCGAGCCGTCCTGCCGTAGCCGACCCAGCGGTGGACCAACGTCGTCGCTGTCCCGCGGACGTTAGACGCGTTAGGCTCGTCACCAGGTGATGCGTCCCGCCGCAAGCCGGTTGGTCGATGTTTGGTCCAGGAGAAGCCTGATGACGGCATGAGTCATCG
>CAVVIM010000007.1:0-64913 GCA_963748165.1 uncultured Alphaproteobacteria bacterium
AACAAGCGCACCGATGGCTATGGTGGATCGATCGAGAACCGGGCGCGCCTGATGCTCGAGGTTGCGAAAGTAGTGGCCGGGGAAATCGGGCCGGAGCGGACCGGCATTCGCATTTCACCGGTGACGCCGGCCAATGATGTTTCCGACAGCGACCCGCAGCCACTGTTCGATTATATTGTCGACCATCTCAATGCGATGAAGCTCGTCTACATCCATGTCATCGAGGGCGCGACCGGCGGCCCGCGCGACATCGCGCCGTTCGACTACGGCTCGCTGCGGCAGCGTTTCAAGGGCGCCTATATCGCCAATAACGGTTACGACTTTGAACTGGCCACCAAGGTGCTCGCCGCCAATGCGGCCGACCTGATCGCGTTCGGCAAGCCATTCCTTGCCAATCCCGATCTGGTCGAGCGTCTGAAGCGCGGCGCTCCGCTCAACGTGCCGGACAAGGCCACCTTCTATGGCGGCGGCGCCAAGGGTTATACGGACTATCCGGCGCTCGGCGAAGCGCTCGACGCGGCACAGTAGCGCCGCAAACCTCCCCGCCGTCATTCCGGGATGGTCCGTAAGGACCAGACCCGGAATCTCGAGATTCCGGGCTCGCGCTCCGCGCGCCCCGGAATGACAGGGATAGATGGCTTCGCTTCGCACGCAAGGGCGGATATGCTGCTGTGGTAGTCCCGATGATCTGGATAATGCTGGCGGCAATCTCACGTGAGCCCACAGACGTCTGACGACCGGCGGCGGCGCGCCGAGGCGATCGACGCAGCGCTCGCCGCGCTGCGCGAAGGTCGCATCGAGCAGGCGGGGACACTGGCTCGCGCGCTGATCAAGGATGCGCCGGATGACCCCGCAGCGCATCAGCTCGTTGCAACAGTCGCCTGGCAACGGGGCGACCACGACGAGACGCTCCATTTTGCGCGATCGTGCCTGGCGCTGCAGGCGGGACACGCGCCGGCGCTGCTTCTCGCTGGCCGCGCGGCGAGAGCGGCAGGCGATCTCGATCGCGCCTTGCAGTATTTTCGCGAGGCCGCGCAATGCGCCCCCGAACGAGCCGATGCGGCTTTCATGATATGTATTACGCTGCTGGAGCATGGCGATCCGGAAGCAAATCACGCTTTACACGACCTGTTGCGCCGCCTCCCCAATGACGCCGAAGGATGGCACGAAATCGGCATGGCGCTGCACAGGGCCGACAAGTTCGAGGCGGCACTGGTCGCCTTCACGCGTGCAGCGGAGGTGGTGCAAAATCCCCGCCATGAAATGGCCCGCGCCACGAGCTTGCGGGCGTTGGGCCGGCTTGGCGAGGCCGCCGATGTTTTGCGCAAGGCCAGATCTCTGCTGCCGGGCAATGCCGAAATCGCATTGCAACTGGCGCTCTGCCTCCACAAGCTCGGCGAGCTTGCGGCAGCGCGAGCCGAGCTCGATCGCATCCTGGCGTCAAACGCCGGCAACGCAAATCTCTGGTTCGCCTATGGGCTGATCTGCCAGGACTCGCGTGATACAACGGCCGCAATCACGGCCTATGGTCGTGCTCTGCACGTGTCTCCCGAACTGGCGGAAGCCCATGTCAACCTTGGCATCTGCCTGCAGCAGACCGGCGACATCGCGGCAGCCAAGGTCAGTTTCGGCCGCGCGATGCGGCTTCGCTCCGATACATTCGGGCGCATCGCGCAGGCCCTCCCTGCAGCGCCGCGCGGCGAGTTGTGGCTCGACTCCGAACGGCTCAGGCAGTCACTCGCTGGTTGAGCGCCGCCTCCTCGCGCGGAATTTTCGCCTGTACACCCCTCGTCGGCTCAACAGCGCGGCGGCAGTCTCGTCATAGCGGCGCTCCGCTGCGGCTGACAGGGCTTCACAGTGCAGCTCCAGCGTGGTTCGCGCTACCGGAAAACATTGCGCGACCGGCGTGCCACGCGGCAACACACCTTCAAAATCGGGGTTGGTCCAGACCGCCGGAAACAGCACGCCGACATCGGAAAACCGATCGCAATCGACAAGTCCGCTCAACAACCGAAACGGAAGATCGGCGCGGTTGACGGGGTGAGTCGCAAACAGCGAGTATCCGGGCTCGAGCTCGATGGTCCAGAAGCTGTTGAACTTCACGATCGATGTTGCCGCGTCGTGAAACGGCGTCGCAGTCACTTGCGCCGGAACGTGAAAGCTGATCGGCGATCGCGGGTGCGCTTCCGGCGAAAGCTGTGGCAATTCCCAATCCCACGACAGCACGCCGTCACGCATCGTGACATCGCAAGGAAGCGGGATAACAAAGCCAAAGGCCATCGCGTCGACAAAGGGCGGGCAGTGTTTGACCGTGCGGACGTCCTCGCCATGCAAGGCGGACCAGGCGGTGCCGGGCATATTTCTGAGCCATTCGGGCAAGGCTTGCCGCGCCGGAATCGGCTGCGCCAGCCTGTCAATCAATGCCCGATCGCAACGAAACGTCACCCGCATGAGACCACTCGCTTGCCGCGCTTCCTGACCTTCATGAGTCCGGATACAGGCCCAGATTGAAAGCGATCGATATCCGCAAGGAATTGCCGGTGTAGGGGCGCACCGCGTGCAACAGGAACGACGGAAACAGAAACAACAGCCCGGCACGCGGCCGAATCGTCTGCGCGCTTCCCGCGGAGCGGCCATCCTCGCCGGCAAACTTCAGCAGCGGCGCATGCATCATCGGCGACGGACCGCGCGGATCGAACATTTCGAACTCGCCGCCGAGCGAGGCGTCATCGGCGCAACCGCCGTCGGCGACATAATAAGTGCCGGACCAGAACGAACCTGGATGGTAGTGGCACGCGTTCGAACCGCCCGGTCCGATGACGTTGGCCCAGGCTTCGACCTTCCAGTCAGGCTTGATCGGGTTGCCGTCGCGGTCGGCGGTCAACTGGGTCGCGACAGATTGGCCGGCGCTCAGCACCTGCTCGAATGCCCTTGCCACCCCACTCCACGATGTCGCGCGTCGAATGCCAGCCGCCAATGCTCGACGCACCGATCGACGGCTGCCCGGCGCGGCGCCGCAAGATGATTTCGGTCAATTCCGCATTGCGTTCGTCGGCGCCGGGCAGCATCACTGCCGCCACCGGCGTAGCAAATAACCCCTTCACTTCGACTTCGGTGCCGGACATGCCCGGAAATCTTCGAACCGTTCTGCTGCGTGAAAGAAAAAGGGGTGGGAACCACCCAAGGAGCTTCCCACCCCGTTCGTCAGGCGTCAACCGGCTTAGGTTTTCTTGTGTGGAACTTCCGCCTTCCAGCTCTTGATGAGCTCATCGTAGTCCTGCGTGACGCCTTGCGGCTTCTCGTTGGCGAGCTTGCGTTGCGGGGCGACATTGCCGTCCTTCTCGGACTTGGCGTACCAGTACTCCGCAGTTTTCTCTTCATTGAGCTTCGGCCCAAGCTTGCCCTGCACGCCGGACTTCTCCAGCCGGCCCAGGATGTCGTCCTGCGCCTTGGCCAGACCGTCCATCGCCTGCTGAGCCGTGGCCTCGCCCGAGATGGCTTTCGAGACGTTCTGCCACCAGACCTGTGCCAGCTTGCCGTATTCCGGCACGTTGACGCCAGTAGGTGTCCACAACTTGCGCGCCGGGCTGCGGTAGAACTCGACGAAACCGCCTACCTTCGGCGCAAGCTCCGTCATCGCGTCCGCCCAGATGTCGCTCTCGCGGATCACATGCAGGAACTTGATCGACTTCTTCAGCGAGACCGTCTTCGACACGCAGAACTGCGAGTAGAGCCACCCCGCCTTCACCTTCTCCGGCTTGGCATATTTCAAGAGCGTCCAGCAGCCGACGTCTTGATAGCCGAGCTTCATACCCTCCTTCCAGTACGACCCGTGCGGGCTCGGTGCCATTCGCCACTTTGGCGTGCCGTCCGAGTTCATCACCGGCAGCTCGGGTTTTGAGAGCGCCGCTGTGAACGCGCTGTACCAGAAGATCTGCTGGGCGATATGCCCTTGCCCCGGGACTGCACCAGCCTCGAGGAAGTCCATCCCCGCGGCTTCCGGCGGCGCATACTTCTTGAGCCACTCGACAAACTTGGTGAGCGCGTAGACTGCGGCCGGTCCGTTGGCGTCGCCGCCGCGCGTGATCGAGGAGCCGCGCGGAATGCCGTCCTCCATGCGGATGCCCCACTCGTCGACCGGTTTGCCGTTCGGCAGGCCCTTGTCGCCGTTGCCGGCCATCGACAACCAGGCGTCGGTGAATCGCCAGCCGAGCGACGGATCCTTCTTGCCATAATCCATGTGGCCGTAGACCCGCTGGCCGTCGATTTCCTTCACCGTGTTGGTAAAGAAGTCGGCGATGTCTTCGTACGCAGACCAGTTGACGGGAACACCGAGCTCGTAGCCGAATTTGTTCTTGAATGCGGTCTTGAGTTCGGGGCGCTTGAACCAGTCGTAGCGGAACCAATAGAGGTTGGCGAACTGCTGGTCCGGCAGTTGATACAACTTGCCATCGGTAAATGTCGCGAACGAAAGCCCGATGAAGTCGGCGAGGTCGAGATTTGGATTGGTGATGTCCTTGCCGTCGCCCGCCATGAAGTCGGTCAACGAGCCGCCGATGATGTCGTTATAGCGAGGATGGGTGCCGATGAAGTCCGAGTCATTCATCCAGAAGTCGTAGATCGGCTTTCCGGATTGAATTTCCGTCGAGATCTTGTCGACGATCAGGCCTTCATCCATCATCTCGTGGTTGACTTGAATGCCGGTAATCTCGGCAAATGCCTTGGTCAGCGTCTTCGACTCGTACTCGTGAATGCCGAGAATTTCCGAAGCCGTGCTGACCTGCATCCCCTTGAAGGGTGCCGATGCCTTGATGAACCATTCCATCTCAGCCATCTGCTGATCCTTGCTCAGCGTCGACGGTTGAAACTCGCTGTCGACCCACTTCTTGGCGGCATCGACCTGTTGCGCGTAGCTCGCGGTTGGCGTGAGCAACGCGGGCGCGCCGACCGCGGCCGCTGCTGCGACCGTGCCCACGCCCTTCAGAACGTCACGACGTTTGATATCCATCTTCCCTTTCCTCCCTTGTTTAACCTCGCACACAACGCGCGAGGCAGTTGCAGTCACGCAAAACGAAACATCGCGACGGCGAACGGAATGCAGATCGCGAACGCGTACCAGAGCTCTCCGCCGCCGAGACGGATCCACAGGATGAAAATGAACGCGGAGCCGAGCAGCGAGACGAAGAAGCGGTCGCCCCGCGTGGTCGGAAACCCGAGAATGCCTTTGCGCGGCGTCTCCGGCCGGTAGATCGCGAGCAAGGTCAGAATGACGAGCGACAGCGCGATGAAGGCAAAGAAGATCGCCGTCTGCATCGTCCAGGCCATCCACGCCAATGACATCTCTGCCTCCTAAACGCGGCCCAGGGCGAAGCCCTTGGCGATGTGGTTGCGTACGAACCAGATGACGAGAGCACCCGGAATCATGGTCAGCACGCCCGCGGCGGCGAGCAGCGACCAGTCCATTCCGGAGGCCGAATAGGTCCGCGACATGACCGCGGCGAACGGCAGCGCATTGGTCGCGGTCAGCGTGGTGGCGAGCAGTTGTTCGACCCACGAGAACATGAAGCAGAAAAATGCCGTGACGCCGACGCCATTGGCGATGAGCGGCAGGAAGATGCGCACGAAGAAATGAAAGAACGAATAGCCGTCGATCGCCGCGGTCTCGTCGATTTCACGCGGCACGCCGCTGATGAACCCTTCGAGAATCCAGACCGCGAGCGGCACGTTGAACAGGCAATGCGCGAGCGCGACAGCCCATACCGTATCGAACAGGCCGACCGCGTAATAGAGATTGAAGAACGGCAGCGCGAATACCGCGGTGGGCGCCATCAGGTTGGTGAGCAGCCAGAAAAACAGGTGCTTGTCGCCGATGAAGCGATAGCGGCTGAAGGCATAGGCCGCCGGCAGCGCCACCGTTACGGAGATCACCGTGTTGATCGCGACGTAGGTCAGCGACACCAGAAATCCATGTACCCAGGTCGGATCGTGAAGAATGAAGAAATACTTCACCAGCGACGGATGTCGCGGCCAAATCGCAAGGCTCGACATGATGTCTTCGTTGGTCCGCAAGCTCATGTTGATGAGCCAGTAGATCGGCAGAAACAAGCAGAGAAGGTAGACCGCAAGGCCAAGTTTCGGGAGAATGCCGCGATTCATCTCAGGCCTCCTTCAACAGATCTAGCTGGGTCATCGCGGTGAAAAAGATCCAGCACAGCGTGATCGTGATGAGGTAGTAGACGAGCGACATCGCGGCCGCACTGCCGAGGTCGACTTGTCCGAGCGCGATCTTGACCAGGTCGATCGACAGGAATGTCGTCGCGTTGCCCGGTCCGCCGCCGGTCACGACGAAGGGCTCGGTGTAGATCATGAAGCTCTGCATGAAGCGCAGCAGGATCGCGATAACGAGCACGCGCTGCAGCTTCGGCAATTCGATATTGAGAAAGACCGACCAGCGGCTGGCAGCGTCAATGCGTGCCGCCTGATAAAACGCGTCCGGAATCGCGCGCAACCCGGCGTAACTCAGCAGGATGACGAGCGGCGTCCAGTGCCAAACGTCGATCAGGAGAATCGTGAACCATGCCGAGACCGGATCCTGCGTATCGTTGTAATGCAGACCCAGACCGGTCAGCGTCGCGCCGAACAGGCCGATGTCGGCGCGCGCAAAAATCTGCCACATGGTTCCGACGACGTTCCACGGGATCAGCATGGGAAGCGCAATCAGCACCAGACTGGGCCCGACCGCCCAACCGCGCCGCGGCAGCGCCAGCGCCAGCGCGATGCCGAGCGGCACCTCGATCATGAGAACAACGAACGAGAAGATCAGATTTCGTTCGAGAGCGCCCGAGAAGCGGCTGCCAATTTCGGTACTCGGATCGAGAAGGTCGCGGAACCAGGCATCGCCATTCCAGAAGAAATGATTCTCCGCCATCGCGTCCTGAACCGAATAGTTGACGACGGTCATCACCGGCAGCAGGGCCGAGAACAGCACCACGATCATCACCGGCGCGACCATTAGCCATGCACGGTTGTTGATGGTCTTTCTCATCGCTCCGCTCCCTCGACCAGCCGGCTGTCGGCATAGACATGCACGCGCGCCGGATCGAACTTCAGTGCCGCTGCACCGTCGGGGCTCGAGAAGCCCGGCGGCACGCGCGCCGCGAATTTGGCGTCGCCGACGCGAACGCGCGCGAAGCGGACGCGGCCGAGATCGTCGATCCGCTCGATATTGGCGGACAGCAGCCCGGGCGCGGGCGGCACGATCTCGACGAATTCGGGCCGCACGCCGATCTCGATTTTCGCGCCGGACGGCAGCGCGTCGTAGCTGCGTTCGAGCGCGATGATGTGGCCGCCGATCCGTGCCTCGCGTCCCCTGACCTCGGCGGGCACGATGTTCATGCCGGGCGAGCCGATGAAATAGCCGACAAAGGTATGCGCCGGCTTGTCGAACAATTCCGCCGGCGTGCCGCTCTGCACCACGCGGCCGTCATGCATCACCACCACGGTGTCGGCGAAGGTGAGCGCCTCGGTCTGGTCGTGCGTGACATAGATCATGGTGAGGTCGAGTTCGCGGTGCAACGCCTTGAGCTTCGAGCGCAATTGCCATTTCAATTCGGGGTCGATCACCGTCAGCGGCTCGTCGAACAGGACCGCGGCGACATCGGAGCGCACCAGTCCGCGGCCGAGCGAGATCTTCTGCTTGGCGTCGGCGGTGAGCCACGTCGCCCTGCGTGACAGATAGGGCGTGAGGTCGAGCAGCCGCGCGATCTCGGCGACGCGCACGTCGATCTCGGCCTTCGGGACGCCGCGGTTCTTCAGCGGGAATGCCAGATTTTGTCCGACCGTCATGGTGTCGTAGATCACCGGGAACTGGAACACCTGTGCGATATTGCGCTTCTCGGTTGACAAGGGCGTGATGTCGACGCCGTCGAACAGGATCTGGCCACGCGACTGCGTCACGATGCCCGAGATCAGGTTGAGCAACGTGGTCTTGCCGCAGCCCGAAGGCCCGAGCAGCGCATAGGCGCCGCCCTGCCGCCAGGTCATCGAGATCGGCTTCAGCGCAAAGGACTCGGGAGCGGCATCATTGCCGCTGTAGGAGTGCGCGAGGTCGACGAGATCAATGCGGGCCATGATGCATATCCCTCAAGCCGCGCCGGGCGCGGCGACCAGACGGCCGGCCGGATCGAACACAAAAACATTGTCCGGATCGAGCACCGCGTCCAGCAGGTATCCGGGCGGATATTCGTGCACGCCCTGCAGCACCGCGACCCAGTTGGACGCATCGCGATTGAGATGGACGAAACTTTCCGAGCCGGTGATTTCGGTCACCGTCACGGTGGCGGAAAAGGCGTGGCGGCCGGCCACCCCGTTGGCGACCTCGAGCTGGTGCGCGCGGAAACCGACCTGATAGGCACCGTCGCCAAGCCGTGCGTAAAGCCCGCTCGCCGGCGCCTGCACGCCGCCGGCATACTGCACCGAGCCATTGCTCTTTTCGATCCCGACAATGTTGAGCGGCGGATCGGAAAATACCTGGGCGACGCGCATGGTGGCGGGATGGCGGTAGACCGTCGGCGTGTCGCCGACCTGCAGTATTTCGCCCTCCCACATGCAGATGGTGCGCCCGCCAAGCAACAGCGCTTCGGACGGCTCGGTGGTGGCGTAGACGAAGATCGCGCCGGACGCCTCGAAAATCCGCGGCAGCTCGGTGCGCAACTCCTCGCGCAGCTTGTAATCGAGGTTGGCCAGCGGCTCGTCCAGCAGCACCAGATCGGCGCCCTTCACCAGCGCGCGCGCGATCGCGGTGCGCTGCTGCTGGCCGCCGGACAATTGCAGCGGCGTCCGGTCGAGATAGGGCTCCAGTTTCAGGAGTCGCGCGGCTTCCTGCACGCGCTTGTCGATTTCCGCGCGCGATTTGCCCTGCACGCGCAGCGGCGAGGCGATGTTGTTATAGACGGTGAAAGACGGATAATTGACGAACTGCTGGTAGACCATCGCCACCGAACGCTGCCGCACGTCGAGGCCGGTGACGTCCTTGCCGTCGACCAGCACCCGGCCGCTGGTCGGCTTGTCGAGGCCGGCGAGCAGCCGCATGATCGAGGTCTTGCCCGACAGCGTCGGGCCCAGCAGCACGCTCAAGGTGCCGCGTTCAAGCGTCAGCGAAACATCGCGAATGGTCGGAATGCCGTCGACGGCGCGCGTGACGTGTTCGAGCGCAACGGTCATGTCCGCCCTCCCGCTTCCAGCAACGGAGTTTCGAGCGGGACCCGGTGCGTGACGATCCAGTCATCGATCGCGGCAATTTCGGCAGGCGACAACCGCAATCCAAGCTTGGACCGCCGCCACACGATGTCCTCGGCAGTGCGGGCCCACTCCGATGCCATCAGGTACCGGACCTCGCTTTCCGTCAAGGTGGCGCCGAACGACTGGCCGAGATCGGCGATGGATTTCGCGCCGCCGAGCAGCTTGGCGGCGCGCGTGCCATAGGCATGCGCCAGCCGGTTGGCATGCGCCGGGGTGAGGAACGGGTAGCCGCGGATCAGCTCCGCGGTCAGGGCCGCGATCGCCGAGACGTCGAGATCGCCGCCCGGCAGCGGCGATTTGGCGGTCCAGCCTTCACGCGCCTTGGGGCTGCGCAGGTAAGGCGCGAGGCGTTCGAGCGCCTCCTCGGCGAGACGGCGATAGGTGGTGATCTTGCCGCCGTAGATCGACAGCAACGGCGCACCGCCGGGCGTGTCGAGCTCGAAGACATATTCGCGGGTGGCGGCCTTGGCTTCGCTGGCGCCGTCGTCATAGAGCGGGCGGACGCCGGCATAGGTCCACACCACGTCGTCCGGCTTGACCGGGTTGGCGAGATATTCACTGACGGAATCGCACAGATATTTGATCTCTTCAGCCGACGCTTTCACCTTCGCCGGGTCGCCATCGTAGTCACGGTCGGTGGTGCCGATCAGCGTAAAGTCGTCCTGATAGGGAATGACGAAGACAATCCGGCCGTCGCTGTTCTGGAACATGTAGGCGCGGTCATGCGCGTAGAGTTTCGGCACCACGATGTGCGAGCCTTGCACCAGCCGCACCTTGGCCCTGGCGTTGACGCCCGCCCCCGACGCCAGCACGTTCTCGACCCACGGGCCGCCGGCGTTGACGAGCACACGCGCATGGATGCTGCTGCGTTCGCCGGTCAGGCTGTTCTGGATGGTGAGCTGCCAGACCCCGTCGGCCTGCCGGATTTCGGTGGCGCGCGAACGGGTGCGGATCTCGGCGCCGCGGTCCGCCGCATCGCGCGCGGTCAGGACCACCAGCCGCGCATCGTCGACAAAGCAGTCCGAATATTCAAAGCCCTTGGTATAGCGGTTTGGAATGAGGGGACGGCCGACCTCGTCGCGGGTCAGATCGACCGTACGGGTCGGCGGCAGCAGATGCCGGCCGCCGATATGGTCGTAGAGGAACAGGCCCAACCGTAGCAGCCACGCCGGCCGCAAGCCGGCGTGATGCGGCAACACGAATCGGAGCGGCCGGATGATGTGGGGCGCGATCTGCCAGAGGATCTCGCGCTCGATCAGGGCTTCGCGCACCAGCCGGAACTCGTAATACTCCAGATAGCGCAGGCCGCCATGCACCAGCTTCGTCGACCAGGATGACGTTCCACTGGCCAAGTCATTCATTTCACAAAGAAAAACTGAGTTTCCCCGACCGACCGCATCGCGCGCGATGCCGCAGCCGTTAATACCGCCGCCAATGATCGCGAGGTCGAAAACCCGATCCAAAGACGCTCCCCCGGCGCTCGCCCATTCACTTTGGCGATTTCGCTTTCGGTTTCGATTAAATCACAACCAAATGCGAAAGCAACCGAAAAGGGAACTTGCGAGCGTCATGCGGAGACTGCCCGCGCATCACGTCTTGCTGCCGAAGCCGGAAAGAGGTAGCTGGCCGCGGCCATTGCCAAACGGAAGCGACGCCGCCATCGACGTCATGCCGGCCATGTGCAGCGGGAAACGCTTAGCGCTGCGGCGCGGTGGGGGGGCCGGTTCGACGCCGGACTCGTCGAGATCGGCGACGGCGCCGGGCATCGCCTCGATCACCTCGATGCCGCGGTTGTGGCAGATATTGGCAAGTCCCGCCGGCAGCGCCCCATCGGTCACGAAGGTCTGGATCTGGCTGATATGGGCGATGCGAACCGGGGCGCTGCGCCGCAGCTTGGTGCTGTCTGCGACCAGCATCACGCTGCGCGCATTGGCAATGATGGCCTGCGCCGCCTGCACTTCGCGATAGTCGAAATCCAGCAGCGCGCCCTCCTCATCGATCGCCGAGGCGCCGATGATGGCGTAATCGACCTTGAACTGGCCGATCAGGCTGATCGCGGTCGAGCCGATCACCGCGCCGTCGGCGCGTCGCACCGCGCCGCCGGCCACGATCACCTCGATGCGGGGATGCCGGTACAGCAGCATCGCGACGTTGAGGTTGTTGGTGATGACGAGCAGATCCTGATGTGAGGTCAGCGCGCTGGCGACCTCTTCGGTGGTGGTGCCGATATTGATGAACAGCGAGCAGCCATTGGGAATCAGCGCTGCCGCAGCGGCGCCGATGGCCCTCTTCTCGTCGGCGGCGACGAAGCGGCGCGCTTCATAGGCGAGGTTCTCGACGCCGGAGGCGATGATGGCGCCGCCGTGAATGCGGGTCAGCGACCGCTGGTCGCACAGGTCGTTCAAATCCTTGCGAATGGTCTGCGCCGAGACCTCGAAGCGCCGCGCGAGATCTTCCACCATCACCCGGCCGAAGGTGCGGGCGATATTGAGGATCTCGGATTGACGGTGGGTCAGACCGGTCACGGGGCACCTCGGGCAAAACGCAGCCCATGGTGCGGCGGTTCCGGCGTCCGGTCAACGCCGCGCCATCACCGAACGTCGCATTGCGGTTAAGGGCGGTGCGGTTCCGACCTCCGTCAGTGCCAGGAGCACAACGCCAACGGGGGCGATCTGCCGCCTTTCGAGCCGAACGGCCGCGCGCTCGGCCTCGCGTGCGTTGCGAAACAACTGGCCTTCCATCTGATGGAAACGCCGCGAGGCCGCAAAGAAACGAAAACCCTTCGGGTTGCGCACGACAATGCCCGCCGGCTGCGAGCTGACTTCGATGATGTAGGTTTCTGACATTACCCGATCTCATTGCTCGGTGCTGGCAAATAACCGGGTCGCTGCACAAAAGTTCCTCTCACAAGATATTGAGGCCAGCACGTCTCCGGACCGGAACAGGTCCGGCCATGACGGCAATTCATGTCACGATCGGCGCGTCCTGCGGGATCACCTGCGGGTGACCCTGATCGTCGATCGCGACATAGGTGAAGTTGCCGTCGGTCACCAGAATCGGCTGCATCTCCTTGCGGCGCAGAACCCAGGCCTCGAGATGCACCGTGACCGAGGTCTTGCCGATCCGGACCAGATTGGCATGCACCGACACCAGGTCGCCGACAAAGACGGGCTTGCGAAAATTCATTGCCTCGATCGCCACCGTGACTGTCCTGGCCTTCGCGATCTTGGAGGCGAACACGCCGCCGCCGATGTCCATCTGGCTGAGCAGCCAGCCGCCGAAAATATCGCCGTTCTGGTTGGTATCGGCCGGCATCGCCAGCGTGCGGATACAGAGATCGCCGCACGGCGCGATTTCACTGTTCAGCGGAGCGTGAACGGCCTGGGTGTCGGTCATATCGGGTGCTCGTCAGGAAAGCCGGCTTCGAAAGGGCTATTTGAAACTATCCCAGCCGGCATCCGGCGTGAAGCGGCCGCCGAACTTCTCTGCGAGGGCGCGCAGGGTCGACGCCACGTTTTCGGCGCCGCGGGTTCGCGCATAGTTCAACGGACCGCCGCGGAACGGCGCATAACCGGTGCCGAAGATCATGGCGCCGTCGACTACGTCGGCGTCGTCGACGATGCCTTCGCGCAGGCAGGCGACGCAGACATTCGACATCGGCAGGATCAGCCGGTCGATCATTTCCGGCGTCGGCGGCGCCGCGGACGAGGAAGCGGAGGATGTGTCGGCCTTGCCGTCCTTCCAGACGTAGAAGCCGCGGCCGGTCTTGCGACCAAGTTCGCCCCGCGCAACCTTGTCGCGCAGCCAGGCCGGCGTCGGCGGCAGCGAATCGCCGAATTTCGAACGCAGCATGTCGCCGACATCGAGGCAGATGTCGAGGCCGACCTGGTCGGCCAGTTCGATCGGGCCCATCGGCATGCCGAATTTCTTCGCCGCCGCATCGATCGCGACCTTGTCGATCTTCTCGTCCAGCATCATCATCGCCTCCAGCATGTAAGGCGTCAGCGCGCGATTGACGAGAAAGCCCGGCGAGCTCTTCACCGGCAGCGGCAGCCGGTCGATGGCGCCGACAAAGGCCAGCGCATCGGTCAGAACCTGCGGATCGCTGCCGTCATGGCTGACCACCTCGACCAGTTGCAGGCGGGAAACCGGATTGAAGAAATGCAGTCCGACCAGCCGTTCCGGCTTTTGCAGCGTCGTGCGCAGATCCTGCAGCGGAATGCTGGAGGTATTGGTGGCAAGGATCGCCCCCATCCTCATCTTCGGCTCGATCCCGGCATAGACCTTCTGCTTCAGCTCGAGTTTCTCCGGAACCGCCTCGATGATCAGATCGGCGTTGCGGACCCCTTCGCCATCGAGATCGGGAATCAGGCGGTCCAGCGCGTCGCGGACATCGGTGCGCTTGTGCATGATCTTGCCGAACAGGTCGGCGGCGCGCTTGATCGCCCCCGCAACCGGTTCCGGCTTCATGTCGGCGAGCGTCACCCGCATGCCCTGATTGGCGCACCACGCCGCGATATCGCCGCCCATCGCGCCGGCGCCGATGACGTGAACATGGCCGACCCTGTTGCCGGAGCCAGCGCGCTTCTTCATCTGTTCGCGCAGGAAGAATACCCGGATCAGGTTCTGCGCGGTCGGCGTCACCATCAGATTGGCGAACGAGGTCTGCTCGGCGGCCAGCATCGCCGTCTTGTCGCCGCCATGCTTCTCCCACAGCCCGATCAGGGCGTACGGCGCGGGATAGTGCTCATGCGGCGCCGCTTTTTCCGCCTCGGCGCGCATCCGCGACGCCAGCAAGCCCCGAACCGGCGTGAAGTTCAGAACCGTGTTCAGGACGCCAGGCCGGGTCGGTTTGAGACGGCCAAACACCGCGTCCTTGACCGCGTTGCGGACATGCCGCTCCTGCGTCACCGCATCGACCAGTCCGAGCGCCCGCGCCTTGCGGGCATCGATGGTCCGGCCGGTCAGCATCAGCGTCATCGCCTGCATCGGATTGACGAGATGGGTAAAGCGCGCGGTGCCGCCGAGGCCGGGATGCAGGCCGAGCAGCACCTCCGGAAAACCAAAGCGGGCGCCGTCGATCGCGATCCGCGACTGGCAGGCGAGCGCGACTTCGAGGCCGCCGCCAAGGCAGAAGCCATGGATCACCGCGACCGTCGGAATTTTGATGCCTTCGAGACGGTCGATCACCGCGTGCGCCCGTCCGATCGCGGTCTCGACCGCGCGCGGATCGGTCGCGCCGCGAAATTCGTTGACGTCGGCGCCGGCGATGAACCCGGATTTTTTCGCGGAACGAATGACGATTCCGGCAGGGCGCTGGTTTTCCAGCGCGGCAAGCACGAGGGCCAGCTCCTCGATGACGTCGGCCGACAGCGTGTTGGCGCTGGCGCCGGCGCGATCGAACAGCAGCCAGACGACGCCGTCACCGTCGTGGCAGAGCCTGAAATGCCGATAGGGTCCGCCCTCGTCGGCCTGCGGCCCGAGTTCCAGCACCCGGTCGCCGAGAACATCCATGATCTTCGAATCCATGACGTTCCCTATACCGTTTCGATCAACATGGCGCCGCCCTGCCCGCCGCCGATGCATTCGGTGGCGACGCCGCGCCTGGTACCGAGCCGCTTCATGGCGTTGACGAGATGCAGCACGATGCGGTTGCCGCTGCAGCCGACGGGATGGCCGAGGCTGATCGCGCCGCCGTCCACATTGAGCCGGGCGCGATCGATCTCGCCGGCGGCGCCGTCGAGGCCGAGGATCTCGCGGCAGAACTTGTCGTCGTTCCAGGCCGCGAGGCAACCCAGCACCTGGGTGGCGAACGCTTCGTTCAATTCCCAGGTCTCGACGTCCTGCAGCGTCAATTGGTGGCGCTTCAGGAGTTCGGTCGCCGACAACACCGGACCGAGGCCCATGATGCTGGGATCGAGCGCCGACCACTGGCTGTCGACGATCGCCGCTTTTGGCGTCAGGCCATGCTTTGCAACCGCGTCCTCGGAAGCAAGGATGACCCACGAAGCACCGTCGGTGATCTGCGACGAATTGCCGGCGGTGACCTGGCCCCAGGGCCGCTCGAACACCGGCTTCAGCCTGGCCAGCGTTTCCGGCGAGGAATCCGGCCGCACGCCGTCGTCATGATCGTAGAATTTGCCGTCGCGGGCGAAGGCGGTTTCGACCTCACCCTTGAGCCAGCCCTGCGCCTGCGCATTCGCCAGCCGCTTGTGGCTTTCGGCGGCATAGGCGTCGGATTGGGCGCGGGTAATGCCGAACAGATGCCCGACCACTTCGGCGGTTTGTCCCATGTTGAGCTCGGTGATCGGGTCGGTCAGCCCGCGCTCCAGGCCGATGATCGGCTTGAAATAGGCCGGCCGCGCCCTCAGGACGGCGGCGATCCTGGCGCCGATTCCCTTGGCGCCGGCGAGCCCTGCGAACCAGCGCACGCCCTGCTGCGGCCACACCAGCGGCGCGTAGCTTAGCGCTTCCGAGCCGCCGGCCAGGATCAGATTCGAGGCGCCCTCGCGGATATAGCGATAGGCGGTGTCGATCGATTGCATGCCGGAGCCGCAATTGATCTGCACCGTGAAGGCAACCATCGCCTCGCCCATGCCGAGCCGCAGCGCGGCGACGCGGGCCGGGTTCATCTCGTCGGCAATGACGTTGACGCAGCCGAGGATCACCTGATCGAACGCGGTCGGCGCAAAGGGTTGTCGCGCCAGCAGCGGCCGGCCGCACTGCACGGCGAGATCGACGGGGGTGAACGGGCCCGGCCCGCTGCGCGCCTTGAGGAACGGCGTCCGGCTGCCGTCGACGATGAAGACCGGTCGCGCCATCAGCTCGCCGCCCTCGTTTCACCGAGTTCCTGGAAAAACTGATGCACGTCGGCGGGTTTCTTGTAAATCGGCGACAGCGCCTCCGGCGCGAAGTCGTCGACTTCGATCACCTTGGACACCGCGTCCTGGGCGGCCGCAAGCTGTTCGCCCTCGCTTTGGGTGATGACGCCCTTGTTCACGGCCTCGCGCCAGTCGTGAAGATGGGCGGCCCGCACCCGCTTGGCGATTTCCTCGCTGCCGGTCACCAGCAGGAATGCCTTTTCCAGCCGCGCGATGCCGCGGTCGTCTTCGACATGCGACAGGTCCGGCGTCAGCCGGTCCCGCGCCGCCGACGGCTCCAGCACCAGTTGCGCGCATTGATGGACCACGCGATCGGATGGACCGAGCACGCGGGCGCCGAACGGCTGGACCAGGAATTTCAGCACGATCGCGACAAACCGGTTGGGCAGGTTGGCAAGGATTTCCGCAAAGCGGATCTCGATGGTCTTGAAGCCGTTCACCATGCACCATTCGAGCACGGCGAAATCGGCCGGCTCGCGGCCTTCGTCCTGCCAGCGTTTCAACGCGGCCGACAGCAGATAAAGTTCCGAGAGGATATCGCCGAACCGCGCCGACAGCATTTCCTTGCGCTTCAGCGCGCCGCCGAGCGTCAGCAGCGCCATGTCGGCGCAAAGCGCGAAGGCCGCGGAATAGCGCGACAATTGCCGGTAGAATCCGCGCGCCGCTCCGGCCGCGGGCGCCGGCGCAAACACGCCGCCGCTCCAGCTCCGGCCCCACGCCCGGAACAGCGTGGTCACGCTGTGGCCGATATGTTTCCAGAACGCCTTGTCGAAGCCATCCAATCCCCTGGCATGGTCATCGTCGCCAAGCGCGTTCATCTCTTCCAGCAGATAGGGATGGGCGCGGATCGCGCCCTGCCCGAACACGATCAGATTGCGGGTAAGGATATTGGCACCCTCGACCGTGATGCCGACCGGTACCGAACGATAAAGATTGCCGAGGTAATTCTGCGGGCCGTCGATCACGGCCTTGCCGCCGTGGATGTCCATGGCGTCGTCGATCGCGATCCGCATCCGCTCGGTGGCCTGCAGCTTCATGATGCCGGAAATCACCGCCGGATGATGGCCCTGGTTGAGCGCGGCACAGGTCAGCCGCCGCGCGGCGTCAAGCAGATAGGCGGTGCCGGCGATGCGGGCGAGCGGCTCCTCGATGCCCTCGAATTTCCCGATCGGCACGTTGAACTGCTCGCGGATCCGCGCATAGGCCCCGGTGGTGCGCGCCGCGTAAGCCGCGCCGGCGGCCGACAGCGACGGCAGCGAGATGCCGCGCCCGGCGGCGAGTGCCGTCATCAGCATTTTCCAGCCTTGGCCGAGGCGCTGCTGCCCGCCGATGATGTAGTCCATCGGGATAAACACGTCGCGGCCCCAGTTCGGGCCGTTCTGGAACACCTGCATCGCCGGTAGATGGCGACGGCCGATCTCGACGCCGGGCAGATGGGTCGGGATCAATGCCACGGTGATGCCGAGTTCGGCTTCGCCGCCGACCAGATGATCGGGGTCGTAGGCCTTGAAGGCGAGGCCGAGCAGGGTCGCGACCGGGCCGAGCGTGATATAGCGCTTGTGCCAGTTGAGCCGCAGGCCGAGCACCTCGCGTCCCTCGAATTCGCCCTTGCAGATCATGCCGCTATCGATCATCGCGGCGGCATCGGAGCCGGCTTCCGGGCTGGTCAGCCCGAAGCAGGGAATCTCGCGGCCGTCGGCCAGCCGCGGCAACCAGGTCTGCTGCTGGTCCGTGGTGCCGAAGCGCATCAGCAGTTCGCCGGGGCCGAGCGAATTCGGTACCATCACGGTGACCGCGGCGGTCAGCGAGCGCGACGAAATTTTGCGTACCACTTCGGAATGCGCGTAGGGCGAGAAGCCGAGCCCGCCGAATTCGGTCGGGATGATCATGCCGAAGAACTTCTTCTGCTTGATGAAATCCCAGGCTTCCGGCGGAAGGTCGCGCCATTCCCAATTGATCTTCCAGTCGTCGAGCATGGCGCAGAGCTGATCGACCGGGCCGTTGAGAAAGGCCTGTTCTTCCGGCGTCAAGGCCGCCGGCGCCGTGGCCAGCAGTTTCGACCAGTCGGGATTGCCGGTGAACAGATCGGCGTCCCACCAGACGTCGCCGGCCTCCAGCGCTTCGCGCTCGGTGTCCGACATCGCCGGCAGCACGCCGCACGCCCAGGAGAAGATCGGCTTGGTGATGAAATCGCGGCGGAAGGAGGTCATGGCGATGTCCTCATGATCGATGCGGCGCCGCGGCGGTCGGGCCCGCCTGCGCCGATGCGGTTCAACCTAGCAGGAATGCGCGGGAATCTCTGGATACTTCGCAGCAAGAGTAAAGCGAAATTGAATAAAATGTTCAGTCCGGCCTTTCCATCTCGAACATGGCATCCGGCCTGATCTCGAAATAATCGCCCTTGCGGCCGGCGCGCACGATCGGGCGCGCCAGCGCGGTCTGGTAGACGCCGTCCTTGATCAGGGACTTGTCGATGTGCACTGCGACAACCTCGCCGAGGGTGAGCCAGCCCTTGACCTTGCGGCCGTCGGCGGCCTGCAACTGGATGATCTGGGTCAGCTTGCATTCGAACGAGACCGGGCTCTCCGCCACCCGGGGCACGCCGACGAGCCGGCTCGGCACCGCGGTCAGACCGGCGATCGCGAACTCGCTGATATCGCGGGCGACATGCGCCGCGGTGGCGTTCATCTGCTGCGCCAGATCCCTGGTCGCGAGATTCCAGACGAACTCGCCGGTCTCCTGGATATTGCCGACGCTGTCCTTCCACGAGGTCGAGGAAAAGCCGATGATGGGAGGGACGTAGTTGAAGCCGTTGAAGAAGCTGTAGGGCGCCAGATTGACATTGCCTTTGGTATCCCGCGAGGAGATCCAGCCGATCGGCCGTGGCGCGATGATAGCATTGAAAGGATCGTGCCGCAGGCCGTGGCCCTTCGCCGGTTCGTAATAATGCAAATCCTTTTCGGTCACGCCCAATAATTCCCTTCCCGATCGCCGTCATTCCGGGATGGTGCGTAAGCACCATCCCGGAATGACGCCGCGACGAAGCGATCCATATCAAGTCACCAACGACGCCTTACCGCGCGGCATCAGCGCCGCCAGCACAAAATCGATCATCTGCTCGAGCGAAGGCCCGGGCTTGTCGGCGCATTGCGCTATCATCTGCGGATGGAAGAACCGTATCATCGCGGTGCAGGTGCACATCGCCGCCGCCGGCACGTCATCGACCGCGAATTCGCCGGACGCGACGCCGTCGGCGATCACCGCCCCGATGGTCTCGGTCACCCGCTCCATATGGGCGACGCAGACATCCCAGCTCTCCTGCATCGCGAACTCGACCATCTCGTGCAGCTTGGAATCGACGACATAGCGTTCGCTGTTCATGCGGTGGATCGTGGTCAGAAGCTCGCGCAGTCGCGACGCCGCCGATTCGCGCTTGCTTGCGATGGCCTGCGCCGCATCCTCGACCCCGCCCATCAGGCCGCGCGCCACGCCCTCGTGGATCGCCTTCTTGGAATCGAAAAAGCGATAGACATTCGCCGGGCTCATCCGCAGCACCTTGGCGATGTCGGCCACCGTGGTCTTCTGGTAGCCGATTTCGCGGAACAGACGTTCCGCCACCGCGAGAATCCGCTCTCGGGTGTCGGCTTCGACGTGGTCGGAAACGAGCGTCATGTTGGCTGCCAATGTTCAATTATTCCGCGGCCGCAGCAAGCGGAATTACGGGTTCTGATTCGCCTTGATGCGGTGCAAGATCAATGTGTTCGCTCCGGCCGCTTTGTTCAAGGCTGTTGCGGAACCAGAGGGCATACAGGCCCGGCAGGTACAGCAAGGTGAGGAAGGTGGCGACAAACAGGCCGCCCATGATGGTGATCGCCATCGGACCCCAAAACGCCGAGCGCGACAGCGGAATCATCGCCAGGATCGCGGCCAGCGCCGTCAGCACCACCGGCCGGGCACGCCGGACGGTGGCCTCGACGATCGCCTCCTTGCGGGTCAGGCCGTGCGCCACGTCGGTCTCGATCTGGTCGACCAGGATCACCGCATTGCGCATGATCATGCCGGCCAGCGCAATCAGACCGAGCAGCGCCACGAAGCCGAACGGCTGGTTCGCGACATTGAGGCCGAGCGAGGCCCCGATAATGCCGAGCGGTGCGGTGAGGAACACCAGCAGCAGCCGCGAAAAGCTCTGCAACTGGATCATCAGCAGGGTCAGCATGACCATGACCATCAGCGGAAACAGCACGAAGATCGACGCGTTGCCCTTGGCCGATTCCTCGATCGCGCCGCCCATTTCGATCCGGTAGGCCGGCGGCAGGCTGGCGCGGATGTCCTGCAATTTCGGCCAGATCTGGTTGGTGACGTCGGGCGCCTGGACGCCGTCGGCGACATCGGCGCGCACCGTGATCGCCATGTCGCGGTTGCGCCGCCACAGGATCGGCTCCTCATGGGAGTACTCGATCCTGGCGATCTGCGACAACGGCACCGCGACGCCATTGCGCGACGTCACGGTGAGATCGCCGACATGGCCGAGATCGAGCCGTTCCGACGGCACCGCGCGCGCCACCACATCGACCTTCTCGATGCCCTCGCGCACCGTGGTCACCGGCACGCCCGAGATCAGCATGCCAAGCGCCTGCGAGACATCCTGCGGCGTAAGCCCGAGCGCGCGGGCGCGGTCCTGGTCGACCACGAGCTTCAGATAGGGCGACTGCTCGTTCCAGTCGAGTTGCGGATCCTTGACGTTGGGATTCTGCCTGACGACGTCGCGCACCCGGTAGGCGATGTCGCGCACGGTCCTGGTATCGGGGCCGATCACGCGGAACTGCACGGGAAAGCCGACCGGCGGGCCGAAATTGAAGCGGTCGACCCGCACCCGCGCCGCGGTCAGCGCGCCATCGTCGACCGCCTTCTCCAGCCTGGCCTTGATGCGCTCGCGCGCTTCGACGTCGCGGGCGACGATGACGATTTCGGCAAAGGATTCGTCCGGAAGCTGCGGGTTCAACCCGAGCCAGAACCGCGGCGAACCCTGGCCGACATAGGCGGTGTAGGTCGAGATGTCCTTGTCGTCCTTGAGCAGCGCTTCCGCGGTCTTGACCGACTGCTCGGTGACGCGGAATGCAGTACCCTCGGGCAGGCGCAATTGCAGGAACAGCTCCGGCCGTTCGGACAGCGGGAAGAACTGCTGCTGCACATGGCCGAACGCCACGATCGACAGCGCGAAGATGCCGACCGTCGCCAGCACCACCTTGACGCGGTGGTCGACGCACCACTGGATCATGCCGCGCAACAGCCGGTAGATCCGCGTCTCATACACCGCGTGGGGATCGTGGCTGTGGCTGACGGTGATGTTCGGCAGCAGCTTGACGCCGATATAGGGTGTGAAGATCACCGCCACGAACCAGGATGCGACCAGCGCAATCGCCACGATCCAGAAGATGCCGCCGGCATATTCGCCGACCGCGGAATTGGCGAAGCCGATCGGGAGGAATCCGGCCGCGGTCACCAGCGTTCCCGTCAGCATCGGAAACGCGGTGGATTCCCAGGCAAAGGACGCCGCGCGAATGCGGTCCCAGCCCTGCTCCATCTTCACCACCATCATCTCGACCGCAATGATGGCGTCGTCGACCAATAGCCCGAGTGCGATGATCAGCGCGCCGAGCGTGATGCGGTGCAGGTCGAGCGACATCGCGTTCATGACGATGAAGACGATCGCCAGCACCAGCGGCACCGACAGCGCCACCACGATGCCGGTGCGCCAGCCCAGCGCGACAAAGGAAACGAACAGCACGATCGCCAGCGCCTCGATGAAGGAGTGCACGAACTCGCTGACCGCATGCTCGACCACCTTGGGCTGATCGGCGATCTGATCGATATTGATGCCCTGCGGCACGGCGTTCATGAACTCCGCGGTGGCGTCCGCCACGTCCTTGCCGAGCTCGAGGATGTTGGCGCCCTTGGCGGTGACGACGCCGATGCCGAGCGCGGGCTTGCCTTGCTGGCGCACCACGAAGCTCGGCGGATCGACATAACCGTGGGTGATGGTGGCGATGTCGCCGAGCCGGAACACCCGGCCATTGCTCTCGACCGGCGTCTCCGCCACCGCCTTGACGCCATCGAGCGCGCCGGTGACGCGAAGCGGCACGCGCTGCGCGGAGGTCTCGACCGTGCCGGCCGGCACGACATTGTTCTGCTTGGCGAGCGAATTGAACAGGGCCTGCGGCGTAATCCCGAGCGTCGCCAGCTTGGCATGCGAGAACTCGACATAGATCTTCTCGTCCTGGGTGCCGTAGAGATCGACCTTGGTGACGCCGGACACCTTCAGCAGCCGTTGCCGCAGGCCTTCGGCGGCCTTTTTCAACTGCGCGTAGTCGGCGCCGTCGCCGGTCATCATGTAGAGGATCGAATCGACGTCGCTGAATTCGTCGTTGACGACGGGGCCGAGCAGGCCGGTGGGAAGCTGGCCCTGCACGTCGGCAAGCTTCTTGCGCAGCAGGTAAAACAGATACGGCACTTCCTTTGGCGGCGTCGAATCCCGGAAAGTGACCTGCATCGCCGTGAATGACGGCTTCGAATAGGTCTGCACCTTCTCGAAATAAGGCAGCTCCTGCAGCTTCTTCTCGATCGGATCGGCGACCTGCATCTGCATTTCCTCGGCGGTCGCGCCGGGCCAGATCGCCGAGACGTTCACCACCTTGACCGTGAAGAACGGATCTTCGGCCCGTCCCAGGCGCTGATAGGAAACGAACCCGGCCGCGCCGAGCGCGATGATCAGGAACAGAATGAGTGCGGGATGGCTGACTGCCCAGCCCGACAGATTGAAACGCTTCATCTCGCCCTCCAGGGACTTCGTTTGGACCGTCGTAATGACCGAAAATCAGAACGACAGCGACGAGACGATCCTGACCTTCTGGGCCGGATCGAGCTTTTGCACGCCGAGCGTGACGACTTTCGCACCTTCCTCGACACCGCCGGAGATGACGACCTGATCGGTCTCGTAGGATTTCACGGTGACCGGCTTCAGTGCGACGTCGCCATTGGCGTCGACAATGTAGAGCGATGGATCGCCGCCCTCGCTGAACAGCGCCGACAGCGGCAGCCGTGCCACCCGTTCGGTCGCCCGATCAGCCAGCGTCAGCGTCGCGGTCATGCCGAGCGAGACGCGGTCGTCGGCGTCGGGCAGCGAGAATTTCGCCAGATAGGTGCGGGTCGCGGGGTCGGCCGAGGGCGCGACCTCGCGCAGCTTCGCGGCATATTTCCTGCCGGGCTCGGACCATAGGGTCACGCTGGCGACGCCGTCCTTGGCGCGGCCGAGCAGGGTTTCCGGAATTGCGACCACCGCTTCCTTTTCGGCAAAGCGGGCGACGCGGATCGCGGTCTGTCCGGAAGCCACCACCTGACCGGGCTCAACCAGGGTCGCGGTGACGACGCCCCGGGTGTCGGCTTCCAGCGTCGCATAGGAAAGCGAATTCCGGGTGAGGTCGACCGAGCGCTCGGCGCGATTGAGGCGCGCCCGCGCCTCGTCGCCGGCGGCCTTCGCCTGATCCAGTTGGGCATCGGTGGCCCAGCCCTTGGCGCGCAGATCCCGGGCACGGGTTTCGGCGGCGGCGGCCTGCGCCAGTACGCCGGTCGCGGCCCGCAGTTCGGCCTCGGCCTGTTCGGCCTGCAGTTTCAGATCGATTTCGTCGAGCGTTGCCAGTGGCTGACCGACATCGACGGTCTGGCCGACTTCGACGAGGCGTTTGGCGACCTTGCCGGGGACGCGAAAGCCCATGTCGGTTTCAATGCGGGGCCTGATGGTGCCGACAAAGCTGCGCTCCGGCGATTCGGCTTCATAATGCACGGTAGCGACCAGGACAGGCCGTCCGGGCGAAGCCTTCTCGGCGACGGAGTCGTTGCAGCCAGCCAGCGCAATTGCCAGAAACGCCAGCGAAACGCCAGCTAATAGCCTGGAATAGCTCATGAAAATTGAACGGACCAACATCCTGTACCCCTCCGGCTGAAGCTGTGAGGAGTATTGATTGATTACTGACGAATGTCAATAATCGTCATTGATCATGAATCCGTGAAGAACAGCGGGCCGCGCCGCCGCCGGCGTTTTGCCGATTTTTCGCCTACCGAATTCCGGCCTGGCGCCTTCTCGGCTGGCTATCCGGGGGACTTTTCGCGAGTTTTTTCGCCCGATGCCTGAAGGTCACCGGGTCATGCGGCCTGACGGCCGGCCGTTGTTCCGGCCCCAGCGCATGGTCGGCGGCATCCGAGGCAATCCTGACAATGTCTCTTGCGGTGTCGGCGATCTTCTCCAGTATCGACCTGTCGCTGCGCATGACGCCTCCGGAGCTGGCTGGCATTACCGGGCTAACGACGGCCGCGGCCGCCGGTTCCCGGGTGCAGGCTCAGTCCGCGAGCTGAAATTGTTCGAACCGGTGCAGTTCCTGCTCGATCCGGCGCTTCAGCTCCTTGCGCGCGCCGCGCCGCGCGGCGCTGCCGACCCAGCTCCATTGCTGCAGCAGCAGCTTGCGCTCTCTGCGGTCGGTCTTGAGGTCGATGGCGGCAACGATCTCGTCGCCGACCAGCACCGGCAGCGCGAAATAGCCGAACAGCCGTTTCTGCTTCGGCACATAGGCCTCGAAGCGATGGCCGTAGCCGAAAAACAACTCGCTGCGCTTGCGCTGGATGACCAGCGGATCGAACGGCGAGAGGATGTGCACGAGTTCGGCGGGGTCGGCCGCGGCAGTTTCCAGCGTTTCGGGACGTCCCCAGTGTTCCTGCTTGCCGGCGCCGTCGAGCGCAACAGCCACCAGTTCGTGGCGGCGGACCCGGGCCTCGATCAGGCGGCGGACCGCCGCCTTGCTCGGCGCATCGAGATGACAGATCGAATCGAGGCTGACCAGCCCCTGTGCGCGCAGCGCCCGGTCGAGCAGGTAGACGGTGACTTCCTTCGCCGAAGCCGGCTTCGGCGGCGTGTCCCAGCCGAAATGACGCGCCATCAGCTCATAGGTCTTGAGCATGCCGTTACGCTCGCTGATGGTGAGCGCGCCGGTGTAGAAAGCCAGTTGCAGCGCCCGCTTCGACGGCTTGCGGCTGGCCCACAGATGCTCCTTGTCGGTCAGCACGTCGTCATCGATGTCACGGATGGTCAGGGCGCCGCCGCGCCGAATCAGCGTCATCACCTTGCGCAGGTCGGCCGGACTGACCGAATTGAACCATCGATGACCTTCGCGCCGATGCCGCTTCATGGCCGGGATGAAGAAGCGCAAGTCCCGGGTCGGCACGTAAGACAGCGCATGGGTCCAGTATTCGAACAGGCTCTTGTCGACGCTCTGGGCGTGGCGCAGATCCGCGCGCCGGTATTGAGGAATTCGGCTCCACAGCACATGATGATGGGAGCGCTCGATGACGTTGATGGTGTCGATCTGCACATAGCCGAGCTGTTCGACCGCAGCCGCGGTCGCCTGCGGCCCCCCGCCAAACGGCGCCGGCGTGTCGAGCCGCTGGGCGCGCAGCCAGATCCGCCTGGCGTCGGCCTTGGTCAGGGGGCGGGCTTGGTCGGCGGCGGGCATTGCGGCGGCAATGTAGCGAGATTCGCGCCGAATGTTTGCTCCGAAGTGAAAAGCTTCGGGTGCCCGCGGCCCGAGCGGCGGTGTCAGTGCTTCGACGGTGCGCCGACGCTTCCGGTCGCGACCTCCGCATCACATGACGCCTTGCCGCGCTCCGGTGCGTCGCATTTGTAAACATTGCCGGTAAGCCGGTCGATCAGCCACACATTCTCGTCGGACGTGCTTTCGAGTCCCGCGAATCGGGTGCCAAGCGCCGTAATCAGCGCCGCCAGCAAAATCGCCGCGGCGATCATGGCCGCGCCGATCAGGACCGGCATCGAGATCACGGTGCGGTCCGGCGCGATCGCCCGATAGCCCTGATAGTCGCTTTGTCGCTTCGGAGTATGAAACACAGACCGGGCTTCTTCGCTGTTCTGGTGTCGAACCGTCATGATAGCCGCCCATCTGGCCGAATTATTGTCGGCACATCGGCCCTCCCGCGTCGGCATTGCGACCGCAGCATCGCAGCAAAAGAGGCGGCACGCGAGCCGCCTCTTGATTTTTTTCGAGTCTCTCAACTCACGGTTGAACAGCGATGTCAGTGGCGTCCAAACAATCCGCCCATCATGTGGCCGAACAGCGCACCGGGTCCGCCGCCTCCGCCGTAATGGCGGCCGCCGCCTCCGCCGCCGGAGCGGCGGGAACGATGCACCGGCTCGTCGTCCGACTCATCGCTGGAAGCAACCCGGGTCGAAGCAATCTCCGACAGCAACGCCTTGTGTTCCAGCGTGTTGAGGAAGCCGGTCGCGGGATAGCCGCGCGCCGCCTGCCAGCGCATGATGACGGCGCGGGTCGCGTCGTCGAACTTGCCGGTCGCCTTGGTGTCGAAGCCAAGTCCAGTCAATCGGCGCTGCACGTCGCGGCGCTGGTTCCTGTTGAGGCCGATCTGATCTTCACTGGTCTGGTCGGCCTGTTCGGTGAAGGTTTGGGGATCGATGCCGGTGCTCAGGTTACGGGTCGTGGTCGACGGACCATTCTGCAACTCGGCAATGCGGGCCAGCGCCAGCGATTTGAACGTTCCGCTCGGATAGTTGGTCAGGTACGCGTTCAGTTCTTCCGGCTTGTTGGAGTCCTTGATCGAGCGCCAGAACTCGAGTTCGACCTCGGAAGCCGAGCCGGCGGCGGCCACCGGCGTGTTCGGGGTCTCGGCCGCCGCACCATCCGCCGCCGGGGCCGGATTGAGATACACCGAGCCGATCAGATTGGTGTGGCCCCACGGCAATTGGCCCTTGTTGGTCTCCTCGTTGACCTGGGCGCGAACCTTGGTCATCGCCTGCTGGATCTCGACCCCGGGCTGGGTGATGTTGGCCATCAGCGCGCGGGTGAACGGGCTGTTGGTGCCCTCCTGCCCGTCGAGCGCGGTTTGCCCGGGACCGGTGGCGAAGGCGATCAGTGTTCCCTCTCCGGATTTCATCTCGGCGAGGCCCGATTGCACCGTCAGGCTGCGCGTGGCGGAATTCGACTTGATCTTCGAGGCAAACGGATTGTCGCGGCAGGCATCGAGGAACACCAGCTTGACCTTGGCATCGGCCATGGTCTGGTCCAGCGTGAGATCGACATTGATGGCGCTGCCGAGCTTGACGTCCATTTCCGACTTGATGTCGGCATCGACCGGCAGCAGATAGTTGGTGCCGTTGATCGCGATGCCGTGGCCGGCGTAGAAGAACACCGCAACGTCGGCGCCTTGCGCCTTCTTGCCGAATTCGAGCAGCCGTTCCGTCATCTTGTCGCGGGTCAGGTTGGTGCCTTCGACGACCTCGAAACCGACATTGCGTAGAACCGTGGCCATCGCCTTGGCGTCGATCGGAGGGTTCGGAAGCTGGGTGACATTCGTGTAGGCGCCATTGCCGACCACGAAGGCAACGCGCTTGTCGGCCTTGGCCACATTGGAGCTGACGAGAAGTCCGGTGATTGCCATTGCCGCGATCAGGAAGCGCATGATCTATTCTCCCCTGCCTGACTTTGAAGAAACGGCCGCAAAAGCCGCATCCGATCGGCTCAATCTGGTGCAGTTATCCGGCCACGAATGTGATCTGGATCACTTTGGACGGGAAGCGGCCGAACCGGTCGGCGAGACGAGACGACGCGCCGCGGAGCGGGTCCGTCGCACGGTGGCTTCATCCTTCGTTTGTCGGGGAGACGGTCATGGCCGGGCGTCCCGGCCATGACGAAAAACGGGTCATTCTCGATCGGACCCTTCCAGCGTGATCTGGATCACATTCACGGCTTTGAACCTATTCTAGCCTGGATCATCAAATCGTTATCAGGCCTAATAGCGAGGATACGACAATGACCAGCTTGCTCAGACTTACCGGGCTTACGGCGATTTCGCTAAGTGCCGCGCTGTCGATGACGGCCGGATTGGCGCTCGCCGGCGATGACAAGGTCTCGGCAGACCAGATCGTGCATGCGCTGACCCCCAAGCCGCTCACGCGCAGCCTGTCGGCCGAACCGCAGGTTGATCCCGCGGTCAAGGCCAAGGAAATCGGCTTCATCCAGACCCTGCGCAACCGGAAGACCCGTTCGCTCTCGACGGGAGAGCGCGAGGAGATCGCGCAAATCGCCTCAACCAAGCCGAAGATCGATCTCGACATTCAATTCGATTACAACTCGGCCGAGATCCGCACGAGTTCGCTGCCGGATGTGCAGGCCCTCGGCAAGGCGCTCTCGGATGCTAATCTCAAGGGGTCGACGTTCATTGTCGCCGGCCACACCGATGCCGTCGGCAGCGAAGCCTTCAACCAGGATCTCTCCGAACGCCGCGCCGACACCATCAAGCGCTACCTGACCACGAAGTTCGGTATCGTCGGCACCGATCTCGTCACCGTCGGCTATGGCAAGGACAGGCCGAAAGATCCGAATGCGCCGATGGATCCGGTCAACCGCCGCGTCCAGGTGGTCAACATGGACACCAAGACCGCCTCAAAGTAACGGTCGCACGGTGAGTCGCCAGCCATGCCTGGCGGGAAGACTGCAACAAGGGCTTTGCCCGGCCAGCCGATTGTCAGGCGGGATGACCGGGTCGGGGACACGCCCGACACCTCCAGGATATTTCGAACAGGGGATTGCCATGAAAAATGTTCTCATTGCCGCGGCGCCACAGGGATGATCGCGATGAAACTGCATTGCACCGCCCTTGCCGTCGCAGCCTTGCTGGTGATCGGCCAAACCCTTCCGGGCCACGCCGAAGATGCGCCGGCGGCTTCCACCGCGCCGGCGGCGACCCAGACCGAAGCACCGCCACCGAGCGTTCCACGTCCCTCGATTGTACCGAAGACCGCCGCGCCGACGCTACCCGCGGCCGACGCCGATACGGCGCCACCGCGCCATCGCCGCTACGCCCATCGTCACCGGCGATACGGCTATTACCGGACCGCATATTGGGAGCCGTTTCCGATCTACTGGCCGCATTTCTATCACCGCCGCATCCACTGGAACCGGATCCCCTGGATCGTCCGCTTCTGACGCTACGGTGCTACTTCATTGTGCGGCGAGGGCGAGCGCGGCGGCAACGCCGCTCTCCAGGATGGCGCAGCAGCCAGGCCTGAGCGGGGGTGCGAAGGCGGCTTTCAGCCCCCTTCATACGCTCTTCGGCGCCGGGCGATCTCGAGCTTGACCATCCGGGAATGACGCTGTCACTTGGTCTCGGCGGGATCGCGGTGTACCGGATCGACCCACAATACCGTCTCCGGCTTCTCCACCGGCTCGATGTCGAGATTGATCGCGACCGCCTGGCCGTCGCTGCGGACCAGCACGCATTCCAGCACCTCGTCGCGGCTGGCGTTGATCTCCTGGTGCGGGACATAGGGCGGGATGAAGATGAAATCGCCGGGGCCGGCTTCGGCGGTGAATTGCAGATGCTCGCCCCAGCGCATGCGCGCCTTGCCTTTCACGACATAGATGATGCTCTCGAGATGACCGTGATGATGCGCGCCGGTCTTGGCATCGGGCTTGATGGTCACGGTGCCCGCCCACAATTTCTGCGCACCGACGCGGGCAAAATTGATCGCGGCCTTGCGGTCCATCCCGGCAGTCGAGGGCACGTTGGGATCAAGCTGGTCGCCGGGAATAACGCGGACGCCGTCATGCTTCCAGCGGTCGTCGTGGTCGTGCGGATGGGTATGGTCGTGATGGCCTGTCATGAATGGCTTTCCCGGAAAACGTTCCCGCCAACGGTAGCGAAAACCTCGGCCGCAAACCAGCCGGATAACGGAACCCTCGGCGCATGGGAGACTTGTCCCTGCGAAGCGTAACATCTGCAAAGGAGAGTTCCATGGGTGCAACGACAGACAAGGTTAAAGGCGCCGCCAACGAGGCCGTCGGCAAGGCCAAGCAGGGCGTCGGCCAAGCGGTCGGTTCCGACCGCTTGCAGGGCGAAGGCGTGATCCAGGAAGTCAAAGGCAAGGGTCAGAAGGCCGTCGGTGACGCCAAGGAAGCCACCAAGGACGCCGTGAACAAGGCGGCCGCGGCAAGCAACAAGAACCTCTGATCGACGCCAGTCGATGTGCAGCAGACCGGTCCTTCGGGGCCGGTCTTTTTGTTGCCGCTCAGCGCCTGCCGATCGCCCCCGGATTGACGACATGGATCGGCGTACCTGCGGCGAAGGCAACGATCTGATCGAAAATATCCGCGAACTGCAGTTCGTATTCGTCGCGCGAAACGTAGCCGATATGCGGCGTGCAAACCACGTTGTCCATGGTCAGCAGCGGGTCGTGGACGTCGCGCAGCGGCTCCTTTTCGTAGACGTCGACCGCCGCCATGCCGGGCCGGCCGGCACGCAAGGCATTCACCAGGGCATTCGGTTCGATCAGCCCGGCGCGGCTGGTGTTGACCAGCAGCGCCGTCGGTTTCATCCGCGCCAGATCGGCCGGCGTGACGATGCCGCGGGTCGCCTCGACCAGGCGCATATGCAGCGACAGCACGTCGCATTGTTCGAACAAAGCGTCCTTGCTGGGCGCGGTTTCGTAGCCGTCGGCCCGCGCCTGCGCCAGAGCGTTCTCGCGCGCCCATACCAGCACTCTCATGCCGAACGCCTTGCCGTAGCCGGCAACGACGGCGCCGATCCGGCCATAGCCGTAGATGCCGAGCGTCTTGCCGCGCAGGGTGTGGCCGACCCCGATCTGCCATTTGCCGGCCTGCAGCGCCGCCATCTGCTGCGGCAGCGCGCGCATCGCCGCCAGCACCAGCGCCCAGGTCAATTCCGCGGCGGCGTAAGACGGCGTGCCGGCATGCTGGCCGGACGACACGACGATGCCGAGTCGGGTACAGGCGTCGATATCGATGTGGGGATACACGCTGCGCTGGCTGATCAGCTTCAGCTTCGGCAACCGGTCCAGCAAGGGAGCGCGAATCTGCGTCCGCTCGCGGATCAGCACCAGCGCTTCGGCGTCACGCAGCCGACTCGCCAGCGCATCGACGTCCTGGACGTGGTCGTTCCAGATCGTGACGTCGTGTCCCGCAAGCCGGGCGAAGCAATCGAGGGTGCGCACCGTGTCGAAATAATCGTCAAGAACGGAGATCTTCACGACGGGCCTCCCCCCTTCGCAGCAGCCGGGAATCTATTTCACCGCCAGCAATTCGACATCGAACATCAGCGTCGCGTTCGGCGGGATGACGCCGCCGGCGCCGCGGGCACCGTAGCCGAGCGCGGGCGGAATGATCAGGGTGCGCTTGCCGCCGACCTTCATGGTGGCGACCCCCTCGTCCCAGCCGGCAATGACCTTGTGCTGGCCGATCGGAAACTCGAACGGTTCGTTGCGATCGACCGAACTGTCGAATTTCCTGCCCTTCTTGCCGCCCTCGTAAAGCCAGCCGGTGTAATGCATGACGCAAATCTGGCCCGGCTTCGGCGAGGCGCCGGTGCCGACATTGCTATCGATGATCTGCAAGCCTGAAGCTGTGGTCATGGTTTTTCCTGCGGTCTGGGCCAACGCGCCGGATGGCGCGGCGGAGAGAAAGGCGCCGGTCACCCCGATCGCGACGGCAACGACAAGCGGAAGACTTCGAAACCGGAAACTTCGCATCTGTTCATGTCCTTTCGTAGCCCGGATGCAGCGCAGCGCAATCCGGGAATCGCGATGCGGATGCCACGGCCCCGGATTTCGCTGCGCTGCATCCGGGCTACCGTCGTGGCAAGCCGGTCGCTCAATAGCCGAGTGCGCAACCGTCCTTGCGCGGATCGGAACCGCCGGTCAGCGTGCCCTTGTCCGCATCAATCCAGATGGCCTGGCCGCCGCCGAGCGGAGCGACCACGCTGGCGGTCTTGTGTCCGAGCTTTTTCAGGCCCTCGACGACCGCGGCGGGCACGCCGTCCTCGAGCTGGTAGACGCCTTCATAATGCAGGCCGCGCGGCATATCGATGGCTTCCTGCACATCACAGCCATAATCGAGGATGTTGGTCAGAACGTGGGTCTGCCCGACCGGCTGGTATTGGCCGCCCATGACGCCGAACGGCATCACCGCGCGGCCGCCCCTGGTGACCAGGCTCGGCATGATGGTGTGGAGCGGCCGCTTGCCCGGCGCAATACAATTGGAATGGCCGGGCTGGATGCGGAAACCGCCGGCGCGGTTTTGCAGGAGAATGCCGGTCTTGTTGGAGACGATCGCCGATCCGAACGAATGCGCGATCGAATTGATGAAGGAACAGACGTTGCGGTCCTTGTCCACCACCGTGATGTACACGGTCGAGGGGTTCATCGGCGGCGCCACGTTCGGCAGGTCCAGCATCCCGTCCAGCCGGATCCTGGCGCCGTGCTCGTCGGCGAATTCCCTGGTCAGAATCCTGACCACATCGACGTCGCCCTGGGCGGGATCGCCAATGTACTGCTCGCGCATCATGTAGGCGACCCGCGCCGCCTCGGCTTCGAGATGAAAGCGCTCGACGCTGACGGCGGGAAACTTCGTCAGGTCGAACCGCGACAGGATATTCAGCATCACCAGCATGGTGATGCCCGGGCCGTTCGGCGGGCACTGCCAGACGTCGTGCCCCTTGTAGATGGTGCCGATCGGCGCCGTAGTCTCGGTGCCGTGGTCGGCGAAATCCTCGAGCGTATGCAGGCCGCCGATGCCGCGCAGGGTCTCGACCATGTCCGCGGCGATGGCGCCCGTGTAGAACGCATCGCGGCCGCCCGTGGCGATCGCCCGCAGGGTCCGGCCAAGTTCGGGCTGATGGATCACATCGCCCGCCACCGCCGGCTTGCCATGCGGCAGCAGATAGCGCCCGGTGTTGGTGCCTTTCTTCAGCTTCTCGAACTGCAGGTTCCAGTCAAAGGCGATACGCGGGGCGACCACATAGCCTTGTTCCGCGGCCTTGATCGCGGGCTGCAGCAAGCTGTCGAGCCCGAACTTGCCGTGATCCTGCAGAATAACCTCCCAGGCGTCGATCGCGCCGGGAATGCTGACGGCATGCGCCGAGGTCAGCGGAATCGAACGCAAATTGTGTTCGAGATACCATTCGGGCGTCGCCGCCATCGGCGCGCGGCCCGAGCCATTATAGGCAACGATCCTGCCCTCGCCTTTCGGCTGGATCAGGGCAAAGCAGTCGCCGCCGATGCCGGTGGATTGCGGCTCGATGACGGCGAGCAGCGCCGAGGCCGCCACCGCGGCGTCCGCGGCCGTGCCGCCTGCCCGCATCACCTCGATCGCCGCCAGCGCCGCCAGCGGGTGCGACGTCGCCACCATCGCGTTCTCCGCATGAACCGTCGATCGGCCGGCGAGATGGAAATTCCTCATGCCCAACTGCTCGCTTTATCGTTTTATCGTTGTTCTTCCGTATTGCCCTGCAGGCGCGAACTACATGGCATATTCCCGAGCTCATGGGCAATGCATGGCCTTTTTCGTCGTGGCCGGGCTCGTCCCGGCCATCCACCTCTTTCTTGTCTGATTGCAGCGAAGACGTGGATGCCCGGCACAAGGCCGGGCATGACGATTTTGCTGAGCTCCATTGCGGCGGCGAACGCCTTTCCTCTCCTTCACCCGCCTGATAAACCCCCGCCATGCCACACGGGACCCGGTTCCGATGAATGACGCGAACACGCTCGGCGAGCGCATCGACACGCTGGAAAGCCGGCTGACGTTCCTCGATGAGGCCATCGAGACGCTGAACAGCACCATTACCGCACAATGGCAACAGATCGATGCGCTGACACGCCAGCTCGCCATTCTCGGCGAGCGGCTGCGGGAAGCCGAGGCGCGGGCGCCGGGCTCCGCCAACGAACCACCGCCGCATTATTGATGGGGCCCGCGAGTTTCTCACGTCCGGATCGCAAACCAGATGGCGACGGCGATCTAGCGGAACGCTGCCTTGACCTTACCCCAAAGCGATGCATCTTCCCGCGCGCCATCGTGTTTCGATCGCGCCGGCTGCGCCGCACTTACCGGATCGGAGGCTGGAAAGCTGTCGATCAGGCCCGCCTCGAGTTCGCGCATGGGTGTCCTGGTCGGCGCGCTCGGCCTCGCGGGGATCGACGGCGTGCTTGTCGAGTGGCGCGGGATTGAATTTCTCAACCATGTTGTGCCTCCATCGTCCCGGGATAATGCGCCTGCTACGCTGCAGTTCCATCGGCCCGGCCGGACGGAACCAGCTTGTGCCGGGAACCGCAACATGCTGATACCGCCAGCGGAACGACGCGTGAGCCAGAACGCCCCATGAAACCCTTCCTCGAAGTCCTGTCCGGCCAGCGCCAGCGCGTACCCCCGATCTGGATGATGCGACAGGCCGGCCGTTATCTGCCGGAATATCGCGCCCTGCGCGCCAGGGCCGGCGGCTTTCTCGACCTCTGCTTCACGCCGGACTATGCCGCCGAGGTCACGCTGCAGCCGATCCGGCGTTTCAACTTCGACGCCGCGGTCATCTTCTCGGATATCCTGGTCATGCCCTACGCGCTCGGCCGCGCGGTGCGGTTCGAGGCCGGCGAAGGCCCGCGGCTCGACCCGCTGGACACGCCGGCGCGGGTTGCAACGCTGGCGACACGGGCAGACTTTGCCAAACTCGAGCCGGTCTATGAGGCGCTGCGTCGGGTGCGACGCGAACTCGCTCCTCAGGTTGCGCTGATCGGATTCTGCGGCGCGCCGTGGACGGTCGCGACCTATATGGTGGCAGGACAAGGCACGCCGGACCAGGCGCCGGCCCGGATGATGGCCTATCGCCATCCGCAGACTTTCGCGAAGATCGTCGACGTGCTGGTCGAGAACTCGATCCAGTATCTGCTGGGGCAGCTCGAGGCCGGCGCTGACGCGTTGCAGATTTTCGACACCTGGGCCGGGGTGCTGCCGCCGCGCGAATTCGAGCGCTGGTCGATCGAGCCGACCCGGCGCATCGTCGAGGGCGTGCGGGCCAGGGTGCCGGGCGCGAAAATCATCGGCTTCCCCAGGGGGGCCGGCGCGCTGCTGCCCGCCTATGTCAATTCGACCGGCGTCGATGCCGTCAGCATCGACTGGGCCGCCGAGCCGTCATTGATCCGCGAGCGCGTGCAGAGCCGTGTCGCCGTTCAGGGCAATCTCGATCCGCTGGCGCTGATCGCAGGCGGCGCCGCGCTCGATCGCGCGATCGACGACGTGCTGGCAAGTTACGCCGGCGGACGGCTGGTGTTCAATCTCGGCCACGGCATCCTGCCGGAAACCCCGATCGCGCATGTCGAGCAGATGCTGCAGCGGGTGCGGGCGTATCGGGGCTGATCACACCGGCCGGCTGCGCTCGATGATGTCGGCGGCGCCTTTGTCCAGCAATTCGAGGCCGACGGCGCGGCCGAGTTCGCGCGGCCGGTCGGCAGGCCCGGTGCGCGCGGCCTCGATGATCAGGTCGCCGGTGAGGTCCAGCACCGATGCGGTCAACGACATCCGGGTGCCCTCGATAGTTGAAAATCCCGCGATCGGCGAATTGCAGTGGCCGTTGAGCACCCACAGCACCTCGCGCTCGGCATCGGCGCATTGGTGCGCGAGGGGATCGTCGATGAGAGACAAGAGCCGCCGCGTCGGCCAATCGCCGGCCGCACACTCGACCGCGACGATGCCCTGCCCCGCCGCCGGCAGCATTTCCGCGACCGGAAATTCATAGGCGATACGACCGCCGAGGCCGACGCGCTCGAGCCCGGAGCGCGCCATGATCAGCGCATCCGCTGGGCCCACCGCGCCGCCGTCCGGCAACTGCTGCAATTCCCGATGGTCGAGCTTGCGGATACGGGTGTCGGCGGCGCCGCGATAGTGGATCACCTCGATCTCGGGAAACAGCCGCCGCGCATAGGCGGCGCGCCGCACGGCATTGGTGCCGACCTTGAATCCGTTGCCGCGCGAGCTTCTGAAATCGCTCGATCGCAAGCGAGGGCCGCAGCACCAGAACGTCGCTGGCCGGATCGCGCGGCAGCGTCGCGCCGATCACCAGCCCCGGGGTATCTTCATTGCCGGGCATGTCCTTGAGCGAATGCATCGCGGCATGCAGTTCGCCCGACCGCACCGCATTGCGGATCGCGGCCACGAACGCGCCGCCTTTGCCACCGTGCGGCAACAGTTTGCCGGTCTGGTCGGAATCGCCTGCGGTCTCGAACTTGACGATCTCGACATCGATGCCGGGCGCGGCCACAGCCAGGCGGCGGGCAATCTCCTCGGTCTGGGCAAGCGCCATCACGCTCTTGCGCGTTCCGATCCGGATTCGAATTGCCACCGATACGCTCCATTCGGCGCCCCGTGAGGTCGGGGCTCGCATTCCGCCGCAACATGAACCGGCCAGTGCCGGGATGCAAACGCGTCAGCCCCGCCGAGGTCAGTGCGCGTCCGCAAGGATCATATCGGCCGCCTTCTCGGCGATCATGACAATCGGCGCGTTGGTATTGCCCGACACCAGATCGGGCATCACCGAGCCGTCGACCACCCGCAGGCTATCGATGCCGCGAACCCGCAGCCGCTGATCGACCACCGCGAGCGGGTCGTTGCCCATGCGGCAGGTCGAGGTCGGATGATAGATCGTGCTGCCACGCTGGCGGCAATACTGCAGCAGTTCGGCGTCGGTCGAGAACTCTTGGCCCGGGATCGACCTCCTCGACCACGTAAGGCTTGAGCGCCGGGGCATGCAGGATCCGGCGCAATACTTTCAGGCCCTCGACAACGGCGGTGCGATCGGTTTCCGTTGCAAGGTAATTGATGCGTATTTCGGGCGGGACCATCGGGTCGGCGCTCTTGATACGGAGCGAGCCGCGGCTCTCCGGGCGCAGTTGACAGACCGAGGCCGTAAATCCCGAAAATGCGTGCAGCTTCTCTCCCATCTTGTCGGTGGAGAATGGCAGAAAGTGGATCTGGATGTCCGGCGTCGCCAGCCGGGGATTGGTCCGGAAGAACGCCCCCGAGGTGCCCGCGGCGATGGTCAAGGGCCCCTTGCGCAACGCGGCATATTGCGCGCCGGCCATGACCCGGCGCAGCGGAGAATTGACGATGTCGTTCAGCGTGATGGCCTGCCGGCAGCGCATCACCATCCGAACCTGCATGTGATCCTGCAGGTCGTTTCCGACCCCGGGCGCATCGAGCACCACGGCAATGCCGTGCTGGCTCAACAGCGCCGCGGGCCCGACGCCGGACAGTTGCAGCAATTGCGGCGAGTTGTAGGCGCCGCTGGACACCAGGACTTCCTTGCGCGCCCGCGCGGTCCTGAGCGAACTGCCCTGCCGGTATTCGACGGCGCGGGCGCGGCGTCCCTCGAACAGAATGCGCTGCGCCTGCGCGGAGGTCTCGATCTGCAGGTTGCTGCGCCGCCGCACCGGACGAAGATAGGCGAACGCGGTGCTGGCCCGACGGCCGCGCCGCGTCGTGGTCTGGAAAAACCCGGCGCCTTCCTGGGTCGCGCCGTTGAAGTCGGGGTTGGTGGGAATGCCGGCTTCGGCCGCCGCCGCTACAAAGGCTTCCGAAAGCGGATCGGCGTGTCTCCAGTCGGACACCGGCAGCGGGCCGCCGACGCCGTGAAATTCGTCGGCGCCGCGTTGCTGGTTCTCTGCCTTCTTGAAATAGGGCAGCACGTCGTCATAGCCCCAGCCGGCATTGCCCCGCTGCCGCCAGCGGTCATAGTCCTGGTGCTGGCCGCGCACATAGAGCAGGCCGTTGATCGAACTCGATCCGCCCAGCACCTTGCCGCGCGGCTGGAACACCGACCGCCCATCCAATCCGGGCTCCGGTTCGGTCTGGTACATCCAGTTGACGGTCTTGTCCTTGAACAGCTTGCCATATCCGAGCGGCACATGGATCCAGAGGTTGGAGTCCTTCGGCCCGGCTTCCAGCAGCAGCACCGAATTCCTGCCGTCGGCGCTCAGGCGATTGGCGAGCACGCATCCGGCCGACCCGGCACCGACGATGACGTAGTCGAATTCTAAGGTCCTGGACAAGCGGCTGGTTTCCCCGTGATCTGGAGTTCGGACGATGGATGCCGGTAAAGGCCGGGCTCAGGACGAACCCTGCAGTTGCATCGGCTGCAAGCCCAAGCGGTGAAACAGATCCATATCCTTATCGTTTCCGGGATTGCCCGCTGTCAACAAAGTGTCGCCGACGAAAATCGAGTTCGCACCGGCAAAGAAGCACAGCGCCTGCATTTCGTCGCTCATGGCGGTACGTCCGGCCGACAGCCGCACCACCGATTCCGGCATCATGATCCTTGCCAGTGCGACGGTGCGCACGAACTCGATCGGATCGATCGGCGCCGCGTTCGCCAGCGGCGTGCCGGGGATCGGGATCAGCATGTTGATCGGAACGCTTTCGGGGTGGTCGGGGAGATTGGCGAGCGTCGTCAGCAGCTCGATGCGATCGCTCGCCTGTTCACCCATTCCGACAATTCCACCGCAGCAGACCTTCATGCCGGCGGCGCGCACGTGCTCGAGGGTCTCGATCCGATCGGCGAAGTTTCGCGTGGTGATGATCTCGCTGTAGTAGCGCTCCGAAGTATCGATGTTGTGATTGTAGTAGTCGAGGCCGGCATGGCTCAATTGCTCGGACTGGGCGCGGTCGAGCATGCCAAGTGTCATGCAGGTCTCCATCCCCAGCGCCTTGACGCCCTTCACCATGGCAACGACGGCTTCCATGTCCCGGGGCTTCGGGTTTCGCCACGCCGCACCCATGCAGTAACGGGTCGCCCCGCCGTCGCGCGCCTTCCGCGCCTCGGCGATCACATGCTCGACTTCCATCAGCTTGGAGGCGGTCAGGCCGGATTCGTAATGCACGGACTGGCTGCAATACGCGCAATCCTCGGGGCAGCCGCCGGTCTTGATGCTCAGAAGACGGCTGAGCTGGACCCGATTCGGATCGAAGTTGACGCGATGCACGGTCTGCGCCTTGAACAAGAGATCGTTGAGCGGCATCCGATATAGCGCGGCCGCCTCGGCCGCGGTCCAGGTCTTGCCGCGGTTCGAGCGGATCGCCGGCGAATTCCCGTCAAGGCCGGTTTCTTCGTGGGTCGTTGCAAGCGTCATGGTCCCTCCAGAGCTCCGGCCAGCTTACGCCAGAGCGCACCGAGCGCACCAGATCGCGGCGGGTGGGCGGCGCCGCGGCGGCCGCATCGCGCTGCAGTTTCGATTACATTGTAATTTCAGAAGGATAAAGGTCTATCGCAGCGCGGTGCGGTTTGGCCGTTCCCGAAATGGCATCACGCGGCGGCGCTTCCCTGCAGCGACCACTCGTTTCGGCCGACGGATGGCTTCCGATCCCGGCGGATTCTTGCAGACGGCTGGGATTCTCCGGCGCCGTACTTTTGCCCGCCCCACTTTGCCAAGACTTCCCGATTCTCCTTGTCAAACTTGCCCGATCGGGCCAGATTTGAATGGAACCGGCCTGGCTTCAAAGGCGCCGGTCAATGACAACGATAACATCGGGGCAGGAACCATGAATAGATCACCTATCGTATGCGCCGCATTGCTCGGCGCGGCCGGCCTGTTGGCAGCGCCTGTCATCGCGCAGGAGACCAAACAGGAAAGCAAGTCAGCAGCGGGCCAGGCGATGATTGCGCCGGTCACGCAGCAGCAACTCAACGCCGCCGGGAAGAGCGCCAGCAATTTTCTGCTGACCAACGGCAACTACGCCCAGACGCGCTTTCATCCTGCCAAGCAGATCGACCGCGACAACGTCAAGAACCTGCACGTCGCCTGGATCTTCCAGACCGACGTCAAGGAATCGCTGGAAACATCGCCGATCGTGGTCGACGGCGTGATGTATGTGACGACGTCGTTCAGCCATGTCTACGCGCTCGACGCCAAGACCGGCGCGCAGCTCTGGCACTACAATCACAAGATGGGACCGATCACGACCTATTGCTGCGGTCCGAACAATCGCGGCGTCCAGGTCCTCGGCGGCCTCGTCTATGTTGCCACGCTGGATTCCAAGCTGGTCGCCCTCAACGCGAAGACCGGCGACGTGGTCTGGAACACCGACATCGCCGATCCGGAGCTCGGCTACAGTGAAACCATGGCTCCGACCGTGGTCAAGGACAAGGTCCTGATCGGGACCAATGGCGGCGAATACGGCATCCGCGGCTTCCTGAAAGCCTATGACGCGAAGACCGGCAAGCTGCTGTGGACGTTCAACACGATTCCGGAGAACTCGGTCGGGGTCTGGGCAACGAAGGATGCCACCGGCCGCGACATGCATCGCGACATCCAGGCCGAGAAGGATCAGCTTGCCAAGACCGGCGATCCCTTCGCCAAGCTCGGCGGCGGTGTATGGCAGAATCCTTCGGTCGATCTTGCCACCAACCGGATCTATTTCGTGGTCGGTAACCCGTCGCCCGACCTCGACGGCTCGAACCGTCCCGGCGACAACCTGTACACGGATTCGCTGGTATCGCTCGATCTCGATACCGGAAAGTACGTCTGCCACTTCCAGTATATCGCCCACGACCTGTGGGACCTCGATGCGGTCAGCCCGACGGTGCTGGTCGATGTCAAGGACAAGAACGGCAAGACCATCCCCGGCGTCATCCATGCCGGCAAGACCGGCCACATCTATGTCCACGACCGCAAGGATTGCAGCCTGATCCGCTTCTCCGAG
Organism: uncultured Alphaproteobacteria bacterium; assembly: GCA_963748165.1. Lineage (GTDB taxonomy): Bacteria > Pseudomonadota > Alphaproteobacteria > Rhizobiales > Xanthobacteraceae > Bradyrhizobium. Next base: position 40,787 of record CAVVIM010000007.1, read on the forward strand.
GCGATGGTGCCGCAGGAGAACATGTGGACTCTTCCCACCAAGGACGGCGCGCGGATGCTGCCGGGCGCCAATGGCGGCGTCGAATGGTCGCCGATCGCCACCGACCCGGGACAGGGGCTGGCCTACGCCATCAACCTCAATCAGCCGATGACCTATCATGTCGACAGCTCGCCCTATCCGAACGGCAAGCTGTGGCTTGGCGGCGCCTTCAAGGTCATTCCCAGCGAAAAGCAGACCGGCAACATCACCGCGGTCGATTACAACACCGGCAAGATCAAGTGGCAGGTGAAGACGCCGCAGCCGATGATCGGCGGCATTCTCGCTACCGCCGGCGGTCTTGTGTTCACCGGTGAAGGCAACGGCAAGTTCGCGGCCTATAATTCCTCCAACGGCAAGGAATTGTGGAGTTTCAACGCCGGCGCCGGGGTTAACGCGCCACCCTCCACCTACATGGTGGGCCGCAAGCAATACGTCGTGGTCGGCGCGGGCGGCAACACCCAGATCGACTTCCACCGCGGTAACAACATCATCGCCTTCTCGCTCAATTGAACGCGACAGGCTATCATCGAACAGCGAAGCGGGACCGGGGGCGGTCCCGCTTCTTTTAGTGGACGCACCGGGTTGGAATGATGGACGGCAGACTGAAGGCGTTCGTTTGCGGAATCATCGCATCATTGGTGATTGTGTGGGCAGCGCCGCTCCGCGCCGAGGGCGTTGAGGAAAAGACCCAGGTCTGTGCCGGCTGCCATGGCGAGGACGGCAAGCCGGTCGACAAGACTATTCCCACCATCTGGGGACAACAGGCGGGCTACATCTATATTCAGCTTCGCGACTTCAAGCGCGGCGACCGCAAGAGCGAGATCATGCAGCCGATCGTCTCGTCACTGGAACGCGACGACATGCTGGCGATCGCCGACTATTTCTCGAAAAAGCCGTGGCCCGATCTGGGTCAGCCCCGCGCACCCAAGGCTGTTGCGGAGCGAGCCCGGAGCGCCAACGCCTCGGTCGGCTGCACGGGCTGCCATCTCGAACAATTTCAGGGCGACGGCACCGTGCCACGCCTGGCCGGCATGGGCCGCGATTACCTGACCAAGACCATCGCCGATTTCCGCAGCCGCGCCCGCGGCAACAATCCCGGCATGTCCGATCTGATGCTCGCAACATCGCCCGACGACCTCGCGGCGCTGGCGGAATATCTGGCCGGACTTTAACGCCGAGCAAAGTCCGTAGCCCGGATGGAGCGCAGCGCAATGCGGGGAATCTCTGATGCGGACTGCAATGGCCCCGGATTTCGCTGCGCTCCATCCGGGCTACATCGACCTGGCTAGCGCGGGGTCAGCCGCTCGCGCAGCGACGACAGCACGGTGAGGTCGGCGGCGCGCTTGCCGGCCTTGTCCTTGAGCGACGGATCGGCGCCGCGTGCCAGCAACAGCTTGGCGATTTCGGCATGGCCGCCTTCGGCCGCGATCATCAACGCCGTGCGGCCGCGCGCGTCCCGATCGTCGATCTGCGCGCCGGCCTCGAGCAGATAGGACACGACCTTGATCGCCTGCTCTTCCGAGACTTTTTCATCCGGGCCCGACGCCCACATCAGCAAAGTGAGATCGTTGGGGTAGCGGGCGTTGATGTCGATGTTGAGCGCCAGCAACCGCTTCACGATGTCGAGCTGCGCGCTGGCCGCCGCATAGACCAGCGGCGGCTTGCCGGTATCGTCGGGCACGCGACCGTCGGCGCCGTGCGCGAGCAACGCCTCGACAATCGCGTCGCTGCCGGCATAGGCGGCGGCGGAAACCGGGGAAACCCGGCTGCGGCCGGCGAGATTGACGTCGGCGCCGCGCTCGATCAGCCGCTGCACGATCGGCGCGTGGCCGCCCTCGGCGGCAAAATACAACGCGGTGGCGCCGGCGAGATTGCGCGCATCGATCGGCGCGCCGCGCGCCAGCAGCAGGTCGACCATCTCGAGATGACCGGACTTCGCAGCATGGCTGAGCGGCCGGGCGCCGAGCCGGTCCCGCGCGTCAAGCGATGCGCCCTGATCGAGCAGTTCGGTCACAAGGCCGGCGCAGTTGCCGTCGACCGCCGAAAACAGCGTCAGCGATACCTCGATCGCGGTGATCTGAGGTTTGCTGACCTCAAAGCGGCGGCTCAGTTCCAGACAGCGGTCGGGATCCGCGGCACGAGCGGTCGCGGTTGCGCTCAGTCCGGCGATGACGGCCGAGCAAAGGAATACGGCATGACGGTACAAGGCGGTCTCTCCCCCCAGGCGGGCTTGTTTGGTTACAGGACACCCTTGCCGATCAGGATGACACGGTGACCGGGCTTTGCCAAGAAAGCAGCCTTGTTCGCACATCAAAGGTTGCCGTTACCGGCAGGCGCTGTTGGCCGCCGCGGCAACGGCGAGGAAGGTAATCGTGGCGGGCGCGAACGTCACGGGACCGGCGCCGACCGGCGCGCCGGCGATGGCCGGCAGTTCATTGCCGGCATCGAGCCTGAGCGCATCGCCGTTCAGCCTGATGTCGGCATCCTCCGGATTTGCCGCGCTCAAGCTGTAGCGCATTGACGCCATGGGAAGCACCAGCGCGTGCGAGGCAGCGGCATCGGCGTTGATCACGAGCAGCGACACGCCGCCCGGCGCGCCGCTTTGGCAGTGCGCATAGACGTGAAGGCCGGGTTGAACCGGCAGCCCGGAATCCAGCACCGTGGTTCCCATCAACCGTCGCCACAGCAGCGCGCCCCAGTAATTGGGGCGCGGCTGCAGCGTGCGCTCGTCGAGCAGGCCGTAATCGCTCGCCGCCAGCGTGTTGTGCATGACGACCTGAACCCCGGCCTTGGCCAGCCGCCCGAGTTGGTCGAGATAGCGGAACGTGTCGAGGAATGTCGCGGCCCACGGATTTCCGCCGCATGCGGCCTCGGCGGTTTCCGTGAGCCAAATCGGCTTGCCCGGCTCGAACCGGTCCCGAAGCACGAGATAAAATGCCAGCGCCTTGTCGGTCCCGGACAGCCAAGCCTCGGAAAGCGCCGTGTCCGGCGAGCCGCCGCCGCGGCATCGCTGCGACACCATCCCATAGTAATGATAGGAAAGCGCATCGAGACCGGGGCCGGACGCGGCGAGCAGGTCTGCCGCAAGGGCGGTCTCGCCGACCGTGCCCGGACCCAGGATCATGGTGCTCGGGGAGGCCTTCTTCATCAGCGACCGGAACTGTTTGAAGTCGCGTCCGTAGGCGGCTGCGTCATATCCTGCGGGCGCGCCGCCCATGACCGTAAGGTTCGGTTCGTTCATGAACTCGGCGGCGGCGATCTTGCCACCGACGAGACGGGTATAGGCGAGAAGTCGCCGGGCCTGATCCGGGCTCCAGACACCCGCGGCATTGCGGTTGCCGGCGCCGATGCCGAAGGACGTCACGATCGGCGCGTCCACCGCCTGTGAAAACCGGATGACCTGCCGCCATTGGCGGCGGGTCAGAACGCCTTTGAAGCCCGGTGGCGGCAGCGGGGGCGGTCGGTCGGTATCGGCAAAATAGGTGGTGTTCGCCCAGGTGCCGCTGACCCGCAGATAGGCCGGCCCCAGCGCCGCCGCGAGCATCCGCAACCGGGCATTGGTCAGGTCGATCGATGGCCGATATTGGAAGAGATGCGGGTCCGCGCCCGCCGGGGCGTTCGACCCCGGCGCCGGCGCGCGATCGAGATCGGGCTTTGATCGGTAGGGCCGCCAAAATTCCCCGCCGGTAACTTCGACCATTTCGACGTTGTAGGACTGGAAGCGCGGGTCGATGGTGCCGACGCGCGGCAGGCTGGCCGGATCGATGCGCGGCGGATCGGCCCCCGACCAGGCCGCGGCGTTCAGCACTGCGGAGGCGATGCAACCGCAAACCCCGGCGATGACCGGATGGAACAATCGAATTCCTCCCTGGAATGTTTGCCGCCCGTCCGGGCAAGCCATATCACCAATCCGCATGATTTGATTTGCGAGCGGCGGACGCTCCCGAATATATCCGCGGCAGGCTTGCGCGCCGGAGCAATCATCGGCAAATCTATCCTTCCGACGAGCACCCGCCGGCCACGAAGCAAGCGGTTTGCGAATCCCCAAGGAGGCGCGGCGTGGCTGTTTCCATGCGTGGTTTTACGTTCGGCGTTGTTGTGGTGGCGACGGCGGCCTGCCTGTCGCAATCGGCGCTGGCGCTGGATCCTCGTTATCCCGACTGGCCTTGCCAGCAATTGAAGGTCCCGGGGATTTCGATCGCGAGCGTCTGGACCGGCCCCACCATCGACCCGACCGACAACCACGCCGATCGATGCGACGGCAGCCGACCTCGTCGCGCGCCTCGCCGCGCGCCGCACGCCGATGGAGGACGCGCGGAAACTGATCGCGAACTTCGTGATCGGAACCAAAGAGGAAAGGCAGGACAAGGCGAAGGCGCTGTTCGCCGCGCTCTATTCGAAGCTCAACGCCCAGCGCGACCAGGTGATGGACGGCATCGAGCGTTTTTCGCGCAAGCAGAAGGCGATGGCCGAGCAGATACGCGAGGAAACCCAGAAGCTGCGCGACATGCAGGACAAGCCAAACCCCGATCAGGCACAGGACGACGCGCTTGTGAACCAGTTGGCGTGGCAGACCCGCATATTCGAGGATCGGCGGAAGTCCACATCCTATGTCTGCGACGTGCCCGTCCTGATCGAAAAGCGGCTGTTTGATCTCGGCAGCGCGATCCAGACCGCGATGAACCCCGATTCGCCCAAGCCGTGAACCGTCGCAACGCCTGATTTGTCCGCAGCGATCGGCCTATTGGCTGGGACGCGGCTCGGGGGTGGCATCCTGCAGCGGCAGGCCGGCGGCGAGCCAGCCGTCGGTGCCTTCGGGATACCAGGCGACGTTCGAATAGCCGAGTGCGCCGGCGCGCTTGGCCGCGTTCCACGACATCCAGCAATTCGCCAGACAATAGATCACGACCATCCTGGCGCGGTCGCCGCCGGTCGCCTTCTGCAGCCCGCTGGCGAAATAGTCGGCCATGCTGGCGGCGAGTTCGCCATAGCCGGTGTCGGGCAGCCAGACGCTGCCGGGAATGTTGGCGCGCGGCTTGTCGCGCCACAGCGTTCCCTCGGGCAGGTCGCGCGGTCGCGGCGGCCGCGGCAGCACATCGACAAAGGATGCCGCATGGCTGCGCCAGATCTGTTCTGCCTGATCCGTTGTGACGACGCGGGCGCCGCGCAGCGTCGCCGGCGTCGGCGCGCGATAATCTTCAAGGCGGTAGCCGTCCGGCTCGGCGACCTCGGCGGCCCGAACCTGCGCGGCAACCACCATCACCGCAAGCGCGAGACCGGCGGCCCTGATCATGGCCGTTTGGAAAGCGACTCGGTGGTGATCGGCACGTTGGCCTCATCAAGGATCGGAATGTTGTAGCTGATCAAGAGCTTGTTGATCTCGGCCTGGTTCTCCATGATCAGCCGGTTGAGCGTGCGCTTCCATTCCTGATCGGCCGGACGGACCGCCATGCCGATCCGATAGGTCATCTGTGGACCAGTGGTCTCCTTGACCAGCGGCACCACGACCAGCGGCGGCGTCGCCTGTTTGGCATAATAGCCCGCCATCGGACCCCATAATATCCCGCAATCGATCACGTCCCGGGCAAGGTCGTCCATCATCGCCTGCGCCGAGGAATCCGCGCGGGTATCGATGAACAAGCGGATAGGATTTGGCTTTGGCCAGCAGGCCGTTCAACGCCATGTAGGTGCTCGGCGGCGTTCGCGCGACAATTCCAATGCGCTTATCCCGGAGCTTCGGATCGCTGATGGTGGTGACATCGTCAAGACCGCTTCCCGGCCTTGACGATCAGCGCATAGGTTGTCCGATAATAGGGGACCGTCACCTGCGCCTGGTCGTCGCCCTGTGGAAACCCGATGATCACATCGCAGCGGTATGAGCCCAGCGTCTTGCTGACAAAACCGGTGGCTTGCGGGAAATAGGTATAGCTGAGCTTCTTGCCGAGCTTGGTGGCAAACAGTTCGGCCAGCTTGTTCTCAAAACCCTCGCCCTTCTCGTTGGAGAAGGGCAGGTTGCGCGGGTCGCCGCAGGCGCGAAACACGTTGGGATCGACCAGTTCGAGCGCACCGGCGCCGGTGTCGGCCTGGGCCAGCGCCTCGACGGACGGCAGCACGCAAATCCCCATGCCATCACGGCTGCGGCCACGACGCCGGCCGCCCGCCTTGCGATATCGATATGATGTGTCGGCGCTGCCGGCTTCTCGATCGATTCTGTCTGTCATTTGATACCTGTGCAACTGGTCTCGGCCTGTGCGGCGGCTTCGGGCTTGTCTTCATGGCTGGGCGGTCGGCCGCCCGGAATGGCATTGTTGGCGCGGGCGCGCAGGTAGACGTAGATGTCGTCGAGATAGCACATCACATTGACGTTGGTGGCGAAGGACGGCATCACCTTGTCATTGGCGGCATCGACATTCTTGCGGCCGTTGGTGACGATGTTGACGAAGTCCGAATAGCCGAGCGTCTTGAGGGATTCGGCCAGCGCCGGCGCATAGCTCGAGCCCTCGCCATTGGGGCCATGGCAGACATGGCAGTCCGAATGATAGCGGCGAAAGCCGGAGAAGGTGTACCAGTCGACGGTGCCGTCCGGGCTGATCTTGTAGGTCGGGTTGCCGTCCTTATCGACATATTTGCCGTTGTCGGAGGAGGCGACCGCCGGATCGCCCGGCGCCTCGGCACCGGCGGCTCCGGCCGCGGCAGGCTCGCCAGCACGGCGAGCGCGAATTTCCAGGCCGCGAATTTCCAGGATGTGAGCTTCACGAAGACTGTCCTTGTGGCGCGGTGCCGCGTCGACGCGGCGCACTGCGACAACGCGGCGAAACAATCGGCGAAACAAAGCGTGCAACGTCGAAACAAAATCGGCGCGCGGCAAGCCAGCAGCGCGCCGATTGACGTTGATCCCGGCGTCGTGCCGCTCCTACTCGCTCGGCAACGCGAACACGGTCAGCGTGCCGCCCAGCGAGGTGTAGGAGGCGAGGCCGGCATAGCCGCCGACGGCGCCAAGGCCCGCGGTGTCGACGGTCTTGTCCTTGGTCGGCAGCTTGCCCTGGTCGACGGCGTCATGCCAGGCGGCGGCGTTTTCAGGCTGCAGCAGGCCGGCCGCTAGCCCAATGCCCGCCCAGCCGCCAACCCCCGAGAGCACGGCGACGTATTGCTTGCCGCCATGTTCGTAGGTCATGACGTTGCCGATGATGCCGGACGGGGTCTTGAACTTGTAGAGTTCCTTGCCGGTCTTGGCATCGACCGCCTTCAGATAGCCTTCCAGCGTGCCGTAGAACACCACGTTGCCGGCGGTGGCCAGGGCGCCGCCCCAGGCCGAGAACTGCTCCTTGTTGGACCACACGATCTTGCCGGTCTTGCCGTCCCAGGCGATGAAATTGCCCATGTTGGAATCGCCCTTGGGCGGATACATCGCCACCGCGGCACCGACATAGGCCTGGCCGGCGGTGTAGGCGACCTTGTAGGGCTCATAGTCCATGCAGACGTGGTTGGTCGGGACGTAGAACATCTGCGTCTCCGGGCTGTAGGCCGCCGGCTGTTCGTCCTTGGTGCCGAGCGCCGCCGGGCAGATGCCCTTCGAGTTGTGGTCCTCGCCGCCATGCTGGGTCGAATAGGCATCGACCACCAGCGGACGGCCATAGGTCTTGGACGACTTGTCCATGTCGACCTTGCTGGCCCAGTTCACCACCGGATCGTACTTCTGTGCGACCAGTAATTCGCCATCGGTCCGGTCGAGCGTGTAGCCGAAGCCGTTGCGGTCGAAATGCGTCAGCAGCTTGCGCGCCTTGCCGTCGATATTCTGATCGGTCAGGATCATCTCGTTGACGCCGTCATAGTCCCACTCGTCATGCGGGGTCATCTGGTAGATCCATTTGACCTTGCCGGTGTCGAGATCGCGCGCCCAGATCGACATCGACCAGCGGTTGTCGCCGGGGCGCTGCACCGGGTTCCAGGTCGAGGGATTGCCCGATCCGTAATAAACCAGGTTCAGTTCGGGATCGTAGGAGTACCAGCCCCAGGTGCCGCCGCCGCCGATCTTCCATTGATCGCCCTCCCAGGTCGAGGTCGAGGAATCAGGTCCGACCGGCTTGCCGAGCGAGGTGGTCTTGACCGGGTCGATCAGGGTGTCGGCGTCCGGCCCTTCCGAATAGCCGCGCCAGGCGAGCTTGCCGTCCTTGATGTTGTAGGCGCTGACCCAGGCGCGAACCCCGAACTCGCCGCCGGACACGCCGACCAGAACCTTGTCCTTGTAAACAAACGGCGCGTCGGTGCCGGACTGGCCCTTGCCGGCTTCGCCGTCCATCACCGACCAGACCTTCTCGCCGGTCTTGGCGTCGAGCGCCACCAGCGTCGTATCGGCCTGATGCAGGAAGATCTTGCCGTCGGCATAGGCGACGCCGCGGTTGACGGTGTCGCAGCACATGATCGGGATCACGTTCGGATCCTGCCGGGGCTCGTACTTCCACAGGATCTTGCCGTCATGATTGAGATCAAGCGCATAGACCGTGTTTGGAAACGGCGTGTGAACATACATCACGTCGCCCACCACCAGCGGGCCTCCTTCGTGACCGCGCAACACCCCGGTCGAGAAGGTCCAGGCCACCTGCAGCTTCCTGACGTTGGAGGCGTTGATCTGACTGAGCCTGGAAAACCGCGTGTTGGCGTCGTCGCCCTGCTGCATCACCCACTGCTTCGGATCCTTGGCCGCCTTCTCCAACGCCTCGTCCGCGCGCGCCAGCGTTCCCTGCAGCGCCATCAGGCCAAAAATCGACGTCGTGACGATTAAGAATTTTTTCATTTGCTTCCTCCCTGGGACTCTTAGCCTGGAGGGTCGCAGACGCTCCCTGGAAACGCACCGATTCTCCACGGGACGTCGTTTGCCCTCGTTTGGATGAACTGCGTCGGCACCGTGTCACAGCCTTTGAAGCGATTCACAGCGCGTGAATTTCACATCACATGAATTCGAGCGTGCAGCGAACAGTGCCCACCTACGAATTCGAAACCGCAACGCGCTCCCTATTCGCCGTTGCACATGAATTCATAAGCAAAAAAAGATTAGGTAACTCTTCAAGCATAAGCAAGTTATGATTTTGCCGAGTTCGGCCTACGCGTTCTTGCGCCGCAACGTGGGCGGGAACCCTGGAACTGGCGACGACGACAGCACGGAATTCGAAGACCTGAAGCGCCGTTCGGCGCCAACGATACGCAACAACCAAAGCCGACATGATCCAGACACCAGCGGTTCACCGCAGTACTTCGGCCCACACGGACACACGACGTGCCCATTCGCGCGGGTCTGCCGCGTGGGCGTTGCAATACGTGGGCAATGTCCTTGGGATCATGTTGCTTTTGATTCTAAATGCGGACAATGGCCACGCGCAGCAACAGGAACCGCTCACACCGTTGCCGATCTCCGAAATTGCGCCCGGCGTCTACGTGCATATCGGCAATATCGAGATGATGACGGCGGCCAACCAGGGCGACGCCGCCAATCTCGGCTTCATCGTCGGCGACGATGCGGTCGCGGTGATCGATACCGGTGGCAGCGCGCGCGAAGGCGCCCGCCTGCTGGCCGCGATCCGCAAGGTGACGTCGAAGCCGGTTCGCTATGTGATCAATACGCATGTCCATCCCGATCACATCTTCGGGAACGCGGCGTTCGTGCACGATGGAACCACATTTGTAGGACACAAGAATCTACCGCGTGCGCTGACGGCCCGCGGCGAGTATTACCTCAAGTCGTTTCGCGGCGTGCTGGGCGATGCGCTCATCGCCGACGTGAAGATCGTGCCGCCGACGCTGCTGGTCGACAACGAAACCCAGATCGATCTCGGCAACCGCCCGTTGACCCTGAAAGCCTGGCCACCCGGGCACACCGACAACGATCTGACCGTCTTCGACCTAACCAGTTCAACGCTGTTTGCCGGCGACCTGCTGTTCATCCGGCATGTGCCGGTGCTCGATGGCAGCCTTCGCGGCTTTCTCACCGACCTTTCGGCGTTGTCGCAGGTTTCCGCCGCCCGGGTTGTGCCCGGGCACGGCCCGATCGTCAGCGACTGGCGCGGCGCGGTCGCGGACGAACGTCATTATTTCGAGGAACTCGCCAAGGAAGTGCGAGGCCTTATCGCCAAGGGAACGCCGCTGACCGAGGCGGCGAGACGGGCCGGTCAAAGCGAGCGGTCGCGGTGGTTGCTGTTCGACGAATACGGCTCACGCAACGTGATCGCGGCGTTCGGCGAACTCGAATGGGAGTAGCGATCCGACCTGGCTTGCTGGCGATCGCCTTTTCCGATAGGTTTGGTCGTTTCATGATGGAAGCGGAATTCGACGATGTCGGTTTTTTCCAGAGTGATCGTGCCTGCCCTGACGGCGGCGCTTTGCTACGCAGCGCCGCTTTACCTCGCAGCACCGCTTTACTTCGCAGCACCAATGGTCGCGCGCGCCCAGAGCGCAACTGCCGATGCCGACCAGCCTTCGGAAGCAACCTGGAACAGCATCAAGGGCGACATCTTCAAGGACCGTCCAATCCTCGATGGCACCGGTCTCGTGGTTCTCGATGCGCCGCGGCGCGCCGAAGACGCCGCCATCGTGCCGATCGGCATGCGCGTCAACCTGCCGGGTGACGACAAACGCACGCTGCAGTCGCTGACGCTGGTCATCGATGAAAACCCCGCCCCGGTCGCCGGGACCTTTACGATCGGTCCACACGCCGGCGTGACGTCGATTTCGACGCGCGTTCGCGTCAACAGCTACTCCTATGTCCGCGCCGTCGCCGAACTCAGCGATGGCAAGCTGTACGGGGTCAAGGCCTTCGTGAAAGCCTCCGGCGGGTGTTCCGCACCCGCGTCGTCCAACGCCGACGCCACCAGGTCGGTGCTGGGTCAGATGAAATTCCGCACCTTCCGTCCGGAGCTCAGCACGCTGCCCGAGGCTCAGTTGATGCTGCGCCATCCGCAGAATTCCGGCCTGCAGATGGATCAGCTCACGCGGCTTTATGTGCCGCCGTTCTTCATCGATACCCTCAAGATCTGGCAGGGCGACGATCTCGTGGTGGCGATGGAAGGCGGGATCGCCATTTCCGAGGATCCGAACCTGCGCTTCAACTACAAGCCCAACGGCGCCGCCAGTTTTCGCGTCGAGGCGGTCGATACCAGCAAGCATATATTCAAGGACGAATGGCCGATCGCCAAGTCGATGCTGTAGCGGCGTCGGCCTGAAGCCGTCCGGTCAGAAGCAGCGAACTTCCGCTTCCGCCTGCGCGCGCCGGAATTCCTGCAAGGTCTGCCTGGCACGTTCGGTCGAACGAAATTCAGAGCCGACCGGACCCGTGACCTGTGACATCGAGAGAATGGTCTCGGTGGCGACGTAGCTGTCGTAGGGGATGAGCGAGGCGATCACGTCGATCGAGCAGGAGCATTTCTGCAGGATTTCCTGCGTTTCGCCGTTGGCTTTCATGCAGCCGAAAACATAGTCGGCGCGCGCCGTGGTCGGGTAGTCGTTGATGTCGTCTGCCGCGGCATGACGCGACATCGCAAACATCGAAATCGCCAGCACGGCCGCAGCCGGCAGCCAGCCGCGCAGACAAGCCGTCGCAAGGTGCGTCACGGCAGCATGCCTCACGGCACGCCTGCCGCGCCCGGCGGAGCAGCGAAGCGCCGGGACCAGATCCCGGCACGAGACGATGCATTGTGTAGGGCATTGCGTGAGCAAACCTGACGCGGTCCGGTTCAGGACTTTTTGCCGTCGGGCCCGAACTGCTTGAGATAGGCGATGACATTGTCGATGTCCTCCTGCTTGGTCAAACCAGGGAAGATCATCTTGGTGCCGGGAACCTTGGCGCGGGGATTCTTGAGATATTCCTTCAGGGTCGCCTCATCCCAGGTGATGCCGGAATTCTTGTTGGCATCGCTATAGGCGTAGCCCGGATAAGTGCCGGCCTTGCGGCCGACGACGCCGTTCAGCACCGGTCCCACCGCGTCCTTGGCGCCTTCGCCGATCTGGTGGCACGCCCTGCACTTGAGAAACACCTTCTCGCCCAGAGCAGCGTCCTGAGCGGTCGCGGTGCTCACTGAACCCGCGAGCGCCAAGGCAGCGAATACGTAGATCTGAAGATTTGTCACTGGCCCATCCGTGATTTCTGCGTTCAATGGGGACTGGCGAACCTGCGCTGCGCCAGAACCATCGGGTAGGACGCGTCTGCCAGCTCTTGCAACTTTGTCAGGATCGAGAATCCAGGTCAAGCTTCGCATGGTTTCCGGCGATTAGACGTTTGGCGTCTTGCAGGCGGACGGATCGGAAGCGAACATCGAGCCGCCGGAACCGGCGCGGTGAAGCTTCGATCGAGCGAAGGCTCTGACTTCGGTCGCGCCGGTACCGCAAACCACGACGTGTCTCACGGACCTTGCCGCAGCCGGCGCGGTGGGCTACATGGCCGAGATCGAACCTGCGTCGGAATTGACCCGCATGACGCATTTCACCAGCGACAGATCAGGTTCTGAAACATCCCGGTGTCGGCGCTGCGGACGCTCACGGGCCTTTCGGCACTGGTAATGACATCGTTGCAGCGCACCCAGACCCCGGCACTTGAGATCGGCCGCGTCAGCCATCGCTACGGGACGCGGATCGCGCTGAACGACGTCAGCCTCGCCGTCCGCCAGTCGTCCTTTACCGTGCTCCTGGGATTGAACGGCGCCGGCAAGTCGACGCTGTTCTCGCTGATCACGCGGCTCTACGCGATACGATCGGGCCAGATCAAGATTTTCGGCCATGACGTCGGAAGCGAAGCGGGCGCCGCCTTGAGCCAGCTCGGCGTCGTGTTTCAGTCCCGCGCGCTCGATATCGATATTTCGGTCCGGCAGAACCTGCTGTATCACGCGGCGCTGCACGGCATCGCCAACAGCCGTGCCGACGGCCTCATCGCGCAGGTGCTGGATCGCGTGGCGATGACCGATCGCAGCCGGGACCGGGTCGGCAATCTTTCGATCGGCCAGATGCGGCGGATCGAGATCGCCCGCGCGCTGCTGCATCAGCCGCGCCTGCTGCTGCTGGACGAACCGACGGTCGGCCTCGACATCAAGGCGCGCGCCGACATTCTCGATCACGTCCGCCGGCTTTCGACCGATGAAGGCATCGGCGTGCTGTGGGCGACGCATCTGATCGACGAAGCCGGTGCCGGCGACGACGTGGTGGTGCTGCACAAGGGCAGCGTGCTTGCGCATGGCGCGGTGGGCGAGGTGATCGGCAAGTCCGGCGGCAGCGATCTGCGCGATGCGTTCAACCGGCTGACCGGGATTGCCGATCGGTCCGAACTGGAACGGGCCTGATGACCGCGATCGGCGAAACCACCGACCGGCACCGCCTCTCGCTGGCGCAATACTTCATCTGCCTCAAGGGCATCGTCTGGCGTGAAGCATTGCGCTTCATCCATCAGCGCGAACGTTTCGTCTCCGCGCTGGTGCGCCCGCTGGTCTGGCTCTTCATCTTCGCCGCCGGATTCCGCCAGGTGCTCGGCGTCTCGATCATCCCGCCCTACGAGACCTATGTCCTCTACGAGGTCTACATCGCGCCCGGGCTGATCGCGATGATCCAGCTTTTCAACGGCATGCAATCGTCGCTGACGATGGTCTATGACCGCGAAACCGGCGGCATGCGCACGCTGCTGGTCAGCCCGTTCCCGCGCTGGTGGCTGCTGACCTCGAAACTGCTGGCGGGCACGCTGGTGTCGGTGCTGCAAGCCTATGCCTTCCTGCTGATTGCCTGGTTCTGGGAAATCGAACCGCCTCCGCTGGGCTATCTGGCGCTGCTGCCGGCGCTGCTGCTCAGCGGCTTCATGCTCGGGGCGCTGGGAATGCTGATCTCGTCGCTGATCAAGCAGCTCGAGAATTTTGCCGGCGTCATGAACTTCGTGATCTTTCCAATGTTCTTTGCCTCCTCGGCGCTCTACCCGCTGTGGCGGGTCAAGGAGTCGAGCCCGCTGCTGTATTATGTGTGTGAGCTCAACCCGTTCACCCATGCGACGGAACTGATCCGCTTTGCGCTCTATGAGCAGGTCAACTGGATTTCGCTGGCCGTCGTGGTCGGCTGCACCGTGGTATTCCTGTTCGGCGCGATCCTCGCTTACGATCCGGCCCGCGGCTTCCTGGCCCGCCGCAGCAATCCCGGGGGCTGACCAGCTTGCGCGGCGTGCCGGAACCGTGATGCGGATGATCGAGTATGTGGGTGCAACTTGCCGCTCGTCATCCAGTCCATATCACGCAGCAAAAGGATATTGACAAGCAGCGGCCAGGTTTCCGGCGCCTGATGACCGAACTGGTCCGTCTTGCTGAAATCAAGCCGAAAGCCGTGGCTGGTGCTACTGACAACAAGAGGGTCGCTCCATCATCGGTCGGCCGGCTAGCCAGAGACCGGTTCATTCTTATGGCGCGCGCGACACGCGTGAGCGCACTCCTCATGATGAGTTGCGCAGGGTTGGCAAAGCCAACGGGTCGCGCGAATGCGCGCCCGATGACAGGCTCCGCGTGCCCACAATTACTCCCGTAAATCAACATGGTGGGCACGGCGCAAGCGCGCCTTTAGCCCACCCTACCTCAGAACGTGATCCTCATGCCGGCGTAGAGGGCGCGCGGCCGTGCCGGGCTGAGCGATTGCGGGTTGGTGAACGCCGCGCCGCCATTTGCGAAGTTGGGTAGCGCCGTGGTGTCGAAGAACGTTCCATAGTTCGCGTAACGATTGTCGAAGATGTTGTCGGCCTTGGCATAGATCTGGAAATTCTTGTCGATCTGATAGGACGCATGCAGGTTGAAGACGGCATAGCCGGGCAGCTTCGGGTACTGGTTGGATTCGTCGCCGACGAAATACTGGCTGCCGATGTACTGCGCGTCGCCTCCGACCTTGAAGGCGTCGGTGACCGCATAGTCGAACCCGACCTTGACCCGGTTACGGGGAACTCCCGGGATTTGGTCGCCCGGCATAACCTGTATATTGCCGTTGGCATCGGCAAACGGGCTGTTGGAGCCGAGCTCAAGTGCGTTCAGGAAGCGCGCGTCGACCAAGGTGTAGCTGGCGTAGTACTGCATTTTGTTCGACTTCAGCGTGACTTCGGCCTCGATGCCCTGGCGGCGGGTCGAGCCGACGTTCTGGAAATAGCCGAAGCCCTGCACGACTGTACTGGGAATGTCGAGAATGTCGTCCGAATTGTCGGCACGGAATCCGCCGAGCTTCCAGCCAAGCGTGCCGAATTGGAGTTCCTGGGTGCCGCGGAATCCGGCTTCCCATGGTATGCGATACCACCTGCTTCAGCGGCGGATCGGCGACGAGGAACGAGGCAATGATGCAGGGATTGGCCGGATCGGCGCATCCGAGTTCCAGCGGAGTGGGTGCTCGGTTCGCCTCCGAATAGCCGGCATAGGCCGTAATTCCCGGCGTGATCTTGTAGGTGCCGCCGATGACCGGATTGAAGCGGGTATAGGTATCGTTGCCGTTCAGCGCGGTGCCGATCTGATCCTGCAGGCTGATATTGGCGACGTTGAAGCGGCCGCCGGCGGTGATCGAGAACGCCCGCGTGACGTCGAAGGTGTCGAGCGCGTAGAGCCCGGTGTACTGGTTGGTGGTGCGAAGCGACACCGGGCCGTCCGAAACCGGACTGCCGGATGTTCCGAGGAAAATTCCCGAACCATTGAGAACGTAGTCGGAGCCGATCGTCCCCAGTTCGGCGCTCCCCATGAAGTGGGTGACGCTGTAATCGAAGCTGGCTCCGACCGTGAAATGATTGTTGTGCCCGAACAACTGGTCGGTATTGGTCGCCTGCAGCGACGCGCCCGTCGTCGTCGTCTGCGTCGAGGTGCGATCGTTCTCGCCGAGCACGGCGCCGGCCGGGAAGGGATTGGAGAGCTGCACGCCGTTCAGACCGAAGGCCGGCGTGACAGCGTCGCCGAAGCAAAGCAGTGCCGGATTGGTGCAGGGCTGGGTATCGGTCGGATTGCCGTCCTGGGTGTTCTGGTTGAAGAACCGCGCATGCGCGACGCCTTCGACGGTCCAGGTTGGCGTAACCTCGACCTTTCCGGTGAAATTGACATAACCAACCTTGTTGGTCGTGGTTTGCGGCGTGGTGTAGGTCGCGCCCCAATACTGCTGGAGCAGTTCGGCCGGCGTGGTCGCGGCGACGCCAAAATCATTGTCGGCGACGCCCATGTTGACATGAAATTCGGACTGGTCGTTCTTGACGCCGACATCGCCATAGAAGCGCCGAACGTTCGACGTCTGGAAATTTCGAAATCCGTCTTCGTGCGCCCCTTCAAGCGCGCCGTAGACGGCGTAATTGTCGATCTGCTTGCCCCATTGCGCCGAACTCTGGATCCGACCGAACGAGCCGCCCATGGTATCGATCTCGGCACCGTGATAGTTGAAGCCATCCTTCATCTGCACATCGACGGCCCCGCCCAACGCATTGAGGCCGAAGGCCGGATTGTTGGTCACCATGGTGACCGATTTGATGGCGGCAGTCGGGATCAGATCCCAGTTGACGGTGTCGCCGAAGGCTTCGTTGATGCGTACGCCGTTCTGGTAAACCGCAAGGCCCTGCGGCGTGCCCGAAACCGGCGACGCGGTGAAGCCGCGGAATTGCACATCGGGCGTGAATGGATTGCCGTTGACTTCGTTGATGGTGATGCCGGGTACGTACTTCTCCAGCGAATCGGTGATGTTGAGCGAGCCGGTCTGCTTGATTTGACCGGCGTCGATGGCATTGATGCTCGCCGGCACCTTGTCGGGATCGACGTCGGCGCCGGCCAGCGGCGTGGTCGGATAGATCAGGACTCTCTTCAAGGGCCGAACCGGGCGGCTCGCAGTACGGTCGCGGCCGGGCTTGACGCCGGGTTTGGGCCCGGACACCTCGATCGGCGGCAACTCCTGAACATTGCCGGAGCCTTGCGCCCGCGCGCATTCAGTCCCGCCAGCCACCACGCCCATCGATATCGACGCGATAGATACGATAGATAAGCATCGAGCGCCCATCTGTCTCATCCCCCATTCCATCCCGGCCGTATGTCGTCCCCCGGCCAGGTTGTGGAGGATAGTAATGCGTCGATAAAGCTGTGCTAGCTACAAAAGGTCCGGTGGGACATCAGGACTTATTCCCGGAAATAGTCGGGAAAAATTCCCGACCTTGGCCTCCGGCGTGGTCGATCGCGCTGCGGGGGACGTGTTATTTCAGAAGCCGTAACAGCGCCTGCCCGGCCCGGGAATGCAATTCCTTGGCATCGAGTGTTCCGTCATGATCCGGATCGGCGGCAGCGAAACGTTGCTCGACCACGGCAAGATACTCGTCCTTGGTCAGCGTGCCATCATGGTCGGGATCGGCCGCAGCCAGCTCCTTGGCCGACAACCGCCGCGCCAGCTCACGCTTGTCCAGGGTGCCGTCCTTGTCGCGTTCCAGCCGGTCAAACAGCGCCGATGCCGCCTTCTTTGCTTCGGCGAGGTCCACCGTGCCGTCATTGTCCGTATCGAGCATCTGCATCAGCTTCGTGCGCCCGGATTTCGCCAACGCCGGCCAACCGGTGGCGAGCAACGTCCCTACTGCCAGTGATAGGACCATGGTACGACGTGAAATCATGGCGTGACCCTTCCCGGTTCCGATTGCACGCAGCGAGAACGCCGCTGGTGGACGCGAGTTCCTGACCCGGACCGGGTCAAGTGAGCAAATCCTACCATCAATGCGGTGCGATCCGCCACGCCAAGGCGCTGCCGACGGTTCATATCGCCTGAAAAATTTCGTGTCGCTGGATTCCGCTCGGGACCACAGCTTCGACGGTCACGCCGTGACCCGTCGAGGCCACGGTCATGGTGCCGCCCAATGCCCGGACCCGCTCATGCATTCCGATCATGCCGAAACCCTGCTTGTGATCGGTCGGCAGGCCTGCGCCGTTGTCGCGTACACTGACCTTGATGGCGTCCGCCTCGAGCACCGCGGCCCGTGTCGGACCGGGGACCGCCGGCTCGACCGCGATGTCGACCCGTGTCGCGCCGGCGTGCCGGAACACGTTGGTCAGGGCCTCCTGAATGATGCGATAGATCGTCAGTTCCGCGGTCTCTCCAGCCGCCCCGACCGAGGGCGAGACGGTCATTTCGATGACGACGCCGGGATGGGACTCCCGCCACAGCCGCAGCAGGGCTCCGAGCGCCTCGCGAAGCCCGAGCTCCGCCAGCCCGACCGGCCGCAGTTTTTCCAGAACCCGCCGGTTGAATTGCTGCAGGGCATTGATTTGTTCCAGGATGGCCCCGCCGTGCTTGCGCAGGGCATCGGTGTCCGGCTCGCGGGCGTCCGCGATCCGCATCAGCGAACTCGCATGCGCCCGCAGGGCAAACAGATACGGGCCGAATTCGTCATGCAGCTCGCGTGCGATTTCCTTGCGTTCCCCATCCTGCAGCGAGACGGCGCGCTCGGCCAACCGCCGCTTGTCTTCGACGGCATCTCCCAACGTAGCCGCCAGATGGTTCAGCTTGGTGCAGATCGCAGCCAGTTCCGGCGCACCTCCCGGCTTGACCCGCGTGTCATAGCTGCCGGATTCAATGTTGGTCATCGCCTCCGACAGCGCCTGAATGGGCGCAAGGGCCCGGCTGACCACCATCATCGTGATCAGAAACAACGCGACGGCGATCGCGGAGCCGACCTGGAGCTGGGTGACAATGCCATCCCAGATCTCGGCGATCTCGTCGTTCGGATGGGAAGTGATCAGCAGCGATCCCGGCTTGCCGCGGATGGAGATCGGGACATCCACCGCGGTCTTTTCCGGATGGATCAGCGCGACGAACCACGCCGGCACCGAGGACGGCTCGCCATCGGCAGTCTCGGCCGCCGACGGCTTGGCCCCGATCGCGTCTTCCTGCCGGGTAATGCTGACATGGCGCAGCCGGTTGAGGTCCCGAATGATCTGGCCGAGCCTTGCATCGGGATCCGGCGCTTCGTTGAGGCCCGCGACCAGCGTTTCGATGAATTCGCGCGCCAGCCGGATGACGCTTTGATCTTCGGCCTGAACGCGCGGCGCGGCCTCAAGGACAAGCCGTGCGATATTGACGGCGAGACCGAGCGAGAGAATGAGCGCCAGGATGGTGTTGAGCCGGGCGCGCAAAGATAGGTTCTGCCACATACCGTTCGTCCAGTTTTGCGCCGCGCAGGCTGATCGAGAGCGGCGTTGACAGATAAAAGAGGCGGCTATCTAATTGAACCGTACAGCAATTCCAACCGGGATACACAACTCGGCCGGAAAAGCGCGAGCGGTCAGGTTGTCGCGATTCGTTCTGATGCGGCGCAGCAATCAAGGCCGATGCCGGAGTTGGGACCAACGCCAATGCGTGTTCTGATTGTGGACGATCATCCCATCGTGGCTTCCGGTTGCCGCGCCTTGCTCGCGGGCGAGCCTGAGATCGCGATCCTCGAAGCCGCCGACGCGGAAAGCGGCGAGCGGGTGTTTTTCGCCGAACGGCCCGATATCTGCGTGCTCGACATCAACCTGCCCACGGTATCGGGATTCGAACTGGCGCGGCGCATTCTCGCGCGCGCCGCATCCGCGCGCATCATCATGTTCAGCATGAACGACGATCCGGTCTTCGCCGCGCGCGCGATCAACAGCGGCGCCAAGGGCTATGTCTCGAAATCCGGCGACCCCTGCGACCTCGTCGAGGCGATCCGCGAAGTCGGCAAAGGCGGCGTCTATCTGCCGCCCGCGATCGCGAAAAGCATCGCATTCGCGGGGCCCGCCTTCGCCCAGAGCCCGCTGTCGAAACTGACGTCGCGCGAGATCGAGATCTTGCGCCTGCTCAGCGCGGGCAAGAGCCTTTCCGAGATCGCCTGGCTGGTTCATTCGTCCTACAAGACGATTGCCAATACGTCTTCCATCATCCGGCAGAAGCTTGGCTTGCGCTCGGCCTCCGAACTGGTGCGCTTCGCGATCGAGAGCCGGCTGGTGTAGCGGCTAGAGGCATCCGGTTTCGACCGCCAGCAGTGCCCGCATTTCGTCGCCGATTGCAGCAATGAGGTCGCGGCTGCGTGCGCCCCGCGGTGGCGGCAGCGACTTCTCGAACATCACCCGCGCCGGACGATCGGACAAGAAAAACAGCCGATCGGCGAGCTGGATCGCCTCGGCGAGGTCGATGCGTCACCAGCAGCGTCGTCACCCGGGTCCGGGTCGTGAGCGCGGTGAGTTCGTGACGCAGCCGGTCGGCGACGGCTTCATCGAGCGATACGAACGGCTCGTCAAGCAACAGAAAATCCGGGCGCACCGCAAATGCGCGCGCGATCGCTGCGCGGCGCGCCAGGCCGAGCGACAATTCTCCGGGATAGTGCGCGAGGTGCGCGCCGAGGCCGAGGGTTTCGACCAGCTCGGTCAGATCGGCGGCAGCGGCCTCTCGCCCTGGCAGCGCCAGCCGGATATTCTGCTCGACCGTGCGCCAGGGCAGAAGCCGCGGCTCCTGAAACACAATGCCGAGACGCCCGGATCCGGGCGCGCGGATTCGACCGCGGAAATCCGCATCCAGCCCTGCCGCGATCTTCAGGATCGTGGTCTTGCCGCAACCCGACGGGCCGATCAGCGCGCCGAACGAGCCGGCTTCGAGCCGAAGGTCGAGGCCACGAACGACCTCGACCGGCGTGCCATCGGCCGACCGGTAGCTCTTCGCATCGATGCGAAGTTCAAGCGGGGCGGCGTCGCCAGCGGTTTGCGCGTCGTTCAAGCGGTTGTACCAGAAGGCTTTCGATCACAAGCATAAGCACGATGAAGCAGATCGCATAGCTCAGTATCCTGGCCATGTCGAACAGCGAGAATGCCGAGCCGAGGACGAAGCCGACGCCGTTCGGGCGTCCGAGCAATTCGACCACCAGCACGATCTTCCAGACGATGGAAAGGCCGGAACGCGAACTCGCCGCCAGATAGGGCGCGAGCTGCGGGATCACGACGTGGCGGATCCGCGACAGCCAGGTGAACTGAAAGGCTTGCGCCATTTCCTCGAGCTCGGGATCGAGCGCGCGGGTCCCCTCGCGCATCACGACGGTGACATTCGGCAGTTTGTTGATCGCCACCGCAAGGATCGCGGCGGTTTCATTCAGGCCGATCCAGATGTAGGCGAAAATGATCGTCACCAGCGCCGGCATGTTGATCAGCACGATCAGCCACGGATCGGCGTAGCGGTCGATGGTTTTCGAGCGCCCCATCGCGTAGCCGGCGATCGCTGCCGAGCAGCATCGCGATCGCGAAGGAGCCGATCACGCGCGCCAGCGTGCAGGCCATCTGAAACGGCAATTCGCCGGAACGGATTTCGGCAAGCGTGACGGCGCCGACCGCCAGCGGGCCGGGCAGCAGCCGCGACTGGACCAGCGCCGCTGCCACGGCCCAAACGGCTATCAGGGCGGCCAGCGACAAGATCCTCGGCAACGCTCAGTCTCCGCTTGCGGCAGGTTGATAATAAAGGCCGGCATCAAGCTCGCGCGAGGGCCCCAGCAGGTCGGGGCCGCCGACCGAAGCGAGCGTGCTGAACAGCGCGCGGGCGTCGGTTTTTTCCTCGCTGATCGGCCGTCGCGGCATCCCCTCCCTGGTCCGATCGCGATAGGCCTTGAACGTTGCCTCATCCTCGGCCTTCATCAGCGGGCGAAGCGCATCCCATTCCTGGTCGGATCGCAGCATGATGTCGTTGGCCTTTTGCGTCACGGCAATGAAGCGGTCGATCGTGCGCCGGTGGCTTGCGACAAATTGCTCGGAAAACACGTAACCGATCAGGGCGACCGGCTGCTTCAACCCGAGTGCGGCTTCGGCATCCCGCACGTCGAGAAGCCGGCGATATCCCAGCGCCTCCAGCCTGGCGCAGAAATTCCAGAAATTGAGGCCCGCGGCAGCTTCGCCCTGCTGCAGCTTTTGCGCGATCAGCGGCGGCGCACCGTATTCGAGCGTCGTCTCGCGCTTGAGATCGACGCCGGCGCGGATCGCCGCGACCTGGACGATCAGCCAGCTCTTGTCGAGCGGGCCGCCCGCCACGGCAAGAACCCGGCCCTTGAGGTCGCCGATCTTGCGCACCGGCGAAATCGCCCTTCACCATGATGGCGCCGGCCGCGCTGGAATAGGGATAGAACAGCAATTTGGCGCCGAGCGCGCGCGCCCGCGCCACCCACAGCCAGTCGACCACGGCGACGTCGACCGAGCCGCTGTTGATGGCGAGCTTGCCCGCGTCGGGCGAGGCGAATTCGCTGATTTTGAGGTCGAGGCCGGCGCTGTCGGCAAGGCCGTGGCGGCGGATCACGTCCAGTTGCCAGGCAAAGGTGCCGGTCGTTTGCAGGCCGATGCGCAAGGTCTCGGCGGCCCATGTCGGGGCCGTCCCAACCACAAGGCAGAGCGTCACGAGAATTCCGAAGCAGGGATATCGTTCTCACTGCGCCATTCATGCGAGAAATCGCCGACACTGTCCACCCGCCAAAGGAGCCGGCAAATGGGCCGCCAAATCTCGCCGCATTTCGGCGAGCGCAGATGGCAATGTCGGCGAAGCATTGTAATATCGACGACGGCGGGTTGTTCCGATCCGTCGATGCCACGGAGATCCGGACGCTGGTTCTGGATGCAGTGCGGCAAAGTGACGGGAGCATGGAGTGAACGAGCGCCTTGCAACGGCCGGCCATCCGCTGCCGTCGCGCGGCAACACCTGGTTCGGCGCGGGCGGGATGCTGCCATGGCGGCGCTGAGGGCACTGCGGCGTTTTGCTTCAGCGGCACGACGGCAGCCGGGGCCAGATCCTGGCTGCTGCTTGCCCTTGCGCTGATGCCGACCGACGCCGCCCGCAGCGAACCGATCGAGACCGAACATCTGTTTGGGTTCACCATCGGTAGCGACGTGGGCGAGGTCGGAGAAAGAGAGCTGGAGGGATCCGCGACCGGCCGTTTCGGCAAGCGAACCGGAACCTACGATGCGGGCTCGAGCACGATGTCGCTGGAATTCGTGCCATTGGCCAAACCTTCGAACCGAATTCACCGGCGTGGTCAACGCCTACGACATTACCGGCGTGAGCGGCTTCGCCGATCAGCGCTATACCGCGTTTGGCGGGCTCTCTGCCGACATCCGCTACCGGTTACTCGATCGCGCCACCGCACCCTTCGGCTTTGCCATCGGTGCGGAGCCGCATTGGGGCCGATCCGATGACGTCACCGGCGAACCCGCCGGCCAATATGGCGTCGACTTCGTCGCCGCTGCCGACTGGGAGATCGTCCCGGATCGCATCGTCGCGGCATTCAACCTGCTCTATCAACCGGAAACCACGCGCTCGAAACTCACCGGCACCTGGTCGCAGGATTCCACCGCCGGCCTCGCAATGGGCCTGATGACCCAGGTAAGTTCCGGCGTGTTCGTCGGCGGCGAGGCCCGCTATCTGCGCCAGTACGACGGACCCGGACTGGATTCGCTGGCCGGCGAAGGCCTTTTTCTCGGGCCGACCGTCTATGTCAAACTTTCCCGACGCACCTGGATTACCGCCGCCTGGAGCGCGCAGGTCGCCGGCCACGCTACCGCCATCGCGGATTCCTTGACCTCGTCAATTTCGAGCGCCAGCAGGCGCGCCTGCTATTCGGGGTGAACTTCTGAGCCTGCGCCGAGTTGCTATTTGGTGCAGCCCTTCAGTTCCTTCTCCTCGATCGAAAACACCGAGCCGGCCTTGATCTGAACATTCGGAACAACGCAGGTCCGCCCGCTCCGGTCGACAAATCGGACGTCGTAGGTGCCTGCGTCGGTCGGTGATTTTCAAGCGCTCGTCGTGATCGACGGTATGATCGCGGTCATTGTCGGCCTGGTTGCGGCCCCACTCGTTCTTGCCAGGCGGCGAAAGCTGCAGGGAAGTGATCGTGTTGGCGGTCAGGTTCCAGAACCTTGTGTCCTTTGCCGAAGCACTGGCAGGAATGCATGCCAACATGAAAACTGACAGAAAAACCGCCTTCGCCATGATAATCTCCCCGCGGCCAGAATTCTATTGCTGACATTGTCATTGCAGCGCAGCGATGCGATCCATGCGTAGCCCGGATGAAGCGCAGCGAAATGCGGGTTGATCACGCCCATTCCCGGATTTCGCT
>CAVVIM010000008.1:0-10436 GCA_963748165.1 uncultured Alphaproteobacteria bacterium
CTGCCACCGGCGATGGCTGCAGCATGCGTCGGCGCCGGGGGATTGGCGCAGGCGAGCCGGACCACGCCCTCGCCGCGTGCACCCGTGGCGATCAGAAACGAGGCGACGACCAGGATCCCTACAGTCAGCGTGACAGCGACAATGACGACCGGCGCTTTCATCTTGCCCCGATGGTGCGGCGAGCCGCCGCGCGGCGTGCAGGAATCAACGAGGCTATGCAGGTAATCTGCGTTACGCCGGTATCGGCATCGCCATGCTGGCCTTGATCGAAAACACCGTGAGGGTAACGATCACGCACAGCGACAGCGAGGCGATCGCGAGCGAGGCCGCGACAGCGTCAGCCAGTCTGGACGAGGCAACAGGCGCGGGGCAGCGTTCGAAGCCTGCTGGGCCGGGCGACCGGGTCATGGTCCACTTTCCTCATTGCGCGAGCGAATCACCCGCCAACACCGCAAGGTGTCGCAGGGCTCGCAGGCAACATTGCGGCGACACCGCTTTGAACGTGGCAAAATCGCGGCGAAACCGGCCATTATGCCCGCTATTTGCGATGTTCAGGCTTCGGCGCCGACCTCGGCATCCTGCCGCCACTCCATGGTGACGAATCCCGGAGTTTGCTCGACCCGGTGCAGCCAGGTCTGAATTTTGGGGAAGGTCGTGAGGTCGTAATCGCAGCGATCGGCGACATGGGTATAGCCATACAGTGCGATATCCGCGACCGTGAGCCGGCCGGTCGCGAAATAGTCATGCGTCTTGAGATGGTTTTCCATCACCTGCAACGCGGCGTAGCCGCGCTCCATCCAGTCCTCCAGCGCATGCGTCTGCAGATCCCTTCCGCCCCTGACCAGCGACAGCCAGAAATAGGCCGCGCCGATATTGGGCTCCAATGCGTGCTGCTCGAAGAACATCCATTGCAGCGCCTCGGCGCGTTCGATCGGCGTTTCCGGTGCAAGCGCGGTGCCGCCGGCGACGTACCACAGAATGGCGTTGGATTCGGCGAGGTAGCGTCCTTCCGCGACTTCCAGCAGCGGCACCTGTCCGCTCGGATTCTTCGCCAGAAATTCCGGCGTGCGGCTCTCGCCGCGCAGAATGTCGATTTCGATCGCGCGATAGGGCGCCTTGAGCAGTGCCAGCGCAAGGCGAACCTTGTAGCTGTTGCCGGAGCGCTGCATTGAATAGAGCGTGTACATTTTTGATTTCGTTCGACCGCTGGTGTCCGCCGCGTGCCCCGTCTTGTCACGCTGCAACGCGGCTAAACAATGATGCCGATGACGATAGGTCGCAAGACCCACAGGCTGGAAATAGTCGAAAACCTCTGCCGCACCGCAACCTTGCAGCAGATCATGCCATCACGTCTTCACATCGGATCACGCCTGCGCAATTCCGCGAGCGCCGGCCATGACGCCCATGCGGTCCAATGCTGCGCGCCGCAATGTGAGAACATAGAGTGCCAGCAACGCCAGCAAGCCCAGCGGGACGCCGCTGACGCCGTCGATGCCGCGCGACAGCAACGGCACGATCCACGCTGCGGCCAGCGCGCTGATCTCGTAATGGCGGAAGCCGTCATTCAATCCGTGGCGGACAAAGAATGCGATCCCAACCGCGAGCACGACAAGGTCGTAGTCGAGCACGTAGGGTGTGGCGAGCAGGCTGCCGGTGGCGAGCGCCGCGGCCTTCAGCTCGAACGCGGCATCGCTTTGCCAGAGCCGCGCGAGACTTGCGGCGAGCATCAGCGCCAGCGCGATCTGCATCGCGTAGGCGGTCGGCACGCTGCCGCCCCACATCCGCACCGCCGAGAAGATCGACTGGATCTTCTCCCAGCCGGTGCCGCCCTGTTCGAGCACCACGGTTTGCGTGAACGTCGTCGAGTCGGCGAACGCGTGCCAAACGCCGCCGCCGAGCATCACGAAGCTGACCGCGAGCAGCGCCGCAACGGTGGCGACGGCGGCGCCGATCGTGCGCCATCGTCCGGCCGCCAGCAGCGCGACCGGGATCAAGACGCCGAACTGCGGCTTGTAGGCGAGCAGGCCGATCAACACGCCGGCGAGCCAGGGCCGGCGGTCCAGCAGATGCAAGGCGCCGCCGAGCAGCGCTGCGGTGAGAAACCCATTCTGGCCGTGGCCGATGTTGACGAATACCGCGGGGAAGGCCAGCGCGATCAGCGGCGTCTCCGGCCGGGGAAGGATTGCGCGCAGCGCCGCCAGATAGGCCGCAAGGCTGGCCGCAAGCCAGATCGAAAGACCCCAGCCATAGGGCAGGGCGGCCACCAGAACGGCGATCGCAAAGAAGAACGGCGGATAGTGCCAGCCGTAGAACGGCACCTCGCGGCCGCCGAACACGGCCATTTCGGCGGCATGCTGCCGCGCCGGCCGATAGGCGTCGGCGGGCCGGCCCTGCCAGGTCAGCGCCCCGGCGGCGTAGACATTGGAGAAGTCGGTGCCGACCGGCTTGCCGTTGCGATCGACCAGCCCGTCCGACAGCGCGATCCAGCCGACAATGGCGATCACATAGGCGCCGAGCAGGATCAGGCTGTAACCGCGCGCCCGTTCGGCGGTCAGCCATCGGCCGGATTGCAGGCCTTGCCAGATATGAGTCATTTCGCCACGGAATTTTATGAATGTTGCGCGAACCTAGGCGGATCGCTTTAACGTTCCCTAAAGTTTGGCCGCGTCGGCGCAACCTTCTTGCGATGCCGCCTGACGCGCCTTAGGGTGCAGCGATCCCAACAACACGAGTCGTGGATTGCCGGTTCACGACGTTTGCGGTCCACGACGTTTGCAAGGAGCTGATGATGCCGTTTCTGTCCGCCGCGCTTGACCGTGTGAAGCCGTCCGCGACCATCGCGGTGACGGACAAGGCACGCGCGCTGAAAGCGGCAGGCCGCAACGTCATCGGCCTTGGCGCCGGCGAGCCCGATTTCGATACGCCGGCCAACATCAAGCTGGCGGCGATCCATGCCATCGAGGCCGGCAAGACCAAGTACACCGCGGTCGACGGCATTCCCGAGCTGAAGGAGGCGATCGCCGCCAAGTTCCTGCGCGAGAACGGTCTCACCTACAAGCCGAACCAGATCATCATTGGCACCGGCGGCAAGCAGGTGCTCTACAACGCGCTGATGGCCACCATCAATCCGGGCGACGAGGTGATCATTCCGGCGCCCTATTGGGTGAGTTATCCGGAAATGGTGGCGCTGGCCGGCGGCGAGACGGTGCCGGTGGTGTGTACGGCGGCGCAAGGTTTCAAGCTGCAGCCCGAGGCGCTGGAAAAGGCGATCACGCCGAAGACCAAGTGGATCATCCTGTGCTCGCCGTCGAACCCGACCGGCGCGGCCTACACGCGCAGCGAATTGAAGGCGATCACCGACGTTCTGGTCAGGCATCCCGGCGTCTGGGTCATGACCGACGATATGTACGAGCATCTCGTCTATGACGATTTCGTGTTCACGACGCCGGCGCAGGTCGAGCCGAAGCTGTACGACCGTACGCTCACGGTGAACGGCGTGTCGAAGGCCTATTGCATGACCGGCTGGCGCATCGGCTATGCCGGCGGTCCCGCCGAACTGATCAAGGCGATGGCGACCATCCAGTCGCAGTCGACCTCGAATCCGTCCTCGATCGCGCAATGGGCGTCGGTCGAGGCGCTCAACGGCCCGCAGGATTTCATTCCGGCGCACAACAAGGTGTTCAAGGAACGCCGCGATCTCGCGGTGTCGATGCTCAATCAGGCCCGCGGCATCGAGTGTCCGCGGCCGGAAGGGGCGTTCTACGTCTATCCGTCCTGTGCCGGGACCATCGGCAAGACCGCGCCGTCGGGCAAGGTGCTCGGCAACGACGAGGATTTCGTCACCGAGTTGCTGGAGACCGAAGGCGTCGCCGTGGTGCAGGGATCGGCGTTCGGGCTCGGCCCGGCGTTCCGCATCTCCTACGCCACCAAGACCTCCGACCTCGAGGAAGCCTGCAAGCGCATTCAGCGATTTTGTGGCAATTTGAGATAGTCAAATCACATCGCCGTCGAACGCTTGATGTTTTGACGGCGATTGTGCGAAGCGCCATGTTTTGGACACGGCGCTTCCCTCCTGTCCGCTCCGCAAACTCAATTCATCATGCGGAGATCAAGACTCATGCGTCCCTCTACACTTGGTATTGCCGTCGCCGCGCTGGCCGCGTCATTCGCCAGCGCCAGCGCGCAGACACCGGTTCCCGCCGGTATTTTGGAATGCCAGGGCGGCCAGAACGTCGGCTTTGTCGTCGGTTCCGTGACGCAGCTCGACTGCGTGTTCCGGAGCGAAGGCCGGCGGCCCGAACGCTATACCGCAACCGTCCGCCGCATCGGCCTGGATCTTGGCTTCACCCAGCAGACCCAGTTCTCCTGGGCGGTGAGTGCGCCGAGCACGAGACTGGGACCCGGCGCGCTCGCGGGCACTTATGGCGGCGTCGGCGCCAATGCATCGGTCGGCGTCGGTTTCGGCGGCAACTTTCTGGTTGGCGGTCCGGGCAATGCCTATGCCCTGCAGCCCATCAGCGTGCAGGGTCAGACCGGTCTGAACGTCGCCGCCGGCGTCGCCGGCATTGATTTGCAGCCGGTCGGGTTTGTCCGTCACGGTGCTTACCGGCACTATCGCCACCATCACCACACGCCGCATCACCACTATCTGCATCACCATCGGCATTGAACAAGCCGGATCGCCGAGCGAAACAGGCCTGCGCAAGCGGGCCTTTTTTGTGGGACACTGTGTAGGACACTTATGGCGCCGGGAAGCCGATCGGCCGGCCGGCGCGATCGACGCACGGCAAATCTGGTGCCACCGCCGATGTTATGGCATAGACAAAAAGCGCCATCGGCCACGGCGCGCTCGCTTCTCTGCTCGCATCACCTTCATCGGCAGGAGATTTGTCTATGCGCCGCTCCCTCATCCGTGCCGGTGCCGCCACGAGCGTGCTCGTGGGATGGCTCGCCGGCGCCGACGCCCAGCAGCCGATCCAGCGCGTCCAGGTCGGTATCCTCGAATGCCGGGGCGGTGCCAGCATCGGTTTCGTCGTCGGTTCGGTCACCAATCTCGGTTGCGTGCTGCACCTCGATGGCATGCCGGACGACCGCTATATCGCCACCATCCGCAAGGTCGGCGTCGATCTCGGCATCACGCAGGAATCGGCGCTTGCCTGGGGCGTCTATGCGCCCACCGCCCGGCTCGGGCCCGGCGATCTCTCCGGCAATTACGCCGGCGCCCAAGGCAGCGCGTCGGTCGGGGTTGGCGTCGGCGGCAACGTGCTGGTCGGCGGCTCCAACAATTCGATCGCGCTGCAGCCGCTGAGCGTACAGGGCCAGGTCGGCCTCAACGTCGCGGCCGGGCTGGAAAGCCTCGAACTTCGGCCGGGCAGGTAACGCCGCAGCAGGCGAGCTTGGCGTCGAGGCGCGCGCCTCTTGGCCCCGATCCGTCCGGCGGCATGGTTGGGGCCGGCACCACATCCTTCGGATGAGTTCGGCCGGGTCGCGGGCTTGCCCTTTTTCAGATCGCCGCTTGGCGATCACGGAGGACCGATGATGGCAAAGACCCGAATTTTCGACGCCGCAGAATATCTCGACAGCCCCGAGATGATCGCGGAATATCTCACCGAGGCACTTGCGACCGATGACGACGCATTCATCGCCAAGGCGATCAGCACCGTCGCGCGTGCGCAGGGCATGGGTACCGTCGCGGACACCGCCGGCGTTGACCGGACAAATCTCTATCGCGCGCTCAGCGGCGATGCCAAGCCGGAATTCGAGACGATCCGCAGGGTGCTTGGCGCGCTCGGCATTCAGTTGGTAGCGAAGCCGCGGGTGGCCTGAGTTCCCAAGGCTAGCCCTGGGGTCATTGCTTCAACTTGCACTGCAGCGACGTTTTTCCGGCTTGCCAAATTGCAGCGGGAGGGGGAGCATTCGGCTGCCGACCCAATCAAGGGCCGAGCTCCAGACAAGGAGGCGGCAATGGGACACGACGTCAGAAGTCCCCGCGGTCCACGGTGTATTGCACTGGTGGGCCCTTTCCAGAGCGGTAAAACCACACTTCTTGAAGCCATCCTGGCGCGTACGGGCGCCATTCCCAAAGCCGGCAGCGTCGATGCCGGAACTTCCGTCGGCGACGCCAGCCCCGAGGCCCGCCACCACAAGATGGGCGTCGGCCTCACCGCCGCCACCACGAATTTCATGGGGGACGAATACACCTTCATCGACTGTCCCGGCTCGATCGAATTCGCCCACGACATGCGCGCCGCAATCCCGGCGGTCGATGCCGCCGTCGTGGTCTGCGAGGCCGATGAACGCAAGCTGCCGCAGCTTCAGATCATCCTGCGCGAGCTTGAGGATCTCGGCATCCCGCGTTTCCTGTTTCTCAACAAGATCGACCGCGCCAACAAGCGCATTCGCGAGACGCTCGCGACCCTGCAGCCGGCTTCGCGAATTCCGCTGGTGCTGCGGCAGATTCCGATCTGGAACGGCGATTTGATCGCGGGCTTCGTCGATCTGGCGCTGGAACGCGCCTTTGTCTATCGCGAACACAAGGCTTCCGAAGTCGTGGCCCTCGAAGGCGGCGATCTCGACCGCGAGAAGGAAGCCCGCTTCTCGATGCTGGAAAAGCTCGCCGATCACGACGATGCGTTGATGGAGCAACTGCTCGACGACATCCCGCCGCCGCGCGACGCGATCTTCGACGATCTGGCCCGCGAGCTGCGCGAAGGGTTGATCTGTCCGGTGCTGCTCGGCTCGGCGCTGCGCGAAAACGGCGTGCTGCGCCTGATGAAGGCGCTGCGGCATGAATCGCCCGGGATCGCCGAGACGGCGAAGCGGCTCGGCGCGTCTTCGCCCAAGGACGCGCTCGTCTATGTATTCAAGACTGTGCATTTGCAGCACGGCGGCAAGCTTTCGCTGACGCGGATGCTGGCCGGGCATCTCGACGACGGCGCCACGCTGTTGTCATCCTCCGGCGAGTCCGGCCGGGTGTCCGGCATCCTCGCCGTCAGCGGCGGCCATGACACCAAGCGTGCCGCAGCCGGGCCCGGCGACACGGTGGCGCTCGGAAAACTCGACGCGGTCAAGACCGGCGACACGGTATCGGGCGGCAAGATCGCGCCGGCGGCGCTGGTCCGCCTCGAGCCGCTGCCGCCGGTGCTGGCGATGGCGCTGTCGGCCACCGACCGCAAGGACGACGTCAAGCTCGGTCAGGCCCTGCTGCGCCTGAACGAGGAAGATCCGTCGCTGACCATGATCCACAACGCCCAAACCCACGACATCGTGTTGTGGGGACAAGGCGAAATGCATCTGCGGGTCGCGCTGGAGCGGCTGCGCGACCGTTTCGGCGTCAACGTCAAGTCGCAGCCCCCGGCGATCGGATATCAGGAGACCATTCGCAAGTCGATCACCCAGCGCGGCCGGCACAAGAAGCAGTCCGGCGGTCATGGCCAGTTCGGCGATGTGGTGCTGGAGATCAAGCCGATGCCGCGCGGCAGCGGCTTCGAGTTTCACGAAAAGGTGGTTGGCGGCGCGGTGCCGCGAAACTACATCGGCGCCGTCGAAGAGGGCGTGGTCGATGGATTGCTGCGCGGGCCGCTCGGCTTTCCCGTCATCGACGTCCATGTCACGTTGATCGATGGTTCCTATCATAGCGTCGATTCCTCCGATCTTGCCTTCCGTACCGCGGCGCGGATCGGGGTCAGCGAAGCGCTGCCGCAATGCCAGCCGGTGTTGCTGGAGCCGATCCATCTGGTCGGGATCGTCTGCCCGACCGACGCCACCGCCCGGATCAACGCCATCCTGTCGGGCAGGCGCGGCCAGATTCTCGGCTTCGACACCCGCGAGGGCTGGTCGGGGTGGGACTGTGTCCGCGCCACCATGCCGGAAGCCGAGATCGGCGATCTGATCGTCGAGTTGCGC
Organism: uncultured Alphaproteobacteria bacterium; assembly: GCA_963748165.1. Classification (GTDB taxonomy): domain Bacteria; phylum Pseudomonadota; class Alphaproteobacteria; order Rhizobiales; family Xanthobacteraceae; genus Bradyrhizobium. The sequence continues at coordinate 7,906 of CAVVIM010000008.1, forward strand.
TCGGCCACCGCGGGCGCCGGCAGTTTCACCCGGCAGTTCGACCGCATGGCCGAGGTCACCGGCCGCGCCGCCGACCAGATCATCGCCGCGCATCGCGTCGCGGCGTAGTCAGCCGGCGAGCTTTCGCGCGGCTTTTCGCAGATCGGCGTTGATGCGGGTTTGCCATCCGCTGCCGGTCTTGCGATAGGCCGCGAGAACGTCGTGATCGAGACGAAGCTTGATCGCCTCCTTTGGATTTTCCAGCGGCGGTCGTCCACGTTTGATGATCTTGTTACCGTAGCGAATCTCCGCACGGTCAAGCATCTGCTTCGTGAGTACGGGAGCCTCGTCGTATTCTGCCTTGGTGATGCGATGGGCATCAACCCGGGCCAAATCGCTCTTGATAGATCTTTTTTTCACGGTCATTGCACTTTCTCATCGAAATGACATGGCGGGCTTCCTCGCGCGGTGTCCAAACGATCATCACCATTCGATCGGCAAGAAATCCGACCGTCTGCAAGCGGGTCTCGCCATAATCCCGTCGTGTGTCCTGTATGGTAATCGTTGGACCGGCAAACACGATCGATGCGTCAGCAAAATTCAAACCCCGGTCACGGAGAGCGGCAAAACCCTTCGCAGGATCGAACGTGATCTTCACATTATTAAATGTACCCCCATTTAATTGCTCTCGTCAAGGCTGTTGGAGCATAGCTCACACCCGTTGCCGGTTGGGCGTGGTGACGCCCGTTCTGCTGTTGTGATCGGCCTGAGGCAGATGGCTGCGGCGCCCGCCAGCGGGACGATCTGGCCGCGCTGGTTGGCTCGCGCTGGCGCTGTGCGCTGCTCGCCGCGACACGCGCGAGCCGCCCATCCTTGACACGGCCCGGCGGAAGATAAATGGATCGACGGCCAATTGACCACGTCCGAGGAAATGCCGTGACCAAGCCCCGTGCCGCATGCCTGATCGGATGGCCGGCCGCGCATTCGCGCTCGCCGCTGATCCATCATTACTGGCTGCGGACGCTCGGCATCGAGGGCGGCTACAATATCGAGGCGGTGCCGCCGGAAGGCTTTGCCGATTTCGTGCTGCATCTGTCGAGCCACGGCTTTGTCGGCGCCAATGTCACCATTCCGCACAAGGAGCGCGCGCTGGCGCTGTCGACGCCGGACCCGCGCGCCCGCGCGGTCGGCGCCGCCAATACGCTTTGGTACGACAATCATGAGCTGCGCTCGACCAATACCGACATCGAGGGTTTCATCAATAATCTCGACGCCTGCGCGCCGGGCTGGGACGCCGCCACCGATGCGCTGGTGCTGGGCGCCGGCGGTTCGTCCCGCGCAGTGGTGTTCGGATTGATCGAACGCGGCATCAAGCGCGTGCACCTGGCCAACCGCAGCATCGCCCGCGCGCGCCTGCTGGCGGATCAATTCGGCGCTTGCGTTGATCCGGTCGAGTGGGATGCCGTCGACGACTTGCTGCCGAGCGCCGGGTTGCTGGTGAACACGACGTCGCTCGGCATGCACGGCCAGCCCGCGCTCGAGATCGACGTCGGCCGGCTGCCGGCGGCTGCCGTCGTCGCCGACCTCGTCTATGTGCCGCTGGAGACGGCGCTGCTATCGGCGGCGCAGGCGCGCCGGCTGCGGACCGCCGACGGGCTCGGCATGCTGCTGCATCAGGCGGTGCACGGATTTGAATTATGGTTCGGACAGCGCCCGCGCGTAACGCCCGAACTTCGGCGCTGGTCGAGGCCGATCTCGCAAAAGCTCGAGCGTGGGAATGTCGTGGCGGCTTCGGTGTCTGTTGGTGGATGGTGCCACCGGAGACCCGTTCATGCCCGTTTATCGCTCGAGCCTCCTACACCCGCTGCTCGCCGTTGCGATGTTCGTCGCATCCTCGCTGGCGGCGATCGCCAGCAAACCTCGCCGGTGCGCGTCCGCGGCACCATTGAAAGCATCGATGGACCGATGCTGACGATCAAGTCGCGCGAGGGCGCCGACCTCAAGGTCCGCCTCACCGACAATGTCGTGGTGATAGGCGTTGCGAAGACCGAGCTGTCCGAGATCAAGGAGGGTTCCTATATCGGCGTTGCCGCCATGCCCGAGCCGGACGGTACCCAGAAGGCGCTCGCGGTTCCATTTACCCGGAAGCCCAGCGCGGCGCCGCCGAAGATTCCGGCCCTGGGATCTTCGTCCAACAGCACCATGACCAACGCCACCGTCGCCGACACGGTCGCCGGTACCGACGGCCAGAACATCCTCGTCAAATACAAGGACGGCGAGAAGAAGGTCGTGGTGCCGCCGGGCACGCCGATCGTCGCCTTCGTCGCCGGCGAAAGGTCGCAACTGAAGCCGGGCGCCAAGTTCATCATCTTCGGCGCCGCCAGAAAGGACGACGGCACGCTGGAAACCGGCCGCATCGCGGTCGGCCTCGACGGCATCACCCCGCCGATGTAGGCGCAACGTTGCGGCCTTTCGGTTTGATCACGGACGCGGTGTTTAGCTGCCCATCGGGCAAATCACCACGCCCGTCGGCCGCTAGATCGCCAGCACGC
>CAVVIM010000009.1:0-29371 GCA_963748165.1 uncultured Alphaproteobacteria bacterium
CTCCATTTCGCAAACGCCTCGCGCCAATCCGGGGGCGGCTTGCTGCCATTGTCGGTGACCGCCGACATGGCTTCCATGAAGCGCTTGGCGGCTTCCGTCCACGGCGCCGCCGTCACGGCGTTGTAGCTCGCCAATTTCTGGCGCATGTCCATCCAGGCACCGAAAACCAGCGCCATCTTTCGATCGATGTCCCATACATCGGCCAATCGCGGTCCCTGCGCCATTTTCTCGATGGCTTCCGACATCTCGTTGCCGGCGGCAAATCCTCCCGGGTGCTCCAGCAGACGCGTGAGCATGAACGGAGCCATCGAGCTCGACCATGCCTCCGCGATCTGTTTGGAGGATTCCGAGAACGACTGCCAAAGGTCAGCCCAGCCCGGAGTTTGGTCAGAGGGGGCCGCATTCTGATCGCTGTTCTCGTTCATTGCATTCCTCGCAACGCCGGATATCGACATCGACGGCCGCCCGGTCAGGCGGCAGCCCGGTTTCCGAAGGCTTCGGTGTAGATTGCCAACGCGTCCTCGAAATTCACCTCGCGCGGGTTGTTGACGAGAAGCCGAGTCTGCTTCATCGCGTCCTCGGCGAGCTTCTTCAGGTCCGTTCTCGCAATGCCGACATCGGCGAGCGACGCCGGCACGTTGCAGTCCGTGCAGATCGCCGCGACAGCGTCCACAAAGAGCCGCGCCCGCTGGCTGACGCTCATTCCCTGCGATTTGGGGTCGACGATCGGCGCCAGTTCGGCATAAAGCGCTTCGGCTTCCGGCAAGTTGAAGCGCAGCACCTGGGTCAGGACCAGGGCGTTCGACAATCCATGCGGCACGTGGAACAGCGCGCCGATCGGATAGGCCAGCGCATGTACCGCGGCGACCGGTGAGTTGGCGAATGCCATCCCGGCCAGCATCGAGCCCAGCAGCATCTGCGATCTCGCTTCGAGATTTGAGCCGTCCGCACATACCGTGCGTACATTCGCCGACAATAGAGCGAGCGCCTGCCGCGCCAGTTGATCCGACATCGGATTCTTCCTGTGCCGGCTGGTATAAGCCTCGATCGCATGTACCATGGCGTCGATGCCGGTCGCGGCTGTGACATGGGCGGGCAGGCCGAGCGTCAGCTCCGGATCGAGGATTGCCCAGTCCGGCAGCAGCCGAGGTGAAACAACGCCCTTCTTTTCCGTGGTGGGCGTGGTGACGATGGCAATCGGCGTCACCTCCGAGCCGGTTCCAGCGGTCGTCGGCGCCAACAACAGCGGAAGACGTTCGCCTTTGGCAAGACCGACGCCGTAGATATCGTCAAGGCGGTCGGGGGTCCTGGCGAGATAGGCCACGAGCTTTGCGGTATCGAGCGCGCTGCCGCCTCCGATCGAGGCGACCAGCTCGACGCCGCTGTCGCGGCACAGCGCGACCGCCCGCTCGATCACATGCGACGGCGGATCCGCCTCCACCTCGTCGAATACGGTCAATTCGCAACCGCCCGCGACCAGCCCCGCCTCGGCATTCGCGGTCAGGCCGGCATTGCGAACGCCCTTGTCGGTGACCAGCAAGACCCGTCTGGCGCCATACCCGGAAACCAGTTCGGCCAGCTTTTTCGATGCGCCGGCCTCAAACAGAATGTTCGGCGGCGCCTGGAACGTGAAAGGCTTCATTGGACCTCACTCCTGATCTGATGGGACGGCAATGCGGCCAGCGCGGCCGCGAGCTGTTCGGTTACCGAGTTCGATCGGCTGCAGACCGTCGACGATGTTGAGCAGCCCCCGCGAGCGGTAGTATTCGGTGACCGGCGCGGTTTGCTCGCGATAGACGTGCAGCCGGGTCTTGAAGACCTCGGGATTATCGTCGCGGCGCACCGGATCGCCTCTGCTGGCTGCTTGCTCGGCACGGCCGCGGATGCGGTCGAGAAGTGCGTCTTCGTCGACCTCGAGCTCGAGCACAGCGTCGAGCTTGATGCCCCTGGCGGCGAGTTCCTGATCGAGCGCTTCGGCCTGCGCAACCGTGCGGGGAAACCCGTCGAGGATGAAGCCGTTCGCGGCATCCGAATGATCGATGCGGCCGGCGACCACCGAAACCACGACATCATCGGGCACGAGTTCGCCACGGTCCATGATGTGTTTGACACGCAACCCCGAAGCCGTGCCTTCCGCGACGGCCTCGCGCAGCATGTCGCCGGTCGACAGTTGCGGGATGGAAAAGCGGTCGACAATTCTCGTCGCCTGCGTGCCCTTCCCGGCGCCTGGCGGTCCCAACAGAACCAGTCTCATCAACCCTGCTCCTCCTGCCTTGCAATTCTCAGTTCTTTGCCCGTGCGATCGCCTCAACGATGAGCCGGCGCGCTTCTGCGCTGTCACCCCATTCGATCACCTTGACCCATTTCCCCGGCTCCAGGTCCTTGTAGTGCTCAAAGAAGTGCTGGATCTGCTCGATGGTGATCCGCGGCATGTCGGCGATGCCAGTGACATGGGCGTAGCGCATCGTCAGTTTCGGCACCGGAACGGCGATGATCTTCTCGTCACCCCCGCCCTCGTCATCCATCTTGAGCACGCCGATCGGCCGCACGTTGATTACCGCGCCCGGGGCGATGGGCCGCGAATTTGCCACCAATACGTCGATCGGGTCCCCGTCATCGGACAATGTGTGCGGCACGAAGCCGTAATTCCCGGGATAGCGCATCGGCGTATAAAGGAAGCGGTCGACGAACAGCGCCCCGGCCTTCTTGTTCATTTCGTATTTGATCGGCTCGCCTCCGATCGGGACCTCAATGATCACATTGACGTCCTCGGGCGGATTATCGCCGATCGAAATCGCCTCGATATTCATTTCGACGCCATCCTCTGGCTGTGCCGGTTCTACTTGTTCAGATCGACCGGCGGCGGCTTGCTGATCATGCTCCCCAGCTCCCGGAACTGCGCATTCATCTTTTCCATCTGCTCTTTCAGATGATCTTGATAGACGGCGCCGATCTCTTGTGGATCCTTCGCCTGCAGCAGCCGCTGCGCGAGTTCGAAGCCAGCGGCTACATTCGCCTCGGCAAATGCGACCGCCTTTTCATTCATCTCCTTTGCGCTCGAATAGGATGCCCGAACACCGGCATCGGCTTTCTCGCGCATCTTCTGCGACTCAGCCATGTATTTCGATACGGCATCCTTTGCCTTATCGAGCGTGGTCTGCGCCATTTCGCGCATCTTGTCGGCTTGTTCGCTCAGTTTGTCACTCATTGCGCTCTCCTCCGGTTACAGTTGCATGGTTGTCATCCCTGCGTGCAGGCCTCGAGGTTCACTCCGCCGGCTCGGCGACCGTCTTGAGCTTCTCGCGGAGTTCATCGATCAGCACACGGGTGTTCTCGGTGTAGTCGACGGGAACGACGACCAGGTGCACGCCGCCGCTCTTGAACGCGCGTTCGAGCGTCGGGACCAGTTCGCCGGTGCTTTCGACCCGCGAGCCTTTTGCGCCATAACTCTCGGCGTATTTGACGAAGTCCGGATTGCCGAAGGTCAGCCCGAAATCCGGAAAATGATCTACCGCCTGCTTCCAGCGGATCATGCCGTAAGCCGAATCCTCCAGGATCAGCACGACGAGGTTCAGCTTGAGGCGAACCGCGGTTTCCATTTCCTGCGAATTCATCATGAACCCGCCATCGCCGCAGACCGCCAGCACCCTGCGGTCCGGATACAGCATGGCCGCCGTCATCGCGGACGGCAGCCCGGCGCCCATGGTCGCGAGTGCATTGTCGAGCAGCAGCGTGTTCGCCACGTAGGTTCGGTAGTTCCGCGCAAACCAGATCTTGTACATGCCGTTATCGAGCGCGACGATGCCGTCCTCGGGGATGACCTGCCGGACGTCGTGGACGATGCGTTGCGGTGTCGGCGGCCAACGATCCTCGGTGGCGCGATCGGTGATGCGCTCCAGGATGCTTTCGCGCAGGCTGAGCAGGGCACCGGCATTGTGAAGCCGGCCCTCGATGCGATCCGCCAGCAGTTCAAGGCTTGGTCCGACGTCACCGACCACCTCGCATTGCGGGAAATAGACCTGCTCCACGGTTGCCGGCGTATAGCTGACATGGATCACTTGCGGACCCTTTGGGCCCATGATGAACGGTGGCTTCTCGATGGTATCGTGGCCGATTGCGATGATCAGGTCCGCCCGGTCGACCGCTTCATGCACATAGTCTCGCTCGCTGAGTGCGGCCGTTCCCATATATAGCTTGCTTCCGCCCGCCACCGTCCCCTTCCCCATCTGCGTGGTGAAGAACGGGATTTGGGTACGCCGCACGAATCCGCCAATTCCCGCCGTGCTGCGCGGCCGGGAGGCCGCCGCGCCGAGCATGATCAACGGCCGCTTCGCCTTGAGGATCATTTCAGCGGCACGGTCCAGCGCCACGCGATGCGCCACGGGGATTTCGATCGGGTGCGTCGCGACGGTCGCGACCTCTTCAGCCTCCTCGCCCGCCACGTCCTCCGGCAATTCCAGAAGAACCGGACCCGGCCGCTCCTCCATCGCGATACGGAACGCATCGCGTACCAGGGTCGGGATGCTGCTGGTGCTGACGATCTGACGCGACATCTTGGTCAACGGCTTGAACGCCGTCACGACGTCGACGATCTGGAATTCCGCCTGACGGCTGCTCATGATGCCCTTCTGACCCGTGAGCATCACCAGCGGCATGGCGCCGAGCAAGGCGTAAGCCGCCGCCGTCGTGAGGTTGAGTGCACCCGGACCGAGCGTGGTGATGCAGACACCAGGCTTGCCGGTCAGCCGTCCGTAAGTCGCGGCCATGAAAGCCGCGCCCTGCTCGTGGCGGGTGAGGATCAGCTTGATCGATGAATTTCGCAGACTTTCGACGACATCCAAATTCTCCTCGCCGGGCACTCCGAAGATTCGATCGACGCCCTCGTTCTCGAGAGCCGCGACCAACAGATCTGATCCCTTCGGCATTTCTTCCTCCTGATGTTCCGTTCAAGCGTCAAATAACCGAACTCTGTTTCCGGCCGTTTCGGCTGAAGCCATCCGCCGCATCTATTTCCATGGCGCGATCATGACGGCAGCGCGGGAAGCAGGTTCATCACCAACACCATACCCAACCCGACAAGCGCGACGATAGACTGGATCACGGATATCGTCTTGGTGGCTTCGCCCATCGTCATGCCAAAGGACTCCTTGACCAGCCAGAAGCCGGCGTGATTGGCGTAGTTGAAGAATAACGACCCGGAGCCGATGGCAAGGGCGAGCAACGGCAGATTGAGCGACGGGTCGGCGGTCGCCAGCGGCGCCAGCAATCCGGCCGCGCCGACAATGCCGACGGTCGCCGACCCCGTGGAAACCGACAGCAACATGGCAATCGACCAGCCAAGCAACAGCGGCGGCAGCGCGAAATGCTGCGTGAGATGCACGATGGCATCGCCGACCTTGGCCTTCACCAAAATCTCTTGAAACGCACCGCCGCCGGCAATGATCAGCAATATGCCGGCGATCGGTTTCAGGCTGGCACCGAGCGCTTCACGCAGCTTTTCGGTGCTGCCGCCGCGCAGATAGACCAGGGTGATGGAGGCGAACAGGACGCCGGCAAGCATGGCAATCAGCGGATCGCCCAGAAACCCGGTGATCTTGGCGCCCCAGGAGCCCTTGGGAAGGAGCGTCTCGCCAAGGGTATTGGCCAACATCAGGATTGCCGGCATCAGCACCGCGAGGATGCCGACCCCGACCGGGGCCTTTGCCGTCGCCGTCGCGGCGCTGGATCCCGTGAACTGGTCGAGCAGCGCCTGATCGGGACGCACCGACATTCCCGGCGCGATCACCCGCGCATAGAGCGGGCCGGCGAGAACGATCGCAGGGATCGCAGCAATGAAGCCGTAGACCATGGTCGGCCCGACACTGGTCTTCAAGGTGCCGATCGCGGTCAGCGGGCCCGGGTGCGGCGGCACCATGCCATGCAGCGACGCCAGAGCCGCGATCACCGGAACGCCTATAAGAACATAGGCTGAGCCCTTGAGGGTGCCCTTTTGTTCCAGCTTGCGTGCAACACTGAAGATCAGCGGCAACAGCACAACCAGACCGACCTCGAAAAACATCGGGATGCCGATGACGAATGCCACAAAGGCCATGGCCCAGGGCAGCATGCTGTCGGACGAGCGGCTCAGGATCGAGTTGGCGATCGCCTCGGTGACCCCGGAATCGGCCAGGATCTTGCCGAGCATCGCGCCGAGCGCAATGACGATACCGACGACGCCCAGGGTGTGGCCGGCGCCGGCCACGGTGGCTCCGGCGATCGAACTGATATCCATCCCGGCAGCGATGCCGACCGCGAGCGACACCACAAGCAATGCAATCAACGGGTGCAGCCGAATCCGGGTGACAATGAGCGCCACCAGCAATGCCACGCCGGCGAGCGCGGTTAGCAGCAGTTGGATATCCGCCTCAGACAATTCGTTCCTCCCGCTGCTCGATCCGCAATTGCCGCCTACTGATTGATCCGGCGGATAATGCTCTGCGTGAAGTCGGTGGTGGATGCCTTGCCGCCGAGATCCGGAGTGCGGATCCCGTCCTTACGTAACACCTGATCGATGGCTGCCCGGAGCCGGTTTGCAAGTTCCGGCCGATCAATATGCTCCAGCATCAGGCCGACGGCCAGCAACAAAGCGAGCGGATTGGCGATTCCCTTGCCGGCAATATCCGGAGCCGATCCATGCACGGCCTCGAATATCGCGGCATCCGAGCCGATATTGGCGCCCGGAGCCATGCCGAGACCGCCCACCAGTCCGGCCAGTTGGTCGGACAGGATATCGCCGAACAGGTTGGTCGTGACGATGACGTCGAATTGCCAGGGGTTCATGACAAGCTGCATCGCGGTCGCATCGACGATGCGATCGTCCATCTGGACCTTGCCCTCGTATTTCTTGGCGACGTCGCGGCCGACCTCAAGAAACACGCCGGTCAACGCCTTCAGGACGTTGGCCTTGTGAACGACGGTAACCTTTTTCCGTCCATTCCTGAGCGCGTAGTCGAATGCAAATTCGATGATCTTGCGCGATCCCTCGCGGGTGTTGACCCCGGTCGAAATGGCGACCGCGTGCGGATCGTCGCCGATCGGGATGTAGTGTTCGAAGGCAACATAAAGACCTCCGAGATTCTCCCGCACCAGCACGATGTCGATGTCGTCGAATCGTCCTCCCGGAACCATGCTCCGAACCGGACGCACATTGGCGTAAAGGCTGAACTCTTCGCGCAGGCGGACATTGATCGACCGGAATCCGCCACCGACGGGCGTCGTCAACGGGCCTTTCAAGGCCAGGCGCGTGCGGCGAATGCTCTCAAGTGTAGCCTCCGGCAACGGGTCATGACTTTCCTCGATCGCCGCCAAGCCGCCCTGACGGATTTCCCATTCGAACGGAGAGCCGAGCGCCTCGAGAATATCGACCGCCGATTTCACGATCTCAGGGCCGATACCGTCGCCTGGAATGAGCGTTGCGGGCAGCTTTCGCGATGATTTGTCAGTGGTCATGGATGCTCTCTCGATGAAATGATCGGGTGATTGTCAGGCCGCGAGTTGACGCAGGACGTATTGGAGAATTCCGCCGTTGCGGAAATCCGGGTCGCAAAGAGACGATTGACAAATCTTCGGGGGCGCTAAGCTCCTATCACCGTCTCGGCCGGGTTGACCCCGGACAGCGAGCGCCGCTCCTGCGACCTGTAGACGAAATAGGTGCCAGCCAAACCGCAGAGCGCCGCCGCACTCATCCAGTACCCGGGCGCAGCGTGGTCCCCGGTGGCGGCGATCAACCACGTACAGATTGCTGCGGTAAACCCACCGAAGGTCGTTGCCAGGCTATATGCGAGCGAGAACCCGGACGTTCGCACGCCGATCGGCATGACTTCGGTCAATGCGACGATCATCGCGCCATTGTAGCTGGCGTAGATGAAGGACAGCCAAAGCTCGACGATCAGCATTTTCGCAAACGTCGGGCTTGCGGCCAACCAGGAAAGCGCGGGATAGGCCGTGACAAACGCCAAGGTCGTGAATGCGATCAGGATCGGTCGGCGGCCGATCCGGTCGGACAATGCGCCCATGACGGGCAGCCAAATGAAGTTGGACGCGCCCACGCAAATCGTCACGATAAGGCTGTCGGCCGCGGTAAGCTTGAGAACCGTCTTACCGAAGGTCGGCGTGTAGACCGTGATGAGGTAGAACGACACGGTGGTCATGATCACCATCAGCATTCCTGCGAGGACGATGCTCCAGTTTGCGAGGACGGAGCGATAGATCTCACGCGGCGTGGGATGATGCTTGCGAGCCAGGAACTCGTCGGTTTCCTGCAGGGATCGCCGAATGACGAACACGAAAGGAACGATCATGCAGCCGACGAAAAACGGGATGCGCCAGCCCCAATCGTCGAGTTGCGCCGGCGCCAGCCATGCATTCAAGGCAAAACCCAGCGCGGCCGAGACGATGATCGCCGCCTGTTGACTTGCCGACTGCCAGCTCGCGTAAAAACCCTTCCTTCCCGGCGTGGCCATTTCCGAAAGGTAGACCGAGACGCCGCCCAGCTCGACGCCCGCCGAGAATCCCTGCAGCAGGCGCCCGATCAGAACCAGAATCGGGGCCAATATGCCGATGGTCGCGTAGCTCGGCACGAAGGCGATGAGAACCGTGCCGGCGGCCATGATGGATAGCGTCACGATCAGGCCTTTTCGCCGTCCGATGCGATCGACGTAGGCGCCCAGAAAGATGGCGCCGAGCGGACGCATCAGAAAGCCTGCGCCAAACGCGACAAAGGTCAGCAGCAATGATGCGTATTCGCTATCCAGCGGGAAGAATGCCTTCGCGATGTACGACGCGTAGACGCCCGACAGGAAGAAGTCGAACATCTCCAGAAAGTTTCCGCTGGTAACGCGGATCACCATCCCAAGCTTCGATGGTCCGGTGTTGGCCGTCATGCCATCCTCCCTTTTGTCGTTGTGATCTTTTCGTTCACCTGTCTTGCAGGTGTTTCAAACTTGATCGGCATCCGGAGCCAACGGCACCTTGAGCGCCATCGTCCGAACCCGCAACGCATCCCGATCGTAGCAAGCTGAAGAGATATCCCCGTTGGCGCGACGGCGGTTTCCACGCCAGGACGCCAACGCAGGCTGGCGCTGCCGTTCACCGTATATCAGTTGACCTGTCATCAACCTGTCGCAGCGACAGCATCCAGGCGGCTTGCCTGCCTGATTCCAACATGAAACGTCCGGCTTCCGCGACGATCAGGCCGATCTTCGAGCCGCATGGATTTCTTGAGTATCCCGCCCTGATGGTCGTGAAATCCGAATTCCCCGGGATTTCTATCTATCCTGCAAGGCGCGACGCCATTCCTTCAGAAAGCTCGCGCGCTTCGATTGGTCGAGATACGTCAGCAGTTCTGGCCCAATATGGATCGGCTTCACCACGTCACTGCGGTCCGCCGGTATTACGCCGTCGGTGCCGAGGCCAACGCGCACGGGGCCCACCGATCGCGCCAGGAGAAATTTCTGGCCACGCTCCGAGAGCAGATAGTCGAGAAACAGTTTCGCAGACTCCGGATGCCGCGCCGCGGTGGGGATGAAGGCGATACGCGACATCAGGATGATGTAGTCGGCAGGGAAGACGACGCCGATCGACGGATCTTCCTTGGCGCGCTCGATCGCATAGGACCCGATCATGTTGTAGGCGATCAGATGTTCTCCGGATGCGATCCGGTCGAGAACCGTTCCGGTTGTCGAATAGAGCTTGATACCGGCGCCACCAAACGCGCGAACCATATCCCATGTCGTCTTGGTGACCCGGGCATCGCGCGTAAGAAACAGGAATCCGGACCCGCTCTGCTCCGGATCGTATGACGCGATCTTTCCTCGATAGACGTCCGGCTTCTTGCGAAGAAGGTCCGTCAGCTCCACGCGGGTCCGAGGGATGTCGGACTCCGGAACGAGATTCTTGTTGTAGACGATAACGATCGGTTCCGCCGTGATCGCGTAGGCTTCATCCTTCCAGATCGCCCAGTCCGGGACATGGGCGATCTCCTTCGAAACATAGGGTTGAGCATAGCCGTCGTTGACCAGCTTGACCTGCAAATCCATCGCCGAACTCCAGATGACGTCACCGGGCGGGGCGCTGGATGAGGTGGGATCGACGATTCGGTTGTAGATGTCGTTCGAATTCACCTTGGCATAGACGGTCTCGATAGCGGGATAACGTGCTCGAAAATCAGCCAGCAGGTCCGCCACCTCCGATGCATCGGTCGTCGAAACGATATCGAGTTGCTCCCTTGCCTGGGCAGCGACTGCCAGAACCTTCGGAGAGGCAGTTTGCCTTGCTTGCTGAGCGACGGCCGACGCAGCCAGCGAGATTCCGGCGCACAGGATCAAGGCGCTCGCAGCCCTCATCGTAACGTTTCCCCATCAATGAGCCGCCTATGCGGACTTCAGTTATCCGAATTCGTAACCGTCGGGCCCGTCACCCTCCTGTCGCGCTCGCCGAGTGTCAAGCTCGCCGAGTGTCAAGCTCGCCCACGACGGCGGCTGATGCAATCCAGCCTCAACCAGAACTTTCACCGTCCCGCCCGGCAGCAGGAAAGCTCACCGAAACCAGCAGACCTCGCCCCTCCGCGCCTGGCGAAAGCACGATTTGAGCGCCGAGGCGGTCCGACAGCGCTTTCACGATCGCCAGTCCGAGACCGCTGCCGTCAGGTCCGTTCGACATGGGAACCCGATAAAACCGCTCGAATACGCGCGCAAGATGAGCGGCTGGAATTCCCGGACCGGTGTCCTCGACTTCGACGCGGGCGGCGGCCGGGCTAACGACGATGCGAACCAGAACCAGTCCGCCGGCACGGTTATAGCGGATGGCGTTGTCGACGAGGTTTGCCAGCAACTCGCCGATCAGCACGCCGTTTCCGGCGATCAGGGCCGGGCCGTCGGATCGATCGAACTGGACATCGATATCGCGCGCGAAGGCCTGCGGCGCGCGTTCCGACAGGACGTTGAAGGCGATCTCGTTCAAGTCGACGTTCTCGACGACCGGTTGCGCAATTTTCTGTTCGTCGACCCGGGCCAGGGTAACGAGCTGCCTGAGCAGCCTTTCGAGGCGGTTGATCGCGTTGTCCACTTCGTTGAGGGCAGATTGGCCCGCCGGGGTCTCCGAGCCCAGACGCCGCACCAGATCGAGATGCGTCCGCAGGATCGCCAACGGCGTCCGCATCTGATGGGAAGCGTCGGCGGTGAATCGGCGTACCAGTTCGATCGCCAGATCCAGACGCTGCAGCAGCGAGTTGACCGCAATCGCCGGCGCGAGGGCTTCCTGTGGCACCCGCGACAGATCGAGCGGACTGAGATTCGGGCCACCCTGGATACCCCGCGCGTCGATTTCCTGCTTGAGTTCGCCAAGTGGCCTCAGCCCCCGCTCGACCGCGTACCAGCCGAGCAGGGCGACCAGGCCAATCAATCCGGCCTCGAGAATCGCAAGGCCGGTAAGCATCTCGTGCTCGACCGCCCGGCGCGCCTGCACGGTCTCGGCGACGGCGACGAGGATCAGGCCCGGCCTGCCGTAAACCTGCCGCGCCTGCGCCGCGATACGAATTGGATTGCCACGGTATTCGCCGTCATGATGACCGGTATCACCGGCCTTCAGGCGATCGAACCCGGAGAGCGGAAGATCCTTGTATCCGGTGATCAACTGGCCGAGATAGGACACGCTGTAATAGATGCTGTCGTGGGACTGACTCTCCAGCATGCCCAGGGCAACCTGTGGCAAATCGACCGTCAACTCACCGTCTTCGACCCCGACGCGTTCGGCGATGGCCAGCACCGATCCGTCGAGCAACCGGTCATGGGTCGTCTCAACGACCCTGTGGATCAGCGCCATACCGCCAAGTCCAAGCACAACCGCGAGAACGATCGCGGGCGCCACCAAATTCGTCAGGAGCGTTCGTCGCAATGACGGCCGCCAGGTGGCGATCACAAAACCTCCAATAAGTAGCCGAGACCACGAACGGTTCGAATTCGTGGCCCGTCCGGCCCGAGCTTTTGCCGGACCCGGGCGACGTATAGCTCCGCGGCGTTTGGCGCCACCGGTTCGTCGAAGCCGAACACCTCCGCGATCAGCCTTTCCTTGGGCACAAGCTTGCCGGCGCGGGTCATCAGAACCTCCAGCACCGCGAATTCCCGCCGCCGCAATTCCAGCGGCTTGCCGCTCAAGGTGATCGTGCCGGCGGCGCGATCGAACGCGAGAGGGCCGCAGACCAGGGTCGGATTGGGCAGCCCTTGCCCTCTTCTCACCAGAGCGCGGACGCGGGCATCGAATTCCGAGATGTCGAACGGCTTGGAGAGATAGTCGTCGGCGCCGAGGTCCAGCCCGCTGACCTTGTCGTCAACCGCATAGCGGGCCGTCAAGATCATCACCGGAACGGTCGATCCGGCCTGTCTTATCTTGCTCAGGACTTCGAAGCCCGACACGTTCGGAAGGTTGATATCCAGAATGATCAAGCGATAGGGTTCGAGCAACGCGGTTTGCGCAGCCGAAGCGCCGTCGGATTCGATGTCGACCGCAAACCCCGACAGTTTAAGCCGCTCGGCGAGACCTCGGGCCATGGCGGCATCGTCTTCAACAATCAGAATTCTCAATGAACGAGCCTTCGCGTTACCCGGTCCCCCGCTGAATTTTCACCAGCCCTTTTGCCGGGCTTGCTGCGTTTTCGGACAAGCAATATAGCGTGCAAATCTCGGGGTTGGTACAGTCCGAGACTACATCATCCTGACCGCGACAGAAGAGCTGCGCCGAAACATCAAATCGCCGTGAGCCCGTGGAGATATGGCTATATCAGATCGTCAGGTGTTGCCACGTCAGAGCGCGGCTGGTGCCGGATTCTTCGTGGAAACCTTGGCATCGAGGCGCTGTTTCAGCCGACTGAGATTGACCACCATCCGCTCGTGGGTACCTCTGCCGATCTCCTCGACTTCATCCCGCGCGATTACCGCAAAGACGATCCGCCGGCCCTCAACCTCGGTGACTTCCGCCTCCGCCGACACCCGCTGTCCGACCGGCGTCGCCGCGATATGACGGATGTCGATCGCGGTACCGACGGCGCTTTCGCCAGGCTCGAGATAACCGCGAATGGCGTTGAGCGCGGCATTCTCCATCGCCAGGATCATCAGCGGCGTCGCCAGCACAGGGGGCAGCGACGTGTCCTTGAACCGGTTCGCCAGATGTTCGGGCGCGACAACGAGGTCGAAGCTCCCCTTCACTCCCACCGGGATTTCAGACATGCCTGACCTCCTTATGCCCCGTTGAACGCCTGCTCGCACGACCCGCCGAAGCCGATGGTCGGACGGAGGCCGAACAAACCGCCGGCGGCGAAGCCTGGCGTTCGACGTCCGCAGATGCTGAGCAGGCGGAACTAATCGGCGTCATCGAGCGGCGGAGCCGGCGCGCTCATTCCGCGCTGGTCCGAAAAGCGAAGAGCATCGACAATCATCTTCTTGACCTGCTTTGGTGCATCGTCGTGGTTGAGTTCCAGCTCCCACAGCAGCGAGGCAAAGGCCTCCTCATCGACTTTTTCGAGCGCATCGGCAAGTTCCTTCAGAGTCATCATGGTTCTCCTTGCTCGCTGCTGAACCGTGTCTTGCGGCCTGAATGCCGGAACCGAGGCACGCTTCATGTTCCGCCGCTCAGAAATGCCGGCGCCAAATCTTCCTCTACGACGATGCGAGCCGCTTCCGGCGTCAATTCGCCGCCGACCAGATCGAGGTCTTTTGCAGCATCGAACAGCATGGCCCGTACGTCGTCTGGCGAGAGCGTACCCTTGGCGACGAGTTTGCGCACCAGGGCTCGCAATATGAGGGCATCGACTTCACCGCGTCCGATCGACATCGCCTTCTCAACCATTGTGACCTCCGGGTTATTCGGTCCGTCATTGTGGCAGCCGGGTCGAGGATCTAGCGCGAAGGCCGCTGAAAATCCTCGTGCAGTTGCTCTAACGCGCGGCGCAGGCCATGAAGCTGATCGACCAGATGGAGAATGACGTCGACGCCCTCATCGTTGACTCCGAAATCGCCTTTCAGATCCCGGATCAGACGCGCGCGGGCAACGTCGGTATCGGAAAAGCTCGTTTCGGCGTCGGTTTGAGCCGGAATGAGCCACTGCTGTTCGATCCAGAACTCCAGCGTCTGGGCCTGAATGCCCGAAGAGGTCAGAAATTCCTGCTTGTTCATGATCATGATGGACTGCCTTCGCGCGGATCGAATGCTTTGCCCTTGGTCCAGTTCGACACGAATGCCTCGAGCTCCGGATCCGGCGATTTCGGCAAAACCACCTTCAGCTTCACAAGCTCATCACCGCTCCCCCCACCGCGACGAGGCGCACCCTTTCCCTTCAGGCGAAGGGTTGTCCCTGTATTCGACGCCTTTGGCACCGACATCGTCACGTCTCCGGTCGGAGTCGGAACACGAATCCGCCCTCCCAGTACGGCTTCGGACAGCGAAATAGGCAATTCCAGCAAGATGTTGTCGCCGTCGCGCGCGAACCGACGATCGGGCAAGACCTCGACTTCGATGAGCGCGTCGCCGGGACCGCCCTTTCCGGCGCCAGTCGCTCCTTTGCCTTTCAACCGAAGGACTTGCCCGTCGACCAGGCCGGGCGGAATTTTCACATCGAGCGTGCCGCCATCCGGCAGCGTCAAGCGCTTGTTGGCGCCGGTGATGGATTCGACGAACTCGATCGGAAGCCGGTAGTGCAGATCCTCGCCCCGCCGGTTGGCGCGCGCCCGCTGGCTGCGCCTCAGCAGCTCGGCGAAAGCATCATCCGTATCCGTGAAGTCCGCGAAGCCGGAATTGTCAGTGTAGGGATGCCCCTCATCCGCGCTGGCAAAGTCGCGATAGAAATGATGCTGCGGCCGCTCCGCACCCGACGCGTCGGTCTCACCGGCGTCGAAACGCTGGCGCTTCTCGGCATCGCCGAGCAGATCGTAGGCGCCGGCGACTTCCTTGAACTTCTCTTCCGCCGCCTTGTCACCGGGGTTGAGATCCGGATGCAGTTTCTTCGCCAGCTTTCGGTATGCCTTCTGGATATCGGCTGAAGAAGCAGTCGAGGCAACGCCGAGGACCTCGTACGGATTTCTCACGATCTAC
Source organism: uncultured Alphaproteobacteria bacterium (assembly GCA_963748165.1). Classification (GTDB taxonomy): domain Bacteria; phylum Pseudomonadota; class Alphaproteobacteria; order Rhizobiales; family Xanthobacteraceae; genus Bradyrhizobium. The sequence continues at coordinate 15,120 of CAVVIM010000009.1, forward strand.
TCCGCAGGAACGTTAGTTCGCCCGCAATCATGAGGGCTCAAAACAGGAAGATTTGCAATACCATTTGGCCACGGACCAACCCGTTCGATGTCGACCGAGATTGCTCAGGCGCTTCAGCCCGGCATCGGGCTCTTCATCGGCCTGCATTGTGAAACGAGCGGCCGCACGCGTCGCGATGGCGGATGATGCCGACATATCGGCAAAGCCGACTTCCATCATTGACTATCCGCTGAAAGGATCACACGATAACATGGAGCTTGCGTGGAACGCTCGTCGTTTCGGGCGGTGCCCGAGCGAAAATCCAATGGTGAATGTCATCGTTCCGCCCGCAACGTTATCGTGCCGGACGCGGACCCAAACATCCGAATTAAGCAAGGAGAGATGTGTGCCACCCGCCGTTCCGCAATCGATCACCGCGAAGCTGACGCGCGCCGCTATCTTCCTCGTCGTCACGATAAAGCCCGGGCCGGAACATGACGACGTCGTGCGATCCCTGTGCGGTGATCTGGCTGCCCTGTTGCGCGCGGTGGGCTTCCGCGACCTCGAGGGCCGATTGTCATGCATCACGGGGTTCGGCTCCGACGCATGGGAACGGCTGTTCGGCGATCCAAGACCGAAAGATTTGCATCCATTTCAAGAGATCCATGGCCGGCACCACGCCGTCGCAACGCCGGGCGACATCCTGTTTCACATCCGCTCCATGCGGATGGATCTGTGCTTCGAACTGGCGACGCAGATCATGGCGCAACTCGGCGGCGCGGTTTCCACGGCGGACGAGGTGCACGGCTTCAGATATTTCGATGACCGCGACCTGCTCGGCTTCGTCGACGGAACGGAGAACCCGGTGGATCAGGCGGCCGTCGATGCCGCGATCACCGGCCAGGAAGATGCCGCGTTCGCCGGCGGGAGCTACGTGATCGTGCAGAAGTATCTTCACGATCTGAAGGGATGGAACGAGCTCCCCGTCGAGATGCAGGAGGCAATCATCGGCCGGACCAAATTGTCCGACATCGAGCTGGATGATGCGGTGAAGCCGACCTCGGCGCACAACGCCCTGACGACGATCGTGGAGAACGGCGAGGAGCTGGATATCCTGCGCGACAACATGCCGTTTGGCGATGTGGGCAAGGGAGAGTTCGGCACCTATTTCATCGGCTATGCCAGGTCCCCGCACAGGATCGAGCAGATGCTCGCGAACATGTTCATTGGCCGGCCACCGGGCAACTATGACCGCCTGCTCGACTACAGCCGCGCCGTGACCGGCACGCTGTTCTTTGCGCCGTCGGCAACATTCCTCGAGGAGGTCGCGAGCGGGCCATCCGCCCCCTCACCGGTCGATCCGTCTTCGGACGAAGTTCAGATCGACAACGCGCCGACGTCAAAAATGCCGCCGTCCGATGGTTCACTCGGTATCGGCTCACTGAAAGGAGTGGCTGAACATGAATAATCTTCATCGGGGACTCGCCCCCATCTCGGACGCGGCATGGGCTCAGATCGAAGAGGAGGCCTCACGCACCCTCAAGCGCCATTTGGCGGCGCGCCGCGTCGTGGATGTGAAGGGCCCGAAGGGCGCCGACTTCCCGGCGGTGGGTACGGGCCATCAGCGACCGATCCAGGCACCGGGCGACGGAATCGAGGCCGCGCAGCGCGACGCCAGGGCGCTCGTCGAGCTCCGCGTTCCATTCGAGCTCGCGCGCCAGGCGATCGACGATGTGGAGCGCGGCGCAAACGATTCCGACTGGGACCTGCTCAAGGAGGCGGCACGCAAGATCGCGTTCGCCGAAGATCGCGCGGTTTTCGATGGATATGCCGGCGCAGGAATTCAGGGCATCCGTCAGGGCACCAGCAACCCGGTGTTGACACTCCCGTCCAGCGTCAAGGGTTATCCGGGCGTTGTCGCGCAGGCGGTGAGCCAGTTGCGGCTGGCGGGCGTCAACGGACCCTATACGCTCCTGCTCGGCACCGAGCCGTACACCGCGATCGGGGGTGGCACCGACGACGGGTATCCGGTCCTGCAACACATCCGGTCCCTTGTGGACGGGAAGATCATCTGGGCGCCGGCTATCGACGGCGGCGTTGTGCTTACCACCCGTGGCGGCGACTTCGAGCTGACGATCGGCCAGGACCTCTCGATCGGCTATCTCAGCCATTCGGCGACAACCGTCCAACTCTATTTCCAGGAGACCGTCACTTTCCTGATGCTGACAAGCGAGGCGTCCGTGGCGCTCGCGCTGGAGACCAAGACGTCCGCCTAGCATCGGACCATGCGCGTGGGGTCATGAACGTGCGTTCAAATCCGGAGCTGTGAGTTCGGTGACCCGATGGCAGGCGACGAAGTGATCGATTCCGATCGGGTCGAGGCGAGGCGATATCTCGCGACAATGCACCGTCGCCGAAGGGCAGCGCTGCGCAAGCCCGCATCCCGGAGGCGGATCGACGGGACTCGGCGGATCGCCCTTGACCAAATAACGCTGTTTGAGGACATCCCGCATCGGACCAGGCGGAGCTGCGGCCGCGATCAGCGACCATGTATAGGGATGGCGCGGGGTCGCGAAAATGTTCGCTGCGGGGGCCTGTTCGACGATCTTGCCGAGATACATCACGGCGATCTCGTCGCAGAATTGCTGGATCACGCCGAGATCATGGGAAATGAAAATGTAGGTCAGGTTTCGCTCGCGCTGCAGCCGTTTCAGCAGGTTGAGAATTTGGGCCTGGATGGCGACGTCGAGCGCCGACACGGCTTCATCGCAAACGATCAGATCGGGCTCCGGCGCCAGAGCGCGGGCAATGCAGAGGCGCTGGCGCTGGCCACCTGAGAACTGGTGTGGAAACAGCTCCGCCGCTTGCGGTGGAAGACCCACTTCCCCAAGCAGACGGCGCACCCGTTCGGCCCGCTCGGCTGGCGTTCCGATCCCCAGGAGATCGAGCGGCTCCCGAATTTGATCGCCGGCACGCCTTCGGGGATTAAGCGCCGAGAACGGGTCCTGAAATATGATCTGCAGATGCTTGCGCGCTTCTCGCAGCTTGTTGCCGGTCAGATCCACGATATCCTGCTCGCGAAATACGATTCGGCCCGACGTTGCGGGAACCAGCCGCATGATCGCCTGCGCCGTCGTCGATTTTCCGGATCCGCTCTCGCCCACGATGCCGAAGCTGGTGCCGCGCCTGACGCGAAAGCTCACGCCGTCGACCGCATGCACCAGTGAAGGTCTTTCAAACGGTTTTTTCCTGCCGATCTCGAAGTGGACGACGAGATCGTCAACATCAAGGACAACCTCGGAAACATCATCGGGAACGACGGAATGGAGCGCGGTCATGCGACAAGCTCCGATTTTCGCCAGCAGGAAACCTCATGATCGGGCGCAATCGGCTCCAGGTCGGGCTGCGGACGCGACCTGCAAAGTTGGTTGGCGGCCCGGCATCTCGCCAGGAAGGCGCAGTCCGGCCCCCGCGCGCCGAGCGGCGGCACCATTCCGGCGATCTCGGCAAGGTCCGACCACGGCTGCGGCGAACGTGGTCCCAGCTTGAGATGCGGCACACAACCCAACAAGCCCCTGGTATAGGGATGACGCGGATGCCCGACGACGCTTTCGGTGCTGCCGGATTCGATGCAGCGCCCGGCGTAGAGAACCATGATCTTGTCAGCGAGTTCCGCGACGGCGGCGAGATCGTGCGTGATCAGCACAATCGCCGTTCTGGTTTCCTGCTGCAGCTCGGCGAGCAAATCGAAGATCTGCGCCTGAACCGTCACGTCAAGGGCCGTGGTCGGTTCATCGGCGATCAGCAGCTTCGGCCGGCCGGCCAAAGCCATCGCAATCATCACGCGCTGGCGCATACCGCCGGAAAGCTGATGGGGGTAGGCATCGACGCGTCGTTCGGGCGCCGGAATCTGCACGGCGCGAAGCAGCGCGATCACGCGGACGCGCGCTTCAGCGGCTCCGAGATCCTGATGCCATCGCAACACTTCGCCGATCTGATCGCCGACCGTAAACAGCGGATTGAGCGCGGTCATCGGCTCCTGGAAGATCATCGACATGCCGTTGCCGCGTAGCGCACGCATGCGCTTTGGCGGCAGCGCCAGAATATCCTCGCCCTCCAGGACGATGCTTCCCCCCGTGACGACAAAGCCCTCCGGCAACAGCCGCATGATCGCCAGCGCCGTCATGCTCTTGCCGCAGCCCGAACTCCCCGACAAGCGCGGCGGTCTGTCCGGCCTGCGCCGAGAAGGAAAGATTTTCGAGTACCGGCACCAGCTTGCCGTCGCCGGAGAACATCCCGACGCTGAGATTTTTCACCTCGAGCACGGCTTCCATCATGTCCTCCGGCGAAGACGGGGATTGATGGCGTCATTTACCCCGTCGCCCACCAGGCTGATCGCAAGCACGGCGAGGAAAATCGCCGCGCCGGGAAATGTCACTGCCCACCAGGCGTCAAGAATGTAGTTGCGGTTTTCGCCGAGCATCAAACCCCAGCTCATCGTGTTGGGATCGCCGAGGCCAAGAAAGCTCAACCCGCCCTCGAACAGGATGGCGACCCCGATCGCCAGCGTCGCGGACACGATGATGGGCGGCAGCGCGTTCGGCAACAGCACCCGCAGGATCAGATAGGCGTCGCCGGCTCCGGCCGCGCGCGATGCCTTGACGAAATCAAAATTCCTCAAGCGCATGAATTCGGCCCGCGTGATGCGGGCCGCCGACGTCCAGCTTACCGTACCGATCGCGACGGTAATGGTGGTGAGCTTCGGGCCGAACAGGGTTACCAGCACCATCGCGAACAGCAACGGCGGCAAGACCTGAAAGAATTCCGTGATCTTCATCAGCGCGGCATCGACGAAGCCGCCGAAAAAGCCGCTCAGCGCGCCCACGGTCAGACCGATTGTAATCGTGATCAAGGCTGCTACCGTGCCGACGGTAAGGCTGCCTCGTCCCCCATAAATCAACCCTGCGAGCACGTCGCGGCCGAGATAGTCGGTGCCGAGCCACGCGTCGGCGGACGGCGCCGTAAACGGAGCGGCGACGATGTCGAGCGGGTCGACCGGATATAGCATTGGGCCGATGATCGTCCCTGCGACGAGAACGGCGAGCAAGCAGGCGCCGACCACACCGGACGGACTGCGCAGGAATTGCGCGAAAGCCACCCGTCCGGGCGACACCACGCGGATCGTCGGGAGATCAGATGCATCGACGACAAGTGGCGCGGATGGCTCCAGTGCGGTCATGCCCGGCTGGCTCCAATGCGCGGATCGATCAGCCGGTAGACAGCATCGGTGAGGATATTGGCCACCATGACCAGCATGGCCGAGAAGAACAGCACGGCCATCAGGGTGGGATAATCACGCCGCAGGATGGAATCGAACACCAGGCGTCCCATCCCCGGCCAACTGAAAACGGTTTCCACCAGGACTGCGCCGGCAAGCAGATTGCCGAACTGTAGCCCGATCACGGTGACGATCGGGATCAGCGTGTTGCGCAGCGCGTGCTTGCCGATGACAACCCATTCGGGCAGCCCCTTGGCGCGCGCGGTTCGCACATAGTCCGCGGACAAGGCGTCGATCATGTTGACGCGCGCCAAGCGGCTGTATTGGGCCATGAATACCAGGGCCAGAGTCGATCGAGGGCAATACCAGATGATGCAGTACATCGACGATGTAGGCGAGCCCATGCTTCGGGTTGGTCACGTCCGCCATTCCGACTACGGGCAGGATTGGCCACACCGAGCCGAACAGCAGCAGGAACATCAGCCCGGTCCAGAACACCGGCGCCGCGTATCCCAAAAGCGAAAATACCGTAACGAAGTAGCTGACGATTCCATTCGGCCGGCGCGCGCTGATGATCCCGAGCAGGGTGCCCGCGGTCACCGCTATCAATAGCGAACTCGCCGCGAGATACAGTGTAGCGGGAAGCCGCTGCGCGATCAGGGTCAGCACCGGCATGTTGAAATAGTAGGAGTAACCAAAGTCGCCGGTAAACACCTTGCCCAGATAGGTGAAAAGCTGCTCAAGGAGACTGTGGTCAAGTCCGTATTTCATCCGCAGCGCTGCCACGACCTCTGGCGAGGCGCCACCCATCTCGCCCGCGATCACCTGCACCGGGTCGCCCGGCGTCAGGTGGATCAGAAAGAAATTGAGCACCAGCACGGCTAGCAGCAACGCGAACGCGTTGACGACCTGTCGGGCAAAACGGACGGCGAAAGCCATGGCTTATCTTGTCTGCGTCAACCGGCGCTCGTTCAGGTTTTCGGTGGAGTCTTCCAATACAGCTCGTCGAGCGGCGACATCACGCCCCAGATCGTGGTCGGCAGAGCCGCCAACCCCTTGCTGAAGGCGTTGTAGTAGGGCGTGACGTTGATGAAGTAGATCGGCACATCCGACACGACGATCTTCTGGAACTCGGAATAAAGCGCTTTGCGCTTCTCCGGCGAGGTTTCCACCGCGGCCGCCTCCAGCAATTGATCGACCTTGGGATTGCTGTATTGCTGGGTGTTGGACCAGATGATCCCCTTGCGGATGTTCGAGGTAAGATAGGTGCGGTTGACGCCGATGATCGGGTCGCCCCAATTGAACACCACGTCCATCGTGAGGTCGAAGTCGTGATTCGACACGCGCTGTGCCCAGGTCGGGAAATCCGGCGCGGCGCGCACTTCCAGACTGACGCCGATCCGTTTCAACTGCGATCGAAGATATTCGGCAACGTTGCGCTGCTGCTCGTCCCCACCCGGAATGTAGTCGATCGTCAGGGAAATGCGCGAACCGTCGGCGCCCTTGGGATGGCCGGCTGCATCCAGCAGCTCGGCCGCCTTGGCGTAGTCGACCTTGTAGGTTTCGACATTCGGCTCATAGAGCGGCGATCCCGGCGCAATCGGTCCGGTCGCTGGTGTCGCCTTGCCACCCATCAGCTTGCCGATGATGAAGTCGCGATTTGCGGCATAGGCGATCGCCTGGCGCACGCGGACGTCGTCAAGCGGCTTTTTCCTGGTATTGAAGGCCAGCCAGTTGATCGGTCCGATGCCGGCAAATCCCTTGTCCGTGACAGAGAGGCCTGGGACCTTCTGCAGACGGTCGATGTCGCGGACGCCGGCGACAAACGGCAACATATTGACGTCGCCTCGCTCCATCGACACAAGGACGGCATTCTCATCGGACACCAGCCGCACCACGATCTTGTCGAGTTTCGGACGGCCGGGGATGAAGAATTTATCGAACTTTTCGAGCGTGTAATACTCACCTTGCTTGTATTCGGTGAGCTTGAACGGCCCCGACCCGATCGGCTTGAGGTTGGCTGGATGGGTCTTGATATCCTGCCCGTCGCCATAGACGTGCTTCGGGAGTATCGGCATCAGCGCCGGCGACATCGCCAGCAGCAACGCCGGGTTGGGATGCGACAGATGAATCACGGCCGTGTAGGGATCGGGGGTGTCGACCTTGTCGACCGCCTCAAGCATGGTCTGGAACGGGTGGTTCGCCTTGATCGCCATGATCGAGAATGCCACGTCCTCCGACGTCAACGGCTGGCCATCGTGAAACAGAACATTCTTGACGAGATGCAGCGTGACCGTAAGGCCGTCGGAAGACACCTCCCAGGACTGCGCAAGGTAAGGCTGCGGTTTCCAATTGTCGTCATATCGCAACGGGCTTGCGAAGATCTGTGTGCTCGGCATGGCCGTGGCGATACCCGACTGCACGGCACCGTTGAAATGCCGTGGAACCTGGGTCGTCGCGACGACCAGGGTGTTGGCTTGCGGCGTTTGCGCGCTCGCACGCAGAGGCGTCGCACCGACCAAGAGGAGTCCACCTGCACTCTGCAAAAAATGTCTTCTGGTCGCCATGGTAAAATCCCGCTTTCCTGGTTGTGATAATGAACTGGCATTTCTGCGATGCCATTGAGACAATGTGATTATCCGGCCATCGATTGACCGAACGATCACGCGAGCGCGTCATCGAGAATGGCCTCGAGAACGCCGTCGGGCGGCAGGTCAGCCGTCCCTATTCCAACAAGAGCTATCGATCCCAAATCGGTCTTGCCGGCGCGTTCGGCCGGCGACAACGACCAGTCCCTTGAAACCATCTGCAGCACCAGAGGCGCGCTCTCGCCCGCGACCCGGCAAGCGCCCTTGAGGCGTAACAACTGCGGCGGAAGCGCCTCGATCGCGCAGGCCAGGCGGCTTCTGTCGAACTCGCCATGCCGCCGGTAGGTCCAGCGCTTGAACGCTTGTTCGTGATCGGGCGCATCGTCTTCGACGCCATCGGCGCGAAAAAGCGATTTGCCGCCGGCGGTCGCCAGAAACCGATCCAGCTTCATGTCACGTGACAGCACCTCGGCCCGCACGTCCGGTCGTATGGCGCGGATGGCCTGCCGCGCGACAGCCAATTGATCTTCTGTCACCAGATCGCGCCTGCTGAGCAAAACGACGTCGCACTTCGCAAATTGATTGCGGACGGTTTCTCCCACGCGGCGATCGTCGACCAGCGTTCCGATCCGCCTTGCATCTGCAACGACGAGAACACCGTCGAGCCGCAGTCCCGGTTCGATCAGCGCGATCTCGGCGATCCGCCAGGGATCGCCGACGCCGCTGGCTTCGATCACGATCCGCTCAAACCGCTCGCCGCTGTCTAGCAGAGGCCCAAGCGTCTCGAGGAAACCCGAACCGATACTGCAACACACGCAGCCATTGGTCAGCGACATCGTGGTACCATCGTGCCGTTCGATCAGGCCGGCGTCGACGTTGATTTCGCCGAAATCGTTGACCAGCACGGCGTAGCGTGACGTGGTGGCTGCCAGCAGCCGATTGAGGAACGTGGTCTTGCCGGCGCCGAGGAAACCGCCGATCACAGTCACCGGTGTGGGCGCTGCCGATGCGATCATGCGCAAGGAGCTTTCCTGACCTGTCCGCCGACCACGGTTCCCCAGACGCCGATATCCTTCAACTTCTCCGGGGCGATGGCAAGCGGATCGTCCTCGAGCACGGCAAAGTCGGCATACTTGCCGCACTCGATGCTGCCGACCATTCCGTCCAGCTTCAGCGTATAGGCCGCGCCGATCGTTACCGCGGCGAGCGCCGCTTCGACCGTCAGCCCCTCGGTCGCGCGGCCCAGATTGCGTCCCGAGGAAGAGGTACGATTGACGGCGCACCAGACCGTGAACAGCGGGCCGAGCGGAGTCACTGGCGCGTCGGAGTGGATTGCGAAAGGCACGCCGATCCGCTGCGCTGTTCCCGTTGCATCCAGCCGCGCGGCACGCTCGGGCCCCATGGTCAGCTCGTAATGGGCATCGCCCCAATAGTAGATGTGGTTGGCGAACAGATTCGCGCAGACGCCGAGCGCCTTCATGCGACGAAACAGCGCCGCGTCCGCCATCTGGCAATGCTGCAGCGTATGCCGGTGATCCGGCCGCGGCATCGCCGCCTGTGCGGCTTCGATGGCGTCGAGTGCAAGCTCGGTCGCCTCATCGCCGTTGGTGTGGATGTGAAGCTGAATTCCGGCCTTGTGGTAGATATCGACCAGGCGCGGCAACTCCTCCGGCGCAATATACCACAGGCCGTTCGCGGCGCCGTTGTGATAGCCAGGCCAGCGCAGCCGAGCCGTGAATCCCTGGATCGAACCGTCCACCACAAGTTTCACGATGCCATAGTGAAGTTTGTCGTTGTTGCTCGCCCGCAACGCGGCAATTTTGGCGACGGCCTGTTCGGGCGGATTGGATACCGAGGCGAGCGCCGGCACCAGCCGCACGCCAAAGTCGGGCTGCCGGGTCACCTCGTGATAGAGGGCGACGGTACCGTCGACCAGATCGTTGTGCAGGTCGGTAATCGTGGTCACACCCTGCACGCAGGCAGACGCCGCGTAACGGACAACGTCCGCCTGCGTCACCGCTTCGGACAACGGATTGCCGCCGAGCGCGCGGAACACGCGGAAACGGGCGGCGATGCCCTGCAACTCGCCGCTTGCCAGCCCATCCTTGCCGACCACGACACCGGAAATGTCGGTAGCGCGCAGCAAATCGGTGCGTTCGAGCACCAGGGTGTTGACGTTGCTGATGTGGAAGCTCGCATGGATCACCATGATCGGGCGTGTCGTCGAGACGCGGTCGAGGTCTTGCCTTCGCAGCAAACGGCCTCCGATATGCAGGGGATCGAACCCCCACGCGAACAGCGGCGTATTCGGATCGCTGATTTCCGCCTCGGCCTGCTTGAGCCGCGCGACAATGGCATCGATGTCGCGCAGACCTTCGACCAGGTGTCCTTCGGGGGAACGGCGGTCTCCGGCACCGACGTAAGGCAGCGACCACATCGTGCCCTCCATGACGTGGCTATGGCCCTCGACGAACCCGGGAAGCAGGACCTTGTCCTTGAACCGGTCATCGAGCCTGCCGCCGCTGGCGAAGCTTGCGAGTTCGGCCTCGCTGCCGACCGCGACGATCCTGCCCTCGCGCACGGCGACGTGGGTCGCAAACGGCCGCGATGGGTTCATGGTTATGATCTTGCGTGCCGAAAAGACGGCCGTATCTGCGCTCACCCTCAAGCTCCCAAGCTGCACCACCCAAGCCTTATTCGCCGGCAGCATTCACGTAAGCGCCAGATGCCGAGTACAAATGGGGCCAGCCCACCACCCTAGTCCAACGGATGACGGGCTATGGCGCGGTTTTTGCTTCACTTTTGCGGCAAGTGCGGGTCAACTGAGGACGTCATTTTGGCGCAGGGTCAGGATGGGTAGATTGCTGCCATCGCATCGGTCCGACCCGGCGGTCGAGGCGCTCGTGCTTCCGCCGAGCGAGCTGTTGTTCTGGGGATCCTTGTTCGCCGGACTGGACCGGTCGGGCGCGTTCCTGCAACTCCAGATCCGCCAAATGATCGTGACGGCGATCGAGGACGGTCGCCTGCCGCTCGGCGTTCGCATGCCGTCAAGCCGGGATCTTGCCTCGCTACTCAAGGTGTCGCGGAACACCATCGTCATCGCCTATGAGCAGCTCGTCGATCAGAATTTCCTGGTCTCGCGCGAACGCAGCGGCTATTTCGTCGCCGGCCTGCCAAAGCAGATCGGGACCCGGCCGGATGACACGCCTGCAGCGACCGGCAGCGACGAAGTCCGCTGGGCGGAACGCTTTGCGTTGCGGCCATCGAGCTTTCGCAACATCATCAAGCCGCTCGACTGGCAGAACTACCCCTACCCCTTCATCTTCGGCCAATTCGACCCCAGCCTTTTTCCGACCAACAATTGGCGCGAAAGCGCGCGCGCTGCGCTGAGCGTTCCGGAAATCAACAACTGGGCGAGGGACATGATCGACGGCGACGACCCCGCTTTGATCGAGCAGTTGCAGCGCCAGGTTCTGCCGCGTCGCGGAATCCGCGCGCGGTCGGATGAAATCATGATGACGATCGGCGCGCAGCATGCGCTCTATCTGATTGCCAAGCTCTTCATCGCTGCGACAACCCGCGTCGGCATGGAGGACCCTGGTTATCCCGACGCGCGCAATATCTTCGGCATGCTCACCTCGAATGTCGTGCCGCTCGGCACCGACCAGGAAGGAATGGTTCCGGACGCGACCTTCGAGCGATGCGGATTGGCTTATGTCACGCCGAGCCATCAATGTCCGACAGCGGTTGCGATGCCGCTCAAGCGACGTCTGGAACTGCTCACGATCGCAAGACAACGGAACATCGTCCTGATCGAAGACGACTACGAAAGCGAACTGATCCATGAAGGCGACGAGCTGGCGCCCCTGATGAGTCTCGATCGCGACCAGACCGTTCTCTATGTCGGCAGCTTGTCCAAGGCGCTGGCACCGGGATTGCGGCTCGGCTACGTCGTCGCGCCGGCGCCGGTGATCCGGGAGCTGCGCGCGCTGCGTCGCCTGATGCTCCGCCATCCACCGCTCAACAATCAGCGCGTGGCGGCGCTGTTCATTGGACTCGGACACTACCGCTCGCATCTGCAACAGGTCGCGAGGGTGCTGCTGGAGCGCGCCAAACTGCTTGATCGCCTCCTGCCGCAATTGCTTCCGACCTGCATGTGGTCGCGCGGGGCCGGCAGCACCAATTACTGGGTTCGCTGTCCCCCGGGTACCGACGCCACCCGGCTGGCCGCGGCGGCGCGCGCCCAAGGCGTCGTGATCGAACCCGGAGACGTATTCTCGATGGATGCGGCTGCAACCCGGCACTGTTTCCGTCTCGGCTTCTCGTCGATCCGCACCGACCGGATCGAGCCCGGGATCGAACGGTTGGGGACGGTGCTCGCGCGAGGCTGACGCCTGATCGCTGTGACAAGCCGATTCCGTGCGACGCGCGCAACCTCGCCAGGGAACGCGCTCGAAATCCCTGAATATAGCAGTCTGGTCACAGAGGACCGGGTGATCTGGTCCTAAGGGCGCTGTCGAGCCCATGGCAATGTGCGGATAAACCACTCGACGCCAAAACCTGCGTCGCACCGGCCCCGCGGAAAACCGACATGCCAACACTCCAAACCACAAGGCGAAATCTTCTTGAAGAACTATTCGCCGCTTTCAACCGTCACGATGGATCTGCCGTCATGGCCTGCATGACCGCCGATATCGTATTCGACGCCGTCGCAGGTCCCGACATCTGCGGTCGGCGGCTGACCGGCACAAGCGAGGTTCGCGCGGCATTCGAAAGCACCTGGACCAGCATGCCCGACGTGAGCTGGCAGTGCACCCGGCACGAAGTATTTGGCGATCGGGGAATTTCGGAATGGATATTTCGCGCAACCACCAAGGATGGACAACGCATCGAAGCGGAAGGCTGCGATCTGTTCAGCTTTCGCGGTGACAGGATTTGCCGCAAGAGCGCCTTCCGCAAAGATCGGCCCCTGCAAGCGGCGCTCCGCAGCGAGGCGGCGCACCGATGAACCTGCAGCAGACGCCGCCGGTCGCGGCCTATGAACCTCATTACGATCCGCTTGTTTCGAAGGGTCCGGGACACAATCGAGACTACGCGCCGACCTATTGGATCGCGACAGCGGGAAAGCCGCCGGAGTCGGACGGAGCGATCGTGCGCGATGTCGACACCGATGTCGCAATCATCGGTTCGGGATACACCGGGCTTGCCTGCGCGGTCCACCTTGCCCGGGAATTCGGAATCAAGGCCAGCGTCCTCGAAGCCAACCGCGTCGCCTGGGGCTGCAGCACCCGCAATGGCGGCCAGGGACAAAACGCTTCCGGCCGGCTGACCCGCTCGCAATGGATCGCGCGCTGGGGCCTGGACGTCGCGCGGCGCCTGCACGCCGAGATCGAAGACGGTTTCGAGACGTTTGAGGACATGGTCCGCAACAGCCCGATCGATTGCGAGCCGCAGCGCGGCGGGCATCTCTATATCGCGCATCGGCAACGTACTCTTGAAAGGATCGCCGCCGAATCCAGCATCCTCAATGAAACGTTCGGGTATTCGACACGGGTGATTTCCGGTGAGGAGCTTCGGCGCAATTTCGTTGACGAAGCCGAGGCCGTGGGTGCGGTCCACGAGCCGCTTGGCACCGGCATTCATCCCGCAAAGCTCGCGTTCGGATATCTGCAGATGGCTCGGGCGCTCGGCGCCCGCGTGCATACCGCAAGTCCGGTCCAGGAAATCGAGCGGCGCGGCACCTCGTTCTTGCTGCGAACACCAGGCGGAACGGTGAGGGCTCGCGCCGTTGCGATCGCGACAGGCGCCTATACCTCGCTCGGCCTGACGCCGGTGCTGCAAGGTCGGTGCATGCCGATCCTTTCCAATTCCCTGGTGACCCGGCCTCTGACCGAGGCCGAGCTGGAAGCAACCGGCTTTCGCACCAGGCAGGTGATCACCGACACCAGAACGCTACGCTTTTACTATCGCCTGCTTCCGGACAACCGGGTTCAGATCGGCAGCCGCAGCGCCATCACCGGCGCCGACGCGACGCACCCCAGGCACCTGCAGCTTCTGATCGACGGCCTGCACCGGAAATTTCCGCCGCTGCGCGGTATCGAGATCGACTATTCGTGGTGGGGCTGGGTCGACGTCAGCCACGACATGATACCGCGGATTTTCCGTCCGGACCCGCAGCAAAACCTGTTTTACGCGTTAGGCTATGGCGGAAACGGCGTTTCCTATTCGGCGCAGGCCGGCAGGCGCATGGCGCAGATGATCGCCGGACAGACGTTCAAGGGTCAAGACCTGCCGATCTTCACCTCACCGCTTCCGGGACACCCATTGGCGCCGTTTCGCCGGCTCGGACAGCGGATGCTGTATCGCTGGTACCATATGTGCGACGAAGCCGCCTGAGATCGATCGGC
>CAVVIM010000010.1:0-108415 GCA_963748165.1 uncultured Alphaproteobacteria bacterium
CAGACCCAGGGCCAGGGCCACGAGACCACGTTCGCGCAGATCGTGGCCGAAGAGCTGGGCCTGTCCCCGGACGACGTCGAGGTGGTGCACGGCGACACCGACCAGACCCCGTTCGGGCTGGGCACCTACGGCTCCCGGTCCACCCCGGTGTCCGGCGCGGCGACCGCGATCGTGGCCCGCAAGGTGCGCGAGCGGGCCCGGATCGTGGCCTCGGCCATGCTCGAGGTGAACCCCGCCGACCTGGAGTGGGAGCCGGGCCGGTGGTACGTCCGCGGCGACCCGGAACGGGGCCGGACCTTGGCCGAGATCGCGCTGGCCGCCCACTCCGACCTGGAGCTCCCGGACGGCGTGGAGGGGCACCTGGACGCGAGCTGCGTATACAACCCGCCCAACCTGACCTACCCGTGCGGGGCCTACATCTGCGTGGTCGACGTCGACCCGGGCACCGGCAAGGTATCGGTCCGGCGGTTCATCGCGGTCGACGACTGCGGGGTGCGGATCAACCCGATGATCGTCGAGGGCCAGGTGCATCGCGGGCTGGCCGACGGGATCGGGATGGCCCTGATGGGTCGATCGCCTTCGATGCCGACGGGAACTGCCTGGGCGGTTCGTTCATGGACTACCTGCTGCCCACCTGGTGGAGTGCCCGTCCTGGGAGCTCGGCGAGACCGTCACCCCGTCGCCGCACCACCCGATCGGGGCCAAGGGCGTCGGCGAGTCGGCCACGGTCGGTTCGCCGCCCGCGGTGGTCAACGCGGTGATCGACGCGCTGCGCCCGTACGGGATCCGGCACGCCGACATGCCGCTCACCCCGGCCCAGGTGTGGCGGGCTATCCAGGGCCGCCCGCTGCGTACTGACCTGGCGATCAGCTGAATCGCCCGCACTGGATAAACTCGGACCTTGAGCGCCCAATCGACTTCAGACCGCGTTCGATCGACCGAGACACTTGTGAGCAGCGCGTTCCCCCATGACCTGGACGAACGGTTCCTGACGTCGGCGCGCTGACCGCCGCCCTGGAGACGACCGGCTACCTGGCCGGCCACCAGCTGGCGGCCGCGCTGTTCCTGGCCGTCCGGATGGGGCAGCCCATCCTGCTCGAGGGCGAGCCGGGCGTCGGCAAGACCGAGGCGGCCAAGGCGCGGCCAGCGCGATCGACACCCCGCTGGTCCGGCTGCAGTGCTACGAGGGCATCTCCGCCGCCAGGCGCTGTACGAGTGGAACTACCCGCGCCAGCTGCTGGCCATCCGGATGGCCGAAGCGGCCGGGGAGCACATCCGGGACCGGGACCTATTCACCCAGGAGTACCTGCTGTCCCGGCCGCTGCTCACTGCGCTGCTGCACCCCGGGCCCCGCCCCGCGGTGCTGCTCATCGACGAGGTTGACCGGGCCGACGACGAGTTCGAGGCGTTCCTGTTCGAGCTGCTGGCCGAGGCGGCGGTGACCATCCCCGAGCTCGGCACCCAGCACGCCAAGCTGCCCCCGGTCACCGTGCTGACCTCGAACCGGACCCGTGACCTGCACGATGCGCTCAAGCGGCGCTGCCTGTACCACTGGATCGCCTACCCGGACAACGCCCCGGGTGGCGAGATGATCCGGCGCCGGGTGCCCGTGGCCGGCGAGGGGCTGGCCGGGCAGATCTCGGCAGCCGTCCAGCGCCTGCGCAAGCTCGACCTGACCAAGCCGCCCGGCATCTCCGAGGCGATCAGCTGGGCTAATGCGCTGAGCGTGTTCGGCGCCGACGAGCTGACCGGCCACATCGCCGACCAGACCATGAGCACCGTGCTGAAGTACCCCGAAGACGAGGAAATGGTCCGCCAGGCCGGCCTGGCCTCGGTGGTCGGCTCCCTTGACTGACATTGCCACCCAGGCCCCCCCGGGGCCGGTCGGTCCGGACGTCGCGGTGCTAGCCGCGGGCCTCGGCACCGCGCTGCACGCCGCCGGCCTCCCGGTCGGACCCGACCGGTGCGAGCGCCTGGCCCGCGCCGTCACGGTCATGAACGCCACCTCGATCGCCGAACTCCGCGTCTGCGCGCTGGCCACCCTGGTCTCCGACCCGAGCCAGATGACCACCTTCGAGCGGATCTTCTCGCTCCTGTTCGGCGGCCCCGACCCGTTCAAGGCGCTGCCGCTACCGAACATGGCCGACGCGCAGCACCACGAGGAGAGCAGCGGCCGCCGCCACCCAAACGTCGTCGGATCACGACGGCCAGCTGACCGGCATGCAGGTCACCGACACCGGGTCGGCCGCCCCGCCCGGCCAGGACGAACCACCGTCCGACGCCCCGGCGGTGCACCGGGTCGCCTCCGCCGCCAGCGGCTGCGCGGCCGCGACTTCGCCCAGCTGTCGGCGGCCGAACTCCGCGAACTCGTCTCGCTCATGCGCGAGATGACCCGGCCGTCCCGCCCCGCCGCACCCGCCGCTACCGCCGGGCCCGAGACGGCAAACGCCCCGATCTGCGCGGCACCCTGCGCCAGGCCCGGCGCAGCGGCGGCGAGGCGATCCGGATCTCCCGCCAGGCGCCCCGGATCCGGCCCCGCCGCCTGGTCGTGCTGTGCGACATCTCGGGCTCGATGGAGTCCTACGCCCGCGCGCTGCTCATGCTCCTGTACTGCCTGCACGGTGGCCAGGTCCGCGGCGGGGAGGCCCGCCCCGAGGTGTTCAGCTTCGCCACCCGGCTGACCCGGCTGACCCCGGCCCTGGCCGCGTCCAGCCCGGACACCATGCTGGCCAAGGCGGGCAAGGCCGCCCCCGACTGGTCCGGCGGCACCCGGATCGGCGCCGCGATCAAGAGTTCGACGACCATTACGGCGCCCGCGGCCTGGCCCGCGGCGCGGTCGTGCTGATCATCTCCGATGCTGGAGACCGGCGAGCCCGCCCTGCTCGGCGAGCAGATGGCCCGCCTGTCCCGGATCGCCCACCGCATCGTCTGGGCCAACCCCCCACCCAGTCCCCCCGCTACCGCCCCGAAGTCGGCGGCATGGCCGCCGCCTGGCCCTACTGCGACGCCGTAGTCAGCGCCCACAGCCTCGACGCCCTAGCCGACCTCCTCTCCGCCCTCCGCGCCCGCTGACGCTCGGCTGTATCTCAGGCGCGCCTTATCCCTCCGTGTCGGTGAGTACCTCATCGACACCGGGGAGGACCGCGGTGAAGCGACGCGTCAGCTCAGCGTTCTGGATCGAGTGTGTGCTGGGTTCGGTTACCACGTTCCTGGCCCTTCTCACCCTCATCTGGCCGGACTGGATCGAGCTAGTCTTCGGGTTCGACCCCGACCATCACAGTGGCTCACTGGAGTGGGCCATCGTGGCTCGTGCTGGGCGGTCACGATCGTGACCGTGATCCTGGCCCGGCATGAATGGCGCCGGGCCGCGTCGGCCGCGGCCGCCTGAGCTCCGGGGAACAGCGATGACTGAGCGCAATGAGCCAGGTGAGGAGGGCGCCCGCCGTCCTAGGCGGCGCGAGCCCGAACGCGAGAGCGGCGACAATCCGCTCAAGCAGGCGCGGATCCTCCAGCGCCGCTGGAGGGGAGCGCCCGCCCACCGCGGAGCGCTACGCGCGGGCACTGCGGCAATGGCGGGCGCTCCCGGGCGCCGTGGTGTCGCCGGGGACCGGCCTGACCACCGCGCCCGCTGAGGAGGACCAGCCATGAGCCTCAACGGAACCGTCTGGGTCCCCATCGGCCCGAGTCCGATGCAAGAGGGGTCGGGCCAGGACAACGGGCTGGTCACGACGATCGCCGTCAATCCCGCCAACGGCAACGTCGTCTACCTCGGCACGGCGCGGGGCGGCGTGTGGCGCAGTCCTGACGGCGGTGACACCTGGACGCCGGTCTTCGACCAGCAGCCCGTGCTGGGGATCGGCGAGCCGGGTGGCATCGCGATTGACCCGAACAACACCAATACGATCTACGTCGGCACCAGCGCGCACGCCACACCAACAAGCCGGGCCTGGTGCACCAGCCGACCGCGGGCCTGTTCAAGTCGACCGACGGCGGCGCGAGCTGGATCCAGCTAGGCGCCGGTTACCCAGCCTCGAACACCGGTGACGCCAACCAGTTCATCGGGCAGACGATCAACGTGATCATCGTCGATCCGGCCGACAGCAGCGTCCTGTACCTGGCCGCGTCGAGCGGGGTGTACACGTCGTCGGACGGCGGCCAGAACTGGACGGCCGCGAGCGGAATCGCGGGCGACAGCCGCGCACTCGTGCTGGACCTCACCTCGCCGCCGAACGCACGCATCCTGCACGCGGGCCTGGACCAGACCGGCGTCTACCGCTCTACCGACGGCGGCGCGACCTTTACCCAGACCCTGGGCCCGGCGACGCCGGTGCTGGCCTGGCGGTGGGCAGCAACAGCATCGGCCGCGTAGCGGTCGCGCTGGCGCCGCCGACCACGCCGGCCGACGTCAACGGCATCCAGGTGATCTACACCGCCATCTCGGCCGGTTACAACCAGACGGACCCGATCGGGCTGTTCCAGAGCACGGACCAGGGCGGTACCTGGACGCAACTGGCCGCCGCCGGGATCTCGGGCACGAGCTCCGGCGGCTACGCCATGGACATCGCCGTCGATCCGGCCTCGCCCGGCGACGGGCAGAACGATGTCGTCTTCTACGGCTGCCAGAACACCTTCAAGTCGGTCAACGCGGGCGCCACGTTCACCGGGATCAACATCGGGCACGCCGACGTCCACACCTGGACCTGCGTGCCTCAGCCACCGGGACCAAGACCGTCGTCTACTGCGGCAGCGACGGCGGTATCGACGTGTCCGCCGACGCGGGAAACACGTGGTCGCCGAAGAACCAAGGCGGGCTCCAGACCGGGCTCTTCTACAATCTCGCGATCAAGCCCGACGCCACCGCCAGCGTCGCGGCCGGCGCGCTGCAGGACAACGCGATCGAGACGACCGCGGGGGCGGACCCCGCGCGAATGGGTCAGGGGCACCGGCGGTGACGGCTGGGACGTCGCCTACGACGGCAGCAGCCCGCCGGTCCTGTACGCGACGAGCGATGACGGTGCCTTATCAGTCCTTAACGGTCATACAACCACGCCTGGCGCCTTTTGTCGTACCCTTTTGATCAAGCCGGGCTGAAACATTCAATTGGCCCAACCAATTTCCAACAAACGCAAAGTCTGAGGAAAAACGATCGACCGCTATCACAAGAGCGCAGGTTCGCTCGAAGGGTCGTTCCGGAACCAGCGAGCATGGTAGGCGATGACGGGATCGAACCGCCGACATCTTCCGTGTAAAGGAAGCGCTCTACCGCTGAGCTAATCGCCCTAAACCGAGGGTTCACGTCCGTCTGCCGGGCTCGCGGCCCTCGCGCCCTGTTTAGCGCTGGCGCGGCCCGCGGCGCAAGCCTTGACCGGGCCATCAATAAAAAAGCGGCGCCCCGACCGGGACGCCGCCAATTGTCATGCTGCCATCCTTGCCGTTCAGTGCGCGGTCAGGCCGCCCGAGGCTTCGTCGGAGGCGTCCGGCTTGACCGGCAGCTTGGTATCCTCTTCCCAGACGATCGGCACCGGTGGCCGCACCAGGGCCCTGGCAACCACATCGTCGAGCCGGGCGACCGGAATGATCTCCATGCCGCCCTTGATCGCATCGGAAATCTCCGTGAGATCCTTGGCGTTGTCTTCGGGGATCAGCACCGTCTTGATGCCGCCGCGGGCCGCCGCCAGCAACTTCTCCTTGAGGCCGCCGATCGGCAATACCCGTCCGCGCAGCGTGATCTCGCCGGTCATGGCGACATCGTGGCGAACCGGGATGCCGGTCATCACCGAGATGATCGCGGTCGCCATCGCGACGCCGGCCGACGGTCCGTCCTTCGGGGTCGCCCCTTCCGGCACGTGGACGTGGATGTCGCGCCGGTCGAACAGCGGCGGCTCGATGCCATAGGTGATCGCCCGCGAGCGGACATAGGATGCCGCCGCGGAGATCAATTCCTTCATGACGTCGCGCAGATTGCCGGTGACCGTCATCTTGCCCTTGCCCGGCATCATGACGCCCTCGATGGTCAGCAACTCGCCGCCGACATCGGTCCAGGCAAGCCCGGTGACAATGCCGACCTGGTCGTCGCTCTCGATCTCGCCATAGCGGTATTTCGGAACGCCGAGAAACTCCTCCAGATTCTTCTCGGTGACCTTGACCGACTTCTTCTTGGAGATCATCAGCTCCTTCACCGCCTTGCGGGCAAGCGTCGACAGCTCGCGCTCAAGGTTTCGCACGCCCGCTTCGCGGGTGTAGCGCCGGATCATCAGCAGCAGCGCATCGTCGTCGATCGACCATTCCCTGCGAATCCAGGCCATGCTTGGAGACCGCGTTCGGGATCAGGTGCTTGCGCGCGATCTCGACCTTCTCGTTCTCGGTATAGCCGGCGATCCGGATGATCTCCATGCGGTCCATCAGCGGCCCCGGAATGTTCAGCGTATTCGCGGTGGTGATGAACATCACGTTGGAGAGATCGTAATCGACCTCGAGATAGTGGTCGTTGAAGGTCGAGTTCTGCTCGGGGTCGAGCACCTCGAGCAGCGCCGACGACGGATCGCCGCGGAAGTCGGCGCCCATCTTGTCGATCTCGTCGAGCAGGAACAGCGGATTCGAGGTCTTCGCCTTGCGCATCGACTGGATGATCTTGCCGGGCATCGAGCCGATATAGGTGCGGCGGTGACCGCGGATCTCGGCCTCGTCGCGCACGCCGCCGAGCGACACGCGGACGAATTCGCGCCCGGTCGCCCGCGCGATCGACTTGCCAAGCGAAGTCTTGCCGACGCCGGGCGGCCCGACCAGGCACAGGATCGGTCCGGTCAGCTTGTTGGCGCGCGACTGCACCGCGAGATACTCGACGATGCGGTCCTTGACCTTCTCGAGCCCGTAATGATCGTCGTCGAGCGTGGCCTGTGCCGCCTCCAGATCCTTCTTGACCTTGGACTTCTTGTTCCACGGGATCGACAGCAGCCAGTCGAGATAGTTGCGCACCACCGTCGCCTCGGCGGACATCGGCGACATCTGGCGCAGCTTCTTCAGCTCGTGCTGCGCCTTCTCCCGCGCTTCCTTGGAGAGCTTGGTCTTGGCAATCTTCTCTTCGAGATCGGCGAGTTCGTCGCGGCCCTCGTCGTCGCCGAGTTCCTTCTGGATCGCCTTCATCTGTTCGTTGAGATAGTATTCGCGCTGGGTCTTCTCCATCTGGCGCTTGACCCGCGAGCGGATCCGCTTCTCGACCTGCAGCACCGAGATCTCGCTCTCCATCAGGCCGAGCACCTTCTCGAGCCGCGCGGTCACCGACAGGGTTTCCAGGATGGCCTGGCGGTCGGCGATCTTGACGGCGAGATGCGAGGCGACGTTGTCGCCGAGCTTGCCGAAATCGGTGATCGCCTGCACCACGCCGACGACCTCGGCGGAGATCTTCTTGTTCAGCTTCACATAGCTCTCGAAGTCGGACACCACCGAACGCGCCAGCGCTTCAGCCTCGACCGAAGTGGCATCGGTGTCGGCGAGCGCAACCGCGGTCGCCTCGTAATAGTCGCTGCGCTCCGAGTATTTCTGCACCCGGGCGCGCTCGAGGCCCTCCACCAGCACCTTCACGGTGCCGTCGGGCAATTTCAGTAGCTGCAATACGCTGGCGAGCGTACCGGTCTCGTAGATCGAATCCGGGCTCGGATCGTCATCGGAGGCGTTCTTCTGCGTCGCCAGGATGATCAGCGCATCATTCTTCATGACCTCCTCAAGCGCGCGGATCGACTTCTCGCGGCCCACGAACAGCGGCACGATGATGTGCGGGAAGACGACGATGTCGCGCAGCGGCAGCACCGGATAAGAATGGCTTTCGCCGTGAACGATAGTTGGCCGGGGTTTCGGGGTCGTCATGGCCTATTCCTTTTGTTGTGCCCCCTTGCAACGCGGTCCGCGATCCTGCGCAACCGCCACAAGGTGCCGGGATGTTCCGGGATCGCGGGGCCGTCCTGGCCTCGCGCCTTCCGGGTCGGTGGGCGGCGAATCTCGCGCGGGATTTTCGTCGCCGACAGCATTAGGTGGCTATCGCCCATGGGGGTGTCAAGTCGCAGCAAAACGGCCGCCGCATGCGGCCAGAGGCGGCGTAGCGCTGGGCGACAACGGCCGCCGAAAGGCCCGGCAACCGTCCTGGTTTGGCTGCTCGATCGGCGCCCGCGGCGCTTTCGATCAGGCGCTGGCGCTGCTCTCGACCGCGCGGTCGGATCGATCGGCGTAGATGTAGAGCGGACGCGCCGTTCCCTCGACCACCTCGCGCGAGATCACGACCTCCTCGACACCTTCGAGGCCCGGCAGGTCGAACATGGTCTCGAGCAGGATGCTCTCGAGAATCGAGCGCAGGCCGCGGGCGCCGGTCTTGCGTTCGATCGCCTTGCGGGCGACCGCACCGAGCGCTTCGTCGGCGAACGTCAGTTCGATGTTTTCCATCTCGAACAGCCGCTGATACTGCTTGACCAGCGCGTTCTTCGGATCGGTCAGGATCTTCTTCAGCGAAGCCTCGTCGAGATCCTCCAGCGTCGCCACCACCGGCAGACGCCCGACGAATTCGGGGATCAGGCCGTATTTCAGCAGGTCCTCGGGCTCGACGTGGCGGAAAATTTCGCCGGTCCGGCGATCTTCCGGCGCCAGCACCTGGGCCGCGAATCCGATCGAGGTCGAGCGCCCGCGCGCCGAGATGATCTTCTCCAGCCCGGAGAACGCGCCACCGCAGATGAAAAGAATGTTGGTGGTATCGACCTGCAGGAATTCCTGCTGCGGATGCTTGCGGCCGCCCTGCGGCGGCACCGAGGCGACGGTGCCCTCCATGATCTTCAGCAGCGCCTGCTGCACGCCTTCGCCGGACACGTCGCGGGTGATCGACGGATTGTCGGACTTGCGGCTGATCTTGTCGATCTCGTCGATATAGACGATGCCGCGCTGCGCGCGCTCGACGTTGTAGTCGGCCGACTGCAGCAGCTTCAGGATGATGTTCTCGACGTCTTCGCCGACATAGCCGGCTTCGGTCAGCGTGGTCGCATCCGCCATCGTGAACGGCACGTCGAGGATGCGCGCCAGCGTTTGCGCGAGCAGCGTCTTGCCCGACCCGGTCGGACCGATCAGCAGGATGTTCGACTTCGCGAGCTCGACGTCGTTGTGCTTGGTCTGGTGATTGAGACGCTTGTAGTGGTTGTGGACGGCGACCGAGAGCACCTTCTTGGCATGGCTCTGGCCGATCACGTAGTCGTCGAGGACCTTGCAGATTTCCTTCGGGGTCGGAATGCCGTCGCGCGACTTCACCAGCGAGGACTTGTTCTCCTCGCGGATGATGTCCATGCAGAGTTCGACGCATTCGTCGCAGATGAAGACGGTGGGGCCCGCGATCAGTTTGCGGACTTCATGCTGGCTCTTGCCGCAGAACGAGCAATACAGCGTGTTCTTGGAGTCGCTCGTGCCGACCTTACTCATTCTTATCTCCGTCCGCCGTTCGATCCCGCTCGCTCGATCGTCCTGCTCCGGTACAGGCCGGCACAGTATCGTAGATAGAGCAAATTCCGTACCAGAAAAGACCCTATGCCCTCAGATGCCACTGATCGTGGCTAACTCGAATCTCCCCGCGATCACAACCGATCCAACCTAGCCAACCATGCTGACAGCCGACTATCAAGAATTCCCTAATCGGCCGTACCGCCGATAGCCGTGACAATACCGTGATTTCCGGCACATTCGCGAGCCGAAGCCGCCGAAATCAGCAGAGCGTTGCGCGATTGCCACGCCGCCAAACCAGCACGAAAGCGGAACTTTACGCCCCTTCAAGGCGGCAAGGCGCCCGCGTCGGACATAATTAACCGTCCGCAGACAGGCCGTTAGGGACGCCTCTTGAAGCTCCGGGCTGGTCGGGCCCGGCCGCTACGGGCTCTTGGCCACCGCCGGCTCTTCCGCGCGCTTGTCGATCACCTTGTCGACGATGCCGAAGTCGCGGGCCATCTCGGCGGTCAGGAACTTGTCGCGCTCCAGCGCATCCTCGATCGCCTTGTAGGTCTGGCCGGTGTGGTGAACGTAGATCTCGTTGAGCCGCTTCTTCAGGTTCAGGATTTCCTGCGCGTGCAGCATGATGTCGGTGGCCTGGCCCTGGAAACCGCCGGAGGGCTGATGCACCATGATGCGCGCATTGGGCAATGAGAAACGCATGTCCTTGTGGCCCGCCGCCAGCAGCAGCGACCCCATCGAGGCGGCCTGGCCGGTGCAAAGGGTCGACACCGGCGGACGGATGAACTGCATCGTGTCGTAGATCGCGAGCCCCGACGTCACCACGCCGCCGGGCGAGTTGATGTACATCGAGATTTCCTTTTTCGGATTCTCGGCCTCGAGGAACAGCAGTTGCGCGACGACCAGCGTCGACATGCCATCCTCGACCGGTCCGGTCAAGAAGATGATGCGCTCCTTCAGCAACCGCGAGAAGATGTCATAGGCGCGCTCGCCGCGGTTGGTCTGCTCGACCACCATCGGCACAAGGTTCATGTAGG
This sequence comes from uncultured Alphaproteobacteria bacterium, assembly GCA_963748165.1. Lineage (GTDB taxonomy): Bacteria > Pseudomonadota > Alphaproteobacteria > Rhizobiales > Xanthobacteraceae > Bradyrhizobium. Next base: position 10,509 of record CAVVIM010000010.1, read on the forward strand.
TTTCCACCGGATCGCGCATTTATCACCCAAGGTTTGGCGGAGACGGACATCCACTAAGACGAACGTCCCGTGGTGCAGGACTTACAAGACACGGCCCACAGATATGGACCAATTCCGCCGCCACAAGACCGCGTCAAGGCGGTGCGGGGCAGCTCCAGTTGAAGCTGATTCGCGACGCAGCGCCCAGCAACCGCGCCCGGCGCGAGGCACCTTTCGCGTCACATCCTCAAACGCCGGCCGGGTCAGACGACGCCCTTGTCGGCCTCGTCGTCCTTGAGCAGCTCTTCGCGCGTGACCTTCTTTTCAGTCACGGTGGCGAGCTCAAGGATGAAGTCGACCACCTTGTCTTCATAGATCGGTGCACGGAGCTGGGCCAGCGCATTGGCATTGTTGCGATAGTAGTCCCAGACCTCTTTCTCGCGTCCCGGCATCTGGCGCGCACGCTCGATCACCGCGCGGCCGACTTCATCGTCGGTGACCGTGATCTTGTTCTTCTCGCCGATCTCCGACAGCACCAGTCCGAGCCGCACCCGGCGATCGGCGATCTTGCGGTACTCCGCCTCGGCGGCTTCCTCGGTGGTGTCCTCGTCGGCGAAGCTCTTGCCGTTCGAGGCCATCTCGGCCTTGATCGAGTTCCACATCAGCTTGAATTCTTCCTCGACCAGCGAGGGCGGCGCTTCGAAGCGGTGGCCTTCGTCGAGACGGTCGAGCAGCGCGCGCTTGACCCGCTGCCGCGTCGCGCCGGCGAATTCGGCCGTCAGCCGCCCGCGGGCGGCATCCTTCAGCTTGTCGAGCGATTCCAGCCCCAGCGACTTGGCGAATTCGTCGTCGATCCTGGTTTCCAGCGGGGCTTCGATCAGCGTGGCGGTGGTTTCGAACTCGGCCGCCTGACCGGCAAGTTTCTCGCTGGCGTAATTTTTCGGAAACGAGACTTTCAGCGTGCGGGTCTCCGCCGCCTTGATCCCGATCAACTGGTCTTCGAAACCGGGAATGAACTGGCCGGTGCCGATCGCGACCTGGATGCCCTCGCCGGTGCCGCCGTCGAACGGCGTGCCGTCGATGGTCCCCTTGAAGCTGATCGTGACCCGATCGCCGGTTTCGGCCTGCGCGCCCTCTTCCCTGGCGGCATAGCTGCGGTTCTGATCGGCGATCCGCTTGATGGCCTCGTCGACGTCGGCGTCAGTGACCTCGACCACCGGCTTTTCGACCGCAAAGCTCTTGAAATCGGCCAACTGGATCGGAGGCACGACTTCGATCGATACCGTGTAGGTCAGATCGGACTTGCCGGCGAGGATGTCGTCGACGGCCTTTTCCTCGGTCGGCATGGTGACCTTGGGTTCGGTCGCCAGCCGAAAGCCGCGCTCGGTGAAGATCTGGGTGTTGGTATCGCGGATGGTCTGCTCGACGGTTTCCGCCATCACCGAGCGGCCATAGACCTTCTTGAGGTGGCTCACCGGCACCTTGCCCGGGCGAAAGCCGTTGAGGCGAACCTTGTCCTTGAGATCGACAAGGCGGGCGTCCGCCTTGGCATCGAGATCCGATGCCGGAACGTTGATGGTGAATTCGTGCTTCAGTCCCTCATTGAGGGTCTCGGTGACCTGCATGGCGTCCAATCTTCTTCTCGCTTGGTCCGGCCCGAACGGGCGGAACATGGTCCATCTGGTCGACGCCGGGCGTGGCAGCCTGCGCCGGTGTTTCGGCGAACCCAACTCCCTCGAGGGAGTCAGGTTCTCAAGCAATCATCGTGCAAACGCTGAAAGCGCTTGGTGCGGGCGGAGGGACTCGAACCCCCACAACTTTCGTCACTGGAACCTAAATCCAGCGCGTCTACCAGTTCCGCCACGCCCGCTGTTAGCATCATTGTCCGGCCGCGATGCCGCGGGCGGCGGGCTTATAGCATGGGTCCGCCATTCCGCAGTAAAAAAATAGCCCGTTTCGGGCCCCTCGCAAGCATCGCGGCCGGCTGGACATCATACGCAGAAAATGATCCGCATCGAGACCATGGCAGATCGAAATCTCCGGCCGGATCGACGCGGGATGTTGGCCGGATTGGGCGCCGCGGCGCTCGGTCCGGTTTGGGGTCTCACCCCGCTTGCCGGCGTCATGGCCGAGCCGCCGCCCCGGCTGGCGCTGACCGCGAGGGCCGGCACATCGGGTCCGGGAAAGCCGGATGGCCTGCTCTGGACCTCCAGCGGCCCCGCGCCCGACCACGCCGGCGGCCTGCGGCGCGGCGATAGTCTCGAATTCGCGTTCGGCAATGAACTCCCGGTCCCGGCGCTGCTCAACTGGCATGGGCTCGACGGGGTTCAAGCTGCCGAACCCTTGGCCGCACAGGCCTCCCTACCGGCCGGGCTCAAGCAAAACCTCCAGATTCCGCTCCGTCAGGCCGGGACCTTCCTGTGCGACCTGCGGCTTCTCGGCGACGGCCAGGGTCGGCCGGCGCGGGCGCTGGCACTGATCGTCGGAGAGAGCGAGCCCGTCTCGGTCGATCGCGATGAGATTGTCCTGCTGGAGGACTGGCGGCTGCGCCCGGATGGCACCGCCCTCGCACCGGGCAGCGATGCCAGGAATGCCAGCCGCCTCTACACGATCAACGGCGAGACGTCGCGCGACATTCCCATACGGAGCAACGGGCGTTTGAGGCTTCGCGTCATCAGCGGCTTTCAACGCACTGTCATCGCAGTGAAAATCGAGAGCTTCGATATCCGGGTGATGGCCCTCGACAGTCAACCGGCCGAACCGTTCCTGGCACGCAATGGCGCGCTGCTGCTGGCGCCCGGCGCCCGCATCGACGCCTTCATCGACGCCACCGCGCCGCCTGGCTCCAAAGTGGGGATTCTGCTCCATGATGGGCAGGAGGCCCGCCCGATCGGCCGGCTGCTGGTCTCGGACGAGCCGCCGCTCCGCGCCGCCCCGCAGCCGCCGGCGCCGCCGCTGCCCACAAACCCGCTGCCGGCCCGGCTCGACCTCAAAAACGCGCTGCGCTTCGCGCTCGTGCTGGGCGGCCCGGCCGCGGATTGGGTGGCCGTACCCGGCTTCACGGCCTCCCCGGCCCCGGCATTCCGGGCCAAAGCCGGCCGTACCGTGGTGCTGGCCCTGACCAATCCCGCCGCTACCGCCACCGTGTTCCATCTGCACGGGCACCATTTCCGGCTGCTGGACCGGCTCGACGACGGCTGGAAACCGTTCTGGCTGGATACGCTGGCGATCGAGCCCGGACAGACCGAGCATGTCGCCTTCGCCGCCGACTACCGCGGACGTTGGCTGCTCGAGGCGATGGCGGCGGACTGGGCGGCGCCGCGCCTGGTGCGGTGGTACAGTGTCGAGTAAGGAGACCCGCATGAGCAAATCCGTTCCCGCTATCCGCGACGTCAAGGCGAGGGCGCTGATCGCCCCGATTTCGCGCCCGGTGAAAAATGCCTTCGGCGTGATCGAAGCGGCGCCACTCGTGCTGATCGATGTTTCGACCGATCAAGGCGTTACCGGCCGCTCCTACATTTTCGCCTACACCAATCTGACGCTGAAGCCGCTGGTGCACCTGATCGAGGAGATCGGCCGCGATCTGACCGGCAAGGCGGTGGCGCCATTCGACCTGATGGCGGCGATGGATGCCAAATTCAGGCTGCTGAGCTGGCAGGGTCTGGTGGGGATGGCCGTCTCCGGCCTCGACATGGCGATGTGGGACGCGCTCGGACAGGCGGCGGGCCAACCTCTGGTCGAACTGCTGGGCGGATCGCCACGCCCGATGCGCGCCTATGACAGCTACGGCGCCGTCGATCCCGTCGCCGACGAAAAGGACTTGCGCCGGTCACTCGAACAGGGTTTTCGCGGCATCAAGATCAAGGGCGGCGATGGCGATGCGGCCAACGACGAGCGGGTGGTGAAGGGCGTGCGCGCCCTGCTCGGCCCCGACATCGCGCTGATGCTCGATTTCAACCAGTCGCTCGATCCCGCCGAGGCCAGCCGCCGGATCGCCCGGCTCGCGCCTTACGATCTGCATTGGATCGAAGAACCCGTGCCGCAAGAGAATCTTCAAGGCCACGCCACGGTGCGTGCGACGTCTCCCATTCCAATTCAGGCCGGCGAGAATTGGTGGTTTCCGCGTGGCTTCGCCGAAGCCATCGCGGTCGGCGCCAGCGACTTCATCATGCCCGACGTGATGAAAGTCGGCGGCGTCACCGGCTGGCTTCGCGTCGCCGCGCAAGCCGAAGCCGCATCGATTCCGATGTCGAGCCATCTGTTCGCCGAAGCGAGTTCGCATCTGCTGGCGGTCACGCCGACCGCGCATTGGCTCGAATATCTCGATCTCGCCAGGGCCGTGCTGGCCGAGCCGGTCAAGATCGTCGACGGCACCGTCACCGCGCGCGGCCCCGGCCTCGGGCTGTCATGGGACGAAACGGCAGTGCGCAAATATATTCTGTCGTGAGCCGGCGCGTACAACGGTCAGCTCCCTTGAGGATCCTCACGAGCGGACACTAATGCCAACCGGGCGCGACCTCAGGCCCTTATAAGGATACGGCCCTCTTGTTTGGTTTTGCTTGGTGTAATTATGATCTCAACGTTAGATCCCAGTGCGCGCACAAAGTTCAGAAGCCGTTCAAGCGAAAACCCTTCAAATCTTCCTTTCAGAAGCTTTGAGACGTCAGGCTGGCGCAGGCCCATCTTGGTTGCAGCCTGCCCCTGAGTGAGATTTTTGCTTTCGATCATCTTGCTGATGAGGACGACAAGATGGGCCTTCACATAATGCTCCTGGGGATTTTCAAGTCCCAGGTCTGCAAAAATGTTGCCGCTGCTTTCTGTTATTTTTGATTTTCTAGCCATGTCTCAACTCCACTCGTCTACGGTTTCCTCTTTGGCGCGTGACTTAGCTTGATAGTGTTCCTCTGCTTCCTTGAGGCGTTTTACGATTAGCTCCATGTCGCGAGGTGGGGTTTTTGAACCAACCTTGGATTTCTTTTTGAACGCGTGCAGGACATAAACCGAGCCGCCAAATTTGACGGTATAAACGGCTCTGTAAGCGTCACCATCCAAGTCCTCAACAATTTCCAACACACCTGCGCCCCCAAAGCCTGTTAGTGGCTTAGCATCGGGATGCTTCATTCCCTGTTCGGCTAACAGGATCGCGAAGCCGAAAACTGCCCTTGCTCCCTTCGGAAGTCCCCTCAAGTCCTTGCGGCTGGTTCCAACGAAGTGAACCTTCCTAATCCGCTTCGGCTTTGAGGGCATCTGCCACCCGTCATCTCCATAGTAGAATTACTGAATATGTCTACTCGGGTCGATGTGCAAGGGTGTCGAAATACCCGCGATGCTCATCAGCAGCCGAGTTCAAAGGGGAGTCTCCTGCCAGCTTCTCAATAGTCGATCCCGAACGTGTCGTAGAGGCGCCGGAACACCGCCGGCAAGGTCTCCGGCAGGTCCTCCGCGATCAGGCCGGGTCCGGCTTCATGCGCCGCCTCGCCATGCATCCAGACCCCGATCGAGGCCGCCTCGAACGCCGGCACGCCCTGCGCCAGCAGCCCGCCGATGATCCCCGACAGCACGTCGCCGGCGCCCGCCGTCGCCAGCCAGGGCGGTGCGTTGGCGGCGATGGTGGCGCGCCCGTCCGGAGAGGCCACCACGGTATCCGGACCCTTGAGCAGCACCACGGCACCGGAGCGGTCCGCCGCCGACCGCACCCGTTCAAGCTTCGAGCGATAGGGCGTCTTGTTGCTGATGTCGCTGAACAGCCGCGGAAACTCGCCCTCATGCGGGGTCAGGACTACCTGCGGTTCGGACCACGCCCTGATCGACTGGAACAGGCGGTCGGGAGCCTCGGCAAAGCTGGTCAGCGCATCCGCATCCAGCACCAGCGAGCGTTCGGCGCCAAGCGCCGTCTGGACCAGATCGCGCGTCCGCGCCCCGAGCCCGGCGCCCGGTCCGATCACGCAGGCGTTGAACCGCTTGTCGGCCATCAGCTCGCCGAACTCGACCACGGTGTCGATGGCGCGAACCATCACCGCCGTGAGCGCCGCAGCGTTGACGACGAGCGCATCCCGCGGCGAGGCCAGCGTGACCAGTCCGGCGCCGGCCCGCAGCGCACCGCGCGCCGACATCCGCGCCGCGCCGGTCGCCGCAATGTCGCCGGAGACCACCACGACATGGCCGCGCGAGTATTTATGGCCGTCGGTCTGTGGCACCGGAAACCGTGCGCGCCAGGCTTCCGGAACATTTTCAAAAGTCTGCGGCTGAATCTCCGCAAGCACCTGCGCGTCGATCCCGATATCGACGACGCGGACGCGGCCGCAATGGATCCGGCCCGGCAGCAGCAGATGCGCCGGCTTGCGCCGGAAGAAGGTGACGGTTTCAGTGGCGCGGACCGCAACGCCCATCACCGCGCCGGTGTTGCCGTTGATGCCGCTCGGCAGATCGACGCTGAGAACCGGGGCGCCGTTGGCGTTGATGGCCTCGATCATATCGTGCGCCTCATCCTTGACGGTGCGGTTGAGCCCGGCGCCGAACAGCGCGTCGATGATCAGCGCCGGCCTGCCGACCGCCTGCGGATTGAACGGCAGGATCGGATATTTCCATCCCCTCGCCGCCGAGGCAGCGTCGCCCTCGAGACTGTCCCGGTCGCCGAGCAGGCTCACCGAGACCTCGCGGCCGCGCGCCACCAGTTCGGCCGCCGCGACAAAACCGTCGCCACCATTATAGCCGCCGCCGGCGACCACCAGGATGGGTCCCTGCCCCACGAGGTCCATCGCGGCCTCGGCGACGGCCTGGCCCGCACTCAGCATCAGGGCGAAGCCCGGCGTACCGGCGGCAATGGTCAGCCGATCGGCACGCTCCATCTCAGAAGTTGTGAGGACTTCCATGCCAATTCCCGATCCCGCCGCCTTATCCTGAGGCATCATACGATTTGTGTGCAGCCGAAGCTCTGGCGAATGCACGCCAATTGAGCTATTTGCCTATCCGATAGGCTGTCAGCCTCGGAAGCCGTTTTATCTACCCTCAGGAATGCCCGATAAAAGTCTGATAACATTCCAAAATCGGGCAGTCTTACAACTTGGCATAGACCCTGCTTTTGAGGAAGCCGGCTCTGGATCGGCTGGTTCAACCGGCAACCTGCGCCCGGTGGTGCTGCGGGCCAGAGGATCGAACAAGTTGCGTATCTGTGCAACGCGGAAAATATGGCAATGCCCGGGAGGCGCCCAGTGAAGAAGATCGAAGCCGTCATCAAGCCGTTCAAGCTCGACGAGGTGAAAGAGGCGCTCCAGGAAGTTGGACTGCAGGGCATCACGGTCACCGAAGCCAAGGGCTTCGGGCGGCAGAAGGGGCACGCCGAACTCTATCGCGGCGCGGAGTACATCGTAGACTTCCTGCCCAAGGTAAAGATCGAGATCGTGATTTCGGACGATCTGGTCGAGAAGGCGATCGACGCGATCCGGCGGGCGGCCCAGACCGGCCGGATCGGCGACGGCAAGATTTTCGTATCCAATGTCGAGGAAGCCATCCGTATCCGCACCGGGGAAACCGGACTGGACGCCATCTGAGCCCGGGCCTGCCCATTCTCTGATATTGTGTTGGGCTCCCCCCGATTGTATTGAGCATCACCCACGGTCGCTGCCGGCGGCCAGATCACCTCGACCTGTAAGCCAAAAGGGGTATTCATGAAGACCGCCAAAGACGTCCTGAAATCGATCAAGGACAACGACGTCAAATACGTCGACCTGCGTTTCACCGATCCGCGCGGCAAGTGGCAGCACGTGACCTTCGACGTCGGCATGATCGACGACGACGCTTTCGCCGAGGGCCTGATGTTCGACGGCTCCTCGATCGCCGGCTGGAAGGCGATCAATGAGTCCGACATGTGTTTGATGCCCGATCCGGTCACCGCGACGATCGACCCGTTCTTCGCCGAGACCACCCTGGTCATCACCTGCGACGTGCTGGAGCCGACCACCGGCGAGCCGTACAATCGCGACCCGCGCGGCATGGCCAAGAAGGCCGAGGCGATGGTCAAGTCGATGGGCGTCGGCGACACCGTGTTCTTTGGGCCGGAAGCGGAATTCTTCGTATTCGACGACGTGCGCTTCTCCGCCGACCCCTACAGTACCGGTTTCAAGCTCGACTCCTCCGAGTTCCCGACCAATTCGGCCACTGAATATGAGGGCGGCAATCTCGGCCACCGCATCCGTACCAAGGGCGGCTACTTCCCGGTGCCGCCGCAGGATTCGGTGCAGGACATGCGCTCGGAAATGCTGGGCGCGATGGCCAAGATGGGTGTCAAGGTCGAGAAGCACCACCACGAAGTCGCCTCCGCCCAGCACGAACTCGGCATGAAGTTCGACACCCTGACGCTGATGGCCGACCAGATGCAGATCTACAAGTATTGCATCCATCAGGTCGCCCATATCTACGGCAAGACCGCCACCTTCATGCCGAAGCCGATCTTTGGCGACAACGGTTCGGGCATGCATTGCCACCAGTCGATCTGGAAGGACGGCAAGCCGGTGTTTGCCGGCAACAAATATGCCGACCTCTCCGAGACCTGCCTGTCCTACATCGCCGGCATCATCAAGCACGCCAAGGCGATCAACGCCTTCACCAATCCCGCGACCAACTCCTACAAGCGCCTGGTCCCGGGCTATGAAGCCCCCGTGCTGCTCGCGTACTCCGCGCGCAACCGCTCGGCCTCCTGCCGCATTCCCTATACGTCGAACCCGAAGGCCAAGCGGGTCGAAGTCCGCTTCCCGGATCCGATGGCCAATCCCTATCTCGGCTTCGCCGCGATGCTGATGGCCGGTCTCGACGGCATCAAGAACAAGCTCGATCCGGGGCCTGCGATGGACAAGGATCTCTACGATCTGCCGAAGGAAGAACTGAAGGCGATCCCGACGGTGTGCGGATCGCTGCGCGAGGCGCTGGAAAATCTCGACAAGGATCGCGCCTTCCTCAAGAACGGCGGCGTGTTCGACGACGACTTCATCGACAGCTATATCGAGCTGAAGATGACCGAAGTCGCGCGGTTCGAGATGACGCCGCACCCGGTCGAGTTCGATATGTACTATTCGCTGTGATTGGTGTTGGCGGACCTGCCCGCCGACATCCCGGTCCTGCCAACGAAGGCGCTCCGAACGGGGCGCCTTCTGTTTTGTGACGGGCTTCCCGGACCACGACACGAACCGGTGATGTCACATCAAAGCGATCCCCCATGATGCAGTGCATGATTGCGGGAGGAACGGCGTGGCGCGTACAATCCACCCAGGGCCGCGCGAACGAACGACGCGGCCTTTGATCCCGGGAGGTCGTGAGATGGCAAAATGGATCCGCTTTGAGCAGGGCGGCGAAGCCGGCTTTGGCACGCTGGAAGGCGACAACATTGCGGTTCACAGCGGCGACCTGTTCGCCGCCGCGACGCCGAGCGGCCGGACCGTCAAATTGTCCGACGTGCAGCTTTTGACGCCGTGCGACCCCTCGAAGATGATCTGCCTGTGGAACAATTTCCACCAGCTCGCCGCCAAGAACGATTTCAAGGAACCCAAAGAGCCGCTCTGGTTCCTGAAGGCGCCGAACGCCTATTGGCCGGCGAACCGGCCGATCGAGCGCCCTGCCACCTATGCCGGGAAGATCATCTACGAGGGCGAACTCGGCGTCGTCATCGGCAAGAAATGCTTCAACATCTCGGAAGCCGAGGCCGGCGATTACATATTCGGCTACACCTGCGTGAACGACGTCACCGCGGTCGACCTCTTGCGCAAGGACAAATCGTTCGAACAATGGGCACGTGCCAAGAGCTTTGACACCTTCGGCGTGTTTGGCCCGGTGATCGCGACCGGCCTCGATCCGATGAAGCTGTCGATCAGGACCGTCCTGAACGGCAAGGAGCGGCAGAACTATCCGGTTGCCGACATGTTCTTCCCGCCGCACCGGCTGGTCGCGGCCATTTCCAGGGACGTGACGCTGATGCCGGGCGATATCATCGCCTGCGGCACCTCGCTCGGCGCCGGTACCATGGGGGATGCCCACAACGTCGTCGAGATCGTCATCGACGGCGTCGGCCGCCTCGGCAACGGGTTCGACCAGGTGCTGCCGAGCCCGTATCTGCTGGGCGCGCCGCCGCGGCAGAAGAAGATCTGCGTGGTCGGCGCGGGCGCGATCGGCGGCCTGCTGGCGGCGAAGTTTGCGCTTGCGGGCGAGGATGTCACCGTGATCGATCAGGGCGCCCATCTCGCCGCGATCCAGAAGAACGGACTGAAGCTCGAATGGCACGACGGCAAGGTGCAGACCGCCAAGGTGAAAGCCGTCAACAAGCCCACTGATGCCGGCAAGCAGGATATCGTGGTGCTGGCGGTGAAGGCGCATTTCCTCGACCAGGTGGTGCGCGATATCGACGCGCTGCTCGGTCCTGACACCATCGTGCTGACCGTGCAGAACGGATTGCCGTGGTGGTATTTCCAGAAACTCGGCGGCAAATACGACAACCACCGGCTGGAGAGCCTCGATCCTTCCGGCGTCCTCACCAGGAATATCGATCCCAACCGCGTCATCGGCTGCGTGGTCTATCCGGCGGCGGCCGCCGTGGCGCCCGGCGTGATCCACCATGTCGAGGGCGATCGCTTCCCGATCGGCGAACTCGACGGCAGCGAGACCGAGCGGGTCCGCGAATTGCACGACGTCTTCATCAAGGCCGGACTGAAATCGCTGGTATTGCCCGACATCCGTTCCGAAATCTGGCTCAAGGCGTGGGGCAATCTTTCCTTCAACCCGATCTCGGCGCTCACCCACGCGACGCTGGTGGACATCTGCCAGTTCGCCGAGACGCGCGAATTGGCGGCGACCATGATGAAGGAGGCCCAGGACATCGCGCAGAAACTCGGCGTCACCTTCCGCGTCAGCATCGACAAGCGCATCGCCGGCGCCGAAGCGGTCGGCGCGCACAAGACCTCGATGCTGCAGGATGTCGAAGCCGGCCGCTCGCTCGAAACCGAGGCGCTGATCGGCTCGATTCTCGAAATGGCCAGACTGACCGGGACGCCGGCGCCGGCGATCGAATCGGTTTATGCGCTGGTGAAGCTGCTCAACAAGGTGATGCTGCTGGAAGGCGGCGGGGTCAAGGTGGAGAAGCCGAACAAGGCGGCCTGAGACCGGCGGCCCGGCCAACACGCGAACCTGGCTCGCCGCGGCGCTGGCCGGTCAGCCCGCGCGCTGCTGCGCCAGCAGCGCCGCGCCGAAGGCCTTGAACAGGGCGCGGTTGACCGGGTTGCGCTGCGGATCGTACTCCGCATGCCACTGCACCCCGAGCGCAAAGCCCGGTGCGTCGGCGATCCGGATCGCCTCGATGGTGCCGTCCTCGGCCACGCCCTCGACCACGACGCGCTTGCCCGGTTCGAGAATGCCCTGACCGTGCAGCGAGTTGACGCGGATGGTCTGGCAGCCGAGCAACCGCGCGAAGGCGCCGCCGGGAACCAGGCTGACATCATGGCGGTCGGCAAACACCACGGTGGGATCGGGGTGGATTTCGCCGTTCTCGAGCCGCGGCATGCGGTGGTTGATCCGCCCCGGCAGTTCGCGGATTTCGGGATGCAGCGAGCCGCCGAACGCGACGTTCATTTCCTGCAGGCCGCGGCAGATGCCGAACAGCGGGATGCCACGGGCGACGCAGGCCTCCGATAGCGCCAGCGCGACGTCGTCGCGATGGAGATCATAGGGTTCGTGCCTGGCATGCGGCTCGGTCTTGAAGCGGGTCGGATGAACATTGGCCCGGGCGCCGGTCAGCACGATGCCGTCGACGGTATCCAGTAACGCCCCGATATCGGTAATCTCGGGTGAGCCGGCAAACATCAGCGGCAGCGCACCTGCAACTTCCGCGACGGCGCGAAGATTCCGCTCGCCGACCATCTGAGTCGCAAATCGGTTCTCGATGCGATGGGCGTTTCCAATCACACCGACTACGGGCCGTCTCATCGCTCCACTTTCAACATCGCGGACAAGCATATTCTATGCCGAGCCGCGATTCCGGATCAATATGCTGTCCTCGCGCAGCCGCGATGCTAATTCCGGGTGAAGGCCTGTTTGGCATCGATCGGCTCGCCGGCCGGCAATCCCGCCGCCTTGAGCGCGGTTGCCGCCGCATCGTCCGATCCCTTCAACCACGGCAGTCTCGCCACGATGCCGCGCGTCACCGGCTCGCCGAGCCGACCGCCGAAATCGAGCGGCCAAAGCCCATTCGGCACCACCTCGACCGAGATCGGACCGAGATGAAAGCCTGGCCCCAGCACCGCTTCCGGATCATCCGGCATCACCCTGCGCGCGCTCGCCGGATCGTTCAGATCGGCAAAGCTGACCAGCACCGGAACGAGCGCCCCTTGCACCGGCACCGCCCCGGTCAGGCTGCTCATCGCGGCGAACGAGACCCTCGGGCTGCGCGCCGCGTTGTAGGCGCGCAATGCCAGATAGTTCATTCCATCGAGGTCGAGCGATGGATCGAGATGCGCAAGCAGCACCACCAGGTTCTTGCCGCCGCCGAGATCGACGAAGATCGCGTCACCCTTGGTGCGGGTGTGTCCGCCCGGGCCGTAGCCGCGGTCGGGATGGACGGCGAAGACGCCGGAGCCCGATTTGCGGCCTGCGGGCGTTTCGACCGTCACCGCCAGGCGGTATTTGTGACCGGGCCGGTTGATGCGAACCTGATCGCCGATCACCAGCGCTGCCAGCAGCGCCAGCGGCCCCAACCATTTGAAATTCATCCCGGTCCCCTCGACCCCCCGCGCCCTGCGATCGGTTGCATCCCCCGCTTGGCACGGCCGGCCCGGCTGCGTCAAACCGGATCGCCACCCGGCTTGATCCCCGGCGCATTTGACGAAACAGTGTGGCGGAATTGACCTGAAAAGGAATCGGCGTGGCAGTTTCGGCGGGCGATCGTGTTCAGGCGCGTGGCGATCTGGCGTGGGCCATCGCGCTCGGCGGCATCGGCGTGGTGGCATTCGCGGTGCTGATCCTGTTTAGCTGGTACTACGCCGCGACGCTGTTTCTGATTCTTTCCGGCATGCTGCTCGGCGTCGCGCTCAACGCCATGACCGTCATGCTCGGCCGCGTCGTCGCGCTGCCGCACGCGCTGCGGCTTGCGATCGTCTGCCTGGCGCTCGCCGGCATGCTCGCCGGGGTGGTGTTCCTCGGCGGCTCCACGATTGCGCAACAAGCCACCGTGCTCAGCAAGACGATCAAGTCGCAGATCGTCAATGTCGAGGCGTTGCTTGAGAAATACGGGATCGACACCAGCTATTTCGGCCTTGGCAATCCCGCCGGCAACCCGGCAGACCAGACCCCTGCGACGCCCGGCGCGGCGGCACACAATCTTCCGAGCCCGAGCGCGATCGCCTCCGGCGGCGGCGCGATCGTCAGCCAGACCTTGAAACTTCTGCTCGGCACCGTCAGCGCCGTCGGCAATTTCTTTATCGTGCTGTTCCTCGGACTGGCCTTCGCCGCGCAGCCCGGCGTCTACCGCAAGGGACTGCTGTTCATGGCGCCGTCGCGGCATCGCGTTCGCGCCACCATCATCGTCGACCGCATCGGCGAAACGCTGGAGCGCTGGCTGATCGCGCAGATGCTCACCATGGCCGCGGTGTTCCTCGTCACCTGGATCGGGCTGTCGCTGATCGGCATCCAGAGCGCATTCATTCTCGGCATCCAGGCCGGGTTGCTCGCCTTCATTCCGACGGTCGGCGCGCTGGTCGCCGGCCTGATCGTGGTGCTGGCGAGCCTCGCCTCCGGATGGGTCGCCGCGCTCAGCGCCTTCATCCTGTTGCTCGGCGTGCATGCGCTGGAAAGCTATGTGCTGACGCCGATCATCCAGCGCCGCGCGCTCGATATCGCCCCGGCCACGCTGTTTTCATTCCAGATCCTGCTTGGCGTCGTGTTCGGCATCTGGGGCCTGGCGCTGGCGCTGCCGCTGATGGCGATCGCCAAGGTCATGATCGACTATTTCAAGGCCGATGACCCCGCCGCCGCGGCGACGGCTTGAGCCTTCAGCCTGAGGTCAGCACCGTCTCGGTGTGCTCGACCTCGGGCGGGGTGGCGAAATACGACCCGACCAGGGCACGCCAGGCCGCGAAATCCTCCGATCCCCTGAAGTCGACGGTGTGGTTTTCAAGCGTTTGCCACTTCGCCACCAGCCGGTAGCGGGACGGCTTCTCGATCGATCGGTGCAGTTCGAAGCCGTTGCCGCCTTTGGCGCGCAGGAACAGCGGGCGCGCCTTGGCGACCGCGGCTTCGAAATCCTTCTCGGAGCCGGGCTTGACGTCGATTTGTGCGATTTCGGTGATCATCGGGGTTGCGACCTTCCATGCGGACAATCCCCGCGTCTCTAGCCCGCCATCATCACAATCGCAAAAGCAAAAGGGATTATCAGATTCGTCCGCATTGATCCACGTGACGTCAAAGAGGCGCTGAGATTTGAAGGGGTCGTGCCGGGCGGGAGGCAGGGATCGCTCGTGCACTGACATTCTATTTTGATCGGAATTTCGGTTCGCGATTTCCGGAAGCCATCCGAGCGGCTAGGCCATACGGATTCTCTGTCGAATATCACAACGATCCGAAAAACAAGTTTCGGTTCGACGACAAAACGCCAGATGACGAATGGATCAGCAAAGTAGCTGCAGAAGGTTGGATAATTTTCAGCCACGACAGGAAGTTTCACACACTTCTGCCGGAAGCCGCCGCGATCAAGCAATATAGCGCTGGTTGCTTTTACCTTCCCGGCGCCAGTTCCCCGACTTGGGACAAAGTTCACTACTTCATGCGATCATATGTCGGCATAAAAAACAGGGTCGCCAAAACGACCAAACCTTACATATATGAACTGAAATTTTCCGGTCGGTTTGTCCAAAGGAGGATCCGTGACGACCGCCGCGCGGCGCCCCGGGTCGTGGTCCCTGTCAACGATCGGCTAGCTCAACAGCAGCACCGAGCCGGCGAGCACCAGCGAACAGCCGATAAACATCAGCACCGGCCAGAGGCTGCGCGGCTGATCGTAGCGGCCCTGCGCGCGCCGTTCCGATATCAGCGCGGTCTCGTATTCCTCGGCGCTGGAAAACAGGCAGGCAAATCCGCCGCGCGCCGATGCCGCGTCGGCCTCGAGCGACCTCAAGGCGGTGTCGGGGTTTGCGCTGCGGCTGCTGTCCATGACGCTGAGGATGGAAGAGAATGGTAAACAGCGGGTTATCGCCGCGCAGCGTCGCCCCCGCGGTTTCGTGCGTGGGTCGCGGTTCGCGCCAACAAAGCGCGTCAAACGGCGAGCTATGCGAGGCTCGGCACGCCCGGCCGCTGCTGACCGGCAATGCCCGCGGTCTTGCGCCGCCACTTTTCCAGCGACAGCGGCAGCTCTTCGGCGGCCTCGACGCGGTTGCGCCCGCCGCGCTTGGCCTGGTAGAGCGCGGTATCGGCCGCCGCCAGCAGCACCTCGAGCTCGGTGCCCGCCGGTCCGCCGGCCACGCCGATGCTGACGGTGGTGTCGACCGGGCCTTCCTCGACCACGATTCCGGAATCGGCAAAGGCCTCGCGCACCCGCTCGGCGGCGAGCACGCCTTCTTCCAGCGAACAGGGCAGCAAGGCGGCAAACTCCTCGCCGCCGATCCGGCCCGACAGGTCGGAAATCCGCAACGAATTGACCACGACGGTGGCGAACAGCTTGAGGATCTCGTCGCCGGCCGGATGGCCGAAGCGGTCGTTGATCGACTTGAAATGGTCGATGTCGAAGATCAGCGCCGTCACCGGTCGCCCGGCATTGGCTTCGCGTTCGATCACCCGCGACGTCGCCTCGGCAAAGCCGCGGCGATTGAACATCCCGGTCAGCGGGTCCATCGACGCCGCGGTCTTGTGCGCGGTCACCGTGCGCTCCGACACCAGCATGAAGATGACGAACACGGTGCCGACCGCGTAGAGCACGAGCTCGACGGCGAAGGCCGTCACCCAGATGCTGCTGCCGAAGGTCGGATCGTGCGGGTGCAGCAGATCGCCGAGCAGGATCGGCAGCATCAGCGCGAAGCCGTGCAGCACCGGGACCGCGACGGTCGGCCAGCGCCTCTGCATGGTCCGGCGGCGCTCGCGCCACAATTCGGTGGCGGTCAACGCCGCATAGATGGCGACGATCGCCGCGCCGATGGTCAGGCGCATTGCCGACGCCGCCGGCGGCAGCGTCATCATCGCGGTCACCCAGGCGATGGCGCCCAGAACCTGTCCCGGCAGATTGGGCCGGCGGCCGTGAAACACGCGCGAGGCGTTCCAGACCATGCCGCAAGCCAGGAAGCCGACGGCATTCAGCGCCAGCGAAAGCATCCCGCCGAGGATCGGGCTGCCGAGGGTCCAGAGCGCGACCGACGCCGCGCCCAGCAGATAGGCGGTGCCCCACCATCGCAACGCCGGGATGTTTTCCTGCCTGCCGAAAAACAGCAGCATGGCGCCGAGCATCGCGGCGACCAGGGTGGCCACGAGATAAAGTGTGGAAGTGTCAAGTGACATGAGCCCACCGCGCTGTGGTGATGCAGGTATTCACGCGCCGCCGCGCGCTGTCATCAGCGCAAAGGCTACGATTGCCGCGTTGGCAATCCGTTTTTTCGCGCCGGCAAGTTTTCGGAAAAAACTGCGTCAACTCGTCGGTAAATTCGCAAAAGAAAGACCGCGACCGGCAACTGCCAATCGCGCTCCCTCCGTCGTCGCTGTTCCGGATTTGGCCGCATTCGCGGCGAATCTTATCGAGGCCGTTAGCGCTTCGAGAACTGGAACGATTTGCGCGCCTTGGCGCGGCCGTACTTCTTGCGCTCGACCACGCGCGAATCCCGGGTCAGGAAGCCGCCCTTCTTCAGGATGGCGCGCAGATCCGGCTCGAAGTAGGTCAGAGCCTTGGACAGGCCATGACGCACCGCACCGGCCTGGCCCGACAGGCCGCCGCCGGCGACGGTGCAAATCACATCATACTGCCCGGCACGGGCGGCTGCGACCAGCGGCTGCTGGATCATCATCCGCAACACCGGACGGGCGAAATAGGTTTCGACCTCGCGGGAGTTGACCAGGATCTTGCCGGCACCCGGCTTGATCCAGACCCGGGCGACCGCGTCCTTGCGCTTGCCGGTGGCATAGGCGCGGCCGTGCTTGTCGACCTTCTTGACGTATTTCGGCGCTTCCGGCGTGGCCGGCTTGAGCTGCGACAACTGGTCGAGAGACTGCATGGTGTCGGACATCTTATGCGGCCCTCATGTTCTTGCGGTTCATTGCGGCAACGTCGATGGTCTCGGGCTGCTGGGCTTCGTGCGGATGCTCGGGGCCGGGATAGACGCGCAGATTGCCGAGTTGCACCCGGCCGAGCGGTCCCCGCGGAATCATGCGTTCGATCGCCTTTTCGACCACGCGCTCGGGGAAGCGGCCCTCGAGGATCGACTTGGCGGTCCGTTCCTTGATGCCACCGATGAAGCCGGTGTGATTGTAATAGACCTTGTTGTCGCGCTTGCGCCCGGTCAGCACCGCATGCGCCGCGTTGATGATGATGACGTGGTCGCCGCAATCGACGTGCGGCGTGTAGGTCGCAAGATGTTTGCCGCGCAGGCGCATCGCGACCAGCGTGGCGAGCCGGCCGACCACAAGACCCTTGGCGTCGATCAGCACCCACTTCTTGGTCACCTCGGCGGGCTTTGCCGAATAGGTTTTCATGTGAGGAAATCCGTGAACGGGGAAAATCGGACGCGAGCCGCGCCGAACTGCGGGGGTTTCTAAAGAGCGGCCGGGCCCGCGTCAATCCCCGATGTCTAGATTTTTTCTTGTAATAACAGTCACTTATAAATAAGGTTCTATACTACCTGCAAAAACCCTAAGTGTTTGGAATGGAGTAGGTGGCTGTCACATGGGCGATCGGATCGGGCGAGGTCCCCGACAGCAGGTTGACCTCGCCGACCGCAAGCCGCCTGCCGAGCTTCAAAAGCCGCGCCGCCGCGAGCACATCCTGTCCCGGCTGCCCCTTGCGCAGAAAATTGATGGTGAGATTGGTTGTGACCGCAAGCCCGACCGGGCCGATCGCCGACAGCAACACCACATACATGGCAAAGTCCGCCAGGGCCATCAGCGTCGGTCCGGACACCGTTCCGCCCGGCCGCAGCATCCGGTCGCTGTAGCGCTGACGCAGCAGGCAGGTGGCGCCATCGGCGCTTTCGATCGAAATCTCGCCGCCGCTGAAGGCCTGGGGAAATTCGGCATGGAGAAACTGCTCGAGTTCCGCCACATTCATTTTCGCAATCGCCATGTCGCCGCACCCGCCCTCGCCTGCCGCCGTCTGTTACAATAAGATGACGCCTTCGCCTAACCGGATATTTCGATGACTGCTCAGACCGCCCACGCCACCGTCGCGCAACCGCCGATCCTGCTGCGCGAGACGCTGGACGGCGTCGCGGTGCTGACGCTCAACCGCCCCGACGCCCGCAACAGCCTGTCGGAAGGGCTGATTGCCGAATTGCACGCAGCCTTGCAGCAGATCCACGGCGATGCGGGCGTTCGGGCGCTGGTGATCGCCGCCAACGGTCCGGCATTTTCCGCGGGCCACGACATGAAGGAACTCACCGCCCGCCGCAGCGATGCCGATCGCGGCCGCGGTTATTTCGCGGAGATCATGAATGCCTGCAGCGCGATGATGCAGGCCATCGTGCAGTTGCCGAAGCCGGTGGTGGCCGCCGTGCAAGGCGTCGCCACCGCGGCCGGCTGCCAGCTTGTCGCGAGCTGCGACCTTGCAATTGCCTCGGAAACTGCGACCTTCGCGACCCCCGGGGTCGATATCGGGCTGTTTTGTTCGACGCCGATGGTCGCGCTGTCGCGCAACGTGCCACGCAAGCAGGCGATGGAAATGCTGTTGACCGGCGAGCCCGTTGCCGCCGCCAGGGCGCGCGACATCGGGCTCGTCAACCATGTCGTGGCTGCCGGCACCGAGCGGGAGGCGGCCATCGCGCTGGCGCGCAAGGTCGCGCTCAAATCCGCCTACACCGTCAAGCTCGGCAAGGCCGCCTTCTACCGCCAGGCCGAAATGAGCCTTGCAGACGCCTACCGCTACGCGGCAGAGGTGATGACCGAGAACATGATGGCCGGCGACGCCGAGGAAGGCATCGGCGCCTTCATCGAAAAACGCGAGCCAAAATGGCAGGACAGCTAATTCCCGTCATTGCGAGCCCCGTCATTGCGAGGAGCAAAGCGACGAAGCGAATCCAGCGCATGTATGGACGGGCCGATCTCGGCAAGGGCTTTTTTGGTATTTCGGCAAACGGATCGGGGAGCGGTCATGTATACGGCCTCTGAATGCGGTCGCTGACCGCGGGCCCTGATGGAGATCGCGGATCGAATTCCAATCATTCCGGCGTGCTGTGACGCGCGATGACGGTACGGAGTGTTTCGATCCCGGTTTCCTGACCATTTTGCCATCACACCATTGTTGCCCTTTCCGACAGATGAGCGCGAGCGTGGCGGCTGTCGCCCCTCAATCAGGCAGCAGCCGACGCGCTCGCGCGAGCCCGGTACGCTTCTCCCTTGGCCAGCATGGCCCAGATGATGCGCGCGGTCTTGGCGGCGAGCGCCACCATCACGACCTTGTAGGGCCGACGCGCCAGCAGCTCGCGCAGCCACGGGTCGCTGACACCGCGCCGCTTCTGGTGGCGCAGATAGCCGCTCGCCCCACTGATCAGCAGGGCTCGCAGCATGCGGTCGCCCCGTTTGGAGATGCGGCCTGGACGATGCTTGCCGCCGCTGCCGTGATCGCGGCCGGTCAGTCCGATCCAGGCCGCAAAATCGCGGCCCGAGCGGAACACCTTCGCATCAGCCACCTTGGCCAGAACCGTGCTGGCGATGATCGGGCCGACGCACGGCACCTCCATCAGCCGGCGCGCCTCGCGATCGGCACGGGCGGCTTGCGTAATCTGTCGCTCCAGCGCGCGCTCATCGGCATCGAGCGCCTGCCAATGCCGGGCCAGAACCAGCAACGCGCCCCGCATCAGCTCCGGGATCTCCGCGTTTGCCGTTTCGAGCCGGGCCATCAGCTCGCGCAATCCCCTGATGCCCTGCGCCGCCACGATCCCGAGTTCGCCCAGCGCAGCCCGCAGCGCATTCGCCGCCATCGTGCGCTGCCGCACCAGCAGCGCCCGCGGGGTATGAACCGCCATCGTCGCTTGCTGCTCCACGCTCTTTACCGCCACAAACCGCATCGTCGGCCGGCCCACCGCCTCGCAGATCGCCTCCGCGTCGCGGCCATCGTTCTTGTTGCGCTTCAGGTAGGGTTTCACATAGGCCGGCGGCATCAGCCGGGATTGCTTCGCTGCGCTCGCAATGACGGGATCCGCAATGACGGCACTCGCAACGACGGACCGGATAGACTTGCACATGAATCACGACGGCTACCCCGACCAGTACATCCGCGAAATTCTCAGCGGCGTGAAATCGATCGCGATGGTCGGTGCCTCGCCGGTCAATGTGCGGCCGAGCTATTTCGCGTTCAAATACCTGGCGCAGCGCGGCTACGACATGATCCCGGTCAATCCCGGCCAGGTCGGCAAGAGCCTTTTGGGCAGGCCTTTTGTGGCCTCGCTGTCCGACATCGGCCGCCCGGTCGACATGATCGACATCTTCCGGAATTCGAGCCACATCATGCCGGCGGTCGATGAAGCGCTGCTGCTGGAGCCCTTGCCGAAGGTGATCTGGATGCAGCTCGGTGCGCGCGACGATGCCGCGGCGGCGAAGGCCGAGGCCGCCGGCCTCAGGGTCGTGATGAACCGGTGCCCCAAGATCGAATATGGACGGCTGTCCTCGGAGATCTCGTGGATGGGCGTCAATTCGCGAACCCTGAGCTCAAAGCGCGCGCCGATGCCAACCCAGGGCATGCGGCTGTCCTTGAACCGGATGAGTGTCGGCGGCGGCGCGACCAGCGCGTCCGACCGCGCCGCAAAGAACAGGAACGACCTCGCCTAGTACCGTGCGAGACGGTTGTTTTACCGGCGTGACAAGCCGAAGCATGAACCTTCCGGACAATCGCGGCCGCCCCAAGCCGCCTTGACTGGGCTCGCCGCTGCCGCGATTGTTCGCCGGCGGCGAGCAGGCCAGGTGGCGCTGCCCCGACCTGAAGTTTTCATGGTGTTGTGCATCCTTCGAGAGGCAGCCAGCCGGGTTCGCTTCCTTGGGATGACGCCGTCGGAAAAGGAAATAGCATGACCGATCGTGTTCCCGGATTTTCGACCCTCGCCGTGCATGCCGGTGCGCAACCCGATCCCACCACCGGCGCGCGGGTGACGCCGATCTACCAGACCACCTCGTTCGTATTCAACGACGCCGATCACGCCGCCTCGCTGTTCGGGCTGCAGGCCTTCGGCAACATCTATACGCGGATCGGCAATCCGACCAACGCGGTGCTGGAGGAGCGCATCGCCGCGCTGGAAGGCGGCACCGCGGCGCTGGCGGTCGCCTCCGGTCACGCCGCCCAGGTGGTCGTGCTGCAGCAATTGCTCAGACCGGGCGATGAGTTCATCGCCGCCCGCAAGCTGTATGGCGGCTCGATCAACCAGTTCACCCACGCCTTCAAGAGTTTCGGCTGGAACGTGGTGTGGGCCGATCCCGACGATATCGACAGTTTCGAGCGCGCGGTGACACCGCACACCAAGGCAATGTTCATCGAATTGATCGCCAATCCCAGCGGATCCATCACCGATATCGAGGCGATCTCGGCGGTGGCCCGCAAGGCCGGGGTGCCGCTGATCGTCGACAACACGCTGGCGACGCCGTACCTGATCCGGCCGATCGATCATGGCGCCGACATCGTGGTGCATTCGCTGACCAAATTTCTCGCCGGCCACGGCAATTCGATCGGCGGCATCATCGTCGATGCCGGTACCTTCGACTGGTCGAGGGACAACAAATATCCCGTGCTGAGCGAGCCGCGCCCGGAATATCACGGCATCAAGATTCAGGAGACGTTCGGCAATTTTGCATTTGCGATCGCCTGCCGGGTGCTCGGCCTGCGCGATCTCGGTCCGGCGCTGTCGCCGTTCAATGCCTTCCTGATCCTGACCGGCGTCGAAACCCTGCCGTTGCGGATGCAGAAGCACTGCGAAAACGCCAAGGCGGTCGCCGAATTCCTGTCCGGCCATGCCGCCGTGGCGTCGATCAATTACGCCGGACTTGCGACCGACAAATACAACAATCTGGCGCGCAAATATGCGCCGAAGGGCGCCGGCGCGGTATTCACCTTCAGCCTCAAGGGCGGCTACGACGCCGGTGTCAACCTGGTCTCCAACCTGAAACTGTTTTCGCATCTCGCCAATGTCGGCGACACCCGCTCGCTGGTGATCCACCCGGCCTCGACCACGCACAGCCAGCTCGACGATGCACAGAAGATCCAGGCCGGCGCCGGGCCCGACGTGGTGCGGCTGTCGATCGGGATCGAGGACAAGGAAGACCTGATCGCGGACCTCGACCAGGCGCTCGGCGCCTAGGTTCTTCCGCTCGAGCCGGGGCCGCGGCGCGGACGATCGCCGCGTCCCTCCCCGGCCGCATTCCGCGCTAAGCTCGCAGCAAGGCCCCTCGATGATTCGGAGCTGGCGATGTGGCGCTGGATATTTGCCTTTGTTGTCGCGACCACTGCTGCCGGAGCCACGACGGCCGCCGACCTCGGTCCGTCGGACCGGCGCGGCGCGCGCGCGGCCCCGCCGGTCCATGTCCGACCCGACCGCGGCCGCGTCGTCGAGCACGAACCCGAGGTGCTGTTCACGCCATCGGACGGCACCGTGCCCTATATCCCGCCGCTGGTGGGAACGCCGCTGCTGCCGGGCTCGGCGACGCTGCCCGGCTATTACGGATCGACCCACTCCTACCAGTATCGCGGCCCCTATTACGGCGGCCCCTATGTCGGCTACTGGGATCGCCTGCCCTATGCCTGCGGCGTCTACGGATATTGCTGAGGCGACGGGTGCGGCTGCCGGAGCTGTTGGAGGATTTGACGAACACCCCTTGCATGATATATATCATTGGTATCTATCATCTTGAAGGAGGCGGATCATGAGCGCAACCGCCAAGCTTTTCATGCATGGCCGCAGCCAGGCCGTGCGTCTGCCCAAGGAGTTCCGCTTCGAGGGCACCGAGGTCCGGGTCAGCAAGGTCGGCGACAAGGTGGTGCTGGAGCCGCTCGCACGAACGGAAGAGGAGATTGCCGCCGTCTGGGCAAGGATTGATGCCCTGCGAAATGGCGAAGATCTGTTCCCTGAAGGCGGCCCCGATGATCCCCCCGCAGAGCCTGACCCGCGGAAATTTTTCGACTGATGTTCTGCCTCGACACTAATATCGTGATTTCGTCGATCAATCTGCGGCCGGCGTACATCCGCACCCGGCTCGACGCCGAACTCGCATCCGGTGTGACGATCGGCATTCCCGCCATCGTTCTGTTCGAGATGCGCTATGGCGCGGCCAAAAGCGATCGGCGAGCACGCAGTGAGGCTGGCCTCGAAGCCTTCCTGTCACTGGCCGTCACGCCGTGGCCCTTCGAGCCGGAGGACGCCGCGCATGCCGGTAATATCCGCGCCGAGCTTGAAAAGGCGGGCACTCCGATCGGCCACTATGACTGTCTGATCGCCGCGCAGGCCCGCCGCCGCGGCGCCACGTTGGTGACGGCGAATTTCCGCGAGTTCGCGCGCGTGCCGGGACTTCTGGTGATGGATTGGGTAGCGTGATGGATGCAGCGGCGTCGTCCGTGAAGAACGTCTTGAGGGCCTATCCGGGGAGCGGCGTCGTCCAGCTATGACGGAAGATCGATAACAGGACGCACAAAAAATCCTCGAACCAGCGCCGGAGCAGGCTGAAGTTGTAGCCGGCCGCGGCGAGCACGGCATTGATGCGATCACCATCTCGGCCTTTGAGATAGTTGCGCCGCATCCGATGGTCGTCCTTGAGATGGCCGATCACGGGCTCGACGGCGGCGCGGCGACGCATTTCGCGGCGGATGGCTTTGGTGACCCGGCGGACCTGGCCGCTGATCCAGACCCTGAACCGGTCGGGATAGCTGTGACCGCGATAGCCCTTGTCGCCATGGATGCGGCGCACCGCGGCACCTGTGAGCTTTTCAAGATCGGCGATGACGGGACCGAGCGTATGGCCGTCATACGGGTTGCCATGCAGCGCCTTGGCGTGCAGCACGAACTGCCCGCCTTTGGGTGCGGTGACCGGGGTGACGATCGAGACCTTGCAGCCGAACTCGTAGGGTGTCCGGGCCTTGCCTTTGCCGATACACTCCACCTCGGGGGCGTGCAGCGAATAGACCTTGGGGCCGCGCTGGCGCTGCTCTTGATGACGAACCCGCAGCGCCAGATCGAGCAGCGGGCCAAAGCGGTCCTCGAGCGCGGGGTCGCCGTCGATCTGGCGGCGAATGTCCCGGATGATGCGGCCGAGCCGGGTGCGCAGGAATTTGAGCTCTCGCCGGGCGCGCTTGAACTGATGGGCATGGGTATAGCGCCCGACCATGATGGCGGCGCGCTTGGCCAGACGCAGATAGCTCTGGCGCAGCTTGACGCCCTCGCGCTTGGCCAGATCGACCAGTTTCTCGATTGCCCGGTGGGTGAGCCGGGCGTCGGTCGGATGCGCGACCGCTTTCTCCTGCACGGTGGTGTCCACCACAACCCGTTCGAGATCCTTGGTCTCGATCGCCCCGGCCCGATGTGCCACCGAAAGGCTCTCCTGCAACAGCGCCGCAATCTGTTCCTCACCCAGCCGCTGGCGCCAGCGCGTCAGCGACGAGCGGTCAAACGGCGCCGCGTGCTGGAACACCACTTCGCCGCAGAAATATTGAAAATACGGGTTCTCCACCCAGCGGTCGCACAACGCCTCATCGGAGAGGTTGTGCATGTGCTTGAGGATCAACAATCCGGCCATCAGCCGTGTTGGCAATGGTGGCTGCCCCGGCCCGACGCGACAGACCGAACTGAAGCGTCCGGCCAGGAATTGCCAATCGATCTCCGCCGCCAGACGGACCAGTGGATGGCGAAGGTTGATGATCTCCTCCAGGCGGGGCCCAAACAGATCATCCTGACGATCGTCGCGCGGCTGGCCCACGGCTCTCCTCCAACAGCGAATCTCGCCGTCAAAGGAATCACGAACCGCCTAAATCCGAAATCCCAAAATGCAAGAAAACCAAGACCCACCCCCGGCTTTCTTGCAAAATCCAATACTTGCTCAGCTCAAATTACAGCGATGCATCAATCGCTTCCGAATTCTTCACGGGCGACAGCGGCGGCGGCAGAATTAGAATCATGTCGCGGACGGGCCGTGCAATGACATTGTCCGTCATTCCGGGATGCGGCGGTTGGCGCAGCCTCAATCATAACCACGAACGTTGATGTTGCGCGAGGCTGGGGCCGTTGCATCGCCCTCCGTCATTCCGGCGATGCCAACGGCATCGAACCCGGAATCTCGAGATTCGCGGTTCGATGCTTCTCTTCGCATCGCCCCGGAATGGCGAAAGGATTGGATGGCTTCGCTGGTACTCGCAATGACGGTAGCCCGGATGGCGCGTGTCGCGCGGCGAGGCGTTCGGCCTGCACGACCGCCAGCGTCAGCACCGCGATCGCCACTGCCTGATGCGCCAAAGCGAGACCGATCGGGACGTGATGGAGCAGCGTCAGAATACCGAGCGTCGCCTGCAGCGTGATCGCCGCGGCCAGCCCCAACCCACCCCGGATCGCGGCGACACCGGCCCGCGAGCGGATGGCGTCGACCGCGTGCAGAATAGCCAGCGCAAGCAGCGTGTAGGCAGTGATGCGATGCTCGAACTGCACCGTCAGCGTGTTGTCGAACAGATTGCGCCACCATGGCGTTTCGAAAAACAGCCGCGCCGCGGCCGGCACCAGGCCGCCATCGATATCCGGCCAGGTGTTGTAGACAAGGCCGGCGCGCAGCCCCGCCACCAGCGCGCCGAGATAAAGCTGCACGAAGCTCAGCCCGAGCAGAATCATGGCGGTGATCCTGAGCCGGGGCGTGACAATGGGCGGCGGCGGCTGCGTGAGCCGGCGCAGCGTCCAGACGATGCCGGCAAAAATCAACAGCGCCAGCACGAGATGGGTGGCCAGACGGACCTGCGAAACCTCCACCCGCTGCGTCAGTCCCGATGCCACCATCCACCAGCCGACCGCGCCCTGCAGCGCGCCGAGACCGAAGATCAACCACAGCCGCCGCCTGAGGTCGGCGCCGAGCGCGCCGCGCCACAGGAACCAGAGAAACGGCAGCAGATAGGCCACGCCGATCACGCGCCCGAGCAGGCGATGGCTCCATTCCCACCAGAAGATGGTCTTGAACTGGCCGAGATCCATGCCGGCGTTGAGTTCGCGATATTGCGGAATGGTCTTGTAGCCCTCGAACGCCTGCTGCCACTGCGCCTCGCCGAGCGGCGGCAATGCACCGGTCACCGGCTTCCACTCGACGATCGAAAGCCCGGACTCGGTGAGACGCGTCGCGCCGCCGACCAGTACCATCAGCGCGATCAGCCCGGCGATCGACAGCAGCCAGCAGCGCACGGCGCGATGCTCGAATGGATGGGCGGGAATACCGGTCATGAGTAGCGGTGCTTGAATGAATTGGCGCGCCCCTTATAGTCCGCCCCTTCCCGCGCGCAAGACGCGCGCGGCAACCGGCTGCAGATTTCTGTCATGACGATACGCACGCGCAAATTGTTCGGAACCATCGCGCTGCTGGTACTGGTCGTGGTGTGGTCGCTGTTGGGGATGACGGTGGCGCAGACGCCGTGGCTTGCCGGTTCCGGGCTGCGGCAGGCGATCTTCTACGTCGTCGCCGGCATTGGCTGGGTGCTGCCGGCGATGCCGATCGTAAGCTGGATGGCCCGGCCGGATCGCTAGATCGCCGCGGCCGGCCGGCGTTTTGCCGCGCCAAACGTCGCGCCCGAGAGCATCACGCGCATGGCGCGCAGCGAGCGCAACCGGCCGTCCCAGGCGATGCGTGGAAGTTCGTGCAGGCCGGTCCGCCCCGCGGTTTCCACCACGCCGGCAATCGCCGATGCCGCGCTGGCAAACCCGGCTTGCGCGGCCAGCGCCACCTCCTGGCGGCGGAAGGCGGCACGATCGCCGAACGGATAGGCGAAATGCCTGATCTCGCGACCCAGCGCGGATTGCGCCACCGCCCTGCCCATCGTCATCTCGCGCCAGGCATCGTCGTCCTTCAGCCGCGCCAGCACCGGATAGTTCACGGTCGCGGTTCCGATCGTCGCCAGCGGGTCGGCGGCGAGCTTTGCGAGATCGTTCCAGTCCATCGCGGCTTTGCGCGACAGCGCCGCGAGGTCGACCGAATAGCGCCGGCAGAGATCGTTGATCGCGGCGGAAAGATCGGAAGGCGACAGCGAGCGCATCCAACTCTGGAGAAATTCGTAGAGCTGATATTTCTCGGCGCTGCCGGCGATGGTGAAATGAAGCTCCTTGCGATCGATCACCAGGCTGATGCGGCGCTCGTTGGCGATCACTGCTTCAAGCGCGAGCCACCAGATCTCGCCGACGCCGTCCGGAAACGCCGTCGGAACGTAAACCGTGAAGGGAACGCGGTGTCGCGACAGGATCGGATAGGCCCATTCGATCAGGTCCTTGTAGCCGCCGTCGAATGTCAGGCAGACAAACCGGCGCGGCGCGGCCAGCGTCACCGCCCGCCGGCACACCTCGTCGATCGAGACAATCTCCAGGTTCCAGCGCTGCAGGGCGCTGATGGTGCGGTCGAGGAATTCGGGCGTGACCTCGCGGGATTGGTGCGGCTGAAAACGCCCCACCCCGCGCGGGCAAACCCGCTCGAACCGCAGAACGACGCCGGCCCCGCCGGTCCACGGCTGCATGAGACGGGCGTATCCGCTGAAGTAGGCGAGCTCCAGTCCCAGGCGCTGCAGAAATCGGCTATCGGATGGCATTCACGCCTCTCCACGCGGCGGCCCCAGTTCAACCGCGACGTATTGTCATTACGCTTTGTTGACACTTCTTTGCAAAGGTCGGCCGAAGCGGAAAAATGTAAATATCTTGTTGGTGACAGGCTTTGCGATGACCACGGCTGCCGCGATCGAAAGCCGGACCGCGGGGGCGGCAGCGCGGTCGAAACCGGGCCGCCTCGCCGGCATCGAGATTGTCGACGATCTCAACGAGGCGGAAGCTGTCTGGCGCCGCCTCGAAGCCCAGCGATATTTCGCGACGCCGTATCAGCGGTTCGATTTCCTGAGCGGCTGGCAACGCGAGGTCGGCGGGCGCGAGAGCCTGCGGCCCTTCATCGTCATCGGCTACGACGCCGACCGCCGCCCGCTGCTGTTGCTGCCGCTTGCGCTGGGGCGCAATCAAGGCGTGCGCGTGGCGCGCTTCATGGGTGGCCGGCACACCACCTTCAACATGGCGCTATGGGACCGCGACTTTGTTGCGACGGCCACCGCCGCCGATGTCGCGGCGCTGCTGTCGGCCATACGCCAGCGCGCGGCCGTCGACGTTCTGGCGCTGACGCAGCAACCGCGGCGGTGGCGCGATCTGCCCAATCCGATGGCGATGCTGCCGAACCAGCCCTCGATCAACGATTGCCCGGTCTTGACCATGGTGCCGGGCGCGCCGGCGGTCGCTCGGATCAGCCATTCGTTCCGCCGCCGGCTCGAGGCGAAGGAGCGCAAGCTGCAGGCGCTGCCCGGCTATCGCTATCGCGTCGCGACCACCGCGGCCGACATCGACCGGCTGCTCGACTGGTTCTTCCGGGTCAAGCCGCTGCGGATGGCGAGCCAGAAGCTGCCCGACGTGTTCAGGGAACCAGGCGTCGCCGATTTTATCCGCAGCACCTGCCACTTGCCAGGCGTCGACGGCAGTCGCGTCATCGACATGCATGCGCTTGAATGCGACGACGAAGTCATTGCGATGTTCGCAGGGGTTGCCGACGGCCATCGCTTTTCCATGATGTTCAACACCTACACCATGTCGGAACACGCGCGCCACAGTCCCGGCCTGATCTTGATGCGCCATATCGTCGATCATTATGCCGAGCGCGGTTTTCGCGTGCTCGATCTCGGAATTGGTTCTGACGACTACAAGCGGCAGTTCTGCAAGAGCGAGGAGCCGATCTTCGATTGCTTCGTCCCGCTCAACGCCCGCGGCAGGCTGGCCGCGGCGGCGATGTCCGGCTTCAACCGCGCCAAGCATGCGGTGAAGCACAGCCCGGCGCTGCTGCGCATCGCGCAACGGCTGCGCGGCGCGCTTCGCTGAGCCGATCCGAACCATGATCCGGCTGCGTTCAGGCCGCCACCACCCGCGGGCCGGGCTCGACGCCATCAGGGACTTGCGGCGGCGCCGCCAGGTTCACATCCGCGAAACCCGCCGCCCTGAGCTGATCGCACATCAAGCTGCGCGCTTCCGCGCTCATTGCGACGTCCGGAATCACTACCGCGCGGGCTTGCGCGGTCAGCAACTCCGCCGGCAGGTCGGAGGCCGCACCGGCATCGAGCAGCACGTGATCGTAGACCCGAAGCAAGGCATCGATCGCCAGCGCGAGCCGCGGCGATTGCAGCAGGGTGCGGTCGAAGCCGGGACGTCCGGCACTGACGAGGTGAGCCCGCGACAGGCGATCCCGGGTGATGATCTGACCAAAGGAGGCTTCGCCCAGCATCAATTCCGCAAGGCCCGGCGCGACCGGATCGACCGAGGCCGCCGAAATCGCCGGTGATGCCGCCGCCAGATCGACCACCACGACCTTCGCCCGGCGCGCGATCAGGCGGGCAAGCACCAGCGCGGCCAAGGTGATGCTGGCGCCGGGGGCGGTGCCGAGAATGGTGACCTTGCGCGCCGCTTCGCCGGCGTCGCGCAGATCGTCGGCAAGCCGCTCGATTTCGGTCAAGCCGGTTGCCGGGTCCGCAACGACGGCCGGAGCGGGTTCGCGAACGGCGGCGGGGTTCGCCACGGCCGGCGCGGCCACGGCGACGGCGGCCGGCGCGGCGGCGGCGGAAGCGAACACGGTCGCCGCACCGGGCGCGGTCATGCGCAACAATTCGCCGGTGACGATCGCGCCGGCGCTGAGCATCAAGGTCGCCAATGTCGCGATCAGCACGATCGGCAGCTTTTTCGGGTAGGCCGGCGTATTGGACACGATGGCGCGGGAAATGATCCGGCCGTCCGACGGTACGGCATCGATATTCTCGCGGGTGGTTGCTTCGCGATATTTCGCAAGATAGGATTCCAGAAGATCGCGCTGCGCCTTGGCCTCGCGCTCGAGCGCCCGCAACTGAACGTCCTGGCCATTGCTCGAGGTCGCCTGCTTCTTCAACTGGTCGAGGTTCGCGCTCAGGCCCTCTACCCTGCCCCCGGCGATGCGGGCATCATTCTCCAGCGAGCGGGAGATCTTGGCCGCCTCGTCGCGAATCTGGTGATCGAGATCGGCAAGCTGCGCCTTCAGCTCCTTGATGCGCGGATGACCGTCGAGCAGGGTCGATGACTGTTCGGCAAGCTGGGCGCGCAGCGTGACGCGCTGTTCGGAAAGCCGCCGCATCAGCTCGGAATTGAGCACCTCGGAGGCCTCGATCGGCCGGCCGCTCTGCAGCATCTCACGGATCAACCTCGCCTTCGCCTCGGCATCGGACTTCAGCGCGCGCGCGTTGATCAATTGCGTGTTCAGTTCGCCCATCTGCTGGTTGGAGAGCGTGGTATTGTTGGTACCGATGAACAGGCTGGATTTGGAGCGAAAATCCTCGACGCGTGATTCCGCGTCCGCGACCTTCTTGCGCAGACCATCGATTTCTCCGGACAGCCACTGCCCCGCGGCCTTGGCCTGTTCCTGCCGGGCATTTTGCTGGAATTCCAGATAGCCGTCGGCGATCGAGTTGGCGACGCGGGCCGCCAGTTCGGGATCGCGGGACTGGAACTCGATGACGATGACGCGCGATTTGTCGACTGCATAGGCGGTCAGCCGATCGAAATAGGCATCCAGCACCCGCTCTTCCGGCGTCATCGAAAATGGATCGCGCCCGATTCCAAACAGCGCCAGCAGCGAGCGGACCGGCGAGATCCCCCGCAGCACCGGGTCGAATTCCGGCAGTTCGGCGAGCTTGTTCTTCTTGATCACCTGGCGTGCGAGGTCGCGGGACAGCAGGAGCTGGACCTGGCTGGTGACGGCCTCGGGATCGAGCGCATTGCGCTCGTCGTTGCGTTCGCCGTTCGGCCGCAGGAAGACATTCTCGCGTCCGTCGACCAGGATGCGCGCCTCGGATTTGTATCGTGGCGTCACCAGATTGACGGCGGCGATCGAGAGCACGGCGGCCAGCATCGTCGGCACGATGATCCAGCGTTTCCGTCGCGCCAGCGCCTGGCCGAGCGCGCGCAATTCGAGATCCCCGATGATCGCCGGCGCAACGGCCTGATCGGTTGCCGGCGCAGGCCTTGAGGCGGTTTCGACCGCCGGCTTTTGCTCGGCCGCCCCGTCATTGTCGGCACGCCAGAACGCTAAACGCATCGCACACTCCCGCAGACGCCCCGCCTGCCCTGACGCGGCCGATTACACTCCATTAAGGTTGCCGCTGGGTTAATTCAGTCTGACCGAACCGGGAGATCGGCGCGGCGCGCGCTGCTCATGCTTTGTTAACCGTAAATGCCCTTAATCGGAACCAATGCTTCCTGCAGGGTTGTTCGATGCCAGCCGTGCGTATTGCCAGTTTCCGCTTGCCCGCTGCACTCGTTTTGTCGCGCTGCGGCGCTGCGCTGGTCGCGACCATCCAGCCACGCGGCGAACCCAGCTCGGTGTCCTACGAACGCCTCGATGATGTGGGACGCGTCCCCATCGTCGCTTTCATCGGCGAGCGCCGGCTCTGATCATGCAGCAGAATTCAGATCCGCCGCTTCGCGTCCTGCACGCGGTACGCGCTCCGGTCGGCGGCATCTTCCGGCACATCCTCGACCTCGCCAACGGCCAGGTGGACCGCGGCCACCATGTCGGCATCATCGCCGACAGCCTGACCGGTGGCGAGCGCGCCGAGGCGGCGCTGGCCGAGATCGCACCCCGTCTCAAGCTTGGGGTTCATCGCCTCGCCATTCGGCGCCAGCCCTCTCCCGCGGACGTGATGGCATGGGCGCGGTTCAGGCGGCTGATCGGCCGGCTGAAGCCGCAAGTGCTGCACGGCCACGGTGCCAAGGCCGGTGCCTTCATTCGCCTGAAGTCCGGTTCCAGGACGACCATCCGCGTCTACACGCCGCACGGCGGCTCGCTGCACTATCCGCTCAACACCTTCAAGGGCGCCCTCTATGGCCGCCTCGAACGCGCGCTGATGAACCGCACCGACCTGTTCCTGTTCGAGAGCGCGTTCGCGCGCGATACCTATCAACGCATGATCGGCACGCCGGCCGGCCTCGTCCGTTGCGTCTTCAATGGCGTGACCGCAGCGGAGTTCGATCCGATCGTCAAGGCCGACGACGCCACCGACCTCGTCTATGTCGGGGAATTCAGGCACATCAAGGGGGCCGACCTGCTGGTGGACGCCGTGGCGCAGCTTCGCGCCGACGGCAAGCCGGTCACGCTGACGCTTGCCGGCGACGGAGAGGAAAGCGCCAATCTCCGCGCCCAGATCCAACGGCTTGGTCTTGGCGAGGCGGTCCGCTTCATCGGCCATGTCAAGGCAAGGTACGGATTTTCCAAGGGCTCGCTGCTGGTTGTTCCATCTCGCGGGGATTCGATGCCCTATGTCGTGATCGAGGCGGCGGCGGCCGGAGTTCCGATGGTCGCGGCCAATGTCGGCGGCATTCCGGAAATCTTCGGACCCTACACCGACGCGCTGCTCGCGCCGAACAACATTGGCGGCATGGCGGACGCGGTCGCGAGCGCGCTCAATGACCCCGAGGCCGCGCTGCTGCGGGCAAAATCGCTTCGCGACAGGATCTTTCTGCATTTTTCGCAGCAGGCGATGGTCGAGGGCGTGCTGGCCGGCTACCGCGACGCCTTTGCCGCCCGTTAACCGTTCTTCATCACCGATAACTGTTTCTTCCGAATTGTCCTCTAAGCCGGGACGCGGGGGGAATTCCGCCGCGGCGCTGGCACGACTGCATGCCTGTGCAAGAACGGACCTGGAACAGTGGAACCAATCAACGCACGCGCCATGCTGGATGCAGCCGCCGTCACAACGGAGGCTCGGCCTCCGGTTGAACGGCGGCGCCGGCTGTCGCGCGCAGCGCTTGCCGTCGCCAGCCAGAAAGTGCGCCGGGCCTATTCCCCGATCGTGATCGCGGGCGCGGTTCGCGTGGTCGATTTCGCCGTGTTGAGCCTGGTCGGCGTTGCCATCTATTTCGGCTACGTGGTCCGCCAGGACGGCTTTCATTGGCCCTATGTGGCGGCCATATTTGCCATGGCTGCTACCGCCGTGATCTGTTTCCAGGCTGCCGACATCTACCAGGTGCAGGTGTTTCGCGGCCAGTTGCGGCAGCTCACGCGGCTGATCTCGTCCTGGGCATTCGTGTTCCTGCTGTTTATCGGCATCTCGTTCTTTGCCAAGCTCGGCGGCCAGGTATCGCGGCTCTGGCTGTCGGCGTTTTTCTTCGGCGGCCTCGCGACGCTGATTGCAGAACGGCTGTTGCTGCGGGCGATGGTGCGCAGTTGGGCGCGCCAGGGCCGGCTCGGTCGCCGCACCATCATCGTCGGCTCCGATCAGAGCGGTGAAAAGCTGGTCGAAGCGCTCACGATCCAGGCCGATTCCGACATCGATATCCTCGGCGTGTTCGATGACCGCAATGACAGCCGTGCGCTCGACACCTGTGCGGGCGCTCCGAAACTGGGCAAAGTCGACGACATTGTCGAATTCGCCCGCCGCACCCGCGTCGATCTCGTGTTGTTCGCCCTGCCGATCTCCGCGGAGACCCGGATTCTCGCCATGCTGAAGAAGCTTTGGGTACTGCCGGTCGACATCCGGCTGTCCGCCCATACCAACAAGCTGCGCTTCCGCCCCCGTGCCTATTCCTATCTCGGCAAGGTTCCGACCCTCGACGTGTTCGAGACGCCGATCACCGACTGGGATCTGGTGATGAAATGGCTGTTCGACCATATCGTCGGCGCCATCGTCCTGCTGCTGGCCGCGCCGCTGATGGCGCTGGTCGCGCTGGCGGTCAAGCTCGACAGTCCGGGGCCGGTGCTGTTCCGCCAGAAGCGGTTCGGCTTCAACAATGAACGCATCGACGTTTTCAAGTTTCGCTCGCTGTTTCACCATCAGGCCGATCCAACGGCCGCCAGGGTCGTGACCAGGAACGACAGCCGCGTCACCCGGGTCGGACGCTTCATCCGCAAGACCAGCCTCGATGAACTGCCGCAGCTCTTCAATGTCGTGTTCAAGAGCAACCTGTCGCTGGTCGGCCCGCGTCCCCACGCCGTGCAGGGCAGATTGCAGAGCCAGTTGTTCGACGAGGCCGTCGACGGCTATTTTGCGCGCCATCGAGTTCAAGCCCGGCATCACCGGCTGGGCACAGGTCAATGGCTGGCGCGGCGAAGTCGACAGCGAAGAAAAGATCCAGAAGCGCGTCGAGTTCGATCTCTATTATATCGAGAACTGGTCGGTGCTGTTCGATCTCTACATCCTGCTCAAGACGCCGCTGGCGCTGATGACCAGGAACGAGAACGCTTACTAGCGGGTGTTTTGCGAAAGTCCGGCCGGGCGAGCGTGCGGGTAGCGTTGCGTTGATGAGTATGTGATGGCGTATGCGGCGACAGCCGAGAGTTCCCTGCGTTCGGCGACGGCTGCGCCGGGCGTGCTCATGCTGCAACGCGCGCTGGTGTGGCTGGCCGGCGCGTCCGGGGCCATCGTCTTCATCGAGCCCAGTCCCTACGAACTCGTGACGATTGTCGCGACCGTAATCCTGTTTGCGACCGGCCTGCGGTTGCGGCTGGTTTTCATGCCGTTGTTGCTGCTGCTGCTGCTGGTCAATATCGGCTACAGCTTCTGCGCCGTCCCGTTCATGGACAAGCCCGAGATCGCCAACTGGATCGCAACATCCTGGTATATGGCCTTCACCGTGATGTTCTTCGCGATGGTGATTTCCGAAGACACCGCGGCGCGTCTCGACATGCTTCGCCGCGGCCTGATCGTGGGGGCCCTGATCGCAGCGATGGCCGCAATCGCCGGCTATTTCAACCTCGTACCCGGCGGACATGATGTGCTGACGCTGTATGAGCGGGCGCGCGGTACGTTCAAGGATCCCAACGTGCTGGGTGCATTCCTGATTCTGCCGGCGCTGTTCGCCCTGCAAAGCATCGTCGCCGACCGTCCCGGAAAATCGTTCCGCAGCACATTGGCGCTCGCCATCATGGCGCTTGCGATCCTGCTGGCGTTTTCCCGCGCCGCCTGGGGCGGGCTTGTGATCACATCGGCCTTCATGCTGGCCCTGATGGTCCTGACCAGCCCGTCGCCCGCGCAACGCTCGCGCATCGTCGTCACGGCGGTCGTCGCGGTCATGGTCGTGGCGCTGCTGCTGGCGGTGCTGCTGTCGTTCGATTCGATCAGCGAAATGTTCAAGCAGCGTGCGAGTTTCGACCAGAGCTATGACGAGGGCCGGTTCGGCCGGTTCGGGCGGCATATCCTGGGCGCCCAGATGGCGCTCGACCTGCCGTTCGGCATCGGCCCGTTGCAGTTCCACAATTACTTTCCCGAGGACACCCACAACTCCTATCTGAATGCCTTCATGTCCGGCGGCTGGATCTCGGGCATCTGCTATCCGGCGCTGGTATTCGTCACGGTCATCACCGGGTTTCGGCATGTCTTCGTCCGGGTGCCGTGGCAACGCGCCTATCTCGCGATCTTTGCCGCGTTTCTGGCGACGGTAGGCGAAAGCTTCATCATCGATACCGACCACTGGCGGCACTTCTGGATGATGCTGGGCACGATGTGGGGCATGTTCGCCGCAGCGCAGCCCTACAAGGCTCGCCCGGATCGGCCGCCCACCGCGCCCGCGGCCGGCTTGTTAGACCATTTTCCAGCACCGTGGCTTCATCCTTCGAGACGCGCGCAAGCGCGCTCCTCAGGATGAGGTCTAACCCCTCATGGTGAGGAGCGCGCCTTCGCGCGTCTCGAACCATGAGGCCTCGGGAGAAGCAACAGTGATTCGACCCAGCCGGATGCTCCAGCGCGCGGTGTGGAATCTACGCCTCCACCTCAAATGTCAGGCCGGCATTGTCGACAAGCCGCGTGATCAGGCGGTTGCGCATCGCCGCGCCGGGAGTCCAGATTCCGCCGGGCACTTCCGGCGCCTCGCGCAGCAGACAGACCGCGCATTCCGCGATCATCTTCGAGGTCGACCCATAACCGGGGTCGCGGTCGCCGCGGACCGCGGCGCGTATTTGACGTCCGCCCTCGCCGATGCCGACAAACAGCAGATCGTAGTGGCCGGACTCGCGCTGCTCCCGGGACGGGCCCTCGCCCGGCTTCGGCCCGCCCGGACCGCCCATCTCGGCATTGGCGGCAACCACCAGTTTCGCATTGGCTTCGCCCTTCTCGCCGCGGCCGGTCAGCACCATCTCGTCGTAGACAAAATCCCTGCCGTAGGGAAAACCCATCAGCAGATTGGATCGATGCACGTTGCGGGTATTGATGGTCGACATCACGAACGGCGCGGTCCAGGCATCGAGGTCCGGGTCGAACAATGGCTTGTTGCCCGGCGGCTGCTTCGGGGCCTTCGAAGCCGGGCGTCAGCACGAACGGATTCCGCAGCAGCGCGACCAGACTGAGATCCTTCGCTGCCGCCGCAAACGTCGCCTTGATGCTCGCGGCCGTTCCGCCCGAGAACGTTCCCTTCATGTTGCGGACGCGACCCTTGACGCGGCTGACGGGCGCGCCAAGCACCTGCTTTGCCGTTTCCTGAACAAAAAATACCCCGAGTTCGAACGGAAGCGAATCGAAGCCGCAGGAAAACACGATCCGCGCCCCGGACGATTGCGCCGTCGCCTGATGGGCATCGATCATCTGTCGCATCCAGACCGGCTCGCCGCAGAGATCGAGATAGTCGGTGCCCGAGGCCGCGCAGGCCGCCACCAGTTCGCTGCCATAAAGCTGGTACGGACCGACGGTCGTCAGCACCGACCGGGTCTGCCCGACCATCGCCTGCAGCGACGCGGGATCGCCGGCATCGGCGACGATCAGCGGCGTGTCG
The DNA here is from genome assembly GCA_963748165.1 of uncultured Alphaproteobacteria bacterium. GTDB lineage: Bacteria > Pseudomonadota > Alphaproteobacteria > Rhizobiales > Xanthobacteraceae > Bradyrhizobium. Next base: position 47,657 of record CAVVIM010000010.1, read on the forward strand.
GCCGGGGCGCCGATGGCGTCGCGCACGGCGGCAAGCTTGTCCAGGCTGCGCCCCGCCATCGCCCATTTCAGATCTGACTTGCCATGACGCGCCGCCAGATATTCGGCGACGAGCTGGCCGGTGAAGCCGGTGGCGCCATAGACCACGATGTCGAGCTGCGACGAAGCCATGTACGAATTCCTTGCGGTGAGAGCTGCGCTGACGCCCCGGGTGACTATCCCCACACGGTAGCAGTTTCAAAATCCACAAACGAGTACTCAACGTCTGAACCTGTGCGCCACGTGGCGCAGGCCCTTCCGTCGTCATTCCGGGGCGCGCGCGCGCGAACCCGGAATCTCGAGATTCCGGGTTCGATGCTTTCGCATCGCCCCGGAATGACGAATGTGACTGCGCATTCCCGCGGCGCCAATGCGCCCGAGTTTTGCTGGAAATCGTGCCCCCTCGAAAACGCGAGGGCGCAGGGAATGCCGGGTGCACGCCGCACCGGCGGTCTCGTACGCAATGGAGAGAGTGGGTGCGCGCACGAGCATACAGGCTCAGCGGAGGCATCCGGCATCCCCTGCGTAATGGCTTTACGGCTTATGCCGCGCTCTCCTCGGCGACGAATTCGTCTTGTCACCGTCGTCGGCGGATTGCGCGACAGCTCGACCCGGTCGGGTCTGAACTGTCACCGCCGACTTGGCACCAGCAACGGGTGTCAGGACCACACGGTTTTGCCGTACGCTACAACGTCGTTCGTCCTGCGCGCCTGCACATCGCTCACGAGGTTCAACTCGCCCTGCGACCGCCGTGGCGCGCCGACGCTCTCGCGTCCACCACATCCCATCCCGCGTTCGTGACGACGCGCGACCGCCCCTCGTGTCGGAACGGGACGGCCGGGGTTAAGCCACTGATTTGGGGTCGCCGTGAAGCGCAATTTTGCCCGTCGCGCCACTCTGCCGCAGCTTAATCGAGAGGAGGGACGCGCCTACTTTTGCGGAGTTGGTATCAACCCAGCATCCGCGAGCGATGACAGTGCAATCTCAATTGTACGATTTTCGAACAGCCCGATTTTTCGCTCGGCCGCCTTCTTTCCTCCGGGCCAGCTCGCGAGCCGCTCACGCACTGCACCCACGTTTGGCGCGACCGCTGCCTCGTTGACAAGCCAATCAACTGTCGCAAGAAGTTCCATTCCCAAAGGAGATTCGAACCCGTCAATTAACTCAGACGTCTTCTCAAGCGCCGGACGAAACGTTCTAGCCTCAGGAGACGTAAGAAAAGCGGAAACCCTATCCTTCTTTGCGTCATCGAAGTGGATGACATCAAAGGGTGCCGCGTCGCCCAAACGTTTGTCGCAGTGCAGATAGCTACCATCAAGTCCATCCAGAAGGTGCTTCAGATTTTCCGAGTACGGCCCAAACTTGTTCGCCGTGAACTTGAAGTTCATCTCGTTGCCGGGATTTAACATCACGACAAAGCGCTCTAAGAAATAGGCGAGCTTCTGAATTTCGAGAAGCGTGCAGTCGAATCCTAGAATCGAATATCGCCGAACCAATTCAGCGATGAGCGCGCGCGTCGCCGTTAGCTTCTCCACGCCGGTTCTCTTGGCGACGTTCTGATACTTTGCAGTCGGCTCATAGAGGATCACCTCAACGTCGTTCAGCTCGCCAAGCGAAGCTTCGATTTTCGTCCGGACATCTTTCCAGGCTAATCCACCGTTGCCAGCGCCCAAGGGCGGCAGCGCAATCGACTTGATACCTTTTTCCTTGACGACGCGTCTTAGGTCTTCCAGGCCCTGAACAATCCATTCCATCTTGGACGGAAAACGCCAATCGGCTTTCGTCGGAAAGTTTATGATCCACTTGGGTCCAAACATCTCTCCGCGCCGTTCGGTGACAAACATTTTGCCAAGCTGAACTTCCTTCGACTTACAAGCCGCTTCGTATGCCTTGAAGTTCTCGGGATATGCCTCCTTAAACATCAAAGCGACCCCCTTTCCCATAATCCCCACCGTATTCACGGTGTTGACGAGAGCCTGCGCGCTATCTTCCAGTAGATTTCCTTGTGTGAAGCGGATCATGTTAAAGGAACCAATTCCTGCGGGTGACGATCTTCACCTTGTGGTCTTTCGAATCGCACAACTGCTGGATTTCAGTCTTGACCGCGTCGTTGCAGCAAGCGACACCCAATAGTGCGCTCAACGGCACTTTCTTGTGAACTAGGGTCTGTACCTAATTAGCGTCATGTGATTCTCTTGCCTAAGTGTTTGATTCGGGGGCGAGAGAATGCGTGAGGGCTTGTTTTGGCTGAACGACAGGCAATGGGCGCGCATAGAACCTCATCTGCCGACGGGACTGACGGGGCCGGAACGGGATGACGATCGGCGCATCATCAGCGGCATTGTCCACATGCTGCAATCGGGTGCGCGATGGCGCGATTGTCCGCGTGAATACGGCCCTTACACCACCATCTACAATCGTTTCAATCGTTGGGCCAAACGCGGACGATGGTGCGCAATCTTTGAAGCGCTGGCCAAACTTGGCAAAGATTCCGTCGCGCTGTCGCTCAACTCGACCTCGGTCAAAGCTCATCGTTGTGCCTCCGGCGGAAAAGGGGGAGCATAATCAGGCGATAGGCCGATCGCGCGGTGGTCGCACGACAAAAATCCATGCGCTGAGCGATCCGCTCTGCCGACCAGTCGTCCTTCATCTGACCCCAGGCCAAGATGCCGATATCGCTGCTGCACCCGATGTTCTGGCGCTCGCCCCACCCATGCGCGCGCTCATCGCCGACAAGGGCTATGATGGCGACGGCTTTCGCGCTGAAATCGTTAGTCGCGGCGCCAAGCCCGTAATCCCCAATAAATCCAACCGTATCGTCATACATCGCTTCAACAAACGTGCCTACAAAGGCCGAAACGTCATCGAGCGCAGCTTCTGCAGGCTCAAGGACTTCCGGCGCATCGCCACCCGATATGATAAGCTCGCTCGGAATTTCCTGGCCGCTGTTCATCTCGCCGCTCTCGTCGCATATTGGCTCAATTAAGTTCTGGACCCTAAGGCTTCGGCCTGATATTTCTCGAATTTGTCCATGTCGTCTTTCTTGAAGTTTCTCGCCTGCAACACGGGCCAAATGATCCAGCTTAGATTGGATAGATCATCTGAAAATTGTGCGAGCTTTAGGTAGGCGTGCCTGTCGGTGAAGACGAATGGAATCCCCTTTGTCTGGAGGTGGTGAAGCGACGAGACGAGAATGACAATGTCCTCAATAGGCTGCTTCAGAATGCCATTGTGCCCAGTCTTGATGTTGTACAGCATTGGACTTGCCCAGCTCGGGAGCAAACTCGACTTCTAGCCGCCCGTTTTGCCGTAGGACACCCCCATGCCGGCCCGCACGTCGCTTTGGATGCCATAGGGCGCGATCGGATAGCGCAGACCGTTTTTCGCCAGCGCCTTCATGCCGTCGATCGCCTTGGCGAGATGGCTGGGCGACAGCGCCATCAGCAGTTCCTCGTCCGGCACGCCGCCATAGCGCCGCTCGGCGAAACACGGCAGCGACAGGCTGGGCTCGCCGGTCTTGAGCGCCCGCCCCCATGAATCGGCGCACGCGGTCTCGCCGACCACGCCCCATTCGAATTTCCTGTAGCCGGTATATTGCAGCCCGTTGATCAGGATGATCATCTGGCCCGGCGTCGCATAGACCAGGCAGATATCCGGCGGGTCGAGCCGGCCGCTGGTCAAGGGGCTGACCGCCAGCGCCTGATACTGGCCGTACGCCACCACATCCAGCGCTTGCTGGCGCTTGCGGGCGTCCTCGGCGGTGCCGTGCCAGACCCCGACATAGGGTTGGCCGGCAAGCCATGTCTCGTCCTGCGGCGCCAGCCCGATCACCGCCCGGCATTGCGCCCCGACCAGATCGGCCGCGGTGATGCCGACGGTCCAGCCCAGCCGCGAGGCCATGCTGACAATCTGGTCGGTGGTATGGATGGCGGTCGGACGCCGGATTTTCGGTATGGCCGCCATCTCTTCCACCCGCGCGAACATCTTCATGCCGATCACGGTGGTCTTGAGCCGGAGCAGACTGTTCAGATCCGCTGCCATGCCGGCCCAATCGAACGTTTCCTGCTGCGTGGATGCCTGTTGCATCTGAAACTCCCCTGAACCGCGACTTCGCCCAGCATCCTAAAGCCTTTTCGGTTCTGATTGAATCAGAACCGGGCTTTGGTTTGTCGGTTTGACGCGTTTTCTTCACGCGAACCGGTAGCCACTTCGCTCGAAAACGCCATAGCCGGATTATTCGCCGGCGGCGACCGGGGCGTTATTCCGGATCGGGCCCCGGCAGCAACTGGCCGGTCTTGCCGGTGATGCGATAGGCCAGCAGGCCGATCCATTCGTGCACGGCGAGATCGGTGTGCTGCAGGCCTTCGACCGCGAAAGCCGAAAACGTCAGCAGATCGGCCTTGCCGCCGATCCGCCAGTCGACCGGATAGGGCTCTACCGCGAAGCCCGCCTTTCGGAACAGCCCGACCGACCGCGGCATATGGTAGGCGGACGTCACCAGCAGCCATCGCTCGCCGGGCTTCGGCGCGGCAATCGCCTTGGTGAACTCGGCATTCTCCTCGGTGTTGCGCGAGCGCCGCTCCATCGTCAGCCGCGCCTTCGGCACCCCGAGACGCTCGAAAACCTCGGCGGCGTAATCGGCTTCCCTGGCGTGGTTCGAAATCAGGTTGGAGCTTCCTCCGGTAAAGATGAGGCGGGCGTTCGGATAGCGGTGGGCCAGCGCCGCCGCCGCGATAATGCGATCGGGCGCGCCGCGGACGACGGCCACGCCATGCGCCGCGGAAATATCGGCATCGATCGATCCGCCGAGCACGACAATGCCGTCGGGCGCGCCGCGCGCGGCGTCCCAGGCGGGAAATCGGGATTCCAGCGGGTAGAGCAGCCAGTTTCCGAGCGGCGAAAACCCGCATATGGCGAGCAGCAGGAGCGAGGCGGCCATCAGCCTGCGGCCCAGCGACGCCCGCCGCGTCGCCAGCAGGAGCGCGCCGGCGATCCCGACAAAGATCAGCAGATCGGTCGGCAGCAGCATGATGCCGAGTGTCTTGGAGAGCACAAAAAACAAGCTGGAAATCCCCTTCGGATGCGAGCGCGGGCGAGGCCGCTCGCGTGCCCCGTCATACGCGGGCTTGCCCCGCGCATCCATCCATCGTCGCGAGAAACCCGGCGGCTCCGAATTCCAGACGTCGTGTTACCCCAGCCGCCACCCGACCTCGGCGGCGAAGCTCTGGTAGAATTCGGCGTCGTAGGCGCGTTCCGGCGTCTGCCGCACGCGCTCGTCAAGGCGGTGGGCATCGTCGCCAACCAGGATACGCCAGCGCCCGGCCTTGACGCCATCGAGAATGATGGTCGCCGCGGCGGCCGCCGTCATCGGCGCTTCGTCGCGAAAGCTGCGGGCGCGGTCCGCGGCGATCTCCTGAATTTGCTGATCCGGCATCGCAGCCTGATCGATGCCCATGCCCTTGAGGCGCTGTCGCGCCTGCAGGATCTCGTTCGGGCTGAGCTGGTCGGACTCGGTGCCGCTCAGCACTTTCCGGGAATTCGATACGATCGAGGTGCCGATATGGCCGGGCATCACGACCGAGCATTTGATATGCGGGGCATTCAATCTGAGATCGTTGATCAACGCCTCGGTAAATCCCTTACCGCGAATTTGGCGGCGCTATAGGCCGTGTGTGACACGCCGAGGCCGATCGAGGCCCAGAAGCCGTTGACGCTCGAGGTGTTGACGATGTGGCCCTCATCGGCCTTCAGCAGCATCGGCAGGAAGGTGCGGACCCCGAGATAGACCCCGCCCCAGCAGATGTTGAAGGTCTTTTCCCACTGCTCGCGGGTGCTGGTGAACAGGCTACCGCCACCGCCGATCCCGGCATTGTTGAACAACAGATGGATCTTGTCGGTGGCCTGCTGTTCGGCGAGCTCGTCACGAAAGCGCTTGAGCTGGTCTTCGATGGAGACGTCGGCGATGTGGGTGGTGACGCGCAGGCCCTGCGGCAGCTTCTCGACCTCGCAAAGCCGCTTGGTCTCGGCCATCGCCGCGGCGGATACGTCGCACATCGCGACATTGCAGCCTTCGGCGACCAGTTGGCGCGCCAGCTCACGGCCCATGCCGGTGCCGCCACCGGTAATAACCGCCGTCTTTCCAGCAAAATCCTTCATGGGAGAACGCTCGCCTTTCCGATTGCAACCCTGAACAGTTTCGAGCGGCCCGAAGATCCCAATTCCGGCACGGATGCCGGTTCAAGCCACGACCGAACCGCCAGCTCAATAAGTCGCAAGCAAGCCGCCGAGCAAGCACAATCAGTCTGAACGTCTGTTCATTATTCCATCTTCGGCATTCTATTTTTCGCGGCCGGGAACGCAATGGTCGCGGTTTCGTTCCCCATGGGCTTAATTCACCCCAGGGAGATCTCGATGACGAAGTTTTCTTATGTTTTGGCCGCCTTGGCCGTTACCGCGCTCACCGTGCCGTCGATCGCCAGTGCAGAAGACGCAAAGCCCGGTATGGCGAAGGAGGGCATGCACAAGGAAATGCACGGCAAGCCCATGGTGGTGATCCATCATCACCACCATCATCACCATCACCACATGATGAAGAAGGACATGTAAGACGAATGGCCCCATGATCGGGGCCATTTTCTTGTTGGGCCAGGTTTTCGGCCGGCTATCGGCGCAACGGACCGCGGTCTTCGCCCGGTCACAGCGCACCGCTTGACAAAGCCCGGAGCGGACTGAAAGCTGCGGAGATGATATCGGTTCAGGTGCAGCAAGGAGCAACGCAATGGCGCACGTCGTGGTTATGTACAAGACGCCGAAAGACACCGCCGCCTTCGACGAGTATTATCTTTCGACCCACGTTCCGATCGCGAAAAAGATACCCGGGCTCAAGAAGTATGAAGTGAGCCAGGGCCCGGTTGCAACTCCGGCCGGCCCGTCCGGCTATCATCTCATTGCGACCCTGCATTTTGACAATCTGGCCGCGGTGCAGGCCGGCTTCGGCAGCGCCGAGGGCAAGGCCGCGGCCGCGGATGTACAAAAGTTCGCCACCGGCGGCGTCGATATGATCCTGTTCGACAACCGCGAGGTGTGAGCGGATCGCCGCGCCAGAGGCGGCGCAGCACAACGCCGCACAAGCGGAATATGATCGCTTGGCGGCGCCGGTTTAGGTGCCGAGCCCTCAAATCCCCCGGCTTCCATTGGGTCGGCGCAGCGCCCGGCAAGGTTCAAATCCGGCGGGATCATTTTCCAGCGAATTTGCTGTTGAAAACCGGTCGCACGACCTTCGTGGTGCCCAACTCAACCTGACAATCCGACGAAGTCGCGCACCGGAAAAGCCCGGCGGCTTCACGCAGGAGACGACGCCCATGCCGGCGCTCGTGGTTCATGCCTCAAAGGACAGCAAGAGCCAGCGAACCCTGTACATCAACCCGGCGCTCGCCGTGGCAAAGGCGCGGGGATTGTCCAGGAGGGGTTGGCACGTTCACGTCGTGGATGCCGACGGTCGCATGTTTTATCAGGAGCAGTTCGACGAAGCTGCTGCAGGCAGGTCTGAAACCGGCGGCCAGACCCTGATCGAACGAAAAGCCCAACCATTTTCATGGACGGCCGACAGGCTCGCCGGCGTTCACTTGATCGACGCCGCAATCACGGCCAGGCGCGCCTCGGTTACTGGATGCGGCCTTTCACAAACCGGCGTCAGCCATAATCTGGGGTCAGCGCCCGAGCGAAGCGCTGGCGTTGGGCGCGCGCTGCTCTTGAAGCTGCATGCGACCCTCGGCATGCTCGACTTCGCCCTCAGGTGCTTGAGCCGGGCGTAAGAGCGGGCCAGATCGTACCGGTTCGGCACCGGCGTTCGCTTGTCCCTGCCCAACCTGGTCGCTGCCGCCTCGGGCAAGGACCTCATCAACTCGATCGGTTCCGGCTGAAAAACCGCTCCAGTTTTACGCATGGTTGTTTCCTCACGCGCTACATCTCCCAGTTGATCATGATCCGGCGGCGCATGACTGTCAATCCGGCCGACAAAATGCGACCATCATGAGCGCGTCATCGGGCAGCGAACGTTGCAGCGCCCTCGCCCCATCCCAACGGGCTTGCATCGAACCATTGCACTGCTCGTCCGTCGCCGGGATCGCCGCCATGGTTCTGCACGCCATGGTTCTGCAGTGGATCGCGCCACGAGGGCGTACTATAATCGATCCGACGGACTTGTTTCTCGATTGGAGGTTGGCGTGGTCAAGCTCATCTTTGCGATCCCAGCGCTTGCAATGGCCCTTGTCGCCACCTCTGTACGGGCTCAAACGTACGATCCCAACTATCCCGTCTGCATCCACGTCTATGGCGAGTTGGAGGGCGATCGGACGGATTGCATCTTCACCTCGCTCGCCCAGTGCGCGGCTACCGCCTCGGGTCGTCCAGCAACGTGCCTGATCAATCCATATTTCGCGCCCACATCAGGCCGGCGCAGACACTGAGGCAATCCTCGGGTAACGCTCACTTCGGTGCCGCCACGGATCGGGCGCGACAAGGCGAGGGCCCGGCAGGGAATTGTTGAACCTTTGGGATCGTCGCTCAGACCGACCTATTGCTTCCGGTCTTGCGGGATGCACGAACCAAGGGAGAAGCTCGAATGCCAGCGATCGCCCAATTCACACGTTTCAAGAGCGACAAGTCCGAGGAAATGGTCAAGACCGCCAAGGCGGCAAAGGCAATTTTTGAAAAATATGGTGCCGAATTTTTTCGGATGTCCCGTTTTCATACTGGCGCGTGGGCCGGAGAGTGGCTGATTGTCACGCGCTACGCCAGTTGGGAGGTGTATGGCAAAGCGCAGGAGGCATTGGCGAAGGACCCGGCCTTCGCCAAGTTGATGGCCCACATACCTACCTTTGCCCAACTCTCGGGCCGCAACATCTCAGTCGGAGTCGATCTCTGATGTTGCCCTGATCCTTCGCACACCTTCTTGCTTCGGCCTCGCCATTGCATCGCCCGCAAGGCGAGGTCGTTCGGCAAGGTCAAACGATTGCGGCCCGACCCCTTCGTTGCTCAGTCCGAGCAGGCCCCCCGCATGCCCACATTTCCAAGGGGGCCTTATTGGTCGGAGCGAGAGGATTTGAACCTCCGACCCCTAGTCTCCCAGACTAGTGCGCTAACCGGGCTGCGCCACGCTCCGATGCCGTTCCCTTAGCTTCGATCAGGCCTGGGCGCAAGAAGCGCGATCGGTATCCGGTCGGGACTGGCGGCTGTGCCCGGGAACCCGGCGGCTAGCCTTCCTTGAGCGCCTGATCGAGCAATCGCCGGCACGCGATCAGGTTCTGCAGCACGCCCTCCAGCCGCTCGAGATCGAGCGCGAAGTCGGCGACGCCGGCGATCGGGCCGTCGTCCAGCGCCTCATGCAGCACATCCTCCTCGTCGGCTTCGGTTGCTCGCGAACCCGCGGCCTGGCGGGTGTCCTCATAGTCATCGTCATCGACGTCGATGCCGGGACCGGCATCGAGATCGTCATCCAGGATGCTGCGCCCGATCGCCTCCTCGATCGCGCCGAACGAGGCGGCCACGGAGGAATCCGCCAGTCGCTGCACCGACTTGATGCCGTGTTCCTTGAGAATGCGCTGCACGCCGCGAATGGTGTAGCCCTCGCCGTACAGCAGACGGCGGATGCCGCGAAGCAGGTCGACGTCGTCCGGGCGATAATAGCGCCGGCCGCCGCTTCGCTTCATCGGCTTGATCTGGGCGAACCGCGTCTCCCAGAACCGCAGCACGTGCTGGGGAATGTCGAGGTCTTCAGCGACCTCGCTGATGGTTCGGAACGCATCCGGCGCCTTGTCCAAATGCCCGCTCCTCTTCAATCACCGGTTGAAGGCCGCTCAGTCGGTCTTGTCGGCGCCGTTGCTGATGCCATTGATCCGCTGCTTCAAGATCGCCGAGGGCTTGAACACCATCACGCGTCGCGGCGAAATCGGCACTTCGGTGCCGGTCTTCGGATTACGTCCGATGCGCTGTCCCTTCTTGCGCACCATGAACGATCCGAACGACGACAATTTCACCGTCTCACCTTTTTCGAGGCAATCGGTGATCTCTTTCAAGACCAGTTCGACAAAGGCCGACAATTCCGTACGCGACAGGCCTACCTTCTGGTAGACCGCTTCGCACAAATCGACACGTGTGACTGTCTTCCCGGTTCCGGTCATCGCCTGCCCCACTCTCGGCGAACAATTCGTATCTGAAATTAAGAGGTTAACGCGCGATGGTCAACAGCGCTGTTAGCTGCCATAGCATGAAAGAAGTCTGCAATCTATCTGGACTTTTAACGCTGCCCTTACCAGCGCAGCAGCGCCGAACCCCAGGTGAAGCCGCCGCCCATCGCCTCCAGCAGCACAAGATCGCCCTTCTTCACACGTCCGTCCGCCACGGCGACCGACAGCGCGAGCGGTATCGACGCCGCCGACGTGTTGCCATGCAGATCGACGGTCAGCACCACTTTCCGCGGCGCAATATGCAACTTGTGCGCTGAAGCATCGATGATTCGCTTGTTGGCCTGGTGCGGGATGAACCAGTCGATATCCTCCGCGGTGGTGCCGGTGGCCTTGAACGCATCCACAATCACGTCGGTGATCATGCCGACCGCGTGCTTGAACACTTCGCGGCCCTCCATCCTGAGATGGCCGACCGTCTGCGTCGAGGAAGGACCGCCGTCGACATACAGCTTGGCCTTGTGCCGGCCGTCCGAGCGCAGATGGGTGGTCAGGATGCCGCGGTCGGAAGGCTTGCCGGGCTGCGGCTCGGCGTCCAGCACGACGGCACCGGCGCCATCGCCGAACAGCACGCAGGTGCCGCGGTCGTTCCAGTCGAGGATTCGCGAAAAGGTCTCGGCGCCGATCACCAGTGCCCGCTTGAACGCACCGCAGCGCAGGAAATTGTCGGCGGTGGCGAGCGCGAAGATGAAGCCGGAGCAGACCGCCTGCAGGTCGAAGGCGGCCCCATGATTGATGCCGAGCCCGTTCTGCACCGCGACCGCGGTTGCGGGAAAGGTATTGTCGGGCGTCGAGGTCGCCAGCACGATCAGGTCGATCGACTGCGCGTCGACCCCGGCATCGGCCAGCGCGGCCCGTGCGGCGTGGATCGCCAGATGCGAGGTGAATTCGCCCTCGGCCGCGATGTGGCGCTGCCGGATGCCGGTGCGCTGCACGATCCACTCGTCCGAGGTGTCGATCCGCGCCGCGAGGTCGGCATTGGTCAGGATCTGCCGCGGTAGATAGGAGCCGCAGCCGAGCACGACCGAGCGTATTGCAGTCAAGATACAGCCTCCTGCGCGGGCGCGAGCGCGCTGCCGTCGCGATTGAGCATCTGATTGATCTTGGTCAGGAGATCGTGGCGAACCATGTCATAGCCAACATCGACCGCATAGGCAAAGCCTTCGGCGTCGGTTCCCCCGTGGCTTTTGACCACGACGCCCCTCAATCCGAGCAGCACGCCGCCATTGGACTTCTTCGGATCCATCTTGTCGCGCAGCGCCTGAAACGCATTCCGGGCAAACAGATAGCCGATCCGCGAGCGCCAGGTGCGGGCGATGGCGTGACGCAGATATTCGGAAATCTGCCGCGCCGTGCCTTCCGCAGCCTTGAGGGCGATGTTGCCGCTGAAGCCTTCGGTCACGATGACGTCGGCGGCGCCCCGGCCGATGCCGTCGCCCTCGACGAAGCCGATATAGTCGAGCTGAGGAAGGTTCATGGCGCGCAGCAATTCGGCGGCCTCGCGAATCTCCTCGCCGCCCTTGACCTCCTCGACCCCGATATTGAGCAGACCCACCGTGGGCCGCTCGAGGTCGAACAAGACACTCGCCATCGCACTGCCCATCACCGCCAGCGCCATCAGGTGATGCGCGTCGCCGCCAATGGTGGCACCGAGGTCGAGCACGACCGAATCGCCGCGGACCGTCGGCCACACCGCCGCGATCGCCGGGCGGTCGATGCCGGGCAGCATGTGCAGGTTGAACCGCGCCATCGCCATCAGCGCGCCGGTGTTGCCGGCGGATACCGCGACGTCGGCCTCGCCTTTCTTGACGGCGTCGATGGCAAGCCACATCGACGAGGTCTTGCGGCCGCGCCGCAACGCCTGGCTCGGCTTGTCGTGCATGCTGACGGCGACACTGGTATGGATGACGCGGGAGGCGGCCTTCATCGCCGGATATTTGGCGAGTTCCGCCTCGATCTGGCCCTGGTCGCCGAACAGCAGAAATTCGGCGTCAGGGTGTCGCCTCAGCGAAATCGCGGCGCCGGGAATGACGACCGATGCGCCGACATCGCCACCCATGGCGTCAAGCGCGATTCGAACCTTTTGCGGCATGAACGTCCCGGAAACCTGATCTTGTGCGGTCTTGATGCGCTCGGCCGCGGACTGGAAATCGCCACCGATTGCAGCGATCGGCGAGGCGCCCACGCTGCGCTCCGGCCAGGCCGCGACAATAGCGCGTCCTCGCTTTGACACAACCTCTTGACCGCCGCCTTTTGGACCTCGATTTTCGCCGCGAAGGATTCGGCCTGCCGAGCTAAACACCGGCAATTCAACTACTTAATCGAACAGCCCCGATCACGCCGGGGTCTTTTTTGTTGTAGGCCACAGGCAAGACCGGCGCGTCAGCCTGCTTTGGGCTTGTTCGGGCGTTTCCTGCTGCTGCGCACCGGTGCATCGAGCTGCAGCGCCTTGAGCGCGGCAAAGGGATGATCGCCGGGATCGATGACCTCGGCCGGCGGCTCAAAGATCGCGTCCGGGCGGCGCGGATAAGGATCGATCGCGAGATACAGCGCATCGGTCGCCACCCGGCCGAGATCGATGATCCCGTTCTCGATCGGCTCCGGCGGGTCCGGAATCTCCACATCGCTTTCGGCTGCCTCGTCGACCAGGTCGGAGAGCACGGGAATTTGCTCGGGAGGCGCGAAAATCAGATCGATCGGCGCGTCGATATCGTTTTCGATCGGATCGAGCGAGACCACGCAGATTTGCCCGATCCGCGCCCGCACCCTTCCTTCGACATGGACGCGCCCGCCGCGTTCGGGCGTGACATCGAGCGAGGCCTCCGCCGACAGCACCTCGCGCAAGCCTGCGATCTCGGCCATCGCCTCGCGCGTGGCGGGACCCGCTTCGAAATCGCTGTGCAACCCGGCATCCGGGATTTGTGCCACGACAACGCGCACGCTCCATGGATCCGCTCTATCGGTCATGCCCTGGTCCTGTTGATGGCTGGGCGCGGGAAATCTCCAGGCGGCGCGCAACAGCGTCGCCTCGTCGAGGCCGTCCAGAACCGCGATCGCTGCCGCGGCATAGACGGCGAGCCGTCCGGCGTTTTCGCCTCCCTTGCCGCTCAATATATTCTTGTCCAGCGCCTGTGCCAGCGCCCCAGGGCCGGCGGACAACGCCACGTCGTAGGCGGCGATGCGGCCATAGAAGGCCTCCCCGAAGCCCTGCATCCGCTTCGGAACGGTCAGATCGCCAACCCCCATTTCGCGCAAATTGGCGTCCATATCGTCGCAAAAATGGTCGAACAACGCCTGGGACAGGCTTGCTCCGTCCGCTGCCGGCTGCAGCCGCCGCAATAGCAGCCATAAATGCAGCACCAGCAGGTCAAACCGGCCGTCAACCGTGTCCGGCACCCCCAAGTCCCGATAAAACAGCGGGTCTCGCGCCTGCGTCACGATCATGCCATAGATGGCTTCGATGGTGCCGCGCGGGCGCATCCGGGGTTTCCTGAAGTGATTGAACGGCCAAAGCATTGTGGGTTCCGACGCGGGCCGTTGGGCCCCGTGCATGTTGCAATCCGGCGTGCTGCCCGGTACGTCAACGCCTCGCCCGATGCAAGGGGACGGGACCAGTTCCGAAGATGACAGTTACGAGTCCGACACGCCCGCGCGCCCGGCGCGGCCCGGTTGTACGCTGGCGCGGCCTTCGCGTGGCCGCCGCCATCGCCTTGGCGTGCGCGGCGCTGGGCGGCTGCACCGGCGAGCAATTCCAGAAGGGCTACATCCTGCCGCAGGGTGCGCTGGAGCAAATTCCGATCGGGGCAAGTCAGGATCAGGTGCTGCTCGTGATGGGAACCCCATCCACGGTCGCGACCCTCGACGGCGAGGTGTTCTACTACATTTCGCAGCGCGCCGAGCGCAGGCTCGCCTTCATGAACCAGAAGATTACCGACCAGCGGGTGATCGCGGTCTATTTCGACAAGAACCGCCAGGTGAAGCGGCTCGCCAATTACGGGCTGCAGGACGGCAAGATATTCGACTTCATCAGCCGCACCACGCCGACATCGGGCCAGGAGATGAGCTACCTCGCGCCGCTGTTCAAGCTGCTCAGCTTCAACTAGGCGCAATTTCCACCTCCATGGCTTCATCCTTCGAGACGCATCGCTTCGCGATGCTCCTCGGGATGAGGTCTCGGACCCTCGTGGTGAGGAGCGCGGCAGCGCCGCGCGTCTCGAACCATGAGGCCTCGGACGAGCTTCCGCGCAGCTCTAATGCGCGAGAACCGCCAGCAGCAACAGCGCCACGATGTTGGTGATCTTGATCATCGGGTTGACGGCGGGACCGGCCGTATCCTTGTAGGGATCGCCGACGGTATCGCCGGTCACCGCCGCTTTGTGCGCATCCGAGCCCTTGCCGCCGTAATGGCCGTCTTCGATGTACTTCTTGGCGTTGTCCCAGGCGCCGCCGCCCGAGGTCATCGAGATCGCGACGAACAGGCCGGTGACGATCACGCCGAGCAGCATGGCACCGACGGCCGAGAAGGCCGCCGATTTGCCGGCCGCGCCGCCGCCCGCAATCGCGTAGATCAGGAAATACACCACGATCGGCGACAGCACCGGCAGCAGCGATGGAATGATCATTTCCTTGATTGCGGCCTTGGTCAGAAGATCGACCGCCTTGCCGTAATCCGGCTTGTCGGTGCCCTGCATGATGCCGGGCTTCTCGCGGAACTGGCGCCGCACCTCTTCAACGATTGCACTGGCCGCGCGACCGACCGCGGTCATGCCCATCGCCCCGAACAGATAGGGCAACAGGCCGCCGAACAGCAGACCGACCACCACATAGGGGTTGTTGAGCGAGAAGTCCGGATTGACGCCGGCGAAATACGGATGGTTCGTGGCATCGGCGATGAAGAATTTGAGGTCCTGATTGTAGGCCGCAAACAACACCAATGCGCCGAGCCCGGCCGAGCCGATCGCGTAGCCCTTGGTGACCGCCTTGGTGGTGTTGCCGACGGCGTCGAGCGCGTCGGTCGACTTGCGGACTTCCTTGGGCAGGCCGGCCATCTCGGCGATGCCGCCGGCATTGTCGGTCACCGGGCCGAAGGCGTCGAGCGCCACGACCATGCCGGCCAGCGCCAGCATGGTCGTGGTTGCGATCGCGATGCCGAACAGGTTGGCCAGGCTGTAGGTGACGAGGATGCCGGCGATGATGACGAGCGCCGGCAGCGCGGTCGCTTCCATCGAAATGGCGAGGCCCTGGATCACGTTGGTGCCGTGACCGGTGACCGAGGATGCCGCGATCGACTTCACCGGGCGATAGTCGGTGCCGGTATAGTATTCGGTGATCCAGATGATCAGCCCGGTGACGACCAGGCCGACCACGCCGCATTCGAACAGCGCCAGGCCGGTGTAATCGACACCGTCGAGCTTGCCGAAGCCAATCAGCCAGTGGATCACGGCGGCAACACCGGCGAGCGACAGGATGCCGGTGGCGATCAGTCCCTTGTAGAGCGCGCCCATGATCGATTGGCTGGCGCCGAGCTTGACGAAGAAGGTACCGATGATGGAGGTGATGATGCAGATGCCGCCGATCGCGAGCGGCAGGGTCATCATGTTGGTCAGAAGCGGCGACTTGGCAAAGAAGATCGCGGCCAGCACCATGGTGGCAACCGCGGTCACCGCATAGGTCTCGAACAGATCGGCCGCCATGCCGGCGCAGTCGCCGACATTGTCGCCGACGTTGTCGGCAATGGTCGCCGGGTTGCGCGGATCGTCCTCGGGAATGCCGGCCTCGACCTTGCCGACGAGATCGCCGCCGACGTCGGCACCCTTGGTGAAGATGCCGCCGCCGAGACGGGCGAAGATCGAGATCAGCGAGGCACCGAAGCCGAGCGCGACCATGGCGTCGACCACGGTGCGGCTGTTCGGCGCAAGTCCCAGCAAATGGGTGAGGTAGGCGAAATAAAGCGTGACCCCGAGCAGCGCGAGGCCGGCCACGAGCATGCCGGTGATCGCTCCCGCCTTGAAGGCAAGTTCAAGCCCGCCCGCCAGCGACGTCGTGGCCGCCTGCGCGGTGCGCACATTGGCGCGGACCGACACGTTCATGCCGATGAAGCCCGCAGCTCCCGACAGCACCGCGCCGATCAGGAAGCCGACCGCAACCAGCGTGCCGAGGAAGTAGACCAGCAGCAGGAAGATCACGATGCCGACCATGGCGATCGTGGTGTACTGGCGCTTCAGATAGGCCTGCGCGCCCTCGCGCACGGCGGCTGCGATTTCCTGCATCCTCGCATTACCGGCATCCGCTTTCATGACCGATGCGGTTGCCCAGATGGCGTAGATGATGGAGAGCGCCCCGCAGAGCACGATCGCCCATAATGCTGTCATAGAATCTGCCTCAGATGCTGGTGTAGCCATCGCCGTTACCGCAGGACGCGGCAGGCGCATAAAAAGGAGGCCTGCCCTGCCCAAAAGGGCGGCCCCAAATCGGCGGGACCATGCCAAAATCGCAACCCGGGCGCAACGCCGCGGGGGACAAAAAACCATCGAATTCAGCAGGTTTTTGCATCGAGCCGCCGCTTTTCGTGAAAACGCTAGAAATGGCTGTACGACACCCGCCGCAGCGCGATTTCCTTGCCACGCGCGTCCAAGAACCTTGGAACCGCCGCCCCGGCGATGATCGTGCCGATGGTGGTTACGGCCACATCGGCCGCCCGCGCGGCTTTCGCGAAGGCTGCGAACCGATCCTGCGGAACCGCACACACTATCTCGTAATCGTCGCCGCCGGCAACGATGGCGTCGATGCCGACGGTGCCGCGCGCGAGCAAGGCGGCTGCCGCGGCGGACAGCGGAATGCTCTCGGCATCGATCGCGGCGGACACGCCGGAGGCCGCGCACAGCTTGGCGAGATCGCCGGCAAGGCCGTCTGACACGTCCATCGCCGCCGTCGCGTGGTCGCGAATCGCAGCGGCCAGGGCGTTACGCGGCTGCGGGATCCGGTAGCGCCCGGCCAGCAGGTCGGTCGCCGCCGCATCGTCCGCGAGCGCCGCGGCCGCCGCGCCGCCCTTTAGAATGTCGAGACCCAGCGCGGCATCGCCGATCGTGCCCGTCACCACGACGCGGTCGCCGGGCCTGGCGCCGCTGCGACGAACCATTTTGCCCGGGGCAACGCGCCCGAACGCCGTAATCGAAACCATCACCGGACCTGGCGTCGCGACCGTATCGCCGCCGAGCAGCGGGCAACCGAACCGGGCGGCGTCCTCGCCGAGTGCCGATGCAAACGGCT
The DNA here is from genome assembly GCA_963748165.1 of uncultured Alphaproteobacteria bacterium. Taxonomy (GTDB): domain Bacteria; phylum Pseudomonadota; class Alphaproteobacteria; order Rhizobiales; family Xanthobacteraceae; genus Bradyrhizobium. Next base: position 65,208 of record CAVVIM010000010.1, read on the forward strand.
CGAGCCAGGCTGCATCGGGAGCCCGCAACGCCAGGGTGAGCACGAAGCCGGCCGGCGTTGCCCCCTTCGCCGCGAGATCGCTGAGATTGACCCGCAGCGCCTTGCGCGCCACGCTGTCCGGCGGATCGCTCGGCAGGAAGTGTACGCCCTCGACGATGGCGTCCGTCGTCACCACGAGGTCATCGCCGGTCGCCGGCAACGCCGCGGCGTCGTCGCCGAGATCGAACGCCCCGGGGTCGGTCGCCAACGGCCTGAAATAGCGCGCGATCAGCGCGTCCTCGCCGGATGGACGATTTGGCAGGTCGGTCATGCCTCACGATCCGTTATACAGGTCCAGCGTCCAACCCTTTGCGTCATTCCGGGGCGCGCGTAGCGCGAACCCGGAATCTCGAGATTCCGGGTTCGATGCTTTCGCATCGCCCCGGAATGACAGCGACTGTTGGATTGCTTCGTCGCTTGCGCTCCTCGCAATGACGAAGAATTACCCACGTGCAAACTCGTCGGCGCGGAACTGGCGCGCGATCTGATCGAGTACCGCGTTCACCATGCCGGTCTCGTCGGCTTCGACAAAGGCATGCGCGACATCGACATATTCCGACACCACGACGCGGCCGGGCACGTCCTTGCGGTGCTCCAGTTCATACGAGCCGGCGCGCAGCACCGCACGCAGGATGGCGTCGATGCGCTTCAGCGGCCAGCCCTTCGACAGCGCATCGTCGATCAGGGGATCGAGCTTGCTTTGATCGCGCACCACGCCCGACACCACGTCACGAAAGAACGCCGCTTCCGCCGGCAGATATTTGTCGCCTTCGACCTCGCCGCCGAGCCAGTGGCTTTCAAATTCGGCGAAGATGTCGTTGATGCCGGCGCCGCCGATGTCCATCTGATAGAGCGCCTGCACCGCGGCGAGCCGCGCCGCGCCGCGCCGGTTGGCCTTCTTGTCGGCACCTTTCGCCGACTTCCTGTCCTGGCTGTTCCTGGATTCGGCCATGATCAGGTCCGCGCCAGCCGGCGCTTGATCCGCAGCATCGCCAGCGCGGCGCGCGCGGCGTCGCCGCCCTTGTTGAGTTCGCCGGCGCGCGCCCGCGCCCAGGCCTGCGCCTCGGTGTTGACGGTGATGATGCCGTTGCCGAGTGGAACCTTTCTGGCCACCGCAAGGTCCATCAAGGCGCGGGAGGATTCCATCGCGACAATCTCGAAATGGATGGTATCGCCCCGGATGACGCAGCCGAGCGCAACCGCCGCGTCGTAGGGTTTGCCGCCGGCGTCGGCGGCATCGAGCGCCATCGCCATCGCCGCCGGAATTTCCAGCGCCCCGGGCACCGTGATCACGTCATGGCCGACGCCGGCAGCGTGAAGCTCGGCCACCACGCCTTCCAGCAGCGCATCCTGGATATCGTCGTAAAAGCGCGCCTCCACGATCAGCGCGCGCGCCCCCGCGATGTCGGTCTGGTCCTTCAGGGGTGCGCGCCGCGCGTCAGCCATGGTTGATCATCCGGGATCGTCGTCATTGCCGGGCCTCCGGCAATCCATCTTGTTAAGAGGATGGATACGCCGGTCAAGCCCGCCGCCGTCAGATTTGTCGGGCCGGCTATTTCATTTCCGATAACCGCGCAGCGTAGCGCGCCATCAGGTCGACCTCGAGATTGACCGCGCCGCCGGCGCGCCAGCCGCCCAGCGTCGTGACCTCGAGCGTATGCGGAATGATCAGCACCGAAAACGAAACATCGTGCACGGTATTTACCGTCAGCGATACGCCATCGAGTGTCACCGAACCCTTGGCGGCGATGAAGCGCGCCAGTTCGCGGGTGGTGCGCAGCTCGAACCGCGCCATGTCGGGCAGATCGTCGCGCGCGACAATGGCGGCGATGCCGTCGGCATGACCGGCGACGATATGACCGCCGAGCTCGTCGCCGATCTTCAGCGCCCGCTCGAGATTGAGCCGGGTGCCGACCTGCCAGTGCCCCGCCGTGGTCATGGCCAGCGTTTCCGCGGCGGCATCGACCTCGAACCAGGTGCCGCCCTGGGCCATGCCGGAGGCGACGACGGTGAGGCACACGCCATTGCAGGCGATCGAGGCGCCGTCGGCGATGCCGGCGCGGTCGTAGCGGCAGGCGATGCGCAGCCGGTGGAGCTGCCGCGGCGCCGTCGGCGCCAGAGCGGTGATCTCGCCGATATCGGTGACTATGCCGGTAAACATCAGGCGCGCTCGTAAATCGTCAGTATATCCCGATCCAGCCTGTCGCTAGCACGAAGGCGGAAAGCGGGCGACTGCGTGATGGCGGTGAGCGGCAAGGCGTCCAGCGCGGCGACGCCACCGGCTCCGATCGCCCCGGGCCCGCGCAGCAGCCAGACTTCGTCGATGAGGCCAGCCGCGACCAGGGACGACGCCACCTGCGCGCCGCCTTCCACCAATAGCCGGGTGATGCCGCGCCCGGCCAGTTCCCGCAGCACGGCCGGCGCATCGACCCCCGGCTGCGGCGCGGCTGCCACGGGAACGCCAATCACCTGCGCCCCGGCCGCGCCGAGCCGCATGGCGGCGGGCGCCCCGGGGGGCTCCGACGTCATGACCCAGAGCGGCGTTTCACGGGCGGAATGAACCAGGCGCGCGGTCGCGGGCAGGCGCAGCGCGCGATCCAGCACCACCCGAACCGGCGATCGCGCCGCCATGCCCGGCAGGCGGCAGGTCAACCGCGGATCGTCCGCGAGGACCGTGCCGATCCCGACCAGCACGGCGTCGCATTGCGCGCGCAGCAGATGCACCCGGGCTCTGGCGGCTTCGCCCGAAATCGCCACCGGCTTGCCGCCGGCAGCGCCGATCCGATCGTCGCTGGATACCGCCAGCTTGAGGATCAGATGCGGACGCCGGTCGCGGACGCGCCTGAAATGTCCGGCGTGGTCGTGCGCGGCCTCGGCCGCGCCAAGGCCGATATCGACCGTGATGCCGGCGGCGCGAAGCCGGGCGTGGCCCTGTCCGGCCACCTCGGGATTGGGGTCTTCGATCGCCGACACCACGCGGGCGACCCCGGCGGCGATGATGGCGTCGGCGCAGGGTGGCGACTTGCCGACATGCGAGCATGGCTCGAGCGTTACATAGAGCGTGGCGCCGCGGGCGGCGTTGCCGGCGCGCCGCAGCGCCTCCGGCTCGGCGTGGGGACGGCCGCCCGGCTGGGTCCAGCCGCGGCCGACAATGACGCCGTCCTTGACCAGCACCGCACCGACGGCAGGATTGGGCCAGGTGCGGCCCTGCCCGCGCCGGCCGAGCGCCAGCGCCAGTTGCATGAAACGCTGGTCGGCGGCCTTCAATTCCAGGGATTTCTGCGCAAACTGGTCTTCCAGAATACGGAAGATCATTTGCGCAACGCGGCGAGCCGTGTGTCCTCTTCGCCGGACAGTTCGCCGAGCACGGTCTCGAAATCCTTGGCTTCGCGGAAGTTGCGGTAGACCGAGGCGAAGCGGACATAGGCGACATCGTCGAGCTGGCGCAGATGCTCCATCACGATCTCGCCGATCGCCTCCGACGAAACCTCCGCCTCGCCGCCGCTTTCCAGCTCGCGCACGATCGCGGAGACCATCTTCTCGACCCGCTCGGGATCGACCGGCCGCTTCCGCAAGGAGATTTGCAGCGAGCGCACCAGCTTGTCGCGGTCGAACGGCACCCGGCGGCCGTTGCGCTTGATCACGGTGAGTTCGCGCAGTTGCACCCGCTCGAAGGTGGTGAAGCGGAAATTGCAGGCGATACACACCCGCCGCCGCCGGATCACCGCGGAATCCTCGGTCGGACGCGAGTCCTTCACCTGCGTATCGAGACTGTTGCAGCTTGGACAGCGCATTCGGATCGGCCTTATTGATAGATCGGGAAGCGATCGGTGAGGGCCCTGACCCGTTCCTTGATCGACGCCTCGACCAGCGGCGCCTGCCCGTCCTGCGACTGCGCGATGGCATTGAGCACTTCGGCGATCAGGCCGCCGACCTGCTTGAATTCGGCAACCCCGAAACCGCGGGTGGTCGCCGCCGGCGTGCCGAGGCGCAGGCCCGAGGTGACGAACGGCTTCTCCGGATCGAAGGGAATGCCGTTCTTGTTGCAGGTGATGGCCGCGCGCACCAGGGCCTTTTCCGACACGTTGCCCTTCAGCCCCTTGGGCCTGAGATCGACCAGCATCAGATGGTTGTCGGTGCCGCCGGAGACGATGTTGAGGCCGTTGGCGCGCAGGCTTTCCGCCAGCGCCTTGGCGTTTTCGACGACGTTCTTCGCGTAGATCTTGAAGTCCGGCCGCAGCGCTTCGGCGAACGCCACCGCCTTGGCCGCGATCACATGCATCAGCGGGCCACCCTGCAAGCCGGGGAAAACGGCCGAGTTGAGCTTCTTGGCCAGCGCTTCGTCATTGCAGAGAATGAGGCCGCCGCGCGGGCCGCGCAGCGATTTGTGGGTGGTGGTGGTGGTGACATGGGCGTGCGGCACCGGCGAGGCATGCACGCCGCCGGCGACGAGGCCGGCGAAATGCGCCATGTCGACCATCAGATAGGCGCCGACCTGATCGGCGATCTCGCGAAAGCGCTTGAAGTCCCAGGCGCGCGAATAGGCCGACCCGCCGGCGATAATCAGCTTCGGTTTGACCTGTTCCGCCCGGCGCGCGACCTCGTCCATGTCGATGATCTGGTCGTCGCGGCGCACGGTGTAATGCTGCGCCTTGAACCATTTGCCCGAGATGTTGACCGGCGCGCCATGAGTGAGATGGCCGCCGGCGGCGAGATCGAGGCCCATGAAGGTATCGCCGGGTTGCAGCAGCGCCAGGAACACCGCCTGGTTCATCTGGCTGCCGGAATTCGGCTGCACATTGGCAAAGCCCGCGCCGAACAGTTTCCTGGCGCGATCGATCGCCAGCGTTTCCACCACGTCGACCCATTCGCAGCCGCCGTAATAGCGGTTGCCCGGATAGCCTTCGGCATATTTGTTGGTCAGCACCGAGCCCTGGGCTTCCAGCACCGCGCGGCTGACGATGTTCTCCGACGCGATCAGTTCGATCTCGTGACGCTGCCGGCCGAGTTCGCCGCGGATCGCCGCGGCGATGTCGGGGTCGGCCTCGGTGAGCCCGGCGGTAAAGAACTTGTCGGGCGCGGCGGATGTCTTGGCGCTGGAAGAGCTCATGGACGAATATCTCCACCGCCGCAGCCTGCTGGAGGAGGTGCGGTCGGTCATGTGTGGCGGTCGAAAGCGGCGCTGGCGAGATACCACATCGGCCGGAAATGGCCAAGCAATTGCGTGTGCCCCCCGACATTTATGCCAGATATGGTGGAAACGGACCGATTGCGAGGCCGGTTCCCCCAACCAGCCCGTCATGGCCGGGCTTGTCCTGCACAAGGCCGGCATGACGGCGTCGGCGGGATGGCGCCCTTTTGGCACCCTACGCGAACCGGTAGGTTCCGCCCTTCTCGATCGAGCGCTGGAACGCCGGACGCGCGTGCATTCGCGATAGCCAGGCGGCCAGGTTGGGATACGGCCCGAGCCTGTCGAACGCCTTGGCCATGTCGCCGACAAAACTCATCTGGATGTCGGCGCCGCTGAGCGAGCGGCCGACAAAGAACTCGCGGCCCCTGAGCGCCCCGTCGACATAGCCGAGATGGTTGGCGATTTCGCTGTCGATGCGCGGATGCAGCGGCGCGCCCGCCGCCTTCAGCCTGCCGACATAGAGGTTCAGCATCAGCGGCAGCATCGCCGAGCCTTCGGAGTAATGCAGCCACTCATTATAGGCCTCATAGTCGGCGCTGCCGGGCGCGGGCATCATCGCGCCGCTGCCGTAGCGTCGAATGATGTAGTCGACGATGGCGCCGGATTCCGCGATTTTGATTTGGCCATCGGTAATGACCGGCGACTTGCCGAGCGGATGCACCGCGGTCAACTCGGGCGGCGCCAGACGCGTGGCGGCGTTGCGCTGGTAGCGCGTCATCTCGTAGGGCGTGCCGAGTTCCTCCAGCAGCCACAGGATGCGCTGCGAGCGGGAATTGTTCAGGTGATGCAGGGTGAGCATGGGATCCTCCGGGCGAGCCGATACCCAGCCGTCATACCCGGGCTTGACCCGTGTATCCATCTATCCTCGCAATGACCTTGAAGCGATCGACGGCCGGATCCCGTCCGGCAGCGGACCAAGCGCCCCAGCCTCTACAGCCCGGTATATCCGGCCTTCACCGGATCTCTGGAGCCGTCGAGTTCGCGCAAATAGGTCAGGCCGCACACCGTGAGGCGGTGCGTATCCCTTTCGCCGGCTTCAAACAATTTCGTCACGTAATCGGTCACCTTGGCGCGGGCCTCGGCGCTGGCGGCGGCGGTCCGGTTCAACAGCAGATCATAGGTCTGCATGATGCGGTCGATGGCGGCTTCCATGAATCCTCGCGGCAGTTGTTCAGACAAATTCCAGCGGTTCGCTCAAGGCTTCGAATTTCGAGATCGCCTTGTTGGCGAGCCGGAGCCTGTTGGTTTCGCCCCGATGAAACATGTCGACGATGATTTCGATCAGCATCTCGTTGGTGGCGATGGTGTCGGGGATCGCGCCGGACTTCCGGAGGTAATTCGACGCGATGGCGTAGGCATCGCCGACCGCCTCGACATTCATCACCTGCAAACCGCGTTCGACCAGCATGACTTCCGTCCTCCGATACGCGGGGATAAATCGCGACGGCGCGAACAGGTTCCATACCCCGAAACTGATTTTTTGCGCCGCGAAAACAAAACGCACCGGCCGGATGCCCGGGCCGATGCGCATGGGGGAAGTTCTTCAGGTGATGGCCGCCGGTCTTTTCGGGATGCCGGCCTGGCCATGTTGCCGCGATCGAAAGCTGTCAGAGCCGGTACAGGATCTGGTCGGTCCAGAACCGCTCGAGCCGGTGCAGCGACTTGTTCAGGGTCGCGAACTCCTCGTTGGAGATGCCACCGACCTGCTCCACGGTCTTGACGTGTTTCTGATAGAGCGCATCGACGATGCGGCGGATTTCCTGGCCCTGCGCGGTCAGACGAATGCGGACCGAGCGGCGATCGACGCGCGAGCGCTGATGGTCGAGGAAGCCGAGCTCGACGAGCTTCTTCAGATTGTAGGAAACGTTGGAGCCGAGGTAGTAGCCGCGGGTGCGCAGCTCGCCCGCGGTCAGCTCCTTGTCGCCGATATTGTACAGCAGCAGCGCCTGTACCGAATTGATGTCGGCGCGGCCGCGGCGATCGAATTCGTCCTTGATGACATCGAGCAGGCGGCGATGCAGCCGCTCCACCAAGGTCAAGGCTTCGAGATAGAGCGGCTGCACCGGAGCTTGTCCGGCAGCGCGTTCGGCGGCTTCCACCGCCGTTGCAACGGCTTTCATCATGACACTTCCCCTGTTGTCGTTTTATCGACTTATTCGACGAAACTTGTGTCCCGCCTGATAGCCTCAACTTAAGGGGGCCGTTTGAAGATCAGCTTAAATAAGACAATAAAGAGATCATGAATTTAAGACAGTGAACCGCGGATTAAGCCCATGGACAAAGGACTTCTCGCAACGCTTCATTGACGGTGGCGCCGCGATGTTCACGCTTCGTCTGCGTACTCTGTCGCATATGGAAACAGCATCGCTCGAATTCGAAAGGTCCGCGTAACAGGTATGACCGCGGCGTTAGGGTGACCGAAAAGTTACCGCGACAATACGCCAAAAATTTTATGCGACTGCGCGCAATTTCGTGCACCGGTGCGCGGCCTCTCCGCTATGGCGGCCGTTCACGGGCCGCCATCCAGGCGAGCGCAAGGTAGGCCGCGAGCATGCTGGCTTCGAGACCCACCACGGTCAGGCTGCCGCCGTAGATTCCCGGAAACATCAGTTCGATCACCGCCATCGACACCACGGTGGTGAGCCACACCACCGCGCCCCACGGCGTCGCCAGCCACAATCCCACCGCCGCGACCAGTTCGATCACGGCGAAGTACACCGTCGCGGCCTGCCATGCCATGGTCTGGTTTTCGAACGCTTCCTCTTCGCCGCCGACAAAGCCGGTCACCTGCGCCCAGTGGTAGAGGCCCTTGGCCACCGAAACCACCGCCATCACCCGCAGGAAGAATACCAGCCGCCGGGTCCAGACATTGTCGTCGGACTCGGTTCGCTCGGACGAAATCGCCGCCACCGACATGGCGTTGTCCCGCGGATGGTCGCGCGACGGGATCTCAGACATGGGAATCGCCGGTCATGAATGGGCCTTCATGCTCTGACTCATGGCCCCTCGAGGCGACAAAATCAATCGGCGATCCGACACGCCGGGGTGCGGTGACGCGGCCGGCGCAAAGTGCTAGGCTGCAACGGATCAAGATCCGGCATGCCAGCGGGGAGTGTTCATTACATGGCGATCAAATTCGGGCGTCCGATCGAAATGCGCGGGGCGCCGCGGCAGCAGCCCGCCCTCGCCGCCCCGGCCCTCGATCTGACAACACGCCCGCGGCGCAACCGAAAGTCCGAATGGGCGCGTCGGCTGGTCCGGGAAAACGTCCTCACCGCGGACGACCTGATCTGGCCGCTGTTCGTGGTCGATGGCCATAACCAGCGCACCGCGGTCGCCTCGATGCCGGGCGTCGACCGGCTCAGCGTCGATCAGGCGGTGCGCGAGGCGGAGCGCGCGGTGAAGCTCGACATCCCCTGCATCGCGCTGTTTCCCTACACCGAGCCCTCGCTGCGCGACGAGCACGGTTCCGAAGCGCTCAACCCGGACAATCTCGTCTGCAACACGGTGCGCGCCATCAAGCGGGAGTTTCCCGGCCTCGGCGTGCTCTGCGACGTCGCCCTCGATCCCTTCACCAGCCACGGCCATGACGGCCTGATCGAGGACGGCCGCATCCTCAACGACGAGACGGTCGCGGTGCTGGTACGCCAGGCGCTGGTGCAGGCCGAAGCCGGCTGCGATATCATCGCGCCGTCCGACATGATGGATGGCCGGGTCGGCGCCATCCGCAAGGCGCTCGACGCCGCCGGTTTTCTCGACGTGCAGATCATGTCCTATGCGGCGAAATATGCCTCGGCCTTCTATGGACCGTTCCGCGACGCGGTCGGCTCGGCGAAGACGCTGACCGGCGACAAGCGCACCTACCAGATGGACAGCGCCAATTCGGACGAGGCCTTGCGGGAGGTCGAACTCGATATCTGCGAAGGCGCCGACATGGTGATGGTCAAGCCGGGAATGCCCTATCTCGACATCGTGCGGCGGGTCAAAGACAGCTTTGCGATGCCGACCTTCGTCTACCAGGTGTCGGGCGAATACGCGATGATCGCCGCGGCCGCCGGCCATGGCTGGATCGACGGCGAGCGGGCGATGATGGAAAGCCTGCTGGCGTTCAAGCGCGCCGGCGCCGACGGCATCCTCAGCTACTTCGCGCCGCAGGCGGCGGAAAAGCTCAGACAGCGCTAGCCGGCCGCAAGACGCCTCGCGGGCCTTCGCGGTGACAGTGGGCCGCCCTTGCAAGTCGCCGAAACCGTTCCCATGTCTCGCGGCGGGGAATGCACGGTCGGGAGGACTGATCATGGCTTACGGCGGTTCGGGCAATGCAGGCGGCGGCTGGCGCAATGACGGCGGCGTGCGGCCGCATGCGTTCGATCCCTGGACGCAGCCGGAATTGTTTCGCGGCGTGCTGACGCGGCGGGCTGTCGCGTTCCTGATCGATCTCGTGGTGCTTTCGATTCCGGTGATCCTGGCCTGCCTGTTCATCGCCGTGTTCGGCGTGGTCACGCTCGGGCTCGGCTGGGCGCTGTTCTGGCTGGTCTCGCCGGCATCGGTGGTCTGGGCCCTGGTCTATTACGGCGCTTCGCTTGGCGGGGCGCATTCGGCTACCGTCGGGATGCGCGTGATGGACCTGGAGATGCGGACCTGGTACGGCGCCCCCGGCTATTTTGTGCTCGGGGCCATGCATGCCGTGGTGTTCTGGATGTCGGTCTCGTTTCTCACCCCGCTCATTCTGCTGGTCGGGCTGTTCAACGGCCGGCGCCGCCTGCTGCATGACATCATCCTGGGAACCATAATTATTAACAGTTCGGTGCGTACTCTGGCGCAGCCGGCGCGAACCACCTGAGTTCGGCCACGCTTTGGCCAAACCGATTGACCATAGGCCTCCGCGGCGCGATGCTCCCGCCTGCTGCTTCGGAGGCCTGACGACATCCCGTGACCCAGCATTCGCGTGATACACCGCAGTTCTACCTGACTGCGCCGTCCCCCTGCCCCTATCTGGCGGGCCGGCATGAGCGCAAGGTGTTCACCCATCTCGTCGGCGACAAGGCCGGCGACCTCAACGACCTGCTCACCCATGGCGGGTTCCGGCGCAGCCAGTCGATCGCCTACCGGCCCGCCTGCGATCAATGCCGCGCCTGCGTCTCGGTTCGCGTGATCGCCAACGAATTCCGGCCCTCGCGCAATTTCCGCAAGATCCTCGCCCGCAACGCCGACATCATCGGCGAACAACGCAGCGCGGTGCCGACCTCGGAGCAATACTCCGTGTTCCGCGGCTATCTCGACCAACGCCATCGCCATGGCGGCATGGCCGACATGACGGTGCTGGATTATGCGATGATGGTCGAGGACAGCCATGTCGAGACCCGCATCATCGAGTACCGCCGCCGCAACCTCGACAGCGGCATCACCGGCCGCGGCACCGATCTGCTTGCGGTGGCGCTGACCGACGTGCTCAGCGACGGGCTGTCGATGGTGTATTCGTTCTTCGAGCCGTCGGAGCAAGGCCGCTCGCTCGGCACCTTCATGATTCTCGACCACATCGCGCGCGCCCGGCGGCAGGGGTTGCCGTATGTCTATCTCGGCTACTGGATCGAGGGCTCGAAGAAGATGGATTACAAGGGCCGCTTCCTGCCGCAGCAGCGCCTCGCCCCCTCGGGCTGGCTGCGCACCGACGCAACCGGCGAAGTGCCCTCCGAACCGCAGGACTAGCGCGACCGCGTTTGCCGGCAGCCCGGATGGAGCGCAGCAAAATCCGGGAATCTCAACTCGCGGCCCCGGATTGCGCTGCGCTCCATCCGGGCTACAGTATGGCGGCGTCATCCGCCGACAAAATCCCACACCAGTTTGATGTTGAGCGCGATGATGATCGCGGCGGTGAGCGCGGCAACCACGGTCAGCCAGCGCGGCGCGACGAATGGGCCCATCTTGGCGCGGCTCGCGGTGAACATCACCAGCGGCACCACCGCGAATGGCAGTTGCAGGCTGAGCACCACCTGGCTGAAGATCAGGAGCTGACCGGTTGCCTTCTCGCCGGCCCAGATCGTCACCACCACCGCCGGCACGATCGCGATCAGCCGCGTCACCAGTCGTCGCAGCCACGGCGCGATGCGCAGATTGAGAAAGCCCTCCATCACGATCTGGCCGGACAGCGTCGCGGTGATGGTCGAATTCAGCCCGCAGCACAACAGCGCGATCGCAAACAGCGTCGGCGCCAGCGTCGAGCCGAGCAGCGGCGCCAGGAAGGCGTGGGCCTGATCGAGTTCGGCGACGTCGATCTTGCCGGCGCGATGAAACGTCGCCGCCGCGAGAATCAGGATCGAGGCGTTGATGACCAGCGCGAGGCACAGCGCGATGGTGGAATCGATGGTCGCGAGCGTAATCGCCTCGCGCTTTTCCGCGATGCCCTCGCCATAGCCGCGGGTCTGCACCAGTCCGGAATGCAGATAGAGATTATGCGGCATCACCGTCGCGCCGAGGATTCCGAGCGCCAAATACAGCATCTGGTGATTGGCGAGGATGTCGGTGGTCGGCGCGAAGCCCCGCAGCACCGCGCCCCAGTCGGGATCGGCCATGGCGATCTGCACCGCGAAACAGGCCGCGATCACCCCCAGCATCGCCACCACGAAGGCCTCGATCCAGCGAAACCCGAACACCTGCAGCGCGAGGATCAGAAACACGTCCGCGGCCGTGATGATCACGCCGATCTGCAGCGGAATGTGAAACAGCAGGTTGAGGCCGATGGCGGTGCCGATCACTTCGGCGAGGTCGGTGGCGGTGATGGCGATCTCCGCCGACAGCCACAGCGGCAGCGAGACGAAGCGCGGAAAGGAATCGCGGCTGGCCTGGGCGAGATCGCGCCCGGCGCCGACCCCGAGCCGCGTGCACAGCGACTGCAGCACGATCGCCATGATGTTGGACAGCATCGCCACCGTCAGCAGCGCGTAGCCGAACCGCGACCCGCCGGCGAGCGAGGTCGCCCAGTTGCCGGGATCCATGTAGCCGACCGCCACCAGGTAACCCGGGCCGAGGAAGGCCAGCAGCTTGCGCCAGAACGGCCCCTGCTGCGCCGTCCGCACCGAGGCGAACATCCCTGCCAGCGACGGCTCGCCGCGCGCCCCGCGCCAGCCGGGGCCGTCCAGCGCCGGGGCTGGGACCCGCGCCGGCGGGGAATCAGGCAGCAAGTCGGGGTTTCGCGCATCCATATTTCCAACATGGGGGATATTCGCTCTTATTGCAACTCATTTGCATCTGCATCTGGGGCAGGCAGCCCCGGAGCGGCCTTGTCGGTAACCGGGTGGTTTGGCGCATCCCGGCCGTGGACACTGCCCGGCAGATCGAAGCTTGCAGGGAATCCCGTCATGTCCGCTTTCGAAACGCCGATGCTGCCGCCGACTTTCAATCGCCTCGCCTGGTCCAATTTTGCCGCCCAATCGGCCGAGCAGATCGCCCTGGCCGCCGCGCCGATTGTCGCGGTGCTGATGCTCGGCGTCGGTGAAGGCCAAACCGGAATGCTGCAGACCGCGCTGACGCTGCCGTTCGTCCTGTTCGCGATCCCCGCGGGCCTGCTCGCCGACCGCATCGCACGGCGCTGGCTGATGGCGGGATCGGAAGCGCTGCGGGCCGTGGCGCTGCTCGCCATCCTGGCCTTGATCCGGTTCAACGCGCTCTCGCTGCCGCTGCTGGCGCTGTCCGGCTTTATCGCGGTGTGCGGAACGGTCGTCTACAGCGTGGCGGCACCCGCCCTGGTGCCGTCGCTGGTGACGCCGGAGCTGTTGCCGTCGGCCAATGCGCGGATCGAACTCGCGCGCACGGTCGCTTTCGCCAGCGGACCGGCGCTCGGTGGCGTGCTGGTCGGATGGGTCGGCGCCGCGCCCGCCTTCGGGTTTGCCGCCGCGCTCTCGATCATTGCGGTGGTGCTGCTGTCCGGAATCTACGAGCCGGCCCGTGTAGCCGCGCCGCGGCGGCACCCGCTGCAGGAGATCAGCGAAGGTTGCGCTTTCGTGCTGCGCCATCCGCTGCTGCGGCCGGTATTTGTCACGCAATTCATCTTCAACACCGCCTCCTTCCTGGTGCTTGCGGTGTTCGTGCCCTACGCGGTGCGCCGCCTCGGACTGTCGGCCGCCGGGGTCGGGATGACGCTCGCGATGTATGGCGTCGGCATGGTGGTGGGCGCGCTGCTGGCGACACGGGTGATGCGACGGCTGGCCTTCGGCACCGTGATCGGGCTTGGCCCGGTGACCGGATTTGTCGCCGCCACGGTGCTGGCGCTGACCACCATCATTCCAAGTCCAGAGCTCGCGGGCCTCGGCTTTTTCCTGCTCGGCGCGGGCCCGATCCTGTGGGTGATCAGCACCACCACGTTGCGGCAGTCGGTGACGCCGCCGCGGCTGCTGGGCCGGGTCTCCGCGATCAATATCCTGAGCTATGGCGCACGCCCGATCGGCGCCGGCCTCGGCGCCATCATCGGCGGGCTCTACGGCGCCGAAGCGTGCCTCTATCTCGCGACAGCGATCTTTGCCGCGCAGGCGCTGGTGATCCTGATGTCGCCCGCGGTCTCGCTGGCGCGGCAACCGGAGATGGTCTGCGAACCCGCCAAGGGGTAACCGGCCAGCCGATCACGTCATTCCGGGGCGCGCGTGAGCGCGAACCCGGAATCTCGAATTCCGGGTCTGGTGCTGGCGCACCATCCCGGAATGACGGCAAGAACTTCTCAGTTCCCCGTCCCGTTTTATATGATATATGTCATATCAAATCGACCGGGAACCCGCCATGACCGACCAGACCGTTGCAGCGATCGCCCCGTCGCATCAGGTCGCTTCGACCGTGCCGCAGATCGCCGTGCTGGCCGCGCTGGCGGCGACCGGAACGCTGGCCACCAATATCCTGCTGCCCTCGCTGCCGCAGATGGCGCTCGCCCTCAACGTTTCGAGCGCGGCGGTCACCTCCGCGATCACGGTTTTCCTCGCGGTGTTTGCGATCGGCCAGCTCGCGGTCGGGCCGATCTCGGATCGTTACGGCCGGCGCTGGCCGGTGCTGACGGGATTCGCGGTATTCTGCGCCGGCAGCATCTGGTGCGCCTTCGCCCACGACCTGACCGGCCTGCTGATCGGCCGGAGCATTCAGGCTGCCGGCGCCTGTTCGACCTCGGTGCTGTCGCGCGCCATTGCCCGCGATCTCTTCAGCGGCGCCGCGCTGGCGCGCGCGATGGCGCTGATCATGATCGCCATGGCGGCGGCGCCCGGCTTTTCGCCGCTGCTGGGCGGCGCGCTCGACCACTATTTCGGCTGGCGCTCCGAATTCGCCGTTGTCGGGGTTTTCGCCGCGACCGGCGCCATCGCCTATGATCTGGTGTTCGGCGAAACCCATCGCTCGACGCGGATCCCGCTCAATCCGCTGGCCATCGCCAGAACTTATCTCGGCCTCATCGTCGATCGCCGCTTTGTGGTCCCGGCCGCCACCGTCAGCCTGATCATGGGCGGCCTGTTCGCGATGTTCGCTGCCGCACCACGCATTCTGATCGAGCGGCTGCAGTTCAAGCCGATCCAGCTCGGCCTGTTCTTTGCCGGCACCGTGATGGTCGTATTCAGCGCCGGCATGGTCGCAACCAGGCTGGCGCCGCGTTTCGGGCTCGATCGTTCGATCAAGGGCGGCGTGCTGGTGGCGACAGCCGGCAGCATCGCGATCCTGTTGGTGTCGCTGCTCTATCCCGCCTTCCTGCCGTTCCTCGCGGCGATCTGCGTGTTCCTGCTCGGCATGGGCATCGTCAACCCGCTCGGCACCGCACAGGCGCTGTCGCCATTCGGCGAGAAGGCTGGCGCGGCCTCCGCATTGCTCGGGTTCTGGCAGATGATGGCGGCGGCGACCGGGGTCTGGCTGGCGGCTACGGTCTCGCCTCAGGCGATGTTCGCCCTCGGCCTGGTACTCACCGTGGCCTCGCTGGTGGCGGCCGGTCTGTACACGATGCGGGCACGGGATATCCGCTAGTCCGCCAGGTAGCGCGTATAGCTGCCGGCCACCGCCGCGCTTGCGGCAATGTCGGGATCGAGGGTGTAGAGGTCCTGCGCGCGACCGATGCCGCGCAGCGCGAACCGGCCGGTTGAAACCAGATAGCGCCTTGCGGTCGCATCCAGTCCGGACCGAAAGGCCGACGACGCCAGCAAGTCGCGGTCGACCGAACGGCACATCGAAGCGATCCGGCTGACCTCGTTGACGGCCGGCCCCACCACCGTGAAATCGAGCCGATCCTCGCTGCCGATATTGCCGTAGAACACTTCGCCGACATGCAGACCGACATAGGCCGATGTCGTCGGCCGGCCCTCGGCGGAGCGGCGCACATTGAGCGTGGCCGTGTTTCGCCGGAAACGATGCTCGGCCTGCAGGGCCGCGCGCCTGGCGACGCCCATGTCCTCGTTGGTAAACATCGCGAGCACGCCGTCGCCCATCAGCTTCAGCACGTCGCCGCCGGCATCGTGGATCGAATCGATGGCGGCCTGGGCATAATCGTTGAGAAACGGAATGATTTCGTCGGGACTGATGTTTTCGGCGATCGAGGTCGAGCCGCGCAGGTCGGAAAACCACAGCACCGCGTTGATGCGCTCGGTCACGCCGCGCGAGATCCGCCCGCGCAGCACCTGCTCGGAGGCGTCGCGGCCGAGATAGACCCGGCCCAGCGTTCGCGCGATGTCGACCTGGGCGGCGGATTTGATCGCGAGCGCCAGCACCGGCACGAGATCGCGCAGCGCCGACAGTCCCTGGTCGCCGAAACCCTCGCTCCGCCGCGTCAGCCAGTAGGAATAGACGCAGTCCATCTGGCCGATGGTTCCGGCTTCACCGAACCGATGCACGAACGACACGAAATGACGGTGGCCCTTGGCGGCAAGCTCGTCGATCGAGGCGAAGTCGAGCGCGGCGCAATCGGCGAGATCGATCCGCATCTCGTCATGGCCGTGCGCGAGCATGTGAAAGAAGGTGGTACGCCGCCAGTTCTGCGCCGCATCGCCTTCCCCGGTCGGGCCATATTCGAAGCTGTCGCGCTCGTTGGTCTCCGTGTCATTCCAGCGAAATCCGCGGCCTTCAAAAATCGGGTGCAGCGTATCGATGAAGACCAGCCCGCGCGACAGATCGAGGCCTTCGGCGCGGCAGCGCTCGCAGAAGCCCCGCACCAGATCGTTCTCGGCGAGGCCGGCTCAGGCCCTGGCTGACCAGCCAGTTCATCAGTTTGAGGCGGGGCACGAGGTCCATGCCAGATCAGGTCCATACGGTGGTATTGCCGCATCTTTTGGCGGGCAGCAGCGGCGGCCGATCATTGATGTGTTGAGGCGCCCGAGAATGCGCAACATCGGAATCCTAATCAAGGGATTCACCGACCTGTTTTCCGGTCTCGCGAATGTCCTGACGGCATTATCGGATGTTGACGCCCGTTGCATGGCTGGGCCAAATGCGCTGCAAAAGGTCAGGAATCAATGCGGAAAGCGCTGGCAAGAACAACAACGGCGCGTGCAGCATGAGCCGGCGCCAGCTCCCGATAATTCTCGCGCTCGGCACCACACAGACCCTGGCCTGGGCTTCGAGTTACTATCTGCCGGCGATTCTGGCCGATCCGATCGCGCGCGACCTCGGGGTTTCCGACAACTGGATATTTGCGGCGTTTTCGGCGTCGCTGGTGATCTCCGCCGTGCTCGGACCGCGGGTCGGACGCCAGATCGACCTCGTCGGCGGCAGGTCCGTGCTGTCGCTTTCCAATTTGACGCTGGCCGCCGGACTGGCGCTGCTCGGGTTCACCTATTCGATCCCGGTCCTGGTCGCGGCCTGGATCCTGCTCGGCATCGGCATGGCCGTGGGGCTGTACGACGCGGCGTTTGCCGCGCTCGGACGCATCTATGGCGACCAGGCGCGCCGGGCCATCACCGGCATCACCCTGCTCGCGGGTTTTGCCAGCACGGTGGGATGGCCGCTTACCGCCTGGGGACTGCAAACCATCGGCTGGCGCAACACCTGCTTTGCCTGGGCGGCGGCGCACATCCTGATCGGCCTGCCGCTCAATCTCCTGATGCTGCCGCCGATCACGGGTGCCAAGGCGGTGGTCGACACCGCGGTCAAGCCGCACATCCCGATCGACCGCACGATGGTGCTGCTGGCGTTTGCCTTCGCCGCGGCCTGGAGCGTCACCGGCGCGATGGCGGCGCATCTGCCGCGGATTCTCGAGGCCGCGGGCGCGAGCTCCGTGCAGGCAGTGGCGGCCGGCGCGCTGATCGGCCCGGCACAAGTGCTGGCCCGCATGGTCGAGGCGGGCTTTCTCAGCCGCTACCATCCACTGCTCTCGACCCGGCTGGCCTGCCTGACGCACCCGATCGGCGCCGCCATCCTCGCGCTTGCCGGTGGCGGCGCGGCAAGCGTGTTCGCGATCTTTCATGGCGCCGGCAACGGCATCCTGACCATTGCGCGCGGCACGCTGCCGCTCGCGATCTTCGGCCCTGAAAATTACGGCTATCGGCTCGGCATCATCGGGGCACCGGCGCGAATGGCGCAGGCCGTCGCGCCGCTGGCCTTCGGCCTGCTGATCGACCGCATGGGCAGCGATATCCTGATCGTGTCCTCCGGTCTCAGCGTTGCGGCCCTGCTGGCATTGTGCCTGCTGCGGCAGCACCCGGCGGCGCCGTAGCGGTGCGATTGCTTCTTTCAATTTGGGGCGGTTTCGCGCAAAACCACGCCATGGCAGACAACACCGATCCGACCACCTCCCTGAAGGGTTTGGTGCAGTGGGCGTTGACCCCGCCGCAGGCCTATGTGGTGTACGTGATCGGCCTGTTGCTGGTTTTCAGCGTGTCGTTCTTTGCCGGAACGCTGCAGCCGAAGAAACCGGTCGAAACCACCCCGCCGCCGGTTTCCGTCCCGAAGAACTGAGTCCGCCAATTTCGGCGCGAACGGAGGTTCCCCGGGGGTCTCATCCAGAAAAGCCGCGCTTGGCGCGGCGTCTCGAAGGATGAAGCTATCACGGTGCCGGCACCTTTCGCGCCGAACGCCGGAACCAACACCAGCATTGACACGCCATGCCGGTTTCGCTGTAATGAAGCTCTGGGGGCTGTGCGATCCCCCCATGAGGCGACATGCCCAAGTATCGCGTCCCGTTCGTTTTACGAGGGCGCCGTCATGTCATCTCACACATTCATATCCCCCGATAAGCTTGCTCGTCTGATCGGCACGGCGAAATTGCCCGCACTGATCGACGTGCGCACCGACGAGGACTTCGCCGCCGATCCGCGGCTGATTCCCGGTTCGATCCGACGTAACCATCTGGAGGCCGTCGCCTGGGGCGCGGAATTATCCGAGCGCTCAGCCATCGTCGTGTGCTTGCGCGGCCAAAAGCTCGCGCAAGGCACCGCCGCTTGGCTGAGGCATGTTAACGTAGCGGCTGAAGCGCTGGAAGGATGGTTTCGAAGGCTGGAAGGAGGCCAAGCTTCCTCTGGTCCCGCGAGTCGAAACTGCCCGCGCGCGATCGCGCGGGGACGCACCGTATGGGTGACCCGCGCCCGACCGAAGATCGACCGCATCGCCTGCCCCTGGCTGATCCGCCGGTTCATCGATCCGAGCGCGGTGTTTCTGTTCGTGACGCCTGTCCGAGGTTGTCGCGGTCGGCGAGCGTTTCAACGCCGCTCCCTTCGATATTGAAAACGTGTTCTGGAGCCATCGCGGCGAGCTCTGCACCTTCGATGTGATGATCGAGGAATTTGCGCTGGCGACGCCGCCGCTGCTGCGGCTGGCAACCATGGTACGCGCCGCCGATACCGGGCAGCCCGACCTGTCGCCGGAAGCGCCCGGGCTGCTTGCGGCATCGCTCGGCCTGTCGCGAATGTACGACGACGATCTCGAACAACTCGAGGCCGGCATAACGCTCTACGACGCATTCTATCGATGGTGCCGTGACGCGACCGGCGAAACCCACAACTGGCCGACCAACAAGGCCAGGCCGTGATCGACCCTGCGACCGACGAGACGGCCACCGGAGCGGGTGCCGGTCACGGCATCAGCTTCGGCGCAGGCCTTTCGGGTCTGGCTTCGGGTCGCGCTGTTGAGCTTCGGTGGCCCGGCGGGGCAGATCGCGGTGATGCACCGCATCCTGGTCGAGGAAAAGAACTGGATTTCCGAAAGCCGTTTTCTCCACGCGCTGAACTACTGCATGCTGCTGCCGGGCCCGGAAGCCCAGCAGCTTGCCACCTATATCGGCTGGCTGCTGCACCGGACCGCGGGCGGCATCATGGCCGGCGGCCTGTTCATTGCTGCCCGGCGTCATCTGCCATCATGGCGCTGAGCTCTATCTACGCCGCCTTCGGCAATGTCGGATTTATCGCAGCGCTGTTTTTCGGGCTGAAGGCGGCGGTGCTGGCCATCGTCATTGAGGCCGTCGTTCGCGTCGGCAAGCGCGCGCTGCGCAACCGCATCATGCTGGCGCTGGCGGCGATCGCCTTCGTTGCCATTTTCTTTTTCAGCGTACCCTTCCCGGCCATCATCATCTGCCGCGGGCGTCGTCGGCTATTTCGGCGCACAGCACAGAGCGGCCGGAATTCGCCGCGGTCGCGCACGGTGGCGGCAGCAAACCCCGCGGCGATCGACAGCATGCTTGGCGAGGGATTGCCCGATCACGTCCGCCCGAGTGTTCCGCACGCGCTGCGAGTCGGCACGATCTGGCTGCTGCTCTGGCTGACTCCGCTGGTCGCGCGCTGCTGATCGCGCGCTGGTGAGGCCGACATGTTCAGCCAGATCGCGCTGTTCTTCAGCAAGATGGCGATGGTGACGTTCGGCGGCGCCTATGCGGTACTGGCCTATGTCGCGCAGCAGGCGGTCGAGCACTACCACTGGCTGGCGCCGCGCGAGATGCTGGATGGTCTCGGTATGGCCGAGACCACGCCGGGACCGCTGATCATGGTACTGCAATTCGTCGGCTTCATGGCCGCCTATCGCGATCCCGGCACGCTGTCGCCGATGCTGGCGGGGGCGCTCGGCGGATTGCTGGCGACCTGGGTCACCTTCACACCCTGCTTCCTCTGGATCTTTCTGGGCGCGCCCTTCATCGAGACGCTGCGCGGCAACAAGGGCCTGGCCGGCGCGCTGGCGGCGATCACCGCCGCCGTGGTCGGCGTAATCCTCAATCTCTCGATCTGGTTCGCGCTCCACACCGTGTTCCGGGACAGTTCGCCGGTGCGCTCGTTCGGTCTGTCGTTCGACATGCCGGTGTTGTCGAGCGTCGATATTGCCGCGCTCATTCTGGCCATTGCCGCCGCCATCGCGATCTTCCGCTTCAAGCTCGGCATGCTGACGGTGCTGGCCGGCTCATGTGCCGCGGGACTGCTATTGCGGCTGGTGCAGGCGATCTAGCGGGCTACTCGACGCCGCGGCTGAACTTGTTCGACTTCGGAAAACCCTTCGGCGGCAGGCGGCCGGCATCGGCGCGGGTGCCGCGCCACTCCGCGAGTTCCTTGATGGTGGCGCTGAATTCGCGCCCGGCGGAATCCTTCCAGCTCAGGCCATCCCTGGCGTCGAATGTCGCGATGTCGGACAGTCCGCCATCGCGGTATTTCTGCAGCCGCACGCCGCGGCCGCGGGCCATCTCCGGCACCTGGTCGATCGGAAACAACAGCATCTTGCGGTTGTCGCCGATCACCGCGACGGTATCGCCGGTCACGGTGGCGAGCGCGCGTGCCTCGTTCGGCATCTCGACATTGAGCACCTGCTTGCCCTTGCGGGTGTTGCCGACGCAATCGTCCTCGTTGACCACGAAGCCCTGCCCTTCATGGCTGGCGACCAGGAATTTCCGGCCGCCGGTGTTGACGAACAGCGACACGATCGCGGCATCCTGCTCCATGTCGATGAACATCCGGATCGGCTCGCCGTGGCCGCGGCCACCCGGCAGCTTGGCGACGTCGAGCGAATAGAATTTTCCGTTGGTGGCGAACAGCAGCAGTTTCGAGGTGGTCTCGGCAAAGAATGCGGAGCCGAGCTGGTCGTCGGTCTTGAAGGTCAAACCCGAGAGATCGGCGACATGGCCCTTCAGCGTGCGTACCCAGCCCTTGTCGGAGACCACCACGGTGACCGGCTCGCGCTCCACGAAGGCTTCCTCGATCGCGGCGAGATCGTGTTCGGGCGCATCGGCAAATTGGGTGCGGCGCTTGCCGAGCGGCGTCTTCGGCCCGAACATGTCGCGCACCTTGCGCACCTGCTCGCCGACCTTCGCCCACTGCTCGGGCTCGGAAGCCAAGACCGCCTTGACGGCCTTGAGCTCGTTGCGGAGATTCTTGTCCTCGGTGCGGATTTCCATTTCCTCGAGCTTGCGCAGCGAGCGCAGCCGCATATTGAGGATGGCGTCGGCCTGGACCTCGGTGAGCTTGAACGCCTTGATCAGGGCCGGCTTCGGCTCGTCCTCCGAGCGGATGATCCTGATCACCTTGTCGATGTTCAGATAGGCGATCAGGTAGCCGCCGAGCACTTCCAGCCGATGCTCGATCTGCTGCTTGCGGTAACTGGTCCGGCGCAGCAGCACGTCGCGCAGATGGTCCAGCCATTCGCGCAAGCATTCGGCAAGTCCGAGCACCCTGGGAATGCGGCCCTTCACCAGCACGTTGAGATTGAGCGGAATGCGGCTCTCGAGCTCGGTGAGCCGGAACAGCGATTCCATCAGCAATTCGGGATCGACGCTGCGCGATTTCGGCTCGATCACCAGGCGGACGTCTTCAGCCGATTCATCCCTGACGTCGCCGACCAGCGGCAGTTTCCTGTCGTTGAGCAGTTCGGCGATTTTCTCGACCAGCCGCGACTTCTGCACCAGCCAGGGAATTTCGCTGATGACAATGACCCAGGTGCCGCGCGCGCCCTCTTCCTGCTGCCACCTGGCGCGGGTGCGGAACGAGCCGCGCCCGGTCATGTAGGCCTCGGCGATGCTTTCCTTGGAATCGACGACGATGCCGCCGGTCGGGAAATCCGGACCCTTGACCCATTTCAACAGCGTCTTCGACTTCGCCTCGGGCTTGTCGATCAGATGCAGCGCGGCATCGCAGAGCTCGGCGACGTTGTGCGGCGGAATCGAGGTCGCCATGCCGACCGCGATGCCCTGGGCGCCGTTGGCAAGCAAATTGGGAAACCCGCCGGGCAGCACGACCGGCTCTTTCGACTGGCCGTCGTAATTGGCGCGAAATTCGACGCCGTCCTCATCGATACCGTCGAGCAAAAGCCGCGCCACCTCGGTCATTCGCGCTTCGGTGTAGCGGTAGGCTGCGGGGTTATCGCCGTCGATGTTGCCGAAATTGCCCTGGCCGTCGACCAGCGGGTAGCGCGAGGAGAAATCCTGCGCGAGGCGCACCATGGCATCGTAGATCGCCTGGTCGCCATGCGGATGGAACGAACCCATGACGTCGCCGACGATCTTGGCCGATTTCTTGAACGGCGTACCGGGATCGAGCCGCAGCAGCCGCATGCCGTAGAGGATCCGGCGGTGCACCGGCTTCAAGCCATCGCGGGCATCCGGCAACGCGCGATGCATGATGGTCGAAAGCGCGTAGGCAAGGTAGCGCTCCTCGAGCGCATCGCGCAGCATGACCTCATGGACCTCAGCCGGTTCCGGCGGAATCAGGCTTTTCCCCATAACGTCAGGACTCTCAGTGGTTTCCGGTCAGGTGTTAACGGGCTTTGCGAGGTTTCGCCAAAGCCGGCCGGGAAAAGCGTCAGCGGCGACTCACTTTAACCCGTCGGGTCCTGCTTATACCCAAATCCGCGATGCTACACGGGGCAATGACTGGTATCCTTGGTATCCTTGGTATCCTTGGTATCCTTGGCAGCGCGGGACAGGCGGCGCTTTACTGGCCAGCCCAGCGGGCGGCTTCCGCGGTCTGGGCGGGAGCATCTTTCAGGCAATGCCGGGCGGCTTCGATCTCGGCATCGGTCGCGCCATGGCTGCGGGCCCATGATTCTGGCGGCGGAGACTGAATACTTGGCGACATAAAACCGTACCAGGGTACAGGAAGCCCGATGGATCAAGGGTTCGCCGGCTTCGGCCGGTGTCGACGCCACCAGGCAAGCCGCCGCGACCCATATCCAGCGTGACCACATGCTGTCGCCCCCTTGGCTGCCGATTAACGGGCCCGCGGCAATTAAGTTCCATTGAGGGGAACAGGTCAACCGAACTTCACCCCAATCCGCCGCTCTTTTCGATAGATCACCGGGCAGGCGATCTGCAACCCCTCGCGTGGGACCACAAGGGGTGAGGAGTGATGGGGGTTATCGGGCGGGATTTTCGCCGATTTCAGCCAACGCGATCCGCGCCCGGTGTTTGGCCACCGCATTGATAAAACCCTCGCGCGCGTCGGAATGGCGCTGCCCGCGCGGCTCCAATACATGGCGCAACAGGAACAATCCGGTGAGCCGAAAGCCGTCCTGCAGATCCTGGTCGGACCAGCCGTTCGACCCAACCTCGGACTCGCGCAGAAACGGCGGCAACCGTAGCAGCCGGTCGCGCCACGGCTCGCCGGCCTGCCGCGACAACGCGCTGCCGGATTTCGGCGAGACGTACATCAGGTCGGCGGTCTCGCCGGTCGCGGCGCAGTTCTCCAGATCGAGCCCAAAGCCCAGTTCGGCCAGCATCGCAAGCTCGAATTTCACCAGATGAACGGCCGCGCCGCCGACGTCGTCGAAATCGTCCAGCGTGCGATCGAGCATGTCGTAGATGTCCTGATGCGGATCGCGCTCCGGCAACAGCCGCGCCAGCGACGCCAGATGCGTCACGCCGTAGACCGCGTGCGACGAGGCCAGCACGGTGGCCGCGCGCAGCCTTGTGCCCTCGATCGCATAGTAGCCGAGATGCTCGTCGAGCCGCGCCCGCCACACGGCCCGTACGCTGTTACCGGGCTGCAGCAGCGGGCGCATGCGCGAACCCGCGCCGCCGCGCACCAGGCCGAGGTGGCGGCCATGGCCGCGGGTCAATAGTTCGACTATGGCGCTGGATTCGCCATGCCGCCTGACCCCCAGCACGATGCCTTCGTCGGTCCATTCCATCGGCAACAGCCTACAGGATTCAGCCGGTCAGCGCAGCCGCCATTGCGGGGTGCGCGGGAATGTACCGTCCGGCGCAGCGGAACAACGGCCTGACAACACTCAGCCGTTGAACCAGCCATGCCCGTCGCCGGTAAAGGAGAAATACAGACCCGCTGCCGTGAGCGCGCAGGACACGATCTCGATCGCGCTGTCGAGTTCGAGGCCGTTCTGGCCGATGTCCGCCACCAGCGAATAGACCGACAGCACCAGCGCGGCGGTCAAGACCCAGCGCGGCCAGTTCTTGCGGCGCTGCGCGGCAAGCCAGACGAAATAAACCAGCAACAGGATCAGCCCGCCGGCCAAAACGGTCGCGATCGCAATCATCGATTCCGTCATCTCGGCGTTCGGCGTTCGATCCTGGAACGCGACCGACATCGCGTCGAGCGTCAGCGACAGATACAACAGTACCTCAAACCACATGACGTTCCTGGGTACGTTCATCGCGGCGCCGGTCATTCCTTCGGGAACTCAAGTCCCATTTCACGGTAGCGGTTGGGATCGTCACCCCAGTTCTCGCGCACCTTCACAAACAAGAACAGATGGACCGGCTGGCCGGTGATCTCGGCGAGCTCTTTTCGCGAGTCGGCGCCGATCGCCTTGATGGTGGCGCCGCCCTTGCCGAGCACGATCTTGCGCTGGCTTTCGCGCTCGACAAAGATGGTCTGTTCGATCCGGATCGATTTGTCCTTCCGCTCGGTCCAGCTTTCGGTCTCAACCGTCGACTGGTACGGCAGTTCCTGATGCAGCTTTCGGAAGATCTTTTCCCGGGTGATTTCGGCCGCCAGATGCCGCATCGGCGCATCCGACATCTGGTCCTCGGGATAGTGAAACGGCCCCGCCGGCACCAGTTCGGACAAGGCGCGGCGCAGGTCATCGACGCCGTCGCCCGACAATGCCGAGACCATGAACGTCTGCTCGAAAGCCAGGCGATCGTTGGCAGCCCGGGCCAGCGCCAGCAGTTTTTCGCGCGGCACCAGGTCGATCTTGTTCAGAACCAGGATCTTGCCGTGACCGACTTCCGCCAGCCGGGCGAAGATGGCGTCGGCTTCCTCGTCGAGGCCCTGGCGCGCGTCGAGCAGGACACAGACGAGATCGGCGTCGTGCGCCCCGCTCCAGGCTGTCGACACCATCGCCCGATCGAGCCGTCGCTTCGGCAGAAAAATTCCGGGCGTATCGACCAGAATGATCTGCGCATGGTTCTCGATCACAATGCCGCGGATCAGCGCCCGCGTGGTCTGCACCTTGCGCGAGACGATCGTGACCTTGGAGCCGACCAGCGCATTGACCAGCGTCGACTTGCCGACATTGGGCGCGCCGATCAGCGCGACAAAGCCGCAGCGCGTCGCCGCCGGCGCCGGCCCGCCGGGAGGCTCATCCGTCATCGTTGCCGCCGCCAACGCCCTCGCGCGCAATCATGACCGAGGCTGCGTCCTTTTCCGCTTCGCGCTTGTTGCCGCCGACGCCCTCGGCGGCGGCAAATCCCGGCAGGTCGACGGCAACCCGGAACTGCGGATCGTGATGCGGCCCGGTGCGTTCGATCTCGCGATAGACCGGGGTCGGCAGACCCTTGCCCTGCGCCCATTCCTGCAGCACCGTCTTGGGATCGCGCAGCGGCCGCCGTGGCTTGCGCATCCGCTCGGTCCAGTTGCGTTCGACGAACCGCGCGGCAGCGGCGTGGCCGCCGTCGAGATAGACCGCGCCGATCACCGCCTCGCAGATGTCGCCCAGCACGGATTTGCGCAGCCGGGCACTGGCGAGCGCACCGACCGAGCCGAGCTTGATGTCATCGAACAGGCCGAGCGATTTCGCCACGTCGGCGCAACTCTCCTTGCGAACCAGATCCGCCAACCGCTTCGACAGCTCGCCCTCATTGGCATTCGGGAAGGCGCGATACAGCATATCGGACACCACCAGGCCGAGGACGTGATCGCCGAGAAACTCCAGACGCTGATAGCTGTCGGCGCGCTTGTGTCCGGATTTCAGCGCGGAAACGTGCGTGAAGGCGGTGACGAGCAGCGCCGGATCGGCAAATTTGTGGCCGATGCGCGCCTCGATCGCCGCGGTCGCCGCCTTGGCGCTGACCTTGCGGCGCTTTTTTTTCGCCGCCACAGCGCCCTGACCGGCGTCGGGCTGCCGGCTTGCCTCGCCTGGTGACGATGGCGGATGGGTGTCAGGTGATTCGTCGTTCATCGCACCAGCGAGAATATGCGATTCCAGCGCACCGCGGTCGGCCAGCGCCAGAACATCCAGGCGTGTTCGCCCTCGGCAATGGAGAAGAAGATTATCTGGGCACGGCCGATCAGATTCTCGAACGGGACATAGCCTACCGCCGACAATACGCGGCTGTCGGTCGAGTTGTCCCGGTTGTCGCCCATCATGAAGAAGTGGCCGGGCGGCACGGTGTAGACACTGGTATTGTCATAAAAGCCGTTGTCGACGCAGTCCAGCGTCTCATAGCTGACGCCGTTCGGCAGCGTCTCCTTCCAGCGCTTCACCCGCGCGGTGGCATCGGAGCCGCACGGATCCTCGCCGACAAAATCGCTCAGGCGCTCACGTTTGACCGGCACCTCGTTGATGTAGAGCAGGCCTTCCTTCATCTGGATGCGGTCGCCCGGCAACCCGATCACCCGCTTGATGTAGTCGGTGCTGTCGTCCTTGGGCAGCCGGAACACGACGACATCGCCGCGGTCGGGCTCGGAGCCGAAAATGCGCCCCGAAAACAGCGGCGGCGACAGCGGAATCGAATAGTGGCTGTAACCGTAGGAATACTTCGAAACAAACAGGTAGTCGCCGACCAGCAGGGTCGCCTTCATCGATCCCGAGGGGATGTTGAAGGGCTGGAACAGGAAGGTGCGGATCACCAGGGCAATCAGCAAAGCGTGAACGATGACGCGGATGGTTTCGCCCAAGCCGCTCTCTGATTTTGTCCCGGATGTCGCGCTCATCTTTTTCCCGATCCCCGGCGCGTGTGCCGCGCGGTGGCAGAGCATTTTCCTCGCGCGAATCGCCCTTCGTTTCGCGTCAAGAAAATGATCCTGATTCTGATGTTGAAAGCGAATTCCGGCCTGAGCCCGAATCCGCCCGGTTCGATGTCTGGTCCCGCGCGGCGTTTTAGACCGTTGTTCCCAGCCGCGCAATCAACGACCGTGTCAAAACTTTCCAATGCATTGACAAGTCGAAGATTTTCCAATGCGGCGGGACTCGGCCCAGAATCGCCTCCGGCGCGTCAGGGTTTGCCCGCAGGGACCGCCGAAATTATGACGAAAGCCTGTGCCAGCGGCCAGTCATCCGTAATGCTGAGATCGATCCGTGCTTCGAAGCCCGCGGGCGTCAGGGCTTCCAGCCGGGCCAGCGCGCCGCCGGTCAGGTGCATGGTCGGACGCCCGCCCGGCAGGTTCACCACCCCCATGTCCCGCCACCAGACGCCACGCCGAATCCCGGTGCCGAGCGCCTTGGAACAGGCCTCCTTGGCGGCAAAGCGCTTGGCATAGGTCGCCACCACCATTTTCCGGTTTTTGGCGCGGCGTTCGGCCTTTGCCCGCTCGGCCTCGGTGAAGATGCGCTCGAGAAAGCGTTCGCCATGGCGTTCGATGACCTGGGCGACGCGGCGGATATCGATCAGGTCCGAGCCGATGCCGATGATCATGGCTGGCCCGCAGGAATCTCGAGCGTGCGCCGCCCGCGGTCCATGGCGGCGCGCATGGCGCGAACCGAGGCGGCGAGGCCGACGAACAGCGCCTCCCCGATCATGTAGTAGCCGATGTTCAATTCGACGATCTCGGGCAGGCCGGCGATCCGCTCGGCCGTCACATAATCGAGCCCGTGGCCGGCATGGACCTCGAGGCCGGCGGCGCGCGCCAGCCGGCTGCCGGTGACGATCCGCTGCCATTCCGCTTCCGCCTTCGCTGCGTGCCCGTCGACGACGGCATCGCACCAGGCCCCGGTGTGGATCTCGATCACCGGCGCGCGCAGCTTCGCGGCCATCTCGATCTGCCGCGGCTCGGCCGCGATGAACAGCGACACCCGCACGCCGGCCTCGTTCAGCCTGGCGATCAACGGCTTCAGCGTGTTGTGCTGTCCGACCACGTCGAGGCCTCCCTCGGTGGTGAGCTCTTCGCGGCGCTCGGGCACCAGGCATACGGCATGCGGCCGGGTCGCCAGCGCGATCGCCAGCATGTCCTCGGTCGCGGCCATCTCGAAGTTGAGCGGCTTGGAGAGTTCGGCCTTGAGCCGCGCCATGTCGTCGTCGCGGATGTGGCGGCGGTCTTCGCGCAGGTGCGCGGTGATGCCGTCGGCGCCGGCCTCGATCGCGGTCAGCGCCGCACGCACCGGATCGGGATTGCGGCCGGCCCGCGCGTTGCGCAGGGTGGCGACGTGGTCGACATTGACTCCGAGACGCAGCGGAGGAGCAGCCATGCAGGACTCGCAGAATTTCCAGAGCGACGAGACAACCCAAGATGCCATGCGCGGGCCCGACCCGTGCAGCCATCTTCATGAAAACAATGGATCGCCGGGTCAAGCCCGGCCGGGACGGATGACCTATCCATTGACGCGTTCGACCCGTGCCACGACGGCCTTGGCACGCAACTGGGCGATAATAGCGCTGAGATGCTTCAGGTCATAGACCTCGAGATCAATGGTGAGTTCGGTGAAATCCGACGACCGTCGCGACATGCTGATATTGTCGATATTGCCGTCATGCTCGGCGATCACGGTGGCGACCTGGGCAAGGCTTCCGGGCTCGTTGACATTGTCGACCAGGATTCGCGCCGGAAAGCGCTGCGGCGTCGAGTTCGTCGACGTCCCAGCGCACGTCGAGCCAGCGCTCCGGCTCTTCCTCGAAATCCTTCAGCGCCGGCGACTGGATCGGATAGATGGTGATGCCTTCCCCCGGCGACACGATCCCGACGATCCGGTCGCCCGGCACGGCGCCGCCGTTCGGCGCGAACTTGACCGGCAGGTCGGAATTGAGGCCGCCGATCGGAATCGCGGACGGGCTGCGGGCCGGCTCCGGCGGCGATTTGAGCTTCAACTTGACCGCGAGACTCTTCTTGGCGCCGAACCGCCCGATGCGTTCTTCCTTGTAGTCGGGATACATCGCGCGGGCGACGTCGGACGCCTTCATCTCGCCGCGTCCGACCGAAGCCATCACGTCCTCGATCGAGGCCCGCGCCAGCCGCGGCAAAGCGCCCTTCAGCTTGTCGTCGGCGTATTGAATTTTCGCGCGCGCGAACAACCGCTCCACGATGCGACGGCCGAGACCGACATATTGATCGCGCACCGCCGTGCGGGTCGCGCGCCGGATCGCCGCACGCGCCTTGCCGGTAACCGCGAGCGCTTCCCAGGCCGACGGCGGCGCCGCCTGCGCTTTCGAGGTCAGGACCTCGACTTCGTCGCCGTTCTGCAGTTCGGACGACAGCGGCGCAAACTTGCCGTTGATCTTGCAGCCGACCGCGCTGTTGCCGACATCGGTGTGCACCGCATAGGCGAAGTCGATCACATTGGCCTGGCGCGGCAGCGCGATCAGCTTTCCCTTCGGGGTGAAGCAGAACACCTGGTCGTGAAACAGCTCAAGCTTGGTGTGCTCGAGAAATTCCTCGGGGTTGGCGCTCTCCGACAGGATCCCGATGGTGTGGCGCAACCAGGCAAAGGCGTTGGATTCGCGCTTCAGCAATTCGGTCGGCGAACCGACGCCGTCCTTGTAGAACGCGTGCGCGGCAATGCCGAATTCCGCGATCTGGTCCATTTCCTCAGTGCGGATCTGCAGTTCGACACGCTGGTTGCCGGGGCCGATCACGGTGGTATGGATCGAGCGATAGTCATTCTGCTTCGGTGTCGAGATGTAATCCTTGAACCGTCCGGGCACCACCGGCCAGGTGGTATGCACGACGCCGAGCGCGCGGTAGCAGGCTTCGACGTCATCCATCACCACGCGGAATCCGAAGATGTCCGACAATTGCTCGAACCCGACCGACTTGCGTTCCATCTTGGTCCAGATCGAAAACGGCTGCTTGCGTCGGCCATAGACATGCGCCGTCATGCCGTTGTTCTGCAGGTTTCTGGAGAGCTGGCTTTCGATTTCACTGATCAGGTTGCGATTGCGCTCGGCCAGCGAGTTCCAGCCGCTGCATCACCACCGCATGGGCTTCCGGATCGAGGGTGCTGAACGACAGGTCTTCGAGTTCTTCCCGCATCTCCTGCATGCCCATGCGGCCGGCCAGCGGCGCATAGATGTCGAGGGTCTCTTCGGCGATGCGGCGACGCGCCGCCGGCGGCACGAACTCCAGCGTGCGCATGTTGTGCAGACGGTCGGCCAGCTTGATCAGGAGGACGCGGACGTCGTCGGCGATCGCCAGCAGCAGCTTGCGGAGGTTTTCGGCCTGCTTGGCCTCTCGCGAAACCAGTTCGAGCCGCTTCAGCTTGGTGAGGCCCTCGACCAGCGCGCCGATCTCGTGCCCGAACACCTGGTCGATTTCGGCGCGGGTGGCCTCGGTATCCTCGATGGTGTCGTGCAGCAGGGCCGCGACAATGGTGGCGTCGTCGAGCTTGAGGTCGGTGAGGATCGCGGCCACTTCAAGCGGATGTGAAAAGTAGGGATCGCCGGATGCACGGGTCTGCGCGCCGTGGGCCTTCATGGCATAGACGTAGGCGCGGTTCAGCAGGTCTTCGTTGGTATCCGGGTTGTACGATCTGACGCGCTCGACCAGATCATATTGCCGCATCATGCGCGCCCGCGGCGATTTGGCCGGCTTGGCTGCGGTGGCCGCCGGCGCGGCCGGCGAAGGCGCCACGGCGACCGAATCGGTCGCGGCCTGCATCTGCCGTGGGGTGCGGCGCCAGTTCGCCATGGTATCACTGCCTTCGCGCGGGCCACGGAAGGCCCGCCTCATCCCGCGTTGTGTTGCATTTCCGGGCCGAACCGCCGCCGTTCCGGCCGGAACGCGCGGCGTTCGGATGCCGGACCCACTCTACCGCCAAACCGGCCGTTCCCCGATCAAATCGGAGACAGCCGCTGCCGAATTCGCCTGCATCGGCAGCAGATCCAAGGTAACCATGAAAACCTCAACAAAAGCAAAGGCCCGAACAAATGTCCGGGCCTTTTGGTGAATCCAGTCGGGTTGGGATACCCGTGGTACAATTGGCACGGGCTACTCGTCCTCCTCGGGCTGCTCTTCCGGGGGCGCAAGGCCCTCGAGGCCCTTCAGAAGCTCCTCCTCGGTCATGCGCTCAACCGCGACCTCGGTGTCATCGGCATCGACGCTGGCGCCGGCCGACCCGATCAGGGGTACCGTGTCGGGCTCCGGTTCGTCGACCTCGACGAATTTCTGCAATGAATGAACCAGTTCCTCGCGCAAATCCTCTGGCGAAATCGTCGAATCGGCAATTTCACGTAGCGACACCACCGGATTTTTGTCATTGTCGCGATCAACTGTGAGTTGCGATCCGGACGAGATCATACGGGCGCGATGCGCCGCCAGCAGGACGAGGTCAAACCGGTTGTCCACCTTGTCAATGCAATCTTCTACGGTGACGCGCGCCATCGACTGTCGCTCCGTTAAATGGGACCCAATATGCTGGTTATGCCGGCTAGTTATAGGGCGCGGCGCCTTTTCGCAAGGCCAATTTGTGATTTGGCCTCCGCAATTCCCTCTGCTAACCCGTCTCCGGGGCCAGAAAGGCCGGAGCGTCCGGACACAGCCAAACCCGTGGCGAATGCTGTCCTGACAAGAAATCGCTTCATTGCACGTCAAAGGTATAGGTCTTTCGCCCTTGCCACACCGCGTTTGGACGGTGTTTGCTGAGGCTCGATCAAACCGAGCTTTGAACGGCATGTCCTGGATCGCGCGGCCCTCGCCGCGCCAAAAACGTTAACAACACCGCGAGAAAACTTGATGTCACCAGTTTCCAACAAGATCGCGCTCTTTATAGATGGCGCCAACCTCTATGCGACCGCCAAGACGCTCGGCTTCGATATCGACTACAAGCGACTGCTGAAGGAATTCCAGGGCCGCGGGACGCTGGTGCGCGCGTTCTACTACACCGCGATCATCGAGGATCAGGAGTATTCATCGATCCGACCGTTGATCGACTGGCTGGACTATAACGGCTACACCGTCGTCACCAAGGCCACCAAGGAATTCATCGACGCCAGCGGCCGCCGCAAGGTCAAGGGCAACATGGATATCGAGCTGGCGGTCGACGCGATGGAACTGGCCGAGCATGTCGACCAGATCGTGCTGTTCTCCGGCGATGGCGACTTCCGCTCGCTGGTCGAAGCCGTACAGCGCCGCGGCGTCCGGGTGACCGTGATCTCGACGATTTCGAGCCAGCCGCCGATGATCGCCGACGAGCTGCGGCGCCAGGCCGACGTCTTCACCGATCTGGTGGAACTGCAGTCCAAGCTTGGCCGCGATCCCTCCGAGCGTCCGGCCCCGCGCGAGCCGCGGCATCACGCCCCGCAATTCCTGCAGCGCGCGACCACGATGGCGCCGAGGGGCGATGACGACGATTTCGACGATTGAAACCGGCCCGGCGAGCGATCCGCCGCTCGCCGGCGACTAGGCTTCCCGCCGAACCCGGATCCCGATTGCCCGCGCTGTCCACGGTTGGCCGACTTCCGCGCGGCGGCGCGCGCGCGCGAGCCGGCATGGTTCAATGCGCCGGTGCCCTCGTTCGGGGATCCCGATGCACGATTGCTGATCGTCGGTCTCGCGCCCGGCATGCAGGGCGCCAACCGCACCGGGCGACCGTTTACCGGCGACTATGCCGGCGACCTGCTCTACGCAACCTTGCTCGAATATGGGTTCGCCAGCGGGGTCTATCGGGCACGGCCCGACGACGGCCTGAAGCTGGTCGATTGCCGGATCAGCAACGCGGTGCGCTGCGTGCCGCCGCAGAACAAGCCGCTGCCGGTGGAAATCAACACCTGCCGGGCATTCCTGTCCGCGACCATCGAGACCATGCCGCGGCTGCGCGCCATCGTGGCGCTCGGCCGGGTGGCACACGACACCGTCCTGAAACTGCTCGCCTTGCGCGCCGCCGCGGCGCCGTTTGCTCATGGCGCGATGCATCAGGCCGGGTCGATCAGGCTTTACGACAGCTATCACTGCTCGCGCTACAACACCAATACCAGGGTGCTGACGCCGGACATGTTTCGCAACGTGTTCGCCGCCGTGCGCGCGGATCTGAGTTAGTTCAATCCGTAGCAACCCGTCATTCCGGGGCGCGCGGAGCACGAACCCGGAATCTCGAGATTCCGGGTTCGTGCTGCCGCGCGCCCCGGAATGACAGTGAGTGCTGGATCGCTTCGCTTGCGCTCGCAATAACGGTGTGTAGGCAAAGCCTGCGAACTACACCGGATTCTTCCTGAGCCACGCCAGCACGTCGCCGGCGTTGCGGTCTGGCGGAAACACCGGATAGAACACCCGGGCGATGCGGGCGTTGTCGATGATCAACGCAAGCCGCTTGATCAGGGTCAGCCCCGCCACCTGCATGGTCGGCAGATTGAGCACATGCGTCAACGCGAGCTTTTCATCCGACAACACCGGGAACGGCAGATGCAGCCGCGAGGCCATTTCGGTCTGGTAGGCGTTGCTTTGCGTCGACAGCCCGAACACCTGCGCCGCGCCGGCCGCCTTCAGTTCCGCGAACAGGTCGCGGAACGCGCAGGTCTGCGGGGTGCAGCCCCGCGCGCCGGGGATCATGTCCCAGTCATCGACCAGGCTGATCTTGCCGGGCTCGCCGGTGCGCGGGTAGGCGAACAGCACGGTGCGTCCCGGCAGCGCTGCCAGCGTCACCGCGGTATCGTCGGTGGCGATCAGGCTCAATGGCGGGATGGTCATGCCTGCAAGGTGCGCCGCCGCGCCATCGTCGGACGGCGCCGGGATTTTGCTCCAATCGACCTCGAGCAGGTTCTTCTGGTTCATCGCTAACCTCCTCGGCCTATCCCCGCGCCCGCATCAGGCGGCCCTTCTCCCGGCTCCAGTCGCGCTTCTTCTCGCTTTCGCGCTTGTCGTGCAGCTTCTTGCCCTTGGCGACCGCCAGCAACAGCTTGGCCCGCCCGCGCTCGTTGAAGTAGAGCTTGAGCGGAACGAGCGTCATGCCCTCGCGGTCGACCGCGCCCATCAGCCGGTTGATCTGCTTCTTGTGCAGCAGCAGCTTGCGCGGCCGTTTCGGCTCGTGATTGAAGCGGTTGGCCTGAAGATATTCCGGGATGTTGGCATTGATCAGCCAGATCTCGCCGTCCCTGGAGTCGGCGTAGGATTCCGCGATCGTGGTCTTGCCGTTGCGGATCGACTTGACCTCGGTGCCGGTCAGCGAAATGCCGGCCTCGATCGTGTCTTCAATGGCGTAATTGAAGCGGGCCTTGCGATTTTCGGCGACGACCTTGATCGCGCGCTCGTTGTTCTCCGCCACGTCACGCCTTCTTCAGGAGATCGCGGATCTCGGTGAGCAGTTCCTCCTCGCGCGTGGGCTTCGGCGGCGGCGCAGGAGTGGCTTCGTCCTTGCGCTTCAGCGTGCTCATGAGACGGACCACCATGAACAAGACGAAGGCGATGATGAGGAAATTCAGCGTCAGGGTCAGAAAATTGCCCCATGCCAATACCGCGCCCTGTTTCTTCGCATCGGCAAGATTGGTTGCCGTCACCGCTTTCGAGAGGCCGGTGAAATAATTCGAGAAGTCGAGCCCGCCGGTGACCGAGCCGACGATAGGCATGATGATGTCGCCGACCAGCGAGGTCACGATAGCGCCGAACGCGGCGCCGATGATGACAGCAACCGCGAGGTCGACCACGTTGCCCTTCATCGCGAATTCACGGAATTCCTTCAGCATCTGCAACCCCTTGCGTTCGGCCCCAAAACGACTGCTCGCGATGGCACCGCAGTCTAGTTGATCAGGCCGGCATGCACCATCGCATTGCGAACCGCGACCCGCGTCGGCTCGGACACCGGCACCATCGGCAACCGCAGCTTCTCGCCGATCTTGCCGAGCAGCGACAGCGCGTATTTGACCGGCGCCGGATTGGACTCGATGAAGAGGTTGGTGTGCAGCGGCATCAGCTTGTCGTGCAGCTTGAGCGCGGCGGCAAGATCGCCCTTCTGCCAGGCGAGGTGAAATTCGGAACACAGCCGCGGCGCGACATTGGCGGTAACGGAGATGCAGCCATGACCGCCATGGGCCATGTAACCGAGCACGGTGGCGTCCTCGCCCGACAATTGGTTGAAGTCTTCGCCCATTGCCGCGCGCTGCTGCGAAACCCGCACCATGCTTGCGGTCGCATCCTTGACGCCCGCGATGTTCTTCAGTTCGAACAGCCGCGCCATCGTATCCACGCTCATATCGATCACCGAGCGCGGCGGGATGTTGTAGATCATGATCGGGATTCCGATCGCATCGTTGATCGCCTTGAAGTGCTGGTACATGCCTTCCTGGGTCGGCTTGTTATAGTAGGGTGTTACCACCAGCACGGCACTGGCACCGGCCTTTTCGGCGTGTTGCGCCAGCTCGATCGCTTCCTTGGTCGAATTGGACCCGGCACCGGCAATCACGGGCACCCTGCCCCGGGCTTCGTCGATGCACCATTCGACCACGCGCCGGTGCTCGTCATGGCTGACCGTCGGGCTTTCGCCGGTGGTTCCCACCGGCACGAGACCATGCGTGCCCTCGGCGATTTGCCAGTTTACCAGCGCGCGAAAAGCGGTCTCGTCGAGCGAGCCGTTCTTGAATGGCGTGACCAGCGCCGTGAAGGAGCCCCGAAAATGCGTTCTGGCTGCCATGAACTCCTCCGACTACGCGATTGACGGTTTCGCCGCTACGGGAATGGTCAATTCATAACGGGTCTGGCGATCCGGCGAAAGGCCCTGATCCGGCACGATCCGGCCGCGATTTTGCCGCGGAACGGGCGCAGACCTCAGCGGTCGCGTCGTATTAGCATTTTGTCCATATATTCAATCGAGTAGTTCCAGGACATCCGCGCTTGAATGATTCGCCGCGAAGGAACGCTGTGACCCGATCCGCCTGCGCATCGCATTCGACGGCTTTATCAACAGCCCTGACGGCTGGCCTTGCGCTGGCGGTGGGCTGGTCGGCGCTCGCGACCACGGCCTGGGCCAAGCCAATTGTTCCACTGCCGAAGCCGCGGCCGATCGCACGCAGCGTCGTTGCGAAGCCGACGTCCGCCGCAAAGACCTTCGCCAGGACGACCGCGGTCCCGATCGAGCCCGCGACGCGCCAGCATGCGGCGCTGCCACCGCTGCGAAAGCCGGCGCCCGCCGCCGCAATGGCCGCCACCTCGACGACGTCGCAGGCCGACGCCGAGACGCTGGAGAACGTCATTGATCTCGTGCGCAAGCATCAACCCGCGGACGCGACCCAGGTCGAGGCGGCGATATCCGATCCGGTGGCGCGCAAACTCGCGGAATGGATCATCCTGCGCAGCGACGACAACGGCGCATCGGTCGAGCGCTATCGCGCCTTCATCGCCGCCAATCCAAGCTGGCCGTCGCAGACCTTCCTGCGCCGGCGCCTGGAGGCCGCGCTGTGGGACGACCATCGCGACGATGCCACTGTAATGGCCTGGTTCGAACATGAATCGCCGCTCTCCGCCAAAGGCAAATTCTCGCTGGCGCACGCGCTGCTCGCGCGCGGCGACCGCGACAATGCGGCGCGTCTGGTGCGCGACGCCTGGCGCAACGATGCGATGTCGGAAGAAACCGAGAACGCCGCGCTGGAGCAGTTCGGCGCGTTGCTGACGCCGGGCGACCAGAAGGCAAGGATGGATCTTCTGCTCTATGGCAGCGAGCACGAGGCTGCGCTGCGGGCCGCCAAGCGGCTCGGAAGCGGCGAGGTCGCGCTGGCGAAGGCGCGGATGGCGGCCGACCGCAAGGCATCCAACACCCGCGCGCTGCTCGAGGCCGTGCCGCGCGAGTTGCGTGGCGACCCCGGCTACATCTTCAGCAGGATTCAACTGCTCCGGCGCGAAGAGAAATATGCCGAGGCCGCACAGCTCATGCTGAACGCGCCGAGGGATCCGGCCCGTCTGTACAATGTCGATGAATGGTGGATCGAGCGGCGGCTGCTGTCGCGCAAGATGCTCGATATCGGAGAGAACCGCACGGCGTATCTGATCGCGCGCGATGCCGCCCTGCCCGAGCGCGATATCTACAAGACCGAGCAGGAATTCACCGCCGGCTGGATTGCGTTGCGCTTCCTGCGGGACCCGGCAACGGCTGCGCAGCATTTTGCGCGCATCGGAATAGGCAGCGTCAACCCGACCACGCTGGCGCGGGCCGGTTACTGGCAAGGACGCGCGGCCGAAGCCGCCGGGCGCATCCAGGAAGCGCGCGCCGCCTACAGCGCGGCGGCGGTACAATCGACCAGCTATTACGGCCAATTGGCACGCGCCAAACTCGGCCTGCCCCAGATCGAGCTGAACGGCGCGCCGGCCGCACGCGGACGCGGCGTCGAACGGCTGGAAATCGTCCGCGCGGTGCAATTGCTGTACGCGCTGGACGAACGCGAAATCGCGGTGCCGATCTTTGCCGACATGGGCGACAATGGCGATCCCGACGCGCTGGTCGGGCTTGGCGAGCTGGCCTCGCGCAATGGCGATGCGCGCGGCATGCTGCTGCTTGGCAAGGCCGCGCTCAACCGCGGCCTGCCGTTCGATTTCTACGCCTACCCGGTGAACGGGATTCCGCCGTTCAAGTCGATCGGCCCCGAGGTCGAGCAGAGCGTGGTCTTTGCCATCGCCCGGCAGGAAAGCGCCTTCAATCCGGCCGTGGTCTCGCCGGCGCAAGCCTACGGCCTGATGCAGGTGACGCCGGACGCCGGACGCTATGTCTGCAGGAAAATGGCGTGGGCTTCGATCTCGCGCGGATGAAAACCGATCCGGTCTACAATGCGGCGCTCGGTGCGGCCGAGCTCGGCGGCCTGCTGGAGGATTATCGCGGCTCGTACGTCATGGCGTTTGCGGCCTACAATGCCGGCCGCGGCAGCGTCAAAAAGTGGATCGAGCGTTACGGCGATCCCCGTGATCCCCAGGTCGACGCGGTCGACTGGGTCGAACAGATTCCGTTCTCCGAGACCCGCAATTATGTGCAGCGGATCATGGAGAATTTGCAGGTCTACCGCGCGCGATTTGGCGGCGGCACGCGGCTTCAGATCGAAGCCGACCTGCACCGCGGCGCCGGCGTCGAATAGTCCGTCTCGAACGCCATCACCGTTCCGCCCCGACCATCACCCCGTTACAGAAGCCCGGATGCAGCGCAGCGCAATCCGGGAATCGCGATGCGGATGGGATGGCCCCGGATTTCGCGGCGCTGCATCCGGGCCACGGGACGTCGCGGGCCTCGGCGATGTGAAATGCAACTGCGGCTGCCGGGCAAAGCAAAACCCCCGGCGGTTGCCCGCCGGGGGTTCTGTCAGGCTTCGATCAGACGAACTGGATTTACCAGTTGCGCTGAGCGCGCAGCAGCAGGAGCAGCGTGTCCTGGTCCGCGAGCGTGTAAAGGGCATTCGGCTTGCCAACGCCTGTTCCGTTGACGGCCGCCGTACCGGCGTACTTCTGATCCAGATGGGTGTAGGTAAGATCAGCCGAGAAGGTCAGGTTCTTGACCGGGGTCCACCGGGTGGCGAAACCAATTTGCGCAATATTATAGTCGGGGTTGAAAGTGGTGATACCGCCACCAAAGGCAGCCTGGATCGTACCGGTCCCACCGCCGACACCGCACAACAGACCCTTGGCGGTGTCGTTGTACATGACCGCAGCATAAGCACCGTAGATGCTGCTGTTCCAGTAGGCGTTCCAGTTGTGGGTGCCGCCGCCGCGGAAGCCCCAGGTCTGGACCAACTGCTGCGAACCGCCCGGCGCGAACACCGAGTCAGGAGCAAACCCAATTCCGATGCTGCCGTAGTTTCCGGGTACGCCTGTGCTGCCATAGACCGTGTAAGCACCTGCCGAGCCGGCCAGATCCTGAATATTGTAACGGGTTGCACCGTCGGTGTACACGCCCTGGATGTTGATCGTGTCACCGGGTCCGGTCGGGATGTTCTTGATCGACAAGGCCAACTGACCAGCAAAGCCCCACTTGTCGTCGGGATGCCCAGATTGTTCGCCAATGGCGTTGTTGTAGTACCCGGCATGATTGTCATGCGCGGCGACCGACGCCTGGAAGAGACCCCAAGCCTGATCGACGCGGATCATGCCAACAAAGTCAGGAGCAACCACGCCAGCGAAGTCGCTGGAGCCATAGCCGAGAGACGCCAGGTTGTTGACCCCAGCCTGATAGTACTGGGTCGGATCCTGCGCCGACAGCGTGCCGCTGATGCCGTTGCCGAACTCAGCCGTGTAGCTGAACTGGTTCACACCTGTGACCGTGCCGCCACCACCGACGAGACCGTCGAAGTTGTTGGCTGGATACGCGGTCCAGGGAGCGCTGAACTGCGAGATGGCCTTACCCATCGTGAAGCCGGCGAACTGGATGAAGGCGTAGTACATGCCGAGGCCACCGCCCGCGACCGAGCCGTTACCAGTTGTTCCGGCCGGGGCCGAAGTGGTATACGCGCTGCCGCTACCGCTAGGCGCATAGCCGCCGCTGGTCCAGCTAAAGGTCGCATCGAAGAAGGTGCGGACCACGCCGTATTCGGTCGCGGTGCGCGTATCGATGTCGAAGTCTTCACGAGACCGCCAGGTGTAACCATTGGACCAGCGATTCTGCGCACCGGCGACGCCCGAGGTGTTGCCGGTATCGTCGGAGTTGGTGTTGGCAACCACGTCAACACGCAGGTAACCACTCAGCTTGATGCAGGTGTCGGTGCCGGGGATGTAATAGAAACCCGCACCATAGAGGGAGCAGACCCTCACATATTCGACCGCTTTCGCCTTCAGCGGAAGATCAGCTGCCTGTGCCCCACTCATGGCGACGAGACCCGCCGCTGAGCCGAGCAGTAGGCTCTTAATCATCTTCATGTTAAACCTCCAAGTTGCTCTGTAGGGAAGGTTCCGGATCCGCTGGGTGAAACACCCTGAAGGTTGGTTCCCTTAATCCCTTGAAACCCGCTTAGTCGCTTCGCGCCTTCGGACACACCCGCATGAACGCGAGGGACTTAAGCGAACCACCTAAAACGGGACGACCTCGGGATGCCCCCCTCCGTCGCACCACCACAATTACCGAAGGTCCTTACACACGCAATAAAGGAACCGCTTCGGGACATGGTGCTTTGTCCGTTTTTGAATGGGTGTTGCACAAATAGCACGCAACCGTGACCGACCCTTCCACGGAAGTCATTGTTCTAAAAAGATGTTTTCGATTAGTTCCATTTGGCGCGCCGATCGCCACCGGAGCCGCCGGGTCGCCCGTTTTGCGCTCTTGCAGCGCGCGGAGCGCAGCCGAATCGAGTCGCCGTGACGGTTGGATTCTCCCGGATTTGCGGCGATCGATCGGTGCACGCACGGCCGTTTCGGCGACTGGAGCGCAGTCCGCAACCTCTCCGAGAGGCCGTGGAACCGCGGTGGTCAGAAAATTATTCGCTGCAGATGAATTGCTGCGGATGATTTGACTGGCGCCGATCGCTGCGCCGGCGCACGCGAGGCCGCCGCGACGGAATAGCGCGGGACACTTATTTCACAGGCGCAAACGTCATTCCGAAAGAACGGCGATGAACCGTGCCGGCGTTGCCGCGACACCATGACGAGGCTGTCGGTGGGTATGATCTAACACGCTCCGGTGAACTTGATGATGGCAACGAGCAGCCGGCGGCACTGCCGGGGTTTGCGGCGGGCCGACGGCAAGTCGACCCATTGTTGCCACGGCTTTGGCGGGACCGGTTGACTTGATCGCAGCCCCAAGCCGTGGAAAGACCGGGAATCGGACGGCCTGAAATCTGCCGCTTGCGGCTCGCCCCCGCCTCGGGCATATCGGCTTGACCGGAGACGTGGCCGAGTGGCTGAAGGCGGCGGTTTGCTAAACCGTTATAGGGTTGTAAAGCCCTATCGAGGGTTCGAATCCCTCCGTCTCCGCCACAGGCCATTGAAATCATTTAATAATCTGATAAAATGGCTATGGTACCCAAACTTGTACCCATTTTGCATTTAGAGCGCGCAACAAAGCGGATTTTCGGTACTGGCCTGTTTCCGAGGCCGGTGGCCTAGTTTGAATTGGTCAGTGGCCCAATTTGAAATCTTCGAACGCAACCCCATTTAGATGGGGCCCAAGCGATGGAGGTTTCTATGACCAAAATTTTGGCTATGCCGGGAACAAACCCGTAAGCGGTCACACAAGTTGACCCTCCGGTTGGTGCGGCGGCCAAAGCGAGCCTGACCTTTGAGGTCAGGGTGCCGATACTGGATTGCGTTTGTTTTTCGTGGCTAGAAACGCGAGCTGCCAGAGGAAGCGGCCACCCTCTGGGGTTTCCTCCCAAGAATTCCAGCCAGAGGCCGCCTCAGTTGGCGGCCTCTTTCATTTAGGACCGACCAATTGCCATTTGCCAGCATGATGCAGTTCCGCCCATAAAAACCATTCTGTATTTCCGGTATCTGCAAAGCGCAAAAGGCCTTCGCGACCGTCAGACCTTGTCTCGGCAACTACGGCTGTGCGCCCGTCATCGATGCATTCATAAACCTGTCCAACCAAGAAGCGCATTACAGCCCCCTTCCATCATCTTCGTCGGGCCGATATTCGAACGGCAGTTCTAATTGATCGTGGAAACGCGGCCTGTAAGCATCAAGTGTCTTGATGAACGTTGGATAGTCTGGACTTACGCTCATGTAAGTGATGGTTGCGCCCAGATGCTCGCGGAGCTTGGGGTAACCGACATTACGAGTTAGCGCCTGAGACAACGTCGCCTTGCGACGACCCGATGCGGTCTTTGGGATCACGCGCTTAAGTTCGGTCAGCACGCCCGGGCAATCCGTTTCCAAATGATATCGTTGGTGAGGGTGCCAAAGTATTCAGGCCGTCTCACATAGTTTGCATTGTATTCAAGGCCTCGCAGTCGGAATAACTGCGCGTAGAACTCATCTGGAAAAGTTTTAACCCATGGCTGAAGCTCCTTAGCCACAAAGGCCTCAAGTATCCGGGCTAGCGAGTTCCTAGTACGCTCATGTTGATAGCCAGTAG
Organism: uncultured Alphaproteobacteria bacterium; assembly: GCA_963748165.1. Classification (GTDB taxonomy): domain Bacteria; phylum Pseudomonadota; class Alphaproteobacteria; order Rhizobiales; family Xanthobacteraceae; genus Bradyrhizobium. The sequence continues at coordinate 107,632 of CAVVIM010000010.1, forward strand.
CTTCATCAACGAGCGCGATAATGCCAACCCGAGCAAAGCCGCGCACCAAGAGTTCACAGCGATCCGCAATATGGTGTTGTTGGTGATGGAGGTCTCCCGCTTTCCGGGCGGACAAAACGACATCACAAATGTCGGCCAAAATCGTCGCGGGATATCCATAGGCAATGCCGCCGCCATAAGGTTGGCGAAACCGAATAGGATTGTTGGTCAGCGCTAGCAACTCATTGGAAACGTGTGGGGAAACGGACTTGCCACCCAGAAAAATGGTCAGTCGGTCAGCGCCCCTAACGCCAGCACCGGAACTGCCACTGCTCATTCCCAGACCGCCAATGACGCCACGTTGAGATAAGACGCGAGTTTCGTCCTCCAACACGTAGCAAGGAATTTCGATGTCCCCGATCTTAAGAGGGTGATCCTCCGATCCGTGAGTTGCTAGCTTAACATCGCTAGACCAGCGTGCGGCAGCTGCCTTCTTCCCCAGGTCACTGCGTTCTCTTTTTGTGGTGCCCTTCATTCGAGCCACCCCGCCACGCGCCTTGCCCCAAATATTGGGCATCTCTCCAGAAATCTTGGCCACGCTTGCATCTCCAAATCTATGCCAGCATAATGCGCTTATTCGCTGGAGTTAACAAGAGATACTTGCATGATACCAGCAAATATGCACAATGCTGGTATGGTTACTCAGATGCACAGACATGAACGCCCACTGGCCTTTCGGCTGGCGGGGCGTTTTTGTGTGCGGAAGCGTGGCAGAGTGGCTTATCGCACCGGGCGCATGTCCAAG
>CAVVIM010000011.1:0-75793 GCA_963748165.1 uncultured Alphaproteobacteria bacterium
CGGAATGTTGTCGTGCTTCTTCCAAGGGTTCTCGAGCTTCTTGTTGCGTAGCATCGCCAACACTCGCGACAGACGCTTGCGGGTCGCGTGCGGCATGATGACCTCGTCGATATAGCCGCGCTCGGCGGCGACGAAGGGGGAGAGGAAGGCGTCCTCGTATTCCTTCGTGCGCTCGGCGATCTTGGCCGGATTGTTGATGTCCGCGCGGAAGATGATCTCAACCGCCCCCTTGGCGCCCATCACCGCGATCTGCGCCGTCGGCCAGGCGAGGTTGATGTCGCCGCGCAGATGCTTGGACGCCATCACGTCGTAAGCGCCGCCGAACGCCTTGCGGGTGATGACCGTAACCTTGGGAACCGTCGCTTCGGCATAGGCGAACAGGAGCTTGGCGCCGTGCTTGATGAGGCCGCCATATTCCTGCGCCGTGCCGGGCAGAAAGCCGGGCACGTCGACGAAAGTGACGATCGGAATGTTGAAGCAGTCGCAGAAGCGCACGAAGCGCGCAGCCTTGCGCGACGCATCGCTGTCGAGGACGCCGGCGAGCGCCAGCGGCTGATTGGCGACGACGCCGACCGTCGATCCATCGATGCGGGCAAAGCCGGTGACCATGTTCTTGGCGTGCGCCTCCTGGATCTCGAAGAAGTCGCCCTCGTCGGCGACCTTGATGATCAATTCCTTGATGTCATAGGGCTTGTTGGGATTTTCCGGGATCAGCGTGTCGAGGGACACATCGATCCGGTCGGGATCGTCGAAGCTCGGCAGCTTGGGCGGCTGCTCGAGGTTGGAGGCCGGCAGGAAGTCGATCAGGCGGCGCATCTGCAACAGCGCCTCGACGTCGTTGTCGTAGGCGCGGTCGGCGATTGACGAGCGCGTGGTGTGGACCTGCGCCCCGCCCAGTTCCTCCGCGGTCACGGTTTCGTTGGTCACCGTCTTCACGACGTCCGGGCCGGTGACGAACATATAACTCGTGTCCCGCACCATGAAGATGAAGTCGGTCATCGCCGGCGAATAGACGTCGCCGCCGGCGCAGGGACCCATGATCACCGAGATCTGCGGGATGACGCCGGAAGAGAGCACGTTGCGCTGAAACACTTCGCCGTAGCCGCCGAGCGCCGCGACGCCCTCCTGGATGCGGGCGCCGCCGGCGTCGAAGAGGCCCACGATCGGCGCGCGGTTCTTGACCGCCATATCCTGGATCTTGGTCATCTTCTGCGCGTGGGTCTCGCTGAGCGAGCCGCCGAACACGGTGAAGTCCTTGGCGAAAACATATACCGTCCGGCCGTTGACGGTGCCCCAGCCGGTGACCACGCCATCGCCTGGAATTTCGTCTTCTCCATGCCGAAGTCGTCGCAGCGATGCTGGACGAACATGTCGAACTCCTCGAACAAGTCGTGATCGAGCAGAAGCTCGATGCGCTCGCGCGCGGTCAGCTTGCCCTTGGCGTGCTGGGCCGAGATGCGCTGCTGGCCACCCCCCAACCGGGCGCGGTCTCGGCGGGCGTCGAGGCGGGCGAGGATGTCTTTCATGGCCGTGCCCTGCTTCGCGCCAAATCGGCGAGGGAAGTGGCCTTAGCATGGCGGGCGGCTAGCTGAAACAGGCGCTCAACGCCTGGGCGACCTGATCGCAAAATTGGGCAGAAAGCGGATTTCACAACTCGCTTTGAGCGTCTCGGAGGCATGCGGCGATCGCTTCGAAGGCCGCGATGATGCACACGGGGATCACGCCACTTCTCCTCTCATCACCCGCCGCGTGCGCTCTCCGCGACAGATCACAAATCAATGAGCAATTGGCGCGGAACCTATGCCGGCTGCGCGAGTTCAGGGCTCATGGGGAACATCGCCAACCTTATCTACGATCTCGGTTCTCACAATGGCCAGGATTCTGAGTTCTATTTGAAGAAGGGGTTCATCGTTGTCGCGGTCGAAGCAAATCCCACGCTATGCGATGGCTTGAAGTTGCGCTTCGGCCGCGAGATCGCCGAGGGGCGCTACGTTCTTATCGAGAAAGCGGTTGGAGAGCGCTTCGGCAAGGTGACATTTTTCCTAAACACTGAACGCAGCATCTGGGGAACTACGGAATACAATCCCAGATACAAGGAACGCTCGAGCGCCAAGGTCTCTCCGAATTGGACAGAAATCGTTGTGCCGTCGATCCCGTTTTCATGGCTCACCGATCAATTCGGCGTCCCATATTATCTCAAGATCGATATCGAAGGCGCCGACGTCCTCTGCCTCGAGGACTTGATGAATGAGGAGGATCGGCCAAACTTCATTTCCATCGAGCGACAGCCGTTTCTGGCGGACCAACTCAAGGAATTGGCGCTACTCAAGGCATTGGGATACACGCGATTCAAAATCGTCGATCAGAAGGCGGTTATGCACCAACAGCCGCCATGGCCAGCGCGGGAAGGCATGTACGTCGAGCATAAATTCGAATTCGACGCTACCGGGCTTTTCGGCGAAGAATCGCCGGGGCCTTGGCTCAGCTATGGCGAGGCGATCGCCCGCAACGCTGCGATCCAGGTTCAAAGCAAGGGCTTCGGCTTGTGGAGACGAACACCCGGCTTGAACAGCGCTCAGAGAACTCATGGGGCTCATGGTACGACTTCCACGCGGCGCTGCCGATAACGACTGACGAGGCGGGCGTCGAGGGGGGCGAGGACGAGTCTCATCCGCTTCGAACTTCCAGCAAGAGAGCTTCCGAAGAGGCGTAGCGGGACGCGCGGCGCCCTGAGCGCTGCGCAACATTTGGGACGTCTGCTCATCTGCCTCCGCCAACGGCCAAAGCCGGAGCGGCGCCGCAGACGAGGAGGATGTGTCCGGTCGATCGCTCGCCACATCGCCTTCTCAACGCGGCCGAACGCGGCGCTGAAAGCCGTGGTCCCGACGCCCTGACAGCATTCAGCCCGACGCGCTCGCCGCCAGCGCCGCGGCTTCGAACTCCCTCCAGCGCGCCTCACGGCGCGCCCTCGCCTCTCCGTCTGCGCCCCATCGCTCGGCCTGAAAATCCTCATCGACATGCGCGGCCCGCCAGGCCTCCTCGGGCGAGAGGCGACCGCACGCGACCGCAAGCGCAAGCAGCGCCGAGCCGGAAAGCGTCGTTAAGACGCTGAGCGCGGCGAGCCCAACCGGATCATCGAAATCCTCGATCGCCGTGCGGATCGCCTCGATCAGTTCGGCGGCTGCTCGACATGCGTGACGCCGGCGGCGAGACGAAAGCGCGCGCCGAGCCTCTCCGCGGCCCAGCGCAACACTGGGTCGAACGCCTCGGCTTGGCGCTCGGCCAGCGCTTCCGGCTCCTCGGCGCGGTAGCAGAGGAGATCGGAGCCCGCATATTTGAGCACTTCCGCGCGCGTCTCGGCGATCGTGCGCGACACGCCGTCCACCGCCGAGTTGAGGAGCCGGGTCAGCGGCATGTCGGCCGGTTCGATCGTCTCGCGCTGCCGTTCCCATTCGGCCGCGACCTTCAGCATGAGCGCCCGGCTCTTCGCTGCAAGCAGGTTGCGCCCAGGCGTCCGCGCGCCACGGCCGTCGAGCGTCAAGGCGTGCTGGCCGCCCGCCGCCTCGCGGACATCGACTGTCACGATAGAAACGTTTGATCGTCGCGCGGGCGCATATTCGCCTGGGCGGCGCGCATCGGATCGCGCGGCGCCTCACTCATCGGGCGCATCCTCGATCGGATCGCGTTCGCTCACGTCGAAGCCGAACATGGCGAAGCTGTGTCTTCATATGCGCCGGCAGCGGCGCGGTCACGTCGATGAGTTCGCCGCGCGGATGGGGCAGGATCAGGCGGCGCGCCAGGAGATGCAGCATGGGTTCGAGCCCGGGCGGAACCGCGCGCAAGGGATCGCTGCGCGCCGGATCGTTCGGGGACTTTCGATTGTATTCGGGTCGCCGATGATCGGATGGCCGATCGCCTCGCAATGGGCGCGCAGCTGGTGGGTCCGGCCGGTGACCGGGCGCATGACAGCCACGCTAGCCGCGGCGCGACCTTGTCGACGACCGCGTAGAGGGTCAGCGAATGCTGAGCGTCGGGATCGCCGTGCTTGGCGACCCGCATCCGCTCGAGATCCGCCCTGCCCGGCCCGGCGCCGCGCGCTTCGCCCATGCCGTCGCCCTTGGCGAGAAACATCGAGATGCGCCCCTGCGCCGGCTTCGGCACGCCCTCGACCAGCGCCCAGTAAATCTTTTTTGCGCCGCGCGAACGGAAGGTCGCGCCGAGCTCGGCCGCGATCTTGCGCGACTTGGCGATCAGCAGCACACCCGAAGTGTCGCGATCGAGCCGATGAACGAGAACGGGCCGCTCGCCGTTCTTGTCGGCGAGCGCCTCCAGCATGCCGTCGACGTGGCGCTTCGTTCCCGAGCCGCCCTGGACCGCGAGGCCGTAGGGCTTATCGAGCACGATCACGTCGCGGTCCTCGAACAGCGTCATCGCCCGGATCGCCTCGCGGTCGCCGGGACTGGCGCGCCTGACCGCCGGCCCCTGCCCCGCCGGCATACGGAGCGGCGGCACGCGAACGTTTTCGCCGGCCGCAAGCCGGGTCGAAACGTCCGCCCGCCGGCCGGAAACGCGCACCTCGCCTTTGCGCACGATCTTCATCAGGTGAGACTGAGGCAGATCGGGGAAACGGCGACGAAACCAACGGTCGAGCCGCATGCCTGATTCGTCGTCGCCGATCTCATAGACGGCGGCCTTGTCGGGCTCGGCCGCCGCGACGGCGGCGATCACATCGCCATTTTTCCGCATGAAGCGGGTCATGCAGGCTATTGCTGCCGATCTGCACGCCGACGCCAAGTCCTGGATCGTCGATCGGCTGGATTTTCGCGCCCCCGGCGCCAGCCATATCAGCCTCAGCGGCACCGACATGCAGCCCGGCCCGTCCGGCAGTTTCCGCGGCGCCCTCGATGTCGAAATCGTCCGATCCGGATACGCTGGCGGCGTGGCTGCAGGGCCGTAGCGAGGCCAGCTTTCACAGTCAAAAGCCGCTGCGGCTGCGTGGCACCGTCAGTGTGGCCGCGGACCGCGTTGCCATCGATGCCATGAAGGCCGAGATCGACGGCGGCGCCGTTGAAGGCGAGGTTGCGCTCGCCAGACCATCGGCCGGCGGCTCGCGGTTCGACGCCGTGTTGAAGGCCGATCATCTCGATCTCGACGCCGCCGCGGCGTTCGTGCGATCGCTGGCAGGCCCGCAGGCCGATTGGCCCGACGCGGCGGCGGTCTCGCTCGATATCGGGCACGCCAGTTCGGCCGGCGAGGATTTGCATCCCTTTCTGGCCAGGCTCGGCTATGGCCCGAAAATGATCTCGCTCGATCAGCTCAAGATCGGCGACGCCGGCAGCGTCATGGTGGACGCCTCCGGCGATTTCGATCGTGCCGATGCGACCGGAAAGCTGGCGCTGAATTCGAACGCACCGTCGCTCGGCCAGATCACCGGCTTGATTGCGCCGCTGGCGCCGGCGCTGGCGGCGCGGCTCGATGCCATGGGCACCGGTCCGGGCCCGGCACATCTCAAGCTCGCGCTCGATGTCGGCAAGGATTCCGCCGATGCCGATCTTGCGAGCGCGCGGGCCGTGGTCGACCTCGACGCGCCGCAGCTCACGGGCGCGGTCACCGTCACCGCGAAGCCCGCCGTCGCCAGCTTGCGCGCGATCGATCTCGACGCGCTCAGGCGCAGCGAAATCAGCATTGAATCGAAGCTGTCGTCGCAACAGGGCGGTGCGTTGCTGACCCTTTTGGGACTCAATCAAATTGTCGCCGCCGGTCCCGGCCCGGCGCAATTCGAAGGATCCGCGAGCGGCACCTGGCAGGCGCCGCTGCGGCTAAAGGTCAAGATCACGGGCGCCGGACTGGACGCCGACGCGCAGGGCAGCGCCGGACCGTGGGCGCCGGAGCCGACCGCCAGCGTCAATCTGACCATACGGCGGGTCGATCTGACGCCGCTGTTCGATCTCAAGCCCGCCGACGCGCTGGCGCGCAATGTCAGCCTGTCGTCCCGGGTCGCGCTCGCCGGCGGCAAGCTGACCTTCGACGATCTGGACGGCTCGATTGCGGGCTCGCGGCTGCGCGGGCATATCGTGCTGACGCTGGGCGAGGAAAAGAACGTCGAGGGCGAAGTCGGTCTCGACACGCTTGACCTCGCCCCGGCCTTCGCGCTTGCGATCGGCAGTGCCGGGCGCGCTGCGGCCGAGCCGCTCGGTTCGGGCCTGCTAAAGGGCTGGCGCGGCCAGATCACGTTCCAGGCGCTGCGCGGTTCGCTTCCGGGCGGCGGTGAGTTGCGCCCGGTGAGCGGAACGGTCGTCAATGACGGCCAGTCGCTCACCTTCGACGAGATCAAGGGCGTGATCGGGGGCGGAGCGGCGACAGCCCATATCGACGCCAGGCAGACCAACGACGGCATTGCGCTCAACGCGCGCGTGCAGCTCACGGCGGTGGATGGCACGGCGTTGCACTATCGGCAGCTTAAAATGCCCGCAGGCCGCATTTCGATGCAGATGACGCTGGCGAGCCTCGGCCGCAGCACATCGGCGCTGACCGGGGCGTTGTCCGGAAGCGGCGCGGTGACGCTGGAATCCGCTGCCATCGCCGGGCTCGACCCGCGCGCGTTCGATGCCGCGATCCGTGCCAGCGATGCCGGGCAGGCCACCGACGACACCAGGCTGCGGCAGATCGTCGAGCCGGTGTTGTCGGCCGGTGCGTTGCCGGTCGCCTCGGCGCAAATTCCCTTCACCATCAGGGACGGCCGGCTTCGGGTCGACCCCATCACGCTCGGCGCCGATGGCGCCCGCGCCATTGTGTCCGGTGGCTACGATATTCCCGCCGACCAGGCCGACATTCGCGCCACCCTCGCTTCGACCAGCGTCGGAGCGGCGGCGAGCCGCCCGGAACTTCAGTTGTTCGCGGCGGGCTCGCCCGACGCGCTCGACCGAACCATCGACGTTGCGGCGCTGTCGTCATGGCTGGCGGTGCGGGCGATCGACCGCGAGACCCGCCGGCTCGATTCGATCGAGCGCGGCGAGCGGCCCCCGGCGGCGACGCCGGCATCGATTCCGCCGCGATCGGGCCCGATCCCCGGTGCGGTCCCATCCGAACCGTCGCTTCCCGATGGGCTGAATCCGGGCCGCCGGCCGCTGTTGAAACCCAAGGCAGCCCTGCCGCGGCCGCCTTCCGTACCCTCGACACCCAACCCGCCCGTGGTCAGCCAGCAGGTCGCGCCGCTGCCGCCGCCGATCGAAGTCCGGCCGGCCCCCAATGTGGTGCGACAGCCCAAGCCGCGGCAGCCCCTGGTACTGACGCCGCCGATCGCCAATCCACCCCGGCCGTCATTCTAGCGCCTATGCGGTTCTGATCGACTCAGAACCGGGCTCAGCTCCGCGGCCCCGGCACCTCCGCCGAATCGGTCAATGGTGCGAACCAAATCAGGTCCCCGGCGTTAGGGCTGCGGCAATCCCCGCGACCGGAGCTCAAGCTGAACCGACCATCGAACGCTTTGAGCTCCAGGGGCATCTGGCCGCTGCTCGCGCTCAATTTCTTCATGGCCGACATGCAGGCCGGCATCGGTCCGTTCCTGGGCGTATTCCTGCATGCCCATGGCTGGGAGAGCGGGCTGATCGGCACCGTGATGACGCTTGGCGGCATCACCGGAATGCTGATGACGACACCCGCCGGCGCGTTGATCGATGCGACCCGGCACAAACGGCTTTACGTCGTCATCCCCGGCATTTGCACGGTGATCGCCTCCGGCATCGTGTTGCTTTCACAGAACTTTTGGCTGGTGACGCTGTCCCAGGTCGCGACCGCGATCGCTGGCGCGGCGATCGGCCCGGCGGTGACCGGCATGACGCTCGGCATCGTTCGCCAGGCCGGCTTCAACCGGCAGAACGGCCATAATCAGGCGCTCAACCATGCCGGCAACATGGTTGGCGCCGGGCTGTCGGGCCTGCTCGGATGGAAATTCGGATTCACCGCCGTGCTGGGGCTCGCCGCCGCCTTCGGCATCCTGTCGATCGTCTCGGTGCTGATGATCCCGGGCGGCGCGATCGATGACGACGAGGCGCGCGGGCTCAACCGAACCGAGCACGAAACCGGCGAGGTCGGCGGCTTCACCGTGCTGCTGGAAAGCAGGCCGCTTTTGATTCTGGCCGCGGCGCTGGCCTGCTTTCATCTCGGCAATGGCGCCATGCTTCCATTGTACGGGCTTGCGGTCGTCTCGGCCAAACAGGCGGACCCGGCCGGATTTGTCGCGATCACCATCGTTGTGGCCCAGGGCGTCATGATTCTGGTATCGCTGCTCGCGACGCGCGTTGCCGAGAAGCAGGGGTACTGGCTGGTGTTGCTGATTTCGTTCATCGCGCTGCCGATCCGCGGCGTCCTCGCCGCCTGTGTGATGAACAATTGGGGCGTCTATCCGGTGCAGATCCTTGACGGGGTCGGCGCCGGATTGCAGAGCGTCGCGGTGCCCGGCCTTGTTGCGCGCATTCTCGATCGCAGTGGACGCGTCAATGTCGGGCAGGGCGCGGTGATGACCGTCCAGGGTCTCGGCGCCTCGCTCAGTCCCGCGCTCGGTGGCTGGATCGCGCAGGAGATCGGTTACAGCGCCATGTTCCTCATTCTCGGCAGCTTTGCGCTCGGCTCGGTCGCACTGTGGCTCGGCTTCGCGCCGATCCTGAAGCCGGCCTGCGCCCGCCGGCCCGGGGCGCAGCATCGTCCGGCGGCGCCCGCCTTGGCGGCCGCGCAGTGATCCCGGCGACCGATGCCGTCACCTGGGCAATTGCCATCCTCGCGACCCTGGGCGTGATTGTCCGGCCATGGAATTTGCCCGAATTCATCTGGGCGGTTGCCGGCGCAGCCCTGCTGGTGTTGCTCGGCCTGTTGCCCTGGCCGGACGCGCTGGCGGCCGCCGGCAAGGGTACCGATGTCTACTTCTTTCTGATCGGCATGATGCTGCTGGCCGAAGTGGCGCGAAAGGAGGGGCTGTTCGACTGGCTCGCCGCGCAGGCGGTGCGACATTCGCGAGGCGAGGCCAAACGGCTGTTTCTGATCGTCTACGTCGTCGGCACCGTGGTCACGGTCCTGCTGTCGAACGATGCCACCGCCGTGGTGCTGACGCCGGCGGTCTATGCCGCCACCCGCGCCGCCAAGGTCGAGCCGCTACCCTATCTGTTCATTTGCGCGTTCATCGCCAATGCGGCGAGCTTCGTGCTTCCGATCTCCAATCCGGCCAACCTCGTGGTGTTCGGACACGACATGCCGCCGCTCGCGGTGTGGCTGCGTCTGTTGGCGCTGCCTTCGCTGGCCGCGATCGTCGCCACCTATCTCGCCTTGCGGCTGACGCAACGTCGCGCACTCGATGCGCCGGTCGCCGAGGCCGGTGACGTTGCTCCGCTGACCTTCGCGGGCAAGCTGGCGGCATCGGGAATCGTGATGACGGCGGTTGTGCTGCTGGCGGCATCGGCACTCGGCTCGGCGCTCGGATGGCCTACCTTCGTGGCCGGTGCAACGGTGACGATGCTGGTGCTCGTGCTGGGACGGCAATCGCCATGGCCGGTCCTGCAGGACATCTCCTGGTCGGTGCTGCCGCTGGTCGCGGGCCTGTTCATCCTGGTCGAAGGCCTGAACCGGACCGGCGTGCTGCCAGCGCTGGCGGCTGTCCTGAAACGGGCCGCGGCGGCCTCGCCGCAGCTCACGGCCTGGCTCGCAGGCATCGCCGTCGCCATCGCATCGAACCTCATCAACAATCTGCCGGTCGGGCTGATCGCGGCAACTACCCGTCATGCGGCGCAGGTACCGACCGAGGTCGCCGGCGCGATCCTGATCGGCGTCGACCTCGGTCCCAACCTGTCGGTGACCGGCTCGCTCGCCACCATTCTCTGGCTGATCGCGCTGCGGCGCGAGGGCGAACATGTCGGTGCGCTGCGGTTTCTCCGGCTGGGCCTGGTGGTGATGCCACCGGCGCTGCTGCTTGCGCTGCTGGCCTTGTCCGCGACGTCGCGATGATCGCGACACGCGCCGCCGTCTTGCGACCTTAGCCGGCACCGAGGGCGTAGGCGATGTTGTAGGTCGCGAGACTCGCGGCATAGGCGAGCGCGAGCATGTAGGCGAAAGTGATCGCCATCCATTTCCAGCTTCCGGTTTCGCGGCGAATCACGGCCAGCGTGGAAGCGCATTGCGGCGCGAAGATATACCAGGCCAGCAGCGACAGCGCCGTCGCCAGACTCCATTTGGTGGCCAGTACCCGTCCGATCTGATCCGCCGCTTCCTTGCCGCCCTCGATGGCATAGACGGTACCGAGCGCGGCGACCGCGACTTCCCGCGCCGCCATGCCCGGAATCAGTGCCACGGCGATCTGCCAGTTGAATCCGATCGGCGCGAGCAGCGGTTCCAGCGCCTTGCCGATCGTCGCGGCGAAGCTGTAGTCGATCGGGGGGTCGGTTACTCCGGCCGGCGGCAACGGGAACGACGCCAGAAACCAGATCAGCACCATCATCGAGAAGATCGTGGTGCCGGCCCGCTGCAGGAACATCTTCGCCCTTGTATAGACGCCGATGGCGACGCTGCCGGCGCGCGGCATCTTGTAGTCCGGCAACTCCAGCATGAAAGGTGCCGGCGCGTAGTCACGCAGCATGAAGAACTTGATGACGAAGGACACCCCCAATGCGCTGGCGATGCCCGCCCCGTAGAGCCCGAACATCACCAGCCCCTGCAGATTGATCCAGCCCCAGATCAGCCTGGCGGGAATGAAGGCGGAGATGATCAGCGTGTAAACCGGGATGCGCGCCGAACAGGTCATCAGCGGCGCGATCAGGATGGTGGTCAGACGGTCGCGGCGGTTGTCGATCACCCGCGTGGCCATGATGCCGGGAATCGCGCAGGCGAAACTCGAGAGCAGCGGAATGAAGGCGCGGCCATGCAGGCCCGCGCCGCCCATGATGCGGTCCATCAGGAACGCGGCGCGGGCCATGTAGCCGAAATCCTCCAGCAGCAGGATGAACAGGAAGATGATGATGATCTGCGGCAGGAACACGATGACGCTGCCGACGCCGGAAATCACGCCGTTTTGCAGGAAGCTTTGCAGCAGGCCTGCCGGCAGCGTGTCGTGGACCAGTTGGCCGAGTGCGGTAAACCCGGACGACAGCAGATTCATCACCGGCTGCGCCCATGCGAACACCGCCTGGAACATCACGAACAGGATCAGCGCCAGGATCGCCAGGCCCGCCACCGGATGCAGCACCACGGCATCGATTCGCGCCGTCCAGCTATCGGGCTTTGTCGGCAGGCTGATGGTAGCCGCGATGATGCGATCGGCCTGGCGCTGGGTGGCCCGCAATTCGGCGATCGTCAGCGGCTGCCAGCGATTTTGCTGTTCCGCGACCGGTGCCTGCGCCGCAATCTCGTCGGTTCGCCGCAACAGCTCGGCGGTACCGCCCTTGCGCACGGCAATGGAGGTGACGACCGGCACGCCGAGCGCTTCCGACAGCCCCGTCACGTCGACCGTGACACCGCGGCGGGTGGCGATGTCAAACATGTTGAGCACCAGCATCAGCGGCCGGCCGGTGCGTTTGAGTTCGAGGACGAGACGGATGGTCAGCCGCAAATTGGTGGAGTTGGCGACGCACAGCACGAGGTCCGGCACGGCTTCGCCGGGGCTGCGCCCGAGCACCACGTCGCGGGTGATCTCTTCATCCGGGCTGCGGCCGCGCAGCGAATAGGTGCCGGGCAAATCGAGCAGCGAAACCTGACGCCCCAGCGGCGTGACGAAGCCGCCTTGCTTGCGCTCCACGGTGACGCCGGGATAGTTCGCGACCTTCTGACGGCTGCCGGTCAGCGCATTGAACAGCGACGTCTTGCCGCTGTTTGGCGTGCCCACCAGGGCGAGATGCATCAACCGGGCTTCCATCGCGCTGCACCGCTTGTCAGGCAACAATCACGGCCATCGCCTCGCGCCGGCGGACGGCGATCGTGACGTTCTCGACCCGAACCGCGATCGGATCGCGCCCGATCACGCCCTCATGCAGCACCTCGACCCTCGCGCCCTCGACAAAGCCGAGTTCGATCAACCGGCTTTCAAGTTCATGGGCCGACAGGGCCGAGCCGGCATCGCCGGCGGCGATGCGCTGGATGACGCCGCGATAGCCGCGCGCAGCCGATCCCAGCGGCAGTTGCGGGCGCGCGTCGTTTCGTTGCTGGCTGGTCATGGCCTGTCTTTCCAATCGGCGGATCGATAGGTCAAGCGCAGCGAGCGCAATACGGCTTTACCTTAGAGCGATTGTAAAAGAGCGGCGTGTCCGGCGAGGAGCAATTAGTCCTTTTTCCAGCACCGCGGCTTCATCCTTCGAGACGCATCGCTTCGCGATGCCCCTCAGTATGAGGTCTTCGACCCTCATGGTGAGGAGCGTGGCAACGCCACGCGTCTCGAACCACGAGGCCCCCCAGATGCGCGGTGATTCGACCGAGCCGGAAATGCGCTAGTCCTGCGGTTTTGCATCCGGCGCGGCGGACAGCGCGCGGGTCCGAAAATAGTCGAGAACGAACAGCCTGATAGCGGAAGACAGATTGCCCTGCTGGCGGTTGTTGTCGATTTCGCCGACCAATTCCGACAGCGTCATGTCGCGGAGCCCGGAGATCTCCTTCATGCCATTCCAGAATGCCTCTTCGAGACTGACGCTGGTCTTGTGACCGGCGACCACGATCGAGCGCTTCACCACCGGCGATTTCATGACGCGTCCTCGCCGTCGATCCGGTGCTGGTCCAGCAACTCGTTGTCGCGGCTGCTGCGCCGTTGCTCGAGACCGCGTTCGGATCTGGTTCGGCCGAACCGCGCCCGATTGGTTTCAGCCTGTCGCTCCGACTGCTGGCGCTCGGTGCGCTTCTTGAATTGCTTCAGGTTGACGACGTCCCCCATGCCCGTCCCCATCACCCGGCAAAAGGGGAGCATGCAACATTTTCACGGAGACGTGAGAGGTCGCGCTGGGCTGGCTCGATCGTCATTCAGAAGTCCTCGTAGTAGCCCTCTGATAGCACCAAAAAAAGCGCTCCGCCCTGCGAAAACCAGATTTCTTGTGCTCTAGCATGCGCCCGCGCGAATGCGATAGCGGATCGATGTTATTCTTTAGGTGTTATGAGACATAATTATATCTGCGACTTCACGGGCTGCCCGCGCGGCGATCAGCCGGGATGGGTCATCTTGTCCGGCTGCACCAGCCGATCGAATTCCGCCGCCGTCACCAGGCCGAGCCGGGTGGCCTCTTCCTTCAGCGTCGTGCCACGGGCGTGCGCGGATTTTGCGACCTTTGCCGCATTGTCGTAGCCGATTTTGGGCGCCAGCGCCGTTACCAGCATCAGCGAGCGTTCCATCAGTTCCTTGATCCGCTTCTCGTCAGCGCGAATGCCCTCGACGCAATGCTCGGTGAACGAACGCGAGACGTCCGCCAGCAATTGTATGGAATGCATCATACAATATGCCAGCACCGGCTTGTAGACGTTCAGCTCAAAATGGCCCTGGCTGCCGGCGACGGTGATGGCGGTGTGGTTGCCGAACACCTGGCAGCAAACCATGGTCATCGCCTCGCATTGCGTCGGGTTGACCTTGCCCGGCATGATCGAGGAGCCCGGCTCGTTTTCCGGCAGGATCAGTTCGCCGAGGCCGGAACGCGGGCCCGAACCGAGCAGGCGAATGTCGTTCGCAATCTTGAACAGGCCGGTCGCCACCGAATTGATCGCGCCGTGCACGAAGACATAGGCGTCGTTGGACGCAAGCGCCTCGAACTTGTTGGCGGCGCTGGTGAAGGGAAGTTTTGTAATCCTGGCGACGTGCCGGGCGAACATGCGGGCGAATTTCGGCTTCGAGTTGAGGCCGGTTCCGACCGCCGTGCCGCCCTGCGCCAGCGGATACAGATCCCTGACCGCGACGCGCAGCCGGGCGATGCCGCTCTCGACCTGCGCGGCGTAGCCGGAAAACTCCTGGCCGAGCGTCAGCGGGGTGGCGTCCTGGGTGTGGGTCCGCCCGATCTTGACGATCCCTGCAAACGCCTTCTCCTTGCTGCGAAGCGCGCGGTGAAGTTCATCGAGCGCGGGAAGCAGGTCGGCGAGGATACGTGTCGCTGCCGCGATGTGCATCGCGGTCGGAAACGAATCGTTCGACGACTGGCTCATATTGACGTGATCGTTCGGATGCACCGGCTGCTTGGCGCCGAGCTTGCCGCCCAGCATTTCGTTGGCGCGATTGGCGATCACCTCATTGAGGTTCATGTTGGTTTGCGTGCCGGAGCCGGTCTGCCAGACCACCAGCGGAAAATGTCCATCGAGCTTGCCGTCGATCACCTCGCGCGCGGCGCGGATGATGGCGCCGGCGCGGCGCCGGTCGAGCAGTCCGAGTTCGCGATTGGTTTCGGCGGCGGCAAGCTTCACCATGCCGAGCGCGCGAACGATCGGCATCGGCATCCGGTCGTCGCCGATGCGGAAATTCCGCCGCGACCGTTCGGTCTGCGCGCCCCAGTAGCGATCGGCGGCAACCTCGATCGGGCCGAAGCTGTCGGTCTCGGAGCGGGTGGAACTGGATTGCGGGGACGGGGTCGATCGAGCCATGAGTCGGGTCCGTTGCGCTATGGCGTTCTCGAGCGAAGTGGGTACCGGTTGGCGTGAAGAAAACGCGTCAAAACAAGAAATCCAGCGGCGTTTCCGCGAGGGCGGCGTCGATCACTTCTTGCGGAAGCGATCCAGCCGCACGACCTCGGCGCCCTCGTTCGGCTTGTCCGGCTCTGGCGGTTTTTCCGCAGCCGGCCCGGCCAGGCTCGGCGCCGGGACAGGCGCCGGCACCGCAGGCGGATTAGCCGCCGGGCTTTCGGCTGCGGTGTCGGAAGTCTCGAACTGCAATCCGAATTGCACCGAGGGGTCGAAGAAGCTCTTGATGGAATTGAACGGAACCACCAGCCGCTCGGGGACGCCACCGAACGACAGGCCGACTTCAAAACGATCCTCGGTCACCGTGAGGTCCCAGAACTGGTGCTGGAGGATGATGGTCATTTCTTCCGGATATTGCGCCAGCAGCCGCGGCGACAGCTTGACGCCGTCGGCGGTCGACAGAAACGTGATGAAGAAATGATGCTCCCCGGGCAGACCGTGCTCGGCGGCATCGGTCAGGACGCGGCGCAATACCCCCCGCAGCGCGTCGCGCGCCAGCACATCGTATCGGATATGATCGGTCGCCATAGGGTCATCCTGTCGCGTTCAGACGCTGCCGGTGGATCGGCGGCGGTGTTGCCTGGCCCGACTCGCGCCATCGGCACATGGTACCCCGGCGGCGGTCCGTGGTCAGCAGGCATCCCCGCTGCTGGTCAAAATTCCGGCACAAGGCGTGCGGTCGGCCAAAATGAAGTGGAGGCTTCTGTTGCCAGGTGCCTCCGAACCCCGCCTAGCGGAGCTTAACCCACTAGGACTTTAGACTTGGTCTTTCAAACTGCGTTACGCAGCCTGAGCAACCGGAGCATAGTTGTCGTTTGCAACTATTGCATAGCCCGATAACGGCGGAACCATACCGAGAAAAAACACGCCCTTTACGCCCTCGTCGATCCTGTTTCGCCCCCGCCGAAGCCCGCGCCGACGCTACGGGCTTGGGTGGAGGCGCCGGGTGCTGCCCCCGGGTCCGAATGGTTTATTGCGACGGCAATTTATTTCCATAGCCGGCGAACCGGCAGCCTCAATATAGGCTGCATGTGTTGAGAAAAATAGGGCCTGCCTGGGCTCTGCCCGCCTGGAGCGCCGCCGCCCCATGCGGCGGTGGAATACCGCCGATTATCGGTTGGCCTCGCCCGGCGGCCGTTCTAAGTGTTGGCGATGCCTTCGGATTCGCCGCCGGCCGCCCTGGCGGCGCCGGAAAGCCTGAGCTCGACGCCGCCCAGCCTGGTCACGCTGTTTGTCGCCTTTGCCAAGATGTCGCTGGCGGGTTTCGGCGGCGTGCTGGTGTTTGCGCGGCGCGCCATCGTCGACGACCATCGCTGGATGAGCGCGGACGAGTTCAACGAGACCTTCGCACTGTGCCATTTCCTGCCCGGCCCCAACATCGTCAACCTGTCGGTGGTGTTCGGCTCGCGCTTTCGCGGCATCGCCGGCGGCATCGCGGCCTTTGCCGGGCTGGTCGGCCCGCCGGTCGTGATCGTGACCATCCTGGCGGTGCTTTATGCACGGTTCGGTGACGTCGATGCGCTGCGGCGCATTCTGGCCGGCGTGTCGTGCGCCGCGGTCGGTCTTTTGATCGCCGTCGTCTTCCGCATGATGATGCCACTGACCAGGCGACGCGACCTTGTCGGGTTGGCGGTGCTGGTCGCGGTGTTTGTAGCGATCGGTGTGGTACGGCTGCCATTGGCGGCGGTGCTGCTGCTGGCGATCCCGCTCAGCATCGCCATCACCTTCGTCATGCGGCGGCGGGCTGCGGCATGAATTCGGACGGCAACCCGATCTGGACCCTGGCGTGGACGTTCGGGCTGATGTCGCTGTTTGCGGTCGGCGGCGCGAATTCCGCCATTCCGGAAATGCACCGGGTCGCGGTCGATGTTCATCACTGGCTGAACGACAAGCAATTTGCCGACGTGTTTGCGATCTCGCAGCTATCGCCGGGGCCGAACGTGCTGATCGTCACCCTGATCGGCTATGCCGTCGCCGGCGTCGGGGGTGCGCTGGTGGCGACGCTTTCGATGTGCGTCCCGACCGCGATCCTCGCCTACGGCGTCAGCCGCGTTCTGACCCGGTCGAGCCATTCGCGCTGGCCCGCCATCATCCAGGCCGCGCTGGTTCCGCTGTCGATCGGCTTGATGGGCGCAAGCGCCCTGGTATTGGCGCTGGCCTCGGATCGGACCTGGCCGGCCGCGCTGATTACCGCTGCCGCGGCGGCGGTGGCCTTTGCGACCCGGCTCAACCCGCTCTGGCTGCTCCTGGCCGGCGGCCTGCTCGGCTTTGCCGGGCTGGTCGGGTGACGCAACCCGGCTTCGGCCCTTGCCGTTGCCGGGCCGGATGCTCATTTTTCCGGTATAATCGCGGCATCGGCCGAATTGCCGCTGCCGGGCGGCGGCCGCCGCCGCTACAATTGACCGCCTGAAAATTCACCCGGCGTCGGCGACACCTTGCGATGAATCAATATCACGACCTGCTGGAACGGATTCTGTCGGACGGCGCGGCGAAGCACGACCGCACCGGCACCGGCACGCTGTCGGTGTTCGGCCACCAGATGCGCTTCAATCTCGCCGCCGGCTTCCCGATGCTGACCACGAAGCGGCTGCCGCTGAAGGCGATCGTGCACGAGCTGCTCTGGTTCCTCAAGGGCGACACCAATGTCAAATATCTCAGGGACAACGGCGTGACGATCTGGGACGAATGGGCCGACGCCAATGGCGACCTCGGCCCGGTCTACGGATCGCAGTGGCGGTCGTGGCCGGCGCCGGACGGCCGCAGCATCGACCAGATTGCCAATGTCGTCGACATGATCCGGCGCAATCCGGATTCGCGGCGCCTGGTCGTCAGCGCCTGGAATCCGGCCGACGTCGACAGGATGGCGCTGCCGCCCTGTCACTGCCTGTTTCAGTTCTATGTCGCCGGCGGCAAGTTGTCGTGCCAGCTCTATCAGCGTTCGGCCGACGCTTTCCTCGGCGTGCCCTTCAACATCGCTTCCTATGCGCTGCTGACCATGATGGTGGCGCAGGTCACAGGCCTCAAGCCCGGCGACTTCGTTCACAGCCTCGGCGACGCCCACCTTTATTCCAACCATCTCGAGCAGGCCCGGCTGCAACTGACGCGGCCGACGCGGCGGCTGCCGGTGATGAAGATCAATCCCGAAGTGAAGGACATCTTCGGCTTCCGCTACGAAGACTTCATGCTCGAAGGCTACGACCCGCACCCGCACATCAAGGCCGAGGTCGCGGTGTAGGTCGCAGGATGAGTTAGGATCGAGACACATTCCGGCAACTTGCAGGGCTGCGGCTGACCGAGGCCAAATTGCTTTACGCTAACGGCCTGGCGTCCGGTGCTTACTATCTGGCAGGCTACGCCGTTGAATGTGCTCTCAAGGCGGTTATCGCCGCCGGCTTTCGTGCAAACGAGATTCCTGATAAGTCTCGGGTCAATAATATCTATACCCACAAACTCAACGACCTGCTGAATTTGGCTGGCCTGAAAAGCCAGCTTGAGAACGATATGAATGTAGTTTCTGAGCTGAGAGAGAGCTGGGCGACAGTTAGCAAGTGGTCGGAGCACGCGCGGTACGAGGTTTGGACATCGGACGACGCGACGACGATGCTCGAGGCGGTTGGGGCCGACAAGGGATTGCTGCAATGGTTACTGAAGCGCTAGGCGATCGGAAAGTCGAGGCGTCTGAAAGATTGGCCGAAGAGCTGATCGCGCGAGGCAGTCCGCTGCTCGCAGCCTATTGGGAGTTTCGCGAGGAGGAGGGACGGTGGACGCTGATCCTCGTGCCGAATTCGCCTGAGGAAGAACGCCGTCTGATCAAGGAGGCGACCGCCCTGTTGGTCGAGGTCCCCTATCGATCCGTTTTCTCGATTTCTGATCCGGCTGTCGATAGCCGGCAGATCGAACGCGCCCGGGCACTGGGGTCGTACATACGGATCGACCCGTATATCGGCCGGCGCATCGATACGACTTTCACCGGAGGCCAATACTTCGAGAGCGTCATTCCGGTTTATCTGGCGCCGGAATTGATGCCCCATCTGCGGGTGGCCTAATGGCTCGGAGTTATCCAGTTCGCGCGTCGCATGTCCTTTCCTGAAATCGTCCTCATCGTCGCCGTCGCCGACAATGGCGTGATCGGCGCCAACGGCGCGATTCCGTGGCGGTTGAAATCCGACATGCAGCGCCTCAAGGCGATGACGATCGGCAAGCCCGTCGTGATGGGCCGCAAGACCTTCCTCTCATTGCGCCGGCCGCTGCCCGGGCGCACCAACATCGTGGTCACGCGCGACGCCGGGTTTCGCCGGCCCGGCGCGGTGGTGACGACGTCGCTTGCGAACGCGCGCGCGGTCGCTACCGGCGATGCGCTGCGGCGTTTGGCCACGGAAATCGTCGTGATCGGCGGCGCGGAGATCTACGCGCAGTGGATGGGCATCGCCGACCGGCTGGAAGTCACCGAAGTTCATGCGCGGCCGGAGGGCGACACCTGTCTTGCCGCGATCGCGGCGGCGGACTGGAAAGAGGTCGCGCGCGTGCGCAATCCGTCCGGTCCGGACGACAGCGCGGACTTTTCCTATGTGACCTATATGCGGCGAGGGTCGCATTAACCGCATTAGACGATGTTTACATTGACAATTGCGGCGTCAGGCTTAGCTGCTTCGAGCCACAAGCCGCGTTGTAAGCGCCACAGCCGTCCCCTATAAAGCCTGCAGATCGTGCGAGGCGGGGCGCCCTGGGCTCCCGACGCCCGCGGAGGAGACTGTCGATGCCGTGGAAGAATCAAGGCGGAGGCCCGTGGGGCTCGGGTCCGAAGGGGCCGTGGGGCTCCGGGCCGCAACCGGTTGGGCCGAGGCCGCCCGATCTTGAGGATCTTCTGCGCCGCGGTCAGGACCGGTTGCAGCAATTGCTGCCGGGCGGCCATTTCAGCGGCATCGGTGTCGCGCTGCTGCTGCTCGGCGTGCTGGCGATCTGGGCACTGTCCGGCTTCTATCGCGTCCAGTCCGAAGAGCAGGGCATCGTGCTGCGTTTCGGCAAGTACGTCTCCCACGCCGATCCCGGCTTGAACTACCATCTGCCGTATCCGATCGAGACCGTGCTGCTGCCGAAGGTACTTCGGGTGTCGACGCTCAGCATCGGCATGACGCTGATCGACGATCCGGCGCGGCGCGGCAGGACCATGCGCGACGTGCCGGAAGAGAGCCTGATGCTGACCGGCGACGAGAACATCGTCGATGTCGACTTCACCGTGCTGTGGCGCATCAAGCCGAAGGGCGCGCCCGACTATCTCTTCAATATCCAGAATCCCGAAGGCACCGTGAAGGCGGTCGCCGAAAGCGCGATGCGCGAAGTGATCGGCCGCTCCAACATCCAGCCGATCCTGACCGGCGCCCGCACCTCCACCGAGCTTGCGGTACAGGAATTGATGCAGAAGACGCTCGACCTCTACGGCTCCGGCATCCTGGTGCAGCAGGTGCAGATGCAGAAGGTCGATCCGCCGGCGCAGGTGATCGACTCGTTCCGCGACGTGCAGGCGGCGCGTGCCGATCTCGAACGGCTGCAGAACGAGGCCCAAACCTACGCCAACCGCGTCGTTCCCGATGCGCGCGGCCGGGCCGCGCAGATCCTGCAGACGGCGGAAGGCTACAAGCAGCAGGCGGTCGCCGAGGCCAAGGGACAGAGCGCGCGCTTCCTCAAGGTCTACGACGAATACAAGAAGGCGCCGGGCGTCACGCGGCAGCGCATCTATCTCGAGACCATGGAACACATCCTCGGCGGGTCCGAGAAGCTGATCTATGACGGCGGCAATTCGGCGTCCTCGCAGGGGGTCGTGCCATATTTGCCATTGAGCGAGCTGACGCCGCGGCGTCCGACCCCAACCACCAGCGGCCAGCCGCAACAGCAGACGGGAGCCACCCGATGAGGTCCCCCGTTACCGGCATCGTCGCGCTGCTTGTGTTGTTGGTCGCCATTATCGTCGCCTACGGCGCGGTGTTCACGGTCGATCAGACCGAACAGGCGCTGGTGGTGCGGCTTGGCGAGCCGGTCAGTGTCGTCACCGACCCGGGCCTGCACTTCAAGGCGCCGTTCATCGATACCGTGATTTTGATCGACAAGCGCATCCTCGATCTCGAAAATCCGTCGCAGGAGGTGATCGCCTCGGACCAGAAGCGGCTGGTGGTCGACGCCTTCGCGCGCTATCGCATCAAGGATGCGCTGCGCTTCTACCAGAGCGTCGGGTCGATCCAGGCCGCCAATGTCCAGTTGACGACGCTGTTGAACGCCTCGCTGCGCCGCGTGCTCGGCGAGGTCACCTTCATCCAGGTGGTACGCGACGAGCGCGAAGCCCTGATGGGGCGGATCCGGGACCAGCTCGACAAGGAATCCGGCGCCTACGGCATCCAGGTCGTGGACGTGCGGATCAGGCGTGCCGACCTGCCGGAGCAGAACAGCCAGGCGGTTTATCAGCGCATGCAGACCGAGCGGCAGCGCGAAGCCGCCGAGTTCCGCGCCCAGGGCGGCCAGAAGGCGCAGGAGATCAGGTCCAATGCCGACCGCCAGGCCACCGTCATCGTCGCCGAGGCCAATTCGACCGCCGAGCAGGTGCGCGGCGAGGGCGACGGCGAGCGCAACCGCCTGTTCGCCGAAGCCTACAGCAAGGATCCCGACTTCTTTGCGTTCTACCGCTCGATGACGGCGTATGAGAACGGCCTGAAGAGCAGCGACACCCGCTTCCTGCTGCGGCCGGATTCCGATTTCTTCAAGTTCTTCAACAATGCATCCGGCAAGCCGCCGGCCGCGGCCCCGGCAGCGACGGCCACCGCGCCGCCGCCGCCGGCGGCACCGAAGCCATAAAAGCTGCAGCGGGCGCGACGCGGAGCTTCGCCGCGCGCCCGACCTCGCGGCAACAAACGACACCGGGGAGGTTCCAGTCCGATGAGGTCCATAGCGATCGCCGACTTCCTCATCGGTGTGGGTGTCCTGTTTGTACTCGAAGGCCTGATGTTCGCGGCAAGCCCGGCCTGGATGCGGCGCGCAATGAAAAGCGCGCTGGCGACGCCGGACCATATTCTGCGCGGCGTCGGCATTGGATCGGCGGTGGCCGGCCTGATCCTGATCTGGATCGTCCGGCACTAGGCTGTTCGGACCGGACCGTGGCCTCGTGGTTCGAGACGCGCGGCGCTGCCGCGCTCCTCACCATCAGGGCCTAAGACCTCATCCTGAGGAGCATTGCGAAGCGATGCGTCTCGAAGGATGAAGCCACGGTACCGGAAGCTCGGGTCAACGCCATCGTGAGCGGCGACGCCGGTTTTTCGCCGTATTTGGCGCGCGGCTATGGCGCAGAAATTGCAGCCCGGATGCTTGCCGGATGCTTGCGCCGGCGCCCGGTTCGGGCGCACTCTGGATTGAAATCCCGACCCGTTTTCTCGAGGAAAGAGACCGAACATGACCGCTGCGATCCCAGCAATGAACCGCCTGCGCCCCTGGGTGGTCGCGATCTGCCTCGGCGCCGCAAGCGCCTTGGTTTCCGCGCCGGCGCTGGCGCGAGGCCCCGACGGCATCGCCGACGTCGCGGAAAAGGTGATCGATGCCGTGGTCAACATTTCGACGTCGCAGACCGTCGAAACCGGGGACAGCAGCGGCGGCGGCGGCGAGCGCCACGGCGCGATGCCGAAGCTGCCGCCCGGTTCGCCGTTCCAGGAATTCTTTGACGACTTCAAGAATCGCGGCGGTCCGGGTTCCCGGGGCGGCGAGATGATGCAGCCGCACAAGACCACCTCGCTCGGTTCCGGCTTCATCGTCGATACCTCCGGCATCGTCGTCACCAACAATCACGTCATCGCCGATGCCGACGAAATCAACATCATCATGAACGACGGCAGCAAGTTCAAAGCCGAGATCGTCGGCGTCGACAAGAAGACCGATCTTGCGGTGCTGAAATTCAAGCCGAGCAAGCCGCTGACCGCGGTCAAGTTCGGCGATTCCGACAAGCTGCGGCTCGGCGAATGGGTGATCGCGATCGGCAATCCGTTCAGCCTCGGCGGCACCGTCACGGCGGGCATCGTCTCGGCGCGCAACCGCGACATCAGCCAGGGCCCCTACGACAACTACATCCAGACCGACGCGGCCATCAACCGCGGCAATTCCGGCGGCCCGCTGTTCAATCTCGACGGCGAGGTGATCGGGGTCAACACGCTGATCATCTCGCCGACCGGCGGCTCGATCGGCATCGGCTTTGCCGTGCCCTCGAAGACGGTGGCCGGCGTCGTCGACCAGCTCCGTCAGTTCGGCGAGCTTCGCCGCGGCTGGCTCGGCGTGCGCATTCAGCAGGTTACCGACGAGATCGCCGACAGCCTCAATATCAAGCCCGCGCGCGGGGCGCTGGTTGCCGGCGTCGACGACAAGGGACCGGCCAAGCCGGCCGGCATCGAGCCCGGCGATGTCGTCGTCAAGTTCGACGGCGCCGACATCAAGGACCCGAAGGACCTGTCGCGGGTGGTGGCCGATACCGCCGTCGGCAAGGAAGTCGACGTCGTCATCATCCGCAAGGGCCAGGAGGAGACCCGCAAGGTCACGCTCGGCCGGCTCGACGATGGTGACAAGCCGGTGCAGACGGCGGCCAAGACCCAGGCCGAGCCGGCCGAAAAGCCGGTGACGCAAAAGGCGCTCGGCCTCGATCTCGCCACCCTGAGCAAGGACCTGCGCAGCCGCTACAAGATCAAGGATACCGTCAAGGGCGTCGTCATCACCAATGTGGATTCCAGTTCCGACGCCGCCGACAAGCGGCTCGGCGCCGGCGACGTCATCGTCGAAGTGGCGCAGGAATCGGTTGCCAACGCCGCCGACGTCAAGAAGCGGCTCGACCAGCTCAAAAAGGACGGCAAGAAGTCCGTGCTGCTGCTGGTCTCCAATGCCGACGGCGAATTGCGGTTCGTGGCGCTGACCGTGCAGTAGCTCATCCGGGCGCCGTCGGAGACCTGTCCAGTGATGGAATCAGGCCGCTTCGAGCCGCCTGATTTCCGTTTCGAACTCGAAGCGCAGTCGAGCGCCTTCCTCGTCGGGCAGCCAGTTGGTCATCTGCGGGAAGATGGTTCGGTAGAGCAGAACCGTCTTCGGCTCCCATGGCAGCTTTTGCGCGGCGCGGGCTTCCGGCGAGAATTTTGTAGAGTTCGGCGCGCACCGAGTTCGGGGTCAGCCCGGTATTCGGGCGTAGGCGTATCTTCGCCGAATTGGTCGGATTGGTCGTCGTCCTGGAACAGGTCGGGTTGATTGTCTGACACCATCAAAACCGACCCTCAAGGGAATCTTCCAGCAGCTTGATCTCATCCGGTGTAAGGTCAAACAATTCGTAAACGATGGCGTCGACCTCGCGTTCGGCGGCTTCGATTTCTGCCTTCAGCTTGATCACCTCGGCGGATTTCTCCGCGAGATATTTCTCCCAGTCGTCGCGGTCCTTTACCGGAATTTCAACCTTGAAAGCCTTTTTCACTTCGATGCGGAAGGCGCCGAAATCGAGCGTCCAGAAGTTGTCGAGCCTATTCGTAAGTTTTTTTCGCTCAGCCGGGGCAAGGTCTTCGAGTATGCGATGACGCGTTGATTTGCGAAGAAATACGTTGCGAGTGGATAATTCGAGGATTTTTTGTCCAATACCGGCCAATTGGGCCAGCTTCGATTTGCTGCCATCGGGAAGGACAATTGGAGAAATATATTGTTGCTTCAATCGTGATGTAACCGCCGCGAGCAATCGGGGTCTCGCCGATCAACTGTAGCCATGCTACGCGCGAGTTAAGATAAGGCAGCAGCGATCCATCCGTGCCGGTAACGGCAAAAACCGTGCAGTCGATCAGGGCCCCATTTGTGTCAAGTGCGAACGGCGGTCCGTTGGCAATGTCCTAAATACACAATCTTCCGACTCCCAAACGCTGGACTGATACGCTAGTTGCGCTTGCTGCAACTCCCACCATTCCTGTTTGGTAGCTCGTCTTTCCAGGTCAGTCTTAAACGGCAACAGCCAGCCGCGGACCGAAGGATACTCTTCAATATCGACTTTTCCTTTGGGCGTGTTGATTAGAAATAGCCCTTCCGACTCTACGCACCAGCGCTTTATTTCTTCACCTTTCAGGAATGGCTTCAGCAGTTCTGCTGACTTCTTGTCCTGCTTCACCAGACGGTCACGTGTCGGCGTATCGATGATAAACGCTCGTTCAACCCGGTCTTTATACCATACAGCGGCGCGCCGTAGACTTCGCCGAGCGTCCTTCGACCTCTGACAATCTTGTTTCTCAATCGCGCCAGCGCATCATTCTCAAGCTGCCACGAGCCAGAGCCCAGCCGGGCGCGCGGCATAGTCTGCGATTTCTCGGCAAAGATCGCGCCGATGTCATTCGGCAACCCGTCATCGATCTTCAAAAATGACAATGACCCGGCTTTGGCGTTACCCTTGCGCACGGTGAGGATTGCCGGATAGGTGGTTACGCCCTCGAAAATCTGTAAATCTCCGAAGTCGATCACCGACTCGATTGCGACGTGATCGCCGAGGAAAGTCCGCAACTTCTCGCCAGAGCCCGTACGGAAGAAGGTTGACGACGAAATGAAACCGAGGCGCCCGCCCTCTTTCAGGATGCGAATCCCTTTTTCGAAGAAATAGGCGTACAGATCGGCACGCTCATCCGCGACAACATATTTCTTTTCCAGATATGGTTTGATCTTTTTGATAAGCTCCATTCGGACATACGGCGGATTGCCGATCACGACATCGAAACCACCCTTTGCTGTCACCTCGGGGAAGGCCGCATTCCAATCGAACGGGCGGTCGGTAGATGCCTCGTCATCGATGAGGCTGTCGCCGACCTTGACGGTCGCTTCCAGGTTTTGCAGCCGATGTTGGCTGCGCGCCGTCTTTAGCCACAAAGCAAGGCGCGTTATTTCGACGGATTCGGCACTGAGATCGACGCCGTAAAGGTTCTTCGTTACGATCTCGTCAAACGGATCGAGTTCGATGGATTCTCCAAGCGCCGTCAACAGTTCGATGACGCCGCGATATTCGCGCGCCAGCAGATCGAACGCAGCGACAAGGAACGCTCCGGAGCCGCACGCAGGATCGACGATGGTAAAGCTTCGGAGCGCAGCGAGATAGTCCTTCCAGAAGGCGATCTGAGAAGTCTTTTCGCTAGCCGCAAAGATTGTCTCCTGGCTCGAACGCAGCGTCACCGGTTTGCCGTGTTTTGCCAATAGCGCGGCAAAGCGCTCTTCCAGGCTGAGATCGATGGTTCGTTCGACCAGAAAGCGCGTGACGATTTCCGGCGTGTAAACGATGCCCTGTCGCTTGCTTTTCGAGACTTTGGGAAGTTCTTCGCCGCGTGCAGCCGCGTGAAGCCTTTCGATGTCGGTGACGGACTGCTCGAAGATATGCCCGAGTACCGTAACTGGCACTTCGCTGCGGTAGTCCCATTCGCCAAGAGTGGCGAGATCGGTGGCCAGCGGATCAGGAATGACCAGTCCATCGGTGGCCGGATCGGGCGCGAACAGACCGCCGTTGTAGCCCCATATATTGAGCGGACCGCTGCCTTCGTCGACCGCGCGGAACAGCCCTTGAAAATTTTGCCATAGCGGCCGGGGCACGTACTTGCTGACCTCCTCGGCCGCGCCCTTCAAGAGCCGGTCGGGCAGCAGGTCGGTGCGCTGCGCGAAGGCAATGAAGAGTATGCGATCCAGAATTTTCTGCGCGACCTCGATTGCTGCTACCATCGCAAGCTTCGGACCGCCAGATCCGTCGGTCAGGTAGGATATGAGCCGATCGCGAAGGGCGCTGTAGCTCTTGTAAAGATTGCTGGTGATCTCCTTGTAGGCTGTTTCGGTACTGCGCAGCAGCACTTCGGTTGCGCCCCCGAGCAGTCGGTCTGCCGACAGCAGCAGGCAGAGACGTGCGTGTTCCTCCTCTTCCTCCAGCCGGCGCAGGTCGAATTGCTCGAAAGCATCTCGTCCTTTGCCGAAGCCGTAGAGTCTGATCTCAACGCAGTTCGACACCAATACCCATTTGGAGCCGGGTGCGTCGATCGCATAGTCCCACGCCTGTTGCACGGGGCTGCGACCACGTCCTGGCATGATGGCGTCGAGGTCAAGGGTGGTCGGCCCCTTCAATTCGAAGGGCGCGATAATTTCCTGCTTTCCATCCGGCAGTCCGAAATGGCCCAGCGCAACGTCGACCGCGCCGCTCCTGATCGGCTGTTCGAATGCCAGCGAAAAGGCTCCTTCTGCTCCCATCTGCTGGTAGCCGAGGATTTCTCCCAGCACCTTTTCCGTGAAGAGTTGGCGGACAGATGTTTCCTTTTGCTTGGCGAAACGGGGGCTGTTAGCGAGCTTGGCATAGTCGGCAGCCGCTGCCTTCTGCCGGTCGCTGGGATCGAAGGTGAAGAGTTTGCGGGCGTCCGCGACTACTTTGTAGTTCAGCAGAGGAACCCGAAGCGAGCGCGATACAGCCGCGCGGCCCGGGCGACCGCCGCGTCCCCCGTCCCCTATGCTGATACCTGCCGCTATGAAAAGGTCCATCGACGCTATTTTAGGGATATCCGGACGCTGGGTCGATGGATCGCAACGTCAACCCACAGCCAAGATCGTGAACTTGGGCGGCATCGCCGGCGTCCCCTATCCCCCCGCAAACTCCTCCCGCCGATAGCCCTGCGCGTACAACAATGCGGTGAGATCGCCGTAGTCGATCCGGGCGGCGGCGGCAGCGGCGACCGCGGGCTTGGCGTGGTAGGCGACGCCGAGGCCGGCCTGCTCGATCATGCCGAGATCGTTGGCGCCGTCGCCGACCGCCAGGGTGTCGAGGGTGTCGAGGTCGAAGGCCTCGCGCAGCTCGATCAGCGCGGCGAGCTTGGCGGCGCGGCCGAGGATCGGTTCAGTGACCTCGCCGGTCAATTTGCCGTCCTCGACCCTGAGCTCGTTGGCGCGGTTTTCCTGAAATCCGAGTTTCGTCGCGACCGCCTCGGTGAACAGGGTAAACCCGCCCGAGATCAGGCAGGTATAGGCGCCGTGGGCGCGCACGGTCGCGACCAGTTCGCGGCCGCCCGGGGTCAGCGTGATGCGCGTGTTCAGGACCTCGTCGACCACGCCGACCGGCAGCCCCTTCAGCAGCGCGACGCGCTGGCGCAGCGCCGGCTCGAACGCGATTTCGCCGCGCATCGCCCGTTCGGTGATGCCGGCGACATGGGCCTTTATTCCGGCAAAATCGGCCAGCTCGTCGACGCATTCCTGGCCGATCATGGTGGAATCCATGTCGGCGAGAAAAAGCTTCTTGCGCCGGGTGGCCTCAGGCTGCACCACAATGTCGATCGGCAGATCGCCGCGCGCCTGGCGCAGGCGGCGTTCGATAGCCCTGATATCGTCGCTGCCGGTAAAGGGGATATCGACCGCCACCTCGTCGAACAGCCATCGCGCGGCGCCGGGCGAGGGGAGGACGGCCCGCGCGCCATCGACGATCGTCGAGTCGAGGGCCGGGTTGGCGGGATGGCAGATCAGGGTGGCGACGAGGGACATGCGGGCGAATTCGCAGACAGGAGACAAGGCCGTGCTTATCGCAGGGCCGACCGCCAGCGGCAAGTCGGCGCTGGCGCTCGAGCTCGCGCAGGCGGCCGGCGGCCTCGTCATCAACGCCGATTCCATGCAGGTGTATCGCGATCTCTGCGTCATCACGGCGCGGCCGACGCCGGATGACGAGGCGCGGGCGCCGCACCGGCTCTACGGCCATGTCGACGCCGCGCTCAATTTCTCCGCCGGTCACTGGGTCACCGATGCCGCCGCCGTGCTGGCGGAAGCACGGGCGCAGCGCCGCCCCGCGATCTTTGTCGGCGGCTCCGGCCTGTATTTCAAGGCGCTGACGCGCGGGCTGTCGGCCGTGCCAAAGGTGCCTTCGGCGGTGCGCGACAGCGTGCGGGCGCGGCTCGAACGCGACGGCGTCGAGGCGCTTCATGCCGAACTGGCGCGGATCGATGGCGGATCCGCCGAGCGCCTCAAGCCGCGCGACCGCGCCCGCATCGCCCGTGCGCTGGAAGTCGTCGAGGCCACCGGGCGTTCGCTCACCGACTGGCATCGCGACGGGTTGCCGCCGCTGCTGCCGCCGGGACAATTCCGCGCGCTGTTTCTCGCCCCCGAACGCGAGACGCTGTATGCGCGGATCGACACCCGGTTTGACGCGATGCTGGCGGCGGGCGCGCTGGACGAAGTGGCGGCGCTGGCGGCGCGGCAGCTCGATCCGCTGCTGCCGGCGATGAAGGCCCATGGCGTGCCGGCGCTGATCCGGCATCTCCGCGGAGAAATCACGCTGGACGCGGCGGCGGCGATCGGCCGCGCCGACACCCGCCACTACGCCAAGCGGCAGTTCACCTGGTTCCGGCACCAACTGCCGGAATTCGAGTGGGTGAGGCCGGACGCTGCGCGGGGGTGGCTTCATGAGCCGTTGCGAGGAGGGTAGCTGCCCCGGAATGACGGGCCCGGATTGCTTCGCTCGCTCGCGATCGGGCGCATGACTGGCAAGGTTGGATTTACTCTCGCCCCTGGCGCCGAACCTCGCTATAGTCCCAAATTCCTTCGCGCGCCGGCTTTGCCTTGACTTTTCGGGGCCGGGCGTTATGGTCCGCGCAACCTTCGGGAAGTCTGAGCGCCTTATGCGTAATTTTATTACCAAACTGCTTATCCTCGTCGTACCCAGGCGCACCGCCGGGGATGGCTAACGCCATTCAAATTCGGGCGGTGTGCATGGGGCCTCTGGGGCCCTTTTTTATTTCCCAAAACTCAAAAACGACCAAGCCGCGCTGGGACAGCGCATCCGGAGCAAGCCATGAGCGACAAGAGCCACGATCCAAACCAGATGACCGGCGCCGCCATGATCGTGCGCGCGCTGATCGATCATGGCGTGCAGCACATCTTCGGCTATCCCGGCGGCGCCGTGCTTCCGATCTATGACGAGATTTTCCAGCAGAGCGAGGTCGAGCACATCCTGGTGCGGCACGAGCAGGGCGCCGGCCACGCCGCCGAGGGCTATGCGCGCTCGACCGGCAAGCCCGGCGTGGTGCTGGTGACGTCGGGGCCGGGCGCCACCAACATGGTGACGCCGCTGACCGACGCGCTGATGGACTCAATTCCGCTGGTGTGCATCACCGGCCAGGTGCCGACGCATCTGATCGGCAATGACGCGTTCCAGGAATGCGACACCGTCGGCATCACCCGGCCCTGCACCAAGCACAATTGGCTGGTGCGCAATGTCAACGATCTGGCCAAGGTGCTGCACGAGGCGTTCTATGTGGCGAGCACTGGCCGTCCCGGTCCGGTGGTGGTCGACGTGCCCAAGGACGTGCAGTTCGCGGTCGGCACCTATCATCCGCCGCGCAAGTCCGACGTGCACGTGTCCTATGCGCCGCGGGTCAAGGGCGACGCCAGCCAGATCCGCAAGGCGGTGGCGCTGCTCGCCTCGGCCAAGCGCCCGGTGATCTATAGCGGCGGCGGCGTCATCAATTCCGGTACTGAAGCCTCGAAACTGCTGCGCGATCTGGTCGAAGCCACCGGATTCCCGATCACCTCCACCCTGATGGGCCTCGGTGCCTATCCGGCCTCGGGCAAGAACTGGCTCGGTATGCTCGGCATGCACGGCACCTACGAGGCCAACATGGCGATGCATGATTGCGACGCCATGCTGTGCGTGGGGGCGCGGTTCGACGACCGCATCACCGGACGTACCGATGCGTTCTCGCCGAACTCGAAGAAAATCCACATCGATATCGACCCTTCCTCGATCAACAAGAACATCCGGGTCGATATTCCGATCATCGGCGACGCCGGCAATGTGCTCGGCGATCTCCTGCAGGTATTCAAGGCGGAAGCGAAGAAGCCGGATATCCGAAGCTGGTGGCAGCAGATCGCGCAGTGGCGCGCGCGCAACTCGCTGTCGTACCAGAAGAACAGCGACATCATCCTGCCGCAATACGCCATCCAGCGGCTGTTCGAGGCGACGCGCGGACGCGACACCTACATCACCACCGAAGTCGGCCAGCACCAGATGTGGGCGGCGCAATTCTTCGGTTTCGAGGAACCGCACCGCTGGATGACCTCGGGCGGCCTCGGCACCATGGGCTACGGCCTGCCGGCCGCGATCGGCGTGCAGGTCGCGCATCCCGACAGCCTCGTCATCGACATTGCCGGCGATGCCTCGGTACAGATGACGATGCAGGAGATGTCGACGGCGAGCCAGTATGAGCTGCCGGTCAAGATCTTCATTCTGAACAACCAGTATATGGGCATGGTGCGGCAGTGGCAGCAGTTGCTGCACGGCAACCGGCTGTCGCACAGCTATTCGGAAGCGCTGCCGGATTTCGTCAAGCTCGCCGAGGCCTATGGCGGCGTCGGCATCCGGGCGGTCAAGCCCGGCGACCTCGACGGCGCGATCAAGGAGATGATCTCGGTCAAGCGCCCGGTGCTGTTCGACTGCCGGGTGGCGGCGCTGGAAAACTGCTTCCCGATGATTCCGTCCGGCAAGGCGCACAACGAAATGCTGCTGCCGGCGGAAGCCAATGACGAAGCCACCGCCGGCGCCTTCGCCACCGGCAAGGCGCTGGTGTGACATGAGACAGTCCCATGTTTGATCTCGGGCAATTGCAGCGGGCGCAACGGATTGTCGGGGCGGCGATGCCGCCGACGCCGGCGCATCGATGGCCGCTGCTGTCGCAGCGGCTCGCGGCGACCGTCATTGTCAAGCACGAGAATCACACCCCGATCGGCGCCTTCAAGGTGCGCGGCGGCCTCGTCTATGTCGACCGCGTCAAGCGCGAGCGGCCAAAGACGGCCGGACTGATCTCGGCGACCCGCGGCAATCACGGCCAGAGCCTCGCCTTTGCGGCAAGCCGCCACGGTCTGCCGGTGACGATCCTGGTGCCGCGCGGCAATTCGGTCGAGAAAAATCGCGCCATGCGGGCCTTCGGTGCGACCCTGGTCGAGCATGGCGATGATTTCCAGGAGGCGCGCGAGGAAGCCTGTCGCCGCGCCGATGCCGGCGGGCTCGAGATCGTGCCGGCGTTCCATCCGGACCTGGTGCTCGGTGTCGCGACCTATGCGCTTGAACTGCTGCAAAGCGCGCCGGACCTCGATGTGATCTATGTTCCGATCGGACAAGGCTCCGGCATCTGCGGCTGCATCCTGGCGCGCGATCTGCTTGGGCTGGGCACCGAGATCGTCGGCGTGCAATCGACCCTGGCGCCGTCTTATGCGCTGTCGTTTGCGGCCGGAACGGTGGTGACTACCGAAACCAGCAACACGCTGGCCGATGGCATGGCGACGCGGATTCCCGACCCCGACGCGCTCGCGATCATCCGCAAGGGCGCGTCGCGGATCGTGCAGGTCACCGACGATGAGGTCGGCGCGGCGATCCGCGCCTACTGGACCGACACCCACAATCTGGCCGAGGGCGCCGGCGCGGCGGCGCTGGCGGCGGCGTTGCAGGAGAAGCAGCGCCATCGAGGGCGGCGCATCGGCCTGATCCTGAGCGGCGGCAATATCGATTTCGACCTGTTTCGCCGCTGGGTCGGGCCAGAGGTGGCGGCCGCCGCTGAACAACGGGTGCTGGCGTGACCGTACTGCACAAGGCCGGCCATGACGAATGAGAGATTGACAGGGACCTGACATGAACCAGCCCGCATCCGCCTATTTCCTCGAAGAGCGCCACGACCCGACCGAGTCGCACACGCTTTCGGTGCTGGTGCAGAACGAGCCCGGCGTGCTCGCCCGCGTGATCGGGCTGTTCTCGGGGCGCGGCTACAACATCGAGAGCCTCACCGTCTCCGAGACCGAGAGCCAGAAGCACCTGTCGCGCATCACCATCGTCACGACAGGCACGCCGATGGTGATCCAGCAGATCAAGCACCAGCTCGACCGCATGGTGCCGGTGTACCGCGTGGTCGACATGACGCTGAGCGGCCGCTCGATCGAGCGCGAGCTGGCGATGGTGAAAGTGCGCGGCACCGGCGACCATCGCGTCGAAGCGCTGCGGCTGGCCGAGGCGTTCCGTGCCCGGGTGATCGACGCCACCACCGAAAGCTTCGTGTTCGAGATCACCGGCAATTCCGCCAAGATCAACCAGTTCGTCGACCTGATGCGTCCGCTCGGCCTCGTCGAGGTTTCGCGCACCGGCGTCGCCGCGATCGGGCGCGGCCCCGAGGGGATGTGAATCATGCTGGCGCGGGACTGGTACTACAATGAGCGGCGGCAGATCGGCCTCGATACCGCCGTCGCCTCGATCTGCGACCAGCACGACGACCGTGACGTTCGCGCCCGTGCCGCGCTGACCGCGCTCGGGGTGCAGCGCGGATGGCGGATCGCCGATATCGGTTGCGGCAACGGCGTGCTGGCCTGCGAGGCGGCGATGATGGGGGCCGAGGTCGACGCCATCGACATCTCGCCGGCCATGCTGGCGCTGGCGGAGATCCAGGCGCGCGACCGCAAGGTCGCGATCCGGACCCAGTCGGCGGGCCTGCTGAGTTTCGCCTACCAGCCCAATTCATACGATCTCGTGGTCAGCGAATTCACGCTGCATCATCTGCCGGACTTCTGGAAGGCGGTGGCGCTGTCGCGGATCCACGGCGCGCTGAAGCCCGGCGCCTGTTTCTTCCTGCGCGATATCGTCTTTACCAGCATGCCGGACGGGCCGGAGCGCGACATCGAGGCGTGGGCCGATTTCAACATCAAGAACCACGGCTTTTCGCGCGACAGCGTCGTCACCCATATGCGCGACGAGTATTCGACCTTCGGCTGGGTGATCGAGCGCATGTTGACCGATGTCGGCTTCACGCTGGTCTCGGCCGATTATCACGCCCCGCTGCACGGCACCTATCTGCTGCGCAAACCGAAACCCGGCGAGCAGAGCTAGCGACGTCGATGAAGCCAGCCGATGTCGGCCTTGCCGTGATGGTGGCGGTGATCTGGGGGCTCGCCTTTGTCGCGAGCCGGATCGCGCTCGACGAATTTTCGCCGGAGCTGATGACGGCGCTGCGGTTCGCCATCGCGGCGCTGCCGTGCCTGTTCGTGCGACGGCCGAATGTCCCCTGGCCGGTGCTGATCTCGATCAGCTTCACGCTGTTTCTCGGCCAGTTCCTCGCCCAGGCCTACGGCATCGCCCATGGGGTGCCGGTCGGGCTCTCCAGCGTGATCGTGCAGAGCCAGGCGCTGTTCACGATCGGGTTTGCGGCGATCGCATTCCGGGAATTGCCGACGCGGTCGCAGACGGTCGGCATCGCGGTCGCGACTGCGGGCCTGCTGATGATCTGCGGCACCGTCGGCTATGATTTCAGCGTTGGTGCCTTTGCGGTGCTGATGATCTGCCCGATCAGTTTCGCGATCGGCAATCTGCTGCTGCGGCGTGCCAGGAGCGCGCCGATGTTCGATCTGTTTGCGTGGCTGTGCCTGGTCGCCGCGCTGCCGCTGTTCGCATTGACGCTGCTCGCCAACGGCCCGCAGGCCACCTGGCACGCGCTGTCGCAGATGTCGCTGACCGGGCTCGTCTGCGTGCTGGCGCTGGGCGGCGTCTCCACCAGCATCGCCTACTGGCTGTGGGGACGGCTGCTGCGCGACTATGCCGCGGCGCAGGTGGTGCCGTTTGCGCTGCTGGTGCCGTTCGTCGGATCGGCGGCGTCGAGCATCGTGTTCGGCGAGCGGTTCGGACCGTTGCGGCTGGCCGGCATGGTCACCGTGGTCGGCGGCATCGCGATCATGCTGTTGTCGAAGCGGCCGCAAGTCCTGCCCAACATCGCCCGAGCGCCCGGATGACGCCGCCGCCTCTCATTCGATCCGGCCTTGATGGACGCATGATGCCGCGCTGCGCCATGCACAAACGGGTTTCCCCTCGCGGTGAAAATGGACTAGACAACCGGGAAATTCGCAGGCGGACCGCCGCAGTCCGAACCATCCGAAAGCATGACCAAACGGCCGCTGGTGGCCACTGAAGAGGAAACGACCATGCGTGTTTATTACGATCGCGACGCCGACCTGAACCTGATCAAGGGCAAGAAGGTCGTCATCGTCGGCTATGGCAGCCAGGGCCACGCCCATGCCCTCAACCTCAAGGATTCCGGCGTCAAGGACGTCGCCATTGCGCTGCGCAAGGGCTCGGCGTCCGCCAAGAAGGCGGAAGCCGCCGGCTTCAAGGTGATGGAAGTCGCCGAAGCCGCGAAATGGGCCGACCTCGTGATGATGCTCACCCCCGACGAACTGCAGGGCGATATCTACCGCGAGCACCTGCACGACAACATGAAGAAGGGGGCCGCGCTGGTGTTCGCCCACGGCCTCAACGTGCATTTCAACCTGCTCGACCCGCGCCCCGATCTCGACGTGCTGATGATCGCGCCGAAGGGCCCCGGCCATACCGTGCGCTCGGAATATCAGCGCGGCGGCGGCGTGCCCTGCCTGATCGCGATCCACAAGGACCCATCCGGCAACGCCCATGACCTCGGCCTCAGCTATGCTTCCGCGATCGGCGGCGGCCGCGCCGGCATCATCGAGACCTCGTTCAAGGAAGAGTGCGAGACCGATCTGTTCGGCGAGCAGGTGGTGCTGTGCGGCGGCCTGGTCGAACTGATCAAGGGCGGCTTCGAGACGCTGGTCGAGGCCGGCTACGCGCCCGAGATGGCCTATTTCGAATGCCTGCACGAGGTGAAGCTGATCGTCGACCTGATCTATGAAGGCGGCATCGCCAACATGAACTACTCGATCTCCAATACCGCCGAATATGGCGAGTATGTCAGCGGTCCGCGCATCGTCACCGGGGAGACCAAGAAGGAGATGAAGCGCGTGCTCGACGACATCCAGTCCGGCAAGTTCGCGCGCGACTGGATGCTGGAGAACAAGGTCAACCAGACCTCGTTCAAGGCGACCCGCGCCAAGCTTGCCGCGCATCCGATCGAGGAAGTCGGCGTCAAGCTCCGCGACATGATGCCCTGGATCAAGAAGGGCGCGCTGGTCGACAAGAGCAAGAACTGATGTCGTCGCTCCCCCGCGACGCGGGAGAGAACGAAACAGTCCGGCGGCCGGGCCGGCAATGCGCCGGCCCGACGCCGTCTCAGCCTTCCGGCACGCCGGCGAGCCGCATGCCCCGGGAGCTGCGCTCGCGTCCGGCGAGATAGGCCGGATTGTCGCTGAGCGCGTTCATGCGGTAGCGGCGCAAGGTAAAGTCCGGCTGCAGCGCCAGCCCGGCCTGCGCCGCGGCCCGCGCCTGCTCCAGCTCGCCGCTCAGCGCCAGCGCTTCGGCCAGATGAAAATGCGCCAGCGGAAAGTTGCGGTTGGCCTCGATGCTCCGCCGCAGCCAGTCGATCGCCTCGGCGTCGGCGCCTAGCTGGGCCTTGGCAATTCCGACGAACAGCATCCAGCGATAGGCATAGATGTCGCGCGGCGACAGCCGGAGCGCCTCGAGGATGTGAGCCTCGGTCTCTCCGGCGCGGCCGATGAAGTACTTGGCCATGCCGATGCAGCCATGGGCGTCGGCGAGATTGTGGTCGAGCGCCAGCGCCCGCTCGCACTGGCCGATGCCCTGGGCGGCGCGATTGGTGAACATCTGGACCGCCCCCAGCGCCAGATGGGCCCCGGCGTGCCGGGGAGCGATCGACAGCGCCCTGGTCAGCACCGTCTCCGCCGCCGCCAGCTCGCTGGCGCGGTCGTCGCTGGCAAACGAGCCGGCAACGGTCGCAACCACCATCGCCCAGCACACCATCGCCTCGACATTCCCGGCATCGAGCGCCAGCGCGCGCTCGCAGAAATCCCGCGCCTGCGTCAGATATTCCGGCGTCATGCCCTTGTTCCAGCGGGCCCGGCCCTGGAAATACAGGTCCATGGCATCGGGATGCCTGGCGCGGCCGGCCCGCTGCGCCTCGGCCTCGACCAGTTCGGCGTCGAGCGCGTTGGCGAGCCGCGATACCAGTTCGTCCTGCATGTCGAACAGATTGGCGACCGGCTGGTCGAACCGTTCGGCCCAGAGATGCTTGCCGGTTTCGGCGTCGATCAGTTGCACATTGATGCGAACCCGGCTGCCGTTGCGCTGGATCGAACCCTCGAGCACGTAGCGGACATTCAGCTCGCGACCGATCTGCCGCACGTCGGGCGACCTGCCCTTGTAGGCGAACGCGGTATTGCGGCCGATCACGAACGAGCCGCGAATGCGCGACAGGTCGGTGGTCAGGCTTTCGATCACGCCGTCGACGAAATACTCCTGCTCGGGATCGCCGCCGATATTGGCGAACGGCAGCACCACGATCGAGAGCCGCGGTGCCGAAACCTGTACCGGCGCCGCGCTTGCGCGCAGCCTCGCCGGGCTCGATCCGTCCGGCACGACCGCAAAGACCCGGATCGGACGGGCGATATTCTTCAGGCGCTGCTCGCCCAAATCGGCAAATTCCGTTCCGATCTTGCCATACACCTGATCGTAGGCCGAAGCCGACAGGCAGATGCCGCCGGGTTCGGCGACGCCCTCGAGCCGCGCCGCGATATTGACGCCGTCGCCGAAGATGTCGTCCACGCCGACGATGACGTCGCCGACATTGATGCCGACGCGAAACAGAATCCGCTGCTCGGCCGCATCGCCGACCGCGAGCCGGTAGACGCCGCCCTGGAACTGCATGGCAGCCCGCACCGCATCGACCGCGCTGGCGAACTCGGCGAGGAAGCCATCGCCGGTATTCTTGATGACGCGGCCGCCATGCTCGGCGATCACCGGCAGCACGGTGTGGATCAACAGCGCAGTCACGCGCGCATGGGTGGCTTCCTCGTTCGCATGCATCAGCCGCGAATAGCCGGCGACATCGGCCATCAGGATCGCGGCGAGCCGTCTCTCGACGCGATCGCCGGCGACGAAGCTCTTGGTGTCTGAAAACATCATTGGTCTATCTCCAACGCGTATGCATGAATTGGTCGGAGCCAAACAGCGAAGGTTCAACCTGACGACGACGCCGTCGTGCTCCGCAGGCGTCAGGAGTTCCGCCGGCGCGAGTCGTCGAAAATCACGCGGCGAGATCGTGCTCGCCGCGTGACTGAACCTGACGTCAGGTCGTCGCTATTCGGCGATGATTTCGCCGGAGCCGCCGAACTCGGCCGGGAAATCCTTCAGCTTCGGCAGGCCGTCGCGCATCGGCAATACCGTCTCGGCGTAATTGACATGAACCCCCGGAGCGAACGCCAGCGTCGGGATGGTCGCGGCAAACACGTCGACGAGGCCGAGCCCCGGGTGATTGGCCGCCAGATGTCCGCCGCATTTGCTGCAATACCGGCGCTCGCTGTTGGCGGTCTTGGCAAAGCTCGCGACGTGCTGGGCTCCCGCCGTAATCCGCACCGCCTCGGGTTTCCAGAGACTGAACGCGTTGACCGGTCCGCCGGACCACGAGCGGCAGGAACGGCAATGGCAGTAGCCCATGGCTTCGGGCGATCCGGTCACGGTCAATTCGACGGCGCCGCAAAAACAGCTTCCAATGTGATTCATTTCATATGTTCCTTGCTCAAATGGGCTTTCGATCAGATCGACTTGCGCCAGGGCAACAGCATCGACACCTGTTTGCGGTACTGGCGATACTCGTCGCCGAACAGTTCGATCAGGTCGCGCTCTTCCAGGAAGATGCCGGCCAGGATATAGGCCGTGGTCACGGCGGCAAACAGCAGATGTCCGGCCGTCATGACCGGCGCCGCCCAGAACGCGACGATGAAGCCGAGATAGATCGGATGCCGCACCAGTCTATAGTACAGCGGGGTGCGGAACCGCGCCACCGGCATCTCGCGGTCGGTCAGATGGTTCGCGACCTGGTGCAGGCCGAACAGCTCGAAATGATTGATCATGAACGTGCTGGTCAGCACGATGATCCAGCCGCCCAGCGACACCGTTGCGACCGTCGCTGCGACATCCGGGTCGTTGACTTGCCAGACAATTGCCGGCATCGGTCGCCATTGCCAGAACAGCAGCAGGAGGCACAGGCTTGCAAGCAGCACATAGGTACTGCGCTCGACCGGTTTCGGCACGTACCGGGTCCACCATTGCTTGAACTGCCGGCGTGCCATCACACTGTGCTGCACGGCGAACAGGGACATCAGCAGCAGGTTGACGGCGATGGCTTCGGTCGCCGACGATTCGGAGCCACTATCGATGCTCTTTGGCACCACGATGCCGCCGACGAAGCCGATGGCGTAGAGAAATGCGACGAAAAAGGTCAAATAAGCCACCAGTCCGTAGAGAAACGCGATGAATTTCAAGGTTCGATTTCCTGAAACGTGTGGGTTAATGGTTTGAATCTGGGTCATAATTCGACTCCGGCAAAATGCAATGAACGATTGGACGATGACGACCGTGATTCGGTGAGGTCGCAATCGTGGTGCTTGCAGGATGCCAAGAGTGGGCGCCGAAGGCTTTGTCCCGCGCTTGATTTATCCCTGAGACGGGCTTGATTATTTCTTGAGGACGGACGCGTCCGGAGTGCGACGTGCAATTTTGTTTTGACAATCATACGCTTGACACCGAACGGCGCGAATTGCTGCGCGGCGGCGATCCGGTCGCGCTGCAGCCGCAGGTGTTCGACCTTTTGGTCCATCTGGTGCAGAACCGCGACCGCGTCGTCAGCAAGGATGACCTGATCGCGCTGGTCTGGGGTGGCCGGATCGTCTCCGACTCGACCCTGACGAGCCGCATCAACGCCACGCGAACCGCCGTCGGCGACAGCGGCAAGCACCAGCGACTGATCCGCACCATTCCGCGCAAGGGCGTACGCTTCGTCGGCGATGTGACCGAGCGTCCCGACGGCGTCGAGCCGGGCGCCGCGCCGGCGGTGGTGCCGCCGCGGGCATTGCCGGTGCCGGACCGGCCGGCGATCGCCGTGCTCGCTTTCGACAACATGAGCGGCGATGGCGAGCAGGAGTATTTCTCCGACGGCATCAGCGAAGACATCATCACCGCGCTGTCCCGGGTGCGCTGGTTTTTCGTGATCGCGCGCAACTCGTCCTTCATCTACAAGGGCAGGCCGGTGCATCTCAGCCAGGTCGCCGAGGAACTCGGCGTGCGCTACGTGGTCGAAGGCAGCGTGCGCAAGGAAGGCGCACGGGTCCGCATCACGGCGCAGCTCAACGATGTCGCGACCGGCAGTCACATCTGGGCGGAGCATTATGACCGCGAGCTGACCGACGTGTTCGCGGTGCAGGACGAGATCACCGATGCGATCGTCGCCACGATCGAG
The DNA here is from genome assembly GCA_963748165.1 of uncultured Alphaproteobacteria bacterium. Lineage (GTDB taxonomy): Bacteria > Pseudomonadota > Alphaproteobacteria > Rhizobiales > Xanthobacteraceae > Bradyrhizobium. The sequence continues at coordinate 39,903 of CAVVIM010000011.1, forward strand.
CCGCAGATCTATGCCGCCGAGAGTTTTCGCGCCAGGCGCAAGCCGCCGAACAGCCTGGACGCCTGGGACCTGGTGATGCGGGCGCTGTCGCATTACTGGCGCGTGACCCGGCAGGACCACCTCGCGGCGCAGCAGTTGCTGCAGCAGGCGATTGCGATCGATCCGAACTATGGCCAGGCGCTCTCGGTGCTCGCCACCAGCCACATGTTCGGCGTTCACCTCGGCTGGGCGGACATCGTCGAGGCGGCGCCGTTGGCCGAGCGCGCGGCGCTGGCGGCGATTGACGCCGACAGCGAGGACGCCTGGGCGCATACCGCGCTCGGCAGCGTCTGTTTTTCCACCCGGCGGCTCGACGACTCGCTGGCCGAGTTCGAACTCGCGCTGCAGCTCAACCCGAACTTCTCGCTGGCGCAGGGCTATTACGCGCTGGCACTGTCCTATAGCGGGCGCTGGCGGGATTCATATGAAGCGGCGCAGCGCGCGATCCGGCTCAGTCCGCGCGATCCTTCGCTGGCGATCTATTACGGCATCGCCGCCTATGCGCAGTTCGTCGGGAGAAATTATTCCGAGGCGATGGCGCTTGCGCGCGAGGCGATCCGGCAGCGCGGCGATCTCACCGGCGCCTACCGGGTGCTGACGGTGGCCGCCGGCATGGCCGGCCAAACCGAGGTTTCGGTTGCCGCGCTGCAGGAGCTGCGCCGCGTGCAACCCAATATCTCGCTTGCCTGGATCGCCAACCAGTTGCCGTGGAAGCTCGATTCCGACCGCGCGCACTATCTCGAAGGCTTCCGCCGCGCCGGCCTTGAGTAGCTGCGGTGCTTCCACCGGCTGGGCTGCAAGCGCCTTGCCATGCCGGGTAGCCGTCCGAGGATGGCGTCGCTTCCGCTGCCTATGTCCCGGCCATCCCGTCGTTCGTTGTCGCGACTGATGCCAGGCAAGCCCGGGCATCGACGCGCTTTTGCTCTTATCTAGCGCCGCTCGATCTTTTGCCACAGCCAGCGGGCCACGGCGGCGGGCGAGGACGCGCCGTTGCCGCCGGCGGCGCGCAAATTGGCCTCGCGCATCGTGGTGATGTCGATGCTGCCGAGCAGCGGCTGCAACGCCGCACGCAACGCAAGGTCGGAGGCGCGTTTCGGCGCGAGCAGCATGATCGCGTCGTAGGGCGGGATCGCGTGCCGGGGGTCGTCCAGCACCACAAGGTCGTATTTGGCGATCAGCCCATCGCTGGTGTAGCCCGCGATCACGTCGACCTCGCCGGAGGCGACGGCGGCATACATGAAGTCGGGCTGCATCTGGCGCTGGGTGCGAAATGCGAGCCCATAGGCCTTCCGGATGCCGGTCCATTCCGGTCGCGAAAAGAATTCATAATCCGCCGCGATCGACATCGTGGCGGCATGCGCGGCGAGATCGGCGATGGAGTGGATGCCGAGCGCGTCGGCGCGCCGCCGCGGCATCACCAGCGCATAGGCATTCTCGAAGCCGAGTTCGCCGAGCAGCGTGACGTTCTGCCGCGCCAGCGTCGACTTCAACTCCTCGAGCAGCGCCGCGCGCGGCCTGATATCGCTGTGGTGAAACTGGTTGGCCCACAGCGTTCCCGAATAATCGACATAGACGTCGATATCTCCGGAGACCAGCGCGTCGAAAATCACATTGGAGCCGAGGCCCTCGCGCGAACTCGCCGAAAGCCCCGCGGCCTGCAGCCGCTGCGCGATCAGCGCGGCCAGCACATATTGTTCGGCGAACGTCTTGGCACCGACGATGTAGCTCGACGGCGAGCGCGCCAGCGACGGCACCAGGGTCGCGGCGAGCAGCGCCGCGATGCCGAGGCCGCCGAGCAGGACGCGGAGCCGGCTGCGCAGCCGCAGGCCGCTCTCGATCAGCGCCAGCAATTGATCGACCGCCAGCGCGAGCGCCGCGGCGGCGAGGCAGCCGAACAGCACGAACACCCAGTTCTGGGTCTGCAGCCCGGCAAAGATGTAATTGCCGAGGCTGGTCTGGCCGATCGGCGTCGACAGCGTGGCGGTACCGATCACCCAGACCGCCGCGGTGCGGATGCCCGCCATCATCACCGGCAGCGCCAGCGGCAGTTCCACCGACAGCAGCGACTGGCGCGGCGTCATGCCGACGCCCTGCGCGGCCTCGAGGATCGCCGCATCGACGCCGCGCAGGCCGGTGATGGTGTTGCGCAGCACCGGCAGCATCGAATAGAGCGCGAGCGCCAGCACCGCGGGCAGAAACCCGAACGCGGAAAAGCCAAATCCGAACCAGGACAGCGACAACGCCGCAAGTGCCAGCAGCAGCGGATAGAACAGCGCCAGCAGCGCCAGACCCGGCACCGTCTGCACGATGCTGGCAAGCCCAAGCAGTGCGCCGCGCATCACCGGCCGGTTACGCGCCGCGATCGCCAGCGGCAGGCTCGCCAGCAGTCCGAGCGCCAGCGCCGTGACGCTGACCCGGACATGGTTGCCGAGATAATCCGGCAGATGTGCCAGCGCCTCGCTCCAGCGCGGGTCGGCAAACGGGCTCATGCGGCGCCATCCGGCGGCAGCCGCGCATGAAGCCGCTCGGCCTGCCGCCGCGGCGTCCGCAGCAACTCACCGACATAGCGATCCTGGCTCGCTGCAAGCTCGGCCGGCGTGCCCTGCGCCAGCAGCCGCCCGGCACGCATCACCGCGATGCGATCGGCGAGCAGCACCGCCTCGGCCATGTCGTGGGTGATCATGACCGTGGTCAACGCCAGGCGCTGGTGCAGGGCCCGGTAGTCGTCGCCGAGCGCGTCGCGGGTGAGGGGATCGAGCGCACCGAACGGTTCGTCCATCAGGACGATGCGCGGCCGCGCCGCCAGCGCCCGGGCGACGCCGACACGCTGGCGCTGGCCGCCCGACAACTCCCGCGGCAGGCGGTCGCGGTGCTGGCCGCGCTCCAGCCGAACCAGATCGAGCAGTTCGTCGACCCGCGACGCGATCTCGGTTGCCGGTATGCCCTGCAGTTTCGGCGTGATCCCGATATTGTCGGCGACGCTCATATGCGGAAACAGCCCGCCGCTCTGGAACACATAGCCGATGCGGCGGCGCAATTGCACCGGATCGGCCGCACGCACGTCCTCGCCCTCGATGGTGATGCTGCCGCTGTCGGCGTCGATCAGCCGGTTGGCAAGCCGCAGCAGCGTGGTCTTGCCGGAGCCCGAGCCGCCGACGATGGCGAGAAACTCACCCGCGGCGACCTCGAGCGAGACGTCGTCCACCGCCAGCACAGGTTTCGCGCCGCGGCCGCCGTCGAAGCTTTTGCCGACATGCGCGAACGCGATCAGGGGCGGGGCGGCGCTCATAGGATGGGACTATCACACCGCCAGCAAGCGACCAAGCCGACGGCGGGGGCGGCGGCCCGGTGGCTATTGCCCGACGGGCAAATCAGTGAAAAGCTGTCTAGCCCAGGTTGCAAAAATATATTGCTTCACCTTTCACCCAAATCAACTCTATAAGCGCGGCCGTCCCGCTCCACATAGAGGGGCGTATCATGATCGTCACGAACGTTGGCGCGGGATGCGATGGACGCGGGTGGTGTCGAACGACGAACGACAGCAACGCGGACGGCAAAGCCGTGTGGTCCTGGCGCCCCGACGCTGGCGTCAAGTTTGCGGGGCAACCCGCAGGCGACGGTGGCAAACAAGCCCGGTCACCGGGGAGAGCGCGGAATAAGCCGTAAACCATTGCGCAGGGAATGCCGGACTGATCCGGTGAACCTGTGGTGACTAGGCTCGTGTGCTTTTTTCATCATTTGCACGCGAGGCTGCGGGTGCATCGCCACCCGGCATTCCCTGCGCCCTCTGATTTTTCGAGGGACACGTTATGACAAAACTCGGACGCATTCGCGCCGCGGGAATGCGGATGGCCGTCATTCCGGGTTCGCGCTGCGTGCGCCCCGGAATGACGAAGAGATGAGGCACCGGTAGCCCGGATGAAGCGCAGCGTAATCCGGGGTCTGCTCATCGGCAGCGCCCCGAATTCCCGAGGGGATTGGCTTCGCTTCGCTCCATCCGGTAGCTACGACACTGGAACAGTCGGCTTCTCAAGGCCGGTGCGCTGCTCTATCCTGCCGCCGTTCAACCGGAGAAGAAGCCATGAAGACGATATTTGGCAGGATCGCAGCGATGTCGACCGGGCGAACAAGACCTCGGGGGTGAATGCGAAATAGGCGGGTCAGTGGCCGTACCGGTGATCCATCGCGTCACGACGCTCGATCTCAGGGTGCGTCCGCAGCCATGGCCGTTCGCAGACCGGCGGCGCACCGAGATCGACGCGCATTTCGCGGCCGAGCGGCGCAAGCGGTCGCAGCTCTGGAACGGCCGGATCCTGCTCGGCTGCAACCCGGTGTTCGCCGCCGGGCGTCTCAGCGCCGATTATTTCGAGACCGATTTCGCCAGCTTCCTGGCCTGGCGGGACTGGGGCTTTCCGGACCGCAGCGTGTTCAACGGCTTCGGCATGGGCGCACTGCGCAGCAACGACGGCGCCTTTGTGCTCGGTGAGATGGGCGGGCACACCTCAAACGCCGGTCGCATCTACTTCCCCTCCGGCACACCCGATCGCGATGACGTCAGCGGCGATCGGCTCGACATCGCAGGCAGCATCGCCCGCGAGGTCGAGGAAGAAACCGGCCTCACCGCCGCGGACTACCGCGCAGAAGCCCATTGGGACTGCGTCTGCACCGGCGTGGCGGTCGCGATGATGAAGCGGTTGCATGTCGACATGCCGGGCGAGGCGCTGCGCGCCAGGATCGAGGCCAATCTCGCGCGGCAGGCTCAGCCCGAACTTTGCGGAATCCGTCTGGTGCGCGGGATCGGCGATCTGGCCGCGGCGATGCCGGGCTTTGTCACGGCCTATCTCGAGCAGCAGTTCAGCGTCCAAACAGAGGATCGCCAGCCATGAGCAAGAAGCCATCGCCGTTTCTCGCGGCCGAACTGAAGCCTTTGGTCGCGCCGTTCCGTTTCGACGGCATCGGCGAATTTCACCTGAAGTCGCGCACGACCCGCGAGAAGGGCGGCCTCGACAAGGACAAGGGCGAGAAGATTTTGGAGGCCAACCGCAAGCATCTCAGCGATTTTCAGGAACGGCTCTATGCGCAGGATCGCTGGTCGCTGCTGCTGATCTTTCAGGGCATGGATGCGGCCGGCAAGGACAGCGCCATCAAGAGCATTTTCGACGGCGTCAACCCGCAGGGCTGCGAAGTCACGTCCTTCAAGCAGCCGTCGACCCACGAACTTGACCATGATTTCATGTGGCGCAGCGCGGTCGCGCTGCCGGAGCGCGGCCGCATCGGCATCTTCAACCGTTCCTACTACGAGGAATGCCTGGTGGTGCGGGTGCATCCCGAGATCCTCGCCAAGGAGAAGATTCCGCCGCGGCTCGTCACCAGGAACATCTGGCGCGAGCGGTTCGAGGATATCGCCGCGTTCGAGCAGTATCTCACGCGCAACGGCACCGTGATTCTGAAATTCTTCCTCAACGTATCGAGGCAGGAGCAGCGCCAACGCTTTCTCGACCGGCTGGACCAGCCGTCAAAGAACTGGAAGTTTTCCATGGCCGACGTCAGCGAACGCGCGCTGTGGGCGAGATACCAGGCCGCCTATCAGGAAGTGATCCGCCACACCTCGACCAGGGCCGCGCCATGGTACGTGGTGCCGGCCGATCACAAATGGTTCGCCCGCGTGGTGATCGGCTCGGTGATCGTCAGCGCGCTGGACGGGCTCGACCTGAAATTTCCCAAGGTCGATGCCGCCGCGCTGGCGGAATTCAAGCAGGTCCGCAAGGCACTGGAGCAAGAAGGCAAGGGCGGTGCGAAAAGGATGGTGAAGAAGAAGGCGAAGACGTAGCGGCCGGGGACAATGCCGGCCCGTGGCGGCCGGTGGGTCGCTTAGGTCAAGCCATCTGACCATCTTTTGGCATTGCGGCGGCAGGTCTTTCTCGTTTAGAACGGGTGCCGGAGCGCCGCGCCGGCAACGAACCGTCAACGGTTTTGGCCGAGGATGGCGCTTCCTTAGGGTCTGGCAATGCTGATTCGCAGCGAAAAGTACGGAGTTCGAGCGGAGGCGGCCAGTGCCGCGCGTCTCCGGGCGATTCCGGCTGCGTCCATGCCCACCCTGCTTCTTGGCGGGCTTCTGCTTCTTATCGGCCCCTGAGGGCCGTCTGGGCGGTTTGCGCCTGGGCACTCAGGGGTTGCGCGAGATCAAAAGCCCCCTTCAGCGCTCAAAAGGCAGCGCATCAGCCAAAGGAAATCTCCGATGACCACCGTGAACAAGTCCGACAAGGACCGCGTCGTGATATTCGACACCACCCTGCGCGACGGCGAGCAATGCCCCGGCGCCACCATGACGTTCGAGGAAAAGCTCGACGTCGCCGAGATGCTCGACGACATGGGCGTGGACGTCATCGAGGCCGGCTTCCCCATCACCTCGGAAGGTGACTTCCAGGCGGTGAGCGAGATCGCCCGCCGCGCCAAGAATGCCGTGATCGCCGGCCTGTCGCGGGCGCATCCGAAGGACATCGACCGCTGCGCCGAGGCGGTGAAACTGGCCCGGCGCGGCCGCGTCCATACCGTGATCGCGACCTCGCCGCTGCACATGCGGGTGAAGCTCAACATGACCCCGGAGCAGGTGATCGAGACCTCGATCGCCAATGTCAGCCGCGCCCGCAACCATATCGACGACGTCGAATGGTCGGCCGAGGACGGCACCCGCAGCGAGATGGAGTTCCTGTGCCGGATCGTCGAGGCCGTGATCAAGGCCGGCGCGACCACCGTCAACATTCCCGATACCGTCGGCTACACGGTGCCCGACGAATATACCCACTTCATGCGCACGCTGATCGAGCGGGTGCCGAACTCCGACAAGGCGGTGTTCTCGGTGCACTGCCATAACGACCTCGGCATGGCGGTCGCCAATTCGCTGGCCGGCATCGCCGGCGGCGCGCGGCAGATCGAATGCACCGTCAACGGCATCGGCGAGCGCGCCGGCAATGCCGCGCTCGAGGAAGTGGTGATGGCGATCAATGTCCGCAACGACAAGTTCCCGTGGTGGAACAAGATCGATACCACCAAGCTGACGCGGGCGTCGAAGCTGGTTTCGGCGGCGACCTCGTTCCCGGTGCAGTACAACAAGGCGATCGTCGGCCGCAACGCGTTCGCCCATGAAAGCGGCATCCATCAGGACGGCGTGCTCAAGGACGCCGCGACCTACGAGATCATGCGGCCGGAAATGGTCGGGCTGAAACAGTCGTCGCTGGTGCTCGGCAAGCACTCCGGGCGCCATGCGTTCGTGCACAAGCTGGAGGAGATGGGCTACAAGCTCGGCGCCAACCAGCTAGAAGACGCGTTCGCGCGGATGAAGGCGCTCGCCGACCGCAAGAAGGACATCTACGACGAGGACATCGAGGCGCTGGTCGATCAGGAGATCGCGGCCTCGCACGACCGCATCAAGCTGGCGTCGCTCACCGTGATCGCAGGCACCCACGGCCCGCAGCGCGCCACCATGAAGCTCAACATCGATGGCCAGGTCAAGATCGAGGAAGCCGAGGGCAACGGCCCGGTCGATGCGGTCTTCAACTGCATCAAGCTGCTGGTGCCGCACGAGGCCAAGCTCGAACTCTATCAGGTTCATGCGGTCACCGAAGGTACCGACGCCCAGGCCGAGGTGTCGGTGCGGCTCGCCCATGAAGGCCGCTCGATGACCGCGCGGGCGTCCGATCCGGATACGCTGGTGGCGTCGGCCAAGGCCTATCTCGGGGCGCTCAACAAAATTGTCATGAAGCGCCAGCGCGACGTTCCGGCGGCCGCGGCGGGCTGAGGCTGAGGTCACGCGAGTCCGACAACGCGGCGCCCGCAGCGCCGCGTTGTCGTTCGATAACGGACTGCATTGCGATGAAGTGGATACGCGGGAGGATACATGCGTAAGTTGATATTGGCCGCAGCGTCGATCGCGGCATTGGCCGTGGCGGGACCGGCATCGGCACAGTCGCCGATCGTCATCAAGTTCAGCCATGTCGTGGCTTCCGATACGCCGAAGGGCAAGGCGGCCGACAAGTTCAAGGAACTCGCCGAAAAATACACCAACGGCAAGGTGAAAGTCGAAGTCTATCCGAATTCGACGCTGTACAAGGACAAGGAAGAGCTCGAAGCCCTGCAACTCGGCGCAGTGCAAATGCTGGCGCCGTCGAACTCCAAGTTCGGACCGATCGGCATCAAGGAATTCGAGGTGTTCGATCTGCCCTATATCCTGCCCGACCTGAAAACGTTGCGAAAGGTCACGGACGGTGCGCTCGGAAACCGGCTGCTCAAGCTGCTGGACTCCAAGGGCATGACGGGCCTCGCCTACTGGGACAACGGCTTCAAGCAGATGAGCGCCAACAAGAAGCTGGTCGCGCCGGCCGACTACAAGGGCCTCAAATTCCGCATCCAGTCCTCGAAAGTGCTGGAAGCCCAGTTCCGGACGCTGGGCGCGATCCCGCAGGTGATGGCTTTCTCCGACGTCTATCAGGCGCTGCAGACCGGCGTCGTGGACGGCCAGGAAAACACCTGGTCGAACATCTACACCCAGAAGATGCACGAGGTGCAGAAATACATCACGACCACCAATCACGGTTATATCGGCTACGTGGTCGTGGTGAACAAGAAATTCTGGGATGGCCTGCCGGCGGACATTCGCGACGAACTGTCGAAGGCGATGACGGAAGCCACCGCGTTCGGCAACAGCCAGTCGGCCAGGGAAAACGATGACGCGCTTGAGGCCATCAAGAAGACCGGCAAGAGCGAGATCATCACGCTGACGCCGGAGCAGGACGAGGCGATGCGCAAGGCGATGATGCCGGTCTACAAGGAGGTGGCGTCGCGGGTCGGTCAGCCCCTGATCGACGAATTCCTCAAGGAAACGGGCCGCAGCCCGATGAACTGAGCGGCGCTGAACAATCGCCAGCAAGCACACCGCGGCCGGCATGGCCGTGCGGACGAAGTGCATGACCGGGCGGTGTCGGCACCGCCCGGTCGTCACGGGGGACAGCCATGTTTCTGCGCATTCTCGACCGGCTTGAAGAAATCATCATCGCAAGCCTGATGGGCGCAGCGACAGTGATCACCTTCGTCGCCGTCGTCCATCGCTTCCTGGTCGACGTTCCCTGGCTGTATCCGATCCTGTTTCCGATCAGGCTGGCCTGGTCGCAGGAACTCTGCATCTACATGTTCATCTGGATGGCCAAGTTCGGCGCCGCCTATGGCGTGCGCACTGGCATCCATGTCGGCGTCGACGTCCTGATCAACCAACTCAATCCGCGCTGGCGCAAGGGCGTCATTCTGTTCGGATTGTTCGGCGGGGCGCTGTTCACCGCCATCGTCGGGACCATGGGCGCGAAATTCGTGATCGAGCTGATGAGCACCGACCAGGTCTCGCCCGATCTCGAACTGCCAAGCTGGATCGTCTATGCCTGCATTCCGCTCGGCTCGTATCTGATGTGCTTCCGCTTTCTGCAGGTATCCTGGACTTTCTGGAGAACCAACGAGCTACCGCATCACGACGCCACCAGTGTCGACGGCATCGAGGTCAGTCCGACGGCGCCGATCGCGCACGGAGAGGCGTGATGAGCGCAGCCCTTATCTTCGGACTGCTGTTCGCGCTGATGCTGACCGGGATGCCGATCTCGATCTCGCTCGGCCTGACCGTGCTGACCTTCCTGTTCACGATGACGGAAGTGCCGATCGAAAGCGTCGGCCTGAAGCTGTTTTCCGGGCTCGACAATTTCGGGATCATGGCGATTCCGTTTTTCATCCTTGCCGGCACGTTCCTGACCCGCGGCGGCGTCGCCAGACGCATGATCGCGTTCACCACCTCCGTGGTCGGGCATCTGCCCGGCGGACTCGGTCTCGCCGGCGTGGCGGCCTGCGCCATGTTTGCCGCCATCTCCGGGTCGAGCGTCGCGACCGTGGTCGCGATCGGTTCGATCATGATGCCGGCGATGGTCGACCATGGCTATCCGCGCCGATTCGGCGTCGGCGTGATTTCGACCTCCGGGGCGCTCGGCATTCTGGTGCCGCCCTCGATCATTCTGGTGCTGTACGGCGTATCCACCAACACCTCGATCGGCGCCTTGTTCATGGCCGGCATCGTCCCCGGCATCATCCTGGCGCTGATGCTGGCGGCGGTCACCTGGTTCATCGCCAGGCGCAACAACTATCCGCGGATGCGCAAGGCCACGCTCGGCGAGCAGGTGCTCGCGTTCCGCGACAGCGTTTGGGGGCTCGCCCTGATCGTGCTGGTGCTCGGCGGCATCTATGGCGGCATCTTCACGCCGACCGAGGCCGCCGCCGTCGCCGCGGTCTATGCCTTCTTCATCACCGTGTTCGTCTACAGGGAATTGAAGCTGGCCGAGGTACCGAAGGTGCTGCTGCAGGCCGCCAGCATGAGCTCGATGCTGCTCTACATCATCACCAACGCGGTACTGTTCTCGTTCCTGATGACGCACGAGCAGATCCCGCAGGCGATGGCAGCGTGGATCATCGACAAGAATTTCGGGGTCTGGAGCTTCCTGCTGGTGGTGAATCTGATCCTGCTCGCGGCCGGCAACGTCATGGATCCGTCGTCGATCCTGCTCATCATGGCGCCGATCCTGTACCCGCTCGCAACCAAGCTCGGCGTCAATCCGGTGCATCTCGGTGTGCTGATGATCGTCAACACCGAGGTCGGATTGTGCCATCCGCCGGTCGGCCTCAACCTGTACATCGCGAGCAGCATCGCCAAGATGGGCATCAGCGAGATCACCGTTGCGGTGCTGCCGTGGCTGCTTGCGATGCTGACATTCCTTGCGCTGATCACCTATGTGCCGGAAATTTCGCTGTGGCTGCCGCGGCTGCTCGGCATGATCTGAAAGCTTTCAAATGGCTTAACGGAGCGACATTACATCTTGGTAAGACAGCACACCTTTGCCAAACTGTAAGTTGATCGTGGCGCGAAGCGCGCCCATCCTCGCCCAACCCTTCAACGGAGGTTCGCATGAGGAATATCCTGCTCGCCGGCGTCGCTGTGCTCGCCATCGCCGGCTCGACCGTGGTCTATGCCCAGCAACATCGCCCGTGGATTCGCGAACATATGCGGATGAGTCCCGAGGACAGGGCGGCCTTTGCCGACGCCCGGATCGCGGCCGTCCATGCCGGGTTGAAGCTCACGCCCGATCAGGAAAAGCTGTGGCCGCCGGTCGAAGCCGCGGTGCGGGATTTTGCAAAAATACGGATCGATCGCGCCAATGCGCGAATGGCTGCGCGGTCGGACGATTCCAGGGATGCGCAGCAGCCCGACGATCCGGTGGCGCGGCTGCGCCAGCGCGCCGACAACATGGCGACGTCGGCGGCGGCGCTGAAGAAGATCGCCGATGCCGCCGATCCGCTCTACAAGACCCTGGACGACGGCCAGAAGCGTCGGCTCCGGATCCTGACCCATATGGAACGACGTTTCGGTGGCGGCTGGCAACACCGCGAGCGCGGCATGGATCGCGATGGCGGCTGGGATCGTGGCTCAGGCCGCGGCGAGGACCACGGCGACCGAAGCGGCCCCGAACGGCTCTGACCGTCCAGCGGTCCGGCCCACCGAAAGCGCCCAGCCAAGCCGCCGAAATCCGGCGGCTTTCTGCGGTTCTGCGGCCGCGGCCGATCGCCGGGAAAACCGCGCCGGCTTGCTGGACATCCATAGGTCGCTTTGCTAAACGACCCGCTCTTGCGAAGGCTTTCCGGGCCGGTTCCGGGCGCATAGCTCAGTTGGTAGAGCAGATGACTCTTAATCATCGGGTCCCAGGTTCGAGCCCTGGTGCGCCCACCAAACTTTTCAAGCACTTAGCTTAAATCTCCATCCCGCAACAAATTCGCGTGTCCGCACTGTGTCCGCAATTTCATTGTAGGACGGCCGTCGCGGCCCTTTCATTTCAGAGAAGTCAGCGCCGCCGGCGGTCACCGCATGCCGGTACGCTGCGTAGCTTGTAGCAAATGGCCCGGTCGCTGGACCTTCTGGTGAGCAGCCGCGCCGGCGAGGCCACCAAAACCAGCCGGCGCCACACCTGCCGAAAGTTTCCAGCGAGCGATCGGAATAAAACACTTCGATGCTGGCGCCGGTCCGCGGGTTGGTGTCGTGGAGCGGTTCATAGCGTGCGCGTTGCCTGGGGTTTGGGTTTTCCTGCGCTGCCATCACGCGGCCCTCTCTGTGGGCTCGGCCAGGGCCAAACCGCGAAGGTAGTCCGCAGCCTTGGACGCCTGGCTGCACGCTGTAAAGAACGCGCGTTTGTCGGCTTTCAGAAGCTCAATCCAGTTGCCGATATAGCCGGCGCTGCGAAGGTCCCCGTCAAATCCAAACTCCGCGCACAGGAAGGCAGCACCCAACTCCGCAATGAGTTCCTCAGCCGCGTAGCTGCGGGAGGCAACCGGTTCTTCAAATCCCGATCAAGCCGCGACTTATGGCCAGTCCAATGCGCCAATTCGTGGAACGCCACGTTGTAGAAGTGATCCGCGCCCTTGAACCCAGCGAACGCCGGCATCGAGATAAAATCCCGGCTCGGGATGTAGCAGGCTTCGCCGTGGCCTTCGCGGATGTCGGCGCCGGTTGCGTGCAGGAATGCGTCGGCAAGTGCGTCGCGCGCGTCGGGATTACGAACGCGGATCGGCTACCCGTGATGATGCTGTCGGGAAGGTTTTCGCATTGGTCGACGTTGAAAACCGTATATTCCCGCATCATCGGGACCAGGCGTGTTGAAGCGCCATCGTCGGCACCTTGGTCGCGAACCTGCAGTTGTTTCACGAAATAGACCTTGGTGCCGTGCTCGCCCTTGCGGACGTTGCCGCCCAATTCCAGGGCCTGCTTGAATGTCAGATAGCGCGGCGTGCGATAGCCGACCGCCTGTGCCATCCACAAAAGAACAACGTTGCACCCGGAGTAAGGTCGGTTGCTGACGGCGTTGCATGGTGTATTCGCGCCTGGCGTTGCTGACCATGGCTTGACCCACGGAGGAGCGCCGGCTTCCAGCTCAGCGATAATTCGCGCCGAAACATTCGCATAAAGATCAGTTTCATCGCTCGCCTCGCGGTTATGGCTGAAGCGACCGCAATCGGCCGCATGTCACTGCCGCGCCGGGCAAGGCGACTAGGTTTGGGTCAGGCTAGAGCGCAATTCTATCCCCCGGGTACCATGGACAGGCCCCCCGTCTTCGCGCGCGCGAGACGTGTGCCGCGCAGATATATTGGGGTCAGACCCGCGTTAACCTTTTGTTAACGTTTGATGGCCGACCGGCTAAAGTCGTCCCGTGCATCAGACCGTGGAGGCAACATATGCGATTTTTGGTGTTAGGTGCTGGCGCGCTTGGCGGCTATTTCGGCGGCAAGCTGCTCAAGGGTGGTGCAGACGTTACCTTTCTCGTAAGGCCCGCACGTGCAGCCCAACTACAACGCGACGGCTTGATCGTAAGAACCCAGGACGGCGAAATTCGTACTCCAGTAAAGACCGTCCAGCAGGCCCAACTGCACGGGACCTACGACGTCGTCCTGCTATGCTGCAAGGCGTACGATCTGAAGGAGGCCATGGCCGCCATTGCTCCAGCGATGGGCGATCAGAGTGTGGTCTTGCCCCTGCTCAACGGTGTTCGCCACATCGACATTCTGACGGAGACGTTTGGCCCGCAGCGCGTGCTTGGCGGGCTCACGGTCATTAATGCCGCCTTGCTGCCTGATGAACCATCCAGCAGAGCGAGTTGCGGATCAACATAACCGCGATTGGAGAATTGGACGGGCGCATTACCCCGCGCTGTACTGAACTGAAGGCGGCGCTGGAAGCGGGTGGCATCCCTGTCCAAGTCACCGACAACATCGTTGCGGGGCTGTGGATGAAGTTCTTCGGCTTTACCTGCAACGCGACAATTGCCTGTTTGAGCAGATCGCGCGCCGGAGCGATAGCAACCTCCGCTGCCGGAGCATCCTTTGTCTCTGCCGGCTGACGAATGCACGCGAGCCGTTGCAGCGGAAGGGTACCCTCTGACGCCCGACACGGTTGCCATGAAGGGATATTTCTCAGCCAAGCTCATCCTATGGACCCTCGATGCTAGTCGACATCGAGGATGGGCGGCTGACCGAAGGCGAACATACGATCGGCGATTTGATGGAGCGTGCGACACGCCATGGCGTCAGCGTGCCCTCCTAACGCTGCGCGGTGCAACCTTCAGGCCTACGAGATCAACCGCAGCAACGTCACAAGATGAAACCCTCGAACCCCCAGCATTAAGACGGTGGCGGCTTGGAAGGGTGATACCTTGAAAAGGCTGCTCTTAGCTAAACCGCTGAAGTTCTAAGATGGTAGGGCGGATATCATAATCCGACGCGTGTCTATGTCCACAAACGGCGGCCCAAAATGTGATATCAAAACAGTCTGCAATGTTGCTTCACAACATCGAATATCGAGGAAATTCTTGCACTACGCGCATTCGACGGCAGCTCTGGACGGCTCCGATTGGCAACCTTTGCAGGGCCATCTCCGTCAGACCGCGATGAGAGCCGAAATGTTCGGGAGCAAGTTCGGCGCGGCGAATGCCGCCGCGCTGGCTGGTTGGCTGCACGATCTCGGGAAGTATTCGGAGGCCTATCAGGCCTACATTGCCGGGCGCGGCCCGGGCGGCGTCGATCACTCGACCGCAGGCGCACAGCAGGTTTTGAAACTGGGCCTCAAGGGTAAAGACAGGGGCATGGCCGAATTGATCGCTTACGCCATCGCCGGTCATCATGCTGGCCTGCCGGACATGAACGGCGCAGATGGCGGAACCAGCGCGCTAGCAGGCCGCCTTAAAAAGCCCGTCCCTCCGCTCGACACGATTTGGCAAAAAGAGATCGAAACCGATCTGGCTGGACTAGCTCCGACTGCATTCAAGCCGGCGCCAAGAAACGGCGGGTTTCAAATCGCTTTTTTGGGACGAATGATTTTCTCCTGTCTTGTGGATGCAGACTTTCTGGATACCGAAGCCTTCTATGCGCTGGTCGACTGGACGCCAAATCGACACGCGACTTGGCCTTTTCTGTTGAATGAAATCGAGCGGATGATCGCTCGCTTCGATGCTCATATGTCTGAGAAGCGCTGCTCGACCGCTGATAGTCCGCTGAACCGGTTACGCGGCGGATCATACTGACCCATGTCAGGCAGAAGGCTGGGCTGCCGCGCGGCGTCTTTACGCTGAATGTTGCCGACAGGCGGCGGCAAGACATTGGCTTCGCTCGCCTTCGCGCTAGACCACGCCAAGCACTGGAAGATGGACCGGATCGTCTATGCGATCCCCTTTACTTCGATCATCGAGCAGACGGCCACGATCTTTCGCGGAATTCTGGGTGATGATGCCATTCTCGAGCATCATTCGTCGATAGAGCAGGAAACGGCCGGGAAAGAGGCCGGTTTCCGAGACCAACGACCCGATGCCAAGCTACGGTTGGCGATGGAGACTGGCAGGCGCCGGTGATCATCACTACCAACGTGCAATTGTTCGAAAGTCTGTTCGCCAACCGAACCTCGCGCTGCCGCAAATTGCATAATCTGGTCAACGCCGTCATCATTCTCGACGAAGCTCAGACGATTCCGCTCCAGTCTTGAGACCGTGCGTCGCCGCGCTTGACGAGCTCGCGCGCAATTACGGCTGCACCGTCATCTTGTGCACGGCGACCCAGCCCGCGCTTCAGGGACCTCGCTTCCCCGGAGGATTTGAGATCGGCCCGGAACGCGAACTCCGCCCGATCCGGCAAGACTGCATCGCGAACTCAGGCGTACGACCGAACGACTTGCTGGAGTCATGACGGACAGCGAGCTTGTCGCCGAATTGTCGACGGTCAACCAAGCTCTGACGATCGTCAACAGCCGCCGACATGCGTTGACGCTCTATCAGGCGGCGAAGTCGGTCGGCGTCGACGGCCTGATCCATCTCACAACCCGGCAGACCGCGTCTGATCGGCGAAGCATTCTCAACGACGTGCGCGAACGGCTCAAAAATCAGCTACTTGCCGCGTCATCGCGACTTCGCTCGTTGAAGCCGGTGTAGACGTTGAATTTCCAAGGTCTGGCGGGCTGAGGCCGGCCTCGACCAACTCACGCAGGCCGCAGGCCCGATGCAACCGCGAAGGCCGTCGACCTGTCGAAGACAGCGTCGTTACGATCTTCAAACCGGCGGAGGCCAAGCCACCTGCCGAAATCAAAGCGCTGATCGGCGACATGCTGCGGATCCTCGATGAACACCGCGGCGATCTGTTCTCCGCGCTATCGATCGAGGCCTATTTCCGTGAGGTCTACTGGCCAGGAGAGAAGCGAAGAGAGGGCTGGACGAGTTCGCCGTCATGGAGAGATGATCTTGTTCGGCTCCAGCGGACCGACTTCGGCTATGGCGGCTGGCGGAACAATTCCGCTCTGATCGAAGGCGGCATGGCGCCTATGATCGTGGCGAATCGAACGAAGGACCGAGTGCCGATTGTCGCGCGCTCAGGGGTCGGATTCCGCCAACCTAGCTACCCGCAAGCTCCGGAGTTACATCGTCCAAGTGCGGCCGAAAGATCGCGGCAGAGCTGATGGAAGAACGGGCATACCGGTTTCGTCAAGGATTTCGGCGACCAGTTCGACAGAAGTGAGGACCACAGACCTCTATTCGAGAGAGAGCGGATTGTTTTGGGAGAAAGCCGACGAATTGGGAGACGAGCAATGGCTCATCGATAAATTGGGACGTGGAGATGCTGAGGGGCAAGGGGCGGTCCAGTTAAAGATGGGCCACCTAGACCGAAACGATCCAACAAGATAAGTTCTAACGAATTAATCACGCTAATCTGATTTTCGATCAGTTTCTGTGACGACGACCCGACTTTGATTGCAGATCGCCTCGGCAATGAATTTGGAGCCTCTTTTTTTTTCGAGGCACTCGGAAATGTCGTATGGAATCCGTCTCCTCGTTTCGGGGAAATGGGCCTGTTTCACGCGCCCGGAGATCGAAAGGTGGAACGCTTATCCTACGATGTGATGACGCCTTCGGCCGGCGCGCGGCATCCTCGAAGCGATCCACTGGAAGCCATGCCCATCAAATGGATCGTTAAGGAGATCTGCGCGTCCTTAAGCCGATCCGGTTCCAGTCGATCCGGCGCAACGAAGTCGGCGCCAAGGCCTGCCGACGCCATACGATCGTCACCGCGATGAAAACCGGCGACATTGGCGAATCTCGCCCCTCATTATCAAGGACAACCGCCAGCAGCGCGCCTGCGACGGTTCTTGACCAACGTAGCCTATGTGATCTGCGCGCGGTTCGACACTAACGCCCAAGGCCGGCGCCGACGACAACGAAGGCAGACACCTCGACACCTTCAATCACCGCGCCCGCAAGGGACAATGCTTTCGTCGGCCATGTCTCGGTACCCACGAATTTCCCGCGCAGTTCGAACTGATCGAGCCGGAAGCGACGTTGCCGCAGGCCATCGACGAGACTGCGCGATCTCGGCTTCATGCTGTTTGACATCGACCACGCCGGCGACCGGAGTTCATGTTCTTCCGGGCGCCGCTCGACAGAGGGTGTCGTGCGGGTGCCGCCGCCCAACTCGTCGGAGATGCCGCCGATGAGCTCGCTGGCCTCTCTTGATACCGCGCCTATGATCGGATGGCTGTGCGCGGCGAGGTGCCAGCCTGTGGCTATTCGCAGGAGAAGATCGGTTATCTCATTTCGCTCCATCCGGATGGCATGTTGCGCATGAACCGATGGATCTTCGGCAAAGCGAAGGAAAAAAGAAGATCAATCGCCTCATGGCCGTGCCGCAGCCGACCAAGCGCACCTCAGGTATTGAGCCCAATTTCCTTTGGGACAAGAGCGCATATGTCCTCGGCGTGACGGCTGGGGATGGCAAGCGCACTTCCCGAGAACATGAAGCATTCATCGGCAGGCATCGCGAATGGCTTGCCTCATCGCCGGACGAAGGATTGCAAGCTATCCTGCGATTTCTCGATAAATGGAGCGCCGATCATTTGCCCAGCTTGGCTGGCCTGAAGACGATGAAAGACCAGAACATTGTCTTCGCGCTCGAAAGCGAGCGGCTTGAGAATATCATGTCCACGATCGGCCTGGCCGCGCGGGAGCGTGGGCTAGGCTGACTGCCGCGGGCGAGAAAACATATGCTGCCTGCCTCGTCAGCGGCGACCGTCGCCGGTGGCGCGGTTGCATCCGGCCATCAAGGGCGTTTGGGGCGCGCAATCGTCCGGCGCCTCGATCGTCTCCTTCAATCGCGATGCCTTCACCTCCTATGGCCATGAACAGGGCGACAACGCCCCGTCTCGGAAGCCGCCGCTTTCGCTTATACATCCGCGCTCAATCGACTTTCTGGAGCGCAACAGTGGTCATCGTATCCAGATCGGTGATGCTTCAACCGATATTCTGGGCTGATTCTTCCCGATGCGCAGGCCGCCCTGGAAGCGGAGAGCCTGTTTCTCGGTTTCATTGATGAAAGAGAAGCGGAAGCTGTCGAGGAAAAAAAGGTTGAAAGTATTCTCGACAAAGCTTCGCGCCGGCCGCCCGATCGAGGAATTCAAGCCCGATCTTCCGGAAGGCGTTCGCTTCTTCGTTCTTGCGCTGGCGCCGAATGCAGCGCGGCTCTCGGTGCGCTTCTATATCGAGGACGATTTCGGTGTCATCGCTGAGCGCTACCTGAGGCATCTCGACCGGATTGCAAATCAATCCGCCGCTGAGGGATGAAGCGCCGTCGATATGGCGAATGCTGGTCGAAACCGCGGTTCTGCGCAAGTCCGACAATATCCAGCCCAACCTGGCCGGCGAATGGATGCGAGCGATCCTGACGGATTCGCCATACCCACTCGCGCTGCTTTCCACGCTGATCATGAGGCTGCGGGCGGACCACGACGTCAACGCGCTACGGGTCGCGATCCTAAGTCCGATTCTATCATCAAGAATTTCAAGATGGAGGTGCCCGTGTCGCTCGATCCGGAATGCGACGAAATCCGGCTATCTGCTGGGGCGGTTGTTCGCGGTCTACGAGCAGATGCAGACCGCCGCGCTCGGCCGCAATGTCAATGCGACCATCAAGGACAAGTTCTACGGCTCGGCGGCTGCGCAACCTCGCAAGGTCTTTCATATGCTGGATCGGTTCGGCAAACCACCTGTCGAAAATCGGTAAGCAGAGACCGGGCTTAAGGTCAATCTGGAAAAGGCGATCGGCGCAATCATGGAGGCGATGTCCCCGGGCGATGATCCGTTCCCGGCAAGTCTTCCAGACAAGAGCCAAGCCTTTTCGGGCTCGGCTATTACCACCAGCGCAACGAGTTCTTCAAGAAATCCGCGAAGTCTGCACGCGGAGGAGGACTGCCTGATGACCGCGCTCGCTAACCGCCACGATATCGTCTTTCTGTTTGACGTGACCAACGGCAATCCGAACGGCGACCCCGACGCCGGCAACCTGCCGCGCATCGACCCCGAGACCAACAAGGGCCTCGTCTCCGATGTCTCGTTAAAGCGCAAGATCCGCAATTACACTGAACTTCACGAAGGGCAACCAGCCGGCTACCGCATTTATGTGCAGGAAGGCGCCATTCTCAACGATCGCCATCGCGAGGCCTATAAGGCGGTCCGCGGCGACACGAAAAGGTTGGGAAGGACACAAACTCAATCCGCAGAACGATGATGAGGCGAAGGAAGATGACCGAATTCATGTGCGACAATTTCTTCGATGTGCGCGCTTTTGGGGCGGTGATGAGCACCGGTATCAATGCCGGTCAGGTACGCGGACCAGTGCAGGTCACCTTCGCCAACTCGGTGGAAACAATTCTGCCTCTTGAAATCTCGATCACGCGCATGGCCGCGACCAACGAGAAGGAAAAGGCCGAACGCCAGCAAGGCGACGACAGTGACGAGCGGACGGAGAATCGCACCATGGGCCGCAAGCACATCGTACCCTACGGCCTCTACCGCGCCCATATGTTCGTCAACGCCAAGCTGGCGGAACGAACGGGGTTCGGCGACGCCGACTCGCTCATTTGTTCGAAAGCCTGGGTTCGATGTTCGAGCATGACCGTTCGGCGGCCCGGGGGGAGATGTGCCTCGCGCGTGGCATCGCGTTCAAGCACGCCTCCGCGCTCGGCAATGCCCATGCCCATGCCTTGTTCGATCGTGTGAAGGTGCATCGCAAGATCGGCGACGAGCTTTTCGAACCGGGGAGTGATCGTTTGAGCAACTTCCCGCCGGCCAGGCGGTTCGCGGACTATGAAGTCGACAGTCGACCGCGACGGTCTTCCGGAATCGGTCGAGGTGGTTGAGCTGTTCTGAATCGGGATGCCGGATGCTGGAACTCGACGATCCAATTCCCCTCTCCGCGCTCCAGCATGCGGTCTACTGCCTGCGTCAGGCAGCGCTGATCCATATCGAGCGGCTATGGGAGGAGAACCGCTTCACCGCCGAAGGCCGCGTGCTGCACGAGGTCACGCATGACGGCGGCTCGACGGAAGCGCGGCCTGCGCCGCGTCACCGCGCTGCCGCTCGCCTGTCGAAGCGGCTGAACCTCGTCGGGCGTCGCCGATCTCGTCGAGTTCCACGCCGGGGCGGATGGCGAGACCGCCTATCCGGTCGAATACAAGCGCGGCAAGGCCAAGCTCCACCGCGCCGATGAGGTGCAGCTCTGCGCGCAGGCGCTTTGCCTCGAAGAGATGACGGGCAACCCCGTGCCCGAGGGCGCGCTGTTCTATGCCGAGACCAAGCGCCGGGTCGCTGTGCCGTTCGACGCGGAACTACGCCGGCTGACCGAGCAGACGGCACTGCAGTTCGGCGCATTCTTCGCCGCCGGCCGCACGCCACCCGCGGTCTGGCGTGACGGATCGCTGTCGGGCCTGTTCGCTGATCGAGCTGTGCCGGCCGAAGGCGGCGAGCAAAATCGGCGCTGGGCTTTCGTGCGCGCGCCGATCGATGCGGCCGCTTGCAAGGCGACGAACGGGCCAGATGGTGAAGAAGCTTCTCAACACCGTCTATGTCACGACCGAGGGAGCGTCAGTTGCGCAAAGACGGCGAGAACATCGTCGCGGAGGTGGATGGCGTCGAACGCGCCCGCGTGCCATTCATATGCTCGGTTCGGTCGTCGTGTTCGGCGCGCATCTTTGTCTCGCCGCCGCTGATCCAGGCGCTGGCGCCGCTGCGGAATTACGATCGTGCTGCTCGATCGTGCCGGCCGATTCCAGGCGCGGATCGAAGGGCCGGTCAGTGGCAACGTGCTGTTGCGCCGCGCGCAGTATCGTGCTTCCGAAAACCCGGACGAGATCGTGCGCAGCATCGTCTCGGCCAAGATCGCCAACCAGCGCGCCGTGCTGCAACGGGCGCTCCGCGACTACGGCGACGGAGATGCCGACGGAGCAGCGGGCGAGATTGACGCCGTCGTGGATCGGCTCGCCCGGATTCTGCGTCGAGTGGCTTTTACGAATGAGGGAGTCGATGTGCTGCGCGGCGCCGAAGGCGAGGCGGCGCAAAACTATTTCTCCGTCTTTGACGATCTGATCCGGTCGCCAGATGCGGAGATTCGATTTTGCGGGCCGCAGCCGCCGTCCACCGCTCGATCCGGTCAACGCGTTGCTTTCCTTCCTCTATACCCTGCTGACCCATGATTGCCGCAGCGCGGCCGAGGGAGTCGGCCTCGACCCCGCCGTCGGCTTCCTGCATCGAGACCGGCCCGGGACGGCCGAGCCTGGCGCTCGACCTCATGGAGGAGTTGCGGCCCATTCTCGCAGACCGGCTGGCGCTGTCGCTATTCAATCGTCGCCAGTTGCGCGCGCGTGACTTCGAAACTCGCGACGGCGGCGCGGTGTTGCTGTCCGACGACGGACGCAAGACCGCCCTGACGGCGTGGCAAGAGCGCAAAAAGGAAGAGCGACGGCATCCGTTCCTGGAAGAAGCGGCGCCGTTTGGGCCTCGTTCCTCATCTCCAGGCGCAACTTCTGGCTCGCCATCTGCGGGGCGATCTCGACGCTTATCCGCCCTGGATTTGGAAGTGACGTGAGATTCGAGGACGAAATCCGATGAGGGATCCCCATGATGGTGCTCGTGACCTACGATGTTCGCACGGCCGAACCCGGCGGGGCCGCGCGCCTGCGGCGGGTCGCCAAGGCCTGCCGCGACTACGGCCAGCGGGTGCAATATTCGGTATTCGAGATCGAGGTTGATCCCGCGCAATGGACGAGCCTTAGGCCAGGCTGGAAAGCCTGATTCAGTTTGAACACGACAGCCTTCGCTATTATTATCTCGGGGCGAATTGGCAGAGGCGCGTCGAGCATGTCGGCGCCAAGCCGGCTCTCGATCTTGGCGGCCCCTTGATCGTTTGATGCCGGCCCAAGCGCGAACCTCAAGCTTGCCCGATTTCCCGGCCAATTCGCGCCTCGTCGAAGCCGTTCAGAACACTCGATATTCCCAAGGGCACGGCTCCGGAAACCTTCGATGCTCGGACCGCGTCGCGATCCCGCGCGGACGGACCGGATTTCTTTCAATTCAGAATGCGCTATTGGTAGCGGGGTCGCCTCCTTCACGGGGGCGTGGATCGAAACTCTTGGCCTCGGTCCGAAGGAAGCGGACCTCGTGGTCGCCTCCTTCACGGGGGCGTGGATCGAAACACCCTTCAGATAGGCGGCGTCGGGTGAAGTCCCGGTCGCCTCCTTCACGGGGGCGTGGATCGAAACGCGGCTGGAGCGGGCGAATGCGCTGTCACCACAGGTCGCCTCCTTCACGGGGGCGTGGATCGAAACTTGAAGGAACAGCATCCCGACGATCGGGCGGAATGTCGCCTCCTTCACGGGGGCGTGGATCGAAACACAAAATAGGCATCTCCCGCTTTTTAGCATCAATTGCGTTGTCGCCTCCTTCACGGGGGCGTGGATCGAAACTGTAATCCGCTGCGAATAACCGCCCTTGAGAAGCGGAAGTCGCCTCCTTCACGGGGGCGTGGATCGAAACGTTTTCGTACCCCGTACCCTGCCGCTTGTACCCTGGTCGCCTCCTTCACGGGGGCGTGGATCGAAACATTGCGTACCAAGCTCTAGCCTCCGGGCTCAGATGTCGCCTCCTTCACGGGGGCGTGGATCGAAACACTCGCTGGGTATTTCGGTAGGTATCGATTTAGAGTCGCCTCCTTCACGGGGGCGTGGATCGAAACACGACGAGAGGGATGTTCAGGCACGCGACGACGGGTCGCCTCCTTCACGGGGGCGTGGATCGAAACTTCCCCGCTTTCATTCCTATAGTGCGCTGTGATGGTCGCCTCCTTCACGGGGGCGTGGATCGAAACCCCTTCGGCTCGCCGTCCAGGGTGAATGGAATTAAGTCGCCTCCTTCACGGGGGCGTGGATCGAAACACCAACATGCCGTCGTGGGTACCAAACCCGGCAAGTCGCCTCCTTCACGGGGGCGTGGATCGAAACACCGCCGGCTATCGCAAGGCTCAGGAAGATTCGGGTCGCCTCCTTCACGGGGGCGTGGATCGAAACCCCTTAAGCCTGCGTTCCTCTCGCCGTTTGGGAGTCGCCTCCTTCACGGGGGCGTGGATCGAAACCCCTTAAGCCTGCGTTCCTCTGGCCGTTTGGAGTCGCCTCCTTCACGGGGGCGTGGATCGAAACCCGCTACGCCGACCACCGCGATGATGCCGCTAGTCGCCTCCTTCACGGGGGGCGGATCGAAACCTTGGACAAATGCAGGGGCCGTCCCAAGTCAATCTTCGCCATGAACCGTTTCCGAGTTGCAACAGGGTCCGAAGCAGCCTTCGAGCAGGTCTGGCTCTCGCGCGACAGCCACCTCGACAAGGTGCCAGGATTTGTAGAGTTTCACCTTCTCAAAGGCCCGGAGGCTGAGGATCACACACTCTACGCCTCCCACACGGTGTGGGAGAACCGTGCCACCTTTGAAGCATGGACCAAGTCCGATGCGTTCCGGGCAGCGCATAGCAGAGCAGGGGACAACCAGCCGTTGTATCTGGACCATCCGCAGTTCGAGGGGTTCGAGGTGCTGCAGACGGTGGGCCGACCGAAGACGGCGGCAGCGTAAGTCGCTCGTGCCCCGCGCCGGCGGGAAAATGTCAAAAAGAGAGAAGCCGAGCCGGGTACCCGCGGCCCGGCCCCCCGATTTCAGATGCGACGCAGCAGTGGTGGCTCCGAAGTTGACCGAGCGGGTGTGATTTCGCCGGCTTGCTCCACGCCGCAGATTTCCCCGCCATTAGCTAGCTAGAACCGCTTCGATCACCTTATTCGTCTTTGATTGCGTGAGTTTGACCTTGAGAATGAGTTCCATGGTTGGCCTCCGTGTGCATTTGCAACGGTGAATAATTGGTCAGCTAGCGTTTTGGAAATCAACAATTTGCTTTTCGGAACAAACGCTCCGCACCGCGGTGCGGCCCTTTCGAGAGCACTTTTGCGGTCAAAAACCGCGGAAAACGATCGTGCGTGCTCAAAAAAGTTTTGACACGCACATGCGTAAAACGTCGATTTCGGACGCAAATTGAAGGTCTGCGGGCGCGATTTTCCTATTCCACGCTTCTCGCGCAAAGGAGCAATGGGGGCACCGCTAAACGCTGTAATCACGCCGTTTAGCGCGTTTTGGTCGGGCAACACCATCCGGGTCCCCAATGCAACGTTGTTTCCGCGGTTCGACGACGTTTGACAAATCCAACTTTCGTGCGAGGAGGCGATCTACCTCTGCGTGTTGCTACAAATTTATTCGGCAATTGGGTTGGGGTATCGCGCCGTCCGATCTATCCAAGGTCCACCCGGGGCAGCCTTCGTAAACGTCGGGCAATAAAGCTACGATGCGTTCCCAGGGAGGAAAGCCCCAGCATCACGCGCAGGGAATGGAGAGAGTACATGGCGCTCCACCTTTGGCGCCCTACGGCGCCTATCGAACGCCGCGGAGCTTCGGCAGCTTCGTGGGATGGAAGGCGGGCGCCTCCCGATTGTCTTCTTTAACGGGCGTCTGATCGCGACTGCGGATCAGCGTCGCTTCAAATGTCAGACCCGGCGCCTGTTCGGCGGTGCCTTTGCATAGAACCATCTGCCCGGCCGAGCTGCCTTCTAGCCTCGAGTTCGACCTCGTCAATGCGCCCCATAGAGGCCGCTGTGCGCCCAAGGGCGAGGCAGGGGCTACGTTCGAGCACCGCTCGACGCGGCACACCTCTCGCAACGCAACGGCACAAGCCGTCAGGGGAAGCCTTGACGGCTTTTGCCTGTCGCCTCACGCGGCACAAAAAACGACCCCGGCGCGCGTTGCGTGCCGAGGCCGCTTGTGTCGGAACTCCCGACTGGGAGGGGCATGGGGGCTAGCCGACCAGCCGAGGTTCTTGCACTCGGGTATAGGTTAGCCGCGATCTTCCTTGCCCTGGGGCCGGCGCGTTAGCTCGGATTGCGTATTGCGGACGGCCTCGGCGAGCATCTCGCGAAGCTCCGCCTTCGTCTTAGGTGTCGGGCGGGTGTAGGTTTTTGCCATTCGGTCATGGACAGTATGTGGGGATGCCGGAGCTGGAATTAAACCCCCGGTGTTGCCTTGCGGCCTGCGCCGCGATTTTATCTTGAAGCATGTAGGCGGTCTATTTCCGACGCGCGGTACACTGTTCCATTTGCCACCTTGATGGTTGCCCGCGCCTGTTTTTCGGCCGGCAATCGCTGCCATTCGAGGACCGCTTCCCCTAAGGTGGGACACTCCACCGTGGTGTCGCCGTAGCGCAAAACCGCAGGCTCGGTTGGGTCGGCGTAAATCTTGTCGTCCATAGAAGCTCCTTTCCACAGCTAGTCCTGCATTATCTCTGGCGACGTGTCGTTCAAGCCAGCGTACACTGCCGCTACGCGCTACGCGGTAGTGGGTCAGTTTGAAAAATGACCCTGAAAAAAATGGCTTGGTTAACGGGACTCGCGCCGAGCGGGAACCTATGGCTAGGATCGCCGCATGGGAGATTCTATGCGGCAATCGGATCAAGCTATTTGCAGGTTGGCCGATGATACGGGCAAACTTGCCGACATTTTTTGTTTTGGCCGTTCTGATTTTAGGGGCGGTCTGGTGGCTTATGGATTGGCGGTACGGCAGCATTATCGCAAACCGAATACTGAAATTTCCCTGCTAAGGGGCCAAAGGGACGATTACAAAGACAGACTTAGCGGTGCGACGCCTGACCAGGCTAAAGCGCGCATTGACGCTCTGTGATACCGTCTTGCGGCTGTTGAGCCGCAACGGATTACAACAGACCAGCGCGCCATACTGATCGCGAAATCTATCACTGCCGACAGGTTCCACGCCCACAATTTCGATAGTGGGCGAAGCCGCTGGAGATAGCACTCAATTTGCGGCCGATTTTGCATCTGTCTTTCAGTCGGTCGGCGGGTGGAAAGTCAGCGAGGGTAGTGCAATGGGAATCGGCAACAGACCGGCTACTGGCATTGCCTTGAATGTCGCAAATATGAACTCACCGGAGGCCTATAGCGTGGCCAACGCTCTGCGTGCCGCGCATATCGAGTTTGAAGCGGACAGGAACAATGAGAGATGGAATAGCGGTCGAAATGTTAGTCTGCACAAGGATCAATAGGTAACTTATTGCTGACTAATCAACCACGCTTGTGACTTCTCCTTAATCCACTCCAGCGCATCTCCTCCTTATCAAATCCAAAAATCGTATCGACTTCCCCGCCGCGCCACATGACGCTTACGGAATGCCCCTTCCCGATGGCATATTGACGAACGATGAATTGATACTCCGGCTTGAAGTTGGCCAGCTCCCATTGCTCAAGCATCGCAACTAGATCGTCCATTTCCCAAAGCTTGTCAGTTACACCAGCCGCCATTGCGGGCGTAACTTTCCAGGTCTGATGGATGCGGACGAAATTGTAATACATCGTATGAAGCGCAATCGCGGCCGCGTGGTTTTCGACCTTCTTGCTGAAAGCATTGGTCAGCCGCGTGAACCGGCGCATGTGCATCCGCATCGTAAGATTGCTGCGCTCCACGTATGACGTGCTGATATGCTTCGGATCGGGGTTGCCCTCATTGGTTTCTTCTTCGCGCCGAGACACTTGGCCGGGCTGTAGCGGCGTCTCAGCTTGGGGGTCCGCGCCGTAAATTTTCACCAGCATGGCGTAGTCAACTTGATCGCCAAACGCGCCGGGGACCGCCAACAGATACGGTGCATGGCCATCGCTGGTTAGCTGGACGCGGTTGGCAAGCCGGCTTTCAAGGTCGGTTGTGAATGTGATAGCGGCATCCAGATCACGCGCGCCGAGCAACCAGCTAACGATTAGCTTGGTATCGGCGCAGATCGCGGTCCACGTCCAAACATCGCCAGCGGTCTCCGGGGCGGCCTTAGCGGCCTTCACGTTGGCGTTCTTGGCGTAAACGAAGGACCAGATTTCATCCATCTGGACGCGCTTGCAGGTCAGCTTGCGAAGGGTTTTGTCCTGATAGGCTGCACAGGCGTGACCAGCTTCAACCAGTAGCTTCGCGACCGTGTTCTTGCTGCATCCGGTCAGCCGGGTCACTGCGCGGATCGATTGCCCCTCACAAAGGAGGTGAAGGATTTGGGCACGGGTCCTTCGATCCAGCTTGTTCATGGCTGGACTATATGACCCTTTTTGCTTAGCGTCAAGTATATAGGTTAGTTTGTGTGCGGCGAAAGTTCCGGTTAACCTTTGGTTGAGTAGAGTCAAAATGGCGCACGCTATCGTAGTCGAAGGCTATTGACTTATATGTCAATATGCGATGAAATCAACGCAAGAGTTGGGGAAAATCCACCCCGATTGTACCGTTTGCAGCGTTCTCTCGAAAGCGACCCGGAAAGCCGTACAATGTTTCTTTCTGAGGAGCTTCAAAGCCTGCTCGACGGGCCGTCGCCTAGCCGCGAATTACGGCTGAGAGTCGGACGGCTTCGTGCCGATCTAGAGGAGTTTATCAAGGGCTCAGAATTAACCGCTTGCTTAGTGCCCTTTGAAGCCGAGGCTGCCTACATGGGCAGGCTGGCTCCTCCCGAAGATGGCTATTGGGACATTCGTAGCCGCGATCCGTCGCCCGCCATCAGGGTTGTTGGTGGCTTTGCCGAAACCAATGTTTTTATAGCTTTGCGCTGGGCCCCTAGATCAAAGGGCATAAACGGCGCTACCAAGACGCCTCTTGGCGCGCGAGATTCTCGCGAATGGCGAGATATTATCGTCCAATGCAATGCAGATTGGAGAAACCTCTTTCATGCCTATCCACGCGTCACGGGAGACAACCTCAATGTCTACGTCTCAACCTCAATCCATGCTGTATGAAGTGGAGGCTAAGCTTCCTATTCCGCTAGAGAAGCGGGCATATTTCCATGCCCGTGTGCTGAATAACTTTTATCAATATATTTTGTCCAAATTTTTGGAGGAGGAGCGAGCCGGACGACTTACGAAGGCAGAGTTGGCGCGACGCATCGAACGCAAACCGGAAATAATTACACGGCTGCTTGGTGCTCCTGGAAATTGGGGACTGGAAACCGCGACCGATTTGTTACTTGGAATTTGCGGTGAAGAATTGATCCCTGCCTCTGACCCTCTAATTGGTAGAGCGCGGCGCAATCACGAACATTGGGAGGATGATATTCCCGCGCGTCTAAATGCTCCAGCGCCTCCATCTGGGGCCGGGTCTAGCGTAACTGGAGTCAATGGGATTTCGGCGGCGGCATGAAAATTCAGCGAACCGCATCGGTCATTGTGTGCGACGAAATTCTATTCTCGCTCACAGGCAAGAGTTTTCTCAATGGAGTCTACACCGGAGACATCACGATACCCGGTGATCAGCTAGCTGTAAATCAACTTGTATTCTATTTCACAATTGAAACGCCGAAGTCTAAACCGTTTGAAAAAGTAATTCTAAAAGTTGTTCCTCCTTACGTACCTCCCGCAGAGTTCATTGTGCCATTCGATACCGTGCAGCAGTTTATCAACAAAGAACGGCCCAAAATTATTCTGCGCGCTCCGCTGCTTATGCAGCAGTTGGTGCTTAGGCCAGGGAAAATTGAAACCACGGTAATTACGGAGTCCGAGGAATTGGATGCGGGGGGCGTTTGGATTGCAAACTTCCCAAAGCCCGTCTCTTGAAATTATTTATCCCATCTGCGAGAGGCGGCCTTTCTAGCAATTTCGGCGCGCCGTTCTGCGCTCATGTTTGCCGCTCTAGCCTTTCCACCCTTCTTGCCCATCTCGACCGCAGCCGGGTCCTTGCCCTGTTCTTCTGGCGTCGGATCGCGGTCAGGCTTCTCCCCTGTCGCTATGTCGATAATCGACTTGGCGAGCTGGTTGGGGTCCCTAGGGCGTTTGGGGGTCATCTATGGTGCGCAATCTAGTTTGGTGGGACGGATATCTGGTTCTTGGCACGCTACAATCGTGCCGGTCCACCTATCCAAGCGATAAATGTTCGGCGGCGTTCCCGCAGATGCGACAACTCTAAATTCCCAACGGGCCATAACGAATAGAACGATGATAGCGAGCAACGCGGTTGCGATCATTGGTGATTGCCTTGGCATCTACAGAATATGCGCCGCACCCCGTCCCTTTTCCAGCCCGGAACTTCGCCACAATCAAACTGACCCACTACCCGCTACGCTCGCCTGTAATCGAGAGGGCATCGGAATGCGCCATCCTAGAGCTGTTGTCGCCGTGTTGCTCGCCGTCTCGCCAGCCAACGTGGTGGCGGCGAATGACGCGCCAAACGTCAGCGACGAACAAATGGTATGCGCCGGTGCCGCGGCAAAGGATTATGCGACAGCCAATGCAGCGTTCAGTCGACGCGCTGCGGCAAATGGAATTATGTCCATCGAGGACAGGATTGCGCAGCGGCGGATGGCCGAGGACTTTTGCAAGCGATGGGCCGCTTGCCTCGTGAGCAGCGTCACGGATGCGAGCCTGCGGGAGAATGCCCTGCGGGCCACGTTTGCTGGGTGTCTCACCAATGAAGCGAAAGAGACCGAGTGACGGTGCGCGCCCTTCGGGCCGCCGCTTGTCTTATAGGCCCACGCACTTTTGCGATTGCTCTGTCCTGAAATCTGATTAGTCTCTGCAAGCAACTTGTTGGGAGGGGCTAATGAATTCAACCCTCAAAGTACTCACGCTGGAAACGAGAACCTTGATTGAAAAGATCAAGGCTGATCTCAAAAAGCGCGCCGAGGCAAAGGCCAACCGGTTTTGGCTGAGAAAGCCCAAAGGGCCGACGAGACGTTGAGGGCTAGTCCATCAGCCATAGATATCGCCGGTCTCTTTGAAAAGTGTTCGCAGCAACCGCCATAGCTCGCGGTGCCCGGCGGTTTGGCCGCCTTGCCTGAGGTAATCCGCTACCCCCGTGGCGGTTTCCAGACTCAATCGTGCCGTTAGCCCTCGCGTCTAAATGGGCCACTTCGGGTTCGACGTATAAATTCTTTGCGTCGGTGTCGAAAACAAGGGTGCAGCAATCCGCGTGGGTGACCTCAGGGCCTTTCACTCGTCGATATAATTCACGTCTTAGGAGGGCCATTTTCCGCTTCCGTCAGAAGAGCTGACTTAAATCCCGGCTCAATCATACCAATCCTTGCGGTCAGGCGGCAGGGGCCCGGGGCTTGAGGAAAATCCTTCCATTCGTAACCCATTGAAATCGCCGCCCGCAGGAAAATGGTTGGCCAAGATCAGCGGTGAGAGGTTTTATTACCTGCTCGGGCGAGTACTCAAAATTCGACCCGATTAGTGCGGCCTACTCGACTGTCCGCGATGCCCTCGACAGTGACCATGTTCCGCATCGCAGCGAATTGTTGGAATGTGCCAAAACCGGAACTCTTTACCCGATCAGCGTCGGCGCGGGCGAGGAGCGTGCCTAGGTAAATGCAGGCCGAGTTGACTGGCTGTTTTCTTATTTACGACCAACTCAAATTCGGTTGGGACTTAAACGGCAGTTCGGCGGGATTAGCACCGCGCAAAATCCGGTCAACGTAGGACACAGCACCAGCGAAATGCACCCGTTGAAGATGATGCCATACGAAATTAAGCCCCCGGCCTCGCAGAAGTAACGTAGCGGATATATTGCCGGAATGCGGCACTGGCGACCAGGGGCTGTAAAATGATCAGCAGACAAATCCCAGTCGGTGGCAGGCGCGGATCGTCTCGGCGCCAAACGAATAAGGCCCTTGTGAGTGACGGTGCCAGTCTGGAAGTCTCCATGTCGTTCGGGGTGTAATGGACCAACTGAACGTGCCTGACGCCCCGCTGGTGGGCCTGCTCGAGCCGCTCGAGCTTTCCCTCGAGGAAGTCAAGCCCCTCCACATCACCCACTATCGAGGGTTGCCCCTCTTGATGTGCGGTCTCCAGGTCGGCTGCCGAAAGGGCGCGACGCAGGCCATGGTGGGCGACCATCTCATCCACCCAATCGAGGCGCTCAAGATGGTATTTGTATAGATGGCCCGGTTCAGGCGTGCGCAGCGCGCCGAGCACGCCGGCCGCGTTCCTGCCGAGGATGGGGCTGTCCGGCACGTCTGCGAGGCACGCGACGGCCAATGATCCCGCGCGCATGCCCTTTGCAAGGTCATCGCTAGGAGGCGCCTGAGACGTGATACCTGTCGTTCCACCGTGGGTATGGACGTCGACCGAGATGGATTTGCGTAGCACTTCTAGCGCCGCGGAGGTGTTTTCCGACGTCTGGGCAGCGGCGGTGGAACCTCGTGGCGCCAAGTCGCCGGCAAGCATGGTACCGACCGAAGCCAGCACCGTGCTCCACATCCACTGTCGACGTGTGAGCCCGTGTCCGTGACATGCAAAATGACCACAGCAGTCCATGACATCCTCCCGAGAATAGGACTGCCCATTTGGGGCAGCGCGTCGTTGATGAATTGAACCTCAGAGCGCCGTTCGGTTCAAGAGAGTGATCGTCGGCGCGAGCCCCGCGACCAAGAAAATCCGAATGAGTAGCGGCAATCATCGCCTTATCAGACGCCGTGCTTGCTCTGGCGGCATGACACGTGCGTTGTCGTGGCATCGGAGGCGACCTGTGATGGATGTGCGAGGTGTAACGGTTCAAGGCGTCGCAAGTGTCGCGGAAGAAGCCTGGGGTTCTTTTGCGCGGTGACCACCTTGCGAGGACAGACGCCGTAGCAACAAAGGGCCGAACGAGCGCCCGAGGCTTCCATGCGTTGAGGGATGAGATCGTTCCACGTTGGCATCTTGAGAGACCTTGATCGGCAGTACCCCGCCGCGTTCGAGGCCGCGAGCCATTCCAATCGATTTCTTACCGAAGTCCGCTTTGCTGCCGATAGCGACGAAATTCCGCAGCGCAGCGAAACGACGCGATGTGCCATAAGCGGAACTCGGAGCCCCGCTGCGCGCACACGGAGCAACCCACTGTAGCGCTGCAAAACGCCGTACTCGACACTTCAAGGCGGGCGCCTCAACAGGTTGCCGCCTCAGACGGACATCTGGTCTAGAGACTTTGGAGGAACTCGATCATAGCGCTGTTGACCGCTTCCGGTCGCTCCTGCTGCGTCCAGTGACCGCAACCCGGCAGCATGATCGTCTTCTGTAGGCGGGGAACGAATTTTGTCAGGTTCGGGATCAGCTGGTCCGTGCCGGGGAACGCGACGACCAGATCGCGGTCGCCAGCAACGTATAGCGCAGGGACGCTGACCGTCGCGCCGGCGAACGGCGCCAGAAGCTCCCAGTTGCGGTCGACGTTGCGGTACCAGTTGAGCCCGCCGCGGTACCCGGTGCGGGTAAATTCGGCCGTGTAAAAATCCACGTCGGCTTCCGTCAGCCAGGTAGGCAGCGACGGGGGGTTCGGCCTGCGGGCTACCCAGCCGCCGACGCGCGGCACCATACCGACCGGTTGAGTCGGATCGCGTGGCGGCGCATCTCCCGAATTGCCGTAGAGACCGCTGCGGACCGTCAGGCGGACATCGCGCTCGAATT
Organism: uncultured Alphaproteobacteria bacterium; assembly: GCA_963748165.1. GTDB lineage: Bacteria > Pseudomonadota > Alphaproteobacteria > Rhizobiales > Xanthobacteraceae > Bradyrhizobium. The sequence goes on from CAVVIM010000011.1 coordinate 72,859, forward strand.
CGGCCTCGGCCGGACCCGGTGTCTGAAAATACAGCTGATAAAATACCGCATCGTCTGTTTGTCGCATCACCGTGGTCGGGCGTACCAGGCTTCGCGGCCGGTAGGGAACGCTCAACCCAATCACGCCGCGGAACCGGTCGGGCCGAAACTGAGCAGCGAGCCACGCCACCCGGGCACCAAAATCGTGGCCGGCGATGACCGCCTGCTTGGCGCCGAGAGCATCAAGCAGACCGACGATGTCGCCGACCAGGTGAAAGAGCGTGTATTGATCGATTTCCGCCGGGCGATCGGTCTGGCCGTAGCCGCGCATGTCGGGAGCCACCGCGTGAAACCCGGCTGCCGCCAGGGCCGCGAGCTGATGGCGCCAGGAATACCAGCTCTCGGGGAAACCGTGGCACAACACGACGAGCGGGCCCTCGCCCTGCTCGGCCAGATGCATATGGATGCCGTTCGTCTCGACGGTCCGATGCCGGATTTCGCCTGACGTCATCTTCGCCTCCTCGGTAGCCGAATGACCGATCCGCGGCGCTGCAAAGGCAGTTCGTCAAATTTGACGTCTAGCGAGCCCATCCAACCGCGCGGCAAGCCTTCAATCGGGCGAGCTACCGACCTCGTCGCGCGCCATCACTCTGCTATCCGGCAATATCGGCCGCAAAGCTCGAGTTTGTCTAGTGGCTAGACGGGCACGCTCGGCTCCTCCCCGTCCGAGTATAGCGAGCCGCGCAACCGCAGCGACCCCCTTTAGCGCTAATCGTTACCGCAGTCCCCGCAGAAACTGATCAGGCCCGATGTCGCAGATGGGTCATTCGCGACCGACACAAGCCGGCAGCAAGTCGGGCCATGTCCGCTATGCCTTGCGAGCAGAAGTAATTTCGGAGCCGGGCGGCTACGCGACGGGCCGTTGATCGGGTTCTACCCGTTCCGGTTCGTTCCGGTCACGCTGCGCACATATCCCCGCACCTGCTCCTTATAACCACCCCGGGTGAGGTCACGGACGCGCACGGCCGCCCAACCCAAGCCCACCATCAACCTTCCTAGGCATCGATAGGTGCCGGCTGTGCGGCTGCGCTGGGGCACCTCAAGCATGTCCAGGAGCGTTTGGCTGCTCAGCCTCCAAGCCATCGAAATCGACCTTGCCGCGAGCAGGCTGCAAAGCTTGGCAGCCAGGGACGGCGGTGTGCGGGTTCGGTCGCAGTCGCTGCTATCCTCAACCTTTTAAGAGTGCCACCTTGCGAGACGTCAATCGGAGCGTTTTACCTTGAGGCGGTTGAGCCCCGTTCAGACCTCCAGCGCGACGTGGTACAGCCTTGCCACCTTCAAATCTTGCACGATTGCCGCAGCCCTAAGGTCGGGACAAGATAGCTAAAGGCTTCCAGTGGGCTCGCCCTTCAACTAGGTGGGGCACTGATCGCCAATGAAGCTCGGGGTCGAACAACCACGAAAAGCCATCCTCGATCGCGGGCGCCGCACCGGGGTAATCGTCCATCAGATGAGCGTCGGCGACGCACTGCGCTTCCTCGCGAGAACGAAATGTCGCGGGCTTGGTGTCCTCGAGCAGGGGGTAATCGTCGCGGTAAACCCGCCATTCGCCCCGCGGACCCTGATCTACACGGAGGGTCGAGTGCGGGGTTTCTTTCACGTACCAGGCAGCACTCCGGCAGTCCCACCGCGGCGGGTTCTTGTCGTAATGGTCCGCGAGGGCTGTGAGACACTGATCGAAGGAGTTGACGGTGGCGACCTCAACCGAACCGCGGTCATCTGGCGTGACCGAGGCGGAGACGCGCAATGGGCCGCTTTGACCGTTTACGAAGCGAGCATCGCCAATCACGACGTTGTTATCGTCGTTGACGATCTGGAGGCCCGGCAAAAGTAAAAGTCTCATGGGATCATCCCCTGTTGGTTAAAGCCGGCTCTGCCGGCGTTGCTCGTCGTTGGGGACGATCGGGTGTAGCGGAGGGGCGCGCCCACCCCCGCGTCGAGCGTATTCCTGCCGGCCGCCTGGCATGAGACGCCTGGACTTGATCGGAATGAACTGAAGGCTCCGCATCACGGCGGCGAGACGTCGCGCGGTGGCCGTGGTCGCCCGCGTGCGCAGAAAGTCGAGCAGCGCAGCGGTGCTGATCGCCTCGCAACCGTGCAGCGCATTGTCCAGTCTGGCGTACCAGGGGTCTTCACCCTGCACATCCAGTTGGGCTCTTGCTTCGTGCAGCCTTGAAAGCAACGCCATATCCCTGTTCCTGCATTGGGATCGCCGGGACCTTGCGCAGGCCGATCCGCCACAGGCACATGTGTCGATGGGGTTGATAAAAAGTGGTTAAGCGGTGGCAAATTATTTTTGAAGGAACGGTCCAGCCACTACAAGGTGGCACGGGAGCACGGTGATGGGCGTGGATGGGTCGTGCCGTGGCAGAGGCGGGCGCTGGGGGTTGTTGTGGGAGCGGTCGTACGCCCCCCGGCGGCACCGAGAGTGTGGAGCAGTCGTAGGGCGGCGCGAGCGGGTCGCCACGGCACCCAGGGTCGCAAGAGGCCGGCGGCAGCCCGAGGAGGTGAGGGCCGGGCAGTGAAACCTTCTACCTTGTGATGCCGCCGGCAACGCCGATCGGCACGGCACAACTGCCGTAAGTGCATTCGCATGCCGGCGGTGAATAACTTAGTGCGGATGGCAGGCGGTCAACGCCCCCCTAAAGGGGGGGCAATTGACCACCACCGCTGCCATGGGGGAATTGGTCAATCAATTGACCAGTGTATTGACCAATGACCACCGCGGCGGGGCTGGCGGCAGCGCGCTGGCTGGAATTTTCTTAGATTGGCACGGCTTTCAGCCCTCGCCCCCTACGGAACCGGCCGGGCTTGGACATGAGGTCTTCCATGTCTTCGATGACGAGCCGGCCGTCGGCTTGCATCTATTGATAGCGGTCTTGATAGCGGTCCATAC
>CAVVIM010000012.1:0-294703 GCA_963748165.1 uncultured Alphaproteobacteria bacterium
ACATTGATCGCATCGCCAACGAAGGCGCGATCTTCACCGACTATTATGGGCAGCAGTCCTGCACGGCGGGACGCTCGGCGTTTATCACCGGACAAAGTCCATTGCGGACCGGCCTCCCGAAGGTCGGCCTTCCTGGAGCAAAGGAAGGACTGTCCGGAAAAGATCCGACTATAGCCGAGCTTCTGAAACCGCAGGGGTACACGACTGGACAATTCGGCAAGAACCATCTTGGGGACCAAAACGAATTCCTGCCGACAGTACATGGCTTCGATGTAGTTGGACGGCAACCTCTATCATCTGAATGCCGAAGATGAGCCGGAACATCCGGACTATCCGAAAAATCCCGCCTTCAGGGCACAGTTTGGTCCACGCGGCGTCATGAAATGCGTTGCGACCGCCACGGCAACGCCGGGCGACGATCCTCGTTTCGGGCCGTGGGGAAACCTGAAACGCGAGGCCACCGTCCGCTCACCAAGAAGCGGATGGAGACGACGAGGAATTCCTTGCCGCTTCCACAGATTTCATCGACCGCGCCACTCGCGCCAAGAAGCCATTTTTCGTCTGGTTCAATCCGAGCCGCATGCACATCTGGACCTGGCTCAAGCCCGATTCTCAGGGCAAGACTGGTTTGGGCATTTATCCCGACGAAATGGTCGAGCATGACGAGCAGGTCGGAAGGTTGCTCCTCTCGATCGAGCAGGCGCTGGAAAAGTTGAGGCTCCCCCCGTCCAACAACTAGGGGGAGATTTGGCAATTCTTTGCCCAATTTGGTAAACATTAGAGATCGGTGGCTCGCCCACCTTTATGCCGAAACTGCATAGGAGACGGGTCAACTCCCGTGCAATGTGCAAATGACGAGGCCTATGGCGCTCGCCCGGAGTGCGCAATGGATACTGTCGACACGAATTCGGTATCTGACCGACGGAGATCGTCGGGAACAGTTGTGGATGACGGCATGCTGTACGTGCCAGGCGGCACCTTTCGCATGGGGTCGGACCGCCATTACGCGGAGGAGGCACCCAGCCACCGCGTTACGGTAGACGGATTCTGGATCGACACGACGCCGGTCACCAACGGCCAGTTCCGCAAATTCGTGAGCGCAACTGGCTATGTCACCTTTGCAGAATTGACCCCCAAGGCAGAAGACTATCCAAACGCTCTGCCGGGTATGCTCAGGGCCGGTTCGCTGGTTTTCACACCACCTAAGCAAGCCGTGGACCTGCGCCAGTGGGGCGAGTGGTGGTCATTCAAGTTTGGTGCCAATTGGCGGCGTCCCTATGGACCGCGCAGCAATATCAGCGGGCTCGGTGACCACCCAGTCGTCCACGTCGCTTATCGGGACGTCGAAGCTTACGCCAAATGGGCCGGCAAGGAATTGCCGACTGAAGCGGAATGGGAGTTTGCTGCACGCGGCGGACTTGATGAAACGGAATTCGCATGGGGGGACGAACTAACGCCTGGTGGCAAACACATGGCGAACACCTGGCAGGGTAATTTCCCGCTCGAGAATCTTGCGGTCGACGGTTTCGAACGCACCTCGCCGGTCGCCGCATTTCCGGCTAACGGCTACGGCCTCCATGACATGATCGGGAACGTCTGGGAATGGACCTTAGATTGGTATTCGCCGAAGCATGCGGCCGATGCGCCGAAGGCGTGCTGCATTCCGCAAAATCCGCGCGGCGCCCCGGAGAGCGCGAGTTACGATCCACGTGACCCGAAGATCCGGATCCCGCGGAAAGTGCTCAAGGGCGGTTCTCATCTGTGCGCGCCAAACTACTGCCGCCGCTACCGTCCGGCCGCGCGTCATGCCGAACCGATCGACACGTCTGCGAGCCACGTCGGTTTCAGGTGTATCAGAAGAAGCGGGATTATGCAGTGAGGCGTCATTAAAATCTTCTGCGGAAGCCAATAGAGCGATCGACCGCTCGGTTGCTCGTGTATTCCGTAGAGATAGTCTCTTTGCGACTTGAGCAAAACGAGGCTACCGCGATGGTCCTTGGTGGCCGGTTGCGAAGCCATGGCTTCTAAAAGTGCAAGACGACGTTTCGCGAGAGCGCAATCGATCACGGAATTCTAAGCTGAGAAACGAAGACCATTTACGAGAGATGGCTGTCCGACTTAGTGATCGTCCAAGGCTCCTTAAACCAATAGGTAATTTTCTTTCTGCTGAGCGCGCCCCGCGCTGGCCTTTCCAGAAAGTCGGATCGGCGCAGGTGTCGCCGAGCGCATCGGCCAGCACGTGGTCTAGCCTGATCCCTTCCAGCCGCTGCAGCGCGAGTTTTCGGCTGGTCATAGTCCGGCGCCATCCGAGTATCGATCAGTCCCGCATAGACGCCGACTACATAGCGCCCGCGGCCAGCAAAGTAGCCTTTGCCTTTTGCGCGTGCCACGGAAGCCTCAGAGCCTGGTCCAGGAGCGGACCCGTGCACTGCAGATCGGAACAAACTCGGAACAAACTCGAGTATCCGGCTCACTCGTTTTCAGATAGACTTTGCAGTAAGCTGAGATGCCAGTACTGCTTAATGGCGATCGAGCATAACCAAGCGCAAAACTTGTCTAGCCATGAAACTCAAGCGCGCGATCGCCGCCATCGTTCTAGTGTCTGGCTTGGCTACTCCTGTGGCGGCTGGGACCTTCGAGGATGCGGTTGATGCACATGCCAGAGGCGACTACGCTAAGGCCCTGCGTCTTATTCGTCCGCTGGCCAATGATGGCGACGCATCAGCCCAGTTCAATCTTGGCTTAATGTATACGACTGGCCAAGGCGTGCAGCAGGACGATGCCGCCGGAGCAATATGGTTTCGGAAAGCCGCAGAGCAAGGATACGCCCTCGCCCAATCCAATCTTGGGACGCTTTATCTTTACGGCCGTGGCGTGACACAGGACTATCCGGAGGCAGCAATGTGGTTTCGGAAGGCTGCCGACCAAGGCGATGCCGTCGCCGAGTTTCTTCTCGGGGACCAATATGCAAACGGCAAGGGTGTGGCGCAAGACTGTGCTGAGGCGATGATCTGGTTTCGGAAAGCTGCAGAGCAAGGCCATGGCATTGCTAAGCTCTATCTGGGGGTCATGTATGCAGAAGGCCGAGGCGTTCCGCAGGACTATATCCGCGCTCACATGTGGTTCAGTCTAGCGGCGGCACAGGGTGTGCAGAGAGCCGCAACGACTCTGGAGATGGCCGAACGAAGGATGACCCCAGCTCAGATAGCCGAGGCGCAGAAGCTCGCGCGCGACTGAAAGCCGGCTGCGCAGCCACCTTCCCACTAGCTTAACGGCGGCTCGATTTACAACCTTCCCGATCGGTCGGACAGGATTTCGACTACGGTTGTGGCTTTTCGGTCGCATGATTTGAGAATTATTACCGGCAAAGTAAAACTGTCGGATTTTGGATTGCCAGGCGCCTGCTCCAGCTTACGATGCTCCTTATGATTGCAAATTGACGCCCCTAACGGAGGCGAGGAGCGCGTGATGACGAGAATTGCGGAGCCAATCGTCCCCCCTCGAGGCAGATGGTGCCTTGCGGCAAGCACCTTATTGTCCGCGATGGTTTTGTTCTCCCAGTGTGCATTGGCCGATGAAGGCGGCGTGAGTTTCTGGGTCCCCGGTTTCTTTGGAAGTTTGGCGGCCACTCCCCAGCAACCGGGCTGGTCGATGGCTGATGTCTATTATCACACCTCGGTGTCGGCGGGCGGCAACGTTGCCCTGGCTCGAGAAATCCAGATTGGACAGGTCCCTGCCAATCTGACGGCTCGTCTGAACGCAACCGTAAATGCAACCGGAGATCTTGGATTTGTCATTCCAACCTATGTATTCGCAACGCCGGTGCTCGGTGCCCAGGCTTCGGCATCCCTTGTGGCAGCCTACGGTGTCGTAAGCACCACTCTGGCGGGCCAATTGTCGGGCAACCTAACAGGACCGGGCGGCGGCAGCATCCCGTTTATGCGATCCGACAGCTTCAGCGATACGACGTGGGGTTTTGGCGATCTGATCCCGCAATTCGCATTGCGTTGGAATGCCGGCGTTAACAACTACATGGCCTACATCACCGGCGACATACCTGCTGGAGCCTATCAATCCAGCCGGTTGTCGAATTTAGGCATCGGGCACGGTGCGATCGACGGAGGCGGTGGCTACACTTATTTTAATCCGGCGACCGGTCGCGAGTTTTCAGGTGTACTTGGGTTTACCTATAATTTTATCAACGATGCAACACAGTATCAGAATGGCGTCGACCTGCACTTCGACTGGGGTGCATCGCAATTCCTGACCAAGCAGGTTCAGATAGGTCTGGTAGGCTACGCCTATCAAGAAATTGGCTGCGACAGTGGCTCAGGCGACCGCGTCGGTTGCTTCCAATCGCAAGTGTTCGGCATAGGGCCGCAGTTTGGCTACGTCTTCCCCATTGGCCAGACCCTTCAAGGTTATATCAATCTCAAGGGCTACGCAGAATTTGCCGCCTCGGATCGGCCTTCCGGCTGGAACACATGGCTGACATTTGCTATCTCGCCCGCCGCGGCACCTCCGCCTTCGGTGAGCCGTATGATTACAAAATAACTCAGCGGCCTTCGATGCGACTTCTCACGAAGGGCTTCTGACAGCGTTTTTCACTTCGCTAGCTTTTTGTGACGCTATTTCGGTACGAAACGGCCTATTGGCCTGGAGCAAGGTTTTAAGTTTCACCGATCTATTTGAATACCAGTCGGCCATCCGTGGCGCCGCTTTTTTGAGCTTTTCGCGGACAACCATTAGCAAGATATCGGTCACTCGCGAGCTCGGCCCGACCAAAGTGCGAGCCCCAAGCAATAAGAGATATTGAAGATAGCCGGTAACCTTGCCGATGTGAAGAAAGCGCTGCGCTCAGGCCCAATTGCACCCTTACCCAGACGCAACGATTGCATTTCGCGCCTCGAAGCCAGCCAGCTCCCTTTCAGGACGTAAAAAGAAGACTCCTATTAGCCCACCAATGAGGTTGACTATTCCACAGATCACGAAGCCGTTGGTGTATCCTTCCGCAGCCGACGCAGATCCCTCAATCACGCTGCCCATAACGTAGGGAGCGATGATTCCGGCCGAGGTGCCGATAGCGCTATTGATCCCTAGAACCGCGCCACGTTGGGAAGCGGGCGTGATTTCACTAAGGATGGCCGGAGAAAGTATGAAGACCATACCGGGAAGGGTCGTCCCGGCAACGATCAAAGCTATAGTCGCCGTCATATTCGGCGCATAAGGTGTTGCGACGAGAGCAAGCCCCCCAAGACAGGTCGCAATGCCACAGAAAATACCGCGAGCTACTCGACTGCTCGCCCCTTTCTGCATCATATGCTGCGATAACCAGCTTCCGAGGGGCAGGACAAAAAAAGCTAACTAGAAAGGGTAAAGCCGTAAGCTTGCCTGCGAGAATTTGGTCAAATCCCAGACCCTTTACGAGGAACGGAGTGAACCAGGACAACACGAGCGCGAGGCCAAAATAGGCGCTGAAATAGGCGCACCATGAAGCCATGCTGGTGGGATTAACGAGTAGATCGCGGTAAAGAGCGGGCGCGATTGCAGTCGATCCGCCGGTGCCGGGATCTTCGATACGGCCCTCTTTGCCGAGAACTGCCCAGAGAATGACCCACACCAATCCAATCATGCCGAGAGCGCCAAACGCGTAGTGCCAATTGTAAGATGTGATAATGGAATTCAACAGAGGAATGGCGATGACGACACCGGACGCGGCACCTAGCGATATGATTGCGGTTGGTATGGCGCGCTTCTTGTCCGGAAACCATTTGTAAGCCGTATGCAAGGCCATTGGATATGCAGGCCCCTCACCCGCTCCCAAAACGATGCGGCAGGCGATCAGGACTTCGATCCCCACGGTGCCGAGCAGAGGGAATTGGACTAGCGCCCACGTTAAGCCCATCGCCAGGAGTACCCACTTCGATCGTACACGATTGACGACGAAGCCGGTAACCACGGCCGAAATCGAAAAGAGCAGGAAGAAGCTGGAGCCGACCAGGCCAAACTGCCTTGGCGTCAAGTTGAGTTCGGTCATGATCGGCACACCTGCCAACCCGACAATGGCCTTGTCAGCGAAATTGATCAACATGAAGCAAAATAGAAGGGCAACGATCGACCACGCGCCCTTTTCGGGTCTAACCTCAGTCATCGCGTTTCCCTTTCAAACTTACTGGTAACTCTACGCTATTTCAGTTTTGAGTTTTCTTGCCTCTCGCACTCTAGCACACGGACATGCTGCAGCTGTGCTTTTTAGCCGCCCGCATTTACGGCTCACATGTGGCCAGCGTTTGCCAATTCAGGACAATATTTTCCTTCTCTATCCAGAATTTGCACCGTCAGTTAGGCGACGTTCCTAGAGATATTATCAGTTTCCCGCGCATAATCGAGCGCTGCCGCGCCGATATTCGAGATGTCACATACGCAGCCCGTGCGCGCGGGGACAAGCTGCTGGTCGGCGGTTGGCGATTCCCGCAAACTATATCGCCGCAACCGCTTGCTCTTAGGTAGGCGTCCATCTTGTCACGGGCGTCGCTGGCCGTATGAAAGACGACTGGAAGCGTATCTTCGCGTTCAAGTAGTATTCGATGATCACTCGCGTTGCTATGGAGCAACAGCAACGAAGCATAAATTGGCTCAACCAAGGGTTTGATCGATTTTGGATAGACCTTGCCGGCCCGTTCCGATTTGATCCAGTTCGATGCCTGACGGTCATTGAACTTTGGTCACGCAACTTTCAGAAGAATGGAGGCGTTCAATGTCGTCGACCGGCTTGATCGACATCAACCCGTCAGCGACTTGGCTCAACTTGTTTCTGGCCATTTTGGTCTACATGGGGACCGGATGCTCAAGGTCGGGAAGGTCCAGTTTGCCACGCTGTTGTTGACGGCTGGACTGCTGGGATCGGTGGTCTGCGGCGCCCAAGGTGCCGACCTGCCGACGAAAGTTCCCGCGCTCGCTTCGGTGCCGTCTTGCTTCGACGGCGTTACCAGCTATTTCCAAGCGAGCCCTCAGGAGTGCCCGCTGACATGGAACGGCATAACCCTATATGGGACGATCGACACCGGCGCTGGATACCAAACCCATGGCGTGCCCTTCAACGGTGCCTATCCCAACGGCGTGGAACATCTGATCTCGAAGAACAGCAATGCTCCCCTCTATAGCTGGATGCCAAATGGGTTGGGCCAATCCCACATCGGAATCATTGGAATCGAGCCGATCTCCGGCGATTGGTCATTCCTGTTCAATTTGCAGACCGGCTTCGATCCCTACAGCCTGCAACTCGCCAACGGACCGAAATCGTTGGTTCAGAACAACACCAACCCACTCGACGCTCAAACCGCAAACGGCGATTCCAGCCGCGCCGGACAGCTCTTCAACACTGTCGCTTATGCGGGCGTGAGCAATCCCCTCTACGGAACGTTGACCGTGGGCCGGCAAGACTCGCTTATTTTGGATGGCTTGGGCCACTATGACGCCATGGCGGCCGCGCCCGCTTTCTCCGTGATCGGAGCCTCCAGCACGGCGGGAGGTTCTGGCGATACGGAGAACGCTCGCTATAATACGTCGGTGCAGTATGGGACCCACATCGGCGCGTTTCAACTGGCCGCGCTTTATCAATTCGGCGGGTACAATCAGGGCAACGGTTCGAACGGCGCCATTGAAGCGCAAGTCGGGGGTGACTTCGGAGGATTCTCGTTCGACGCAGTCGTCAGCAAGGTCAAAGACGCGGTGTCGCTATCGAATTATGCGACGTCGCCACTGCCGACCGGCGTTTCCGTGGACGATTTAAAAGCTACGCTTTCCGATAACATCAGCGGCGCCATCATGCTGCGATATAGGTACCGGGCGCTGACGTTCTACGGCGGCTTTGAAGTTATCCAGTTTCAGGATCCGAGTGACAACTACCCGCAAGGATTCACAACTCTTGGCGGATATACAGTGCTTCCGGAAGCCGTAAAATCAACAGAATATGACATCGCCAAACTCTTGCGCATTTTCTGGATGGGCGCGAAATATGCCATTCGCGACGATCTGGACGTAGCGGGCGCGGTGTATCATTACAATCAGAATAACTATAACTCGGGCACCTGTACGAATGACGGACTCTCGGCCTCGAGTTGCGCGGGAACACTGGACGCCGCATCAGCTATGATCGACTACCATCTAACGAAACGCCTCGATATGTATGCGGGCGTGATGTGGTCGAAAGTTGCAGGGGGCCTTGCGAGCGGGTATCTCAAATTCCAAAACGTCGGCCCGACTGCCGGTCTGCGCTTCCAGTTTTAACGCCGATACAAAAGCGCGCCGTGCCTCATGTCCGAGGCGGGTCAAACTGCCACATCAGGCCACGGCCGCGTCCTCACCACCCAGCCGGAGACTGGTACCCACTTGGACCCTCGTGCCCGGCCTTTTTCATTGTCGTGCCTCAGTAGCCGTTTGCCGCGGTAAATGGTGCGAGCAAATCATCGGTACCCCAACGCACGGCTTGGCGGGTCCGCACACGCTTCCACCCATTCGTCACAACGCTTCACACGTCTTCCGAGGCGCGTGTCGCGCCACGTGCAGGGCTCGTATCACCAATGCGGTCAACGTCACTCACGATGCGCTTTGCTGACGATTCCCAGATCGATACCCTTGCGAGAGATTGTCAGCTTGGCGTCGGGACTCCATGGAAAATCTGACCCACTACCCGTGGCCGATATTCGGAGCGACTTTTTGGCGCTGTGGCTCGCTTCAGAGCAAGAACTTCGACAAAACCGACCACCGTGAAAAATGACTTATGCAAATCCCAGGTTTGAAAGCGACGACGGACGATTTTGCGAGACGAGGCGTTCATCTGCTAATCGGCGCAATGTCGCCGAGGGCTTTTCTCCGAACAATTCTCGATAGGCGACGGCGAAGCGCCCCAGCTCGCAAAAGCCGTGATCAAATGCTATTCGTGTCACGGTGGTTGAAAGACGGTCTGCTCGAAGAAGCGCGCGTCGAACTAGGTGCATTCTCCGCAAAGAGAGGTATCGAATTGGTCCCATTCCAAGATAGTTTTCGCATGCCGCGCGGAGGGTTCTTTCCGCCGTGCCCAAAGCCGCGCAAATTTCGACCAGGTACAGTGGCCTGTCGGGATGGGCCTCCAAATATGCCTCGAGCCGCGCGACGATGGCTTCGTGACGACTAGCGCTGCGCGGGATCTGGGAGGCGACGCTCTCGGTCAGGCATCTGACCACAATAAACAGCAATTGTTGCTCCAACGACCGCGCGACCTGAGGAAACTCGAGAACTTCGGGGGTATTGCTCGCCATTTGCGCGATCGAATCATGGAGCTGCAGCAAACGGGACATTAAAGCGGAGCTTGGTCGAACAATATTTTTGCCCAGCGACCCCGAATACTCCTGCCCCGTGACTGCTTTGCAGGCAGCGTCTAGCTCACCAATCGTCATCGACACCGACCCCAATCGAAAGCCAGTCCCGGTCCGTTGATGTATCTCGTCGGAGTTATTGACGATAACGTCACCAGGCAAAATCTCCATGCCGCAGTGTCGCATCGACGCTTTTTCCGATGTTAGAAACGCAAGCACCCTGCGGTCTGGTTTCATTGATCCAGCGGCGAGCAGCGGTTGACTTTGGTAAAACCGCTGCGTCCAGAGCTGGTTCAGGCAGACCCTGATCATCTCACCGCGAAAGGGTCCCGCTTTCGTGGGAAGCAGCTCCAAATCAGCCGTGCTGATGGCGCTCTGGAGTAGAAAGGGATCATCAAACGCTGCCACTATACTTCGGGGCATTTCCAACTCCACACATCATCACTGATGCGAACGCAAATTTACACGCGACCACGTAAGGAAGGTAACATACGCGTTGCATGGGGACCACCATAAAACCGAGGGTGGAAAGCTTAGGATATCTCTCTCTGAGGGACTTGAGGGCCCTTGCGTGCGCCAGCTCGCGGATTGGGGCGCCAACGTCATCAAGATCGACGCCCTGATAGAGGATGCCGCCGGCGAGCAGCCGGGCGGGCCGCGCCATGGTTCGGATTTTCCAGAACCTGCACCGCAACAAGCGGTCGATGACGCTCAACCTGAAGGATCCCAGGGGGCTTAAGACCTTCAAGCGCCTGGCCGAGAAGGCCGACGTCGTGGTCGAGAACTTCCGCCCCGACGTCAAGGCGAAGCTCGGCATCGACTACGAAAGCCTGCGCAGGATCAATCCCGGCATCGTCTACGGCAGTATCTCGGGCTTCGGGCAGGATGGCCCCTATCACAAGCGCCCCGGCGAGACCCTCCGCCGCTAAGGTGACGGTTGGCGCTCTCTATGGCTCGTATTTTGGGATGGCTGACGTCTAGACCGCTCGCGCCGCCGCGCTATGGCCGCACCAGTGCGTTATTTTTGGAATTAGCCCTCTTGCTAGCCCCCGCTCCTGCAACGATCCCGTAGCTTTATATGGACGGTTTCTGGATCCAAGGGTGATGTATCAGGGCTCGTATTTTTGACAGCTCGGTTCTATCGTTCGGCCAGCCCGCGGGCCATCCGGGCTGGATCGGACTAAAGGCAACGAATGACAATGTCCGCTGCTCGGAACAATACGCAATGGACGCCCGAGGAGGATGACCTGCTGCGCAGGCTGGCGGCCTCCGGGGGGAACATCGCGAGCATCGCCAAAGAGGTAGATCGCTCCCCCGGATCAGTCCGCGGCCGCGCTCAGAGGCTGGGTGTAGAGCTAGCCAAATCGGGCCGGCTAACGGCATGTCCGGCATGGCTCGAGCTATCTGAGGATCGGACGTCTTTTGTTTTTCTGCCCGATCGCGCTGAAATTGTTAGGCAGATCTTCGAAATGAGCGTCGCGGGCCTCGGAGGCTACACCATAGCCAATCAGCTCAACGCAAAAAACGTGCCCACGTTCGGCCCATCGCCCAAATGGGATCAGTCAACCGTCCACAATATGCTCACGAATAAGGCCACCATTGGCGAGCACCAACCTAAACGATACGAGAACAAAAAAGAGGTTCCTGTTGGAGATCCAATACGGAACTACTATCCCCCGGTGATCGGAGAAGACCTTTTCTTTCGTGCTCAAGAAGCCCGCCGCAAAAATCTGGCATCAGGCCGAGGTCGCAAGGGGCGACTAATCACCAACTTATTTGGAGGTCTTCTAACCTGCGCATATTGCGCGGCGCCGGTGAGATTTCACAGCAACGGAAACGCCAAAAGCCTTATTTGCTCGACGGTGCTCCAACAGCGGGGCTGCTATCGGATGGCTTGGACCTACCGAAGTTTTGAAGATTCGTTCTTCGAGTTGGTGACCAAGGTAGCTGCGCGGGTCGCCGCAGAAAACGAGCAACAAACACTTAGCGAACTCAAGACGCTCATTCAGAGCATGTCCAGCGGCGAGATCTACGACGCTCGCCTAGCGATCACCGTGATCCTGAAGGCAACGGTGTCCGAATTCAAGGTCGCGGCTGCAGGATCGACACCGCTAGCAAGCAGATCAGACGCACGCATTCGGCGCGACGGCCCGGGACGATACTTCGAGATCGGGTTTGCGGGCGGACCAACGCACACCGGTTTTCCAGCGAGTAGGTAGGTCCTTTAGAAGGGGGCACCGAAAGCAAACCCCCGGCAGTTTCCGCCGGGGGTTCTATTCTGTCATACTTGATCAGACGACTGGAGCGGCAGCAGGAGATGTATGTCCTGGTGCGCGAGTGTATCGGTGGCTTTCCGTCGAAGTATTTGGCCACCCCTATAGGTGCAAGATTGGAGCGGAAACCGACGGAACGTAAAGACGCCCGCCAAAATGAATAAACAATTGATTTTACTATGCGAATTAGAAGGTTGTTGAAATCTGCAACAGCAAATAAAGTCCTCCGTCTCAGCCAGAATATAATCCAAGTTTCTGATGAAATGGCCTCGTTCGTCGAGCGAACTCGGGCCGGCCGTCACCACGTCCAGAGCTGACGATCGCCGGGTCGAGGCCGCTTCAAGGCAAGTTTGCGAAACTTACAGCGGACAGGCAAGCAGCGAAAGACGAGAACCATGACCGGCAACAATGAACCTCTGACGCTCAAATTCCGCTGCCCACCGGAACTCTACGGGACGCTGCCGCCGCCGATAGCTGCGACATCAGGCCTTCCCGGCTGGCTTAAGGCGATGCCCGCGCAGGCCTTCAACGCGATTAACCTGCGCGACGAGGATACCATCAAGCGCTGTCCGCCGTTCGTCGACGCCATGACCTGCGGATTCCTGATCCCGCTGATCTGCGATCTCAGGATCGAGAACGGAGCGATCAGTTGGGACAATGATATTCCGCCGGGTGGCGCGCTCGATTTCCCGCGTTCGCCTATCGGTTTCCATGACGCAAGCCAGGTCATCGACACGCCGCTGTTCGAGCCCGATCGGTTCGTGATCAAGTTTCACAATCTTTGGACCATCGAAGCGCCGGAGGGCTATGCGCTGTTGTTCACCCATCCGCTCAACCGCTTTGATCTGCCCTTCACCACACTGAGCGGCCTGGTCGATTGCGACCGCTATCGTGACGGCTGGATTTATTTCCCGGCGCAATGGCATGACGTCGATTTCAGCGGCGTGCTGCCGAGGGGCACGCCGATCGCCCAGTGCGTGCTGGTGAAACGGGAAGACTGGGTCGCGCACACGGCGCCGTTCACGGCCGAGGAGATGCAGCGCGTGCACGAACTCAAGAAGACGATCGGTCGCGAGCCCGGACTTTACCGTCGGAAATTCAGGGCGTAGACGGCTCGGACCGGTCGCCCTGCAGGAATTTTGCGAGCGCGCTCGGACGGAAGAAGAAGCGGCCGTGCGATGAAGCGGCGAGCGCGTAGGTGGTTCGACCAAACATCTGAGGCCGGCCGCGCATGGCCGAACGCAGGTTGGCCTCGCCGGCGTCGCGATCACCCATTTCCAGAAGGCTTGCCGCGAGATTGTCATTCGGCTCTTTAAGTGCGGAACGTTGTCAAGCGCTCTCTTCTTTTTTTAAGCCATTCGGCAATGCCGTAGCGCTCTTCCCCTCGGAGCGGGTCGGGGTTGCGGAGATCGGGCGAGCGCGGCTGGCAGATCGATCGCCAGCTACGGATGGCGGCATCACCGGCCAACCACCCACCCGAGGAAGCGAGAATTTTGTAGCGCAAGTGGAGCCTGCAACCCGAAGAAGTCGCCCAAAGCTGCTAAAACACCGAAAAAAATGTGATTGGAATCCGGAGAGGCCGCCTCAGTTGGAGGCCTCTTCGCCTCGACATTCGAATCATACACATCCACGGGCGGCCGTTACCATATGACCGCTCGCGCAGTTTCTCAATTGTTACCGTTGTTCCCGCTCAATTTCTGCAACACTTGTGTGATGGTGAAGCTCGCCGCTTTCTGACGTGGCGGGTAGTCCTTGAATGTAGCAAGAAACTGGCCCACGACGGCCTGCGATGGTACCAGCAAAAAGGCGTGATCGAGCAGCCAGTCGTAGTAGGTGTTCGATGTGATCGAAGCTCGCTCGAACGGATCGGTGCGAAAGGCTATCTTCCAGTTGTCGTAGCGTAGGCCCATCAGGTCGCCCTCATCGGAAAAGTAGAAATACTCGACGCGCGGCGACCTTGCTTCTTGTCCTGTGAGATAAGGCAGGAAGTTGTAGCCATCCAGATGCACTTTGTAGGTCATTCCGCCGGCTTGATGGCCGCTAAGTAGCTTGTCCTTGACATCCGGCATACCCGCCGCGGCCAGTAGGGTCGGAAGCCAGTCGAGATGCGAGATTATGTCGTTCGAAACAGTGCCCGGCTTGATCTTGCCCGGCCAGCGGACCATAGCCGGCACACGAAAGGCACCTTCCCAATTAGAGTTCTTCTCGTTGCGGAACGGTGTCATCGCCGCATCCGGCCAGCTATTCATGTGCGGGCCGTTATCGGTGCCGTAGAGCACGATCGTATCGTCCGCCACGCCAAGCTGGTCGATCTTCTGCAGCACAGAACCGACGTTCTTGTCGTGATCGATCATCACATCGTGATAAGGGTCCTGCCACCTCCCGGCCTGACCGACGCTGGAAGGCTTCGGGTGTGTACGAAAATGCATATGGGTGAAGTTCACCCAGCAGAAGAAGGGCTTGTTGGCCTTGGCCTGGGCTTCGATGAAGACGGCAGCGCGCTCTGCGATGTCGTCGTCGATTGTCTCCATTCGCTTTCGGGTCAGCGGCCCGGTATCCTCGATCTTCTGCTTTCCGACGCGACCAAAGCGTGGATCAACCGTCGGATCGTCCACATCGCTCGCAAAGCTGTGCATGACACCGCGCGGCCCGAAGCGCCCTCGGAAATTCGAAAAATCTTTCGGATTCGGATAATCAGGTAGTTCCGGCTCTTCCTCGGCGTTCAGATGGTAAAGATTGCCGTAGAATTCGTCGAAGCCATGCACTGTCGGCAGGAACTCGTTCCGATCACCCAGATGGTTCTTGCCGAACTGGCCGGTGGCGTACCCGAGCGGCTTGAGCAACTCGGCGATGGTCGGATCCTCCTTCTGTAAGCCGATGGAAGCCCCCGGCAGACCGACCTTGGACATACCAGTTCGAAACACGCTCTGGCCGGTGATGAACGCGGAGCGGCCAGCGGTGCAACTCTGTTCGCCATAGTAATCGGTGAATATCATGCCCTCGCGGGCGATGCGGTCGATATTCGGGGTATGAAAGCCCATCAAGCCAAGCGAGTAGGCACTAATATCCGTGATGCCAATATCGTCGCCCCAGATCACCACGATATTCGGTGTGCGCTCTGATGTCGAAGGCGCTGCCGCCGAAGGTGTCGTCTTCTGGGTCTGCGCGAACGCGCCGGAGGATAGAGTAACCGCGGCGACCAGGCTCGACGTACCCAGCAGAACATTGCGGCGATCAATGAATTTCTCGATCCTTGCTTCGGTCGGTGATGCAGCCTGGCCTTGGTCTGCTGCCTTGGTATTCATTCCCTGCTCCAGAATAAAGCGCTCCTCACGACACAGCGAAACCCGACGTGACTGGTGGAAGTATCGACCGCCTCCGCATGGCGTGCGGCCGGTCGATACCTTCGACAATAGTTCGGCGCGCACAAGTGCGAGCCGCCCTTAAGCACCTTGCGGGGAATCCTGATCTTAAAGATTCCGAGGATCGTAGCTCGCTGTCTCGGGACCACCACGCGGGTTTTCCGGAATACAGCACGCCTTCGGCGCATCGGGCTCGTGTTTCTTCGAGTACCAATCGGCGGTCCACTCCCAAACGTTACCTATCATGTCGTGTACACCGTACCCGTTTGCCGGAAACGCTGTCACCGGCGAGGTCTGCTCGAATCCATCGCTCGCCAGAATTCTCGTGTGGAAAATTTCCCTGCCAGGTGTTCGCCAAATGCTTGCCGTTGGGCGCCAATTCGTCGCCCCAGGCAAACTCGGCATCCTCCAAGCCACCGCGCGCAGCAAATTCCCATTCCGCCTCCGTCGGCAATTCTTTGCCCGCCCATTTCGCGTAGGCTTCAACGTCACAGTTGGCGACATGAACGACCGGATGGTCGTCCAGTCCGCGAAGGTTACTGCGCGGTCCGTAGGGGCGGCGCCAAGTGGCCCCGAATTTGAACTTCCCGGCGGCTCGCACCTTCCGGACCTCCTACAACAATACTCCGCGAAAATGTCTCGACTTCGAAACCCCAGCCGAGGCATTCTCTCTCCTTAAATCAATCAACCGCTGCACTTCAAACGTGAATTAAGTCTGCCTTTTACCGTCATGGCGAGTGGCCGCACCGAATTTGCATAGCGCTCGAATTGGCCCAATTCATGAGAGCCTCGGTCTAGTCAATCGCTACAACTTTGGTCCAGTCCGAACGGATTTGGTTTTATTGTGGAAGGAAAAGCCCCCTGGGGAGAGGAACATGCGTGTGAACGGTTTAACTACGTGTATCGCCCTCGTCACGGTAGCTTTATCGAGCGCGGTAGCAGTTTGTGAGGCACAGGCGCAGCCTGCGGCCGGCGCCGACGCAGAAATCGCTGAGTTGAAGCGGCAACTGCTTTTGATTGAGAAAAAGCTCGATCACCTGGAAAAACGAACCACGGCCAATACGACGGCTGCAGCCAACGCAAAGGCGGGCGTCAGGATCGCCCCTTCCAGCGTCAGCCAAGCCGATCCGGTCAAGGAGCCGGTTGCGCCGTCGGGGGTCGTCGTCGAAATGCCGAACAACCGGCCAACGATCTGTACAGTGGACGGTCAGAATTGCGTTTCTATTACCAGCCGACTTCAGCTCGATGCGGGTGGCTACAACTATCGGCCCAATACGGCGGCCACCGCTCCGCAGCACCTCGATGATGGCGTCAATGCCCGTCGCGCGCGTATTGGCGTGATCGGCAAATTCGCGGGCGATTGGAATTACGCCCTGATCTACGACTTCGCCGGGTCGTCGGACGGCTTTGGCGGCACCGCCAGCGCTGGAGGAACAACCGTGGGATTTCTTCCGGCGGCGGGCTGTCCGGCATCGAAAACGCCTACTTGACTTACACGGGCTTTAAACCCTTCGGAGGGAATCTCGCAATCGAGGGCGGCTATATGAACGTCCCCTACACCTTGGACGAAGCAATGGGTTCAAACAACATCCTTTTCATGGAACGTTCGTCCGCCCAGGTTGTCGCCGCGAGCATTGCGGCCGGTGATTTTCGCTCGGCGATCGGCGCACGATGGTACAATGACATTTTCTGGGCGGGTGCCTATGCGACGGGGCCTACTTCCGGTGCAATTCACTCCGGTTCAAGCTCAAACCCCAATGGCGCGAGCGAGCAATTTGGAGCCGTTGCGCGGGCTGCAGTACAAATCATTAGCGGCCAGAATTACTCCATTCACATGGGTGCCGACGCCGAGTTTCTGATCTCGCCGGTGCACAACCAGATAACGGCAGCACAGACACTCACGTTAAGCGACCGCCCGGAGCTGCGCATCGACCCAACCGCGATCGTCTCGACGGGAGCGATGGCGGGAGTATCAGGTGCCCAGATCTACAGCGTCGAAGCCGCCGGAGCCTACGGACCGCTGTTCTTTCAAGGAGACATATTACAGGTACAATATTGATCGCGGCGCACTCCCCGGACTATCCAGTGTGAAATTTGACGGCGGCTACGCAGAGGCGAGCTGCATGCTGACTGGCGAAACCCATACCTACAATTCCGCCACCGCCGCCTACAATGGGATCGCGCCGGCAAATCCTTTCTCGCTGGCGGGGGGTGGCTGGGGCGCTTGGGAGATTGCCGGCCGCATCAGCATGATCGATCTCGACGATCAACTCGCAGCCGCGAACGGCGTGGCTGGCGGAAAGCAGACCGTCTATAGCGCGGGAGTAAACTGGTATATCAACCGCAACATCCGATTTATGTTCAATTACCTTCATGGCGACATAGCCAAGCAGGTGAGCGCCACCAACTCCGGTGATGTTGGCGCGAAATTCGACGCGTTTGCGATGCGCACCCAGGTCGCATTTTAAGAGGCCGGGGTCGTCACGAGCTTCCAGATGGACAATCAATCGATCTGGTGGCTTGTCGTCCCGCACCAAGGAGGTTGAGCTATGCAGGAACTGCATCCCAAATCGCTTTCTATCTTGCAGATCCGCTCCAGCCCTTTGCACGACATTTTTTTCTCGATAGCTTCGCTCGGCCCTCGCGCAGCTTGGCATTCATTCGATGCCTCGGCGCTTGCTTTGCAAAATTGTAGGTCCAACCCCTTTAAAGGGCGATAAACGTGTTTTAATGTTTATCACCGAACGGTTACGTTGCAGCAAACGGGGGCGAGTGATGAGGCGACAGCGGATCAGTCGGCTCCGGCCTCAAGAGCTGCACGGGCCGAGAAGCGACGCACCAACCGCGGCTCACTGCCGGCGCATCTGCCGCGGATCGAGATCGTCGTCGACATCGACGACAAGACCTGCCCGTGCTGCCAGGGCGAGCTGCACCGGATCGGCGAGGACACAAGTGAGCGGCTGGACATCGTGCCGGCGCAGTTCAGGGTGCTCGTTACCCGGCGGCCCAAATACGCCTGCCGGACTTGCGAGGACGGCGTCGTGCAGGCCCCAGCGCCGGCGCGACTGATCGAGGGTGGCCTGCCGACCGAGGCCACCGTCGCCCAGGTTCTGGTGTCGAAATATGCCGACCATCTGCCGCTATACCGCCAGGCCCAGATTTACGCCCGCCAGGGCGTTGGTCTGGATCGGTCGACACTGGCGGACTGGGTTGGCCATGCCGCCTGGCACCTGCGTCCGCTGCATGAGCGCCTCCTCATCAAGCTCAAGCAATTGCCCAGGCTGTTCGCGGATGAGACCACCGCGCCCGTACTCGATCCCGGCCGCGGCCGCACCAAGACTGGCCAGCTCTGGGCCTATGCCGCAGATGACCGGCCATGGGGTGGATCCGATCCACCGGGCGTTGCCTATGTCTACGCGCCCGACCGCAAAGCCGAGCGGCCGATCGCCCACCTCGAGGGCTTCAAGGGTATCTTGCAGGTCGACGGCTATGCCGGTTACCGCAAGCTGGCCGATCGCGGCGACGTCCGGCTTGCGTTCTGCTGGTCGCATGTCCGGCGGGGCTTCTATGAACTGGCAACACCCGGTCCGTCGCCGATCGCCAGCGAAGCGCTCGAACATATCGCCGCGCTCTACGCCATCGAGAAAGACATCCGTGGCCGCGGTGCCGACGAACGTCGCGCCGTCCGGCAGCAGAAAAGTCGACCACTGGTCGACGCCCTTGAACTGTGGCTGCGGGCAAAACTTGGCCTGATCAGCCAGAAAAGCAAGCTCGCCGAGGCCATCCGTTACGCCTTGTCGCGCTGGGAAGGCCTGAACCTCTTCATCGATGACGGCCGCATCGAGCTCGACAACAACACTGTCGAACGTTCTATCCGTCCAATCGCGCTCAATCGCAAAAATGCGCTGTTCGCAGGCTCGGACGGTGGTGCCGAGCACTGGGCCACCATCGCCTCACTGATCGAGACATGCAAACTCAACGACGTCGATCCGCTCGGATATCTCACCGACGTCCTTACCAGGATCGTCAACGGCCATCCAAACAGCGACATTGATCAGCTGCTGCCTTGGGCCTACCGAAAGCAAGAACTCAGAGCCGTGGCCTGAGAACGACGCTTACGCTCGATCTCCAACTGCTCCGGATTCATCTGGCCGCGGCCGGGGAAGGCCTGCAAAGGATCAGAGCCGAACTCCTTCACCCATTTGCGCAGCACGTTCTCATGAATGTCCAGGTCTCGACCGGCTTGCGCCACCGAAACCCCGCGTTCTCTGACAAGCTTGACCGCCTCAATCTTGAACTCTCGGCTGAATCTTCGTCTCTGCATCACCCACCTCCGGCTTGATAAAACACCCAATCTCTGTGTCCATCAAACCGGCAGCAGCTCATCTTGCCTACTTGGGTACAAGGACGCAGCAGCCGCGCTTGTCTTCCAACGCAGTGCGACCGGCATGGGGTGGGGGGACTCTGCGGTGCCGCACCATGTGGCGCGCGACTATGCGTAAACGGAAAATGCCAACGAGTTCAGACTGCCAGAACCCGTGCGGAATGCCCCGATAGACCTTTACAAGTCTCCACCAAACTCGGCGAAGAAGATGTTGGTGGCTGCCAAGAGAAATTCTAGAATGGTCTGCCGCGCGGTTCATCGGCATGGCAGAGCGCGTCGGTACACGGGGACAATCCACATGTCATTTATGAACGATCTTCTTGAGAAGCCCGCCAACTTGTCGGCAGCATCGAGGTACACGGCGGTGAATGGTTTCATCTACCTTGCGTCGGGCGCCTTGCTCATTGTGTGGCCGGGCGCGGTGCAGACGCTTTTAAGGGACGCGCCTTTCGCTGGACACGAGGAGGCGCTCCTTCGTGTGGTTGGCATGACGGTTGCCGTCATTGGTTGGCTCTATCTATTTGGCGGTCGTTCCGGTGGTCGACAATTCGCCGCGTGTACAGCACTTGACCGACTAATCCTCGTTCCTGCAGTGCTCGTACCCGCAGTGATTGCGGGCATTTTTCCTCATACGTTTCTGGCGTTTGCTGTTCTCGACGCCGCTCTTGCGATTGGTGTGTTGTTACTGCGCAGTCCCAAAACCTGAAATTATGATGACCTACTGCGCATTGGCCACGCTGTATCTGGCGTACCTCGGGTTCACGGGTTATTTCGGCGTCCTTTTGTGGCCGGTGTTCATCCTTCATGTGATCTTGACAGTGCTTCTGGCTCGCGAAGTCATGCGGTTGCGACGCGGCCGCGCTATTTGACCGGGAACAGAAGCGCGACGGAAGCTCGTAACTGCCAATCTGCCGTGCCGGTCGGACGTATCGCATTGTAATAGCCCGCAATCGATGCGTTCACAGGCTGATCGCCCACTCTGAAAACACGACCGAAGCCGCCGCCGATCGGCACAGTCCATTTCTGACCCGACGCGGCCAGCCAATTCGAGGTGATGATGGGTGATGTGGTCAAGTACCAGCCACCCGCCATGTTGTAGTTGAGGAAGGGCTGGGCGAGAAAAGCATTCACGGACGGTGCCAATGGATTACCACCGACTGACCACTGATTGTTGAGCAGCACACCGATCACCCAGTGTCCGGGCGTCGTTAGGAAGACTGCCGTAGGGCCGAACAGGAATTTACCGGTCCCGAGGATGGGATCGTTCGCGGACGGAACGGTGAAGACTGGACCCACGCCCCAGATCAGCGCACCCGGGTGCGCCGGGGAGAAGAACAACGATTGAGAAATGTCGCCAATGCCGTTGGTATTGCTGTCGAACAGCGGGCTGGGCTGGCTCACCAACGGAATGATGGTCCGCGAGATTACGTTCCAGTCGTCGCTCAGGTGCATTGGAACGACCGGCTGGATGTTGAACACTTCCTGAGCGCGATTGAACGGTCCAGCATTGAAATTGGTATTGCTCTGGAACGGGACGCTGACGAGATCCGCAATCGGATTTTGTGATGCCTTCTGTAGGTCTTCCGATGGTTCACGGCTATCCCCAGTGCCAGACGGCTCGGCTGCGGTGGAAATGCCGCTTTCGAATTTGTAATTGACCCCGGCTTTGACCAATTGAAGGTCTCGGTTCAACGCTACGGCGGGGACGGTGGACGAATTCCAGTTTGATAACCCAAGATAATCGTACTCAAGTTTAACGGTCCAGTGCGGCTTGAAGCCGTATTCGATGCCCGCGCCAGCCAACCAACCGCTGCTGGTGCTCGACCCGTTCCAAACCGCGCCAGGAAGGTTCAAGGTAGCGTTGCCTTGCACCCAGCCGCCGCCCAGCTTGGCGAATACGAGCCATCGGTCATTCACGAGGCCCATGCGGCCCGCCACTGTGCCGATCCAGTGCTGATCCACAAAACCCAACGTGGGAGCAGGAAGGCCGAGATGACTAAAGGCGGCCCCGTCGAAATCACCCTCGACGCCGAGCAGAAAGTGACCGGCTTGGACATTATAACCAGCCTGCAGGCCGCCGATAAATTCCGTCAGGCCGCCGTAAAGATTGTTGCCTGGAATGTTCAGGCTGCCGTTGGACCACCCGCCGCCGAACTTGACGCCCCCATATAATCCTGACCAGTTATAGCCCGGTGCGGCAACCGGAGCCTTGTAAACTGAGGCCTTGAGGGGCAAGTCGGATGCAAGCGCAGAAGCACCGGACAATCCTGCAGCAGCGATGCACGCAAGGAAAAGCTTTCGCAATGACGCCTCCAGAAGGTTCGGGTCCAACTCCGAAACTATTGCGAGTGGTACCTTCTACCCAAACACTTCAACCGATCAGCTTAAATTCAACTTCATAATCTTTGACGCAGTACCAATTTTGCAACACCGGGCCGCGTCGCGCATGTCGGGCGTCGCCTTCCCACCTGGTCGCCCGTGAAGAATTCGGAAGCGATTGATGCATCGCTGTAATTTGAGCTGAGCAAGTATTGGATTTTGCAAGAAAGCCGGGGGTGGGTCTTGGTTTTCTTGCATTTTGGGATTCCGGATTTAGGCGGTTCGTGATTCCTTTGACGGCGAGATTCGCTGTTGGAGGAGAGCCGTGGGCCAGCCGCGCGACGATCGTCAGGATGATCTGTTTGGGCCCCGCCTGGAGGAGATCATCAACCTTCGCCATCCACTGGTCCGTCTGGCGGCGGAGATCGATTGGCAATTCCTGGCCGGACGCTTCAGTTCGGTCTGTCGCGTCGGGCCGGGGCAGCCACCATTGCCAACACGGCTGATGGCCGGATTGTTGATCCTCAAGCACATGCACAACCTCTCCGATGAGGCGTTGTGCGACCGCTGGGTGGAGAACCCGTATTTTCAATATTTCTGCGGCGAAGTGGTGTTCCAGCACGCGGCGCCGTTTGACCGCTCGTCGCTGACGCGCTGGCGCCAGCGGCTGGGTGAGGAACAGATTGCGGCGCTGTTGCAGGAGAGCCTTTCGGTGGCACATCGGGCCGGGGCGATCGAGACCAAGGATCTCGAACGGGTTGTGGTGGACACCACCGTGCAGGAGAAAGCGGTCGCGCATCCGACCGACGCCCGGCTCACCCACCGGGCAATCGAGAAACTGGTCGATCTGGCCAAGCGCGAGGGCGTCAAGCTGCGCCAGAGCTATCTGCGTCTGGCCAAGCGCGCCGCCATCATGGTCGGGCGCTATACCCATGCCCATCAGTTCAAGCGCGCCCGGCGAGAGCTCAAATTCCTGCGCACCCGGCTCGGCCGCATCATCCGGGACATTCGCCGCCAGATCGACGGCGACCCCGCGCTCGAGGACCGCTTTGGCCCGCTGCTCGATCTGGCGCTGCGGGTTCGTCATCAAGAGCAGCGCCAGCGCGGCCCCAAGGTCTATTCGCTGCACGCCCCCGAGGTGGAGTGTATCGGCAAAGGCAAGGCCCGGACACCCTACGAGTTCGGCTGCAAGGTCTCGATCGTCACCCCGGTCACCGCACCCAAAGGCGGGCAGTTCGTGCTGCACGCCAAGGCGCTGCATGGCAACCCGTATGACGGCCATACGCTCGGTCCCGTCATCGCCGATCTTGAAAAGCTCACAGGTGCCGCGGTGCGCCGCATCCATGGCGACAAGGGCTATCGCGGTCACAGCTATCCCGACCGGTTCAGGGTCTGGATCAGCGGCCAGGTCCGCCGGGTCACCAAAGCCATCCGCCGCGAAATGCGTCGCCGCGCCGCCGTCGAGCCCGTGATCGGCCATCTCAAGGACGACCATCGGATGCGGCGCAACTATCTCAAAGGCCGAATTGGTGATCGCATCAATGCCGTGCTCGCCGCGGCCGGCTACAACTTCAGCCTGCTCCGGCGCTGGTTCGAGGATTTTTTGTGCGTCCTGTTATCGATCTTCCGTCATAGCTGGACGACGCCGCTCCCCGGATAGGCCCTCAAGACGTTCTTCACGGACGACTTCCCACCTGTCAAATACATGACGAGATTCCGCTCGCCACCATTGAATACCAGGAGACAGCTTCGCGCTGGGCTTCTAAGCCGAGACTGCTGCGTCCCAGCTTGTTAGTGGAGCCTGAGATAGGAAACGAATTTGGTGGCTGCCGCGGTCGCGTGCAAGTATTTCAATGCGATGCCCCGTGGTGAGTAGAGGCGTTTTCGAATCACAGCGATTCCGATTTGCGTGGTGATGGTTGCCTTGGCAGCCGAAGACAGCCGCGCGCTGCCCAAGCGATGGAGCTTGGCTTTGCATTGAGGGGAGCTGGCGCGGTACACAACGCAAAGCAAAACCCCCGGCAGTTACCCGCCGGGGGCTCGTGTCGCCTTCGATCAGACGAAACTGGATTACCAGTTGCGCTGAGCGCGCAGCGCGAGGATCCATGTATCCTGATCCTTGAGCTCGTAAACTGTCGCTGGCTTGCCAATGGTCGCACTGCCGGCGGTGGTGATCAGGCCCGCGAAGTTCTGATCCAGATGGCTGTAGGTAACTTCTGCCGCGAAGGTCAGGTTCTTGACGGGAGTCCACCGAGTGACCACACCGAGCTGCGAAATGTTGTAGTCCGGGTCGCAGCTGGTCAGAGCGGTGGCAACAAATGCGTTCCGGAACGCACCACCCACACCACCAGTACCGCAGATCAAAGTCTTAGACGTGTCGTTGTACATAACCGCGGCATAAGCACCATAGATGGAGGTGCTCCAGTAAGGATTCCAGTTGTGGGTATAGCCACCGCGGAAGCCCCAGGTCTGGACCAACTGTTGAGAACCGCCGTTCACGAACACGGTGTCAGGAGCAAAGCCAAATCCAACGCTCTGGTAGGCTCCGGGTGCGCTGGTGCTGCCATAGATAGTATTTGCACCTGCCGAACCGGCGAGGTCCTGGATGTTATAGCGGGTTGCGCCGTCGGTATACACGCCCTGGACGTTGATGGTGTCACCGGGCCCGGTCGGGATGTTCTTGATCGACAAGGCCAATTGCCCAGCCCAGCCCCACACGTCGTCGGCATGGCCTGCTAGTTCAGTGCCAGCAAATGGACCATTACCGTAGTAGGCGACATGGTTGTCGTGCGCGGCGAACGATGCCTGGAATAGACCCCAAGCCTGGTCGACACGCAGCATCGCAACGAGGTCAGGAGCAATCGTGCCAGCAATGTCACTGCTGCCAATGGGGCCGAGACCGGCAGGTCCGAGTGTACCAAGAGTACCGAGGTTGAGGTTGCCAGCCTGGTAGTACTGGGTCGGATCCTGCGCCGATAGCGTGCCGCTGACGCCGTTGCCGAACTCAGCCGTATAGCTGAACTGGTTCACACCTGTGACCGTGCCGCCGCCACCGACGAGACCGTCGAAGGTACTGTTACCGGGATAGGCGGTCCAGGGCGCGCTGAACTGCGAGATGGCCTTACCCATCGTGAAGCCAGCGAACTGGATAAACGCGTAGTAGACGCCAAGCGTACCACCGGCGACACCGCCTGAGGTAGCATTGTTCGGAGCGGCAGTGGTGCCAATCGGCCCATAAACGGTGGTTCCGTTGGCGTTCTGTGCGTAGGTATCATCCGTCCAAGTGAACGTCGCATCGAAGAAGGTGCGGACCACACCGTATTCAGTCGCGGTGCGCGTATCGATGTCGAAGTCTTCACGAGACCGCCAGGTGAAACCATTGGTCAAGCGGTTCTGCGCACCGCCGGCACCCGAGGTGTTGCCGGTGTTATCGGAGTTGGTGTTGGCAACCACGTCAACACGCAGGTAGCCACTCAGTTTAATGCAGGTGTCGGTGCCGGGGATGTAATAGAAACCCGCACCATAGAGAGAGCAGACCCTCACATATTCGACCGCTTTTGCCTTCAGCGGAAGATCAGCTGCCTGTGCCCCACTCATCGCGACGAGACCCGCCGCTGAGCCGAGCAGTAGGCTCTTAATCATCTTCATTTTAAGACCTCCAAGTTGCTCTGTAGGGAAGGTTCCGGATCCGCTGGGTGAAACACCCTGAAGGTTGGTTCCCTTAATCCCCTGAAACCCGCTTAGTCGCTTCGCGCCTTCGGACACACCCGCATGAACGCGAGGGACTTAAGCGAACCACCTAAAAACGGGACGACCTCGGGATGCCCCCCTCCGTCGCGGTTCCGATAAGAAAGGAAGACCTTTGATCAATCAATAAAAGACAGCCGTATCGGAGGGCACCTGCTCTTGTTTTTGGGCAGATGTTGCACAAATGCCACGACACAGAAATGTGAAAAAGGCAATTAAGCCGCTGCAATCAATAGATTTTTTGACTTTTATGATGGCTCCCGCTAACTGCTCAAAACCAGTCAGCCTCCTCTCGTTAGCGCGAGCCAAGAGAAGAACTTCGGGCAAAACGCCTTGGGAATGACCCAGCACGCCGGAGTTCGGGAAACCTCACAAATTCAACTAATTTTACGCGCGCGCTCAAAATTCCCTGAGCACAATTCCGTAGGGTTCCGGTCGTCGTTTCTTTGGTGTGCGCCAACAGCATTCCAAATTGTTCATTCAAATAGCCCGCCTGCCGGAACGCATCAGCGATACCGTGGCGAAAGCCGTGAAATTGACCGAGCTGTCTGTCTTCACTCCTATTCTGCGCAAAGAGGCATTGAAGAACCCAGACAGCTGAGCGAAAAAAACCTCGCTGGTCCGACTCGATTTCGGCAAATAGCTGCTTTTCACCGCGTGCTACCATCGTTCGATGGTAATCGAGCAATCCTAGATCGACCAACTCGCTGTGGATCGGCACGACGCGCAATGATCCCGCCGACTTTGTAGACTTCAGGATCGAGAATTCACGCGTGATGTGAAAAATCCAAACACCATGAAGCTCGCGCACGGCTTCAGTCAGTAACTGTGCTATCTCGCCAAAGCGAACGCCTGTGTACAAACCGATCCAAGGTATCCCATAGCGCCGGTCGTGCACACGACATCGTCGGTCTTATACTCGTGTCCGTCTCCCGCGCAGGACCCGAAGCGCGCGGCGGATCCAAGAATAGCCTTCAGTTGGTTAGAACTGTACGGGCCGTGTAATTTCGGCTTGTTTGCACGTCATCGCGGGGGTTTCAATGGCCGCAACTTTCGGCAATTGTGGTCCAAGATCGTGTTCCCCCAGCCTTGATTTACATCGGAGCCACTGAATGCCCTTCCCGCGCGCCTCGCAGGCCCTGTCCCGCTTCACCGTGCTCGACCTCACCCGCGTCCGCTCCGGGCCGACCTGCGTACGCCAACTCGCGGATTGGGGTGCCAACGTCATCAAGATCGACGCCCTGATAGAGGATGCCGCCGGCGAGCAGCCGGGCGGCCCGCGCCATGGTTCGGATTTCCAGAACTTGCACCGCAACAAGCGGGCGATGACGCTCAACCTGAAGGATCCCAGGGGACTTAAGACCTTCAAGCGCCTGGCCGAGAAGGCCGACGTCGTGGTCGAGAACTTCCGGCCCGACGTCAAAGCGAAGCTCGGCATCGACTACGAAAGCCTGCGCAGGATCAATCCCGGCATCGTCTACGGCAGTATCTCGGGCTTCGGGCAGGATGGCCCCTATCACAAGCGCCCCGGCTTTGATCAGATCGCACAGGGCATGGGCGGCCTGATGTCAGTCACCGGCGCGCCCGGCGAAGGGCCGATGCGGGTCGGCATCCCCGTCGCCGATCTCGCCGCCGGATTATTCTGCTCCATCGGTATTCTCACGGCGTTGCTCGAGCGCGACGTCTCCGGCGAGGGGCAATGGGTGCAGACCTCCCTGCTTCAGGCCCAGATCTTCATGCTCGATTTCCAGGCCGCGCGCTGGCTGATGGAAAAGGAGGTTGCCAAGCAGGCCGGCAACAACCACCCGACCAGCATTCCCACCGGCGTATTCAAGACCTCGGACGGTTATATCAACATCGCCACCACCGGAGGGCGAATCTGGGAGCGCTGCGCCGAGGCGATCGGCGCGCCCGAGCTCGTTGGCCATCCCGACTACGCCACTGCGCCGGCGCGCTCGAAGAACCGCAATGCGCTGAATGCGACCATCGACAGCTTCACGGAAAAGAAATCGACCGACATTTGGGTCAAGGAGCTGAACGCGGCCGGTGTGCCCTGCGGTCCGATCTATTCCATCGATCAGATGTTCGGTGATGCCCAGGTCAAACATCTCGGCATTGCCCAGGACGTACCCAATGCCGAGAACCGCCATATCCGGCTGGTCGGCCAACCTGTGACGCTGTCACGCACCCCGAGCAAAATGGTGGCTCGGCCGCCCGAATTCGGCGAGCAGACGGAAGAGGTGCTGGCCGAATTCGGCTTCGGTGCCGATGAAATTGCGGAGTTGCGGCGAGCTAAGGTGGTGTGACGACACCGGCCGTGCAGAGGCGAGCCTGCCTATTCCCGCCAGCTTTGTTGAAAATCGGCTGGTCCACGCGGCGACGGCGCGCTGATTTTGCCGTACTTCCTCGTCGTCCGTGAAGAACGTCTTGAGGGCCTATCCGGGGAGCGGCGTCGTCCAGCTATGACGGAAGATCGATAACAGGACGCACAAAAAATCCTCGAACCAGCGCCGGAGCAGGCTGAAGTTGTAGCCGGCCGCGGCGAGCACGGCATTGATGCGATCACCAATTCGGCCTTTGAGATAGTTGCGCCGCATCCGATGGTCGTCCTTGAGATGGCCGATCACGGGCTCGACGGCGGCGCGGCGACGCATTTCGCGGCGGATGGCTTTGGTGACCCGGCGGACCTGGCCGCTGATCCAGACCCTGAACCGGTCGGGATAGCTGTGACCGCGATAGCCCTTGTCGCCATGGATGCGGCGCACCGCGGCACCTGTGAGCTTTTCAAGATCGGCGATGACGGGACCGAGCGTATGGCCGTCATACGGGTTGCCATGCAGCGCCTTGGCGTGCAGCACGAACTGCCCGCCTTTGGGTGCGGTGACCGGGGTGACGATCGAGACCTTGCAGCCGAACTCGTAGGGTGTCCGGGCCTTGCCTTTGCCGATACACTCCACCTCGGGGGCGTGCAGCGAATAGACCTTGGGGCCGCGCTGGCGCTGCTCTTGATGACGAACCCGCAGCGCCAGATCGAGCAGCGGGCCAAAGCGGTCCTCGAGCGCGGGGTCGCCGTCGATCTGGCGGCGAATGTCCCGGATGATGCGGCCGAGCCGGGTGCGCAGGAATTTGAGCTCTCGCCGGGCGCGCTTGAACTGATGGGCATGGGTATAGCGCCCGACCATGATGGCGGCGCGCTTGGCCAGACGCAGATAGCTCTGGCGCAGCTTGACGCCCTCGCGCTTGGCCAGATCGACCAGTTTCTCGATTGCCCGGTGGGTGAGCCGGGCGTCGGTCGGATGCGCGACCGCTTTCTCCTGCACGGTGGTGTCCACCACAACCCGTTCGAGATCCTTGGTCTCGATCGCCCCGGCCCGATGTGCCACCGAAAGGCTCTCCTGCAACAGCGCCGCAATCTGTTCCTCACCCAGCCGCTGGCGCCAGCGCGTCAGCGACGAGCGGTCAAACGGCGCCGCGTGCTGGAACACCACTTCGCCGCAGAAATATTGAAAATACGGGTTCTCCACCCAGCGGTCGCACAACGCCTCATCGGAGAGGTTGTGCATGTGCTTGAGGATCAACAATCCGGCCATCAGCCGTGTTGGCAATGGTGGCTGCCCCGGCCCGACGCGACAGACCGAACTGAAGCGTCCGGCCAGGAATTGCCAATCGATCTCCGCCGCCAGACGGACCAGTGGATGGCGAAGGTTGATGATCTCCTCCAGGCGGGGCCCAAACAGATCATCCTGACGATCGTCGCGCGGCTGGCCCACGGCTCTCCTCCAACAGCGAATCTCGCCGTCAAAGGAATCACGAACCGCCTAAATCCGGAATCCCAAAATGCAAGAAAACCAAGACCCACCCCCGGCTTTCTTGCAAAATCCAATACTTGCTCAGCTCAAATTACAGCGATGCATCAATCGCTTCCGAATTCTTCACGGGCGACTTCCTCGCTTCATCTGGCGGATTGCAGCGGATGAGTCCGCGTGTGTTCTTATTGAACGTCCTCAGACGAAGAGACGGTGCTTAACGGTTCGCGTCAGCCAAATCGATGGAGACGCTCCGGAGCGATCGCGCGCCTCATTCCGGAATCCCTTCGTCGTACGCTGATCAAGCAGCGTGGCGTTTCGTACTCGCGGGCGTCAAAGCTCTTGGTGTTCATTCGACCCAGTTGCGCAATTGAGTAAAGCCTGGCGGACAATCCGCCAGCATGCCTCTCCCGGCCCACAGCCAGACGAAGCCGGAGCAGTTGGAGATCGCGCGGCTCAAGCGCGAGGTCGCCAGGCTGAAGGCTGAACGGGACATCCTAAAAAGCCGCCGCCTACTCGCTAATTTAGACAATCGACGTGAAGTTCGGTTTCGTTGCGAAACACCGAGGGATCTGACCGGCGGACGTGCGGAGATCTCGGTGTCTCGCGGCCTGGCTGACAGGGTCGCGCAGTCAACGCACCCGGAGCGATGAGGGGCTGGGCGCGAAGGTTCGCGCAAGCTTCCTCGCCGGCGATCTAATCTATGGCGCCATGCGGGTGTGGCTCAACTGCCGACAATGTCCTCAACTCTAGAGTTTCGCATCTTCTTCGGTGATGAAGTAAGTGATTGTTTCGCCAGGCAGCGGCTCGCCCGGAAATTGCGTTCGGAGTTGATGGAGCAATCGAGCTGCGCCATCATTCTTATTCAACGACATTGTGTAGATCTGGCGGAGATAGAGTTGCCAGCGCGACATGATGATTCGCTTACCATTCACCTTGATCGACACTCGCTGCCTGGCAACCTTCCGAAACAAATATCCTGAGGAGACTTTTCGCTGCCTCGGAATTGCCGAGCGAACCTCTTTTGACCGTGTGGCTTTGGGAGGATTGCGATATTCGGTGCTCGTGTTTTTCCCTTGTTCTGTTCTGGACTTGTCAAAAAATTCATCGGGCATAACAACCCACTTTACCTCAGGTGGGCCTTCTGCTTCGGGTCCGAAATATTCCGATGCCATCTTGGCAATCAATCTTGCGGTACTAAGATCACCTTTGATTGAACTGTCGAACAATTGCTGAAAGCAGACTTCTGCCTTCGGCATGCGTGTACGCTTGCCATTGACTCTGCGAACGATTTCTTCGTTATCGATCGATTGAAGGACCTCACCAGGGTTAAGATCCGGATCAGTCCATCCGGTCGGATCACCTGACTTTCCTATCTGAACGCGTGTTGCCTTTGGTGGCTTTCGTGAGTCACTGCCCAATGGTTTTCTCCTTCTCAGGCTTTCATCAGAGAGCAATGCGCACCCGCACCGCGGCTCGTCAGGTTCTGCCAGCGCCCGATCACCACAAATGTGGCGAGTTCAATCCCGTGGCAGTGCGACCGAGTTCTGTTCGGCGCCAGAAGCGTCGTGCCCCCACGGCGAAAGGAACCGAGCACGATGACGCCTCAGCGAAAGCAGTCCAATAGCGCATCCATCACAAAATCGACAGATTTCGCTGCCGGATGCAACGCGAGCAGATGGTTGCCCTTTACGCGACTGGATAGTTTGACACCCTCGTGGGGTTCGGTCAGCAATTGTCGCGCTCTAAACTATTGGCATGGCATCCCGTGCCCGATAAACCGTATGCTGATTGACCTAGCACTGGAGAGCCGTCGCTTCGTTGCGCGAAATCCAGAACGACGTCTGCCGCCCAATACTCAATTGAATGTTAGTTAAGCGGGCGTTAGTTGCCGATGCGTTGTTCCTCACTTGCTCACTTTGCTGTCTGAATAGACGAATACAAGCAACTCTTTTACTTAGGAAGCTCGAGTTTCAAGGAGGCGGGTAAACACGAAGTAATCCAAGTATTTGCACTACAAATTTACCTTTCTATTCAATAGTTTATCTCTGATGTCACGCTTTGTCGAAAGAGGTCCGTCCCGCCATTTCCGGGCGGACGCCGGCCGAAGCGAGGTGGGATGCTATCAGATAGGCATTTGGGGCGCCTTGGCCGGCCGCCACAGCCGGCCGACCCGGCCGAACAAGCCGTCGATAACGGGCCAGAACAGCAACGCAATGGCGAGCGTCGTGATCGAGCCGACGAGGCCGTTCGACCAGAACACCGTCATGTCGCCGCCGGCTCCGATCATCGACAGCCGAAACGCGTCCTCGGCGCGGCTGCCCAGCACCAGCGCCAGCGTGAACGGCGCCAGGGGAATGCCGATCTTCTTGAAGACATAGCCGACCACGCCGAACCCCAGCATCAACCAGATATCGAACATCGCGTTCTGGATCGCGTAGGCGCCGATGGCGCACGACACTACGATCATCGGCGCTACGGCGGCGAACGGCACCCGCAGGATCGATGCGAAGATCGGCACTGTGGTCAGCACCAGCACGAGGCCGACAAGGTTGCCGAGATACATCGAGGCGATCAGGCCCCAGACGAAGTCCTTGTGCTCAACAAACAGCAGCGGGCCGGGATTGAGCCCCCATACCATCAGCCCGCCGAGCAGGATCGCGGCCGTGCCTGAGCCCGGAATGCCAAGCGCCAGCATCGGCAGCAGCGCCGCCGTTCCCGACGCGTGCGCGGCGGTTTCCGGCGCGAACACGCCCTCGATGCGGCCCTTGCCAAAACTATCGGGATCCCGCGAAAACCGCTTGGCAAGATTGTAGCCCATGAAGGAAGCGGCGATTGCGCCGCCGGGGGTGATGCCGAGCCAGCAGCCGATGAACGAGGACCGCGCCAGCGTCACCCAGTATTTCGGCAAATCCTTCCAGACCCCGAGTACCACCCGCAGGCTGATCTTGGCGGCATGGCCGCGCAACGCGAGGCGTTCCTCCATGGTCAGCAGGATTTCGCTGATGCCGAACAGGCCGATCACGGCGACCAGGAAGTTGATGCCGCGCAGCAATTGCTCGGAGCCGAATGTCATGCGTAACTGGCCCGAGACCGTATCCATGCCGACGCCGGCGAGCAACAGGCCGAGCGACATCGAAATCACGGTCTTGTGCTTGGCTTCGCGGCCGAGGCCGACAAACGAGCAGAACGTCAGGAGATAGACCGCGAAAAACTCCGGCGGTCCGAACTTCAGCGCGAAAGACGAGATCAGCGGCGCCAGGAACGTGATCAGCAGCACCGCGACCAGCGAGCCGATGAAAGACGAGGTGAACGCCGCGGTCAGCGCTTCCGCCGCCCTTCCCTGTTGCGCCATCGGATAGCCGTCGAAGGTGGTCGCAACCGACCACGCCTCACCTGGAATGTTGAACAGGATCGAAGTGATGGCGCCACCGAACAGCGCGCCCCAATAGATGCTCGACAGCATCACGATGGCGGAGGTTGGATCCATGGTGAAGGTCAGCGGCAACAGGATCGCCACCCCATTCGGACCGCCGAGGCCCGGCAGCACGCCGACGAAAATGCCGAGTACCAGCCCGACCATCATCAGGACCAGCGTTTTCCACGTCATCAGGACGACGAAGCCGTGGAATAACAGACCGAACGCTTCCATCGAAGTCTATCCCGGTTTGCGCGCTAGTAACCGAACGCCGCTTCGAGCGGGCCCTTCGGCATGATGACATCAAACGCGATATCGAAGGTCACGAACATCGCGGCCGTAAAGATGAAGGCGGTCAGCAGTGACTTCCACAACGCGATCCGTCCGACCAGGCGCATGAATCCGGCGATCAACAGGAAGCTCGCGACATAAAGTCCGAGAAACTGCGTCGCCACGCAGAACAACAGCGTCGGCACGAAGACCGCCATCACCCGCCGAAGCTGCGCCCGGGTGACGAAGGTCTCCACGTCCTGCTTGCCCGTCATCGCCGCAGCGACCAGGCCGTAGAGGCTGGCGCCGCCGAGGATGACCGAGAGATAAAACGGAAAATAGCCCGCCTGCGGGCCGGTCGAATCCCAGCCCATCCCTGTGCGCCAATTGTCATAGCCAAGCAAAACCGCGAGGCCCAACAGCAGCAGCGAGACCACGATCTCCACCACCCGGGTGTCGGTTACGGCAGGCAAATCAGGCTCCGGCGCGGTCGGATCCTCGACGACGATTTCAAGCTCGGAACTGGACATCGATGAGGCTTTTCTGGCTGACCGCGACGTGGAATCCGGATAGTTATCGGACGATAATCGGACTCTGATCAAGCTGGATACAGTGCCGCTGTCGCTCGCGTCAACCGATCTGCGCCGGACGGCCTTGGTGCGCCGCAATCCGCTCCGGGAAGGCGCCAGCGAGCGCAACGCGCTCCGGCTTCAGCAGACCACGTTCGGTAATCAGGCCCGTCACCAGCCTCGCCGGCGTCACGTCGAAACCGTAATTGGCAATCGGCGAGCCCTCGGGAACCACGCGCACGGTCTCGATCCGTCCGTCTGCGGTGCGCCCGGTCATGGTCGCGACCTCATCGGTTGAGCGCTGCTCGATCGGAATCTGGCGCATGCCGTCGTCGATGGCAAAATCGATGGTCGGGGACGGCAGCGCCACATAGAACGGCACGCGATTGTCGTGCGCCGCGAGCGCTTTCAGATAGGTACCGATCTTGTTGCAGACATCGCCATTGGCGGCGACGCGGTCGGTGCCGACGATCGCCAGATCGACCATGCCGTGCTGCATGAGATGGCCGCCGGTATTGTCCGGGATCACCGTATGCGGGACACCGTGATGGCCGAGTTCCCAGGCGGTCAGCGAGGCGCCCTGGTTGCGGGGACGGGTCTCGTCGACCCAGACGTGAACGGCGACACCGCTGTCATGCGCCAGGTAGATCGGCGCGGTGGCCGTTCCGAAGTCGACCGTTGCCAGCCAGCCGGCGTTGCAGTGCGTCAAAATGTTGACGGGTTCGCCTCAATTCCTGGTGGCGCTGACGGCCTCGATCAGGGCGAGGCCATGCCGGCCGATTTCCTTGTTGATGGCGACATCCTGTTCGGCGATTTCACCAGCCCGGGCATAGGCGGCCGTGGCGCGGGCCGCGGGCGGTAGTGGCCGAACGGCCCGTCGCATTTCGTCGAGCGCCCATTTCAGATTGACCGCCGTCGGCCGCGTCGCGATCAGCATCCTGCACGCCCGATCGAGCGCGGGGTCGGACGCGTCGGCCCGCATCGCCAGCGCGATGCCATAGGCGGCCGTGGCGCCGATCAGCGGCGCGCCGCGCACCAGCATGACGCGGATCGCTTCAGCCGCTTGATCGACGTTCTCGATTCGCGCCACCACGAATTCGTGCGGCAGCCGTCTTTGATCGATCGCCCCGATCGACCAGCCATCCGGCTGCAGCCAGATGCTGCGGAAATGGCGGCCGTCGACCTTCATGATCGCAGCACCCGACCCGCCACCGCGTCGAGCTTCTTCAACAGGTCGGGATCTCGCGCCTCCGGGGCGGTGATCAAGGCGGTGTCGAGCGCGCGGTCTGAGCCGATCGGGCACGGCTCATGCTCGCGCGGGAGATCGGCGGCGAGACGCGCGACCAGCGCCTTTGCCTTGTCGGCATTCGAATTCAACACGCGAATGATGTCCTGGACCGTGACCGCGTCATGATCGGGATGCCAGCAATCGAAATCGGTGACCATCGCCACGCTGGCGTAGCAGATCTCGGCCTCGCGGGCGAGTTTTGCTTCCGGCATATTGGTCATGCCGACCACCGAATAGCCCAAGGTCTTGTAGGTCAGGCTCTCGGCCAGGCTGGAAAACTGCGGACCTTCGATACAGACATAGGTGCCGCTGCGCGCTACCGCGATCGCTTCGGCGTCGGCCGCCGCCGCCAGGTGAATCCGCAGCCGCGGCGACACTGGATGGGCCATCGAGACATGAGCGACACATCCCTTGCCGAAGAACGAGCTTTCGCGCCGGTGGGTGCGATCGACGAACTGGTCGACCAGCACAAAGGTGCCGGGCGGCAACGCCTCCTTGAACGAACCACAGGCCGAGAGCGAGATCAGATCGGTGACGCCTGCGCGTTTCAGCGCATCGATATTGGCGCGGTAGTTGATGTCGGAGGGCGACAGCCGGTGCCCCCGATCATGCCGCGGCAGAAACACGATCGGCAGACCGGCGATCGTGCCGTGACGCAGCGGCGCCGAAGGCTCGCCCCACGGGCTCGCAATGGCCTCGTCGCGGACGTTTTCCAGCCCCGGCAGGTCGTAGATGCCGGAACCGCCGATGATACCAAGCACGGCATTTGCCATGACGCCTTCCAGTCAGTTTCAGCGGCGCAATGGCCGGGCGCTGGCACGCCAATATCATGGCTGCCTCGAAATCGGAATTGCCCGATTGTTGCCTGGCGCAGGCGGCGTCGGGCCGACCTATTTCGCGACAAATCCCGCCCTGGTCATCAGCGAGGTATTGAGCGCATCATCCTCCTCGAGGAACTGCAGCATATCCTTGCCGGTGAGGAAGATCGGCTTCAAAGCCTGCTTTTCCATGTAGTCCTTGTATTCGGGCGTCTGCGTTACCTTCTGGAACAGGTCGACATAGAACGCCTGCTGTTCAGGCGTCACCTTGCCGGGCAGGAACATCGCGCGCAGCATCAGATACTGGACGTCGAGGCCCTCTTCCTTGCAGGTCGGGATATCGTTCCACGACTGCGTCGCCGTCACCTTGGTCTTGTAGGAAATCCGCTCCTTGTCGAACACGCAGAGCGCGCGAACCTGGCCGGCGCGCCAGACCTCGAGATTCTCGCTGGGATTGTTGACGTTGGAATCGGTGTGATTGCCGACCAGTTGCGTCGCAGCCTCGCCGCCGGACTTGTAGGGCAGATAGGAAAACTTCGCGCCGGTCTGTTGCTCCACGAAAACGGTGAGCACGTTGTCCTCGCGCTTCGATCCGGTGCCACCCATCTTGAACGGCGAACTGGCGGCCTTTGCTGCCGCGATGAAGTCCTTCACGCTCTTCGGCCCGGCGGCGCTATCCCACAGCACGAACTGGTCCAGCGCCACCACCGATACCGGCGTCAGCTCGTGCCAGTTGAACGGAATCTTCGCCGAGAGCGGCAGCATGTAGATCAGCGAATAGGCGATCAGCACCTTGTTGGGGTCACCTTCGCTGGATTTCATGTACATCAGGGCCTCGGCGCCCGACGCGCCGCCCTTCAGCGACACCACCATCGGCTGCTTCATCAGATTGTTCTTCTGGATCGCCGCCTGCATCATTCGCGCCATCTGGTCGGAGGCGCCGCCGGCTCCGGCCGCGACCACGATTTCGACCGGCTTGGTCGGTTCCCAGCCGGCGATCGCCGGCGCACTCGCCAGCACCAATGTCAACGCCGCCGCGGATTTCACGATGTTTCGCACAGTGTTTCTTCCCCCGTATGTCTTGCACAGCCTGTTGATTGGCCGCCATTGTGTGGGTTATCAACCACGAGTTCAAGCAAGCCGCGCCGCAGCAGCCTATGACTTTCGGATGGGTCGCCGCGTTGAGGGAAGCGCTTACTTGCCCTTGAAGTTCGGCGTGCGCTTGTTGAGGAACGCGTCCATGCCCTCGCGAAAATCCTCGCTCATATAGGCGCGCAGGATCAGATCCTGGCCCTCTTCGCGCGACAGCGTGCGCCGGATCCGGCGCACCGCCTCCTTGGTGACTTCGAGCGTGATCGGGGCGTGGCTCGCGACCAGCTTCGCGGTCTCGTCGGCGCGCCGCTGCAGCGTCGCCACGTCGGGCACCACCTCGTTGAGCAGACCGAGCGCCAGTGCCTCCGGCGCTTCGACCAGCCGTGCCTTGAAAATCAGGTCCTTGGTCCGCGCCGGTCCGACCAGCGAATTGAGCCGGCTGATATTGGACATCGACAGGCAATTGCCGAGCGTGCGCGCGATCGGAAAGCCGATCCGCGTCGTCGCGGTTCCGATCCGGATGTCGCAACAGGCGGCGATCCCGGCGCCGCCTCCGGTGCAGGCGCCGGCAATGGCGGCAATGGTCGGCACCCGGCAGGTTTCCAGCGCGCCCAGCACACGATCGATCCGCGCCTCATAGTCGAGCGCATCCTGCGCGGTCTTGAAGGCGCGGAACTGCGAGATGTCGGTCCCCGAGGCGAACGCCTTGTCGCCGGCACCGGTCAGGATCATCGCCTTGATCGAGCGGTCGGCATTGGCGGTCTCGCAGATCGCCGCCATCTGTTCGTACATCGCAAAGGTCAGTGCATTGCGAGCCTGTGGGCGGTTGAAGGTCAGCCGGGCGATACCGTCCTCGACGGTATAGATCAGGTCTTCGGTTGCCTGCACCGCGGCGTTCATGGCGCGCTCCTTGCCTTGTTGGCCTGCATCGAACCTGGCCTAGCCGACCGCAGCCTTCGATTTGTTCATCGGCACCACGTCGCGTGCGGTCAGGACTTCCATCGCCGCCAGTACACCGCCGCTGCGATGCGGCACCTTGGCGAGATCGAGACCCATCTCGATGCCGGACAGGGTGCCCATCAGCATCAGATCGTTGAAGTGGCCGATATGACCGACGCGGAAGACCTTGGCCTTGATCTTGTTGAGACCGGTACCAAGCGACATGTCGAAATGCTCGAGCACGATCTTGCGGAAATTGTCGGCGTCATGGCCTTCCGGCAGCACCACGCCGGTCAGCGCCGGCGAATGCGCGCCCTGCTCCTGGCATTGCGTTTCCAGGCCCCAGGCTTTCACCGCCGCGCGCGTCGCCGCGCTATGGCGCTTGTGTCGGGCGAACACGTTGTCGAGGCCCTCCTCCTCGAGCATGGTAATGGACTCCTTCAGCCCGAACAGCAGGTTGGTTGCCGGCGTGTAGGGCCAGGTGCCGACCTTGTTGATCGCAATGACCTCCTCCCAGTCCCAGTAGGACCGCATCGCCGGGTTGGCCTTGGCGGCCGCCAGTGCTTTTTCCGACACCGCATTGAAGCCGAGTCCGGGCGGCAACATCAGTCCCTTTTGCGAGCCGGCGACGGAGACATCGATGCCCCAGGCATCGTGCTCGTATTCGAGCGAGCCAAGCCCGGAAATGGTGTCCACCATCAACAGCGCCGGGTGCTTGACCCGGTCCAGGAGCTGGCGGACCTCGAGCGGATGGGTGACACAGCCGGTCGAGGTCTCGTTGTGAACGACCATCACCGCCCTGATCTTGTGCTCGCGATCGGCGGCAAGATGTGCCTCGATCTGTTCCAGGTCGGCGCCATGGCGCCAGTCGCCCGGCAGAAAGTCGACGTCGAGCTTGAACTTGTCGGCGATGCCGCGCCACAGCACCGCAAACTGACCGGTCTCCGCCATCAGCACCTTGTCGCCGGGCTTGAGTGTATTGACGATCGCGGCCTCCCAGGCGCCGGTGCCTGACGATGGATAGATGACGACCGGCTGCCTGGTGCGGAACACCCGCTGAATGGCCGCCAGCACGTCATGGCCGAGCCTGGCGAACTCCGGACCGCGATGATCCATGGTCGGCATGTCCATCGCCCGCAGCACGCGGTCGGGCACATTGGTGGGGCCTGGAATCTGGAGGAAATGCCTTCCAGTATGCACGGTCATGGGCGTCCTTCCCGGGATGGTCTCGATTTCGCCAGCGGTCGAAATAGCATTATTCCGGGGGCTTGTCCCCCGCCCGGCGGGTGCCGTCAATGCATAAGAAGGCGAGCCTTCGGCTTGCCAAGGCGAAAGGCGGGATGCAAGACAGGGGGCATCACTTGAGATTGAACCGATGGCGACGACGCGGGCCGAAAAAGTGCGAAATTCGGCTGAAAACGACGCCCTTGCCGCGCGGCTGCGCCGCGAGATCGCGGGCGAAGTGCTGTTCGATCCGTTCAGCCGCGGCCGCTATGCGACCGACGCGTCGTTCTATCAGATCATGCCGGCGGGGGTCGTGGTTCCCCGTACCGTGGATGAGGCGCTGCGGACGCTGGCGATCGCCCGCGACCAGGACCGAACTGTCACCCCGCGCGGCGGCGGAACCTCGCAATGTGGCCAGACCGTCAATGACGGCATTGTCATCGATGTCTCCAAACATCTCAACCGTATCGTCTCGCTCGACGTTGCCAACCGCATTTGCGTCGTCGAGCCGGGCATCGTGCTCGACGACCTCAACCGGCAGCTCAAGCAGCACGGCCTGTGGTTTCCGGTCGATGTCTCCACCGCCTCGCGCGCCACCATCGGCGGCATGGCCGGCAATAATTCGTGCGGTGGGCGCTCGCTGCGCTACGGCACCATGCGCGACAACACACTCTCGATGGATGCGGCCTTGGCCGACGGCAGGATGCTGCATTTCGGCGAGGTGCCGCGCGATTTCCCGCGGCTAAATTCCACCGACGGCGGACTTGATCTGTTTTCCGACATGCTCGCGCTCGGTAGCCGCGAAGCATCGGAGATCGCCGCGAGATTCCCGCAGGTGCAGCGCCGCGTCGGCGGCTACAATCTGGACGCGCTGGTGCCGGGCAATGCGCCGAACAACATGGCGCATCTTCTGGTCGGCTCGGAGGGCACACTCGCCTTCACCACCCAGATCGAGCTCAAGCTCTGGCCGGTGATCCGCAACAAGGTGCTCGGCGTCTGCCATTTCGGCAGCTTCTACCAGGCGATGGACGCCGCCCAGCATTTGGTAAAGCTTCGCCCGATTGCCGTCGAGCTGGTCGATCGCACCATGCTGGCGCTTGGCCGCGAGATCGCGATGTTCCAGCCGGTCATCGCCAGCACGATCCGCGGCGACCCGGATGCAGTATTGATCGTCGAATTCGCGGAAGAGGATCAGGCGGAAAATCTGCGGCGCCTGAAAGCGCTGGGCGCGCTGATGGCCGATCTCGGCTTCGGCTGGAACCAACCGCAACGCAAGTGGGGCGGCGTGGTTGAGGTCATCGACCCCGCGCTGCAGCGCGGCATCGCCGATTTCCGCGCCGCCGGCCTCAACGTCATGATGTCGATGAAGCAGGAAGGCAAGCCGGTCTCATTCGTCGAGGATTGCGCGGTGCCGCTGCCGCATCTGGCCGACTACACCGAACGCCTCAACGCCATCTTCACCAGACACGGCACAAGCGGCACGATGTACGCGCACGCCTCCGAAGGCTGCCTGCATGTGCGGCCGGTCCTGAACCTCAAGCTCGAGAAGGACGTCGGGGCGATGCGCGCCATCGCCGAGGAAACCTTCGCGATGGTGCGCGACTACAAGGGCTCGCATTCCGGCGAGCATGGCGACGGCCTGGTGCGATCGGAGTTCCACGAGGCGATGTTCGGCCCGCGCATCATCGCCGATTTCGCCGAGGTCAAGCAGCGCTTCGACCCCGATCATGTGCTCAATCCCGGCAAGATCGTCGATCCGCCCAAAATGGACGATCGCACGCTGTTTCGCTACGCGCCGGACTACCGCGTCGGCGAACTCAGGACCGCGCTCGACTGGTCGGCCTATCCCGGCGCCGGCGGAGGTTTTCAGGGCGCGATCGAGATGTGCAACAATAATGGCGCCTGCCGCAAACTCGAAGGCGGGGTGATGTGCCCGTCATTTCGCGTCACCCGCAACGAGATCGATGTGACGCGCGGCCGCGCCAACACGCTGCGGCTCGCCATCTCCGGCCAGCTCGGGCCCGACGCGCTTGGTTCTGACGAGATGATGGACACCTTGAAACTTTGCGTGTCCTGCAAGGCTTGCCGCCATGAGTGCCCGACCGGCGTCGA
Source organism: uncultured Alphaproteobacteria bacterium (assembly GCA_963748165.1). Lineage (GTDB taxonomy): Bacteria > Pseudomonadota > Alphaproteobacteria > Rhizobiales > Xanthobacteraceae > Bradyrhizobium. The sequence continues at coordinate 40,978 of CAVVIM010000012.1, forward strand.
CATGGCCAAAATGAAGGTCGAGGTTCTCGCCGCGCGGGTGGCAAGACACGGGCTTTCGCTGCGCGACCGGCTGGTCGGTTACCTGCCTCGCTATGCCGGCCTGGCATCGCGTCTCGCCCCGCTCGCCAATCTCCGCAACAAGAGCCCGTTGTTGCGCCTGCTGCTCGAAAAGGTAGCCGGCTTCAGCGCGAAACGCAGCCTGCCTGCATTTCGGCGCGACGTGTTTCGCGCCGAGGCCGACGCAGTCGGGCCGGCCGATGGCCGCGAAGTCGTGCTGTTTGCCGACACCTTCAACCGCAGTTACGAACGTGAAAACCTCGACGCGGCGCTGCGTGTGCTGGTCGAGGGCGGCTACCGCGTCCATCTGCCAAAACCTGCCGACCATGGCCGGCCATTGTGCTGCGGCCGGACTTTTCTGTCGGCGGGTCTTGTTGGCCACGCCCGCGCCGAACTCGACCGGCTGGTCAGGACCTACGCGCCGTTCGCCTCGCGCGGCGTGCCGATTGTCGGGCTCGAGCCGAGCTGCCTGCTGACACTGCGGGATGAACTGCTGGCGCTGCGCTCGGACGAACTCGCCAAGAATATCAGCGCCCACGCGCTGTTGTTCGAGGAGTTTCTGGTGCGTGAAGCCGAGGCCGGCCGCTTGAGACTGCGGCTCGGTCCGATCGCGGACACGGCCTTGCTGCACGGTCATTGCCATCAAAAATCGTTCGGCGCGTTCAAACCGGTCGAGCAGATGTTGCGGCTCGTTCCCGGCCTGAAGGTCGAAACCGTGGAATCGAGCTGTTGCGGCATGGCAGGCGCTTTCGGCTATGGCGCCGAAACCTGGCAGACTTCGATGGACATGGCCGAGCTTTCGCTGCTGCCGGCGGTGCGGCGCGCTGACGCGACAACGCTGATCGTCGCCGACGGGACTTCCTGCCGGCATCAGATCGAGGACGGCACCGGACGCGGCGCGCTTCATGTCGCGCGCGTGCTGGCGATGAGTCTCGATCGCGCGCGAGCCACTGTCATCTCCCTCACCCCGACCACAAGGAACCCGTCCATGGCTGAACTGACCCTCGAAGTCGCCCGAAAAATTCTTGATGCCGCGCTCGCCAAGGGCATGGAGAAGAACCTGAAGCCGCTTGTCGTCACCATCCTGGATGCGCGCGGCTGCACCAAGCTCACCGCGGCGCAGGACGGCACCAGCCTGATGCGCGCCGAGATCGCCCACGGCAAGGCCTATGGCGCGCTCGCAATGGGCATGGGATCGCGCGCCCTGTTCCAGCGCGCCCAGGAGCAGCCGTCTTTCGTCGGTGCCGTCAACACGCTGGCGCAGGGCCGCCTCGTGCCGGTGCCCGGCGGGGTCTTGATTCAAAGGGATGGCGCCCTGCTCGGTGCCGTCGGCATCAGCGGCGACACCTCGGACAATGACGAAGCCTGCGCCATCGCCGGCATCGAGGCCGCCGGATTGAAGGCCAATCCAGGGTAATTGCGCCCTTACTTCCCCGGCCAGGATGGCTTGCGCTTTTCGCCAAACGCCTTGAGGCCCTCTTTGGCATCCTCGGTCATCGCCAGCAGCGCGATCTGGCTTTCGGTATAGGCGATGCTCTCGTCGAACGACATCGACGCGATCGCGCGCATGGCGTATTTGCCGCGCCGGATCGCGGTCGGCGACTTGTCGATAATTCGGCCGATCAGCCAGTCGACCCTGGCATCGAGTTCGGCGGAAGGCACGACATGGTTCACGAGCCCGGCGGCGTGCGCGGTCTGCGCATCGAACGGCTCGCCGGTCAGCGCCCATTCGTTGATGAGGCGCCGCGGCGCGATCGCCTGCAACAGGCTCAGCACCTGCATCGGGAACACGCCGACCTTCACTTCGGGCAGGCCGAAGATCACGTGATCTGCAGCCACCGCCAGGTCGGTCATGCACAACAGGCCCATGCCGCCGGCCATGCACACTCCCCTACCCGCGCGATCGAAGGTTTGGTGGCGTTCTGCGACAGCCTCAGCAGGTCGGCGTAATCGACATTGGGCCGGGAAAAATCCATCGCAAACGCAGCACCGCTGTTCTGCAGGTCGGCGCCGGCACAAAATGCCCGGTCGCCCGCGCCAGTCAGGACGATGACGCGGACCTCGCGATCGTCATGCGCCTCGCGATAACCCCTCGCGATCCCGGCAACCACGTCGGCATTGATGGCGTTGCGCTTGTCCGGCCGGTTGATAGTGATCCAGAACGCCTGTCCACGCTTATCGAGAAGAACGCTGTTGCTGTCGGTCATGCCCCTGCTCGCCCGCTGGCTCCCTTGTCCACCAACATTTGCGATCGGATCGCGGACAACTGCAAGGGCATTTTAGCCGCCGGGCGTTGCGGCGGCGCCGGCCTTCTTCACCCATACCTTGTTGTCGTGGAACGCGGCGCCGCCGATCGGCGCCACCGCCTCGGCACCGGTCAGCATGTTGATGCCATGACCGCCGATATGGTGCTTGTTGGGGTGAACGGATTCCGCGATCAGCACGCCGCGGCGCATGCCATCGAACAGCCTTGCAGTAAGCGTCGTTTCGCCCCTGGTATTGCCGAGCGTGACGGCATCGCCATCCGATATGGCCAGCGCCGCCGCATCGGCCGGATGCATCTTCACCGTCGGCGCGCCCTCGCGGGCCTGCGACGAAGGTGTCTCGTTGAAGGTGGTGTTGAGGAAGCTGCGCGACGGACTGGTGGCAAGCCGGAACGGATGCGCCCCGTCCACCTCCTCGGTGATGGCCCAATGATCGGGCAGCGCCGGCATCCTCTCCCAGGCGCCCATCAATCCGGCGCTGCCGATCGGCGGATGGGCCCAGTCGGCCTTGAAATGGAATTTGCCGTCGCGATGGGCAAAGCCGTCCAGATAATGCGAGGTGCGGAAGTCGGGCTGCAGGTCGCGCCACAAATCGGCCTCGAGCGTTTCGATATCGCCGTGGCCGCTGCGCCTGAGCGTGGCGTCGATCAGCTCGCGCGCCGACATTTCGAAGGCCGGATGCACGGCATTGAGACGAAGGCTGAGCCCTTGCAGCACCTCGTGGTTGGAGCGGCATTCGCCGGGCGGCTCGATCAGCTTGGCGCCGACCGAAATGTGCTGATGGCCGCCGCCGTAATAGAGATCGTCATGCTCCATGAACATGGTCGCGGGCAGAACGATGTCCGCCATCTGCGCGGTTTCGGTCATGAACTGCTCATGCACCACCATGAACAGGTCTTCGCGCGCAAAGCCCTGGCGCACCAGTGCCTGCTCGGGTGCCACCGTCATCGGATTGGTGTTCTGGATCAGCATCGCCTTGACCGGGCCGCCGCCGCGCAGCGCCTCGGCGTCGCCGGTCAGGATGCGCCCGATCTTGGACTGATCGAGCACGCGGATGCGAGGGTCGATTGCGTCATGGCCTTCGATCAGCGATTGGTCGAAGCGCCAGAGCGCATAATTGTTGAAGAACGCGCCACCGCCTTGGTATTGCCAGGCACCGGTCACCGCCGGAATGCACAGTGCCGCGTGCATCTGCGCGGCACCGTTGCGGCTGCGGGTAAAGCCGTAGCCGTAGCGGAAGAAGGTGCGCTGCGTCTGCCCGACCGCGCGGGCGAAGCCCTCGATCTCCTCGACCGGTACGCCGCAGATCGAAGAAGCCCATTCCGGCGTGCGGGTCGCAAGGTGCGCCTCCAGTTCGGCCGGACAATCGGTGTAGCGCTCGAGATAGGCGCGATCGGCAAAGCCTTCGCGGAACAGCACATGCATGACACCGCAGGCGAAGGCACCGTCGGTGCCAGGGCGCAGGATGATCTTGATATCAGCCTGCTTCATGGTGTCGTTGTTGTAGATATCGACCGCCGCGATCCTGGCGCCGCGCTCCTTGCGCGCGCGCGGCCGCATGGGTCATCACGTTGACCTGGGTATTTACCGGATTGGTGCCCCAGATCACGATCAGGTCGGAGACACCCATTTCGCGCGGATCGACGCCGGCGATCCTGCCGGTGCCGATGGCAAATCCGACCCGGGCGATGTTGGCGCATATCGTCGGGTAGAACCGGGAATATTTTTCACATGGGCGAGACGGTTGATGCCGTCGCGCATCACCAGGCCCATGGTGCCGGCATAGTAATAAGGCCACACCGACTCCGCCCCGAAATCGCGCTCGGCCGCGTCAAACCGCGCCGCGATCTCGTCCAGCGCTTCGTCCCACGAAATCCGCGCGAACTGGCCCGACCCCTTCGGTCCGGTGCGGCGGTGCGGATAGATCAGCCGGTCCGGATGGTGGATGCGTTCGGCGTAGCGTCCGACCTTGGCGCAGACCACCCCCGCCGTATAGGTCTGCTGCTTCGAACCGCGCACCCGGCCGATCGTGGAATTGTCGATCACCTCGATGTCGAGCGCGCAGGCCGACGGGCAATCGTGCGGACAGGTCGAATGCCTGATATCGATCTTGGCGCGCTGATTCATACCGAAATGGTAGCATCAAAAGCCCGGGCAGCCGAGCCCATTTATCCGCCATACGGAGCGAAAACCGCGCGCGTGCCATGCACTGTGCGCCGGGATAGCCGCCGCCACTGGCGTGGATCGCTCCGGCCCTTGATATGGGGCGCGACCGCGCTCCGCGCAGGACGTCCGCAGGTTCTGGCGGGACTGGGTACACCGAATGTTGTGTTTTATTCCTGGATCGGAGGATGAGTTTATCGTCGACAGCCCCTGCCGCTGACAGCTAGACTTGATTGCTATGTGGCCAGTGACCAGCGCAGAATGAAATCAGGGAGATCGAAATGACGGGGCCACGGCTTGCACTGGCGCTGGCGGCAGCATTGCTGGCGACGCCACTGCTGCTTGCGACGAAATGTGTCGCCGAGGACTATCCGAGCCGACCGATCAAGATCATCGTTCCCTTTGGCGCCGGCGGTCCCGCCGATCGACGGCGCGCCTGCTCGGCAACAATCTGCAGCAGAGTTCGGTCAGCCGTTCGTGATCGAGGATCGGCCCGGCGCCGGCGGCGTGATTGGCACCGCCGAGGTCGCCAAGTCGGCGCCCGACGGCTATACGCTGTTGATGATGTCGAACACGCAGACCGCGAATGAATCGCTGGTGCCGCAGCGCAAATACGATCTGATGCGCGATCTTGCGCCGATCGCGCCGGTCAACTACTCCGACCTGGTGATTGTCGTGAATCCGTCGGTTCCGGCGAAATCGCTGCAGGAGTTCATCGCGCTCGCGAAATCGCAGCCGGGAAAGCTGAATTACGCCTCATCCGGCCAGGGCACGCCCTATCACATGGCCGGCGAATTGTTCAAAAGCATGGCTGGTATCGACGTCGTGCACGTTCCCTACCGCAGCAGCGGCGATGCTCGTAGCGGCGTGATCGGTGGACAGGTGCAGATGATGATCGACGCGGTTCCCACCATGGCACCCAATGTCAGGGCCGGCCAGGTGCGTGCGCTTGCCACCACCGGCAAGGAGCGGTCGCACGTTCTGGCTGACGTGCCGACAGTAACCGAAGCCGGCGTCCCCGGATACGAGGCGACGATCTGGCTCGGACTGATGGCCCCGGCCGGCACGCCGAAACCGGTCGTCGACAAGCTGAATGCCGCCATCAATGCGGTGATCAAGCGGCAGGACGTGGTCAAGCTGTGGGCCGCCCAGGGCGCGATACCGATGTCGATGACGCCGGAACAGTTCGACAAATATCTGCGCGGCGATATCGTGAAGTGGGCCAACGTGGTCAAGCAATTCAGCAACAAGCCGCAATAGAGCGCCCGTCTTCATGCCCGGCATTCGATTTTATCTCAATGGCGTAGAGACCGAGGTCGACGGCAACCCCGATCGATCGCTGCTCGACATCCTGCGCGGACCGCTCGGCATGACTGGGCCGCATTTCGGTTGCGGCGCCAATGAATGCGGCGCCTGCAACGTCATTGTCGACGATCGCGCGGTCGCCTCCTGCGACACGCCGCTGTGGACGGTGGCGGGCAAGGCCGTCACCACTGTCGAGGGACTTGGAAACGAACGGCAGCCACACCCTCTGCAGCGCGCCTTCATTGCCGAACAGGCCTTGCAATGCGGCTATTGCGTGCCCGGCATTTTGATGAGCGCCGCCGCATTGTTGAGGCAAAACCCCGATCCCACTGCCGCGGAGGTGAAATCGGCGCTGGACCGCAATCTATGCCGGTGCGGGTCTCACAATCGAATTGTGAAGGCGGTGCTGCGCGCGGCGGCGGAGATGGCACTCCGATGACAAAACCTGCGCCCGTACCACCTCACCTGCCGGTCAGCCTTGCGGCGAATCCGAAGCTATCGTCATGGGTCCGGTTCTCTTCGGACGGCGAAGTGACGATCTCACCGGGCAAGGTGGAGATCGGGCAAGGCATCGTGACGGCGCTCGCCCAGATCGCCGCCGACGAACTCGATGTCGATATCGGCCGCGTGCGGATGGTGCGCGCAACCACCGCGAGCAGCCCGAATGAAGGCGTCACGTCGGGCAGTCTTTCGGTGCAGCAGTCCGGGCGCGCCCTGCGCCACGTCTGCGCCGAGGTACGGCAGATTTTTCTTGAATCTTGCGTCGGACCGCCTGGGCGTCGGGATCGACATGCTCGATATCCAGGACGGCACCCTGTCGGGGCCGGGCAACGTTCGAACCAGTTACTGGGAGCTTGCGGACGAGGTGTCGCTGGATCGGGAGGCGACGCCGGGTGCCGTCGCGAAACCAGCGGCTCAACGCAGGCTGGCGGGCCAGTCGGTGCAGCGGGTCGACATTCCGGACAAGGTGTTCGCGCATCGGCGTTTCATTCACGATTGCGCGTTGCCCGGCATGCTGCATGGCCGGGTACTGCGACCGGAGATCTCCGGCGCGAGACTCGTGGTGCTGCAGGACAAGGACGCGCGCGCCGTCGCCGGCCTCCTCGCCATCGTGCGCGACGGCAGCTTCGCCGGCGTCGTGTGCGAAACCGAAGACGGCGCCGAAGCTGCCCTCAAGGCGCTGCACAAGGGCGCGACGTGGTCGGAAGGCGAAGCTCTCCCCGATGAAGACAGGCTGGCGGAGTGGCTGAAGGCCCAGCCGGCGGAACTCACGGTGATCGACCAGAAGACTGCGGCCGGCGCTCCCGACAGGAAGCGCACCATCCGCCGGCAATACAGCCGCCCCTATATCGCGCATGGGTCGATCGCACCTTCCTGCGCCATGGCGCAGTGGACCGGCAATCAGGTCCATGTCTGGACCCACAGCCAGGGGGTGTACCTTCTTCGCGCCGATCTCGCGCTGGTGCTCAAACTGCCGCTCGAAGACATTACGGTCGAACACCTCGAGGGCGCTGGCTGCTACGGCCACAATGCCGCCGACGATGTCGCCCTTGACGCCGTCCTGCTCGCGAGGGCGGCCGAGTGGACGGCCGGTCCGCGTGCAATGGTCGCGCGAAAGCGAGATGTCACATGCCCCGTTCGGGGCCGCGATGGCGATCGAGATCGAGGCCGACCTCGACGCGGATGGCGGGATTGTCGACTGGCGGCACAGTATCTGGAGCAACGGCCATGCGGCGCGGCCGGGGCGTGCGACAACGCCGGCGCTGCTCGCGGCGACCGAACTTTCAATCCCGTTTCCGCGCATCATCTCGAGCAATCCGCCGCAGGCCAATGGCGGCGGGGCCGATCGCAATTCGATTCCACCCTATGACTTGCCGGCATGGCGGATCGAATCCCACCGCCTGACGACCATGCCGGTCCGAACCTCGGCGCTGCGGACGCTGGGTGCACAGGGCAATGTTTTCGCAGTCGAATCGTTCATCGACGAAATCGCCGCCGAACGCGGCGACGATCCGGTCGACTTCCGGCTCCGTCACCTGTCGGACATGAGGGCCAGGGATGTGATAAAGCTGCCGCCGCCCGCGCGAACTGGAAGCCGGGCAAGCAACCAGGTCGCGGTTACGGGCTCGGCTTCGCGCGATACAAGAGCACCGGTGCCTATTGCGCCGTCGTCGCCGATGTCGAGGTCGCCGAGGACATCCGCGTCAACCGCCTGACCATCGCAGTCGATGTCGGCGAAGCGATCAATCCGGACGGCGTGGTCAACCAGATCGAAGGCGGCGCGATCCAGGCCACCAGTTGGGTATTGAAGGAACGGGTTCGCTTTGACCGGCAGCGCATCACCAGCAACACCTGGTCGGGCTATCCGATCCTCCGTTTCAGCGAGGTGCCCGAGGTGCAGGTCGAGATCATCCAGCGCCCGGAGATCGAGCCGGTCGGCGCCGGTGAGGCGGCCCACGGCCCCGTGACCGCAGCGATCGCCAATGCGGTGTTCGATGCGCTGGGCGTGCGGGTTCGCGACCTGCCGCTCACCCGCGACAGGCTTGTTGCGGCGATGGAATCAAATCCGTGAGCAGCCTGAACATCTTGAGTGGTGGCGCGGCCCAGGGTCTGGTCGGCTGTCTCGCGCCGACATTCAAGATGCTGACCGGTTTTGACATCACCGGCGAGTTCGGCGCGGTCGGCGCCATGGCCGACAAGCTGCGAAACGGCGTGGCCACCGATATCGTGATCCTGACGGCGGCGATCGTGGCAAAGCTTGCGACCGAGAAATTCGTGGTTCCCGCCTCGATAGCGGACGTCGGGCTGGTCGAGACTGCGCTGGCGGTCCGTGCCGGCGAGCCGAAGGTCACGGCCAACGATGCCGCAACGCTGCGCGGGGCATTGCTCGCCGCGGATGCGATCTTTGTTCCCGATATAAGGGTATCAACGGCCGGAATTCACGTTGCGAAAGTACTGCAGCAGTTCGGCATTGCCGAGCAGGTTTCGGTCCGGCTCAAGATCTTTCCGAACGGCGCGACCGCCATGCGCCAGCTTGCGGCCTCCGACGCGGCAAGGCCGATCGGCTGCACCCAGGCGACCGAGATCATCAGCACCCCGGGCGTGGTGCTGTCGGGATCGCTGCCAACGGGCTGCGACCTCTCGACGGTCTATACGGCGGCGGTGACCGCTGCGGCAGCCCACGCCCGACAGGCCCGGGACTTGATCGATTTGCTGATTGCCGCCGATCAGCGCGGGTTGCGGCAGCGGGCCGGATTCCTGAACGTGGCGAGATAGCGCCGAGATTGCCGCGCCGTCATTTGGGCAATTGCGTCAGGCCGGTCGGCGGGCCGTCGATGCCGGTCCAGCCACCGTCGACAAACAACGTGCTGCCGCTGACATAGCTGGCAGCGTCGGAGGCGAGATAGGCGACCGCGGTTGCCACTTCGTCGGCGCTGCTCCAGCGATTGAGCACCGTGTGCGCCGCGTAAAGATTGTAGATTTCCGGCCGTTCCTTGAACGGGCGCGTCAAAGCGGTCTCGGCAATGCTCGGGGCAATGGCGTTGACGCGGACCCCGAAGCGGCCGACTTCGGAGGCGAAGCCCTTGACCAAGAGACCGATCGCGGCCTTGGTCGAGCCGTACACGGCAAGCCCCGGCTCGATGGTCACGGCGCGCACCGAGGAACAGGCGATCAGGCTACCGCCGCGCTGGTTCATCATGATGCGGCCGAACGCCTGAAAGAACCACACCGTGCCCTTGATGTTGAGGTTGATGACGCGGTCGAGATCCTCCTCGCTGTAGTCGAGGATGGTCTTGCGGATGTTGAGGCCGGGCGTCGTGACCGCAATATCGAGCCGCGGGAATTTCTGCATGGCGCTGGCCGCGAGCGCGCTGACGGAAGCAGCACTTGCGGCATCGCAGATCGCGGCTTCGGCGACGCCGGCCTGCGCGCGGATGCCGGCTGCGGTGGCTTCCGCACCCTCGTCCGAAACATCGGCGCAGATCACGCTGGCGCCGAGCCCGGCCAACGCCTCCGCCGAAGACTTGCCGATGCCCGAGGCGGCGCCCAGCACCACGGCGGTCTTGCCGGTGAGATCGAACAGTTTGCGATAGTCGGTCACGGCCGAACCTCCTTTGGACGGGGTGCAGGTCGCATCGCGGCGCGGCCGCCAACGGATCCCATTGTGGCGACGCTGCCCTTGAACCAGAGAATGCGACGGTTTTTCATTGCCATTGCCGATTCATATACTAATATATCAGTATAGGAAGCAGCATGCCCGCGCGTCCGCTGAAAAAGACCGAGCCAACGATCCGCTCCCCGGCCGCCCATCGCCGCAACGGGAGGCCGCGCACGGCGACCGCGGCATCACGGATCTATTCGGACCTGCGCGCCGAACTGGTGTCGCTGCGGAGACTGCCCGGCGAAGCCGTTTCGGAAGCCGAAATCGCGCTTTCCTATGGCGTGAGCCGAACCCCGGTTCGCGAAGCGATCTTGAAGTTATCCGACGAAGGTTTGCTGGAGATATTCCCGCAGTCCGGCATCATCGTCTCGCGCATTCCGGTGACGGCGCTGCCGGAGGCTATCATCATCCGCAAGGCGCTCGAGGAAACCGCCGCACGGCTCGCCGCGGAGCGCGCAACGTCCAGCCAGATTCTGGCGCTGCACTCGATCCTGGAACGTCAGCGCGAGGCCAACGCGGCCAAGGACGGGGATGCCTTCCACCAGGCGGACGAAATGTTTCATGCGGCCATCGCCGATGTCGCAGGATATCCCGGAATCTGGAAGCTCATCTTGCAGGTGAAGGTGAATGTCGATCGCTATCGCCGGTTGACCTTGCCGCAATCCGGGCGGATCACCCAGGTGATTGCGGAGCATGAGGTCATCCTGCGCGCGATCGAAACCCACGAGCCCTCGGCCGCCGGGATTGCCATGGACAGCCATCTTGAAAGACTTCTCGCTGATATCAGCGCGACCCGAAGCGTCAATCCGGAGTTCTTCGAGGAGCAGAGCCGATCCGGTGGTTGAAGCCGGCAGATCCAATAGACGCGGCACGGAAAAGAGCCGCGCAAATCGGGAGGTAAGAAACATGCGCAGCGTTGTGGTTTGCCAACCATCGCTCACGAGCTGATGCGCACGGGCGCGATGGAAATCGTGTTGACCGAATTGAGCGAGCCGGCTGCTGCTTCCGGCGCCGCGGCGGTGCCGCGGCCGGAGCCCGCGCTGCTTCGTCTGGTCGATCTCGCCGCCGAAAGCGTCGTCGTGGCCGCGCTCCTGGGTGAACTCGCGCTGGTGCTCGCCAACGTCGCTGCGCGGGTCTATTTCGCGCGCTCCTTCCTGTGGACCGACGAGGTCGCAAGGCTGGCGCTGTCGATCCTGGCGTTCATCGGCGGCGCGGTTGCCTATCGGCGGCGCGATCACGCCTTCGTTCGGGTGGTGCTGAGCCGGCTTCCTGCCCGCGGCGAGCGGGGATGCCTCGCGCTCGCCGATGTCGTGGTGCTGTTCGTGGCGGGCATCACCGGCTATGTATCGATCGAGTTTCTCGGCTCGAGCTGGGGCGAGTACACCCCGATCTTCCAGATGCCGGCGGCCCTGATTGCCTTGCCGCTACCGGTCGGGATGTTGCTGCTGATGCTGTACGCCGTCGTCAATCTCCGGCGCGATCATGGCACGATGGCGCTCGGCGTCGGCGCGGCTTTTGCTGCGACGATTGCGGCCGCCGCGCTGACCCGCGATATCTGGCTACCGATGCTTGGCGACGACGCCTCCATCACTGTCGCGCTCAGCCTGTTCTTTGTGGCGATCCTGGCCGGGGTCCCCGTCGGCTTCGTCCTGCTGCTATCGACGGCGACCTATCTCTGGGGGACAGGAACGGCATCCCTGGTGGTGCTGCCGCAGACCATGGTCAACGGCACCGGCAACTTCATTCTCCTTGCCGTACCCTTCTTCATTCTGGCCGGCCTCGTGATGGAGCGCGGCGGCATCAGCATCCGGCTGGTCCGCTTCATTTACGCCCTGGTCGGCCATGTGAAGGGCGGGCTGCTTCAGGTCACGGTCGCAAGCATGTACGTGGTCTCGGGATTGTCCGGCTCGAAGCCCGCCGACGTCGCTGCCGTCGGCACCGTGATGCGCGACGAGCTCGGCGAACGCCACGGTGCGGCCGAAGGCGCAGCCGTTCTCGCCGCTGCCGCCGTCATGGGGAAACGGTACCGCCCAGCATCGCCATGCTGATCGTCGGCTCGATCACCAGCGTGTCGGTCGGCGCCATGTTTATCGGCGGCCTGATTCCCGCCGCCGTCATGGCACTCTGCCTGATGGTGCTGATTTACGTCCGCGCCCGCGCCAGCGGGGCGCCGCGCACGCCGCGCGCCAGCGGCGCCGTGATCGCCCGTGCCGGCCTCGGCGCGATCCTGCCATTGCTGATGCCGGCCACCCTGCTCGCGGGCATCCTGCTCGGGTTCGCCACCCCGACCGAGATTGCCGCCATCGCCGTCGTCTACGGCATTCTGCTCTCGACCTTGGTCTATCGCGAGATGACCCTGCGCGGATTTGTTCGCATCGCCATCGACACCGCCGCCCTCACCGGCGTCCTGCTGTTCATCTTCGCGGCGGCTTCGAGCTTCTCCTGGACCTTGACCGTCGCCTATCTTCCCCAGCGGCTGGTGGCTCTACTGCAATCGGCCGGCGGCAGCCATATCATCTTCATGATCTGCTCGATCATCCTTCTGATCCTGGTCGGCGTGCTGCTGGAAGGCCTGCCCTCGCTCAACGTGCTGGCGCCGCTGCTGATACCGATTGCGGGCAAGCTCGGGCTGAGCGAACTCCACTACGCCCTGGTGCTGATCATCGCGATGGGCATCGGCGGTTTCATGCCGTTCGCCGGCGTGGGATTCTACGTCTGTTGCGCGGTGATGCGTTGCGATATCGAGACCGCATCCCGGGCGATGCTGCCCTATCTCGTCATGCTGCTCGCGGGACTGCTGATCGTGGCCTTCGTGCCATGGTTCACGCTGGCCCTGCCGCACTATTTCGGCTTTCACGGATAAGGTCCGCAACAACGCGGACCGAACACAACGGGAGGATACAACATGGACCGCAGGCATTTCCTGAAGACCAGCGCCGGCGCGGCCGGCTTGACCATCGCGGCGCCCTACATCGCCAGGGCCGCGACCATCACTATGCGCTTTGCGCATTTTGCCGAGGAGAGCCACCCGGCGAACATCGCCGCCAAGCAATTCGCCAGCCAGATCGAAAAACGCACCGACGGCGCCATCAAGATAGCAATCTTCCCCAATAACCAGCTTGGCGGACCGCCGGAACAGGCACAGCAGATCAAGCTCGGCACCATCGACATGGGCTTGCCGACCCAGGGACAGCTCGATAAATACGACAAGGCCTTCGCCACCATCGAGCTTCCCTTTATCTTCAACGGACCGCAGGACGCATTTCCGATCCTCGACGGCCCGGCGATGGAATGGCTAGCCCCGCTCGCCGAGAAGCAGGGCTTCGTGCTGCTGCGCAACTGGGAATATGGCTTCCGCAACGTTACCAACAGCGTTCGCCCCATCAATACGCCCGACGACATGAAGGGCCTGAAGATCCGCACGCCGCCCGAGCTGCAAATTCAGGCCTCGATGGAGGCGCTCGGTGCGGTGGTGACGGCCATCGCATTCCCCGAGCTCTATCTTGCGCTATCGCAGAAGGTGGTCGACGGCGAGGAGAACCCGATCGCCGTGATCTATTTCAACAAGATCTATGAAGTGCAGACGCACCTGGCGCTCACCCGGCATGTCTACAACAACATGATTCATACTGTCGGAGTGAATAGCTGGAAGCGGCTGACGCCGGAGCAGCAGGCCATTTTCCGGGAGGAGAGCAAGAATTCCGGCGAACTGATGCGCAAGCTGATCGCGGATGCCGAGTCCGACCAGATCGACAAACTGCAGAAGGCCGGAATGCAGCTTACCCGTCCCGATCTGGCGCCGTTCCGGGCGAAAATGGAGCCGGCCTACAAGCGGATCGCAGACTATGCTGGCGCTGACAACGTCAAGAAATTCCGCGAGCTCGTCGATAACTATCATTCCAGCCACAAGGGATAGGTCGACGTCGCCGCCGCGCACGGCGCTCTCACCGCCGCGACTCGCGGCGGTGTTCGACCGTGCCTGCCGCCCGGGCCCGCTTGCGGAACGGCAGGAAAAGCGCCAGCATTGGCAGCAGCGCCATCAAGGGCTGGTTCACCTTGATCGGCCTGCCGCTGAAGTAGCGGGGCGGTACCGCTTCGCCGATCCGCGCGGTGGCGGTGTTCGAGATGTGAAATCATTGTCGGCGTCGCCGCGGCGATGAATTCGGCGCGGGCCGGGGCAGCAACGACCAGGCATCAGGAAGAGAAACCAGAACGCCGGAGAAAGCGCCATGGCGCGAAGGCTGATCGACATTTCCGTTCCGCTGCAGAACGACGTACCGGCCGATCCGCCGGGCATCCATCCGGTCATTCAGTACAACGATCACCAGCAAAGCCTGCCGCGAATGCTGGGCTTCTTCGCAGGCCTCAAGGCTGAAGACCTGCCTGACGGCCAGGGCTGGGCGATGGAAACGGTGCAACTCTCGACCCACAACGGCACCCATCTGGATGCGCCCTATCACTACCACCCGACCATGAACCGCGGCGAGCGGTCATGGACCATCGACGAAGTCCCGCTTGAATGGTGCCTGCAGCCCGCCGTGAAACTGGATTTCCGCCATTTGCCGGACGGCTATGTGGCGACTGCCAGGGATGTCGAAAACGAACTCGGGCGCATTGGCCACACGCTCGCGCCGCTCGAAATCGTCGTCGTCAATACCAGCGCCGGGGCAAAATACGGCCGGCAGGACTATGTCAATTCGGGTTGCGGCATGGGTTACGAAGCCACGATGTACCTGTTGGAGCGCGGGGTGCGGCTAACCGGCATCGACGGCTGGAGCTGGGATGCGCCATTCGTCTACACCGCGAAGAAATTCGCCGAGACCGGGGATGCCAGCCTGATCTGGGAAGGCCACAAGGCTGGACGCCACATCGGCTACTGCCACATCGAAAAATTGCATAATCTGGAGTTGCTGCCCTCGACCGGCTTCACCGTCTCGTGCTTCCCGGTCAAGATCGAGCGCGCCTCCGCGGGCTGGACGCGGGCCGTCGCCATCATCGACGAATGAAACCGCAAAGCCCAGATGGTCAGCAATCCTTGGTTGTTCTACCAGCAGGCTTCGCGCGTCAACTCAATTGGCCCTGACGGTCCGAACCCGCATGGCTGGCTGAGCGAGTTGTGTCGGAGCCAGGTCCGGCACGTTGGCGCCTACGAACTCGGCCTGAGCGGCTTCGGAAATCCAGACCGGCGCGGCGGGTTGCATAACGGCCAGAGCAATCAAGGCGATCACCAAAAGCGCGGGCATGAGGAAAAGTCCAAGGCTCCAGCCTTGGTCGGTGCGGTTGTGCGATTTGCCGGATCGGTCGAATGTCCCGTGCATGAAATCCTCCATGATGCCGATGTGCCAGCGTGGATTAGCCCACGGCATATCAGCCCGATGTGACCTGCTTCACACTCGTCCAGATAATGCATTGGAGAGAAGGCAGATTTGGGAAATGTGTCTGGATGCGGCACGCCGGGCACGTTGCCGTGGCGTCAGCCGGCCTGGTTTTCCGTTCCTGCCTCGGCCAGCGCCAGCAGCGGCACTTCATCAAGCACAACGATGGCCCCGTGTTCGAGACGCACCCAGTTGCGGCCAGCCCACACCCGCAACTGCTTGTTGATGCTTTCCCGCGTCATGCCGACCATCTCGCTTATTTCCTGCTGGGTCACGGCGATGGTCCGACCACCCGGTGCGAGCTTGTGCTTATCGGTCAGGCGAACAAGGGCGCTGGCGAGCCGGCCGGGCAGGTCCTGCAGAATCACCTGTTCGACCTGGTCGCTGGTCCAGCGCAGGCGCGTGCACAGCAACTCGATGAACTTCATCGCCAGCGTCGGCTGGCTGCGCACGAAGGGGAGAAAGTCGCGGCGATCGATGGCGAAGATCTCGCAATTGGTATTGGCGGAGGCGTCGGCGGTGCGCGCGTGGTCATCGAACAAGGCGATTTCGCCGAAGATTTCGCCGGCGCCGATCAGGTTCAAAATTGCGCTGCGGCCGTCAGCCGAGGATATGCTGATCTTCACCGTACCGCTCATGACGGCATAGAGGCTGTTGCCGGGGTCGCCCTTGGAAAAGATCGTGGCTCCGCGCTTCAGCGTGGCGTGCTTGGCGTAGCGGCAGAGCTGCTCGAGGGCATCGGCATCAAGATCGCGGAAAATCGGATGCTTGCGCAGGAGCGAAAGCGTGCTGCTTGCGACCGACCGAGCTACAACCTTTTTGTCCTGAGGCACGCCGGGCACAAATATCCAATCGCTCGTTGTCAATCATCGACGGATCGCACTGAATGGTGGACCGGATGAGAACGCTCCATCCGCCGCACGCGCCAACATAGCCCCGCGTGCTGCGCACGGCAAGAAAGCCCCGGACGATCCGCGGAGGCACCTCGATCGCCGATGTTCGTAACAACACCCTTGGATTGAGTCCGATTTACCATACTACCCCTGGCTAGATCGCTATTGCGTGGCCAAGATGGACGCGGGCAGTTGATATCCGGAACGGCGGTCGCGTCATTCGTTGGCGATCCCCATCGCCTTAATGACGCGCGCATATTTGGCGAGTTGCTCTCGCGTCATGATACCCAGTTCCTCGGCGGAGCTGCCGCGTACCGCGAAACCGAGATCCTCCAGCCGGCGGCGAACCTCGGGATCACCGACCGCCTTCAGGACTTCGGAATTCAGCCGGGCGACGATGTCTTTGGGCGTTGCGGCCGGCGTCAGGATGGCGAACCATGAATTGAAGAAGAAGCCCGGCAGGCCGGAGTCGGCAACGGTCGGTACATCGGGAAACTGCGGAAGTCGGCGCTTCGTCGTCACCCCCAGCAGTTTGACCTGGCCGCTCCGTACCAGCCCGGCGACGGTGCCGAGCCCCTGAAAGGCGACCGGAATCTGACCGCTGGCGACATCGGTCGCGGCCTGCGTGGCGCCCTTGTAGGGGACATGGGTCAGCGATATGCCGGCCTGCGAAGCGAACATCGCCATCGCCAGATGCTGCGGGCTGCCGGGACCGCCCGAACTATAGTCGATCTTGCCGGGCGCAGCCTTCGCAGCCGCGATCAGGTCGGCGGCGGTCTTGTAGCCGGTGTGGTTGTTGGCGATCAGCCCCCACTCCACAGTGGCGACCAGCGACACCGGTTCGAAATCCTTCAGGATGTCCCAGCGCATGTGGGGGTGCAGGTTGGGCACCATGGTCATGATGCTGTCGTTGAAGCCGCCGATCGTATAGCCGTCCGGCTCCGCCCGCGCGACCTGCTCGGCGCCGATCAATCCCGAGGCGCCGGGCTGGTTCACGATCACGATCTGCTGGCCCATATTGTCGGCCATCTTCTGCGTTACGATGCGCGCCGCCACATCGACCGCGCTCGCTGCCGCGAGCGGAACGATCATCCGGATCGGACGATCGGGATAGGCCGTTTGCGCAAGAACGCCGGAACTTGCAGTTAGCGCGAGCGCCGCGACCAGCCAATGACGGAACCACATTCCGGATTTCCTCTTTTTGGCGCCTCAAAGCAGTTTGCCATCGGGTCCGAAAAACGGATGCGGTCCGTCAAAGCTCCCGATCGGGATTTGATGGGTGACGACACTGCCAAATCCCTCTCCCGGAAACCAGCTATGGAGATGGAACGCTGGCGGCTCCACCTTGAAGGACGGCGCGCGCAACTCGGCCAGATCGAGGTCGACCGCATGATTTGGCGCCGGACAGATCGTCGTTGCCACGCCCGCAAACATCGTCAGCGCCGCACGATGAACGTGGCCGGTGGCGATCAGCCTTGTGCGCGGATGCCGCCTGACGATCTCCGCCAGTTCGCCGGCATTGAAGAGGTTCTGGCGATCCATATGCCACACGCCGGTCTTGAACGGCGGATGATGCAGGAACAGCAGCGCCGGTCGATCCTGCGCCGACACAAGCGTTGTCTCGAGCCAGTCCAGCGTGGCGGTGTCGAGTTCGCCATGCGGCTTGTGGGGAACGCTCGAATCCAGCAGCACGAGATCGAGTTGGCCGACTTCGACACGCCGGTTGAGCGGGCCCGATCGCGACGCATAGGCGGCGTCTGGAAATGCGGCACGCATCATTTCGCGTGAATCGTGATTGCCGGGAATGCCGGCAAACGGATGCTGCAGCGGCCGTAGCAGGCGAAGGAGATGTTGATATTCCTCCGACGTTGGCGTATCGGCCAGATCGCCCGATATCACCACGAAGTCCGGTCTTGGCGCCAACTGGTTGAGGGCCGCGACGCAGCGCTCAAATGCGCCGGCGGTATCAATCCGACCATAGGCCAGCGAGCCCGGTGCCTTGATATGCAGATCCGAAATCTGCGCGATAAGGATTGGCCTGGTCGACATGAACCTGCTGCTCACCCCTCCAATGGCAGAAGACGGACGGCATCGGGTGCGACGAGAAGCCCGATCCGATCGCCGACACCGGCCTTAACACTATTTGGCGCATCGATGGCGAGGACCTTGCCGGCGGCGCCACTGACCAACATGCGTTGCCGGTCGCCGATGAAGCTGACGCTGTCGACGGTTCCGGAAAGCGGCGCGCTGCCGGCCTCCACGATGCGGATCGTTTCGGGACGGATCATCGCCACGGCAGCCGGCAGCGTGGCGTTCCCTCCGATCGGCTGCCGACCGCCCGGCAGCACAAGATGGCCGTTCTCGACCGGCGCCTCAACGATGTTCGCTGCGCCAATGAATTCGGCAACAAACCGATTTGTTGGCGTAAAATAGATCTCCCGCGGCGTCCCGATCTGGGCCATTGCACCCTTTTGCATGACGACAATGCGGTCGCCGAGTGCCATGGCCTCGGACTGATCATGCGTCACATAGATAGTGGTGATGCCGAGCGTGCGCAGTAAACGATCGAGTTCGCCGCGCAGGCGATCGCGCAACGCGGCATCGAGCGCCGTCAGCGGCTCGTCGAGTAGCAGGATGCCTGGCCGGATCGCGACCGCGCGCGCCAGTGCCACGCGCTGGCGTTGGCCGCCGGAGAGCTGATCGATGCGGCGGTGCTCCAATCCCGAGATATTGGTCAGCTCCACCAGTTGCGCCACGCGGACTGCGCGCTCCTGCTTGGCCATTCCCCGGATCTTCAGGCCGTAGCCGATGTTGTCGGCAACGCTCATGTTCGGAAAAAGCGCGTAGGACTGAAATACCATGCCGACGTTACGCTGCTCGATCGGCATCGATGTCACGTCTTTATCATCAAACGATACCCGGCCGCCGGGATCGGGCAGCTCGAGCCCTGCGATAATCCGCAGCATGGTCGTCTTGCCGCAACCGGAAGGCCCGAGCAGAACCAGCGTTTCGCCGCGGGCAATGTCGAGCGTCGCCGGCTCCAGCGCGCGGGTACCATCGGCGAAGGTCTTGCCGCATGCCTCGATGCGGACCGACGCGCCGTGCCCTGCCACCGCCTTCACCTCGCATGCTCCCTGTCGGCAAACATCTGCATGGCGACCAGGAGCGGAATGATCATCACGAAGAAAATCAGCGTATAGGCCGAGGCCACTTCCAACCGCATCGATGCATAACTATCGGCAAGTCCGATCGGCAGCGTCTTGGTCAGCGGCGTGTGCAGCATCCAGGTCAGATTGAATTCGCCGAGCGAAAGCGTCACCACCATCAGCGCGCCGGCCAGGATCCCGGGCACGGCGTTGGGGACGACCACGTCACGAAAGCGTCGCCATGGCGACGCGCCGAGCGACGCCGCACCTTCGTCGAGCGTCTTGATGTCGACCGTTGCAAATACCGCCATCACGGATCGCACCATGAACGGCATGGTGAAGATGACGTGACCGGTGAGGATGAAAAGCCAGGAACGGCGAAATTCGCCAAATTCGCCATAGGTAAGCAGCAGCCCCAGCGCGATCGCAAGACCGGGGATCGCGAGCGGCAGCGTGATGATCTCTTCAATGACGCGCGACAGCCGCCCGCCTCGGATGTGCAGCGCATAGGCCGAGGGCACGCCGGCGATCAGCGTAACCGCAAGCGTTGCGCAGGCGATCACGAATGACAGCAGGATGGTTCCGGCATAGAGGTCCCAGACCTGGAATACCCATTGCAGCGTCACGCCCGACCGGATGCCGCGGAAATAGTTTACGGTAACGCCGGCCGAGATCGACAGCATGGCCGGCACGACCAGGAACGCGGCGACAAGCAGGGTAAACAGCAACTGGCCGGTGAAGATCAAGCGATCGCGCATGGCATCATCCGGCGGCGGCGACGGCGCTGCCGCTGAACGAGCGGGCGAGCGCCAGGATGAACCAGGTGATCAGGCCGAGCCCGACGGAAAGCGCTGCCGATGTGGCAAAATTCGCCGCCAACGTGAACTCGGTATAGATCAGCATCGGAAGCACGTCGATGTTGGTCGCCAGCGTGAAGGCGGTGCCGAACGCGCCCATCGCGGTCGCAAAGGCGATGGCACCCGAGGCCACGAAAGCAGGCCCGAGTGCCGGCAGCACGACATCACGCTGCACCGCCCAGGGGCCGGCACCCAGCGAGCGCGCCGCCTCCTCCAATCCGACGTCAAGCTTCTGGACCGCGGCCATGATGGTGAGAATGACCCGCGGGATGGAAAAATAGAGATAGCCGAGGAAAAGCCCCCAGATCGAATAGGCAAAGACCAGTTTCTCGCCGAACAGCCGATTTGAAACCTCGCCGATCAATCCCTGACGTCCGGCAAGCAGGATGATCAGGAACCCGACCACCACCCCGGGGAATGCCAGCGGAAAGGTCAGCATCGCGATCAACACGGCTCTGCCGGGAAAGCGATGGCGTTGCAGGAACATCCCCGCGACGGTTGCGACGGCCAGGGTGGCGATCGTGGTCGCGGACGCCAGCACAACCGTGTTGACGAGGGTGGCGCGGTAGCGCGGTTCGGTCAGGATGGCGAGATATCCGGCAAGGCCCAGCGGTCCTTCCGCCCCGGTCACCACCAGCCGGGCCATCGGCAGCAGAAAGAACGCGGCCGTCAGCACGATGAGCGGCAGCAAGCACAGCGCGACAAACGATTCATGCCGCATGTGAAATTGGCGTGCCCCGCGAACGAGGGCAGCATACCGCATCAACGCACCTCGGCGAGATAGCGCTCGACAAAGTCTTTTTGTATGCTCTCCATCTGGCCCCAATCGACGGTCCTGGCGCGGGCGTAGTCGCTGTCGGGCAGGAATTTCGCCTTGACCGCCTCGGGCAACGGGATCGGGCGCGCCGGTCGCAGATAGGCGTTGGTCCAGATCGCCTGCCCTTTATCGGACAAGATGTAATCGAGCACCTTTTTGGCTTTCTCCTTGTCGGGCGCGTTCTTCACGAGGCCGATGACATAGGGGTACACCACCGAGCCTTCGCAGGGGATGACGAACTCAAAATTGCCATTCTCGCTATATTTCGCGCGGTAGGCGTTGAAATCATAATCGAGCAGGATCGGTATCTCGCCAGAAACGACGCGGGCGTAGGAGGTCTGCTTGGGTACGATCGGGTCGTTCTTCCGCAGTTCCTTGAAAAAATTGATGGCCGGCTCGAAATTCGACGGCGTGCCGCCGAGCGCCAGATTGATCGCCACGGCTCCGACATATCCGACGGCCGCCGACGATGGATCGAGATAGCCCACCATGCCGCGATAGTCCGGCTTCAGCAGATCTTTCCAGCAGGCCGGCACCGGTTTGCCTCCGAGTGCATCCTTGTTCACGAACAGGCCAAGCGTGCCGGAATGAATCGTGGTCCAATAGCCATCCGGATCCTTTAGCCCGGACGGCACCTGGTCCCAATTGACCGGCTTGTACGGTTCCAGCGCACCCTCGGCCTTGGCCTTCATGCCGAAGGTCACGCCGAAATAGCCGATATCGCCAACCGGATTGCTTTTCTCGGCCAGGATTTGCGCCAGCGCCTGCCCGGAATTCTTGTTGTCGAGGGGAATATCGTAGCTGAGATCGGTCTTGATGGCCTTGAGCATCGAGGCCCAGTCAGCCCATTCCGGCGGGCAATTGTAGCAGATGACGTCAGCCGCGTTGGCCGATTGCGACGGCGCCAGCAGAGACAGCGCAAGCAAGGCCAGGACAAGGCGGGCGATCTTCATGGAGGCAACTCCGGGTTGGCGGCAATAGCATTCGGTGGATTTCAGCACCGACCCAGGACCAAGTATAGGCCGCGTATGAAGAATTTGCGACGGCCGCGTTTTGCCTGGCAGCACGCCGGCAGACAGCCCGCTCAGGCCAAATACGCAAAAAAGCCCGGTGACCGTCAGGCCACCGGGCGAGTGTTGTGCTCCGAATATAGAATGCCGGCGTATCGGCTGATCTCGCCCTGCCCGCCATCATTTGACGGATTTTCGCCAGTACAGCGTATTCGACCAGGCCCAAGGGCATCGCGGCTGATACAGCCGGTAGCCGGCACGGATGAAATTGTTGGCGGAAACGACATTTTCGGTCGTGTCCGACACCAGCCAGCGCCATCCATTTCGCCGCGCCCGCCATTCCAGCGCGCGCATCAGCCGCAATTGCAAACCGTTGCCGCAAAATTTGCGCAGCACCCCGACACGGCAGAAATATCCGGTCTTGGGGGTCCGCGCGGACGGCACCATGCCGGCAAAGGCGACCGGCGCCGTTTCGTGAAAAGCGAGCCACCAATGTCCCTGATCGAATTCCGGAATGGGTGCCCCGTCGAAGAAGGTCAGGCGGTGAAGTTCTGCCAGCGTGTCCGCGGTATCATCGTCATCGCCATCGACCTCGCGAATCCAGTACATTGGCAGGCCTGTGAAACTTCCGTTCTCCAATCCAGCCGACCGGCTGGACGGATGATGCCGCGATGAAAGTTCGGGAAGCCGTTCCGGAAGACGCCCCCGCCGCCTGCCTGGTGATGCGGCGGTCGATCGCGGAGTTGTGCGCCGCCGATCACCGCAACGACCCGGCTGTTCTGCAGCGCTGGCTAAGCAACAAGACGCCCGAAACCTTCCGATCCTGGATCAGGCCGGGCAATTCGTTGTTGGTTGCCGTCGAAGGTCACGGCATTCTCGCCGTCGGCTGTGTCACCGACGCGGGTGAAATCACCCTCGTCTACGTTTCGCCTGATGCCAGATTTGCCGGCGTCAGTTCCGCGCTGCTAAGCGCTCTCGAAGATCGCGCGGCCGACCGAGGCAACCCGGTATGTACGCTGCAGAGCACCGAAACCGCCCGCCGCTTCTACCTCGCCCGAGGCTATTCCGAAGACGGTCCGCCGGATGGTAAGTTCGGCACGACCTCCGCTTACCCGATGTCGAAGCGGCTCGGGCCCCGATGATCCCGCGCGGCTGGCATCACAGCGGTGTGGCTCATTTGCCGAGCACGACCTTGGCACCGAGCCAGACCGCTCCGACGAATCCAGTTACGATGACGGTGATGACGGCCTTGAAGGTATAGCTTTGCACCTGCTCGACGCTCTTGCGCCAGCGTCGCAAATGCTGGAAATCGGCCCGCAGCTCCCGACGATCCGCTTCCTCTATTCCGAACGAAGTCAGGATGGTTGCGATTGTCTTGAGGACGACGGCATCGATGTCGCTGTGACGAAGCCTGTGCTGTTCGGCCAGCGTTTCGACGACAATGGCCCGGATCTCCTCGGTCCGGATCTCGACGCTGCTCGCCCCGCTCATCGCTTGATGATCCGCGCGACGTTCTCGAATCCGCGCTTGGCGAAGTAAAACGAGACCACCAGGTTGGAGGTGGTGGATGCGAAGCCGGCGAGCGGATCGGTCGTTCCAAGCCCGAGCACCTTGTCCCATACCAGGAGCTGGATCAGTTCAAGCGCGCCGTCATCGCCGTTGCCGACGGGCTGCGTCGCCTTGCCCCAGCCGCGATCGAGGATGGCGTTGGCCGCCGACACCCGCGCCGCGGCGGTCGCATCCTTGCTGCGCATGATGCCGACCAGGACATTGATGGCCGTCCTGGTGTGGCTGCGCGCCAGCGAACGGATCTCGGTGAGGGATTTTGCCATGGTGGATTGCGATTTCGTGCTTCCGCGATCGTCGTTGAAGAAAATATGCGGCATGATCGCTGTCCGCGCGATCATTTCAGGCGCGAACCCTATCCCCGTCACGGAGGCCGCGGGCGGACGTGGCCTTTGACGCCACGCCGCGCGCCGGCGCGTTCGCGCGCGCCGGCCAATGCGATGAAAGACGATATTCAGAGCGCCCAACTGAAAAAGCCCTCAGCGGAGTTTTCCGCGCGGGCATCGATGGTTGCGATGATGTGTCTATGCCAGTGATTTGCCCGACGGCGCAAGACCCGTTGGAAAAAATTTGCAGCGGCGCGACGGCGAGGCAGGTTCAATTGAAAGAACTTCAATTGAAAGAACTTCAACTGAAAAAACTTCAACTGAAAAAACTTCAACTGAAAAAACTTCAATTGAAAAAACCCGCGGCGGTCGCTCCGGCGCGGGCTTCAATCTTTCCGACGATGAACTTATGTCACTGATTTGCCCGACGGCGCAAGTCCCGTTGGAAAAAATTTGCAACGGCGCGGCGCCACTGTCATTCCGGGGCGATGCGAGAGCATCGAACCCGGAATCTCGAGATTCCGGGTTCACGCTAGGGCGCGCCCCGGAATGACGGAGGAAATGGATTGCTTTGCGGAGCCTGTCATCGGGCGCGCATTCGCGCGACCCGTTGGCTCGCAATGACGGCCCGGCCTATCGCGGTACGGGATTGGCCGGTTGCGCTGGCTTGGGTCCGAGCGGCGCGGGCTCGATCGCGGGCTTCGGCGCCGTCGGCGTCACCGTCGCGCCGACCGCCTTCGCCGCCGCGCCGGTGCTGGCGTAATCGACCTGCGCAGTCTGCAAATGCGGCTTATTCCACGGGCCGTGATCGACCAGCAGCATCCCCAATATGCCGAACACAGCCACCGCCAACGCGATCCACATCGGGCTGCGGCTTGTCTGCGTCGCAACATCTCTGTTCATGGCATCAACCTGATCCGCAATTGCTGTTGCAAAACAAAGCGCGGCAGCGAGCATAGTTCCGGATTTCGAGCAGGCAAAATCGGCCGGGCGGTGGGAACCTTTGCCGGTTTCGATTTCATCAGCCCGCAGGCCGCCTGCGGAACCCGAGCAGCGCAGTCCGTCCAGTCCCGACGCAAATCGCTTGATTGCCGGCGCAAAATGCCGAATGTCTTGCGGCAAGAACTTCCCTGATTTAACTTGGCCCGGACACGCAGCTTTTCATGGCCGACCCCAAGAACGCAGAGGCCAAGAAACCCCGCAACATGGTGCTTCGGCTGCTGGGTCCGGGACTGGTGACCGGCGCCGCCGACGACGATCCGTCGGGCATTGCAACCTACTCGCAGGCCGGCGCGCAGTTTGGCTACGGCCTGCTGTGGACGGTGTTTCTCACCACGCCGTTCATGATCGCGATCCAGCTCGTCAGCGCGCGGATCGGCCGGGTCACCGGCAAGGGGCTTGCCGCCAATGTGATGGAGCTCGCGCCGCGCTGGCTGGTGCTGGCGCTGGTTTTCCTGCTGGTCGCCGCCAACACGTTCAACATCGCGGCCGACATCGCCGCGATGGGGGAATCGCTGTCGCTGGTGATCGGCGGCCTCGATCACGAACATGCGCTGATTTTCGCGTCGGCCTCCACCCTGCTGCAGGTGTTCGTGCCGTATCGGCGATATGCTCCGGTGCTGAAATTCATGACGCTCACGCTGTTCGCCTATGTCGCAACCGCCTTTACCGTGAACATCCCCTGGAGCAAGGCGCTGCTGGCTGCGATATGGCCGCATCCCACCGTCAATGCCGACTATTTCCTGATGGTGGTCGCGGTGCTCGGCACCACCATCAGCCCATATCTGTTTTTCTGGCAGGCTTCGCAGGAAGTCGAGGAAATGAACCAGCGCAAGGTGCGCCGGCCGCTTCGCGATCTGACCCGCGGCGGACTGAGCGAACTCGACCGCATCCAGGTCGACACCACAGTTGGAATGATCTTCTCCAACGTGATCGCGTTTTCCATCATCCTCACCACCGCGGCCGTGCTCAATGCCGGCGGAGTGACCAACATCAATTCGGCAACGCAGGCGGCCGAGGCGCTGCGGCCGCTGGCCGGCAGTTTCACCTTTTTCCTGTTCGCGCTCGGCATTATCGGCACCGGCATGCTGGCGATCCCGGTGCTGGCGGGCTCGGCGGCCTATGGCGTGTCGGAAGCGTTCGGGTGGCCCGCGACGCTGGAGGCCAAGGCCCCGGACGCCGTCGGATTCTACACCATCATCGCCGCGGCGACCGTGATCGGATTCGGACTGGGCTTCACCGGCATCGACGCCATCCACATGCTGGTGTGGAGCGCCGTGCTGAACGGCATTGTCGCGGTTCCGATCATGGCGATGATGATGGTGATCGTCGCCAACGCGACGCTGATGGGCCGGTTCAGGGCAAGGCCCTCGTTGATCGCGCTTGGCTGGCTCGGCACCGCACTGATGGCCCTGGCGGTGGTCGCCCTGTTCGGATCGTTCGTGATTGGCTAGATCGAGATTTGCCGTCCGATCTCGACGACCTGATCGTTGGGAAGGCTGAAGAAGTCGCTGACATGGACGGCGTTGCGCTCCATCACGGCGAATAACCCCTCCTGCCATGCCGGCAGGCCCTTGCCGTCCTCGCGGCCGATCACCGTCTCGTGGCCGACATAGTAGGTGACGTCGTCGAGATCGACCGTGCAGCCGAGCGATTTGCCGGTGGCGAGCAGTTCCGGAATATGCGGACGCTCCATGAAGCCGAAGCGTGCTTCCGCACGCCAGAAATTCGGCGCGACTTGCTCGACGGTCATCCGGTTGCCCGATGCGACCCTTGGGATCGGCAGGATCTCGACGCGCAGCACCAACAGGTGCTCGTGCAGGGCCCGGTTATGCTTGACATGCCATTGCATCACCGGAGGCGTACCCTGTTCGGTGCGGGTCAGGAATACGGCCGTGCCGGGAACGCGCGGAATGCCCCTGGCCTTGACCTCCTGCATGAACTGCGGCACCGGAACCAGGGATTTTCCAACCCGATCCATCACCGCCGCCCACCCGCGATGCCAGATCCACATCACGCCGTAGACGGCGATCGCCAGCAGCAGCGGCACATATCCGCCCTCGGCGATCTTGGTGAGGTTGGCCAGAAAGAAGGCGCTGTCGATCAGCAGGAAGCAGGCGGCGACCGAACCGGCTGAGACGCGGCTCCAGCCCCAGATCTCGCGCATCGCGATGAACAGCAGCGCCGAGGTCATCAGCATGGTCAGCGAAACCGCGATGCCATAGGCCGCGGCCAGATTGTCGGATTTGCCGAAGCCGAGCGTCAGCCCGACGGTCGCGATCATCAGCAGCCAGTTGACCACGCCGACATAGATCTGTCCGTAGCCCTCCGACGAGGTCTGCACGATCCGCAGCCGCGGCAGCCAGCCGAGCTGGATCGCCTGTCGCGTCATCGAGAAGGCCCCGGTGATGATCGACTGGCTGGCAATGACCGTCGCCACGGTCGCCAGCACGACCAGCGGGATCAGGAGAATTTCGGGGCAGAGCCGAAAGAAGATGTTGCCGTCGGTCGGCGCGCCTTCGAGCACCAGCGCCGCCTGGCCGGCATAGTTCAGAATCAGGCTTGGAAAGACGATGGCAAACCAGGACAGCTTGATCGGTCCCCGGCCGAAATGCCCCATGTCGGCGTAGAGCGCCTCGGCGCCGGTGACGCAGAGAAACACCGCGCCCAGCACCAGAAAGCCGGTGACGCCATTCGAAAGCAGATAGGACAGGCCGTGGACCGGATTGAGCGCGGCCAGCACGGCCGGATGGCGCGCGATACCGGAGATTCCCATCAGCGCCATGGCAACAAACCAGAGCAACATCACCGGGCCGAAGAAGCGACCGATCTTCGCCGTGCCCTGCGACTGGATGGCGAACAGCGCAACCAGGATCGCCACCGCCGCGGGCACCACATAGGGCTGCACCGCGGGGGTTGCCATGTTGAGTCCCTCCAGCGCCGAGAGCACCGAAATCGCCGGCGTGATCGCGCCATCGCCATAGATCAGCGCCGCGCCGAACAGGCCGACGGCCACGATGGCCGGGCGGTGCTTCTTGACGCCGAGCAGCGCCATCAAGGCGAGGATGCCGCCCTCGCCGTCATTGTCGATGCGCATCGCGAACAGGACATATTTGACGGTGGTGATGAGGAACAGCGTCCAGAGCACGAGCGACAGCGCGCCGAGCACGGTGGCAGCCGCCGTAGGCGCTGCCGCGGTGCCAAGGATGGTCTTGAAGGTGTAAAGCGGGCTGGTCCCGATATCGCCGAACACGATGCCAAGGGCCGACAGCGCCAGCACCGGCAGTTTTCCCTGTGGGGTGCGGCGTGCGTGGCCCGCAGCCGCTGTCTGGTCATCGCTCAATTGCCGTCCAATGCAGAAATCGATTCGTGCCGAAACCGGCGTCCCGACAATCCCGTGATATCACGCCGGACCAGCCGCCGGCGGCGGCCACCGCTCTCGGACCGTACAAACTATCACCTTGCATTGCGACATTCAGGCGACCGGTCTGCAGAACATTTGCCAGCGCGGAACGCAACGCAGGTATCAAGTTGACGACGGCCGAAATTCTGTCATGTCATTCGACCACTGCAATTGCACCAGCGCTCCATCAACCTCCGGGAGAGTGACATGAACGCAAGGAAATATGCGGCGGAAGCCATCGGGACGTTCTGGCTGACATTTGCCGGATGCGGCAGCGCGATCATTGCCGCCGGATTTCCGCAGGTCGGAATTGGCCTGCTCGGCGTGTCGCTGGCGTTCGGGCTGAGCGTGGTCACGATGGCCTATGCGATCGGCCACATATCCGGCTGCCATCTCAATCCGGCGATCACGGTTGGCCTTGCCGCAGGCGGCCGTTTCCCGGCCGGACAGATCCTGCCCTATGTGGTGGCGCAGCTCATCGGGGCGATCGCGGCTTCGGCACTGCTCTACGTGATCGCAAGCGGCGCCGCCGGGTTCGACCTCGCCAACGGCTTCGCGTCGAACGGCTACGGCGAGCACTCGCCCGGCCATTACAGCCTGTTCGCCTGTTTCGTGACCGAAGTCGTGATGACCATGATGTTCCTGTTCATCATCATGGGATCGACCCACGGCAAGGCGCCCGCCGGATTTGCGCCGCTGGCGATCGGCCTCACGCTGGTGATGATCCATCTGGTCAGCATTCCCGTCACCAATACCTCGGTCAATCCGGCGCGCAGCACCGGCCCGGCGTTGTTTGTCGGCGGCTGGGCGTTGTCGCAGCTCTGGCTGTTCTGGGTTGCCCCGCTGATCGGCGGCGTATTGGGTGGCGTGATCTATCGCTGGCTCAGCGAGCAGCCGACCGGCGTCGTCGAAGGCGTCACAGCAAGTTAAAGCGGGCGCGGCAGATCCCCGAGATCCCAGAACAGGCCGGCCATGATGTGCAGAGCTTCTTCCGTCACCGGCAGAAGAATGTGCTCGTCGCTCGCGTGCTGCGAGCAGCCGGGATAGGAATGCGGCAGCCAGATCGTGGGCAGCCCGAGCAGGTCGGAGAACACGTCGTTTGGCAACGAGCCGCCAAAGTTCGGCAGCACCGCCGGCTCCTTGCCGGTGGTTTGCCGGATCGAATTCGCCGTCCACTTGATCCAGGGACTGCCGAGATCGGTCCGCGAAGCGGCAAAGCTCTGCGCGCCGCGCACTTTCACCATGGAGAGTCCGCGGTCGTCGAGATGGCGCTGAACCGCCGGAACGACCTGGTCGATTGGCGTGCCGACGACGAACCGAAGCTGGAGCACCGCGTGGGCGCAGCCGGGAATGGCATTTGCAGGCTTGTCGATCTTGCCCGAGGAAATCGCCAGCACCTCGAGCGTATTCCACGCATAGAGCCGCTCCGCCGCCGACAGGCCGTCCTCGCCCCAGTTCGGCGAGAGCGCCGGCTCATCCGGCATCGGCTCGACCCTGACATCGGCAAGCATGGAACGGATCTGGTTCGAGAGCCGCGCCGGCTTCATGACATCGAGCAGCAGGTGACCCCGGGCATCGACCAGCGAGCCGATCGCGCTGGCGAGTATCGTCGCCGGATTGGCGAGAACACCGCCCCAGTTGCCGGAATGATGGGCGCCGTCGCGCAGCTCGACATCGAGATGGATTCTCAGGCCTCCGCGACAGCCCAGGAATATGGTCGGACGGTCCGCCGAAAGCCGCGGCCCATCGGAGGCGATGAAGACGTCGGCGGCGAGCTCGTCACGCAGCGACCCGCACACTTGCGCCAGATCCGGCGATCCGATCTCCTCGCCCATCTCGATGATGAACTTGGCATTGAAGCCGAGCCGCCCGCCGCGCGCATCGCGGACCGCGCGCAGCGCCGACAGGTTGATGCTGTGCTGCCCCTTGTTGTCGGCGGTACCGCGGCCGTACACGCGATTGCCCGCCGGCGTGAGCCGCCAGGGATCGCGATTGTCGCGCCACTCGCCGGCCATGCCGTCGACGACATCGCCGTGCCCGTACATCAGCACGGTCGGCGCCGAGTCGCTCTCGCGATAGGCCGCCAGCAGATACGGCGTCTTGCCGCTCGGGGATTCGATCAATCGGGTGGAGAAACCGAGCTCGGAAAGCGCCGGCTGCATCTCGGCTTCGAGATAGGCCCGCAGGATATCGCGCCGGGCGCCATTCTGGCTTTCGGTGGGATATGCCACCCTGCGGCCGAGCTCGCCGAGAAAGTCTCCGGATTCAAGGTGGCGATGAACCCGGTCGATCGCTTCGGATCTGCTCACGATGAATGATGTCCCGCCCCGGCCTGCACTGCCCGCAAACGTAGTCGAACCGACGCTGCCGGGTCCACGGCTGATTCGTGCCTGACCTCAGCAACCTTTCTCGCAGGCCGGATTTTTGACGTCGGGCCTGGGATCTCCGGTGAACATATCGCGGTTGGGCATCTTGATCGCGCTGAGCGTCCTTGCGTCGAGGGTCGCATCGGACGCAAGCAGGCCGTTCAGGTTGAGAATATAGGCGGAGACCGCATAGACATCGTCGTTGCTGAGCGATTGCGGCGCGTTCTGCGGCATGGCGCGGCGGATATAGTCGAACAGGGTCGGGGCATAGGGCCAGTAGCTGCCGACGGTCTTGATCGGCTTTGGCGTTGCGATCGTGCCCCGGCCGCCGACCAGGCGATCACCCACGCCACCTTCGCCATTGGCGCCATGGCAGGCGGCGCATTGCTGCTCGAACACCTCATGGCCGTGGGCAACGCTGCCGCTGCCTGCCGGCAGGTTGGAGCCGTCGCGGCCGATGTCGATATTCCAGCCGGCAATTTCCGCATCGGTCGCCGGCCGCCCGATGCCATATTGACCCTGGGCGTGGACTTGAGCGGCCAAGCCGAGCACGCATGCAGCGCAGGCTGCGAGATCGAGCTTAAGCGTTCGCATTGGTGACCTGTCCCTGCGCGTCGATGCGCCATGGCTGAATCGCATTGTTGTGGTAAAAGGAGTTCTCGCCACGTACCGCCAGCAACTCCGCAAATGTCGGCTGCACATAGCCGGTCTCGTCGATCGCCCGGCTCTGGATCACGGCCGGCTCACCGTCCCATTGCCACGGCAGCCGGAACCGGGTCAGCGCGCGGGTCAGAACCGGCTCCTGCAACGGCGCTTCCTGCCACTCCTTGCCGCCATCGACCGAAACGTCGACCCGCTTGATCTTGCCATGCCCGCTCCAGGCGATGCCGGTGATTTCGTGGAAGCCGCGCGCCGTCAGCTTCTGGCCGCCGGACGGCCGGGTGATGATGGATTTCGCTTCCATGTAGAAGGTGAATTCCCGTGCGCTGCCGTCGGGCATCAGGTCGGTGTATTTCGACGTTTCCTCGCGCGAATAGGCCGGCTCGGCGACCGCCTTCAGGCGGCGCAGCCATTTCACGTTCATGTTGCCTTCGAAGCCCGGCAGCAGCAGCCGCAGCGGATAGCCCTGCTGCGGGCGCAACCGCTCACCGTTCTGGCTGTACACCAGCATGGCGTCGTCGAGACATTTCTCGATCGGAATGCTGCGTGTCATCGCCGCCGCATCCGCGCCTTCCGCGACCAGCCATTTGGCTTCGGGACGAAGCCCGGCCTCCTGCAAGACCAGCTTCAGGCTGACCCCGGTCCACTCCGCGCAACTCAACAGCCCGACCAGGTCGGAGGCGGTCTTGCCATACGGCTTGGTGTAGACCGGGTTGCCGGAACATTCGAGGAAATGGATCTGCGACTGCGAGGGGAAGCGGCGGATGTCGTCCATGGTGAAGATCAGCGGACGCTGCACCAGTCCATGCAGCATCAACCGGTGCTGGTCCGGATCGATGGTCGGCACGCCGCCATGATGCCGCTCATAGAACAGCCCGTTCGGCGTGATGATGCCGTCGAGATCCTGCAATGGCGTCCGCCCCGCCGCCGAGATGTATTGCGGCAGGTTTTTCGCGATGTTCTTGACCACGCCCTTTTCGAACGGCGACGGCATTCCGTAGAGCTGGCTTCCCATGAGATCGCCGGGCGTCTTCATCCATGCGGGAATGTTGGGCGGCAGGTTATCGCCTTCCGCCGCCGCCACAGCTTCGCTGCCGGCGAGACCCGCCACCACGGCCCCGCCCATCAACGCACCGCCTTCCCGCAGAAAACGCCGGCGTGATGTGACAAGGTCATTGTCGAGGTCAGTGGGCTCGGTCATCGCACATCTCCGTGGCAGGACGAGCTTCATGGAACATCGCCATGAAGTCATTGGCAATCTCAAAATACTTCTGCCAGGCCATTTCTGCTATTGGCTCGGGAAAGGTCCGGCCCGCGTGACATTCCCAGGCTTCGCCATGTCCGCAACGGCTGAACCGTCTGCGGCCGTATCGGTTGTCCCGGCACCGCAAATTATTGCGGTGCACGATTCGAACGTCCTCAACTGGCCCCGGAGAAAGTGGAATGCCAACAGAGATGACGAACTCCCTCAGCAAGGTTCCCGAGGTCACGCTCGCGTTCTGGGTCATCAAGATCGCCGCCACCACACTGGGCGAGACCGGCGGCGATACTGTCACCATGACGCTGCAATGGGGCTATCTCGCCGGCACCCTGTTGTTTGTGGTGGCGCTGCTGGTGCTGGTCGGCTTTCAGATCGCGGCCCGCAGGTTCCATCCGTATCTCTATTGGGCGACAATCATCGCATCCACGACGTTCGGCACCACCATGGCCGATTTTGCCGATCGTTCGTTGGGCATCGGCTACACCGGCGGCTCGTCCATATTGCTCGCCTGTTTGCTGGCCACGCTCGGCCTCTGGTATTGGACCCTGGGCTCGATCTCGGTCGACACCGTCGCCACGCCGAGGGTGGAGGCATTCTACTGGGCCGCGATCACGTTTTCACAGACCTTGGGCACGGCACTCGGCGACTGGACGGCCGATTCGACCGGCCTCGGCTACGAAGGCGGTGCGCTGGTATTCGGCGCCGCCCTGGCCGTGGTGGCGGCCATCTATGCCTGGACGTCGGTTTCCCGGGTGACGTTGTTCTGGACGGCGTTCATTCTGACCCGCCCGCTCGGCGCAACCGTCGGCGACTTCCTCGACAAGCCGGTGCACGACGGCGGTCTTGCCCTGAGCCGGCCGCTGGCTTCGGTGATCATAGCGGTTTTCATCCTGTTATGTCTTCTGGTGTTGCCGCAGCGCGCCGGCTCCCATCCAGCCCAATCCGGCATGGCAAACTCCTAAGGCCCGTTCGGTTCTTGAATCGGAACCGGGCTTTGGTTTCTCGCTTTGAAGCGTCTTCTCAGCGCGAACCGGTGCGGAACAAACTTCCCGCTGTCGCATTGGCAGGAGTGAGGCCGTTACCCGCCGTTCAAAACGAGCGTGCGCGCGGATAGCCAAAGGTAACGGCCTGATGATTTCACTCCTTGGGTCCGGCGAAGCGTCGGACCAGGGCCACCCAGGAAGCCTACCCAGGAAGCATTGACACGTGAGCATCGGGAATTCGAACATCGAAACCCCCACCTCCGAACCCGGCATGGCGGAGCGCGCCATCGATACCGCGACCGACGTATCGCGCACGATCACGGAGGTGTCCGCCACGCTCAGGGCCGCCGTCGATCGGCTGAGGGAGGCCGTGGCAACCGCGCGACAGCCCGGCGGGCCGCTCTCCACCGTCAGTGCCATTACCCGGGAAGCACCGCTGGCAAGCCTGTTCGTGGCATTCCTGTTCGGCATTGCGGTAGCGCGCCGGCGTTAAGCCGGTTCATTTACGCGTCCGTTCCGGCGACCACATCACAGATTAGCACTCGAACCCAGAATGCCGGCGGTCGCCCGGTGCGATGGCGTTGCTGCGCCTGCGAACACGATCCACGAAAAGCGGTTTCGATTGCCCGTCAGGTTCAGGGTAATATAGTAAGCTGACCACACACCCCGAGCGCGGGGTCGCGAACGTCGATCGGAGATGTGCCAGCATGCGCCGCAGAATAACCATGGCCGCGCTTGTCGCCGGGCTCGTGTGTTTCGCCGGGTGCCATGCATTCGCGGGTACGTCTGACGGCCAAGCTGCGCCGGAGACATCATGGCCGACGAAATCATGGGAAGTTTCGACGCCCGAACAGCAAGGCATGGATTCAGCCAGCCTTGCCCGGCTGATCGAAACCGTTGGGACCTACAAGCAGGACAGCCTGACCATCATCCGGCACGGAAAGATCGTGGCTGACGCCTATTACGCGCCCTACGTCGCAGGCATCAGCCACGATTTGAGATCGGTGACGAAAAGCATCGTCAGCACATTGACGGCGATCGAGTTGCAACGGGGCCTGCTGGACAGCACCGACCATCCGATCATCGATCTATTTCCCGACAAGCACATTCTGCATGTCGATGAAGACAAAAAGGCGATGACGATTTAGAGCCTGCTGGATATGACCTCGGGCCTCGACTGGAAGGAGAAGGCTTATACGCCGGACGAGACCATCATGCGGATGTATGTCAGTCCCGACCGCACCGAGTTCGTGCTGAGCCAGCCAATGTCCAGCGCGCCTGGCAGCAAATTTTATTATAACAGCGGCAATCCCTATGTCCTCTCGGCCTTGATCACCAAAAAGACCGGGCAAAGCGCATTCGACTTCGCAAAGAAGGAGCTGTTCGGACCGCTTGGCATCAAGAGTGCCAAATGGGGTCGCGTCGACGGCCAGGGCGTCACGGATGGCGAGGCCGGACTTTCTCTGGCGCCGCACGACATGGCCAGAATTGGCTATCTCTACCTTCACAACGGGATGTGGGACGGCAGGCAGATCATCGCGCCGTCATGGGTCGAACGGGCCGAGCAAGGAAGCGTTCCGGCGACCTTTGGATTTCACTATGCAAACCTGTGGTGGTCGCTTCCGGAAAAGGGCGCCTACATGGCGCGCGGTCGGCATTCGCAGCTTATTCTGGTGCTTCCAAAACTGGATATCGTCGCCACCATGACCGGCATTTTGCGGGATGACGAATTCTATTCGGTCTCCCGGCTGATCGACGACATCGCCAACGCGGTAAGGTCCGACCAGCCGTTGCCTGCCGATCCCATTGCAGCATCGCTGCTTGCCGCATCGCTTCGCGAGGCCGCTACCGAAAAACCTTCCGCGGTCGGTGGCACTCCCGAACTGGCCAGGGCCATATCGGGAAAAACCTATCAGCTCTACGACAATGAGCTGCGCATAAAGACTTTTGCGTTGAACTTCTTCGATTCGGATTCCTCCTGGGAAATCACGACCGACACCGGCAAATCCGAGCAGCCTACGCAACGTTTTTCGGGGCTGATGGGGCTTGACGGGATTTTTCGAAAGAGCGCCCCGGCTTTCTACGGGATCAACGCCGCCAAGGGACGCTGGCTCAACGAGCATACGTTTGCGCTGGAGCGCCGCATCCTGGGGCACAGCGAAACACAGAGTTGGAAACTTTCCTTCGACGGCGACAAGGTAACGGTCAATTTTGAAAATACCGACGGCGCCAAGGCAGAGCTGCATGGCGTGCGAAGCGACTGACAGCAGGGCGCGTATTGGCGCAGGCCGCCGGTCGACCCGTCCCGCAGGCTAATTTAAGGTACCGTCTCTGCGTCGGCCGCGGCGGTCGACAGCCACCAGCCGTCCCCGGCGTACCAGCAGGTGCCGTCCCTGGCGTCATCGATCCGGAACGATCTGACCTGGTCCCAATGGCTGGAAAAAGCTGCCGATAGACGGCGTCCGGCCTCGGCGTCCTGCAGTCCTTCGCAACAAATGAACCGGGCGCGCGAAACGAACCGCGCCGGCCAGCGCGAACCGAGAGCGGGACGCGTCAGCAGCAGCATGCCGCCAAACCCTTCGGGCGGTTGCAGCGGAAACAGCAGCCGCGCGCCGGGGCGCATCGCATCGAGCCATGTCCAGCTCGGCTGGGTAATGCCGGCGCAGACATAGATCGCGTCGGCCTTCGGCAGATCATCGGCGATGCCGGACCGCGCCTGCAGCACGACCTGGGGCAGATCTTTCAGGTTCCGGCTGGCGCGCGCGGCGAGCCCGGCGTCGATCTCATAGGCATGAACACGGCCGTTGCGACCGGCAAGCCGGGCCAGGATCGCGGTGTAGTACCCGGTCCCCGCGCCGACCTGGAGCACGGTCTCGCCCGGCCTCACGTCGATGGCGTCGAGCCACAGCGCATGCCAACTCGGCTGACCGATGTTGATGCCGCGGTCGGGATCCAGCGCCACCAGCGTATCCTGATAGAGAAATGCCGGATCGTCGTCGGGGGTTTTAACATAGCCGGTCCCGACCGCCATGATGGACCAGGGACCGGGTCCGGCGAAGCGCTCGCGTTCGACCGCGGCAAAAGCCTGCTCGATGGCCGGATGACGGTCGCGAAACTGCCCCGCGAGCAGGCTTGCGAAAAAGGCCCGCAATTTTCCGGACCGGTCCTGCATGTGCGCGCCTCCCGGGTTTCGGGTGTTCGCAACCCTATGCGAGGCGCTACCGCCGCGCGAGCCCGAACCGGCGAAATCACCACCCTGGCACTCGCCTAGGCCCTCACCTCCTGGCGCTGGAACACGATGTAGCCGGCGACAAACAGCACGATGGTGCTGGCAATCAGGCAAACCGTTTGCGGCCAGGCGATCAACAGGCTCTGCCCGAGCGGCAGCGGCGCTCCCATCACGGCGCCGCGCAATTGATCCAGGAACACCGGGCCGAGCGAGCGCGTGGTCGGCGACAGCACCGCCAGCATCGCCTCGCCGAACAGATGGTTCGGCGACAGCCGCGACAACGTCTGGGTCCAGATCGCGGTATCCGGCGAATCCAGCCCGAGCAGGGCGTAGCGCGGATCCGGCGGCGAGATCGCCTGAGCGAGCGCCGGTGCCAGCATCGGCCACAGCACGGTCAGGAACAGCCAGATGCCGAGGGCGACCAGCGCCGCAGTCGCCGGCGAGCGGAACACGATCGACAGCAGCATCGCGAGCGAAAGCCAGACCCCGGCATAGAAAAGCGCGATCACCAGGAACGCCAGCGAGCGAGCGATTTCCTCGCCACCCGGCGGGACGCCGAGGAAGATCAGGCCGAGGCCGATCACCAGCAGCCACAGCGCCGCCAGGCTGATACCGAGCGTCATCAGCCCGGCGAGGAATTTCCCCATCAGCAGGGCGTCGCGATAGATCGGCTGCGCCAGGATCCGCGACAGCGTCCGCCGGTTATGCTCGCTGTTGATCGCATCAAAGCCCAGTCCGATCGCCATCAGCGGAATGAGAAATCCGAGGATGGCGACAAAGGATGGCAGCGGCGCATGGTCGACCGTGAACAGCCGCAGCAGCAGGAAGGGGTCTTCCGCGGTGTTCTGCCGGAGATCGTCGATCGCGCCATAGAGTGCGGCCAGCGCCGTCAGCACGATCAACAGCTCGAGCACCAGCACGCGCGCGCTGGAGAGATTGTCGGCCAATTCCTTGACCGCCACAGCTCCGAGACCCTGGAACGGAGATCCCTCACGCCGCATGACGCGTTCCTCCGGTGGGTTCGGTCTGGTCCCGGAAGTAGCGGGCATAGATCGCCTCGAGACTCGGTTCATCGACCGAAAGCCGGCGCAACGAACCGTTGGCGGCGACCACGGCCCGCGCCGCGTCCGCACGCACGTCGCGGTCGGCGGTCATGCGGAAGCGATCGACGGCCAGCGTCTCGACATTGGTGACGCCGGCGACCGTCGCCAGCCGCCGGGCCAGGCCGGCACCGTCGGCCTCGACCTCGACCACAAAGCCGGCGCCCAGCACCTGACGGGCCAGATCGGCAACCGCGCCGATCAGGACGATTCGCCCGGCCTGAAACAGCGCGACACGATTGCACACCCGCTGTACCTGATCGAGCATGTGGGACGACAGCAGCACCGTGACGCCATCGGCCTTGAGTTCATCGATCAGGTCGAGGAATTCGAGGGTGGCCTGCGGATCGAGCCCGGAGGTCGGTTCGTCGAGAATGGCGATATCGGCCCGCTTGACGACGATTTCGGCCAGTCCAAGCCGCTGCCGCATGCCGCGCGAGAAGGTTGCCACCCGCTTGTCGGCCACATCGGCCAGACCAACGCGCGCCAGCGCCGCCGCGATCCGCCGCGCCCGCTCCGCCGCCGAAAGACCCATCAGCTTGGCGGTATAAGCGAGATTCTCGGTCGCGGTGAGATGGTCATAGAATCCGACGGCGTCCGGCAGATAGCCGACCCGCCGCTTGACTTGCAGCGGCGCGCGCGCCGGATCACACCCGAGCACGCTGACGACGCCGGCGGAAATCTCGGTCAGGCCGAGCATCATCAGGATCGTGGTGGTCTTGCCGGCGCCGTTCGGCCCCAGCAATCCGAACACCTCGCCCTTGACGATATCGAAGTCGATCGCGTCGACCACGTTCACGTCGGTGTAACGCTTGGTGAGACCTCGCGCCGCGATCACGATCTCGTTCGCCGTCGTGACGGCCTGTTGCTGATCATTCATCGGCGTCCGAACCTCGCAACCGCACCCAGCATCAGCAGCAGCGCGACGCCGATAACGCCGGCGCCGACCATCCCCCACACCGTCGAGGTCGCGACCGTGATCCGGAACTGGCCGGACGCGCTCTCGCCGCGCGACGTCGCGCGGACCGTCGTCATGTAATCGCCGGCCAGCGACTTGTCGCCCGGCGTCACCAGCGCCTGCACCTCGGCGTCCTTGCCCGGCACCAGCCGGTCGATAGTGGCGGGCTCGAATGTCACCTTCCATCCCGTCGGCGCCGTGGATGCGAGCTCGATGTTCTCGGCCGGCGCGCTGCCGGTGTTGGTGACGACGACCGGGATCGAGCTTTGCTGCGCGGCGACCGCACGCGCGCTCAGCAATCCGTCACGCCCCGACACCGTGAGCTGCGGCTCTCCGACCACATCGAGCGCAAGATCGACCTTCGCCGAGGCATCCTCCGCATTGACCGTCACCTTCACCGGGAAATGCCCGGCATCGATGGTGCTGGGCGGACGGACCTTGAGCTTGATGTCCTTGGATTGACCGGCCTCGATCGGGATCGAGGAGAGTTCCTGGGTGCCATAGGCCTCGGTGAACGAGGTCTCGAAATTGGTCGGCGCGTCGGCGGCAAAGCTTGCAACCAGGTTGCGTCCGGCGTCGTTCTTGATGGTGAGCGTATATTCGAAGTTCGACTTCGGACTGCCGCGCAGTGACGGCAGCTTCGAAGTCACGGTCAACTTGGCCGGCAGCTCCTTGGCCAGCGCGACGTTGAGCGGCAGCTCAGCTTCGCTGCCCTGCCCTTCCGCCTTGACGGTCAGGGTCTGCGCGCTCAGCGCGGTGTTCGCCGGCACGTCGAGACGAAGCTGAAGCGGGACACTGGCGTCCGGCGCCGGCATCGCCGCGGCGACCGGCTGTCCGCCGCCCAGCAGCGTCGCGGTCCACCCGCTCGGCACCCCCGTCACCGAGAGCTGGTATCGCTGCGGGTCGAGCCCGTAATTCTGCAGGCGCAGCGGGATGTTTGACGTGGTGCCCGGCCTGACCGTGACCGCCGGATAATCCGTCATCAAGTAAAGACCCTTGATGTCCCGGGGCGTCTCCGCGGCTTGTGCATTGGAAACGACCAGTCCGACAGCGAAAGCAAAGGGGGCGAGGTAAAGCGCTCGCATCGCGGCACTCCTGCAATGGCATAGGAAACATGTCGCCGTTCCGGCCTGCCCGACCGAAACTGCGACGGCGACGTTGAAGTCCCGCGACTAAGCGAGCCCGCTTTGGAAAATTTGCGGCGATCCAATTACAAGTCGGTGATGTCGGATAGACAATTAGTCTAGGTAGCCGCGGCGGCGGCCGCCCGGGAGCGCCCGGCCGCGATTTGCTGCGAGGCAGCAAGGTTGCCTAAAATTAATTTTGCGTGGCTCATTCCGGCCTCGACCGATCAGGCGTTCAACACCATCTGTTGAGTCAAATGTGATCGAGGAAACGATGAAGAGGGGAATTGCAGTTCTCGCCTGCGTTTGTCTGCTCACCGCTGCGGTCTATATGACCATCAGCAAGTGGGGCATCCGGCACGAGACGCTCAACCTGTTCGATGCCTCGCGGCAGCGGCCGGTGGCGGTGGACCTCGCCGTGCGGCGCGACTACGAATTGAAAGCCGACGACGGATTCTGGAAGCTGCCGGTCGCCGTCATCAGCAACGGCAATACCGTCAAGAACACCGAGTATTCGTTCCTCGCCAACGTGCTCGCGGCGCGCGGATATCTGGTCGCCAGCATTCAGCAGGATATTCCGAGCGATCCGCCATTGATGACCAAGGTCGGCCTGCCCTATGTCGGCCGGCGCGGCGTGTATGAAAAGGGCGAGGCCAACATCCTGTTCGTGATCGGGCAATTGCGGCAGCGGCAGCCGAATGCCGATTACCAGCATTTGACTCTGGTCGGACATTCCAACGGCGGCGACATCTCGATGTACTTCGCCAAACACCATCCCGAACTGGTATCGAAGGTCATCACGCTCGACAATCTGCGGGTTCCCTTCGTGCTCAGCGACAAGATGAAAATCCTGTCGTTCCGTTCAAGCGACCCGAATTTCAAGACCGATCCCGGCGTGCTGCCGAATGCCCAGCAAGCCAAAAAAGACGGCATCGATATCGTCCATACCAAATTCCAGCACACCCAAATGAGCGACCGCGGACCGGAATCGGTCAAGGAGAAGATCCAGGCGACGCTTGATCAGTTTCTCGACGGTGGCGGCGCCAGCAGCGAACTCACGCCGGCGCAAACCGACAAGCCGCTCATTGCCGAATATGGAACGGGCCCTTATCCATAGCCCAGTCGAAAGAACAGAACAGCGGATTGCCGGCTCTGCCCCCCACGATGGCCGCCCGCTGGCTTGGCCGTCAGGTCCGGCTGGCGTCCCAGCGGCCGCTATATTTGAATTCGGGCGCCGCCTTTAGCTGATCGGCCGACGCGTTCATGGACGCATGCCACTTCTTGTCCGAGTTGTTGTAGCTGACCTTGACGGCAGACGGATTGATCGCGACGTAATGCTCGCCCATGCCGAGGAAGCCGCCGACCGACACGATGTAGGCCTGCGAACGGCCGCTTTGGCCGATCGCGATATCCTTGATCTTGCCGATGTCCTGGTCGGAATTGTTGTAGACGTCGAGGCCGACGACCCTCGAACTCAGATCGTCATTGCCGGGCACGGTGACAAATGTTTCGGATGAGGCAGAACCGGCGTTGCCCGTAGTCGCGCTGTTGTTGCCGTTGCTACTGTCGTTCATGGCGGTCACCTCGGTGAACGAGTCCGGGCTGACGGTCATGATGACGGGGTTTCCATCGTTGTCCTTGGCGCGGACGACGAATGACGTCGGTGCGACACGAATATCCCGGTAGCCTGATTTTTCCAGCATGCTTCTCAGATTCGCCCGCATGTGCTGGCTGGTCGTCGTCTGCTTTGCAGTATCGTTGCTTGAATTGTTCGTGGTCTGGGCGATCGCTATTGGCGAAAGCACCAGAAGCGCCGCGCTGGCGAGTAAAATTGCACGCATTTCGATTGTCCTGTGTTGGCCTCCAGCATGTCAACAACACAAGGCAACCGCGCCGGTTTCATGAACTTTGAGCCATCATCCCTGCGATCATGGCGCAGCGCCAAATCGCGCTGGCTTGACCGCAACCGCGCCAACGGAAACAGATCTTCGGGCAAGGTGAGACTAGGCGGGGATGGCCAATTCAACCTCGTCGGCCGGACCGGGGACCGCAACCGGTGCGGGCACGCGCTGCTGCAGTTCGACTTCCTTGGTCACGGCCGCGATGGAATTGCCGACCTTGTCGACGGCGGCCTTCAGCGCGTCCGCGGTGACGCCAAGCCGTCGGGTCCAGACCCGGAGCTGGGCCGGATCCGTCAGGTCGATCTTGTTGCGCACCGGTGGATGTTTGACGCGTTGCATGCCCTGATTCCCTCGCTGGCAGGTCAACACGACCGCCACGGCTTCGTTCCGTTGACCATCTCGCCGCGCGACCCGGGTCGATGGTCCGGCGCAGGGCCCGGCGTTCAAGATGGTCTCTCGCATCACGATCCGCCCGGGAAGCAACCAGGCTGCCGCGCCTTCCAATTATGGCAGGAATCGGGCATAGTGATTCGGCTTGATTCCGGATGTGGCGTTGCGTCTCCCTATCCAACCGAGGACACGATGCTGCAATCGTTGAGGCCGACGCCGACCTGCACGCGCCTCAAGGCGACCGCCGAGATGCCCTGCATCAAATGCGGGGATCTGATGAGGCTCGGCCTGGTCGAGCCGCGCAATCAGCAATTCGATTTGCTGACCTATCAATGCGACAGATGCGGCTCTGCGGAGAGTTTCCTGCGGCCGATGTAGACCGCGGTCGGTTGCCCAACCGGCCGGGACGGCGTCGATGCTACCGATTTGCCGCTTGCACGCGGGAATTATGCAGGGAGGCGGGGTGGAGAATTCCGGCGCCCGAGACCTGTGATGCGATCAGAAAAGCCACAACCACGGCCGGCACGGTTATCAAACGCAGAAACTGGTCTACCGATAGCATCGCTTTGGTCCCCCAAGACACCCCGAGCCGACTTCCCCAAGCCGGCCCTAGTTCATCCCTTTGCGCCGTCTGCTGATCGCCGGTCATGAGCTGGTCGGTATAAGCCGCCCCGGTGATCGTGAGCAGCGCCAGAATTGCGATAACGGCCAAAATTTGCATGACCAGACCGTCGGTTCAGATTGTGGCCAAAAATGTCAGAGGTTGGTGCATTTTGTAGACCAACAGTAGAACAATGATGGCGGTGCTGGATCTCAAGCATCGCGCCGGGCCAATTTCCCGGCCGGGGTGATATCAAGCGACTGTACGAACTTGATCACGGCAGGCACCTTGTGAGGTGCCAGCGAAGCCTTGCAGTCGGCGAGAATCCTGGCGCGGATTTCGTCGTTGCGGCCGGTGTCGCTGTCGTCAGCCAGGATGACATCGGCGACCACGATGGCACCGGTGATCGGGCTGCGCCGGGATTTGGCGCGGGACATCCGCACTTCCGCCTGCCGGTTGATGACCGCCTCGATCTCTTCCGGATGAACCTTGAGGCCGCCGATATTGATGATGCCGCCGC
Source organism: uncultured Alphaproteobacteria bacterium (assembly GCA_963748165.1). Lineage (GTDB taxonomy): Bacteria > Pseudomonadota > Alphaproteobacteria > Rhizobiales > Xanthobacteraceae > Bradyrhizobium. Next base: position 84,414 of record CAVVIM010000012.1, read on the forward strand.
GCCGCCCGACGAAGTGATAGCGATCTCCGCGCAGCTCGACCATGTCGCCGGTGTCGATGAATCCATCGGGCTCGGCCAGCGCCGCCGCATGGCGACCGACATAGGCATGTGCCGTCCGCGTCGAGCGAATCCGCAGCGATCCGTCCTCGACTCTCATTTCGACGCCGTCGCGCTTGTCGGCGATGATCCGCGCTGGAAAGCCTTCGAGCCCGTCGTTCACGGCAAAGCCGACGCCGGCCTCCGTCGATGCATAAGCGTGGCCGATCGACGCTTCCGGAAAGGCCTGCTTCAGGCCGTCGAGCACGGCCTGGTCGGCGATTTCGCCGGACAAACGGACGTAGCGCGGCGAAAACCCCGACGCCACGCCGCTCATCAAGAGCTTGCGCCAGTGCGACGGCGTTCCGGAGATATGCGTCACGCCGCGCGCGCCCAGGCGCGCGACATGATCGGCGATCGGCTCTCCGGGGTCGGACAGCACCATCGAGCCGCCGCCGATAATGGCGCGCAGCAGGATCTGCAAACCGCCGTAGCGGCGAATGTCGTAGAAGGTGGCCCACACCGGCGAGCCTCCGCGGGCCGGGCCGTCGGCGACAATGGCCCCGGCCAGTCCTTCCAGGGTGTGGTCGACGATCTTCGGCACGCCGGAAGTGCCCGACGTCAGCATCAGCCAGTCCGTGGCGCGCTCGCTCCGCACCGGCGCACCCGCGCCGACCGGCGACTGCGCCGTCACCACCAGAGCGATGCCGGCGGCGGTCCATTGCGCCGGATGGTCGGTCACCACCGCATCGATCCCGGCATCCTCGATCAAGACCTGGATGTGATCGAGATTGAGATCGGTCGGGCACAACAGCATTCGACTCGCGACGCCGTCGATCTCCGTCATCGCGATCGCGGATATTAGCTGATCCGACACCGCGAGCAGCACCGAACGCCCGGAGAGCTCGCCAAGACGGCCGCCAAGACAGGTTCGGCCGACGCTGTTGGTCAGCGACACCGACTGTCGCGCATCCGAGATCGTGCGCCCGCTGATGTCAGGCCCAAGGAAGTCGCGCAGCGCGAACAGCTCACGCGGGGACATTTTCACAGGCCTGCATCGCCGAAATGGTCCTTAACCTTACCGACATCGATGGTGTCGCCTTCTCGTTACCCGCAGCCATCATAGAGCGCAAATGCGAAATGACTGAGCCCCGCCGCGATCTTTCGTGTCCGTTGGTAAACCGCGGCTCATGCATCGCCCGCTGGGCGCGGCCGAGAAACCTCAGCTACGCCGTGTCGGCCGAGACGCCAAGCGCAATCGCGACCGCCGCGATCCGCGTGGAGCCAAATCTCAGCACGTCTTCATCGGCCTCCAGGTCACCGAAAACGCAGTCACCCCGTTTACGCTCAATACGCTGCGCAGGCTGGTCACATCGCTGGTGATCACGATATTGTCGGAGTTGCCCTCGATGGCGAGCACTTCCTGGACCGGCGTGGTTTCGGGACGGGGCAACGGAAAAACGACGGCTTGCGGCCGGGCACCAAGCTTGATCGGTGGCGAGAGATAGTTGCCTTCGCGCAACCGCACGATGCCGCCGCCGCCCGTGGTCGCGACATAGAGCTTGCGCTGCATCATCTGACATTGTTTGGCGTCGGTCGCCGACGCGGCGCCGGACGCCGAGACCTGGGGAGAGCCGCCGTTCATCAGGATGACCAGCGTTACGGCTGAAGCGACCAGCGCCGCGCCCAGACCGGCGACCACGGCCGGCCGGGTGCGTGACCGAGCCTGCCCTTGCGAAATGGATTGCTGCATGACGATCCCCTCTGTTTCAGCGACATTGGCGGGGAATTGTCGACCCGTATGTGACCTGGCGCACATTGGCGATTTTGCCTGAGAGGCGATAAGGATTCAAGGCACCGGCTTTTGACAGGCCAGAACCGGCGGCAGCAGGCGCTTCAACCAGGCCTCGGAAAGACTGTTCGATGACGGCGCCGACGGGATCCTGGCTCTCCGCCCACGGCAGGCTCTGGTACGACGATCCCTGGTATCGGATCGCCTGGATCGTCTGGCCGCAAGCCATCGGTCTGCTGCTGTTTGTCGTGCTGTGGCTGGCGCCGCCCGGCCAGCGCGTGGCAATCCCCTGGGCGAAGCCAGCCGTCGAAGCGCCGAAAAGCCCGGCGCAGGATCGGCAAGTGCTGCCGACCCTGCCCCAGCAGCGCGCGGCACCGCCGCTGGCCCAACAGCCCGCGGATGCCCTGGCGCCCTGCAAGACCGGGGACAACGCGCAAATCATCCAGGCTTGCAGCGCGCTGCTGGCCTCCGGAAGCCTCAGTTCCAGCAACATCCCCGACGCCTACTGGCGTCGCGGATGGGCCTACTATTTGAGCAAGCAGTATCAACTGGCAATGGGCGACTACGATCGAGCGATTGCGATCAACCCCGCCATACCCGGATTTTACAATGACCGGGGGCTGATCTGGATCGGGCTTGGAAACAACGATCGCGCCATGCAGGACTTCGATCAGGCCATCCTGCTCAAGCCCGACTTCGCCTTCCCCTATCTGAACCGGGGGATCGCGCTGCGCAATCTGAACCGACCCAACGAAGCGCTTGTCGCCCTCGCGGCGGCGATCGAACGCGATTCCAAACTGTTTTGGGCCTACGAGAACCGCGCTAGCATCTATGAAACCCGTGCCGACTGGCGCGCCACCTATGACGATGCGAACAAGATGATCGAGATCCAGCCGAACAACCGGTTGGGCTATGAATTTCGCGGACATGCCTATTTCGAGGTCGGCCAGTACCAGCCGGCGATTGCCGATTTCACCAGGGCGATTTCGATCGATCAGAATCAGATCTACAGTTATCGCCTGCGCGGCCGCGCTTATTATTTCCTCAGCCAATTCGACAACGCCATGGCGGATTACGAAGCGGCGCTTCGGATCGATGCCAACGACAGTACCACGATCTCGTACATCAACGATCTCAGGCGTCGCCGCGGCGGCCGGTAAAGCATCGCGCTGTCACCTGTGACTCGCGCGGACGATGCGATGGACGCGGATACAGCCTGCGCGAGCCGAGTTCGCCGGCCCTTCGGCGGGCGGTATGACTGACGAATTGCAGACAGCGGAACTGCCGTACTGTGCCGCAGGTCACAGTGCGGCGCTGGGCGATTGGGTAGCTTTGCCTCTGGAATATCTTTGCGCCGCATGGCTGCTTGGGTAATCTGTCCCAGAGGCACATGCTACCGGAGGGGCGGGGCTGATGACCGATTCAGAGCCAACACCGCAAGCGCCGGTGACCAATCAGCCGGCAGCCACCGGCAGCGCGGGAAAACGCCCGGCCATGGTAGCCGCGGTGGGCGGCTTGCTGATGATCGCCGCCGCCGGACTGGTGCTGAAAAGCGCCGGCTTTGCGCTACCCGCCGGCGATCCGGCGCAGCCGACCGTGACATTCGTCGCCCGGAGCGATCTCGGCGCCGCCGCAACCACGCTGGCGCCGTCGGCCGCGGGTGCCCTGATCGAGGATGCACAACGCTGCAGCACTCCGCTGGTTTCGATGACCATCGAGCGTGGATCGGCGGCGCTCGGCAGCGTGATCCGGATTCGCTCGGGCAACTACATCTCTCCGTATTTCACCGTCGCCGACGCGATGCAGCGCTTCGCCGTACCCTACCCGGCACCTTACGGCTCCGGCTCCGGCACGTTCATCGTCGAAGGCAATGCCACCGGGGCCATTCTCGGCCTCACTCCGACCAAAGTCCTGCTCGGGCTTCCCGACGCCCAGAGCATTCCCGTGGTGTGGCGTGCGGTGAGCCCGTGCTAGTCGAGCAGCAATTGCGATGAAAAACCTTTTCAAGGACCAGCAGATCCTCGCAATCATCATCGGCGGCGTGGCCGCGACCATGATCACCGCCTGGTTTCTCAACCCGCAGTCCGGGCCGGCGGGCTGGATCCGAGGACTTTCCGCGCCGACCCAGACGATCCTGAGCGGCGTCGTCATCGTGCTGGTGCTTGCCAGCGTCGGCCTGCTCGTCACCGGCATTGCGTCGGCCTACGCTCGAACCGGGGCGTTGCAGCCGGCGCAGAGCGGCGGGCTGTCCGGCGCCTTCAAGATGATGCTCGCGCCGGTGCGGGACATTGCGGATCAACCGCCGGACAAGGCGATCGACGATCTCGAGGCCATGGTGGGCCTGGTCCCGGTCAAACGTGAGGTCAATGGCCTGATCGCAAGGCTGCAGGTGGAGCAAAAGCGCCGTGCCCAGGGCCTGCCCACCGCACCTTTGAGCCTGCACATGGTCTTCACGGGGCCGCCCGGCGTCGGCAAGACCGAGGTTGCGCGCGCGCTTGGCGACATCTATCGCTCGCTGCGGGCGCTGCGGGTCGGCCATTTGGTCGAGGTCCAGCGCGCCGACGTGGTGGCCGGTTACATCGGCCAAACCGCGCCCAAGATGCTGGAGAAATGCAATGCCGCGCTCGATGGAATTCTCTTCATCGACGAGGCCTATACGCTGGCGGGCACGCCGGGATCCAGCGGGGATTTCGGCCGCGAGGCCATCGACACGCTGCTGAAATTCATGGAGGACCACCGCGACCGCATCATGGTCATCGTCGCCGGTTACCCCAACGAGATGCGGCGCTTTGTCGACACCAATCCGGGACTCGCCAGCCGTTTCACCAAGACCATCGATTTCCCGCGCTACAGCGCCGACGAGATGTGCGAAATCCTCCGCCGCATGGCGGCACGACAGCATTTCGTCCTGCCCGACGGCTTCGCAGCCAGGATCAAGCCGTGGATATCGGAGCGGTCGCGCGCCGACGACTGGGCCAACGCCAGGGAGATGCGCACGCTGCTGGAAAAGGCGCGCGAGGCGCAGGCGATGCGGATTGCGACCAATCCGTCCGCCGATCTTTCGCGCCTCGAAATCGAGGATCTGGTCAGGGCAACGGGACGCGGTTGAGCAGGCATGATGATCACGGGGTTGACGATCGCCTTCATTGTTGTCGCCGGGCTGAGCATGACGTTTGTCGCGGTGCGCCTGGTCGCGCAGCGCGATCTGCCGTCGCCGAACTCGCCCGACCTCATCCGTTCGATTTCCATCGTCGAGGCGGATGAAAAAACCGAGACCTCGTCGATCGAGGCGGCGCTGGCAAGGCTCGACGCCATGGTCGGGCTCGCCCCGGTCAAGCAGGAGGTCAAGGGCCTGATCGCTCGCATGCAGGTGGAGCAGAAGCGCCGCGAGCAGGGGCTCGACGTGTCCGCGCTCAGCCAGCACATGGTCTTCACCGGACCGCCCGGCGTCGGCAAAACCGAAGTGGCACGGCTGGTCGGCGAGATCTGCCGCGTGCTGAAGGTGCTTGCGCAAGGGCCACGTCGTTGAAACCGATCGCGCCGGCCTGGTCGCGGGTTACATCGGGCAGACCGCCACCAAGACCCTCGACAAATGCCGCGAGGCTCTCGACGGCATCCTCTTCATCGACGAGGCCTATAGCCTCGCGTCGTCGAGCGGCGGCGACGGCTCCGATTTCGGCAAGGAAGCCATCGACACCCTGCTGAAATTCATCGAGGATAACCGCGACCGCATCGATCGTGATCGTGGCGGGCTATCCCAACGAGATGCGCCGCTTCATCGACAGCAATCCCGGATTGGGCAGCCGGTTCAGCAAAACCGTCAACTTTCCTGCCTACAATACCAGCGAGTTGTGCGAGATCTTCCGCCGCATGGCGACGCGACAGCAATTCGCGCTGCCCGCGGGCTTCGAGGCCGCGTTGCGTCCATGGATCGAAGGCCGTTCCAAGGCGGACGACTGGGCCAATGCCCGCGAGATGCGCACGTTGCTGGAGAAGACGCGGGAAGCCCAGGCGTTGCGCATCGCCGGAGATCCCGCCGCGGATATCTCGAAGGTGACGATCGAGGATGTCGTCCTCGCCTCCGGCCAGCAGCCGGAAGACAATGAAATCGCCGTTGCGGCGGCGCTTGCAAAACTGGACGCCATGGTCGGCCTTGGCGCGGTCAAGCAGGAAGTCAAGCGGCTGAGTGCGCGGCTTGAGGTCGAACAGAAGCGCAGGGCACAGGGGCTGCCGATCGCAGCGCTCAGCCAGCACATGGTGTTCACCGGGCCGCCGGGTGTCGGCAAAACCGAGGTCGCGCGCGTCATCGGCGAGATTTTCCGGGCGTTGAAGGTGCTGCGCAAGGGACAAATCGTCGAAACCGACCGGGCCGGTCTGGTGGCGGGATATGTCGGACAGACCGCGACCAAGACGCTCGACAGATGCCGCGAGGCGCTCGACGGTATCCTGTTTATCGACGAGGCCTATACCCTCGCGGCCAGCGGCGGCGATCATGATTTCGGCAAGGAAGCGATCGATACGCTGCTGAAGTTCATGGAGGATAACCGCGATCGTATCATCGTGATCGTGGCAGGCTATTCCAACGAGATGCGTCGATTTATCGAGAGCAATCCGGGATTGAGCAGCCGGTTCACCAAGACGGTGGATTTCCCGCGCTACGCTGCCGCCGACCTCTGTGAAATCCTGAAGCGGATGGCTGAACGCCAGCACTTTTCGCTGCCGGACGACTTTGCCGCGGCCTTGACGCCGTGGATCGAGGCGCGATCGAACGCGCCCGACTGGGGCAACGCGCGCTCGATGCGGACCCTGCTGGAAAAGGCGCGCGAGGCCCAGGCCATTCGCATCTCGACCGACAGCGATGCCGACCTGTCGCGGATCGCGACGGCCGATATCCTCGAAGCGACCGTCGGCTGATTATGAGCAGAACCGCGCCGGAGACTGCCCGATGATCTCGCCGCATTCGCCATGGCTCTCCGCCCATGGCAAGCTCTGGTACGACGACAAATGGTATCGTTACGCCTGGATTCTGTGGCCCCAGGCGCTCGCCGCGGTGCTGGTGATGTGGTTCTGGGCGATGCCGTCCAACCGCACCGCGACCGCGCAGTGGGCCAAGCCGCTCGATAGCTCGGTGCGCTATCAGGATTTGCTGACGCTGCGCAACGCCGCCAAATCGAGCCAGCCGTCGATGGACGCGCTCGAACGGGACGCGCACGGCGGCGAGATGGACGCGCAGTTCTTTCTCGGCACCCTTTATGATCCGGATCTGGAGCTCAGCACGATCGTGGCGCCCGACTTCGCCAAAGCCGTGGAATGGTATGACAAGGCGGCGAGCCAGGGCCAGCAATATGCGCTGAACAATCTCGCGCTGTTCTATTCCCGCGGGGTCTTCACCCGCGTGGACTATACGCGCGCCTGTTATTACGCACTGAAACTCAACGCCAACGCGACCGGCAACGGCATGACCGTGAAAGGGGATTGTTACGCGCGCGGCCTCGGTGGAACCAAACTCGATCCGGCCCAGGCGGCCAGCGCCTATCAGGCTGCGCCCAAGGGCGCGCAACCTTCCCCAGCTCCGAGCGTGCCAGCTCCGAGCCCGGCGGCACCGAGCCCGCCCACGCCGGTCCCGTTGATTCCCGGCCCGGCGCCGGCAAGCCCGACCGACTTGGCCGATCTGCCGTGGGGAGCCATTGGTTTTGCTGCCGACGGTTCCTATTCCACGGTCTGGAAGATGCGCTCACAACCGGAGGCCGAAGCCGATGTCGCCAAGCAATGCGCAGCCTTTGGACGCGGCGGCTGCCAGGTCGCGAGCATTTCCGGACAGCAATGCGTCGGGCTCGCTACCTTTATCGGAAACTATGCGCGGCGGCGCTGGCAATTGTCCTATACCGCCGGTGGCGCCACCTATCCCGAGGCCCAGGCCGCCTCTCTGGGCCGTTGCAATGCGGACGAACGCACCCGCGGCCGCTGCCAGTTCCGGACCGCGGTCTGCGCCGACGGGCGATAGTCAGAGCCGGATCGAGCCGTCCAGGATGCGCGCATAGGCATCCGCGTCGATCGGACGATACGCCCCCGACTTCGGCTCCTTGAAAAACAGCGGATCCGTCAGGCGATGCGGATTGAAGCCGTCCTGGACCAGCTCCTGTTTCTTTTGCTTGAAGGTCTCGGTGGTATCCAGCGCAGTGCAGATCCGCACCGCGACCGGACAGGCGTAGGCGGGCAGCCGGCGTGCGAGATGATCGCGGAAGGTGTCGAGATCGAAGCGGCGGTCGACCACGGCCGCAACCATTCCGGCGCGGCCATCGGCGCCGGGGATTTCCACGCCATAGGTCGTCGCGTCGACCACGCCCGGGCAATCCAGCACGGCCTGGTTCACTTCGGATGTCGCGACGTTCTCGCCCTTCCAGCGGAAGGTATCGCCGACCCGGTCGACAAAGTGGAAATAGCCCTGCTCGTCGAGCTTCATCAGGTCGCCGGTACGAAACCAGGCATCGCCTTTTGCGATCACGTCGCGCAGGATTTTCTTTTCGGTCTGGCTTACGTCGGTGTAGCCCTCGAAGCGGCCGCCGCCCTCGTCCGCGGTTCCAATCCGGCCGATGGCTTCGCCGACCTCGCCACGCGCGCAGGAAATGCACAGACCGTCTGCGGTGCGAACGGGGATGCCGAGGTCCGGATCGACGCGCACGATCGCCGCCGGAAAGCGATGCGCCAGCATCGGAGGAACGCGCCCGATCGCGCCCGGCCTGCCCTCGACATTGTACAGCGAAAAATTGCCTTCGGTCGCGGCATAGAATTCGAGGATCCGCGGAATCGCGAAGCGGGCCTGGAACGGCTCCCAGACGTCGCCGCGCAACCCGTTGCCGCAGGCGAGCCGGAGCCGGTGCGCGGTCTCGAATTCGGATTGCGGCGCGTTGAGCAGGTAGCGGCAGAGCTCGCCGATATACTGAAATATCGTGCAATCCCACCGCACGATGTCATGCCAGAACTGGCTGACCGAGAATTTCTCGGCGAGCACCACGGAGGCGCCGGCATTCAGCATGCTGCAGGGCGCGACGATGCCGCCGACGCTGTGATAGACCGGCAGACAATTGTACAGGCGGTCCTGCGGCGAAGCGTCGGTCAAGCCGGTGAACCAGCCACCCCAATTCAGGATGCGCCGGTGACTGACGCTGGCGGCCTTCGGCAGGCCGGTGGTGCCCGAGGTATAGATCAGAAGTGCGCGGTCATCGATCGTGACCTCGCGGCGCTCGGCCGGCGTCAGCCGGCTGCCGTCGGTTGCGGCGAGGGCTGCATCGAGATTTCCATCGTGCGCAGGGCTGCCGTGAAGCCATATTGTGGGTACGCGGCCAAGATGCGGCACCGCCGTCTCGAATGCCGGCACCAGCTCCTGCGCAAGGATGAGATGGTCGGCTTCCGCGACACCGATGCAGTGCGACAGCGATGGCCCGACGAGCTTGGTGTTGATGAGAGCGACAACGCCGCCGACCCTGGTGATCCCGAGCCAGGCGGCGACATAATCCGGACGGCTCGGCATCACCAGGCACACGGTGTCGCCGGCCTTGATTCCTGCCCGCAGCGCCCAGCGGGCGTAGCGATTGATCCGTTCGGAGAGCATCCGGTAACTGAAGGTCTCGACCTCCGATATCAGGGCGGGATTGTCGGGCTGCCGCGCCGCCCAGTCTTCGACGAGGTCGGCGAACAAGCGATGCGGCTCGTCCTCGATACGGGATGTCAGTTCGATCGCCTTCAGCCAGCTCCTGGCGGCGGATGGTTTCCGCGGCCTGCCGTCTGCCGGATGTTCCCTTGCGTTCATTGTCGAATTCTCGTTGCTTTCCCGGCCAAGCTATAGCCGGGCCCGGCGGTCCAAGGGTTAATCAGCACAGTTAAAAGTGGCTTGTACAAGTGGCTTGTGGTTCGCCCTGGAACGTATTGCGCCGGCACCGGGCGCACTCAGACTTCCAACCATCCCTCCTGGTTCGAACCATGGCCGGAATCTCGAGATTCCGGGTTCGCGCTGACACGCGCCCCGGAATGACGCAAACCACTCGGATCGGTGCCGTCACGGTTCCGGCGCGGTCTCGTGCATCATCGCCATGGCGGCGAGCCCGACGGTGGCCGCCAACAGCATGTACCAGGCCGGCGCCAGCGCGTTGCCGGTGACATGAATGAGCCAGGTGACGACGAGCTGCGCGGTGCCGCCGAAGCTCGCGATCGCCACCGCATAGATGGTTGCGAAGGCGCCGCCGCGGATGTTCTTGGGCAGTCCCTCGGCAAGCGCGACATAGAAGGCACTGTAGGGAATGCTGCCGATCAGCGACAGCAGGCCGAAGCCGCCCAGCAGCGCCCAGGCACTGCGCGTTTCCACGATCCAGAGAAAGATCGGATAGGTCAGCAGCAGCGCCGCAAGCTGCGGCCACACCATGACCGGCCATCGTCCCCAGCGGTCGGCCAGCCAGCCGCCATACAGCGCGCCGGCGATACCGAGGCCGTTGCTGACAACGGAGGTGGCGAACGCAAGATCGGTCGCAACATGCAGCGTGTTCTCCGCATAACGTCGTCATGTATTGGGTGACGTAGGTGGCGATGGTGCCGCTCGCCAGGATCAGCAGGCCAAGAACAATGATCCGGGCGTTGGCGCGTATCACGCCGGCCGACGCGTCGGCTGCCGCCTTCGCCCTGGTCTCGATCTCGCTCAGGTGGATCGTCTCGGGCAGACCGGAGCGCAGCCATAACCCGAATGGCAGGCAGCCCGCGCCAAGCAGGAATGCAATGCGCCAGCCATAGGATTCGAGCGCGGCATCGGTCATCGACCTCGAAAGCACGACGCCGACCAGCGCTCCGGCCGTCGCGGCGATTTCCTGGCTGGCAGGCTGCCATGAGACGGCAAGCCCGCGTCGGCCCGGCGGCGCCGCCTCCATCAGATAGGCCGTGGTCGGCCCGACCTCGCCGCCGAGCGAGAAGCCCTGCACCATGCGCGCGACAATGGCGATGATCGGCGCGGCGATGCCGATGGAATTGTAAGAGGGCGTCAGCGCCAGCGTGATGATGGCGCACCCCATCATGGCAAAGCTCAGGATCATCGCCGGCCGCCGCCCCCTGCGATCGGAATAGGACCCGATCACCAGGCCGCCGATCGGCCGGGTGACAAAGCCGGCCCCGAAGGTCGCCAGCGACAGCATCAGGCTGCCAAACTGGCTTTGAGCGGGAAAGAAGGTGTGGCCGATCTGGATGGCGAAGAAGCTGTAGGTGATGAAATCGTAGAATTCAAGCATGTTGCCGATGGTCACGGCAAGCGTGCCGCGGCCGATGAAGGCGTGCGAGCCTGCTTCGGCCGCTAGAGCCTGCGAAGATTGATTTGCCATCGGTCCTGCCCGTCAATCCGTTCGTTACCTCAACGGCATTGATAGATAGCCCGATTGATGGATAGCCCGGGACTCGGGGTTGGTTCCATGCCTGGGCATTAACCTGATAGCATGGGCCGCGATGTCCGGGTCAGGGGGAACCAGCCATGCTTGTCAGCCGTCGGTCCCTGGCCCTTGCGGCAGGCTTTTGCTTTCTGATCCATGGGGAAGTCATGGCGTTCGATATTGAAGCCCACCGCGGCGGCCGTGCGCTGTTTCCCGAGAACACCCTGCCATCCTTTGCCAACGCGCTTTCCATGGGCGTCAATACGCTCGAACTCGATATCGGGGTCACCTCGGACGGCACGATCGTGGTCTCGCATGAACGCGGGCTTAACCCGGATCTCGCCCGCGATGCCGACGGCGTCTATGTAGCACCGCCCGGCACCCCCTTTGTCCGATTGCGGCTCGAGCAAGTCAGGAAGTACGATGTCGGCCAGATCCGGCCGGGCAGCCGATATGCGGCACAATTCCCGGACCAGCACGCCGTGCCGGGAACGCCGATTCCGACGCTGCGCGAAGTCTTCGATCTCGTGCGCAGGTCCGGCGACCGCCGGGTGCGTCTCAATATCGAAACCAAAATCGATCCCCATCATCCCGACGAGTCGCCCGATCCCGAACGCTTCGTCGCACTGCTGCTCGATTTCCTCAAGGCCGAGAATTTTGCCGATCGTGTCACGATTCAATCTTTTGACTGGCGAACGCTGCAACGGGTTCAGAAACAGGCCCCTGGCATTCCGACGGTCTATTTGACACTGCAGAAGGGCGCCGGGGCGACCATCTTCCTGGACAAGGCCTCGGACTGGACCGCGGGTTTCGATCCAGCCGAGCACGGCAACTCGGTGCCGGGTGCGATCAAGGCCGCCGGCGGCGCGATCTGGTCGCCCTATTTCGGTGATGTCGATGCCGACCTGATCGCCGAGTCCCACCGGCTCGGACTCGCGGTGGTGGTCTGGACCGTCAACAAGCCCGCGGACATGGTGCGGATGATCGACATCGGTGTCGACGGAATCATTTCGGATCGCCCCGACCTGTTGCGCAGCGTCGCCGGTGAAAAGGGCATTGCGCTGCCGGCTGCCGCGCCGGTGACGCCGTAGGCCGCGGCCGACCGATCCGCGCTTTCGGAGGTGCGACAATCAACGCTAAGGGTCGGAGTGCGTGCTGACGGCAAAATCGGCGCCATGCTCGCTTCCGAGACAGACGCTGGCGCAAGGTCGTCGAGATGTCGGGTCAGAAGAAGGAAATCGCGGCGCGGCAACCGTTCAGCCGCGTGTATCGAGCGATACGCCGAGTTGATGGGCCTTGACGGCAGTCGCCCCCACCGTCCGCTTCAGCGCTTTCGAGATTCCGGCAACGCCGACCTTTCTCCTGGCCAGTGACTTGAGCTCGCGCACGTCTGCCGAAGTCCAGGCGCGCCTCACCGATTTCTTCTTCGCCGGCTTTCTATGGGCAGATTGTTTCGTCGCTGATTTTAGCTTCTTGGCCATGTCGGCTCCTTATTTGAGAGCCGGGCTTTTATCACACCAAATATATTTGGCAACGCAACGCCATCGGTCTCGAATCAAATCTTAACGAAAGATTCGCCGATGCAGGCCGATCAAGGCCGGCCTTTGGTCGCATCCTTTGCCGCCGACATGATGCCGCCGGTGATCTGTCTCATATGCTCGCCGGCGTTGGTGAACTGGCTTCGCAAGAACTCGGACTGGATTTGCATGGCTTGCTGAAGATCGGTGGCGTGAACCAGCTTGCGGGCGTGTTCGAACGCGGCTTTCATGTTCTGTTCGGTAAAGCTGAGCGCCTGCCGGGAAATCTCCGTACCGGGACTCGGCATCGACGCCACCGACTTGTTCGCGGCATCGAAGAACATTCCGAACGCCTTTTCCGCCTGATCGATGGTTTTTTCGGCCAGGTCGCGCAGCTCCGCCGGAACTTCAAGTTTTGGTTCAATCATATCGCCGTTCTCCGATTGTGATGGCAGTTTATCACCTTTTCGCGCCGTCGTCCTTGCCGTATTTTCTCGACTTGGCTCCGGTCGGAACCGGGCAATTGGTCGGGAGGCCGCAATGCCGAAACAATGGATGGCCCTGGTTATGATACTGGGTCTGGCGACAACGCTGCTCAATCTGGCGATCCTCGCCGGTCAGATCGCAACGCCGGCGAGCGCGCGGGCCGCCGCCGGCAAACTGCTCAATGACGAGGACTTTACGGACGGCCTGACCAAAATCATCAGGAAAACCGTGCGCGATTACTGTACGGTCGGCAAGAGGAGCAGCATCGACTGCTAGCGACCAGCGCGACCAGGCCTGCGAACGATCGTCAGCAAGCTGGCGCGGCAGCCGAAGGGATCCATGGCTTCAACTGACACGCCCGCATCCGATGGTTCTTCGCTCGGAGGCCGCCGCGGGGCGCCGCTGCGGCGCCAGCAGCGCCGACGCTTTTTTCTTTTCACGCTGTTGGCCGCCATCTTTATCTTCGTCGCGGCGGCGGGGGCGCTCTATTTCGCGCTGCGACCCGAGACCTTGCGGATCGCGGTCGGCCCCTCGGGCAGCGACGACCAGAAACTGATTCAGGCGCTGGCGCAGACTTTCGCCCGGCAGAAAAGCGCGGTCCGGCTTGCGCCAATTCCGACCGATGGCGCGACGCCGAGCCTTGCGCTGCTGCGGGCATCCAAGACCGATCTCGCGGTGACACGAGCCGATCTCGACATGCCCGCCGATGCGCAGTCGGTCGCCATCCTGCGCAAGAACTTCGTTGTGCTCTGGGCGCCGTCCGGCCTGCCGGCCAAGGGATCCAAAAGAACTCCAGCGCCGAAGATCAAGAGCCTCGAAGACCTCGCGGGGCACCGCATCGGCGTGATCGGAAAAACCCAGGCCAATGTCATCCTGCTCAAGGTCATTCTGAGCGAATCCGGCATCCCGCCCGACAAGGTTCAGATCGTTCAGTTCGGTACCGACCAGATCGGCGAAATGGCGCGCGACATGACCCTCGACGCCTTCATGGCGGTCGGCCCGCTGGACAGCAAGATCACGGCCGATGCCATCGGTGCGACGGCGCGCGATCGCGGCGAGCCGCAATTCCTGCCGATCGATGTTTCGGAAGCGATCGCCCAGCGACGCCCGGTGTATGAATCGGAGGAAATCCCGGGCAGCACGTTCGGCTCGGCGCCGGCGCGGCCGGACGACAAAATCGAGACCGTCGGCGTCAATCACCTGATCGTGGCGCGGCGCGAACTGTCCGACACGGCGGTGGGAACGTTCACGCGACAGTTGTTCGCCGTTCGTCCCGCGCTGGCAAAGGAACTGCCGGGGGCAGCCAACATCGCGACGCCCAACACCGACAAGGATGCCGCGCTGCCGGCACATCGCGGTGCAGCGGCCTATATTGACGGGACCGAGCGAACCTTCCTCGAAAAATACAGCGATTATATCTGGGGCGTGGTGGTGCTGTTGTCGGGCCTCGGATCGGCGGCCGCGTGGTTTCGCAGTTATCTGAAGCGCGACGAGAAAGCCGATGGCATTGCGCTGCGGGACCGGGTGATCGCGCTCATCACCCAGGCCCGGCTTGGAAATTCAACCGACGAACTGCACGACATGCAGCACGAGGTCGACCGCATTCTCCGCGAGATCCTGCACTCATACGATGACGGCGCGCTCGAAGAGGGCGACCTGTCGGCATTCAGCCTGGTGTTCGAGCAGTTTCACCATGCGATCACCGAACGGCATCTGACGCTGGAGAGCGCTGACGTCGACCCGGTACCGTTGCGGAGCCGGCAGTAGCGCCGAATCCCCTATCGCTACGCCGCGGCGATGTAGGCCCGCCGCATCGGCTTCAGCGCCACTAGCGCCAATATGCCGGTCAGCGCGTCCATCGCGATGATGATGGCAAACACCGGCAGCCAGCTCCCGGTCTGCTCGCGCAGCAAGGCCGCAAGCGGGCCGCCGAGGATCGATCCGACGCCCTGCGCGACATAGAGCCATCCGTAATTCGTGGTGGCGTGCTGGACGCCGAAAATGTCGGTCAGGGTCGAGGGGAACAGCGAAAAAATTTCGCCCCAGCCGAAGAAGACGAGGCCGGACAGGATCACGAACACCGCGGCGTTGCCGCGGAACATCACCATCAGCGTAACCGCCGCGGCTTCCATCAGGAACGCGATCGCCATGGTATTCTCCCGCCCGATCCGGTCCGACACAAAGCCGAAGAATGGTCGGGTCAGGCCATTGGTCAGGCGATCGATGGTCAGCGCCAGCGGCAACGCCGCCAGTCCGAATACCACGACATTGGCGACGCCGAAGTCACGCGAGAATGCCGCGAACTGCGAGATGATCATCAGGCCGCCGGTGGACATCATGGTCATCATGAAGAACATCAGCCAGAACACCGGGCTTCGCAGCATCTGGCCAGGCGGCGTTCCCGCCTTCGAGGCCAGCGCTGGCGGCGGCGGCAACACATCCGCCGATGTCGGCATCCGCATCGCCAGCGCAGCCGCGGCGCCGACCACGCCGAGGATGAGGCCGAACACCACCAGCGTATGCTGATAGCCGGCCTGCTTCATCATGGTATCGATCGGGAACGTGGTCAGGATGGCGCCGAAGCCGTAGCCGGCAGCGACCAGCCCGGTTGCCAATCCGCGGCGGTCCGGAAACCAGCGGACCATCAGCCCGATGATCCCGACATAGACGATGCCGGTGCCGATGCCGCAGAACAATCCGTACGTAAGATAAAGCGTGGTCAGGTTCGTCGCATAGGCGGCGCTGATCCAGCCCAGGCCGGACAACAGGCAGCCGGCGGCAATCAGACTGCGCGCGCCAAACCGGTCGATCAGATAGCCCTGCACCGGCGAAAGCCAGGTTTGCAGGACGATGAGGATGGTGAAGGTGACCTGGATGGCGGGCAACTTGGCGCCCAGGGCGTCTTGCAGCGGCTTGGTGAATAGCGTCCAGACATATTGCGGGCTCGATATCGACATCATCGCGATCAGCCCGAGCACAAGCTGAATCCAGCGCGCCGACGTCGCGGATCGACGTGCCTCCGTCACCACCGTAGCCATAGTTATGTCCCCCATCACGATGCCCGGCGCAGCGATTATGATCGCTCCCGGCCTTGGAGCAAGGCTGTTCCGTGGTCGCGCTGGCAATAAAACAGGCTGTTCCGCAGGGAATAAACCAGGGCGGCCCGACGCCACAGCCGGTTCCTGCGAATCGGTTCCCGATTGCGCTGGCAGCAGGAGTTGAGGCAAGGTTCCCGCTGAGGTCGCCGGCTGGCAGGTCGGCCTTTTGGTCGGGGCGGCGCATTCATGTTCGAAAATTCCGCCGGAGCGGACAAGATCAATGCCTGGCCGGTGTTGCGCTCCCTGCAAGGCTATCGTCCGGCGTTTCTGGCCAACGACCTCGTCGCCGGAATTACGCTCACTGCGATCGCCATCCCCGAACAGCTCGCGACCTCGCGGCTGGGAGGGTTTTCGCCGCAGATCGGATTCTTTGCATTTCTTGCCGGCTCGCTGGCCTTCGCTGTTTTCGGCGGCAACCGCTTCCTGTCGAGCGGCGCCGATTCGACCATCACGCCGATCTTTGCCGGTGGCCTCGCGTTGCTGGCCGTGACCGGCTCACCGGAATATGCGGCGCTCGCCGGCGCGCTCGCGCTCATGGTCGGGGTTGTGCTGGTCGCCGGCGGCATTTTCCGTCTCGGCTGGATCGCGGATTTGCTGTCGATCCCCGTCACGGTCGGCTTTCTCGCCGGCATCTCCATTCACATCCTGATCTCGCAGATGCCGGCCATTCTCGGCCTACCCTCGCCGCAAGGTCCGATGCTGCAGCGCCTGGCGACCCTGCTGGAGCAACTGCCGCAGGCCAACCTGTTTGCCCTTGGCATCGGCCTTGGCGTGCTCGCCCTGATCGCGATCGCGGAACGGATCGACGCCCGGATTCCGGCAGCCCTGATCGGGCTGATCGTGGCGGCCGCCATCGTGGTGTTCGCCGGCCTTGAAAGCCGCGGCGTCGCGGTTCTCGGCAATATCCCGGTGGCGCTGCCGACCCTGGCTTTTCCGGACATTCCGATTGCGAAATGGCTGCAACTGGTGCCGCTGACACTGATCGTTTCCGTCATTGTCATGGTGCAGACGGCAGCCACGACGCGGTCGTTCGTGTCGGATCCGGGCCAGCCACCGGATGTCGACCGCGACTTCGTCGGGGTCGGAGCCGGCAGCATCATCGCGGGCCTGATCGGCGGATTTCCGGTCGATGCCAGCCCGCCGCGCACCGCCATCGTGTCGGAGACCGGGGGCCGGTCGCAGCTCGCCGTTCTCGTCGCCGCCGCGATCATCCTGGTGCTGCTCGGATTCGGCGGTGGGCTATTGCGCCACGTGCCGCAGGCGGCACTCGGTGGAGTGCTGCTGTTCGTCGCCATGCGGATCATCCGGATCAGCCAGATTGCTTCGATTTACCGCCAGTCGCTGGCCGAATTCCTTTTGATCGCGGCGACCGCGGCAGCCATCATCATCCTGCCTATCGAACAAGGCGTCGGCGTCGGAATAGCGCTCTCGCTGCTGCACGGCATCTGGAGCACGAGCCGCGCCCGGCTCACCCTGTTCGAACGCGTGCGGGGTACCTCGATCTGGTGGCCGTCGAGCCCGCACATCCCCGGCGAAACCGAATCCGGGGTGATCGTCGCCGGATTTCAGGCTCCGCTGTCATTTCTCAATGCGTATCATTTCGGGCGAGATCTGAAGGGACTGATCCATGCTGCGCGGGAGCCGCCACGGCTGATCGTGCTGGAGGCGACGGGCATCGTGGAAATCGACTTCACCGCGGCGCAGATCTTGAGCGACACCATCAGGGCCTGTCACGTGGCCGGCGTCGACTTTGCGATCGCCCGGCTCGAATCGGCACGCGCGCAGGATGCGATCGAGCGCTTTGGCATCAAGCAATTGCTTGGATCGGATCATCTGTTCCAGAGTGTGGAGGAAGCCATTCGCGCCCGCCGCGCCAAGGCCGGGGCCTCGAGCTAGCGCACCGGCAAGCCGCGGCGCGATGACGACCGATTGCAGAGCGTTGCGGAACCCGGGAATTGAACAGGAACCGAACGGCCATCGGAACCGGTTTGGAAAAGAATTCCGCGGCAGCCTCGGAACAGTTGCTAATTTTTTCTGTTGCCTCTTCATCGATTCCGAAGGGAGCGCAGCGCATGGCTTTCAGCACGACGTCTTATCTGGCGGGGGTGGGGTCCGTTGTTGTCATCCTTTCAAGCGGATTTGCCGGCGGCTACATGCTGGCGAACCCGACGCATCAGGACCCGCCAAACCGGCTGCAGCGCCTGGCGGCGGAGGGTCAGGACAGCAAGCCCGTCGCGCAAGCCACGCCCGCACCGGCAACTCCGCAAC
Source organism: uncultured Alphaproteobacteria bacterium (assembly GCA_963748165.1). Taxonomy (GTDB): domain Bacteria; phylum Pseudomonadota; class Alphaproteobacteria; order Rhizobiales; family Xanthobacteraceae; genus Bradyrhizobium. The sequence goes on from CAVVIM010000012.1 coordinate 103,015, forward strand.
CCGCAGTAGCCGAGCCACCCCCGCAGCCAGCTTCCGTTCCAGCCGTGGCGAAGGCGCCCGAACCGGTTCGCAGCACCGCCGCGCAGGCCAATGCTGAAAACCCGAACGCCGAAAAGCCGGCTGCAGAAAAAACCCGTATTGCCGAAGCCAGGGCGGCGGAAAGGAAGCGCGCCGAAGCGAGAAAATTCGCAGAACGCCAACGCAAGCAGAGAGAGCTGGAAGTCGCCACCGTGGCAGTCAGGCGGCTGATGCAGGATCGGGACGACCAGAAATTCGCCGCGATGGATCAGCCCGAGCCACCGCCGCCGGAAAGGCCCCACTTGGGCCTGTTCGGACAGTGACGCCCACCGATCCGCTTGGCTGCCGGTCAAGCGATCGAAACGATTTCAGCGTCGCCGTGGCCGTGCTGCGGTGGATTTTTGCATGATCATGGCCACGACGGCGTCGATGATGCGGCTGATGGCCGTGCGCCGGTAGGCCCAGCGTTCGTCAGCATCGGGAACGGCGATCACCATGGTGGCATTGGCTTCGAACAGCAAAAGTTCGCCGCTGCGACCGAGCCCAAAATCGACGCCGGCATAGTCGAGACCAAGCACGTCGCGGATCCCTGCCAGCGCCGCCATCGCCTTGGCGCCGAGCACGGCCGGCATATCGGCGAGGAAACCTGCTTCCTCGGCACGATGCTCCGGCTGGTCGGCCATGTCGGAGGTGAAATAATGCACTTTCCAATTGCGCGATATCGCCAGGTGCAAGGGGTAGATTTGACCTCCCACCATCATCACCCGGTATTTTCGTGCGTTGCCGTCATCGCCGCGAGCGTCGAGATATTCGATGACCAGCAGCTCATCGCCGGGAAGGCTCGCCGCCGCCGCGGGCAATTCGGCCGCCTGCTTCACCAATTTGAAGTTTCGCCCGGTATGGTAGCCGGGAGAGCGCAGCAACAGCGGGAACGTAAACCCGAGCGCCGCCACCGAACCCGCGCCGTCCGGACCGGCCAGGATATCGCGGAGAATGGCGATGGTCCGCGGGGTCGCAATCCCGGGCACCTCGCCAAGCCTGGTGGCGTTGTCGATACGGCCGGTTTTAATCACCGCGCGGGGATCGTTGATCAGGGGCGCGGTGCTGCGCGCGATCAAGCGGGTCGCCGCCTGAAGCGCGGGTTCGCAGAGGTCGGCATCGCCGATGGCGTTGAAGATCAGTTGATGCGGCGGCAGCTCCGCCAACGGATCGAAATAGTCCGCAACAATCACCGACGTCAGAAAGGTGCAATCATCCAGCAACGCAGCGGTCGGAATGTTGCCGCCGCCCGATGAGACCAGTTGCAGCAGGGTCACCGGCGGCGTCGTGCCGCGGTACGGCAGGGTCGACACCGCGTGGTGACGGAAGCCCTTTTCGAAATGATATCGCGCGCCCACGCGATCGCCGATATCGGACAACACGGCTCCCAGCCCCTGATGCGCCTCCGCATGATCCGGATCGAGCCGCAACACCGCTTCGTAATGCGCACGCGCTTCGCCATGCCGGTTGGCGCGAAGCAGCAGATTGGCCAGGTTTACACGCCCCATCGGGTTCCGGGGGTGGTGCAGGATCGCCTCGGCGTAGACGCGGCAGGCGGCGTCAATGGCGCCCATATTCGTCAGCAGCGTCCCGAATTCGTTCAGCGCGCTGAAATTCTCGGGCACCCGGCGCAGGATATCGATGAAGGCGAGCTGCGCCTGTTCCCGCCGACCGAGGGCGCCGAGCAGCGCGGCACGCTCGATTTCCGCGGCGATGGCGCCGCCCGCGGGAGGCTGTGCCAGCACATCATCGAGCTGCCGCAGCCGCAATTCCTGCGCCAGCCGCGGAGCCCAGCCGCGGCCGTCGCCGGCACTGTCGGGCAACAACGCGGCCGCGTTCTGGTTCGGTCCGGTCACGATCTCGGCAAGTCTGGCCGCCCGGGGGTTCAGGCTACGAGGGTTTCAACCACCGCACTATCCGCTGATTCGCCGCCAACGCGTATCGGCTAATTTCGCGGCTTTTCGCTGCCGGGGCGACGTTGCCGAATGTTTCCAGGCCCATCATTCGAAACAGCCGGATGCAGACGTCTTGGCCAGCAAGACTTTGGCCAGCAAGACTTTGTTTACCAAAAATCTTCATGGTTCGGTTACTTTCACCGAACCAAGGCGCAAATCCATGACCGCACCCGCATCGGCCGCCCGCGACCCGGCCGCCGGGCAGGGCCCTTCGCGCCGCGGCAAACTGGCTCCGGATCGGCCAGGAGCATTACAGCGCGAGCCGCAACGACGAGGCCATCGCTGCGTTTCAATGCGGACTTGCCGTGGCGGCGGCCGAACCCGCGGGACAGGTACCGACCACGACGATTTCGGAATTGCATTCCCATCTCGGCAACGCCTGGATGGTGCGGGGCGACCTCGAGCAGGCGACCGTCAACTACAAGGCTGCACTGCGCCTGGCGCCCGATCTGACGTCGTGCTGGTGCAATCTGGGCAACGTGCACGTCAAGACCGGCAGGCCCCAGGAAGCGGTCGCGTTCTATCTTCAGGCGCTGCGGACAAACCCGACCCATTGGGCATCGCGCACCAATCTCGTTCAGGCCCTGATCGCCACCAAGCAATACCTGATCGCGAAGGCGCTGCTGCTGGAATTGATCGGCGAGCGGCCGCAGGATGGTGCGATCCGCCATCAGCTCGGCAAGGTTCACTACGAGCTGAACGAGGTGGAATCGGCGGTCGAGTGTCTCGAGCAGGCGATCGCGCTCAATCCGCGCGATGCCGACAGCCTGTACTGGCTCGGCGGCATCAGACAGCGGCTGGGTGAAATCGAGGCAGCGCACGCCGCCTATGCGCGGGCCGCGGCGATCCAGCCTTTGATCAGGCGGCCGGCCATCAAGTCGCCGGCGGATTTTCGCGTGCTCGCGCTGTACGCCCCGTTCGGCGGCAACACACCGACCGAGTATCTGTTCAAGAATGCGGCCTACGATACCGACACCCTCGCGTTGTTCGGGTCGAACGTCTACGGCGCTGAGGCCTTCAAACAGGGCGTTCAGGTGGTCGTCAACCTGATCTCGGACGTCGACCAGGCGGGCGCGACCCTGCCGCTGGCCGCCGATCTGGTCGAAGCGCTGGGCAAGCCGACCATCAACCATCCCGGCAAGATCCTGCGGACCACACGCGACGCGGTCGCAGATTTGCTGACGGACATACCGGGCTGCCGCATCCCCCACATCGTCCGCCAACAGGCCGGCACCGCGCTTTCGGTTGCAAGCCTGCAGGCAGCGTTGCCGTCAGCGTCCGCCATCCTGGCCAGGCCAGTCGGGACCCATGGCGGCGACGATTTCGAAAAGATCGACGGGCCGGCCGAACTCGCGGCGTATTTGGCGCACCCTGCCGACACCGACCGCTATTTCATCGAATACGCCGATTACCGTTCCAGCGATGGATATTTCCGGAAATACCGCTTCATTTTCGTCGATGATCAAATCCTGCCGTATCATCTTGCGATCGCGGATGGCTGGAAGGTGCATCACGTCAACACCGACATGGCCAATCAGCCCTGGATGCAACAGGAAGAAGCCGCGTTCCTGAACGATCCGGCCGCCGTCTTCGGCGCCGGGCACTACCGGGCGCTGCGGCAGATCCGTCAGCGCATCGACCTGGAGTATTTCGGCATCGATTGCGGACTGGACGTCGGTGGAAATCTTGTCGTGTTCGAAGTCAATGCCTCGATGCTGGTCCATGACGACAACAGGGAATTCCCCTACAAGGATCCGGCCGTCCGCCGCATCAAATCGGCGTTCGATGCGATGCTGACCAAGTTCGCCGCCTCCGGCACCTGAAGCCGACGCAGTTGCTGCGCCCGGCGGACTCAAGCCGGCTTCGCCTGATCCTGCTCCTGCACCTGCAGCATCACTTTCAACGTGCTGTCGCTGAGGCGTCCCTGCGGCTGCTGCGGCTTTCTTTCGGCACCCTCGACCGGCACAAAATTTTCAGGCGCAAGCATGTGGCCGGCCGGAGCCGGCGGCTCGCCGGATTCGAAAGCCTCCCCGACCTCGCCGGCGTCGTCGACGCCGTGCGCGCCATGCATCCGGATGCGGCTCTTTCGCGGTTCGACCTTCTTCGGCTTCGGCTGCGGCACATAGACGATCGGCGGCAGCATATGATGGTGTGACATGATCAATCTCCATTGCGATTGCCCAAACGCACACAAACAGCCCTGCCGCTTTGCAAAAGCAAATCCCAGGCCAGAAAATTTTCGTTGGAAATCAACCGACTTGCGGTGCCGCGAAGGCCATCCGGCAAAATTTGCCGGGAACGAAAACGACCTGCCTTGAAAGGGCTGTTGCGGTGCTTCGCTATTTCGCTGCGTTGTCCTTTGACATCAGCGCGATCGCCTCCTGTACCGTGGTCATGAATTGGGCCGGGAAGATAATGGTGGAATTCTTCTCGACCGAGATTTCCGCCATGGTCTGCAAGGTGCGGAGCTGCAGCGCAACGGGATGCTGGGTGATGATGTCGGCCGCCTCGCCGAGTTTCACCGCCGCCTGATATTCGCCTTCGGCGGCGACGATCTTGGCGCGGCGCTCGCGCTCGGCCTCGGCTTCCTTGGCCATCGCCCGCTGCATGTTATCCGGCAGCGTGATGTCCTTGATCTCGACCGCCGTGACCTGGGTGCCCCATGGCTCGGTATGCTGGTCGATGACGTTCTTGATCTGGTCGTTGATGCTGGAGGTATCCGAGAGCAGTTGATCGAGGCTGAAGCGTCCTACAACGTTGCGCACTGTGGTCTGACTGATCTGGTTGATCGCGTTGTAGACGTTCTCGATCGCGATCACGGCTCTTTCCGGATCGGTGATGTGATAGTAGGCGACCGCCGCGATATCGATCGACACATTGTCCTTGGTGATGATCTTTTGTGAGGGGATCTGCATGGTGACGGTGCGCAGCGAGACCCGAACCATCTGCTGAATGGGAATGAAGATCAGCGTCAGTCCCGGGCCGCGCACGCTTTCGAATTTGCCAAGGAAAAACACCACGCCGCGTTCATACTGCCGCAACACCCGAAGCGAGCCGAGGGTGTACAAAATGGCTGCAAAGACAATAATCGAGATCAGGCCCATCATGTCCTCATCGGTTGTCTTCACCTTGACCGGCTCAAATCACCCGGTCGCGATCATTTGGCAGGCGGATGCGACGATAGACGGATGACGATACACGGACGACGATAGACGGATGACGATACGTTCCGCGGGGCCGCAGGCGCGATTTCATCGCGGCATCCGACGTTCCGGCTTGCAGGGAACGAGGCGAGGTCCACCCCCCGCCCGGCAACCGTGCTCGCATCGGCAGATTGCGGTCTGCGCGCGAATTTAGCAACCAAAAACCGCCCGCCGGAATTTTCCCGGCCGGGTCGCTGGTTGCATTCGCAATCAAAGCGAGCGAACATCGCCGGCAAAACGACCAAGAACCAAGAGAAACCGGGATGGGAATCAGGAACGTCGGGCAGCAGGGAATCGTATTTGCTGTTTTCGCGGCACTTTTTGCCGTGTTCGCGATGGCGCTGCCTGGCTTCCTCACCACCGCGAACATGCTGACGCTGCTGCAGAACGTGGCGGTGCTCGGCATCCTCGGGCTGGCGATGGCAATCGTCGTGATCGGCCGCGGCATCGACATTTCGCTGATCGCAGCCCTGGCGGTTCCGCCGGGGCTCGTGCTCCAGATGGTCCAGGACGGCCACTCGCTGCCGGCCTCCCTCGTCGCAGCCTTTGCGCTCACGACGGTATTCGGCCTCGTGAACGGATGGCTGATCGCCTACGCCGAGGTGCCGTCGCTGTTCGCGACGCTGGCCTCCGGGCTGTTTCTCGCCGGCCTCGGCCAGGCCGCGCTTTTCAAGCTCGATGTCGTGCAATGGAGCCCGGGACTCGACGGCTTCGAGCGCCTCGGACAGGGCAATGTGCTCGGCATTCCAATGCCGATCGTGATGTTCGCGCTCTCCTGCGTCCTGGTGGCGTTCCTGTTGCGACGGACGCGGATCGGCGCCTACATCTACGCGATCGGCGACAATCCCTACGCCGCCCGGGTCACGGGCATTCCGACGCGCCCCATCATCGTGTTGCAATATGTCCTGGCGGCGGTCATCGGCTGCGCTGCCGGCCTCATCCTCGCCGCCTCCGTCAACAGCATGCCGACCCGCATATTCAATTCGACGCTGATCTACGACGTGATCCTGGTGGTCGTCCTCGGCGGCATCGGGCTGTCGGGCGGCCGCGGCGGCGTCCTCAATGTCGTGATCGGAACGCTGCTGATTGGCACCATGCTCAACGGCATGACGATCATGGATGTCTCCTACTCCGGCCAGAACCTCGTCAAGGGCGTGGTGCTTCTGGTCGCGGTGATCGCGGACTCCTTCCTCAATCCGCGCAACGAGGAGACGGCGCAACAGGGCGATATCTGAACGACGACACAACGATAACAGATCACAACCGGAGGACGACATGACGATATCTGCGTTGACGAAATTGAAGACATTGCTGTTCGCCGTCGGCCTGGCCGCTGCGGCGACCGCGCCGGCGCTGGCGCAGAAGGGTCTCGACGAGCCGTTTCAGGGCGCCTTCAAGCAGGCGCTGGCCGGCAAGACCGTGGCCTACGTTCCGGTCGCGATGAATTTCGACCTGACCGAGGGCTGGTTTGCGGGTCTCAAGAACGAGCTGGAGCCGTACGGCGTCAAGGTGATCGTGCGCGACCCGAACTGGAGCACCAATGCCGGTGCCCAGGCGGTGACGACGCTGATCTCGGAAAAGCCGGCGGTGATGGTCATCCATAATCCCGACGTGCAGACCTACGCCAAGCTGCTGCAGCGCGCCGAGAACGAAGGCATCTACGTCATCCAGATCAACATGGGCTCGAACTATCGCAGTTCGGCCTTTGTCGGCGCCAACTGGATCGAGATCGGCGAGCGCGACACCGAGGCGGTGGTGAAGGCCTGCCAGGGCAAATCGAACAAGATCGCGATCATCCAGGGTGCGCTGTCAGCCGCGGCGAGCGCCTATACCCTGAAGGGCGTTGAAAACGCCCTTGCCAAGAATCCGGATGTCAAGGTGGTCTCGAGCCAGGCCGCCGATTGGGATGCGGCCAAGGCCAAGGCCATCACCCAGACCGTCCTGAAGCAGAATCCCGACCTGTGCGGTATCGTCGGCTTCTGGGACGGTATGGATATCGGTACCGCGGCCGCGGTGAAGGAAGCCGGGCTGACGGGCAAGGTGTTCGTCGCGACCTCCGGCGGCGGTGAGCGGCGGGGCGCATGCGACCTGGTCAAATCGGGCGCGTTCGACCTCGACCTCAGCTATGACGTGCCGACGCAGGCGGAGCAGATGGCGGGCATGATCAAGTGGCTGGTCTCGTCCGGCGCCAAGCCCGGTGCGGTGAAGGGATCGATCTATACGACGCTCATTCCGATCACCAAGGAGAATGCGGCAAGCGACACCGCCTGCTGGAATCTCAGCGACATCAAGAAGTAGGTGAACCCGCGAGCGGCCAGTCCACCGACCGGCCGCTTGCCCTCCAACCGAGTACCGATCCGCATTCTCCTGCAGCTCCGGGCCACCGATGCAAGACACGCTTGTTCGCTTGAAATACCGCTATTGGCCGGACCATCTGCTCGGGGAAATCCTATCCAAACGCTGGACCGAGACCGCGATCCCGGTGATCGTGCTTCTGATCATCACGGTTCTGCTGAGCCATTCGATCCCCGGGTTTCTGTCGCTCAACAGCCTCGCCGATACCGGACGTCAGGCCGGCGAAATCGGCTTCGTCGTGCTCGGCATGGCGATCGTCGTCATTGTCGGCGGCATCGATCTTTCGGTCGGATCGATGTTCGCATTGTGCGACTTCTGCGCCTTGTTCTGCCTCAACGTCCTCAACTGGCCGGTTCCCGCGGTCATCGTCGCGACGCTCGTCTGCGGCGCAGCGCTCGGCGCCGTCAACGGGCTGCTGATCGGCTATCTGCGGCTGCGCGCCTTCATCACCACCCTGATCACATTGATCATCTACCGCTCCGCCTACGATCTGCTGCTGTTTGACTATTCGAACACGATTGCCGCCGCGTTTCCCGACATACCCTCCTGGAATTTCATGGGCGGCGGCGTGCTGCTCGGCGTACCCGCCGTGGCGCTGGTCTATATCGTCGTCGCCCTGTTTGGGCATGTCTTCCTGACCCGGCTGCGGCCGGGATGGCACGTCACCGCCATCGGCGGCTCGCGCCGTTCGGCTTACAATTCCGGCATTGCAGTGCGGCGCACGATCGCATTGTGCTACACCGCAAGCGGCGTACTGACCGCGATCGGGGCGCTGTTCTTTGCCGCCCGGCTCGGCACCGTCGGCGGCGACGTCGGCGTCGGGCTCGAAGTGACCGTGCTGACCGCGACGGTGCTGGGCGGCATCAGTCTCGGCGGCGGCAAGGGCTCGGTCGCCAAGGCGCTGGTCGGCACGCTGATCGTCCTGTTCGTGATCAACGGCCTGACGACGCTGTCGGTGAGCGGCGGTGTCAACCGCATGGTGCTTGCCGGCGTGCTGCTGGTCGCCGCCGCAATCGACATTCGCTGGCTGAAGAACCGGACGCGCATCATCAGCAAGGTCTATGTCAGCCCGACTTTCCACGGGCTGGCCGCGGCGCCCTCGACCGCACCCGGGACCGGGCCGTTCGCCCAAAACGACAAGCTGCGCGACGTGACGCTGATCGGGCTTGGCCGGATCGAGGCGCCGGAAGACGTCATCCTCGACCGCAACGACAACCTCTACGCCGGCTCCCGCCACGGCGACATCATCCGGTTCAAGGCGCCCGACTACCAGGAGATGGAGGTGTACGCCCATATCGGCGGCCAGCCGCTCGGCATGGCATTCGACCGCGCCGACAATCTGTATGTGTGCATCGGCGGAATGGGACTCTATCGCATCACGCCCGACCGCAAGGTCGAGAAGGTCACCGACGAAACCAACCGCAGCCTCTATTCGGTCAACGACGACAGCCGGCTGCGGCTCGCCGACGATCTCGACATCGCGGACGACGGACGCATTTTCTTCTCCGAGGCCACCGTCCGCTACGAAATGCACGAATGGCCGGTCGACGGGCTGGAAGCGCGCGGCAACGGCCGCATCATCTGTTACGACCCGAACAGCGGAACGACGCGGACCGTGTTGCGCGGCCTGAAATTCCCGAACGGCATTTGTGTCGCCAGCGACGGTCAGTCGATCCTGTACGCCGAAACCTTCGGTTGCACCATCAAGCGCTACTGGTTCGACGGCCCGAAGACCGGCAGGATCGAGACCGTGATCGACAACCTGCCGGGCTACCCCGACAACATCAACCTCGCTTCGGACGGAAACTACTGGCTCGCCGTGGTCGGCATGCGCAGCCCCGCGCTCGATCTGGCCTGGCGCATGCCCGGCTTCCGCAAGCGGATGGGCAAGCGGGTTCCGATCGACGAGTGGCTGTTCCCCAACATCAACACCGGCTGCGTGATCAAGTTCAACGAACGCGGCGAAGTGCTGGACTCGCTGTGGGACCTGCGCGGCGTCAACCACCCCATGATCACCTCGATGCGCGAACATCGCGGCTATCTCTATCTCGGCGGCATCGCCAACAACCGCATCGGCCGCTACAAGCTCAACGGCGCCGATCCGAATTTCGTCCAGTACGACCGCCGCTGGGGGAAAAGCCAGTGATTGCCGCGCTGAGGGATTTCGTCGACCGTTTTCTCGGGCGCGGCGACGCCACCATCACGGTTCCGTCGTTCGACGGCGCCTTGAAGCCCAACCAGATCCTGGAACAGGCGGAAACGATCGGGCAGTTCGATGCCCCCGAGGATCTCGCCACCGACGGCCACGTTCTCTACATCGCGGATGGCCCGGCCATTCTGCGGCTCGATGGCGGCGCAACCTCCGAGGTCAGGCGCTTTGATCGCACCATCACCGCGTTGTGTTGCCTGCCGGACCGCGGCCTCGCCGTTGCGCTTGACGGGCGCGAGGTTCAGGTCTTTGCCACGCCGTCGGCAGCATCCGCCGCCGCGACCTTCTCCGATCCCGCCATCAACGCGATCAATACGCTGGCGCCGGGATCACAGGGAACGTTGATCGCGACCGACGGATCGTCCGCCCGGCCCTGGCAGCAATGGGTGCACGATCTGATGGAGCGGGGACGCAGCGGAAAAGTGCTCAGCCTCGACATCGCCACTGGGCGCGTGCGCACCCTCGCCGCAGGACTGCACTATGCGTTCGGCGCCTGTGCCGCGGGCGAGGCTGTACTCGTCAGCGAAAGCTGGCGACACCGCATCATCGCCATCACGCCGGATGGAAGCCGGCGTACCGTCCTCGACAATCTGCCGGTCTACCCTTCGCGGCTTTCGCCGGCGGCGTCGGGCGGCTTCTGGCTGACGGCGTTCACCGCGCGCACCCAGCTAGTCGAATTCGTGTTGCGCGAAAGCGCCTACCGGCGCCGCATGATGAACGAAATCGATCCGGAATACTGGATCGCACCGAAACTGAAATCCGGCCAGTCGTTCCTCGAACCGATGCAGGGCGCCCACATCAAGACCATGGGCGTCGTCAAGCCGTGGGCTCCGCCGCGCTCCTACGGTCTGGTCATCCGGCTCAATGCCGACGGGCTGCCGCTTTACGCGCTGCATAGCCGGGTCGACGGCATCAACCACGGCATCGTGGCGGCGGTCGAAATGAACGGGTCGCTCTACGCGCTCGCCAAGGGGCCGGGCCGCCTGTTGCGGATGCCGTCGACTGGAATCGAGCAGGAATTGCCCGCATGAACGACATCGTCCTCGCCCTCCGCAATGCGACCAAGCTCTATGCCGGCGTAGCCGCGATCGAGAATGTCGATTTCGAACTTCGGCGCGGCGAGATTCATGCGCTGGTCGGCGAGAACGGCGCCGGCAAGTCGACCTTGACCAAGGTAATGGCCGGCGTCGTCACGCTGAGTTCCGGAACGATGCAGGTGAACGGCGTCGATGCGGCGCCGAGGACGCCGCTCGAAGCGCGCCATCTCGGAATCGCGATGGTGTTCCAGGAGAACAGCCTGGTTCCAACCATGACGGTCGCGCAAAATCTGTTCCTCGGTCAGGAGCGCTTCTACAACCGGCTGCGCGGCATCTACATCGCCGCCCAGCAATTCCTGCAATCGCTGAATTTCGACGTCACCCCGACCGCCACGGTCGGGCTGCTCGGCGCCGCCAAGAAGCAGATGGTCGAGATCGCGCGCGCCGTCCTGCATCAGGCCAAGGTCATCATCTTCGACGAGCCGACCGCCACGCTGACGCCGGAAGAAAAGAAATACTTCTTCGACCTGGTGCGCGACCTGAAGCGCCGCGGGGTGTCGATCGTGTTCATTTCCCATGCGCTGGAGGAGGCGCTGATCCTGGCCGATCGAATTACCATCCTGCGTGACGGCAAGCATGTCGTGACCGACGATGCCGCCAATTTCGACCGCGCCCGCATCGTGCAGGCGATGGTCGGGCGCGACCTGTCGAATACGCTCTACGGCACCCGCAAGACCGCCGTGCGGCCCGCCGGCGCGCGGGTGCTGACGGTGCAGAACCTCAAGATGGCGCCGATGGTCAAGAACAACTCGCTGTCGGTATTCGCGGGGCAGATCACCGGGGTGTTCGGCCTGGTCGGCGCCGGACGCACCGAGACCTTCAAGGTCGTCGCCGGCGTGCTCAAGCGCGATTTCTTTCACGGCGGCGAAGTGATCCTGCACGACAAGCCGGTACGATACCGGGTTCCGGCGCCGGCGGTGCGGGCCGGAATCGCCTATGTCACGGAAGACCGCAAGGTCGAGGGCTTCTACGAGACCATGTCGGTGGCCCGCAATATCTATCTGGGGCTGCTTGCCAAGCTGCCGGGCGGCCGCTTCTTCCTGTCCGGACGCGAGGCCGACAAGGTCGGCAAGATCTGGGTCGAGAAGCTCAGGGTCCGTTCCACCGGCAATGACATGAAGGTCGTCGAGCTGTCGGGCGGCAACCAGCAGAAGGTGGTGATTGCCAAATCGCTGGTGCAGGACCCCGATCTCATCATTTTCGACGAGCCGACCCGCGGGGTCGACGTCGGCGCGATCGTGGAAATCCACGAACTGATCCAGCGCCTCGCCGACGAAGGCAAGGCCGTCGTGGTGATCTCATCCTATTTGCCCGAGATCATGGCGCTGTCCGATCGCATTCTGGTATCGAGACAGGGCAAGGTGGTCGAGGAATTCTCGGCGCTGGAAGCCACCGAAGAGAAAATCATGTACGCGGCGGTGCATTAGTCGTCCCGCCTCGAATGTTGCCCGGCGTGGCGCCGAACGCGCCCGAACTCGGCCAGCATGGCGATGCGGCCATCGTCATAGCCGAGCGTGCCGCGCAGTACCTCCCCGGTGTGCTCGCCCAGCAGCGGGGCTGCCACGGGATCGACGACCGGCGTCAGCTCGAGACGGAGCGGAGTTTCGATGTTGGGTACCGATCCCGCGGTGGGGTGCGGAATCCGGCTGAGACGGTGACGCTCGCGCACTTCGGGGGCGTTGAAGCCCTGCTCGACGGTACGGAGATAACCGACCGGGACATTGGCCTTCTTCATCTTCGCCATCCAGTTCTCGAGCCGATCGGCCTTGAAAACTCCGCTGATAGCGGCGCGCAGCTTTTCCCGGTTGGCGGTTCGCGCCTTCCGCGTCGCGAATTGCGGATCGGTGACGAGGTCGGGACGCTCCAGCACCTCGGTGACCAGGCGGCGGTAAAGCCGGTCATTGGCGCAGGCGATATAGAACGGTCCGTCGGACGCCTCATAAACGCCGACGCTGGGAGAACCGTTCGGTGAATTGCCAAAGCGGCCCGGATTCGAGCCGGTGATCAGATAGGCCATGCCGTAGAAGCCGGTCATCGCAACCGCGATGTCGATCAGCGCAACCTCGACATGCTGGCCGCGGCCGAGCCGGTCGCGCGCCAGCAATGCCAGCAGGATGGCGTTGCAGGCCGACATTCCCGTCGCCATGTCGACGATCGGCGGACCGGTGCGGACCGGCTGTCCGTCCGGAAAGCCGTTCAGCGACATGAACCCGCTTTCGGCCTGCGTGATCGGATCGAATCCCGGACGCAGCGCAAACGGCCCGTTGCGGCCATAGGCCGAGATCGAGCAATAGACCAGCCGCGGATTGGTGGAGGCGACCGAGGCATAGTCGAGGCCATATTTCTTCATTACCCCGCCGGAGAAATTCTCGACCACCACATCCGCTTTCGCGATCAGCTCGCGCGCCACCTCGAGCGCCGCGGGTTTGGTGAAGTCGAGCGCGATGCCGCGCTTGTTGCGGTTGAGGCTGAGATAGGCGGCGCTCTCGCCGCCGGTTTCGGCATGTTCATAGTGGCGGGTGTCGTCGCCGCCTTCCGGGTTCTCGATCTTGATGACCTTGGCGCCGAAGTCCGCCAGCGTCTGTGTGCAGGCGGGACCGGCGACGACACGGGTGAAATCCACCACCAGCAGGCCGTCGAGAGCGGTCGGCGCGCCCTCCCTCCTGGGCGCGCGATCCGGCAAATGCGGTCCGGCGGTCATGATCTCCCGTCCTTTTCTTGGCGATTGGCGCGACATCAGTGCCGCGCCGGCCGACTTTACGGTTTATTTCCGCAAATTCACAAGTAGCGCTTCTGCGCCGCGGTCATGCCGCCCGGGCGAACATGACCGGCCCTGGCGGGGCGAGCCGTCACCAAAGCAGTGGCAGCAAGTGGTAATGCACCCTGCCCTGGTATTCGACATAACCCGACAGGTTTCCTGCGAGGAATCTTTCCTCGTCCAGCAATCGCCAGATCACCGCGGGAACGATCGCCACCATTATCAGAACACCCCACCATGAGCCCAGCGCCAACGGGATGCCGAACAGCATCAGCAGCGCGGCAGCATACATCGGGTGCCGCACCAGCGCGTACGGGCCGGTCGATATCACCTGTTGATCGACCGCCAATTCGATGGTCGCGGAGGTAAAGCTGTTTTCCCTGAACACGAAAAAAATGCCGGACCAGCCGAGCGCGACGAGCGCGTCGCCCGCCAATGTCACGTAAAGCGGCATCTGCGACCAGCCGAAGCGGCGATCGATGGCGGGAACCATGAGAAGTCCGATAAAGCCGAGCGACGCAAAGCCCATGATGATCTTCTGAACCGGCTCTTTCTCGGCAAAGGGTCCGCCGCTCATCCGCCGCGCCAGCAGCGCCGGATCCTTTTTCATCAAATAGAGCGTGAGCACGAGCGAGAATGCAAAATACACGGCGAGGAACACCCAGCCCTGCCAGTAGGCGAGCGTCCCCGCCGGAGCGAACAGCAGCAACGCCATGACCACAAAGAGGATCAGCAGGCCGCCGAACGCCTTTTTATTCAGCGAACTCATCCGGCCATGCTAGCACGCCGAGGCAGCGGGCCGCACCGGATGATCCTGCCGAGACATGCACCATCGGATCACTGCTGCTTTTCCCAGAACGACAGCAGGCCCTGCGATGCGGAGCCGCCGATCACGCAGGGAATACCGACAGCGACCTGGCCGAGCGCTGCCGCCGACACGCAGCCCAGCGCCACCGCCCCGACGCCGACCTGGCCCCAGAAGTCGAGGTTGCGCCGGGAATCCGACCCCTTGGTCTTGAGCTCTTCCACCGCGGCGAGCGCGTCCTTGCGCACGGCGGCGAGCTGTACGGTGTCGGCGGCCTCCACCACCTCGCCAAGCGGCACCTTGACCGCCGCCGGCTGCCGCGCCAGCTCGCCGCGGAGATATTCACGCAATCCCGTATCGCGGACCGCGTAGCTTGCGAGCGTGTAGCGCGCCATGCTGCCGACGGTGAGCTTGTCGACGGTGTCGCGGCTTTTGCTCCAGGGCAGCATCGAGATGATGCGCTGGATCGGAACATGCGAGCCGGTCGCGAAGTAATAACCCCACAGCGTATCCAGCAGATCCTGACTGTTCGCGAAGGTCACCTTCATGTCCGTCTTCTTGTCTTCCTTGGCGAACGGATTATGCGTGAACGCCCCGCGCAGCCTGTCGAGCATGCCGGGCTTGGTCTCCTCCAGCGGGATGTCGCCAAGGGTCGGCAGCGTGCCGGCGAGATAGCTGTCGATCATCACCTGGCGCGCCGGCATCCGCGGCGCGATCCGGCGCAGCAGATTGCGCCAGTCGGGCAACCCGGAATAGGCGATCGCGCGTACGATCACCCACTCATCTTCCGGCGGCACCGGAAACAGGCTGGTGACGAGCTGCTCGGCCTTGGCCGGATTTGATCCGATCGCACCGGCGATGAAGCCCAGATAGATGCCGGCGTTCTCCGGCTCCTTGAAGCTCTGCGCGTGGAACAGCACGCGCACCGCCGCCGGGACATGCGCGTAGTCCGGCTTGGCGCGGTAGTTGTAGATCCATTGCTGGACCACGCTCAGCGACGCGCGCGGGTCGATCTCCGGCGAGATCGCCGCGCTGGCTGGCGGGATCGAAAGAAACACGGCGATGAAGTAGGCTGCGTAGCGCATATGATGCTCCCACGGACCGTTCTCGCTTGCGAGGCTCGCAGCGCGAACGTTTGCTGGCATTTTGGCTAGCCGGCATTTGGAGCGGCTATACGACAAATCTTAGGACAGGCGGTTCAGCACCACGTCGAAATTGTGGCCACGTTAATGATTGGCCCGCAACTGACCTTGGCTCCGACATTGTTTCGCCCCGCACGCGCAATTCGATGCCGGCCCGTCAAGGAAGGGACAGGCGGGACGTGATGAGTAAACCCGTGGTACCGACCCGGCGCCGCCGCCGGATGCCGATCGCAGCCGCGTTGACGGTCGCGGCGCTCATGCTGATTCCTTCAGCCGGCAATGCCAGCGAAACAGCAGCGCAGGTCATCAGTGTAGAGGGTAATCACCGCATCGACGCCGACACGGTGCGCTCCTATTTCCACGCGGCGGCCGACGGAAGTTTCGACGCCGCATCGCTCGATGCGGCGCTCAAGGCCCTGATCGCAACCGGCCTGTTCGAACATGTCGAAATCGGTCATGCCGGGGAACGCCTGGTCGTGCATCTGACCGAGGCGAAGGTGCTCGACCGCGTCGCCTTCGAAGGCAACAAGAAGATAAAAGACAAGGAACTCGAGGCCATCGTCCAGTCAAAGCCGCGTGGCACCCTGCAGCGCGCCGTAATACAGGCCGACGTCGGCCGCATCATGGAAGCCTACCGCCATGCCGGGCGCGACGATGTCGGTGTCGTGCCTGAAATCATCGACCGCGGCCATGACCGGGTCGATCTTGTCTATGAGGTGACCGAAGGCAGCAAGACCACGGTGCGGCAGATCAACTTTGTCGGCAACCGGGTGTTCAGCAAGCGGCAGCTTGCCGCCGTCGTCAAGACGTCCGCAACCAATATGCTGAGCTTCCTGACCGGTGGCGATGCCTACGATCCCGACCGCGTTGCCGCGGATCGCGAACTGCTGCGACTGTACTATCGCGGCAAGGGCTACGCCGACGCCAGCGTCCCCTCCGCGGTCGCCGAATACGATCCCGCGACCAAGGGATTTGCGCTGACGTTTTCGATCGATGAAGGTCCGCTCTACCATTTCGGCGACGTCAGCGTCGACTGCCATATCGCGGGACTGGATCCCGGACAGCTTCGCCGCCTGCTGCTGATCAGGACCGGCGCCGTGTTCGACGGCAATGCGCTCGACAAGAGTACCGAAATTGTCGGGACCGAACTGGCCAAGCTCGGCTATCCCTTCGCACAGGCTACCACCCGCACCACGCGGGACACCGACGCGCGGCGCGTCGGCGTCGCGCTGGTGATCGATCAGGGGCCCCGCACCTATGTCGAGCGCATCGAAATCCACGGCAACACGCGAACCCGCGACTATGTGATTCGGCGTGAATTCGACTTTGCCGAAGGCGATGCCTACAACAAGGCGCTGATCGACCGTGCCGAACGGCGGCTGAAGAATCTGAACTATTTCAAGACCGTGAAAATTTCGAACAAGCAGGGCTCGGCGCCCGACCGCGTCGTGCTTGATGTCGATGTGGCGGAACAATCAACCGGCGACTTCGCCATCGCCGGCGGCTATTCGACGACCGATGGCCTGCTCGCCGAGGTCAAGCTGGGCGACAGCAACTTCCTGGGCTCCGGCGCCGCCGTCAAGACCTCGTTGACCTATGGCCAATACGCCCAAGGCGTCGACCTGTCGGCATCGGAACCCTATTTTCTCGGCACCCGCGTCGCGGCGGGGATCGAGTTTCTCGCCAAGCAGACCGATGCCAGCAGCTACCAATCCTATGGCAGCGACGTCTATGGCGCGACCTTGTCGCTCGGCACGCCCTTGACCGAACAGGTCGGCGTGCAATGGCGCTACTCGCTGTCCCGGCAGAATGTCACGCTCGATCCGGCGTCGCTGGCGGCAGCGCCCTCGCTGCCGATCCAGCAGGCGGCCCTCGCCGGCCCGGCCTGGGTTTCCGCCGTCGGCGATACCGTCAGCTACAACACGCTCGACAATACCAAGAATCCGACCAGCGGCTTCAGTTCGCAACTCAAGCAGGATCTGGCCGGGCTCGGCGGCGACGTGAATTTCCTGCGTACCACCGAGGACGTGCGCTATTATCAGTCGCTCAACAGCGACCTCGTCGGCATGGTCCGCGCCCAGGGCGGTTACATTACGGGCTATGGCGGCCAGCAGGTGCCGCTAATCGACAGCTTTTTCGGAGGCCCGCAGTTGGTGCGGGGATTTGCGCCCAACGGCTTCGGGCCTCGCGATCTCACCCCCGGCACCACCATGGACAATGTCGGTGGCAGCATGTACTGGGCGACCACGGCGGAGTTGCAGAGCGCCATCCCCGGCGTGCCGCAGGAGTACGGCCTCAAGGCACTGGCCTTCGTCGATGCCGGCAGCGTGTTTCATTACGGCGGCCCGACGACATTCCCGGGCTCCACTCAGTCGCTGCAGCTCGCCAATGCCAACATCATGCGATCGTCGGCGGGCGTCGGGCTGAGCTGGGCCTCGCCGTTCGGTGCGCTGACCGTCAACTACGCGCTGCCGATCACCAAGGCACCCTACGACGTGGTCCAGCCGTTCGGCTTCAGCGCCGCGCCGTTCTGAACGGGTCAGGGAACCACCGGGCTTGGAGCCATTCGCGGATCGGCCTCGTCGCGCCCGCGGGTCAAACCGCAGCTCCACACAAAAATACCCGCGCGAGGTTTGACCTCGCACGGGCTTGGCCGATGGTTGATGCTTGGTGAAGATCGGACGCCATCGGCCCCCGAGCGATGTCCAAGCGACGGTTATTTCAACGAGTTGTTGATCGAGGCGAACTGGGTATTGAGGTTGCTGCCCAACCCATTAACCACCGCGATAATTGCAAGGGCAATACCCGCTGCAATAAGGCCGTATTCGATCGCGGTCGCTCCCAATTCATCGGACAGGAAAGTCAAAAAGCTACGTTTCACCTCAGCCTCCATGGAAATGATGCCTTCAATTAGCCCCGCGAAAATACCGGCGATATTCTAAGTCAGTATAAATCGATTTGGTTCAATTTGATCGATTGTTTTCGGCTAACGGTCTGTTTCGGGAACCTCCAACGGCAACCGCGATCGGCCGGGATGCCGGTAGCATCACGCTGCGCCAGCGCTCATTGCACAACACATGTCCATTTGAAATTCTTGCCGAGCGACGCGGCAAAGCCGGCCTGGCAAGTCGGCTTCGCCAGCGCCACCCAGAAACCGTAGAGCGCCGCAACCAGCGCGACGCTCAGCAGCAGCCGCCGTTTCATTGCGCTCTCCCGTTCTCGCCGGTCCGTCCGATCAATGATGCCGACGCCGCGACGGTACGGCGCCCCAGCCAGTCATTCAATGGCGGCGAGTCACTTCCGGGTCGCCGTGCCGGGTTCCGCCGCAAACCCGTAAATCAGCGCCAGCCGGTCGAGGCATTCGCGGAACCGACGTGCAAAATAGTCGATCCAGCGCTGGCTGCGCAAACCGCGCCGCAGTCCGACCTGCTCCATCGTCATGCCCAGCACCAGGATCTCATGCACCAGCGCCGACCCGTCGGCACCGAGTTCGCGCCCGACACGGTTCAACCGCAACACCGCCTTGCGCTGGCGTTCCGTAATCGGTTCGCGAAACTGGCCGCCATCGACATGTTCCCTTGAGGGATCGAGAGCCCGCGGGCCGCGCTCGGCTTTTTCCCAATCGTCCTGAAAGGCACGCCCGCCCTGGTATTGCGCCTCATCGATCTGGCGATGGGAGTGCAGCCGCGCCAGCGGATCGTTGCGGACCGAACGCAGCGTGACGATCCTGTCTCCCGGCTCGAGCGCCAACGGATCGTCGACTTCGATCGTCGCCACTTCGGCGTTGTGCGGGAGATCGCGAGATCGCCGGTCATGCGCCGTTGCGAGCTGATACGGCCTTTTGCGTTTCGCCCTTGGCATTTTTTTACTCCCTGTGCTGAAGCTTGCAGTTGAACAGGCGGGTTTCCCGGCGACGGCGGCGTGGCAGCTCGTCCGGATCGCCGCCGCCATCATCGAACGGTCATGCGGTCTCCCCAGGCCGCCGCGCGGTCTCGCCAGTTGCGGCCTCCGGCGCAGCCTCGGTGCTCCGCGTCAGCTCGAAATGGGCCGCGCAGTAGCTCGAGTTTTCATGGCGAGGATGACCGCAGAAGGTGATCGGCTCGTCTTCCTCGTCTCCGCCATAGGGGTATCGGCAATCGCCGGCTTGAAGGTCGGCCAGCGAAAGATGGCGCGGATCGATGTCGGCACAGCGGAGTTCGACCGGTTCGACGGCTTCAAGGATCGGTACACGCCGCCTGAGTTCGCCCCCATGCTGTTCGCGCGACCCGTTCCGGCTTGGCAGCCGTGCCTCCGACAATGGTTCCGGCCGTTCGGCGGGTCGCGTGCCGGCAAGGCCCATGCGTTTGGCGCGGCCGATCGTGGCGCTGCGGGAATAGGTGGTCTGGAATATCGCGTTGAGTGCGGCGGCGATTTCCGAATAGGACAGGCTGCTCGCCAGCAATTTGCGCAGCGCGTCGCAATGCGGCGGCGCCCAGTCTGATTGCATTCGCTCCTCCCGGTGTTGCGGCGTTGCGGCACGCGAGGGCCGTCGGCCGGCGCCAGGGCGCCGTCCCGTCCAATCGCAGCAACGATGTCCAGTCGATCGAACCGGACCACCCGATGGTGCGGGCGGCCGATCCCACATCGGCTATTTCGGATATTCCGAAACAAAAGTCAAGCTTGATTTCTGATAATCGGAATTGCTATCATGCCGGGAACGCGAGGGGTAGCGCCGCCATGCTGGACATCAGGCTGATCGAACGGGGACTGCAAAAGCCCGGCAAGACCAAGGGCGGTCTCGCGGCGGCGATGGGCGTCCGTCCCGGTGCGGTGTCCGAAATCCTGTCCGGGCTGCGCCTGATCAAGGCGGCGGAGATCGCGCCGATCGTCGAATATCTCGAGCTCAACTCGGTGCTGATCATGGGCCGGGTCGGCGCCGGCGCGGCGATCGAGCCCGAACACGAGCAGGTGCCGCCGGAGGGCCTCGGCGAAGTCGAGCTGCCGTTCCCGATCGCCGAGGAAACCATCGCCTTCGAGGTGGCTGGCGATTCCATGCTGCCGAAGTACGAAAATGGCGACGTGATCGTGGTTTTCAGGGAGCAGCGCCACCCGCTGGCGAGCTTCTACGGCGAAGAGGCCGCGGTCCGGCTGAAGACCGGCGAGCGCTATCTGAAAACCATCGAGCGGGGCAACTCGTCTGCCGTCGTCAACCTGACCAGTTTCAACGCCAAGCCGATCAACGGCGTCAAGCTGGAATGGATCGGGGAGATCTACGTCACCCTGCCGAGGGGCCAGATCGAGCGTTTGCGGACCAAAGCCGCGGCCCGGACCCGCAAGGCGGCCAAGGGCAGCCAGAAGTAAGCGCCGCCGCCGTGATCCGTTCCGGGCACGGGACGGGCCAGCGCGCCGCAATCCAGCCAATTCTGATTTTCAGAATTATGTCTTGACTTACTTCTGTTTTTCAGAAATAGTGGTGACCAACATCCTCCCTTTCGGGCCCGCAGCAAGACCTCGCCATGCAGTATTTCGTCGTGATGATCGACTACGGAAGGCGCGGGCGCGAGGCCATCGTCGATCCCGAGATCACGCGGCGGGAGGTCATCTCCCGGGTGGCATCCGGCGAGTACAAGAACGTCAGCTTCATTCACGAGATCGCTGATTCCGCCGTCGACGATGTCACCGCGGAGATCCTGGCGGAGGCGGCGATTGCCGACATCCGGACGACCGGCGCCGTCCTGCAGGCGAACCGGTTTGATCATGCCCGCGATCTGCGCAAGCATGAGACCATATGACGGCATCACTCAAGCCTTGCCGCGAAACTTCGCTTCCATCGCCCGCCGCGTCCTGACGGTTTCATTGTCCTCATTGACCTCGACATCGCTCCAGCGCACCACCGCGCCATGGGCGATGTCGTGCTTGAGCTTGACCCGGTGTGCGAGGCCGATCGGCAGCGCACCGGCGGCAAGACTTGCCGCGGCCGGCATCAATTTGCCCCACACCGTATAGCCCCCCTCGCCATCGAGCATTTCGCCCGCCCGCAGATCGCGCTTGGCGACGGAGGCGACATCGCCGCGGAAACCGTGCGGCTGGCCGGTCGGCTCGCCACGCAGCGCTGCGGACAGGATCGAGATGTTCAGTTCCAGCCCGATCAGGTGATAGGGCTTGTACATCGCTGCGTACCGACCGCTGGCATCGGTCTTCAGGCCATATTGCCTGAAGCAATCCGCGGCATAGTCGTTCGGCGCTTCCAGAACGACGTAGACGCCCCAGCGCAGGTCACGAAACACCGGACGGCCGTCACGCTCAAGCGAGGAGACGACTTCCACCACGCCCGACTGCTCCAGCACGCCGCCACGGTCGCGCGGCCGCATGATGTGCGGCAGGTCGTCGACGCCGCAGGGCGGGAACAGCAATCCGCTGCTCGGCACCTCGAGGCCGGTGGCGTTGGCGATCGCGGCCATTTCGATCGCGGATTTGGTACCGTCCAGGAACGAGTTGAACATCTGCGGATTCATGCCGGCCGACTGGGCCTCATCGGCCGAAAGGCCATAATGGCCCCAGACGCCCGCCGGCGTCACATCGTGATAGGCCGGCAGATATTTCGTTCCCTTGCCGGCGGCGACCACGCGGAACCCAATGGCGCGCGCCCAATCCACCATTTCGGCGGTCAGCGCCGGCTGATCGCCATAGGCCAGCGAATAGACCACGCCCGCCTTGCGGGCTTCGTCCGCGAGCAGCGGTCCGGCCAGCACGTCGGCCTCGACATTGACCATGACGATGTGTTTGCCGGCCGCAATCGCCGCGCGGGCGTGGCGAATGCCGACCGCGGGATTGCCGGTGGCTTCGACGATAACCTCGATATCGGCCGCGGTCGCCCTCGCCCCATCGGCGGTAAAAATGGTCGCCGCGATTTTCGCCGGCTCCCAGCCGACGGTGCGACAGGCCTCGCGCGCCCGCTCCGGATCGAGATCGACGATCACCGGTACCTCGAGCCCTGGCGTATGCGGCACCTGCGACAGGAACATGGAGCCGAATTTGCCGGCCCCGATCAATGCGACCCGGACCGGTTTGCCGGCTGCATGGCGGGCGTTGAGCAGATGATGCAGATTCATGGTTTGATCCGGAGTGAGACGCGAATGAGGCGTCGTAGCACATCCTTCGCGCCGACGCAGACCAACGCTAGCGCGCGACCGCCAGCCTGAACTGATGCCGTTTGCGCTGCAGCGTTACAATTCCGGCCAATAGCAGCAAAGCAGGCAGCGCGAACCAGTAACGGCTCGGCCGTTGCGCCGGCACCAGTACCGCGGTGATCTCGTCTCCGGGGGCCAGGCCGTATTTGGCGGCCTCGCTGCCGAAGCCGATCAGCTTGACCATGACCTTGTCGCCGAGCACCGATAGCGACATACCGGCCGCCTGCAGACGCTCGCTTCCGGTGTTGCCCTGCCGCATCGTCAGCCGCACCAACTTCTCGACATCGTCGCCGGCGCGCGATTGGCTCAGCGCCCGGAACCGGAGGGTCGATCCCGGCGGCACGGAATCGGCGACGCCGACAATGTCCGGGGCCGGGCGTGTGTCGAACGGCGCCTCCAGGCGGTCGAGCCAGAAGCCCGGCCGAAACAGGGTGAAGCAGATCAGCAGCAGGGCCAGCGTTTCATACCAGCGATTGCGCGTCAGCAGCCAATTCTGGGTCGCCGCGACGAAGCAGCCCATGGCGATGACCGAACAGCCACGACCAGCAGGAAATGCGCCACGTCGCCGATGTCGATCAACAGCAGTTCGGTGTTGAAGATGAAGATGAACGGCAGCAAGCCGGTCCGGATTTCATACCAGAATCCCTGCAGCCCGGTCTTGATCGGGTCGGCGCCCGAGATTGCGGCGGCGGCGTAGGCCGCGAGGCCGGCCGGCGGATGCACGTCGGCCATCAGCCCGTAATAAAATACGAACAGATGCACCGCGACCAGCGGCACCGCGAGATCGTTCTGCTGGGCGACCTCGACCAGCACCGGGGCCATCAGCGTCGCCACCACCACGTAGTTCGCGGTGGTCGGCATGCCGATGCCGAGGATCAGGCAGATCAGCGCCGTCAGCAGCAGCATGAGCATGAGATTGCCGCCGGAGGCGGTCTCGACGATTTCGGTCATCACCAGGCCGATGCCGGTGAGCGAAACCGTTCCGACGATGATGCCGGCGGCCGCCGTGGCGATGCCGACGCCCGTCATATTGCGCGAGGCGCCCTGCAGGGCGGCGATAAGGTCGTCAAACCCCTCGTGCAGCCGAACCCTGAAGGCCTGCTCGCCGCGAAACGCCGCAATCAGGGGCCGCTGGGTGAGCATGATGAAGATGAGAAACAAGGTGCCCCAGAATGCGGACAGACCGGGCGACAATTCCTCCACCATCAGGCACCAGATCAGGACGACGACGGGCAGCAGGAAGTGCAATCCGGTGCGTGCGGTGTCGAAGAAATCCGGCACCCTGACGATCGCCTTCGACAGATCGTCGATCGGCAGGTCGGGATAACCGGCCTTGTAGCGGATCAGCGCGACATAGGCCGCCAGCAGTGCCGTGCCGACGATCCAGATCGCCGCGTCGCCGAACACGGATTTCGTCCAGCCGATGCCCCAATACACCATGCCGCTGAGGACAATGATGCCGCAGAACGTCATCAGCGCGCGCAGCAGCGATTGGCCGAGCGGCGCGGTGGACGAGCGCGGCAGGCCGCGCAGCCCCAGCTTGGCCGCCTCGATGTCGACAATGTAGAAGAGCGCACCATAGGTGAGGAACGCCGGCAGGAAGGCGTGCTTGACCACTTCGGCGTAGCTGATGCCGACATACTCCGCGATCAGGAACGCGGCGGCGCCCATCACCGGCGGCATCAATTGTCCATTGACCCCGGCGGCGGCTTCGATCGCCCCGGCCTTCACCGCGGAATAGCCGACCCGCTTCATCAGCGGAATGGTGAAGGTGCCGGTCATCACGGTGTTGGCGATCGAAGAGCCGGAGATCATGCCGGTCATGCCGGAGGCGACCACACCTGCTTTCGCCGGGCCGCCGCGAAACGTGCCGAGCATGGCGAAGGCGAGCTGGATGAAATAGTTTCCGGCGCCGGCCTTCTCCAGCAGGCTGCCGAACAGCACGAAGAAAAACACCACGTTGGTCGATACACCGAGCGCTACGCCGAAAATACCTTCCGAAGTGA
The DNA here is from genome assembly GCA_963748165.1 of uncultured Alphaproteobacteria bacterium. Lineage (GTDB taxonomy): Bacteria > Pseudomonadota > Alphaproteobacteria > Rhizobiales > Xanthobacteraceae > Bradyrhizobium. The sequence continues at coordinate 127,771 of CAVVIM010000012.1, forward strand.
GCCACATCTGCGAGGCGACCCGCGCCAGCGAGGCGCCCTTGTGTCCCATGATGCCGGGCAGCCACGGTCCCGCGAAGATGTAGGCAAGCATCAGCCCGGCAATGATCGCGAGCGCCGGCCCGACGGCCCGCCTGGCCGCCTCGAGCAGCAGCACGACGCCGATCACCGAAACCACCACGTCCGTCGTGTTCGGCAGGCCCGGCCGCAGCGAAATCTCGTCGTAAAAAACCAGCAGATAGGCCGCTGCGCCGACACCCATGACGGCCAGCAGCCAGTCGGTGACCGGGATTCGATTGCGCGGCGAGGATTTCAGCGCGGGGAAGGTGGCGAAGGCGAGCAGGAAGGCAAACGACAGATGAATGATGCGCGCCTGGCCGTCGTTGACGACGCCGAAATTCAGCTTGTAGGGCAGCGGCGAAGCATACCAGAGCTGGAACAAGGCCCAGCCAAGCGAGATGACGAGAATGTAGGTCTTGGCAAGCCGGTCGGCTTTCGGCCGCCGGTGTCGGCTTCCGCGACCATGGTTTCGAGCGCTTCGCGCTCCGGCATCGCCTGCATGCTGCCTGTCATCGCGTTCCCCTCCGCCCCGCCACGCAATTCCGAACGCCAAGGGGACAGTTCGCCGCCGTCCCCTTGGCCGAAAGCTACATCCAGCCTTTTTCCTTGTAGAATTTGATCGCGCCGGGATGCAGCGGCGCCGACAATCCGTTCTTGATCATTTCCTTCGGATCAAGATGGGCAAAGGCGGGATGCAGCTTCTTGAATTCATCGAAATTGTCGAACACCGCCTTGACCAGCGCGTAGACGGTGGAATCGGGGACCTTCGCCGATGTCACGACGGTGGCGAGCACGCCATAGGTTTCGGTCGGATTCGGGTTGTTCGCGTACATGCCGCCGGGGATCGTCGCCCTCGCGTAATACGGATGCGCCTTGAGCAGCGCGTCGACCGCGGGGCCGGTCAATGGAATCAGCTTGGCACCGCAGGCAATGGTCGGATCCTGAATCGCAGCCGAGGGATGGCCCACGCCATAGAAGAACCCGTCGATCTTGTTGTCGCACAAGCGCGGTGCCCTGCTCGTCGGCCTTGAGTTCGGCGGCGAGCGAGAAATCGGCCTTGGTCCAGCCCATCTGCTTCAGCAGTTCCTCCATCGAGGCGAGCGTGCCCGAGCCGGGATTGCCGATATTGAAGCGCTTGCCCTTGAAGTCGGCAAAGGTGGTGACGCCGGCATCCTTGCGCGCCAGGACCGTGAACGGCTCCGGATGCACCGAGAATACCGCGCGCAGATCGGGATCGGCCTTGCCGCTGAACTGGGCTTCGCCCTTCGCGGCGTTGTACTGAATGTCGGACTGCGTCAGCCCGAAATCGAGTTCGCCGGACTTGATGGCATTGACGTTGAAGACGGAGCCGCCGGTGGATTCCACCGAGCAGCGAAGGCCGGTCTGCGCGCGGTTTTTGTTCATGAGCCGGCAGATCGCGCCTCCGACCGCATAGTACACGCCGGTAACACCGCCTGTGCCGACCGTGACGAAGCTGGTCTGCGCCGTGGCCGGCATCGAAAGCGACGTCAGGGCAACCAGCCCGGCTGCCGCCCAGATCACATTTCTCCCGCAAAGCTTCATCTGCATGTTCCTTCCCGTTGTTAGACCCTTGATCGGGCTACCCGACCGATGCGACTGCCGCATCGACCGCATCGCCGAGACGTTCGACGATCAGGTCGATCTGTTCTCGATCGACGATGAAAGGCGGCGCGACCAGGACGTGGTCGCCGCGCACGCCGTCGATGGTGCCCCCCATCGGATAGACCATCAATCCGCGCACCATCGCTTCACGCTTGATCCGCGCATGGAGCTTCAGTTCGGGATCGAAGGGTTGCTTGGAGTCGCGGTCGGCGACCAGCTCGATACCGCGGAACAGGCCGCGGCCGCGAATGTCGCCGACCCGATGGTGGTTGGCGAACCGCTCTTCCAGCCGGCGTTGCAGATGACCGCCCATGGCGGCGACCTTGCCGACCAATCCGTCGCGGCGAATGACGTCCTGTACCGCAAGCCCGGCGGCGGCGGCCATCGGATGGCCCATATAGGTGTGGCCGTGCTGGAAGAACCCGGACCCCTGGCTGAAGGCCTCGAAGATCTGCCCGCTCAGCAAGACCGCGCCGACCGGCTGATAGCCGCCGCCGAGTCCCTTGGCGATGGTCATCAGGTCGGGGGCAATGCCATCCTGCTCGCAGGCGTGCAGCGTGCCGGTGCGCCCCATGCCGCACATCACCTCGTCCAGAATGAGCAGCACCCCGTAGCGGTCGCAGATTGCGCGGATGCGCTTGAAATAGTCGGCCACCGGAGGCACTGCGCCGGCGGTCGCGCCGACCACGGTTTCGGCAACGAAGGCGATCACCTGATCGGCCCCCAATTCGAGGATCTTGTCCTCGAGCGCCTGCGCGGCTCGGGCCGCATACGCGGTGTCGCTCTCGCCCGCATGCTGCAGGCGGTAGGCATAACAGGGATCGATGTGGTGGGTTTCGATCAGCAGCGGCCGAAACTGGGCGCGGCGCCATTCGTTGCCGCCGGCCGCCAGCGCGCCGAGCGTGTTGCCGTGATAGCTCTGCCGTCGTCCGATGATGTGCCGGCGCCGGGTCTCGCCCTTCTCGACAAAATACTGGCGCGCCATCTTCAGCGCCGCCTCGACCGCCTCCGATCCGCCGCTCACGAGATAGACGTGATCAAGGCCGGGCGGCGCATCTTCGACCAGGCGATCCGCCAGCCTCTCGGCGACCTCGGTGGTGAAGAACCCGGTATGCGCATAGGCAAGCGCATCGAGCTGCTCGTGGAGCGCCGCGAGCACGTCGGGATGGCCATGCCCGAGACAGGAGACCGCCGCGCCGCCGGATGCATCGATGTAGCTCGCGCCGTCGCGATCGAACAGCTCGATGCCCCTGCCCGCCACGGCGACCGGCATCACGGCATTGGCGGAACGGTGAAGAATATGGGTCATGACGATTTCTTGGCGCCTCTCGGCTTCAAATGGGTGTTGAGCGCGGCCAGATGCTGATCGGTGTGCCGCAGCGTGGCGAGCGCATCGTCACCGCCGCGGCCGGCGATCACCGCGCCAAGCACTTCGGCGACCACGAACGCCGGCGACATCGCGTGGAAGAATGACGGGCTGTCGGTCGGCACAAGGACGACGTGCTGCGCAATCTGCGCCAGCGGCGCCACCTCGCTATCGGTGATCGCGACCACCCCGATGTTGCTTTCGACCGCATATTCGGCGAGTTCGACCGTCAACCGCGTATAGGGCGAGACGCTGGCGACCAGCAGCACGTCGCGGCTCGTCGCCCTCGCCATCGCGTCGGCGCCGGTCGCGGCCACGCCATCGATGTGGATCGACCGCTCGCCGACCAGCGAGAGGACATAATGCAGATGCCAGGCGACACAATGGCTGGACCGCAATCCGAGACAATAGATCCGGCGCGCCGCGGCCAGTGCCTTGGCGGCCGCGACCAGTCGGTCGAGGCTGCCAGGCGCCGCAAGCCGCTCGACCTGGTGGCCGATCGACCTCAGCATGTCGGCGACCAGCACCTTGTCGCCCCTGAGTTTCTGGCTGACGACCTGGACCCCGGCCCGGCCTGCGAATCCGAGATCGCCGTCGCGCACGGCCGCGGCATAGAGCTCGCGCACCTCGTCATAGCCGTCCATGCCAAGATGCTTGGCGAGGCGCGTCATCGTCGCCGGCTGGACGCCGGCCCGGCGCGCCTGTTCGCGCATCGACAGCAGCGCCACGTCCCGCGGCTGGTCGAGCACGTACCGCGCGCCGGCCTGAAGCTGAACCGACATGGTGTCGAAGGACTTGATGATCTGCGCGGTCAGCGGGCCATGATCCATGCCGAACCCTAGCGCCCAGGCGCCAGCGATTGCAACATTTGTTTCATGATCCCCTAAAATAGATCATTTGGATCATGGCGGCGCAGGCAATCGGTCTTGGGCGCCACCCGGGCTCAGACCAGCAGTACGGTAGATCCCGTGGTCTTCCGTGCGGCGAGATCGGCGTGCGCCTTGGCGGCGTCCTTGAGCGGATAGGTCTGGCGGACCTCGATCTTCACCGCTCCGGATTGCACCACCTCGAACAGTTCCTTCGCCATCGCCACCAGGTTCTCGCGCTTGGCGCCATAGGTATTGAGCGTCGGGCGGGTGACGTAGAGCGACCCCTTCTGGGCCAGCAGGCCGAGATTGAGCGGCTCGACACTGCCGGAGGACTGGCCGAACAGCGCAACCAAGCCGAGCGGTGCCAGGCAGTCGAGCGATTTCAGGAAGGTATCCTTGCCGACGGAATCGTACACCACAGGCACCTTCCTGCCACCGGTGATCTCCTCGACGCGCTTCACAAAATCCTCGCGCGTGTAGACGATGGTGTGGGCGCAGCCATGGGCTTGGGCAAGCTTTGCCTTTTCATCGCTGCCGACCGTGCCGATCACGGTTGCGCCGAGGTGCTTCGCCCATTGGCTGAGGATCAGGCCGACGCCGCCTGCCGCGGCGTGGAGCAGGATGGTCTCACCGGCCTTCACCCGATAGGTCTGGCGGATCAGATATTGCACCGTCAGGCCCTTCAGCATCATCGCCGCAGCGGTCCTGTCATCGATGCTGTCGGGCAGCTTCATCAGGCGGTCGGCCGGGATCAGCCGCGCTTCGGCATAGGCGCCCATCGGCGCGGCGCCATAGGCGATGCGGTCGCCCGGTTTCAGGTCGGTGACGCCGGATCCCACTTCCTCGACAACGCCGGCCGCCTCGCCGCCGAGTCCGCTCGGCAATTGCACGGGGTACAGGCCGGAGCGATTGTAGATGTCGACAAAGTTCAGCCCGACGGCAGTATGGCGAATGCGCGCCTCGCCCGGGCCCGGCTTGCCGAGCTTGACCTCCTCCCAGACCAGAACTTCGGGACCACCGGCTTTATGAAAGCGGATCGCATGCGTCATGGGGCTACTCCTCACGTGAGATGACAAGGACGGGAAACGTCAAGGCGCCGGGGGGCGCTGCGGCGGTGACAATTAGCATATTCGCCAAATCGGATGGCCGGGCTGCTCTTGTCCGCGGGTCGAGGCATCACGCGGGTTCCTTCTGCCGGGCGGCGAGCTTGTCCAGCGCATCAAGTATCGCGTCGCCCATTTCGACGGTCGAAAGTCGGGTAGCGCCCGGTTCGGCGATATCGGCGGTTCGCGCCCCGCCCGCCAACGCGGTATCGACCGCGCTTTCGAGCAGGTCCGCATCGTCGGGCCGGCCGAGCGTGAGGCGCAGCAGCATGGCGACGCTGAGAATAGAGCCGAGCGGATTGGCGATGCCTTTGCCCGCAATATCGGGCGCGCTGCCGTGGACCGGCTCGTAGAGCGCCTTGCGGCGGCCGAACCGGTCGACCGGCCCGAGCGAGGCCGACGGCAGCATGCCGAGCGAGCCGGACGCCATCGCCGCGCAATCGGACAGGATGTCGCCGAAGATATTGCCGGTCACCATCACGTCGAACTGCGCCGGCTCGCGAACGATCTGCATCGCCGCGTTGTCGACATAGAGATGGGAGAGTTCGACGTCGGAGAACTCCTCGCTGTGCAGGGCGATCACTTCCTCGCGCCACACCACGCTGGTTTCCAGCACATTCGCCTTGTCGACCGAACAGACCCGGCCGTTGCGGGTCCGCGCCAGTTCGAAGGCCGTGCGCGCCACCCGGCGAATCTGATTGGTGGTGTATTGCTCGGTGTTGAAGCCGCGCCGCTGCCCGTCGGCGAGCGTTTCGATGCCGCGCGGCTCGCCAAAATAGATGCCGCTGGTCAATTCCCGGATGATGACAAAGTCGACATCCTTGAGTACACGCGCCTTGAGCGGCGCCAACTCCGACAGCGCAGGATTGGCAACGATCGGCCTTAGATTGGCATAGAGGTCGTATTTGCTGCGCAGCCCGAGCAGGCTGCCGGCCTTGCGTGCGGCGGCGGGGACCTCGGTGGTCTCGGGTCCACCGGTCGCGCCCCACATGATGGCGTCGGCTTCATCCATCGCATCCGCGGTATCCGGCGGCAACACCTTGCCGGTCGCCCGATAGGGGATCAGGCCGTATTGCGCCTCACGCAGCGTCATCGGGGCGCCGCGTCTCGCCGCGAACCAGTTCAGGACCCGATGCGACTGCGCCGTCACCTCGGGGCCAATGCCCTCGCCGCCGACCACGGCCACCTTGAACATGTTGGACAGGCTGTTCATGCGTGCTTCCCCGCAAAATGGATCCAGGGCCGCGCATCGCGGTCCGATGCCTGGAACGCCCGGATTTCGTCGTCGCGCCGCAAGGTCAGCAGCACCTCGTCGAGCCCCTCGAGAAGGCCGGCACGGCGGCGCGGGTCGATCTCGAAATGGTGCCGCGCGCCGGACGGCGAAATGATCGTCTGCGCCTCGAGATCGATGCTGATGCGCCCGGAGCCTTGCGTGAATTCGATCTCCGCGGCCAGACCGTCGACGATCTCCTTGTCAATCACGATCGGAAGGATGCCGTTCTGAAAACAGTTGGCGAAGAAGATATCGCCGAAACCGGAGCCGATCACGGCGCGGATTCCCATTTCCTGCAGCGCCCACACCGCGCCTTCGCGGGACGAGCCGCAGCCGAAATTCGGTCCGGTGACGAGGATTTCGGCCTGCCGGTACGGCTCGCGGTTCAGGATGAAGGCGGGATTTTCCGCGCCGTCCGGCAGATAGCGCAGCGAACCGAACGCCCATTTGCCGAGGCTGCCGCGAACCGAGTTGCCGACCAGACGTTCGATGCGAATGATGACGTCGGTATCGATGTTGCTGCGCATGATCGGTGCGGCGATGGCGCTCAATGCGGTGAAGGGTTGCGGCATCTATCGCTCCATCATCCGCACGTCGGCGATGGCGCCTGCGATCGCCGCCGCTGCCGCCGTGGCCGGACTGGCGAGATGGGTACGCGCGCGCGGCCCCTGACGGCCGATGAAGTTGCGGTTGGAGGTCGAGACCGAACGCTGGCCGGGCGGGACGGTTTCGCCATTGGCGGCAAGGCACATCGAACATCCAGGCTCGCGCCACTCGAAGCCTGCGTCGGTGAAGAGCCTGTCGAGTCCTTCGGCAACGGCATCGCGCTTGACCGTCTCCGACCCCGGCACCACCCAGGCGCGCACGCCGGGCGCGACCTTGCGGCCACGCGCGACTTCCGCCGCAGCGCGCAGATCGCTGAGCCGGCTATTGGTGCAGGAGCCGATGAACACCCAGTCGACCGGCGTGCCGGCGATCAGTGCACCGCCTTGGAGGCCCATATAATCGAGCGCGGTCTCGACCGCGGCGCGGCGCGCCGGATCGGCAATCTGTTCCGGATCGGGAATGCGGCCATCGACGCCGATGACATGCTCCGGACTGATGCCCCAGGTCACCTGCGGAATAATGTTCTCGACATCGATGCGAACTTCCTTGTCGAACACCGCATCGGGGTCGCTGGGCAGCTCCCGCCAGTCCCGGACCGCCTGCTCCCACATCCCGCCTTGCGGGGCGTAGCGCCGTCCCCGGATGTACGCATAGGTTTTCTCGTCCGGGGCAACCATACCCATCTTGGCGCCAAGCTCGATCGAAAGATTGCAGATGGTGAGCCGCCCTTCGACCGGCAGATCCCCGATCGCGCTGCCGGCGTATTCGACGGCATATCCGGTGCCGCCGGCGGCACCGACATGGCCGATCAAGGCAAGGATCATGTCCTTCGCGGTCACGCCCAGCGGAAGCTTGCCCTCGAACCGAACGCGCATGGTTTTGGGTCGACGCTGGATCAGCGCCTGGGTCGCCAGCACGTGCGTCAATTCGCTCGATCCGATCCCGAAGGCGAGTGCGCCAAGCCCGCCATGGGTGCAGGTATGGCTGTCGCCACACACGATCAGGCTACCGGGAAGACTGAAGCCCAGTTCCGGCCCGATGACATGGACAATGCCCTGGCCGGGCTGATCGACATCGAACAGCTCGATGCCGGCGGCCGCCGTTTCGACCCGCAACGCCGCCAGCAGTTCCTGGCCGATCTTGATGGTGCCGGCGCGTCCATGCGCGGTCGAAATCGCGTGGTCCGGCGTCGCGAAGGTCAGTTCGGGATTGTGCACGGAAAGATTGCGTTTCTTGAGATCGAGCAGACCGCGCGAGCCGCCGAGGTCGTGCAGCAAGTGACGATCGACATGGAGCAGATCGGTATCCTCGCCAAGACGTGCGATGACATGCTGGTCCCAGATCTTGGCCAGCAGCGTGCGGCCGGATTTCTCCAAGGATGCCTCCCGTTTGGCTTCTTATGGCTGGCGGCCTCGCGCCGCTGGCCGCCGTCTTGCCGGCGTGGTTGTTCAGGCCCGGGCTTTCCCGACATCAAAGCATAGCAGACCGCCGTTCGACTAGAGCCAACGCCAAAACATGGCAGCCAGACCGCCCGCAGCCCCGATGCCGCAGCAGGCGATCCACCATAAAGCCGCCCGATTTCAACTTTTAGTGACCCCTTCCGCCCAGCGATTTTTCGCGGCATTTCGAAATATTCGCCGCCCGCGAATGTTTCCTGTTACGAAGGGCGGAAACCGGGGGACACGCAATGACCAAGGCTGCTCCGGCGTCGCAGGCGGCTTTGGTCTCGCTGGCAACATCCGTTCCTCCTCACGTATTTCTGCAGAAGGATGTTCTCGCTGCCGCGTGGGAGGTGTTCGGACCGCGGCTTCCCGAATTTGAAACGCTCTCCAGCATTTTCAGCAATACCGGCATCGTCAAGCGTCATGGCGTCAAGCCGTTCGAGTGGTATCTCGCGCCGCGAGGCTGGCCGGAGCGGACCAAGGCCTTTCTGGAGGGTGCGGAGGCGCTGTTCGTCGATGCCGCGGAGAAAGCGCTGACGAACGCAGATCTGACCGCTGCCGATATCGACACGGTGGTGACCGTATGCTCAACCGGCATTGCCACGCCAAGCCTTGAAGCCCGTGTCGCCGGCCGGATGGGTTTCCGCTCCGACATCGCGCGCGTGCCGGTGTTCGGGCTCGGCTGCGCCGGCGGGGTGTCGGGGCTGTCGATTGCGGCACGCCTCGCGCAGGCGCGACCGGGCACCAACGTGTTGCTGGTCGCCGTCGAGCTCTGCTCGTTGGCGCTTCGCCTCGATGAACTCACCAAGGCCAACATCGTCGCCACCAGCCTGTTCGGCGATGGTGCCGCGGCGATCATCGTGCGCGCGGGCGATGGCGGCGCCACGCAAATCGAGAGTTCCGGCGAATATCTGTGGCCGGATACGCTCGGCATCATGGGCTGGAAGGTCGATCCCGAAGGATTCGGCGTCATCTTCCAGCGTACCATCCCGAATTTCATCACCGCGCATCTTGGCGCTGCCGTGATGCAGATTCTCTCGAACATGCAGCTCTCGATGGCGGAGATCGGGCGATTCATCTGCCATCCCGGCGGCGCCAGGGTCATCACCGCGCTGGAGACGGCACTGAGCCTTCACCAGGGTACGCTCGACCATGAGCGGCAGGTCATCGCCGATTGCGGCAACATGTCGGCGCCGACGGTGATGTTTGTCCTCGAACGTGCGCGTGCCAATGGACTGCCGGCTCGGTCGCTGTTGACGGCGCTCGGACCCGGCTTCACCGCAAGCTGCGTCACGCTGCGGCACGCCGCTTGACCGGCGCCGAGCTCCTGCTTGCCGTCGTCACGCTGCAGCGTATCGCCGAACTCGTCGTCGCACGCCACAACACGCGCAAGCTGATGGCCCGCGGCGCTGTCGAGGTGGGATCGGGGCATTACCCATTGATCGTCGCGGTGCACACGGGCTGGCTGCTATCGCTGTGGCTATTCGGACGACACCAATCCGTGAACGTCGTCGGCCTCGCTCTGTATGTCGCCCTGCAGGGCTTGCGTTGCTGGGTGCTATGGACGCTCGGCTCGCGATGGACGACGCGGATTATCGTTCTGCCGGGCGAGACTCTGGTGGCGGCGGGACCCTATCGATTGATGTCTCATCCGAACTACGCGGTCGTGGCCGGCGAGATCGCCGTGCTGCCGTGGACGCTCGATCTTGGCTGGCTTGCCGTCGTCTTCACGGTACTCAACGCGGCCGTGCTGACGATCCGCCTGCGGGACGAAAATCGCGCGCTGGCGAGCTGTCGCCGGGCGAGGTTGGCGGATGATCCGCGATGAACGAATGGCTGAGCGAGGAGAGCGAGATCCACGCCGCGACATGGCTTGGCTTCATGCTGATGTGCCTCGGCATGTTCATGGCGATCCTCGACATTCAGGTCGTCGCGACCTCGTTGCCGACGATCCAGCGCGCGTTGGCGATGGCGCCGGATCTGATGAGCTGGATCCAGACCGCGTATCTGATCGCCGAGATCATCGCCATTGCCCTGACCGGCTGGATGACCCGGGTGTTGACGCTGCGCTGGCTGTTCGTCGGAGCGATCAGCCTCTTCACCCTCGCCTCGGTCGGCTGTGCCTTCAGCGGCAGTTTTGTCGTCCTGATCGGCTTTCGGGTGTTGCAGGGTTTTGCCGGCGGCACACTGATCCCCGTGGTATTCTCTGCAGTCTTCCTGATGTTTCCACCCCGGCTGCACCCGATCGCCACCACCCTGGCCGGCATCATGGCCGTTCTGGCGCCGACGGTGGGGCCGGTGGTGGGCGGCTGGATCACCGATACATGGTCCTGGCACTGGCTGTTCTTGATCAACGTTCTTCCCGGGATCATCGCCGCCGCCGTCACGCCCCTGGTGCTGCCGCGCGCGCGGCCCTGCCTTGACGATCTGGCGACACTCGACGGCCGTTCGCTGGTGCTGATGGCGATCGCACTCGCAAGCCTCGAGATCGGCCTCAAGCAAGCCCCGCAGCAAGGCTGGCTTTCGCCAGCCTGCCTCGCCCTGTTCCTGCTGTGCGGCATCGCGGCGGCCGGCTTTGCGGTCAGGACATTGAGGGCCAGGCATCCGGTGGTCGAGCTATCGACATTGAGCACGCGCTCATTTGCGATCGGCTGCGCGCTGAGCTTCTGCCTGGGCGTCGGATTGTTCGGCTCGGTCTATCTGATGCCGGTCTTTCTCGCCCATGTGCGCCACCATGATGCCTTCGAGATCGGCACCGTCATGCTGGTCACCGGCGTAGCACAACTCGCGACCGCACCGATCGCCGGCGCGATGGAAAGCAGGTTCGATCCGCGCTGGCTGTCCGCGGGCGGTTTCGCGCTGTTCGCATTCGGGCTCGGTTGCGGCGCGTTTCAGAGCAGGGTAGCCGATTTCGACGAGATGTTCTGGCCGCAGGTCCTGCGTGGCGTCGCCATCATGTTCTGCCTGCTGCCGCCGACCCGGCTGGCGCTCGGCACATTGACGGCAAGCCAGGTGCCCGACGCCAGCGGCCTGTTTAACCTGATGCGAAACCTCGGTGGCGCGATCGGAATCGCGTTGATCGACACCATCCTCTACGGGCGCACGGCGCAACATGCCGGGGCGCTGCGCGACCGGCTGATCGCGGGCGACGTCACCGCGGCCCAGGCGATCGGCCTTGATCTTCAGTTGTTCACCCACCGGCCCCCCGGCGTGTCGGACGCTGCTGTCGAAGCCTATGTTCGGCCCATGGTCGAGCGGGCGGCGTTTGCGCTCAGCACCAACGAAGCCTGGGCCCTGCTGGCAGGCGTGGCGCTGCTCGGCTTGATGCTCGTTCCGCTCGCGGGTCGGCCACCGGCGCGCGCGGATGCGAACCGGGACTAGGCGATCGAGCAGTTGAACAGTCTCGGCGAATTGCGCGGTCTGCGCCGCGTTCAATGCTCGACGAACGGTTCGACGTCGCGGCGACGACCGAGCATGAAGGCATCGGCGACATGGACCAGCGGCGACAGATCGACATCGGACTCGCCATGGGCGATCAACTCGACAAAGCGCCGATAGACGCCGCGATACTCCGCCGGCTTTTCGTCGACCAATGTCCGGTCATCGCAGACAAGGCGGCTGCCGCCGCCGGAGAGCAGAACGCTGCCGGCGTCGGTCTCGACGCGGATGTCCCAGCTTTGCGGGCCGGTCTGGCGCCAATCGAATGCAGCGCGGATCGGCAACCCGGTATCGTCAGAAAAGGCGAGATCGGCAGCGATCGGGGCGGCGCGATGGCGCGGAAACGACAACTCGGCCCGGGTGAGGAAGAACGGCCGCGGCAGAATGCGGGTAAGAATCGACAGCGCATTGATGCCGGGATCAAACACCCCAAGCCCGCCGGGCTCCCAGATCCAGGCCTGGCCCGGATGCCAGATCCTCACGTCTTCCTTCCAATCGACGGCGACCGATTGGATCCTGCGACTGGCGAGAAAAGTTCGCGCCGGTTCGACGGCGGGTGCGAAACGGGAATGCCAGGTGGCAAACAACGTCCGCCCGGCTTGCCTCGCAGCCTCGATCAGGGAATTGAGTTCGCTCACCGTCGCTCCCGGAGGCTTTTCGAGCAGGACGTGCTTGCCGGCCCTCAATGCCGCAGCCGCCTGCAGATGACGCACGTGTGGCGGCGTACACAGCGCCACGGCATCGATATCCGGCGCGGCCACAAGCAACTCGTCGAGCGTCGCGAAATGCGCGATGCCGGCGATCGAGGCATTGCGGCTCGCAACGGCGGCGAGTTCAATCCGTTCGGTGCCGGCGATTGCGGGAACATGCTGGTCCCGGGCGATCTTGCCGAGACCGACGATGGCGAGGCGAATGATGGTCACGCTGTTGGTCCCCGCGTATCAGGAAGATGTTGACGCTTTACCCATTCCACCGCAGCACAACTGCGCCGAGGCGGCCAGCGGTCTCGATCATATCGACCGCACGGACGAATCGACAGCTTCAGCAAGCCGGAGGCCAAAACGGCGCCTTTTGGGTACCGTCGATCCGCCAATCTCGGTAAAAATCGGCTGATTCGCTGGCACGGCGTGTCGGATCGGGATACAATTCTTTCCGATTATTAATGCGATCCGCCGGTGTGGGACGTGTACTTCATTGTCGTCGAGCGATTGCGAAATTCCGTTCAAAACGCCTACAATGATCGACCCGTCACGGTTTGTTTGAACGACTTCACACCCTCGACCGGTCACGCAGCCAGAGGCCTGAAAATGAGCGATAGTTCGATGATGGAACGTTCATGAACCAACCCATGAAACCTCCTCAGGAAGCTTCGCCACAGCAGGAAGCCCGTCCAGTTCGCGCTCCGCCTGTTTCCAAGCCCCGATCGGGCCGGCAATTCCTCGCAACCTGCCTGCTGTTGTTGCTGATCGTGGCCGGGGTCGTCTGGTGGAGCCGGCACGAAAGCGCGCCCGAGCAGGGCCGCGGTGCACGGAATGCGGTGCCGATGTCGATCGTGCCCGAAGTCGTCGCCAAGGGTGATATCGGAATCAACCTCAACGCCCTCGGTACCGTCACATCGCTGGCCACCGTGACGATCAGAAGCCAGATCAGCGGTTATCTGTTGAAGATCGATTTCAAGGAAGGCGATGAGGTCAAGAAAGGCGATCTGCTCGCGCAGATCGAACTCTCGGCCGTACGAAGCCACGCTCAATCAGGCGAAGGGAGCTCTGGCGCGCGACGAAGCGCTGCTGAAGGGCGCGCAAGTCGATCTGACGCGCTATCAAGGTCTGGCGGCGCAAAATGCGGTGCCGCGCCAGACGCTGGACACCCAGATAGCGCTGGTCGCGCAGGACCAGGGCACGGTCGAAGCCGACCGCGCCGCGGTCAAATCCGCCGAAGTGAACCTGAACTATTGCCGCATCGTGTCGCCGCTGGACGGCCGCGTCGGGCTGCGCCAGGTCGATCAGGGCAACTATGTCACGCCCGGCGACACCAACGGCATCGTGGTGATCACGCAGTTGAAGCCGATCAGCGTCCTGTTCACCGTGCCGGAAGATAATCTGCAGGCGATTTCGAAGCGCCTCCAGGACGGAGCCGTGCTGCCGGCAACCGCACTCGATCGCAGCGGCGCCAGCAAGATCGCCGACGGCACCTTGCAGACCTTCGACAGCCAGATCGATCCGACCACCGGAACGATCAAGCTGCGCGCGCTGTTTCCCAACGAGACCGAGGCGCTGTTTCCGAATCAGTTCGTCAACATCCGCCTGCTGCTCGATACCCACAAGGACGTCACCACGATGCCGACGGCGGGCGTCCAGCGCGGCGTGCCCGGCACGTTCGTCTACCTTGTCAACGCCGATAACACCGTCTCGGTCCGCAAGATCGAACTCGGCGTGACCGATGGCGACCGCGTCGAGGTTCGCTCCGGACTGGCGCCAGGCGATCGCATCGTGATCGATGGCGCCGACAAGCTGCGCGACGGCGCCAAGATCAATGTGCGCGGGGAGGCCGAAACCGGCGAGCCGCCTGCGACCCCTTCCACCAGCCCGGATAAAGCGGGCGGCAAGAAGCGGCGCCCGGACAGCGGACCAAAGCAATGAACCCTTCACAGCCGTTCATTCTGCGGCCTGTGGCGACCACCCTGCTGATGATAGCGATCATGCTGTCCGGCATGCTGGCGTTCAGATTTCTTCCGGTCGCCGCTTTGCCCGAAGTGGACTACCCGACCATCCAGGTGCAGACCTTCTATCCCGGCGCCAGTCCGGATGTGATGACCTCGTCCGTCACCGCACCGCTGGAAGTGCAGTTCGGCCAGATGCCGAACCTCAACCAGATGAGTTCGGTGAGTTCCGCCGGCGCGTCGGTCATCACGCTGCAGTTCGGTCTCACCATTTCGCTTGATGTCGCCGAGCAGGAAGTACAGGCCGCGATCAACGCCTCCGGCAATTTGCTGCCGGCCGACCTGCCGGCGCCGCCGATCTATGCCAAGGTGAACCCGGCCGACGCGCCAATCCTGACCCTGGGGCTGACGTCGAAGACGATGCCGCTGACCGAGGTGGAGGATTTCGTCGACACCCGCCTGGCGCAGAAGATCTCCCAGCTTCCCGGCGTCGGGCTTGTCAGTATCAGCGGCGGCCAAAGGCCGGCGGTGCGGATCCGCGCCGATATCCGCAAGCTCGCGGCCTATGGGCTGAATATCGACGACCTGCGCACCACGCTCGGCAATGCCAATATCAACACGCCCAAGGGCAATTTCGACGGCGCGATGCGCGCCTACACCATCAACGCCAACGACCAGATCAGGAATGCGGCCGATTATAAATCGCTGATCGTCGCCTACAAGAACGGCTCGCCGGTCCGGCTCAGCGATGTCGGCGACGTCGTCGACGGTGCTCAGAACGACAAGCTCGGCGCCTGGATGAACGAAACCCCGGCGATCATTCTCAACATCCAGCGGCAGCCGGGCGCCAACGTGATCTCGGTGGTCGAGGGCATCAAGGCGCTGCTGCCGCAACTGCAGGCCTCGCTGCCGGCCGCGATCGACCTCAACATCCTGACCGACCGGACCGTGACCATTCGAGCCTCGGTACGGGACGTGGAATATGAGCTGTCGCTCGCGGTCCTGCTGGTCGTGCTGGTGATCTTCGTGTTCCTGCGCAACGCGCGCGCGACGCTGATCCCGAGCCTCTCGGTTCCGCTGTCGCTGGTCGGCACCCTGGGTGCGATGTACCTGTTCGGCTTCAGCCTCAACAATCTTTCCTTGATGGCGCTGACCATCGCCACCGGATTTGTCGTCGACGACGCGATCGTCGTGATCGAAAACATCTCCCGCTACATCGAAGAGGGCGAGTCGCCGCTGCAGGCCGCCCTGAGGGGCTCGGAGCAGATCGGCTTCACCATCATCTCGCTCACCGTATCGCTGATCGCGGTGCTGATACCGCTGCTGTTCATGGGCGACGTCGTCGGCCGGCTGTTTCGCGAATTCGCCATCACGCTGTCGGTCACGATCCTGATATCGGCCGTGGTGTCGCTGACACTGGTGCCGATGGCCTGCGCCAAGCTGCTCAAGCCCGAAGCGCAAACCCGGGAAAACGCGTTTCAGCGATACAGCCGTGAAGGCTTCGACCGCATCATCGCGGTGTATGGGCATGCGCTCAACTGGGTGCTCGACCGCCAGACCTTCGTGCTGCTGATCGCGCTCGGCACCTTCGCCCTGACCGCCGTGCTCTACGTCGTGATTCCGAAAGGGTTCTTTCCGCTGCAGGACACCGGCGTCATTCAGGCGATCTCGGAGGCGCCGCAGTCGGTGTCCTACGCCGCGATGGCGGAGCGGCAGCAACAGCTCGCCAGCGCCATCCTGAAGGATCCGGATGTCGAAAGCCTTTCCTCCTTCATCGGCGTCGACGGGACCAATACCACGCTCAACAGCGGGCGCATCCTGATCAATCTCAAACCCTTTGATCAGCGAAAATCCGGCATTGCGGCGGTCATGCAGCGCATCAAGAACAGCACGGCTTCGCTGACCGGCGTCACGCTTTACATGCAGCCGGTGCAGGACCTGACCATCGAGGGCACCGTCAGCCGGACGCAATACCAGTTCATCCTGCAGGATGCCGATCCGGCGCAATTGACGGAATGGACGCCCAAGCTCGTCGACAAGCTCAACACGCTGCCGGAGCTTGCCGATGTGACCAGCGACCTGTCGGCGCAGGGCCTCTCGGTGTATGTCGAAATCGACCGCGACCAGGCCGCCCGTTTCGGCATCACGCCCGCCACGATCGACAATGCGCTGTATGATTCGTACGGCCAGCGCATCGTCTCCACCATCTTCACCAACTCGAACCAATATCGGGTCATTCTCGAGGCCGATCCGAGCCTGCAAACCTCGTTGCAGTCGCTGTCCGACATCTATCTGCCCTCATCGGTGGGCAGCACGCCGGTTCCGCTCGCCGTGATGGCCAAGATGAAGCAGCAAACCGCGCCGCTGCTGGTCTCGCATCTCGGCCAGTTTCCGTCCACGACGGTTTCCTTCAACCTTGCCCCCGGCGCATCGCTCGGCGGCGCGGTGACCGCGATCAAACAGGCGCAGGCCGACATCGCCCTGCCGCTCGCCGTAATCAGCAGCTTTCAGGGCGCCGCGCTGGCGTTTCAGTCCTCGCTCTCGAACCAGCTATTCCTGATCCTGGCGGCGATCGTCACCGTCTATATTGTGCTGGGCGTGCTCTACGAGAGCTTCATCCATCCCATCACCATCCTGTCCACGCTGCCGTCCGCCGGCATCGGCGCGTTGCTGGCGCTGATGGCCGCCGGCGACGACCTGACGATCGTCGCGATCATCGGCATCATCCTTCTGATCGGCATCGTGAAGAAAAACGCGATCATGATGATCGATTTCGCGCTCGACGCCGAGCGCAACGAGGGCAAGCCTCCACGCGAAGCGATCTATCAGGCCTGCCTGCTGCGGTTCAGGCCCATCCTGATGACGACGATGGCCGCGGTTCTCGGCGCGCTGCCCTTGATGCTGGGAACCGGTGCCGGCTCCGAACTCCGGCATCCGCTCGGCATTTCCATCGTCGGTGGCCTCCTTGTCAGCCAGTTGCTGACCCTGTTCACGACGCCGGTGATCTATCTCTGGTTCGACCGCCTCGCGATAAGGTTCGCCGGACGCTCCGGCGAGGTCGGACCCGTCAACGAATTGCAGTGAGCGGTGAGCTGAGAGATGGGCCCGTCAACTCCCTTCATTCGCCGACCGGTCGCGACGACGTTGCTGACGTTCGGGCTTGCGGCGGCGGGGGCCGTCGCGTTTTTCAAGCTGCCGGTGTCGCCGCTGCCGCAGGTGGATTTTCCGACCATCTCGGTACAGGCCATCCTGCCCGGCGCCAGCCCGCAGGACGTCGCCACCACCGTGGCGAGCCCGCTCGAGCGTCATCTCGGGCAGATCGCCGATGTCACCGAGATGACCTCCTCCTCGACCGTGGGGTCGACGCGCATCACCCTGCAGTTCGGATTGAACCGGGATATCAACGGCGCGGCGCGCGACGTACAGGCGGCGATCAATGCGGCCCGCGCCGACCTGCCGACCAGCCTGAGAACCAATCCGACCTACCGCAAGGTCAATCCGGCCGATGCGCCGATCATCATCCTGACCCTGACGTCGGATACGATGACGCGGGGCGACCTCTATGACGCGGCGTCGACCGTGCTGGCGCAGAAATTGTCGCAGGTCGAGGGCATCGGCGAAGTGGTCGTCGGCGGCAGTTCGCTGCCGGCGGTACGGGTCGATCTCATTCCGCAGGCGATCTACAAATACGGCATCGGCCTGGAGGACGTGCGGGCGGCGTTGGCCAGCGCCAATGCGCACAGTCCGAAGGGTGGTATCGATGTCGGCGATCAGCGTTACCAGATCTATGCCAACGACCAGGCCAACAAGGCTGCCGACTATCGATCCCTGATCGTGGCTTACCGCAACGGTGCGGCGGTGCACCTTTCCGATGTCGGCGAGGTCTCCGACGGGGTGGAAAACCTGCGTAACGCCGGCCTTGCCAACGGCAAGCCGGCGGTGCTGATCATCCTCTACCGGCAGCCGGGCGCCAACATCATCAGCACCGTGGACGCGGTGAAAGCGCTGTTGCCGCAATTGAAAGCCTCGATCTCGCCGGCCATCGACGTCACATTAGCGGTCGATCGCTCGACCACCATTCGCACCTCGTTGCACGACGTCGAACGAACCCTGATCCTTGCGGTGCTGCTGGTGATCCTCGTGGTATTCGCCTTCCTGCGAAACCTCCGCGCCACGCTGGTGCCGGTGGTCGCGGTGTCGGTGTCGCTGGTCGCGACCTTCGCGGTGATGTACCTGATTGGCTACAGCCTCGACAATCTGTCGCTGATGGCGCTTACGGTGGCGACGGGCTTCGTGGTCGACGATGCCATCGTCGTGCTGGAGAACATCACCCGCTACATCGAAGAGGGGATGTCGCCGCTGGAAGCCTCGCTCAAGGGCGCCAACGAGGTCGGCTTCACCGTGCTTTCGATGAGTGTCTCGCTGATCGCGGTATTCATTCCGATCCTGCTGATGGGCGGCATCGTCGGCCGGCTGTTTCGCGAATTCGCGATGACGATCTCGATCGCGATCGTGATTTCGCTGGCGGTTTCGCTCGCGACCACGCCGATGATGTGCGCGATGCTGCTGCGCGGCAAGTCCGGCCGAAGCCATGGGTGGCTCTATCGGGCAAGCGAGCGTTTTTTCGAACGGATGCTGAACTTCTACAGCCGGACGCTGACCTCGGCGCTGCGGCATCCCGCAGCGATGATGCTGATCCTCGCCACCGTGCTCGGTCTCAATTTCTACCTGTACGACGTCATTCCGAAGGGCTTCTTCCCGCAGCAGGATACCGGCCGGATCATCGGCATCATCCAGGCCGACCAGAGCATTTCGTTTCAGTTGATGCAGCAGAAGCTGGCGCAGTTCGTCGGCATCCTCAAGAAGGATCCCGCGGTCGAGACCGCCGTCGGGTTTACCGGCGGGGGCCAGACCAATTCCGGCTTCATGTTCGTTTCGCTGTATCCGCCGAACCAGCGCCACATCTCCGCCGACGGCGTCATTGCGCGGCTGCGGCGGGAGATGGCGGTGGTCCCGGGCGCCACGCTGTTCCTGCAGGCGGTGCAGGACATCCGGGTCGGCGGCCGCGCCAGCAACGCGCAATATCAATACACCCTGCAGGGTCCCACCCTGGAGGAACTCAACGAATGGTCGCCGAAGATCGCGGCGGCGCTGCAAAGCGAGCACACGCTTGCGGACGTCAACAGCGATCAGCAGAACAAGGGGCTCCAGTCCAATCTGGTGATCGATCGGGACGCCGCCGCCCGGCTCGGAATTACCGTCAGCCAGATCGACAACACGCTCTACGACGCGTTTGGCCAGCGCCAGGTTTCCACCATCTATGTCGCCCGCAACCAGTATCATGTGATCATGGAAGTGGCGCCGCGGTACTGGCAAAGCCCGGAAACGCTGAAGGACGTCTATGTCAGCACCTCAGGCGGTTCGGTCGGCGGCTCGCAGGCGACGAACGCGGTCGCCGGAACCGTCATCGCGACCGGGCAATCGGCCTCGACCAACTCGGCCAATCTTCAAGCTGCCCGCAATCTCGCGACCAACTCGATCGGCGCCACCGGCAAGGGCGTGGCTTCGACCGGCTCGGCGGTGTCCACCAGCCAGGAAACCATGATTCCACTGTCGGCGGTCGCGGGTTTTACCCAGGGCGCGACCCCGCTTGCGGTCAACCATCAGGGGCTGCTGGTCGCCAACACCATATCGTTCAACCTGCCGCCCAATGTGTCGCTGAGCACCGCCGTTGCCACCATCGAGGCCACCATGAACCGGATCGGCGTGCCGGCATCGATCCGCGGCACCTTCCAGGGCACGGCCAAGGCCTTTCAGGATTCGCTCAACAATCAGCCGTTCCTGATTCTGGCGGCGCTGGTCACGATCTATATCGTGCTCGGGGTGCTCTACGAGAGCTACGTGCACCCGCTGACGATCCTGTCGACGCTGCCGTCCGCCGGTGTCGGCGCGCTGCTGGCCTTGATGGCGTTTCACACCGAATTCAGCATCATGGCGCTGATCGGCGTCATCCTGCTGATCGGCATCGTGAAAAAGAACGCCATCATGATGATCGATTTTGCGCTCGACGCCGAACGACGGCGCGGGCTGAGCCCGTTCGACGCGATCTACGAGGCATGCCTGCTGCGCTTCAGGCCGATCATGATGACGACCATGGCGGCCATGTTTGGCGCGCTGCCGCTGGCCATCGGCATGGGAGAAGGCGGCGAACTTCGCCAGCCGCTCGGCATCGCGATCGTCGGCGGGCTGATCCTCAGCCAGGCGCTGACGCTCTATTCGACGCCGGTGATCTACCTGTACATGGACCGGTTCCGTTCCTGGAGCCAGCGTCTCAGGGGCGGCGGCGCGGCCCCTCTCGCGCCCGATGCCACCCTGCAGCCAGGCGAATAGATGTCAACAGTTGCATCGATGACAGGCCTAGCGCTGCAACGAGCCCCGTGCGATGTCGGGATCGAGGCGTTTTCCGTGTCGCGGACCCACGGAGACCGGACTCGATCAAGGTTGCAGCTTGAACCGGTGTCCCATGAGTAGGCTTGCGCGGAGGTCGAATTCCTTGACCGCAGGACCTTGCGGCAAAATTCGCGCTGCCGCCGCTTTCGCCATGCTCCTGCTCAGCCCGGCGCTGTCCGGCTGCATCCTTGGCAGCGAACGGCCCGAACTCAATCTTGAGGTTCCCGCGAGCTATCGCGAGGCGACGCGGCGCTCGCCCGACGCGGCCGTGCCGGCGCTGGATTGGTGGCGCGGCTTCCGGTCTCCGGAACTGACCTCGCTGATGGAGCAGGCGCAGATTTTCAATCTCGACATCGCGGTCGCCGTTGCCCAGATCGTCCAGGCCGATGCGCAGGTCGGGGTGTCGGGGGCGCCGCTTTTGCCGTCGGTGAGCGGAACCGCAACGGCCGAGCGCGAGCATTTCGGATCGCAAAGCGGCGGCAGCAACGGTCTCGGCACCGGCGGCCCGTCGACCTTCTCGCAGTACAATACGGGCCTGACCGCAAGTTACATGCTCGATTTCTGGGGCAAGAACCGCGCCACGCTTTATGCGGCGGAGGAAAATGCCACCGTCGCCCGCTACAATCGCGAGGTGGTGACGCTCTCGACCATCGTGACCGTTGCCAACACCTACTTCGAGGTTCTGGCGGCGCAGGACGAGCTGCGCGTCGCGCAACGCAACCTGGCTGCCGCCGAGCGCATCCTGACCCTGATCAAGCAGCAATTCGCCGGCGGAACAGCCTCGCAGCTCGACCTCTCGCAGCAGGAGGCCCTGGTCTCGACCGAGCGCGCCGCGATCCCGCCGCTCGAAGTGACGCTGAAGCAGAATATCGCCGCACTCGCGCTGCTGGTGGCGCGCGCGCCGGCGAACTTCAACGTCAGGGGCGGCGGCATGGCGCAAATCACCATTCCGCGGGTGACGCCGGGACTGCCTTCGGAATTGCTCTATCAACGGCCTGACATCCGGCAGGCCGAAGCGCAACTCGCTTCCTCCAATTTCAGCGTCGAAGCGGCGCGCGCCGCCTTCTTCCCGCAGATCCAGTTGACCGCGACCACCGGGGTGCAAAGCGCGGCCCTGGCGTCGCTGTTCGGGCCAGGCGCCTGGTACTACACGCTGGCCGCCGGGTTGACCCAGCCGATCTTCGACGGCTTCCTGCTCGAAAGCCAGCTCAAGCAGGCCAAGGGCGTGCAACTGCAAAACCTGCAGGCCTATCGCAAGGCGGTGCTGTCGGCCTTCGCCGATGTCGAGAAGGCGCTGGTCGCGCTGGCGCAATTTACCAGGCAGGAACGGTTGCAGATCGAAGCCGTGACCAATTCGCGCAAGGCCTTCGATGTCTCGGAAACCCAATTGCGCGCCGGCACCGTCAACCTCATCACCGTGCTGCAAACCCAGCAAACGCTGCTGATCGCCGAGAACACCCTGGCGCAGGTGCGCCTGACCAAGCTGTTGGCGGCGAGCAGCCTGTTCCAGGCGCTTGGCGGCGGATGGACGCCGGACGGCAAGCTGTCCTCGCTGCAACCGCAGCCGCAACCGTGAGGGGCCTTGCCATGCGAGCATGGGTGTTCGGCGCCGCAGCAGTCCTGACCGTCACGATGGCCGGCAGCGGCTGCCCTGCGCAGGCGCAGCAGGGCAACAATACGCCGCTGACTTTCGGCATGAACGCGCAACAGGCCTCGCTGGCGCTGGGCGCGACGCTGATTTATGTCAGGGGCCGTCCCGGCAACGAGATGTTTCTCGCGCTGCCCAACGTCAAAGGCAGCGCCTTGTCGGATCGAAGGGACGGACTCTATCTGCAATTCCGGCGTGGCAGGCTTGACGGCTGGAAAGGCGACTGGGGGACGAGCCGGCCATGTTGCAACTGATCGCCAGGCCCGAGAGCAACGGCATGGGCAAGCTGAGATGGCTGCTCACCGCCGCAACGGTTGTCGCGTCGACGCGCGCCCGCGCCGGCGCAGCGCGCGCACGAGCCGTTGCTGCGCCGGGATACACCGCCGACCGCCTGGTATTATGATGGCCGCGACGACATCCGCGACTTCCCGGCCAACGGCTTCTTTCCCGGCGATTTTGCCGCCAATCCACCCGGCGCGTGGCTCGGCGCGGCCGGCATATTCGGCTCGACGCCATCGGGCGGATCGCAGTTTGGCCCGATCTATTGCACCCGGCAGTATCGTGCCCACAGCCCGCAGCGCGGCTATTTCCAGGGAAATGACGGCGCGTGGTATCGCTGCCGGAAATAATTCGAGCGAATTCGGCCGAAGGGAACGCCATGACCAAATCATCGACGGTTCGAAGCGTGGAAACGCTTGCGTGCGACGCCGGCTGGAGAAACTACCATTTCGTCAAGATCACCACCGAAGATGGCGTGATCGGCTGGAGCGAGTTTGACGAAGGCTTCGGCTCGCCCGGCCTCGGCGCCGCGATCCAGCGGCTTTCGGCGCGCGTGGTCGGGCAGAACGCGCTGCAGCACGAGCGGATTTATGCCGAGCTGTTCGCGGCGACCCGTCCCAGCACCGGCGGCGTCATCGCCCAGGCGCTCGCCGCAATCGAAAACGCGCTGCTCGATGTCAAGGGCAAGGTGCTCGGCGTGCCCTGCTATGAATTGCTCGGTGGCAAGATTCGCGACCGCATCCGCATCTACTGGTCGCATTGCGCCACCTGGCGGATCAATCATCCCACCTGGTACAAGCCGCCGATCACCGACCTCGACGGCGTCAAGGCGATCGGACGCGAGGTCCGCGAGAAGAAATTCACCGCGCTGAAAACCAACATCTTCAGCTACGACGCCGGCAAGCCGCGGGGCTGGCGGCCTGGATTCGGCGCGCCGTTCGAGCCCGGGATCAATGTCGACCGCAAGGTGCTGCGCGATCTGCGCATGCATCTCGAAGCCATCCGCGATGGTGCCGGACCCGATATCGACATCCTGCTTGACCTCAACTTCAACGCCAAGACCGAGGGCTACCTCAAGATCCTGCGCGCGATCGCCGATCTCGACATGTTCTGGATCGAGATCGACAGCTTCAGTCCCGAGGCGCTCGGCTATATCAGGCGCCAGAGCCCGCACCCGATTTCGTCCTGCGAG
Source organism: uncultured Alphaproteobacteria bacterium (assembly GCA_963748165.1). Lineage (GTDB taxonomy): Bacteria > Pseudomonadota > Alphaproteobacteria > Rhizobiales > Xanthobacteraceae > Bradyrhizobium. Next base: position 151,776 of record CAVVIM010000012.1, read on the forward strand.
ACGCTGACCGGACTGCGCGAATTCCTGCCCTATCTTCGCGAGCAGGCGGTCGATGTCGCCATCATCGACACGCCGTGGAATGGGGTATGGCAGTCGATGAAGATCGCCGCAGCCGCCGAGGCCGTTGAGGTCAACGTCGCGCCGCATAATTTCTATGGCCACCTCTGCACCATGATGAATGCGCATTTCAGCGCGGCGGTACCTAACCTGCGCATCATGGAGACCGACATCGACCGCCTTGCGTGGGACCACGAACTCTTCACCCACCTGCCCGATATCGAGGATGGCCATCTCGTCATACCGGATCGGCCCGGCTGGGGCACCGAGCCCAACGAGGAAGGGCTTCGCGCGCATCCGCCAAAGAGCAGCGGCGGACTGCTGAACTACGGCCAGAAGGCGTAGGTAGCCACACCCTTTCCTGTCATTCCCGCGAACGCGGGAATCCGGTACGCCGCGGCCTTTCGGTTTGATCACGGACGCCGCGGATTACCGGATCGCCGGCTTCCGCGGGCGATGACGGATAATGTTCCATGTCACGAGCCGCATCAGCGAATGCCCGCGCGCATGAAAGACTGCACGAATTGCCGCTGAAACAGCAGAAACGCGATCAGAAGCGGCGCCATGGTCATGACCGTCGCGGCGCAAATGATCGACCAGTCGACACCGGTCTCGGGCGCGCCAAATACCGCAAGGCCGACGGTCAGCGGCCGGCTTCCCACCGAATTGGTGACGATCAGCGGCCACAGGAAATTGTTCCAGTGGTAACTGACCGAGACCAGGCCGAAGGCGATGTAGGTCGGCCGGGCGAGCGGAATGTAGACCCGCCAGAGAACCTGCAACGGACCGGCGCCTTCGACCCGCGCCGCATCGACCAGTTCCTGCGGGATGCTCTTGAAGGTCTGGCGCAGCAGAAAAATGGCGAAGGCGCTGGCGAGATATGGCAGCGCAATCGCCGGAATCGTGTCGAGCAGTCCGAGCGCGCCGATGGTGCGATAATTCTCCACGATCAGCACATCCGGCATGATCATCAGTTGCAGCAGAACCAGCGCGAAGGCGATGCCGCTGCCGGTGAATTTGAAGCGGGCGAAGGCATAGGCGGCGAGCGTCGACAGCACGAGCTGTCCGGCCAGCACCAGACCGACCAGCATGATGGTGTTGAGATAATAGCGGCCGAACGGCGCCGCACTCCAGGCCCGGGCAAAGTTGTTCAACGTCCAAGGCGCGGACAGGCTGAACGACGTCGCATAGGCCGCCGGATGCAGCGCGCTCCAGAAGGCGTAGGCGAGCGGCGCGAGCCAGAGCAGCGCCAGCAACCAGGCCGCGACCACCTCGAGTGGATGCGTGGGCCGGTTCATTGATAGTGGATCCTGCGGTCGAGATAGCCGAACTTGATCAGCGCCAGCGTGCTCAGGACGATCAGAAGCACGACCGTCAGCGTCGCCGCGTAGGCCTGATCCTGAAACGTGAAGGCAACCTCGTAGATGTAATACAGCAGCAGCGTGCTGGCATTGCTTGGACCGCCCTTGGTCATGATCACAAGATGGTCGACCAGCTTGAAGGAGTTGATGACGGCGTTGATCGCCACAAACAGGGTGGTCGGCATCAACAGCGGAAAGGTAATACGCCGGAAAGTGTACCAGCGGCCGGCGCCCTCCACCGCCGCCGCCTCTTCGAGATCGGGCGAGAGCTGCTGCAGGGCGGCGAGGTAGAAGATCATGAAGAACCCCGCCTCCTTCCAGATCACCATGACAATCAGGCAGCCCATCACGGTGCCGGGGTCGCCGAGCCAGTTCCATCCGGGCAGGCCGAAAAGACCGCGCAATTGGTCCAGCAGTCCGTAGTCCGGCGTGTAGAAGAACAGCCAGATGTTGGCGACCGCGATCATCGGCAACACCGTCGGCGTGAAAAAGGCGAGACGCAGAAAACCCCGGCCGCGCATATTGCGGTTGACCCAGAGCGCCATCAACAGCGCCAGCGCGATCGACGTGGGGACGGTGCCGAGCGCGAACCAGAAATTATTGATCAATGCCTTCCAGAAGATCGCATCCTGGAACATGGCGCGATAATTATCCAGGCCGACGAATATCTCCACGCCGTTGCGGCGGGCGACGAAGAAGCTGTGCCTGATCGTGGCAAGGATCGGATAATGCGTGAAGGCCGCCAGCAGCACCGCCGCAGGCAGCAGTAACAGCCACGCGTTCACCGCGTTCCACCACGCATGCGATCTCGGTGGGCGCGAGGCGGCCGGCGATGGGGCTGTTTGAACCGTCATGGGATCAGGCGTCGGCCGGCGGATCGCCGCCGTCCGTTGCTGTTGTGCCCCCGTTATTTGTAGGCCCGCAAAACGCGATCGGCCTGCTGCTGGGCTTCGGTCAATGCCTGCTGCGGTTTTTGCACGCCGGTGACGGCGGATTGCACGGCATCGTTGACGAATTTGTAGATGCGGCCGTTCTCGTGCACCGACAATTCAGGCACGGCGTATTCGAGCTGGTCGCGTGCGACCGTGGCGGCCGGGAACTCGCTGGCATACTTCTCCATGGCGGCGGTCTTGTATGCCGCCGGCGATACCGCGACATAGCCGGTCTTGATGCTCCATTCCGCCGCGCGTTCCGGAGCGGTCATCCACTGGACGAACTTTACCGCCGCCTTTTTTGCTCGGGCGAGGCGCTCTTGAAGATGTAGAAGCTGCCGCCGCCGGTCGGCGAGCCACGCCGCTGCTTGGCGGGCAGGATCGCAACACCGAAGTTGAATTTGGCGCCATCCTTCACCGCCGTCAGATTGCCGGTGGTGTGCCACATCATGGCGGTCTTGCCTTCAAGGAAATCGCTGCGCAGCGTCGCCCAGTCGATGCTGCCGGTGGGCATCACGGTTTCCTTGCGCGACAGGTCGACCCAATAGTCGAGCGCGGCGACGGTCCTGGGCGCGGTCAGTTGAACCTCATTGCCGGCCTCGTTCATCAGCTTCTGGCCGTTTTCAATGGCAAGGGCCTGCAGCATCCAATAGGCATAGCCGGTGGTCGGAATCTCGACGCCCCAGCGGCTGACATTTCCCGAGCCGTCCTTCTTGACGAGCTTCTTGCCCATCGCGACCATCTCGTCCCAGCTTGCCGGCGGCTTTTCGGGATCAAGCCCGGCTTCCTTGAAGGCGTCCTTGTTCCAGTACAGCACGATGGTCGAACGCTGGAACGGAATGCTCCAGGTCTTGCCCTCGATCTGTCCGTTCGCCATGAAGGCCGGGTAGAAATCCTTGAACCAGGCTTTGTCCGCGACCAGGTCGTCGAACGGCACGATGGCGTTCTCGTCGATCAGCGTGAAGACGTCGGTGGAGAGCAGCACCGACAGTTGCGGCGGCTGGCCGCCTTTCATGGCGGTCATCGCCTTGGTCATGGTGTCGGTGTAGTTGCCGGCATAGACCGCCGTCAGCTTGATGTCCGGATTTTCCTTCTCGAAGCGGCCCACCATGTCGTCGATGATCTTGGTCACGGGACCACCGACCGCAACCGGATAATACATCGTCAGGTCGACTGCCGCCGCGCGATGCGGCGACAGAACCAGCGCCGCCAGCGCGCCAACCAGCATCATCCGTGCAAATATCCTCAAATCGGCCTCCCCTGTTGCGGCGCTTGTCGCGTCCCTGTCATCGCATCGAACCGATGCTCGTCGCCTGCCGACCATGCCAGCCGGATCGTGTCGCCCGGCTCCGCCTTGCTGAAGCCGTCCTGCCGCACTGCAACCGGCTGACCCTCGACCTCGCAGAGCACGATGCTGTCAGCGCCGAGATGCTCGACGCTCCTTACGCGCGCTGCACGACCGTCTTGCGACACGATACGGATATGCTCGGGGCGAATGCCGATCAGGTTGCCGCCATGGCCGATAAGGTTCATCGGCGGCGTGCCGATGAACCTCGCGGTGAAAGCGCTCGCAGGGCGGCTGTAGAGCTGTTCCGGCGGGCCATCCTGTTCGATGCGACCATCGCGCATCAGCACGACGCGGTCGGCCATTGTCATGGCCTCGGTCTGGTCATGCGTGACATAGACCATTGTCATTCCGAGGCGCTGTTGCAGCGCGCGAATCTCGGTGCGCATTTCATGGCGCAGCTTGGCATCCAGATTGGACAAGGGTTCATCCATCAGGCAAAGCCGGGCCTCGGCGATGATGGCGCGCCCCAGCGCGACCCGCTGGCGCTGTCCGCCGGACAATTGCGCGGGCTTGCGGTCCAGCAACTGGCCGAGGCCCACAATATCCGCGACCCGCTTCAGACGCGAGTCGCGCTCGGCCCGCGATACCCGGCGCACCCGCAAGCCGAACACGATGTTTTCCGCCACGCTGAGGTGGGGAAACAGCGCATAGGACTGGAATACCATCGCGATCTTGCGCTGGGCGGGTGTCTGATGCGTGACGTCGACCCCGCCGATCGTGACCGTCCCACTGTCGGGCTGTTCCAGGCCGGCGATCAGCCGCAGCGTGGTCGACTTGCCGCAGCCCGACGGACCGAGCAGCACCAGCAGCGAGCCTTCGTCCGCCTCGAGGCTGATCCCATCGACCGCGCGGGCCGAGCCCCAACTCTTGACCACCCGATCAAGCCTGATTGCCGACATCCAGTACCGACCGAATTTGCTATCGGAGCATCTTGTGCTGCATTGCGGCCGCCCCAGCTCACGCCTGTGAGCCAAGGCTTGCTAGCACAAAAATGGCGGTGGGGCGCCCCGCGCAGCGCTGATCCCGGTCGAACCGCGGGCGCACCTGGGCCGCTGGACCGCACCATTCGTCCCTGGCGGACGGGATCGGCGGATTGTTGGCGCGGAGGGGGAATTCGCCGCGGCGAAGGCGGCCTGCAGCCTTATCTCAAATCGCGATGACGGCAGCCAAAACCCGCCGCCAATCCACCCAGACCGGCATCCCCCCAATGCCAAAAGGCCCCGCTGGGGGCCTTTCAACATCTATACCGCGTCTTTTGCCGCCTTGACCGGGCGTGCCCTGACGATCTTTCGGGCCGGCTTGGCCTTGAACGTCATCGCCTCGCCCGTGAACGGATTGGTGCCCTGCCGCGCCTTGGTGGCGGGCTTCTTGATCACAACGAATTTGGCGAATCCTGGAACCAGGAACACGCCCGACTTCTTCAGCTCCTTGTAGCCGACGGTCGCCAGCGTTTCCAGAACGCCCTTGACGTCCTTCTTCGCCACTTCCGTCTCGACCGAGATCTTCTCGATCAGTTGCGACTTCGTCATCTGTACGGCCATTTCGTCTCCTGTGGGTTGATTCGACCTGACGACAGTATTTGGAAATTCCCCGGGAAAAACAGGGCTTCCGCGATCTACACAGCTTTTGTTGCCGGTTTTAGCCGCCTTCCGGCCCGGCCCGGCGGCCGGAAGTGCTGGGCGCCCTGCTTTTATAGGGGTTTTCGGGGGAGCTTTCCGGCAAGGCACCCGAACCCTAGCGTGGCAACAGCCGGGCGTCGCGGTATCGGTCCAATTGATCGCGGATCATCGCGATCGTGTCGACACAGGCGTTGAACCCCGCGCGCCTGAGGCGGCCGGTGTCGGACAGCAAATCCCATTCCTTCTCGAATACGAAGTCGGCGAATTCCCACGATGCCAGGCTCTCAAGGCTGCGCCGCTGCAGCCCGTGCCGCTCCGCGATGCGGTCCCAGACCGGCCCCTTGTCGGCCATCCAGGCCGCAAGCCTGAGCCGGCGCGGCACGCCGCAGGGCACGCCGAACCATTGCGCCAGCAACGGCCAGACCTGACACCAGCGAAAGCAATCGCCGTTGGTGACATTGAACGCCGCGTTTTTCCCGGCCTCATGCGTTGCCACAAAGATGATGGCCTCCGCCAGACAGTTCGCGTCCGACAATTCCGACAGCACCGAATAGCCGCGGTCAGTTCCAGGAAAATCGAGCGGCATCTGGAGTTCCCGGCAGATCGACGCATAGGTGCCGAGCACCGTGATCAGGTTGCGCGCACGCAGCGGTGCAAAGTCGCAGATATAGGACGGCCGGGAGGCCGACCAGCTCCAGCCCGCTTGTGCGGCGCGCGCGCTCAGGAGGTCCTGCTGATCGTAATAGAAATTCGGCGGCGGATGCCGGGGATCGTCTTCACGCGACGGTGTCGGATACGGGCCGAGATGCATGCCGTACCATTTGATGCCTTCCAGCAGATGCACATGGGTCAGCGCCTTCGAGCGCGTCTCGAGCGCATCCAGCGTCGCGGCCAGCATGGCGACATTGGCCTCGACGTCCTCGACTCCGCCTTCGCGGAACGGCGCCCGTGCCGCAAAGAACGCATGCGTCACCGGCTCGATCGATGCGAGCGCGCGTCGGCAAGACGCGGGATCGGCGATATCCGCGGCAAGGTGGTTGAACGGTACGGTACCGGGCGGCGCGTTCCGTGACAGGCCATAGACGCGCCAATCATTGCGGCGCGCGAGCGCGGCAGCGAGCGGACCGCCGGTGGCACCGGTCGGCCCGATGACAAGTGCGACCTGTGCAGGCATCGCCGCCCCCTGTTTCACGGCGACTATTTCCGATTGCGGTTTGAGAGGCAATATCGCGGCAAACCGCGCTGGCCGCCGGACTTGACCTCGGGCGCCCCTGTTGCGCCGCTATTGTCGTGGCCGGGCGGCGGGCTTGCGTTCGATCGGATGAATATCGATGGCGCGCAAGCGGCCCATCCGCAGCACGTCCATTGCGAGCTTGCGATCGATGCGGTCGCGATCCAGCGTACGGATCAGATCGTCGACCCCGTTGATGTCGACGCCATCGAGGCGGATGACGACGTCGCCGGGCAACAGTCCGGCCTGCGCCGCCGGCCCGTCCGGCTCGATCTGCGCCAGCAAGGCGCCCATCGTGTTCTCGACGCCGGCGAGCACCGCATGCCGTCTTGGAATCGGCGCGCTCTGGCCGGATACGCCGATATAGGCGCGCCGCACATAGCCGTGGCGGATGATCTCCGACAGCACGAATTGCGCGGTGTTGCTGGCGACCGCAAAGCAGATGCCCTGCGCGCCGCTGATGATGGCGGTATTGATGCCGATCACCTCGGACGCCGACGACACCAGCGGCCCGCCGGAATTGCCGGGATTGAGCGCCGCATCGGTCTGGATGACATCCTCGATGGTACGGCCGCTGGCGGAACGGATCGAACGGCCGAGCGCCGACACCACGCCTGCCGTGACGGTCAATTCGAAGCCCAGCGGATTGCCGATCGCGACCACGAGCTGGCCGCGGCGCAGGCTTTTTGAATTGCCGAGCGACGCATAGTGCAGATCCCGCACGCCATCGGCGCGCAGCAGCGCCAGATCGGTATCGGGATCGACGCCGAGCACGCGGGCATCGGTGACAATGCCCTCATGATCGCGCAGCCTGATCTGTTTCGAATTGCCGACCACATGGCTGTTGGTCAGCACGAGGCCATCGGGCGAAATGACGATGCCGGAGCCGAGCCCGCCACGCTCGCGCGATCCCGGCGATTTCGGCCCGGTTTCGACCCGCACGACCGCGGGTCCGATCCGCTCGGTGACGCCGATCACCGCGCTGGAATAGGCGTCGAGCAGGGCTTGATCGGTTGCCGGCGTGGACGGGGAAGCGATTTGAGATGTGCTTGATGGCGAAAGGTCGTCGACCGTGTCTCGGGTAAAATCCAGCATGGCAAAATCCTCTGGTATCAAATGGGGACCGTCGTTCACCGCCGCAAGACGGGCTTGAGCCGCCCGCCGCGCCCCGGCTCAGCCAACGATGGGGTGCCGGCCGGGGCCGGCCGGCGGCTCATTTCGGCGTCCGCCCGCCCTGCATAGTTTCGGAGCGCAACCGGGGCAATTTTGCTCACCGGATGGGCATGACCGCCGGCCGGTCCGCCCTTGGCCGCCCTTAAGGCCGCATTGGTCGCGCTTGTCGGGCTTTGCCGCGTGGCATACAAGTTGCGTGGGCGGTCCCGATGCAGCCAATACCGGTCCAGTTGAGCGTTCGAAACGTCCGGAAGTCCTTTTCCGGGAGGGCCGGCGGTGTCCGACGTGCTCGACGATCTCTCCTTCGACATCAGCGAGCGCGATTTCGTCAGCATCATCGGGCCCAGCGGTTGCGGCAAGACCACGATCTTCAACATCATCGCCGGCCTGATCGAGCCGGATTCGGGTTCGATGCACTATCGTGGCGAAGAGATCGAAAGCCTGCGCGGCCGGGTCGGCTACATGATGCAGAAGGACCTGCTGTTTCCCTGGCGCACCGTGCTCGGCAACGTCCTGCTCGGGCTCGAGACCCGCGGTGTCGATCGCGACGAGGCCGAAGCCAAGGCGAGGGAATATCTCAGAGGCTTTGGCCTCGCCGGGTTCGAAACCGCCTATCCGAAGACATTGTCCGGCGGGATGCGGCAACGGGTGGCGCTGATCCGCACGCTGATCATGGATCCGGACATCCTGCTGCTGGACGAGCCGTTTTCCGCGCTCGACTACCAGACCCGTCTCTATCTCGAGGCGGTCCTGAAGGACGCCGTGGAAACCTACCACAAGACCGTCATTCTGGTGACGCACGACATCGATGAGGCGGTCGCACTGTCGAAGCGCGTCGTGGTGCTCAGCGGTCGGCCCGCCCGTGTCAAGAACGTCCATGACATCGATATCGCAGCCGCCTCACCGATCGCGGCCCGCAGCGACAGCCGGTTTTCGGGTTACTTCCATTCGCTGTGCGCCGAACTCGACATCCAGACCGAGGAGCCCGCTTGACCCTCACGATGCCCGGCGCAGCCCCTGTCCAGACCCGGAAATCGCGCGCAGGCCGCCGCCGCATGACGTTCGACACGCCGCTCGGCCGCATCATGTTGCAGGCGGCTGCCGTGATCGGCTTTTTCGGGCTGTGGGAAATCGGCGTCCGTGCCGGATGGATTTCCGCGTTTCTGGTGGGTTCGCCGTCCGGGATCTTCGCGCTCGCCTTCAAGATGATCGCCAGCGGCGAGTTGCTGTCGGATACCTGGTACACGCTGTTCGAGGCCATTCTTGGCTTCGTGATCGGCACGATCTTCGGATCGCTGCTCGGGCTTGCGCTTTGGTATTCGGTGTTCGTGGCGCGGCTGGTCGAGCCGTTCATCGTCGCCATCAACAGCGTGCCGAAGATCGCGCTGGCGCCGATCGTCGTGCTCTGGTTCGGCACCGGGCTCGTCTCCAAAGTCGCGTTGTCGGTATCGCTGACGGCCATCGTGGCGCTGATCGCCGCCTACCAGGCCGCCAAGGACGCCGACGTCGATCTGCAGTCGCTGCTGATTTCGATGGGAGCGGACAAGCACCAGGTCTTCTTCAAGGCGGTGGTGCCGTCCACGCTGCCCTCGATCATCGCAACGTTCCGGATCAATGTCGGCTTCGGACTGGTCGGCGCCGTGGTGGGCGAATTCATTTCATCGCAGCGCGGCCTTGGCCACATGATCTACAACGCCTCCAGCCTGTACGACCTCAACTCGGTCTGGGTCGGGCTGTTCACGCTGATGATCATGGGGTTCATCCTCTATTACGTGATCGACATCATCGAGCGCACCAGCCTGCCCTGGAAGCAGTCGAGCACAACGCATCAGGTTCAGGTTTGAGGCCAATGCCGAACACATGGAGAGGTCCAATGTCGTTGCTTCTGCGTATCGCTCGCGCCACCGCGCTCGTTTCCATTCTGCTCGCCACGCCGGCGCTGGCCGAAAACAAGAAGGTCACGCTGTCGCAGGCGTTCCAGTCGATGCTGTACCTGCCGCTCTACGTCGCGATCGACGAAGGATTCTTCACCCAGCAGGGCATCGACCTCACCAAGGAGACCGCTGGCGCACCCAGCGTCGCGCTCTCCGCCGTCATTTCCGGCAGCGCGCAATTTTCGATTCACGGGCCGGAATGGACGGCGATCGCCGCTTCCAAGGGTGCGCCGGTCGACGTCATTGCCAATGTCGTGAACGGCGCGGCGGTGTGGATCGCCACCGCGCCGGACTTCAAGTTCACCAGCATCAAGGACGTCAAGGGCCAGAAGGTCGTCACCGGACTGATGCCGACCACCAGCACGTCGCTGTTCATCAAGCTGCTCAAGGAAAACGGCATGGACGCCAAGACCGACGTCGACATGATCCAGGTGGCGATCGGCTCCGAACCGGGCCCGTTCCTGGCCAAGCAGGCCGCGATCGCGGTGATGTACGAACCCGGGCTGGATCAGGCCGTGGCCAAGGGCATGAAGGTCGTGCTCGGATTTCCGAAGTCGTACGGCGCCTATGCGTTCTCGGCCGTGACCGCGCGCAACGACGTCGATCCCGACACCGCACAGCGCGTGGTCAACGCGATGGAATTGGCGATGCGCTTCATGGCCAGGGACCAGGCCAAGACCGTGGAGATCGCCAAGAAGGAATTTCCGACGCTCGACCCCGGCGTGGTGGAAGCCGCCGTGAAGCGCATGCTCGCCGACGGCGTTTATCCCCCGAGCGTCGACATCACGGCGGATGCGCTCAAGGTCGCGATGGCAACCCAGATTGCGCTGGGCAATCTGGCCGGCCAGCCGGACTACAAGGCCTTCGTGGTGAAGAAATTCATCGAACCCGCGCTCGCCATCAAATAAGCCCGCGCCCTCTCGCGCCCTCTTCGATTGCGGGATAGCTTCAGCCGGCACCGAATCCTCCGAGACTCCGATATGACCCAGCCCACCGCGCCCGCCGCCCCCCAGTCCGGTGCGGGGGTGCTCGAGCTTCTGCGGCGGTTCAGGACCGATCCGGCGCTTGCGGATCGCTACGCGGCGGAGCGTCTGCGGCAGACCAAAGCGGTCGAGCCGGCACTTCGCGCATTCGAATATCTTCCCGTCGATACCGCGCGGCGGCCGGGACCGCTGTCGGGTATTCCGGTGGCGATCAAGGATATCATCGCGACGTCGGATATGCCCACCACCAACGGCTCGCCGATCTACCAGGGCCACGTTCCCGCCGCCGACGCCTGGGTGGTGGCGCGGTTGCGCGATCTCGGCGCCACGATCTTTGGCAAGACCGTTTCCACCGAATTCGCCTGGCGGCATCCGGGACCGACGGTCAACCCCTGGAACAGCGATCACACACCGGGCGGATCGTCGTCGGGATCGGCGGCTGCGGTCGCGGCCGGGCTGGTTCCGCTGGCGCTGGGCACCCAGACGCTCGGGTCGGTGATCAGGCCGGCCGCCTTCAATGGCGTCGTCGGCTTCAAGCCGAGCTTTGGTGCGATTCCGCGCGTCGGCGTCCATCATCTCAGCCCGTCGCTCGATCATGTCGGCTTTTTCGCGCGCCGCGTCGACGACGTCGCGCTCGCGCTGTCGCTGCTCGCAGGCTCCAGTGACCGCGATCCGCATGGCCGGCCGATCCCGGCGTTTACCGTTGATCTCGACAACGGGCTGCCGCCGCTGCAGCGGCCGCGTCTTGCCGTGGTCCGGTTTGCCAAATGGTCGAAGGCCGAGCCCGAGCAGCAGCGGATCTTCGACGCAGCGGTCTTGAAGCTGCGCGCAGCCGGCGCCGTGCTCGACGAACATGAACTGCCCGAGATTGACCAAGGCAACTGGAGCGCGATCAACACCATTCTCGCCAGTGAGGCGGCGATGATCTTCGCCGCGCTGGTCGAGCGCTATCCCGATCGCACCAGCGATCATCTGAAGTCGCTGGTCGTGAGCGGCAAAGCGTTGTCCGCAACCGACTACCTCGGCGCCAGGGCGCGGCAAGACCATTGGCGCGGCGCTTTCACTGCGGAGATATCCGACTACGATGCGGTGCTGACATTGCCGGCGTTCGGCGAGGCGCCGCGTGGACTCCATTACACCGGCGATGCCGAGTATTGCGCGCCGTGGACCTTGCTCGGCGTCCCCGCGGTGTCGCTGCCGGCGGGCATCGGCAAACATGCGCTGCCGCTGGCTATTCAAATTGTCGGGCCCTATCGCGAAGACCACCGAACGCTGCGTGTCGCGAGCTGGATCGAGAGCGTGCTGGGCTTTGATCCCGGCACTCCCAGGATGCGGTTCGACCGCGGCGACGGTTAGATCGCGGGAAGCGAATGCGAGGGTTCGACATGGGGACGGAACGTCGATTTGTCGGTCCCGCAATCGGGGCATCTCCAGTTTGCGGGGATGGCAGCAAACGGGGTACCCGGCGCGATCGATTGCTCGGGCAGCCCGGCCGACTGGTCGTAGATGAAATAGCAACCGCCGCACATGAATTGCTGGAGGCCCGCGCGTCGCAGCGCCGCGGGCGGTCGCGCCACATGAGCGGTGTCATGAGGCGCCGGGCTTACGACCGTATCTCCTGCGCTGACGCGGCCGCCCTCCCTTGCGATCAGATAGACGCCGAATTCCTTGTGCCCGAAGGCGGCGCGCAGAGAACCCGGCAGATCAAGATCGCGGCGCCCGGTCAGCGGGTTGACGTTGGTGGCGCCGCAGCGGCCGTTGCGCCGGTCGACCCGAAACAGCCCTTCCCCGATCCGGATGTCGCTGCCCACCCAATCGAATTCTTCCCAGGGAGCGGCGCCGTCGATATAGAAATTTGCCCGAAAGCGCAGCGGGTCGATCTTGATACCCCACTGTTCTTCCAGGCTTCGCACGGTCGCCAGGTTGATCAGCGAAATGACATTGTCCGGCTTGTCCATGAAATGCCCGTCGCGCGAGCGCACCAGCGTCGGCGCACCACGCAAGGCAGGAACGAGCTGCCAGAAAATCTCCTCGACCCTGGCGCGCGCCTCCTCATTATTGAGGTCCGCGACGATGAGCTGGTGATTGTCCTGCGTAATCGTCAGTTGCAGGGTTTCGACATCGAGCAAGGTTCGGACCCGGGCCAGGGCCTCTTCCAGCATCAGCATCACGAACAGCCCCTTCTTGCCCCATTTGGGATCGCTGGTATCGAACGGAGCGCCGGGGCGCACCAGCGCAAAGACGCGATCGTGCGGGAACGGCTTTCGCGCCTGCAGTTCGACGCTGGGCAGCGGCTGGGCGCTCAACCCCTTGATCGGATAGCGATAGATGTTCTTCAGGACGGGCATTGGGGCATCACCTTGTCGTGCCATGATGTTCCCTGAAAATGCCCGATGCGAGGACGGTTGACGTAGAGCCGGTTGCTGCCGAACTCGTGGGGCCAGATCAGGCTTTGCGGACCGCCTCGCTTGCGGCAGTGCAAAGCCGTCGGCAAACAAGGCGGCCATGTCCGTCGCCGGATCATCGAGGGCGTCGTCAATCACGTCCGACAGTCGCGCGATACCCTTCTCGATCTGTTTCGGCGACAACGCAGCATAGCCGAGAATGATGGCGCGGCTCGTCAGCGCGGTTTGCCGCCGGAAATGCACCCGCGCGGACGAAAGCGAATACACACCCACCCGCGCGCGCAGCGCGAGCGCTTCCACCGTCACCGCATCCGGAATGCCCGGCGGCAGATGCCAGAGCACATGCAGTCCGCCGCTATCGCCGTCGACAACGACATCGCCAAAATTGCGTCGCAGCGCGGCAACGAGGCTGTCACGATTGTCCTTGTAGTGGGAGCGAACGCGAAGCAGGTGCGCGGCGTAGCTGCCGCTGTGCATGAAATCCGCCAGCGTGGCCTGCTCCAGCCAGGGATTGCCGTTGTTGAGCAGGCGCTTTTCGCTGCAGATGGCGTCAGCGATGTGCTCGGGCACCACCATGTAGCCAAGGCGCAATCCGGCACCGAGGGATTTTGAGAATGTCCCGACATAAATGGTACAATCGGGCGCCAGCGCGGCCAGCGGCGGAAGATGCGATCCCTGGTAACGGATGTCGCAGTCATAGTCGTCCTCGATCACGTAACAGCCGTATCGCCGGGCCCAGCCGATGATTTCGCTGCATCGTTGCGCCGACAACGCCGCGCCGGTCGGATATTGATGCGAGGGCGTCGTGTAGAGCAGTGATGCGGTGCGCTGCGGAAGGTAATCGGGAATCAAGCCGTCCCGATCGACGGCGACGCTGGCGACCTCGGCGCCGGTGGCTTCAAACGCCAGCGCAGCGCCCTGATAGCAGGGATCCTCGACGACGCTGAGCGCACCCCGCGTCAGATACAGCCGCGCCGCCAGGGTGAGGCTTTCCTGGATTCCGGATACGACAATGATACGGCTTGGATCGGCGACGATGCCGCGTGCCGCCGCCAGATGATTGGCAATCGCCGTACGCAAGGCCGGAAGCCCGGCCGGATCCCCATATTGGGTGAGACCCGCTCCGCCGCCATGAGACAGGTTACTCTGCAACAGGCGACGCCAGGTCTTCAGTGGAAACAGGTCCGCGCTGGGACGGCCCGGGAAAAAATTGTAGAGCAGGCGATTGGGCGTGACATAAGGCGCGCTCTGCGCGCGGGTGAGACGCAGCGGCAGCGGCATTCGCGTCTGCGCAAACTGATCGCGGGGACTGGACGCTTGCCGAATCGGCGCCGACGTGCGCGGCAGTTGTTCCGCGACGTAGATTCCGGAGGCCGGGCGCGACTCGACGATTCCCTCCATCAACAGCAGGTCGTAGGCCCGAACCACGGTGTTGCGGGATATCGCCAGTTGTTCGGACAGCCGCCGCGACGATGGCAAGCGCGCACCCGGCGCAATCCGCGCACAACGAACCGCTTCCCGAATTTGATCGACCATCTGCGCGGTCAGCGATTCCGGACGGGACCGATCGAGAAGGATGGATATCTGCATGTCAGCCGTGGTGCCGGTTGGACTTTCCCCATCCACTGCTGGAGCAAGGGCTGGGCCAGTGGTGGGTCCAGATGACCAATTTTGACTGGATTGCCCCGGATGTCAGTCGGTTTGTGGGTCTATCTGGACTGGCTCCCTTGGTTTGCCAGCAACTGGACCCATCGCGGCCGGGCCGCAGCCCGGACTGCCCAGAGCTGATGCAAGTTCTGCCCGAAACCCTGCATCCCCGTCCATCTCCTGGGCAACCTGGGAAATCCCGCGCCGGTCGCCGGGCCAACCAATGGAGCTATCGCATTTTCTACCGGCGGCACTCGTGGCCGCTTGCTGCTCCATGCGAGCGTTGCAGCACTCGCCGTGAGAGCCGCGCCGCGAAGCTCCCGGCCTTCGAACCAAAAGGAGAATCCATGAGTACCGCACGATTCCGCTGGCTGTCCGCCGCGGCCGCCATTCTCGCCCTGTTCGGATCCAATATCCAGGCCGCCAAGGCCGATGACACCATCAAGATCGGAATACTGCATTCCTTGTCCGGCACGATGGCGATCAGCGAAACGATCCTGAAGGACCTGATGTTGATGGAGGTCGCCGACGTCAATGCCAAAGGCGGGCTTCTCGGCAAGAAGATCGAGCCGGTGGTGGTCGACCCCGCCTCGAACTGGCCGCTGTTTGCGGAGAAGGCCAGGGAACTGCTGACAAAGGACAAGGTTGCCGCCGTGTTCGGCTGCTGGACCTCGGTGTCGCGCAAGTCGGTACTGCCGGTGTTCGAGGAGCTGAACGGACTGCTGTTCTACCCGCTCGAATATGAAGGCGAGGAATCCTCCTACAATATCTTCTATGGCAGCTCGGTGCCTGACAACAAGGCCATTCCCGCGGTCGAATATCTCATGAGCAAGGAAGGCGGCGACGTCAGGCGCTTCGTGCTCGAAGGCACCGATTACGTCTATCCTCGCACCAGCAACAAGATCATCCGGGCCTTCCTCAAGACCAAGGGCATCAAGGATGAAGACATCATGGAAAACTACACGCCGTTCGGCTTCTCCGACTGGCAGACCGAGGTGGCGGCAATCAAGAAGTTCGGCCTCGCCGGCAAGAAGACCGCCGTGGTCTCGACGATCAACGGCGACGCCAACGTACCCTTCTACAAGGAACTCGGTAACCAGGGCGTCAAGGCGACAGACATTCCGGTGATCGCATTCTCGGTCGGCGAAGAGGAACTCGCCGGCCTCGATACCAAGCCGCTCGTGGGTCATCTTGCGGCGTGGAGCTACTTCCAGTCGGTGAATACGCCCGAGAACAAGGCATTCATCGCGAAGTGGCGCGCCTACACCAAGAACCCGAAGCGCGTGACCAATGATCCGATGGAATCGGCTTATATCCTGTTCCACATGTGGGTTCAGGCCGTGCAGCAGGCCGGCACGACCGACGTCGAAGCGGTGCGCCAGGCGATGATCGGCCAGAAGGTCAAGTCGCCGTCAGGCTTCGAAGTTGTGATGGGCAGCAACCATCATATGGCGAAGCCGGTCATGATCGGGGAGATCCAAGCCGACGGCCAGTTCAGCATCGTCTACAAGAGCAAGGCGCTGCCGCCGAGAGCCTGGAGCCCGTATGTCGAGGCCAACAAGGGCAAGGTTGCGGATTGGTCATGGCCCTGGGTTTGCGGCGGCTGCACCTCGCCACGCTTCGCCGCGAATTTCTGATCTCCTGCGCTGCGAGCTTCTGGCGTGCTGTTCCGGTTACGACGACCTGGTCGGCGTAACCGGACAGGCTTTTGCCGAAAGGCAATAGCGTTTTCGAGCGAGCTTTAGGCCGCCTTCTTGCCTTCGAGGTCGCTCCGCCATTCTCCCCTGGTCGCGAGCGAATTCATCCGCGCGCGATGGCTGAACGCCGCCTGACCGGCGGCGACGTTCTCCGGTTTGCCTGCCCACGCCTTCTGCGGCGCCGCCTGCAGCGCGCGGCCATAGGAGAAGGTCAGCCTCCAGGGCAACCCGCCGATCCGGTTCATGGCGTCGAGATGCGCCGTGGCCTCCTGGTCGGACTGGCCGCCCGACAGGAAGGCGATGCCCGGCACGATCGCCGGGACGCAGGTTTTCAGCAGGCGGACGGTCTTCTCCGCGACCTCCTCCACCGAGGCCTGTTTCGGGCATTTCTTGCCCGAGATCGCCATGTTCGGCTTCAGGATCATGCCTTCGAGCGCGACCCGCTGGATGCGCAATTCCTGGAAGACCTTGTTGAGGACGCGCTGGGTGACGTCGTAGCAGCGATCGATGTCGTGGTCGCCATCCATCAGAACCTCCGGCTCGACGATCGGCACGATCTGGGCGGCCTGGCACAGCGCCGCATAGCGGGCCAGCGCATGGGCGTTGACGTGGATCGCGGTCATGCTCGGCATGTCCTTGCCGATATCGATCACCGCACGCCATTTCGCAAACCGCGCGCCCTGCTTGTAGTAATCCGCCAGCCGCGCCGCGAGCTTGTCGAGACCGACCGTAACGAGTTCGCCGGGACAATTCGGCAATGGCTGGGTGCCCTCGTCGACCTTGATGCCCGGGATCGCGCCTGCCTGCTCGATCAGCTTTACCAGCGGCGTGCCGTCCCTGGCCTTTTGCCAGATGGTCTCATCATAAAGGATGACGCCGGAGATACATTTCGACATCGCGTCCTTCGAACGGAACAGCATTTCGCGATAGTCGCGTCGTGTGTCTTCGGTGGATTCGACCTTGATCGCATCAAACCGCTTCTTGATGGTGCCGGTCAATTCATCTGCGGCGAGAAGCCCCCTGCCCGGCGCAACCATGGCCTGCGCCACTTTGTTGAGGTCGGAAAGGTTCATCGCGGTATCCTCCGGAGTGTGATTTCTTCTGAGTTGCCAACGGTTCGCGGGCCAAACCGTTGCACGCAGGATATGCAATGCCGGTCGCCCGCTCAAGCGCCCCGCCGATGCGGGCGCAAATCCAGGGGGTGACGGATGTCCGATCACGCGGCTTTGACGACCATGACATGGCGTCCGATCGCCCCGGCGCCAAAAGCCGATTATGACGCAAAAGCCCGGAAAACCCGGGGCTCCTTTCGGCCCGGTCACGACCGCGGGAGACCCCGTCGAGTGCGGTGGACCCCCTACACCAATGCAAAAAAACCGGGCATGCTTGCCGGACAACAAGGGGCGGTATCGCCGTCCAGTCAAAAACCAAGGGGGGAACGATGACCATCACGGCGGGAACCATCAGCATCGACCAGTCCGGCCAGGGCCGCGCGGCCGCCATCCTCGCGCGCCTGGACCGGCTCCCGGGTACGCGTCATGTGTGGCGGCTGATCACGCTGCTGTCGCTTGGCGGCCTATTCGAGCTCTACGACCTGTTCATGACTGCCTACGTCATTCCCGGCCTGATGAAGGCGGGATTGCTCACCAACGTGGCGGTCAGTATCTTCGCGGGCCCGGCGCTGTTTGTAGCCGCAACTTTTACCGGCCTGTTCATCGGAACCTTTGTGTTCGGCTACGTCGCCGACAAATACGGCCGACGAACCATCTTCACCTACTCGATGCTCTGGTACAGCGCGGCGACATTTGTGATGGCCTTTCAGAACACCGGCTTTGGCGTCAGCCTGTGGCGGCTGATCGCCGGCATCGGCATCGGCGTCGAACTGGTCACGATCGACACCTACGTCTCCGAACTCGTGCCCAAATCGATGCGTGGCCGCGCCTTCGCCTTCAACCAGGCCGTCATGTTCACGGTGGTGCCGGTGGTAGCGTTCATCGCCTACAAGCTGGTGCCGATCAGCCCGTTCGGATTCGACGGCTGGCGATGGGTGGTTTTGATCGGCTCGACCGGCGCGCTGTTTGTCTGGTTCATCCGTCGCCCAATTCCGGAGAGCCCGCGCTGGCTCATCAATCAGGGCCGGCTCGATGAGGCCGACGCGGTCACCGCTGCGATCGAGGCCAGGGTAACGGCCGACCTCAATGGCGCGCCGTTGCCGGCTCCGGGAAGCCACGCGGTGGAGAAGGCGGAACCCCAGGGCCGCCTGGCCGAAATCTTCGAGCCGCGCTATCGCAGCCGCACTTTCATGCTGATGGTGTTCCAGTTCTTCCAGACCTTCGGTTACTACGGGTTCGCCGCCTGGGTGCCGACCCTGATTGCCCAGCAGACCGGCATCAATCTCGGCGCGAGCCTGCTCTATTCATTCATCATCGCGATCGCCAATCCGTTCGGCCCGTTGCTCGCCATGAGCTTCGCCGACAAATTCGAACGGAAATGGCAGTTGGTCGGCGCCGCCTGCTGTATCGGAATCTTCGGAATGCTGTTCTCCTTCCAGAACACCATGTCGTTGCTGATCCTGTTCGGCGTCCTGATCACGCTATCGAACAACGTGCTGTCTTACTCGTTCCACAACTACCAGGCCGAGCTCTTCCCGGCCCGCATAAGGGCCCGCGCGATCGGATTTACCTACTCGCTGAGCCGGCTCAGCGCGGTGTTTGCCAGCTTCATCATCGGCTTCTTCCTGCAAACCGCCGGCACCAAGGGCGTGTTTGGCCTGATCGCGGTCGCCATGCTGATCGTGGTGATCGCGATCGCGGGATGGGGCCCGCGCACGCTTGATCGCGAGCTCGAGGAAATCTCGGGGTGAATCGATATCACCGATCGGGTTCTCGCCGGTGCTGACGGCGGCCCTGATCGGGGACAATTGAGAGGACGGCAATGGCCGAATACCCAGCGGGTCATGTCGACGACTACGCCGATGGCGACCGCAAAGTGGTCGTGTGCGGCGAGTTGGAGGTCGGCGTGTTTCGGATCGGCGACGAGTTCTACGCCTGGCACAATCGGTGCGCACATCGCGCCGGGCCGGTGTGCCAGGGCCGTATCATGAAGCGCGTGACCGAACCCGTCGCCGCCGACAAGACCACGCGCGCGCAGCAATACGATGTGGCCGAGAGCCACATCGTCTGCCCCTGGCATGGTTACGAATTCAGCATCAGGACCGGATTTCATCAGGGCTCCGGTCGGGTGCGGCTGCGCAAGGCCGAGCTTGCGATCCGCGACGGAGAAATCTATGTCAGCACCTGAGCAGGATCGCAGGAACGACCCATATGGCTGGATCGATACCGCCGCGCCGGAATTGCTGCGCGCTTCGCGCGAACTGGTCGACAAAGGCGAAGCCTGCCGCGTATCCGATCAAGCCGTCGCACAAATCCTGACCGCCGCGATCAGGCTCTATGTCGCCAAATCGGACGGCGAAGAGCGCACCTTCACGCCGATCGCGGGTACCCGGGACAGCGAAATGACGCCGACCGAATTGCTTTCGGCGGTCTCCGAGATGCTGCGCGCGCTGCATCTCGGCCCAATGGAGCTGGCGCTCTGGTATCGCCGGCGGCCTGATGACGACGGCTATTCCCGGAGGGAACAATCATGAACATCCAGGGCAAGATCGGACCGCAATATGCGGCGATACAGGAGATCAGCGTCCACACCGACACCCGCGACGTCCTTGCGCATGCGCGGCGCAACGCGATCAAGCGCGGCCTGCAGGACTGGTTCGTCTGCGACATCGATGCCCACCACGTCGAGACGGTATCGTGGAAGGAGATTGTCGCCTACATCGAGGATCCCGTGGTCCGCGACAACGCGATACGATTTCAGTCGGAGCGGGTCGGCGCACCGCCTTACGGGCTGAACGGCGACCTCGGGCTCCGCTACCAATCGGTCGGCGGCCGCATCCCGCATCAGGACGGCCAGCGCGAAGTGGTCGAGGAAACCGATGTCCATCGCGACGTCGTGCTGACGCGCCGCGCCATGGACTCGCTTGGCATCGACAACATGGTGGTGTTCCCGACCCCGATGCTGTTTCTCGGCATGCATCCGCAGCCGGAGATGGAAGTGTGGCTTGGCGGCGCCTATAATCGCTGGCTGATCGAGCGCATCCTCGCCGGCGACGATCGCATCAAATCGCTGATCTACTTGCCGTTCAACACGCCGCAAGAGGCCGAACGCACCGTCGAGCAACTGGGTGACAAGAAGGGCGTGATCGGCTTCTGCGTGACCAGCACCCGCAACAAGCCGGTGCATCACAACGACTATATGCGGCTGTATTCCATGATCGAGGAACGCGGCAAGCCGCTGGCGTTTCACGCCGGCTATCACTGGCAGGATCCATCGCTCGCGACCGTCAACCGGTTTCTCGGCATGCACGCGCTGGGTTTTGTCTGGTGCAACATGGTCCACATGACCAACTGGGTGCTGAACGGAATCCCCGAACGGTTCCCGAAACTCAGGAGCGTCTGGGTGGAGAGCGGACTGGCCTGGGTCCCGTTCCTGATGCAGCGGCTGGACGACCAGTACCTGATGCGGCCCTCGGAGGCGCCGCAGCTCAAGCGGCTGCCCAGCGAATACATGAACCATAACTGCTTCTATACGACGCAGCCGATGGAGACGACGCATCCCAAGGCTCTGCAAAACACCCTCGAGATGATCAGGGCTGAAACCCAACTGCTGTTCGCATCGGATTGGCCGCATTTCGATTTCGACCTGCCGCAGCAGATCTGCGACCTGCCGTTTTTGACCGAACAGGCCAAACGCAACATCCTCGGGCTGAACGCCGCGCGGATTTTCAACCTCGATCCCACGCCGGTGAAAAAACTTCTCGGGCCGTGACCGCGGGCCGAGCCAGTTCGCAGGGTGGGCAACAACAGACTATGGCGTCACCGTCTTTTGCCTTCGCGTCGCGAGCCAGTTTTCGAAGCGCTGAACCACGACGAAAAACACCGGCACAAACAGCACGGCAAGGCAGGTCGAGGCGATCATTCCGCTGAACACGGTGATGCCGATCGATTTGCGCGCACTGGCGCCGGCACCGGTTGCGACAACCAGCGGCGCCACGCCGAGGATGAAGGCGAACGACGTCATCAGGATCGGCCGGAATCGCGCCTGGGCGGCCTCGATCGCCGATTCCAATAGCGGCTTGCGGTCGCGCAGATGCAGTTCGAGCGCCACTTCGACAATCAGGATCGCGTTCTTGGCCGACAGCGCGATCAGCAGGATCAGCCCGATCTGGGTGTACAGGTTATTGTCGATCCGCAATCCCGTCAGCACCGCCATCGGCCCGAGCAGCGACAGCGGCACCGCCAGGATCACGGAGATCGGCGCGTACCAGCTCTCATATTGGCCGGCCAGCACCAGATAGACCAGCAGCATGGCGAGACCGAACACATAATAGATCTGACTGCCGACCGCCTTTTCCTGGTACGACATCGCCGTCCATTCGTAGCCGGTACCGGCAGGCAAGGTCTTGCCGGCGATCTGCTCCATCAGCCCGATCGACTGGCCCGAGCTATAGCCCTGTGCGGGCAGGCCGATCACGGTCGAGGACGGATAGAGATTGTACAGGCTGATCAGCGAGGGTCCCACCGCCGGGGTAATGGTCGCGAGCGTGCCGAGCGGGACCATGTCGCCCTGCTGGTTGCGAACCGTCAGATTCTCGATATCGCGCGGCGTCAGGCGGAATTGCGCGTCGGCCTGGGTATAGATCTGGAAAGTGCGGCCGAATTTGTTGAACTGGTCGACGTAGGACGATCCCAAATAGGACGCCAGTGTCGAGAACACCTGGTCGGTGGTGACGTGCAGCGTCTGGGTCTTGATCCGGTCCACTTTCACGTCGAATTGCGGAACCATCGAGCGGAACGGCGAACTCACCCGTTGCAGCGCGCTCTGGGTTTGCGCGCTGTCGACAATCGCATTGGTGATGGCCTGCAGCTTGCCGAAATCCGCATTGCCGTCGCGCAGCTCGACCTGCATGGCGAAGCCGGCGGCATTGCCGATACCCTGGATCGGCGGCGGCGGTAGCACGATGATGCGTGCCTGCTGGATCTCCGCCATTTTCTGGTTCAGCCCGACCACCAGCGAACGCAGATCCTCGCCCGCCCCGCGCGCGTCCCAGTCCTTGAGGATCAGATAGGCGACGCCGCCATTGGCGAGGCTCGCGCTGTTGTCGAGCGCCGAAATCCCGGCGATGCCGATCACCTGCGCCACGCCGGGCGTCTTGCCGGCGATCTCGCTGACCCGATCGAGCACGTCCTGGGTGCGCTCGAGCGCGGCGCCGTCCGGCAACTGCACCGCCGCCAGCAGATAGCCTTGATCCTCGATCGGGAGAAAACCGGTCGGCACCCGCGACAACCCGTAGAAGCCAATTCCGATCAGAATCAGGGCTATCGCCGCCGAAACCTTGCTGTGAGCCACCATGCGGCCGATCAGTCCGGCATAGCCGCGCTCGACGCGCGCATAGACCGCGTTGAAGCCGCGGTAGAACCGGTTGCGCCGTTCCATCGGAACCGCCGGGCGCAGCCACAGCGCGCATTGCGTCGGCTTCAGGGTCGCGGCGTTGACCGCGCTGAGCAGCGCGGTTGCGGCGATCACCAGGGCGAATTGCGCGTAAATGCGCCCGGTCAGTCCCGGCAGGAAGGCGGCCGGCAGAAACACCGATATCAGCACCAGCGTGATGCCGATGATCGGCGCAAATAGCTGATCCATCGCGCTGATCGCGGCATCATGGCCGGACATCCCCTTCTCGATATTGTGGGCCGCGCCTTCGACGACGACGATGGCGTCGTCGACCACGATGCCGATCGACAGCACGATCGCGAACAGCGTCGACAGGTTGATGGTGAAGCCGAGCGCGGCCATCGCGGCGAACGCACCGATAATGGTGACCGGGACGGTGGTCGCCGGCACCAGCATGGCGCGCCAGTCCTGCAGGAAGATCAGGATCACGACCAGCACGAGAAACCCGGCCTCGATCAGCGTCTTGTACACTTCATGGACCGAGGCCGAGACGAACTTGGTGGTGTCGAACGGAACGTCGTATTTGATGTCTTGCGGGAACGCGCCGGCCAGTTCCTTCATCTTTTTCTTGACCGCCTGCTCGACTTCGAGCGCGTTGGCGCCGGGCGACTGAAACACGCCGATGCCGGTAGCGGGCCTGTTGTTGAGCGAGAACATCTGGCTGTAGGTCTGCGCGCCGAGCTCGACCCGGCCGACGTCCCGCACCCGCGTCACGTCGCCATTGCTGCCGGTCTTGACGATCACATTTTCGAATTCCGCGACATCGTCGAGCCGGCCGTTGACGTTCAGCGTATATTGGAACGCCTGTCCGGCCTGCGTCGGCGGCATGCCGACCTGGCCCGCCGTGACCTGCTGGCTTTGCTGCTGGATCGCCTGAATGACGTCCTGCGGCATCAACCCGCGCACCTGCAATCTGTTCGGATCGAGCCAGATCCGCATCGAATACTGGCCGGCACCGAAGACCGTGACGTTGCCGACGCCGGGCAGCCGCGACAGCTCGTCCCTGATGTTGATGGTGGCATAGTTGCTCAGGTACAGGCTGTCATAGGTCGAACCGGGAGAAGTCAGCGTGACGAACAGCAGAATGGCGGTCGAACGCTTCTGCACCGTGACGCCCTGCGCCTGCACCGACTGCGGCAGCGACGACAAGGCGCTCGATACCCGGTTCTGAACCAGCACCTGCGCGAAGTTCAGGTCGGTACCGATCTTGAACGTCACCGTGAGCGCATAAGTGCCGTCGGCGCCGCTGTAGGACTGCATGTAGAGCATGTCCTCGACGCCATTGACCTGCTGCTCGATCGGCAACGCCACGGTGTCCATCACCGTCTTGGCGCTGGCGCCGGGATAGCGCGTCGTGACCTGCACGGTCGGCGGCACGACGTCGGGATATTGCGCCACCGCCAGCCCGAACAGCGCCACGCCGCCGATCAGGATCATCAGAATCGCGATGACGTTGGAAAGCACCGGCCGTTCGATGAAGAATTTCGAAATCATGGCCAGCCTTATTTTGTCGAGGCCGGAGACGGCTCGATTTGCTGCAGCTTGGGATCGACCTTCTGGCCCGGAATTGCCCGCAACACGCCCGCGATCACGACCCGGTCATCCGGCTTGAGACCGCTTTCGATCACGCGCAAATCGCCCTCGAGCGGGCCGGCCTGCACCTTGCGCTGCTCGACCACGTTTTCGCCTGTCACGACCAGCAGGTATCGACCGGCCTGGTCGCTGCCCAGCGCCACGTCCGGCACCAGCAACGCGCCCTGCTGCTGGTCGAACGGCACGCGGACGCGGACGAAATAGCCGGGCAGCAGCACCCGGTCGGCGTTTGGCAGCACACCGCGCACCGCCAGCGTCCCGGTCGACTGGTTGACCGTCGGCGCGGCGTAATCGAGTTTGCCCTTGTGCGGATAGCCGGTTTCGCTCTGCAGCCCGACCTCGATCGGAAGCTGCTTGAGGTCGCTTGCCGTCAATCCCTTGCGCGCGGCCTCGGCACGGATGCGCAGCACGTCCTGCTCGTTGACGTTGAAATTCACGTAGATCGGATCGAACTGCACGATGCTGGCGAGCTGGGTCGGCGAGGCGGCGCCGACCAGTTCACCGACCGAGATGAGATGGGCGCTGACGATGCCGTCGAACGGCGCGGTGACGTTGGTGTAGCCGAAATTGACGGCGGCGATCTTGGTGTTGACCTGGGCCTGCTGCAGGTTGGCCTGGGCGTTGTCGCGCGCCGAGGTGGACTGATCGAGGGTGGCCTGCGAGACCGCCTGGCGCGCGACCAGGTCCGCCTGGCGCTTGTAGTCGGCCTCGGCCTGTTTCAGCGACGCCTGGGCGCCCGCTTCGGCCGCCTGCGCCTGTTCGAGCTTGAGCCGATAGGTCTCGGGCTCGATCGTGAACAGCGAGGTGCCTTCCTTCACGAAGGCGCCGTCCTGATAGCTGATCGCCTGCAGCACGCCCTGCACCCGCGCCACCAGGTCGACCGACTTGATCGGCGCGGTATTGCCGGTCGCCTCCAGATAGCGGGTAATGCTGCGCTGGACCGGAAGCGCGACATCGACCGCCGCCGGCGGCGGCGGCACGAAGGCATTTTGCTCGCAACCGGAGAGCAGCGCGAGCGACAGCACCGCAACGGCGATATGGAAGGCACCGGGACGCGCCGTACGGGGGTTGCGATCCAGTCTGGCGGAGACCGGTTGATGCCCAGGCTTCATCCCCTTGCCCCAATCTTTTTGGCCACGCAGGCAGACCCGCGACGGGAACTCATATCACAATCCGTCGGCGCTGGAACCCGAAAGCAAATCCCGCCGCACGGCCATCGATCGGGCGGGCAGCAATCCGGGGAAATTATCCTGCGGACTCACAACTTGGACGAAAATGAGACAAATTGACCGCGCCACGCCAGCGAGGGGCCGGCCGGCGGCTCATGGCGTCGCGCTCCGGCCGGGCAGATCCGCAAAAAGATGCCGCAACTCCGCGCCGACGTCAGCCTGCCGTGGCGGATCGGCGCCGGCACGCCCGCAGGTAAAGGCGGCGCAGGAGCGCCGCAAACGACAATGCGCGGCGAAGCTCGTCGGCATTGGCTTGCGCCAGCGAATTGGCTTTGATCCGTCCGATGGCGCGCAAGGCAAACAACAGCGCCGCCTGAAAACTGTCGCCGGCGCCGATGGTATCGACGACATCGACCGGCGGTGCCTCGACTTCGATCGCGCCGGCTTCGCCGTGCCAGGCCCGGGCACCGCGAATTCCGCGCGTGACCACGACCAGGCTGGCGCCTGCCGCGATCAGGGCTTGCGCCTTCCCCGCAAAATCGCTGCCGCCATACAGGTATTCAAAGTCGACATCCGACATCCGCACAATGCTCGCGGCGGCGACAAACGCCTGCATGCGCTCAACATAGCGGGTCTTGTGCACAACAAGGCTCGGCCGGCAGTTCGGATCGAACGAGACGGTGGCCGATCCGCGCGCTTCCGCAACCATCGCAAGGGTTTCAGCCGCCGCCTTTTCATGGATGAGGGTGGTCGATCCGACATGGACGGCCTCTATCTGATCGAAGGCAATGGAGCCCTGGCGATAGGTCCAGTTGCGGGATGCCGTCCCCTCGTCATAGAAGGCGTATTGCGGCTCGCCGTCGACGGCGCGCACGAAGGCGAGCGTGGTCTGGTCGGCGCTGCGGATCGCATGTCGAAGCTCGACCTGCGAGGCGATGGCGTGATCGGCAATCATGCGGC
Organism: uncultured Alphaproteobacteria bacterium; assembly: GCA_963748165.1. Taxonomy (GTDB): domain Bacteria; phylum Pseudomonadota; class Alphaproteobacteria; order Rhizobiales; family Xanthobacteraceae; genus Bradyrhizobium. Next base: position 178,452 of record CAVVIM010000012.1, read on the forward strand.
CGAACAGATCGGTCGAAATGCCGCCGACGAACGCCGTCGGGGCGCCGAGCCGCGCGATGCCGACGGCTATATTGAGACATGAACCGCCAACCACCGGCACGATGGCATCGCGGCCGTCCGTGGAGGTCACGGGCAGGAAATCGATCAAGGCATCTCCGCAGCTCAGCAGCATGGTCTCGATCTTCCGTCAGGGTCGGCGATCCGGTTCGACCTTCAGCATCGCATCGCGACCTTCCCGGTCGAGCCGGCGCATCAATCCGTGCACCTGGCGCTTGGACCGATGAAACTCGGCCATGTCCGGGGCGGTCGGTTGGCTCTGCCAGCCGATCGCCGACATCGAGGCCATGGCCTCGGCGATCGATCCATGGCTGCGGCCCGCGACCGCGCCCAGCATGGCCGCGCCGAGCAGCACCGGTTCCTGGGTCTCGGGAAGCGCGACGGTCAGGCCGGTGGTGTCCGCCATGATCTGCCGGACCAGCGCACTTCGGCCTGCGCCGCCGCCGATCACCATGAGGTCGCTGTCGACCCCGTGCGACCGAAACGCATCCACCACATCGGCAAGACCGTAGGCGAGGCCACACAATCCCGCCACGAACAGCCGCTCCATCGAGCCGATATCGGCATCGAGATCCAGACCCGCGACGATCGCCCGCGAGTCAGGGTCGGCGAACGGTGAACGATTGCCGAGAAATTCGGGAAGAACGTGGACATCGCGGGCATAAAAAGCCGCGCGCCCCGGGTCTGCCGAACGCGAGACGATGCGCCGCTCGAGAAATTCCAGAATTTCCATGCCGGCGGCCTGCGCCGCCGCGAGGACCTCGTGATAGGCAGGATGCGACCTGACCAGATGATCGATGGCCGCCCCGGCCGCCGATTGACCGCCTTCATTGAGCCAGAAGCCGGGCACCATGCCCGAATAATACGGACCCCACACGCCCGGCACGAAGCGAGGTTCGGGCGTCGTCGCCATGATGCAGGCCGAGGTCCCCATGATGTAGGCGAGCCGGCCGCACACATCGACCGATTGACCCGGTTTGACCCGTCCTCCGATCATGCCGACGCCACCGGCATGGGCATCGATCAGCGAGGCGCCGACCGGCGTTCCCTGCAGCAGACCGAAATCCAGCGCGGCCGATGCCGTCAAACCCGTGCCCAGAAGGGTCCCCGGCGCCACCACGTCCTTGCCGATTTTCGCGTAACCTTCGCCAACAAGATCGCCAAGACCGACGCGCTCGAAATAGCTCTGGCTCCAGCGCTGTTCGTGCGCGAGGAAATTCCACTTGCAGGTCAGCGTACAGGTCGAGCGGGTGGCCGACCCGGTGGCGCGGAACGAAAGATAGTCGGCGAGATCAAAGAAATGCCCGGCCGAATTCCAGGTCGACGGCAAATGGCGCTTCAGCCAGAGCAGCTTGGGAATTTCCATTTCGGGCGAAATCGAGCCGCCGACATAGCGAAGCACCTCGTCATGGGTGTCATTGACCGCACGGGCCTCGGTGCTGGCGCGATGGTCCATCCAGACGATGACATTGCGCCGTTCATCGCCCGAACTGCTGACCGTCAGCGGATTGGCGGCGGCGTCGAGTACCACCAGCGAGCAGGTCGCATCGAACCCCATGCCCTTGACGGCGGACGGCGGCAGCGCCGCTTCCGCCATCGCGGCACGAACCGCGGCGACGCAGGCGGCCCAGATCTCGGACGATGATTGTTCGACCACGTTGCCGGCTTCGTGCCAGACCGTGATCGGGCAGCGGGCGGTCGCCAGCAGCATTCCTGTCTCGTCGAACACACCGGCGCGCGCGCTCGATGTGCCGACGTCGACCCCGATGAAGGCCTGCCTCATTCCAATCCCGTTCGAACTCCGCGGCCTACCAGCATGTATAGCCTCCATCGACGAGAACGACGCTGCCCGTCATCAGGCTGGCAGCGTCGGATGCCAGAAACAAGACGACAGAGGCTATTTCGTCGACCTCGCCCATCCGGGCCATCGGGGTGCCGCCGATCCAGGCATCATACATCTTCGGATTATTTTTGACGAATGCGTTGAGGGGGGTCGCGACGTAGGTCGGAGCCACGGCATTGACGCGCACGCCGCGGGCGCCCCATTCGGCCGCAAGCGACTTGGTGAGATGGTGCACCGCGGCCTTGGAGGCATTGTAGTAGGATTGTTCCTGCGGCTTGTTGACGATGAACCCGGACATCGAGCCGATGTTGACAATGGCGCCGGACTTTGCCGCCAGCATGTGCTTGCCGAAGGCGCGGCAGCACCAGAAGGTGCCGTTGAGGTTGACGTCGACCACATTCAGCCAGTGCTCGTCGGTGACCTGTTCGGCCGGCGTCTCGCTGCGCGCAATGCCGGCGTTGTTGACGAGGATGTCGATCTTGCCATGCCGGGACACCAGTTCGTCCGCCGTTTCGGAGACACGCCCGGAATCGGTCACGTCCAGGATCGCGACCTCGGCCTGGTAGCCCTTCGCCTTGAGGCTGGCGCAAGCGGCCTCGGCCGCCTTGGCATCGCGGTCGGCGATGACGATCCTGGCGCCGGCTTCTGCGAGCGCCTCCGCGCAGGCGAGCCCGATCCCCTGGCCGCCGCCGGTGACGACGGCGACCCGGCCATCCAGTTTGAATTTTTCCAGATACATCCTGCTGTTCTTTCATCAAGGTCGATCGTCGCCGACGTGGCATCCATTTTTTCTGCAGGGCTGACGAATGTGAGCGGCCGGTTGTCGCTACGCCGGCATCGCCATTCCCTCGTTGTCGAAGCGGTGCAAGCGAGCCGGGTCCGGCGACAGCAATACTCGATCGCCCGCTTTCAGGTCGAGTTCGCCGACATAGCGACAGGTGAGCATTCCGATTTTCCCTGCATCGACATAGAGGAAGGTGTCGCTGCCGAGATGTTCGGCCACCGACACCGTTCCCGGCCAGCCTTCCGCCTGCTGGCCGATCTTCAGATGTTCGGGCCTGATCCCGATGGTGACGGCGCCGAGCCGGGCGGCCGCCTCGCCCGACACCAAGTTCATCCTCGGCGATCCGATGAAGCCGGCGACGAACAGGTTTGCCGGCCGCTCGTACAATTCGAGCGGCGAGCCGTATTGTTCGATGCTGCCGGCATTGAGCACGACGATCTTGTCAGCCATGGTCATGGCCTCGACCTGGTCGTGGGTGACGTAGATGGCGGTGGTCGCGAGCTGTTTCTGCAGCTTGGTGACCTCCATGCGCATCTGGACCCGAAGCGCCGCGTCGAGGTTCGACAACGGCTCGTCGAACAGAAACGCCTTCGGCTCGCGCACGATGGCGCGTCCGATCGCAACCCGCTGACGCTGGCCGCCGGAAAGCTCGCGCGGCTTTCGATCCAGGTACGGCGTCAGGTTCAGCGTAGCCGCGGCGGCTTCCACCTTGCGATCGATCTCGGCGCGCGGCAACCCCGCCATCTTCAACCCGAACGCGATGTTGCCGCGAACGCTCATATGCGGATAGAGCGCATAGGACTGGAACACCATCGACAGTCCGCGCTTTGCCGGCGGAACGTCGACGACGTTACGGCCGTCGATCAGGATTTGGCCACCGGTGACATCCTCAAGTCCGGCGATCAGCCGCAGCAGCGTGGTCTTGCCGCAGCCCGAAGGCCCGACGAAAACCACAAAGGAGCCATTCTCGATGTCGAGATTGGCATCCTTGATGATATTGACCGGCCCGAACGATTTGCGGACTCCCTGAAGCGTGATCTGGCCCATGTTTCGCCCTTTCGCTGATCTATTTGACGGCGCCGAACGTCAGTCCGCGCACGAGCTGCCGCTGACTGAACCATCCGAGTACCAGGATCGGCGCAATCGCGAGCGTCGAGGCGGCCGACAGCTTCGCCCAGAACAGGCCCTCCGGGCTTGAATAGGATGCGATGAAGACGGTCAGCGGCGCGGCGTCCGACGTCGAAAGGTTCAAGGTCCAGAACGCCTCGTTCCATGCCAGAATGAGATTGAGAAGCAGCGTCGACGCCAGGCCCGGAATCGCCATCGGCGTCAACACATAGATCAGCTCGCGTCCGATGGTCGCGCCGTCCATCCGCGCCGCCTCGAGGATGTCCTTTGGAATTTCCTTGAAATAGGTGAACAGCATCCAGATCACGATCGGCAGATTGCCGAGGCACAGGATCAGCACCAGGCCGGCGCGGGTATCGAGCAGGCCGAAATTCCGGTAGATCAGATAGATCGGAACCAGCACGCCGACCGGTGGCATCATCTTGGTCGACAGCATCCAGAGCAGGACATCCTTGGTTCGCTTGGTCGGCGCGAACGCCATCGACCAGGCTGCCGGCACCGCGATCAACATGGCAATCAGCGTCGACCCGCCGGCGACGATGACGGAATTGAGCGCGTGATGGAAATAGTCGCTGCGACCCTGCACCGTCGCATAGTTTTCCGTCGTCCAGTGAAAGAACAGAAAGGTCGGCGGCATCGCGAATGCCTCAAGCTCGGTCTTGAAGCTCGTCAGCACCATCCACAGAATCGGCAGGAAGATCAGGAATCCGAACAACCACGCCGCCGCCGTCGATATCACCACGCGCCTTGAAGTTACCTTGCGTGCCATCGCCTATGCCTCCAGATTCCGGCCGATGATCCGCACCAGGAAGAAGGCCACGATATTGGCGATCACGACCGCGACCAGGCCGCCGGCGGAAGCGTTGCCGACGTCGAACTGGATCAGCGCCTGCGAGTAGATCAAAAACGCGATATTGGTGGTCTGCATTCCGGGGCCGCCGCCGGTGGTGACGAAGATCTCGGCAAACACCGTCAACAGGAATATCGTCTCGATCAGGATCACCACGGTGATCGGTCGCGCCAGGTGCGGCAGCGTGAGATAGACGAATTTCGACGACGCGCCGGCGCCGTCCATCTCGGCGGCTTCCATCTGTTCCTCGTCCTGGGATTGCAGCGCGGTGAGCAGGATCAGGGTCGCAAACGGCAGCCATTGCCAGGCCACGATCAGGATCACGGCGAGCAGGGGGGCATCGGTGAACCAGTCGATCGGTGTCAGGCCGAACACGGTCGCAATCCAGGCAAACAGCCCGGAGACCGGATGCATCAGCAGGTTTTTCCAGACCAGGGCGCTCACCGTCGGCATCACGAAAAACGGCGCGATCACCATCAACCGGACGATGCTGCGCCCGATCACGGGCTGGTCGAGCAAAAGCGCGAGCGGCGTACCGAGCAGGATGGTGATGGCCAGCACCGAGCCAACCAGCACCAGCGTGTTCTGCAGCGATGCCAGGAAGGCCGGATCGGTCAGGAAGTAGCGAAAGTTCTCCAGGCCGACGAAGCTCTTGGAATCCGGATCGAGCAGGCTGTAGTGAAGCGTGGAAAAATAGATCGTCATCGCCAGCGGGACGATCATCCAGACAAACAACAACACGACAGCCGGCGTAAGCAGGGCTCGTCCCAGGACCTGGGTCTGCTGCGTTGCCATCACCGCCTCCTGTTAGCTTGGCGAACCCGATGAGGGCGGCCATCCGGTCGTGACGAGCGGATGGCCGTAAGTTGACGGCCAGGGAGGAGACGGCCGCCGCGATCGTGCGCTACTTGATGTAGCCGGCGCGCTTCATTTCGCGTTCGGTCGACGATTGCGCCGCGGCCAGCGCCGCATCGACGGTCATCGAGCCGGCCAAAGCGGCGGAAAATTCCTGGCCCACCGTGGTACCAATGCCCTGGAATTCCGGGATCGCCGCGTACTGCACCCCGACATAGGGAACCGGCTTCACCGTCGGCTTGTTCGGATCGGCCGCATCGATCGAGGCCAGCGTCAGTTTGGCGAATGGCGCAACCTTGAGATATTCGGGGTTCTGATAGAGCGAGGTCCGCGTGCCCGGCGGTACGTTCGCCCACCCGTCCTTCGCAGCAACCAGCTTGGTGTAGTCCTCGCCGGTCGCCCATGCGATGAATTTTTCCGCCACGGCGACCTTCTTCGAACCGGCGGGAATCGCCAAATTCCACGCCCACAGCCAGTTGGCGTTCTTTCCGAGCCCGGTGTTCGGCGCGAGCGCAAAACCGACCTCGTCGGCAACCTTGAAATCCTTCGGATTGGTGACCATGGAGGCCGCGACCGTGGCATCGATCCACATCGCGCATTTGCCGGCATTGAACAGCGCCAGATTTTCATTGAAGCCGTTCGAGCTCGCGCCGGGAGGACCCGCGACCTTCATCAGGTCGACATAGGTGGTCAGAGTCTTCTTCCATTCCGGCGTGTTGAACTGCGGCTGCCACTTCTCGTCGAACCAGCGCGCGCCGAACGAATTGGACATCGCGGTCAGGAACGCCATGTTTTCACCCCAGCCGGCCTTGCCTCGCAGGCAGATGCCGTAGACGCCGGCAGACTTGTCGGTGAGCTTCTTCGCCGCGTCGACCACGAAATCCCAGGTCGGCTTTTCGGGCATGGTCAGCCCGGCTTTCTGGAACAGGTCGGTGCGGTACATCATCATCGAGCTCTCGCCATAGAAGGGGGCGGCATAGAGCTTGCCCGACACCGAGACGGCGTCGCGGATCTTCGGCAGCAGATCGTTGACATCGTAATCGGCGCCGAGATTGTCGAGCGGAACGAGCCAGTTCTTCTTGGCCCAGATCGGGACCTCATAGGTGCCGATCGTGAGCACGTCGAACTGACCACCCTTGGTCGCGATATCGGTGGTGACGCGCTGGCGCAGGACGTTCTCTTCGAGGGTCACCCATTTCACCGTCACGTCGGGGTTCTTGGCGGTGAAATCGCTCGTCAATCCCTGCATGCGGATCATGTCGCTGTTGTTGACGGTCGCGATCGTCAGGGTCGTCTGTGCAATCGAGGGGGCAGAGCCCAACAGGGTAACCGCGCCCAGCAGGGCGCCGAGGACATGTTTCACGGTAACCTCCCTAGTTTGCGTTTGAGCATATGCCCACGCATTGAAGTTATGTTCAGGCCAGGCCGAGGACTTGTCAAGAGCAGAATGGAAATTGCGCACCGATAGGTTGAGCCACGCAAAGGCCCTATGGGGGCTGGCGGCGCCCGCCATCGGTCCGGCTGACGTCAGCCGAGCGCGCCCGGTTCCCGCGACGGTCCGAACGGTTGCGCTCGCCGTCATCGGAGGACGGCGCTTGCGGTCGCTTCGTCGGTGATCAGGCCGTTGAGCAGTCGCCCCTTGAGCGCCGCCCGGATCGCCGCGACCTTGGCACGACCGAGCGCCGCCCCGATGGTCAGGGCTTCCGCCGGGACCTGCGGTGGAATACTGGTCAGTCGACTGTTGGTCCCGCCATCGATGATGCGGCCCTCCGCATCGAAGGCCCAGCCAACCACCTCGCCGACCGCCCCCAACCGCATCATTTCGAACAGTTCCTCACGCGAGACGAAGCCGTCGACATGGACTTGCGCGCTCTGGTCCATCTGCCCAATTCCGACCAGCCGCAAGTCGGCTTTGGCGGCAACCGCCCGCACCTTGGCAATCGGATCGATCTGCAGCATCTGGTTACGCTCGCTCGCGGACGACATCAGAAAAGGCAGCGGCATCGGATAGTGGCGGGCCCGGGTTCGATCGGCCAGACGCCCCACGGTGTCAAAGAAACTCGCGGAGCCGTCGGCCGAGATATTTCCGACCAGCGACACGATCTGATGATTGGGGCAATCGATCGGCGAGACCCGTTCAACCGCCGCGCGCACCGCCCTGCCGGTGCCCAGCGCCACGATCGTGGGCTTCTCGGCACGCAACGTCAATTCCAGGATGTTGGCGGCCCGCTCCGCAATCCCGGCCGCCGCCAAAGGCTGCGCCGGATCGGTCGGCACAACTTCGCAATAGACGAGGTGGAACAAGTCCTTGAGCCGCGAAGCTAACTCCATACATGCGGCGATCGGGTGCTCGAGGCGGAACGTAATCAGCCGCTCGGCAAGACAGAGCGAGACCAGCCGCTGCGCCGAGGCCCGCGACACCTGGAGCATTTTGGCGATCTCGTCCTGGGTATGGCCGGCAATGAAATACAACCAGCCGGCGCGCGCGGCTTCATCCAGACGCGATTTCTCGCTTTCAGGCGCGACCATCCAACCCTTCCGCTTGCTCCGGCCAGAAATCGGCCATTCGCTCAAAAACCCGATCGGCGCCCGCATTGTACAGAACCGTGCGGCCGTCGCGGGATTGGTAATGGCTGCCTCCAACGAATCCCCAAACGGTCATGCCGGCGGCCTTGCCGGCCGCGACCCCGCTGAGGCTGTCTTCGATCACCAAAGTGCGGCGCGGGTCCGCGCGCATCTCGTCAGCCGCGTACAGGAAGAGATCCGGCGCCGGCTTGCCATGCGCCACCATTTGCGAGGTATAGATCCGCGCGCCGAAAAGCGACGCGAGACCGGTCACGGAAAGGGAGAACGATACGCGATCCAGATCGCTCGACGAGGCGACGCAAAACGGCGTCCGGAGCGCCGCCAGCACGGCGCCCACGCCTTCGATCGGACGAAGCTCGGCGCCAAAGGCGGCACGAACGCCGGCGCCGAGTTCGGCCGAGAACCGCTCCGGAATCGGGCGCCCGAGACCCTGGTAATGCGTCATCACCGCCGCGGTATTTCGCCCGAGGAACAGTTCGAGCGCCTGCTCGACGCCGAGATCGATGCCGTAGCCGGCCAGCACCGCCGACAGGCAATGGCAGCTCAGGACTTCACTGTCGACCAGGACGCCATCACAGTCGAAAATGATGAGATCGGGCTTGATCATCGCGTGCTTTCCGCAGCCGCGACAAGATCATATACTCACCAATCGAGCAATAGCCCAGAATTGACCGCGATCAGGTCGTCGCCGGACGATCCGCCGTCGCCTCGGGCAGGAGGTCAGGGGGTGACCCGCCATATCAGCGTTTTATCTGCGCCTTATCGCTCGTGCGTGGAGGGGCGCCGTGCCGGCCGCCGTTCCGGTTCGCCCTCGATGGCCCGCAGCACGCCCATACGTGCGAACATGATCGGCCCACGATCTTCCGCCGCTTCGATCAGCATATGGACGGCAGATCGCCACGCCTGGCGGTCGCGTTCCGAGGGCGGAAGCTTGCCGATGTAACTGGCGGCGTCCCGCAGCGTTCGCGCCGGCGCGACTCCGGGGAGAGGAACGGGTTGATCAAACGGACGATCCCAGGACACGAAGCCACTCCGCATCGCAACCAGGATTCAAGCACGATGACGATGATTCGTTCCAATGACCGGCGAAGGCCAGGCGCCGACAGCCTGGGCTCCGTCCGTCAGTAGGCTCTCGCGAAGTCTCCTTCTTGTTTGACGTCGTCAAAGCGCGGATAGCGCGGCAACCAGGGCGCCGCCTGTGCGCTCGTCAGCCTGCTGAGGCTTTCGAGCACGCTTACGCTTTCCTGGCGCAGAGCCGTCGAGACCGCCTTCAGATCCGGAAAATGCCGCCGCACGGCATTCAGCCAGATGGTCCGGCCGGCCAGAAAGCCGCCGGCTCCGGCCGCATAGGCATATTTCAGCACGCGCTCGAACTTGTCCGCTGCCGCTCCCCCCGACAAAAGAACCCAGGGAATGTCGTGCTGACGGCAAATTTCGCCAATCGCATCGAACTCGCGCTGCGCAGCCTGGGCCGCTGCTCCACCGTCATGTGCCGGCAGGTCGTTGGCAGCGAGCGGACTTTCAAGCTTCAAGAGATCGACGTGGTATTCCGGCTTGGCGAATTCGCGCACGCTCTCGATCACAAGCGAAGGCAACTTGCCCGGCGATTCGACATAGTCGGCGGTGTGGTTGGCGCTGCCAAGGAACGGATAGACCAAAAGCTCAAGCACGTAGGGAATATCATTGCGGGCGCAGTCCTGCCCGATCTCGCGCACGAACCGCTTCTGGTGCTCGTTGACGGCCGGGTCCGCATCCGGCCGATACCAGGCCAGAACCTTGACGGCATCGGCGCCCATCGCGCGGATCTTGACCACGCTCCAATTGTCGATCGCGCGCGACCGGCGTCCACCGGTGGTCTCCTCGACCCGGTGTTCTTCCAGCGTCATGATCAGCCCGCACCGCGCCGGCAGCAGATCGATTGCGGCGGGCACCGCAAAATTCGGGTCGAACAGCATCGAGCTGCAATGCGGCGCCAGCGCCTCGACCAACAGTCGCTTGGCGGCAGTCACATCGGCATAGGCGACCTGGTCGCGGGTAATGCCCTTGGCCTGCGCGATGGCCTCGAACATCGGCGGCCGCTGATCGAGTGCCACCATGCGAAAGTATCCGTCGATATCGGCGAGGCGCGCCAGGCCACGGGTTTTTCCAATCGTTCTCATCGGCTAATCCTTTGGAATGCGAGACAATCTTCGAGAGTGGGAATGCCTGCACGCGCGCCAGGGCGGGTGCATTTGAGGGCAGCAGCGGCGGCGGCAAGCGCCATGGATTCGGAGACGGTCAAACCGCAGCCGATCGCGAGCGCGTAGGCGCCATGAAACACGTCGCCGGCACCGGTGGTGTCGACGGCGTCGACCGCGTAGCCAGGCTGGCTTTGCGTGACCCCGGATTGGCGCAGCGTCACACCCTCCCGCCCACGGGTGACGGCGGCCACGCAACAGCCGAAAGCCGCGACTTTCGCCAGCGCTTCGTCGTCCGCCGATCCGGCAAAACCGGCCAGCGCCGGCTCGGAGAAGATCGCGTGATCGGTCAGTGGCAGCAGCGTCCGGAACACGTCGGGATCGGCGACATCGGCATCGAGCACTGTCGGAATGGTGCGCGCCCGTGCCGCGGTGAACAGGGCGACGGCGCCGGACAGCCAGCGCGGATCCGCCAACACCGCGGACGCTCCCGCCACCTGGTCAAGCGGAAGCCAATCCGCCTGTTCCGGAAAGCGGCCGCGGAAATTGACGATCTGGCGCTCGCCGGAGGCGTCGACCAAAATGCCGGATACCGACGAGCGGCCTTCGGGAAACAGCCGAAACTGCGCGACGTCGACACCCTGCTCGGACAATGCCGCGTGCATCTCGTGGCCGGCCGCGTCGCCGCCGCCGCGCCCCCAGAACGCCGCCGAGCCGCCGAGTCGCGCGATCGCAACCGCGGCGTTTGCGGCCATGCCGCCGCCAGCCGAGGCGTAGTCGCGACTCCTGATCTTCTGGCTGCCGCCGGAGAAGAAAGTATCGACATTCCAGATCAGATCGAGCGCGGAGAGCCCGAGGCAAATCACGCGCGTTCGCGCGGCGTGCGACGCAGGATTGGCGGCAATCGCCGCAGTTTCGGCCAGGGGTTCGGAGCTGTCGTGCCGGTTCATGGCAGCACGTCACCGGTGGCGGCGTTGAACAAATGGAGCTTGTCCGGCATCGGCCGAAGTGACAGCCCCGCACCGACCTTCGGCTTCAACGCCGGATCGACGCGGGCGATTGCCGATACGCCGGCGACGTCAAAATGAATCAGCGTATCGGAACCCAAAGGTTCAACAAGCTTGACCCGCACGGCAATGCCGTCGGACGTGCCGGCCGCTACCGCGAAATGTTCCGGCCGCACACCCAGCACGCCGCCGCCGCCGGCGGCCTGCAACCTTGTCCGCGTTGCCGCATCGAGCGACGCGACGGAGCCGTCGTCCGCAAACACCACGGCATCGTTGCGCAACGCGACGGGGAAGAAATTCATGGCCGGAGAGCCGATGAAACCGGCCACAAAGCGGTTGGCCGGCCGCTCATAGACCACTTCCGGCGTGTCGTATTGCTGGACGGTTCCGCTCTGCAGCACGACGATGCGATCGGCCATCGTCATGGCCTCGATCTGGTCGTGGGTAACAAAGACCATCGTCGTCGTCAGTTGCTGCGAAAGTGCCTTGATCTCCGCCCTCACCTGTCCGCGGAGCTTGGCGTCAAGATTTGACAGCGGCTCGTCAAACAGAAACACCTGCGGGTTGCGGACGATGGCGCGGCCCATGGCGACGCGTTGGCGCTGGCCGCCCGACAGCTCCTTCGGTCGACGGTCGAGATAAGGCTCGATATGCAGCAGCGCCGCCGCGCGCCTGACCCGCGCATCGATCTCGGCCCTGGCTATTCCACGCAGCTCAAGCGCAAACGACATATTTTCATAGACGCGCATGTGCGGATAAAGCGCATAATCCTGAAATACCATCGCGATGTCGCGCTGCGCCGCCGGGACGCCGTTGACACGGCGCTCGCCGATCAAGAGCTCGCCAGCCGTGATCGGCTCAAGACCGGCGATGATCCGCAGCAAGGTCGACTTGCCGCAGCCCGATGGGCCGACGAAAACGACAAACTCGTGATCCGCGATTTCCAGGCTGAGGTCGGGAATGACGGTGAAGCTGCCGTAACGCTTGACCAGATTGCGGATGGTGATCGAGGCCATGTGGGTTAATCCAGCGCCAGCACGGGTTTGATCAGTTCGCCCCTGGCGAACCGCGCAAAATTCTCCGGCAACTGGCGCAGCCCGAATTCGCCGTCGACCAGGACGCGGTATTCCTCCTTGAAGCGGCGCAGCAATGCCACGTTCGGTTCGAACTCGCCGAGCGGGAAATAAAAGGTGCGGATCATGTAGAAGTCCTTGCGACGAAAAACCTTGCCTTCCTCGATGCTCCAGGGCGCCGCGTTTTCGCCGATCAGGACCAGCGCGCCGCGCGGCAGCACCAGCTCGATCCCCAGATTCCGCGCCGCATGCGCTCCCGAGCACTCCAGGATCAGCGCAAAGCGTTTTCCCGTGTCGCCTACCGGATGGCTCTTGGCGCCAAAGGATTGCGCAATCTTCATCCTCGCCTGATTGGGATCCGACACATGGATGTCGTGATAGCCGAGGCTCCTCAGCGCCAGCACCACGCCGAGCCCAACCGGTCCCGCGCCGGTCACCAGCACCGGGCCGGCATCCTGCGGCGGCACGACGCGGCTGACAAAGCGAACGGCATGGCCGGAGGTCCCGATCGTATCGAGCAGCAGCGGCGCGAGGCTGTCTTCGATGTCGTCCGGCACCGGCAACAGGCAGTTCTCCGGCACCGCAAGATATTCCGAGTAGCCTCCCGGCCTGTTCCAGCCGATCAGGCTGGAAACTTCCAGGCACATCTGGGTATCGCCGCGCCGGCAGGCGGCGCAGCGGTCGCAGTGCAAGGGAATGTAAACCGCGCAGCGCCGGCCATGCAGGGGATGGCCGGGCAGCTCGACGATTCCGAAGATTTCATGGCCCGCGGTGAACTCGGCGCCCTTGTGCCAGAGCTTGAAGTCGGAACCGCACAGCGCCGTACGCGACACCCGCACCAGAACCTCGCCGGTGCCGACATCCGGAATAGCGACGCGTTCGATGGTGATGCGTTCATGGCCGTGAAAAACGGCGGCCTGCATGGTGGCGTTGCGAAGCGGGATGGTCATCGATGTCCGTTCAACCTTTCACGGCGCCAAGGGTCAGGCCGGCCACCAGCCAGCGCTGCACGATCGCGGCAAGCACCAGCGGCGGCAAGGCGATCAGAGTCGCCGCCGCCATCAGCGCCCCCCATTGCGTCGATCCTTCGCCGACAAAATTGAAGGCAGCGGCGATCAGCGTCTTGGTGTCGCCGTTCGACAGTACCAGTGCGAACAAGAAGTAGTTCCAGGAGAACACGAAGGACAGAATCGCTGCTATCGCGACGCCGGAGCCGACCAGCGGCAACGCGATACGCCAGAGGATGCGCGTGATGCCGCAGCCATCGACCTGAGCCGCCTCGAATACGCTGCGCGGAATGTTGTCAAACGACGGCAACAACACCCAGATCACGATCGGCAGGGTAATGACCGCGTGACTGAGAATCAGCGCCGTATAGGAGCCGATCAGTCCGACCTGCCGGAACATCACGTACCACGGCAGCAGAAACAGCGTGCCCGGCGCCATCCGGGCCGCCAACGTCAAAATCGCCGGCCACGATATCCGTGTCCATGACACCGCGAATGCCGCCGGAATTCCGAACAGCAAGCCGAGGCCGGCCGAACCGATCGTCACAATCAGGCTGTTCACCGCGTAGGAGAAGAACGGCGTCGTATTCATGAGCTGGCTGTAATTCTCGATCGTAGGCGAAAATACCAGGGTGGGAGGATACGCCGTCACCTCGAAGGACGGCTTGAACGAGGACAGCACCATCCAGACCGTCGGCAGCATGATGAGGATGCCGGCCAGCACCAATTGCAGCGTGTTGAGCCTGCGAATCCAGGCCTCACCCAGCGGGGCATCCATCATCGGAGCGGCCTCACCATGCGACCGCTCCGCGCAGACGGTTGAATGCGAGCACCACGCCGAACACGATCGCGGTCAGTGTGAGCATCAGGGCGCTGGCATAGCCGATATTGAAGAATTCGAAGCCGACGCGGAAACCATAGATGTTCAATGTGTTGGACGCGTCGCCCGGTCCGCCCTGGGTCGTGATGTAGATGATGTCGAAGAAACGCAACAGGTCGACGCTGCGCAGAATAGTCGCGGTCACGATGGTCGGCAGCAGCAGCGGCAGCGTGATACGGCGGAAGGTCCGGAACGCCGAGGCGCCGTCGATCTGAGCGGCCTCGTAGACGCTGGGTGGCAAGGATTGCAGACCGCCGAGCACGATCAGCGCCACATAGGGCGCCCACTGCCAGGTATCGATCAGCGCCACGGTCGGAATTACCCAGGTGGGTGACGCCAGCCAGTCCGACGGCGGCAGGCCAACGCGTTGCAACAGGTAGTTGGCGGCGCCAAGTGACGGATCGAGGATGACCAGCCACATCATTCCGGCCACCACCGGCGGCATCATGAACGGCGAGATGAACAGCGATCGAACCACGCCCGGCAGGCGCTTGGCATGAAACAATATCAGGGCGAGCCAGATTCCAAGCACGAGCTGGAGCGCCAGCGACAGCAGGTACAGAGCAAGAGTGACCCATAGTCCGTGCCAGAACTCGGCGTCCGAGACCAGCTTGGCGTAATTGCCGAGACCGGCAAAGCTCTGCTGTCCCGTCGAGGAAAAGCTCTGAAAGCCGAGCCAGATCGTGTAGGCGACCGGGAACGCAATCATCGCCACCGTGAAGGCGACCGCCGGCGCGGACAACGCCACCAGTTCGCGCCGCTGTCGGTTTTCCGTTACGGCGTTGGCGACGCCCGACATTTGATGAGGCCCTCAGCGCCGGCTTGGCGTTCACATGACGACGGCGACTACTTTTTGGCGATCAGCTCATCGAGGCTCTTGTCGGCATCCGCGCAGGCCTGGTCGACCGATTTTTGCTTCAGGATGACGTCCTGAACGGCCTGACCGATGAATTCGCGGGATTCCGGATTGGCGACGATCGGATAGCCGACTTCCGACGACCCTTTCGCCGCCAGCACGTCCAGCGCAGCCTGCCACTCCTTGCGCACCGGCTGCTCATCGATCCATTTGCGATATTCGGGGTCGTTGGCAACGGCGGAGCGCGGGGCGGCGATGCCCTGCACAGCCATCTGCTTCTGGATTTCGGGACTGGTCGCCCATTGCACGAAGTACCATGCCGCGTCGGGCTGCTTGCTGTAAGCCGAAACCGCCATGCCCCAGCCGATCGCCGTGGGCACCTGCCCGGCTTCGCCGGCCGGGAGCGGTATCAGGCCGGTATCCTTGAGACGCTCGCCGCCTTCCATTACCGTGCGCAACTCGTTCGAGGACTCAAACGCCATCGCCGCGCGGCCACTGCGATAAAGCGCCGAGATCTGATAAAAGCTATAGTTGACCACGCCGGGCGGGCCGAAATCGCGCAGCAGGCGGCCATAGGTGTCGAGCGCCTCCTTGCCCTTTGCCGAGCAAAGATTCGATTTGCCGTTGGCGATGTAACTGCCGCCGATATTGTGCAGCATGTTGCTGAACGTATAGGCGACGGCCGGCTTCAGTCCGCGCGACACGAACGGGGTAATGCTGCTGTCGCAGGCCTTCAGCTTCGCTGCGGCGGACTCGATATCCCCGATGGTCGCGGGCTTCTCGACGCCGCATTTCTTGAAGATATCGGTGCGATAATAGAGGATCGGCCCCTCGATGTTCATCGGCACGCTGGTGAGCTTGCCGCCGAAGGTGCCGGCCTTCAGCAACGCCTGGCTGAGCCCGGCGTAGTCATAATCACCCGCGACCTGGTTTTTTGACGCCGCCGTGAGGTCGCCATACCAGCCAGTCGCGGCGAATTGCTCGCCTTCGCGGGACGGCAGGGTCATGAACACGTCGACCTCGTCGCTGTGCGCGTTCATGACGGTCACCAGCCGCTGGCGCATCTGCTGTTCCTGGTAGCTGTCGACCTTGAGTGTCATGCCGGTGAGCTTCTCGAACTCGGCCTTGTGCGTCAGCAGCGCCTGCGACACCGGATTATTATTGGCGAGGAAGCTGATGGTCTTGCCTTGAAACTTCTTCCAGTCGAAATCGGCAGCGTGCGCCGTGGTCGCGACCGAACCTGCGGCAATGGCCAATACTGCCGCGCATTTCGCCAGCGCATTCGCAAACATCATGTCCTCCCTTGTTCGGCTTTTCGCCTGCGGCCTGCGCGGCCGGCTGTTTATGTAAACGGTTACAGATTAAGCTACGGGCCATTCGAGTCAAGCGCTGCCTACCCTTGAAAAATAGCATGGAATGTTGCAGATTTTTGCGGCCCGGGCATGTAACGTTACATTCCTGAGGACCAATGAGGGGGTACCCAGCCGTGTCGAGGCAAGGTATTCGTGCCGTCGCGGCTCAAGCCGGGGTCTCGACGGCGTCGGTGTCGCGCGCGCTCAACCGCCCGCAATCGGTCAGTCCGGAATTGCGCGCCCGGATCGCCGAAGCCGTCAGCTCGGTCGGTTACATCCCTCAGGCGTCGGCTCGGGCGTTGTCGTCGCGTCGCACCCGCACACTCGGCGCCATCATTCCGACCATCGACAACACGATGTTCGCCCGCGGAATCGCGGCCCTGCAAAAATATCTGTCCTCGGTCGGTTATATGCTGTTTCTGACCACCAGCGGCTACGATCTCGACGCCGAACTGGAGCAAGCCCGCAACCTCGTCAGCCGCGGCGTCGACGGCCTCGTTCTGCGCGGCGACTGTCATCACGACGAGCTGCGCAAGATGCTCGCCGACCACGAAATTCCATTCATCAATGTCGGTGTCTACCGGCCGGACCGGCCCTACGCCTGCGTCGGCGCCGACAATGAAGCCGCCGCCTATCGCGCCGCTTCTCACGTCATCGAGCTCGGCCATCGCCGCATCGCGATCGTCTCCGCCCTTCAACGCAACAACGATCGCGCCAGCGCCCGCGTCGCCGGCTTTCACCGCGCGCTCTCCGAGCACGGCATTGAGCTGCCGAGGCAATGGCATGTCGAGGTCCCCTACACGCTGGACGACGCGCGCGAAGCCGCGCGCTACCTGCTGAGCCGGCAGAACCGCCCCACGGCGGTGGTCTGCGGCAACGACGTGATCGCCTATGGGGTGCTGCTGGAAGCCGAACGAAGCGGCTTTCCGGTTCCGCAGCATCTTTCGGTGGTCGGATTCGACGACCTCGACTGGAGCCGGCATTTGCGACCCAGCCTCACCACGATCCAGGTACCCACCGGCGCGACCTGGCAGCGCGCCGGTGAATACCTGGTCCGTCACCTCGCCGGCGAACAGACCATCATGCATCACGAGGTCGATTACTCCCTGATCGTTCGGGAATCGACCGCCCCGCCGACGCGGCCATGACGTTGCGGAGATCAAGATGAACGGCTCGTTCTCGCTGCCTGCCAATTTCCACGCGGTCGTGGTCGGCGGCGCAGGCGACATCGGCGCGGCGATCACCAATCTGTTCTGCGATCTCGGCGCGACGGTCACGGCCACAGGCGTCGACCGGCGGGATATCGCGCGTTCGCAACTCAAGCCGCGCGAAGGATTGCAGATTTCTCCTCTCGACATCACCGACGACTCCGCCGTCAACGCATTTGCGGCAGGCTGCGAGCGCGCGGACGCATTGGTCAACTGTGCTGGCATCCTGATGCGTGACAGGGAGTATGAGATCGAGAACTTCATCAAGGTTCTCGACGTCAATCTGACCGGCACCTTTCGAACCTGCACGGCGTTTCGTCCGCATCTTTCGCGAGCGAAGGGCTCGATCGTCAACATCGCGTCGATGAATGCCACGCTGGCGCTGCCACGCATCCCGGCGTACTGCGCCAGCAAGGGTGGCGTGGTGATGCTGACCAAGGCTCTCGCGCTGGCGTGGGCTGAGCAGGGAATCAGGGTGAACGCGGTTGCGCCCGGTTACATTGAAACCGCGATCAACGCTTCCGGTCGTTCCGATCGCGCGCACTATGAACGAATTGCCAACCGCACGGCGTTCAAACGGTGGGGAAAACCACAGGAAATTGCGGGTGCAGTCGCTTTCCTGTGCATGCCGGCATCAAGCTATGCCACCGGAACCGTGGTCACGGTCGACGGCGGATTTCTGGCCGGCTAGTTTGAGAGTGTCACCGAAGACAGATTGCGAATCATATGATTCGCTGTTTCGTCACGGCCGGGCATAGGCGAGCGCAAGCGACGCCGTCATGCGGCGACATCCGTCTTCAATCGCGCGGTGTTCGCGTGGGACTTCGCGGCATCGTCGGAGCCGGTGGCGTTGCATTCCCTGAAATAGTCGGAGATCTCGGCTTCGGCAAGATGCTCCCAGCGTTCGGCCTCGCCGAGATGCTTCCAGCTCTGTTGCGGGTTGAGTACCGCGCATTGGCGGTGCAGGGATCCCATTGCGCGGTAGCGAGAAACGTTTTTCATGGCCACCTCCTCGACTCGGTGCGCAACCTTATTCCCGCTGTTACGTCAGAGTCATTACGATTATGCGTCAGAAGCATTTTTTGGAATTGTCACCGGCCCAACTCTGGAACCCGCTGTGGCGGGCAACGACTCCCAACCCCTTGACCTACCTTGGCGGCCCGGCGGGCGGCCTTTGCCGGGCGGCGAAGTTCCCATTTTACCAAACCTTTAACTATTCCCCTTATGAATGCTTGTTGGTCTAGAACAGCCCCATAACGCTCAGGATGAGCGATGCCAGACGTGGAATTTTCAGTCGTCGACGAAGTCGAAACGGCAATCAATAATGGGACTGCGGAAAAGCGCTTAGAAACAATCAAGCGCGTAACCGACCTGTTTCTGGCGTCCGCCGAAAGCTTTAACGGCAAGCAGATCGAACTGTTCGGAGACGTGCTGGAGCGGCTGATCAAGACGATCGAGATTCGGGCGATCGCAGATGTAGCCGTCCGTATCGCGCTGGCCGAGATGAGCAGCCAGTTGGCGCCGGTTCCGCAAGCGCCGCCGGCTGTCGTTCGCCGCCTTGCCAGCAACGACGAGATCACCGTGGCTCGTCCCGTTTTGACGGAATCCGCCTGTCTGAGCACGGAAGACCTGGTCGAAATCGCCAACACAAAGGGCGAGCAGCACCTGCTGGCCATGTCCGGCCGCTGGTGGCTCAAGGAAGTCGTGACCGACGTCATCCTGGCCCGACGGTACCCAAGTGTCAGCCGCCGGATCGTCAGCAATCCGGGCGCGCGGGTTTCCGCGGCCGGATTTGCCATTGTCGTCGCGCAGGCCGAAGCCGATCCTGACCTTGCCGTCGAAACCGGGATCCGGGTCGATCTGCCGCTGGAACTCCGTCACCAATTGTTGCGCAGCGCCACCGAAGAGGTCCGGGCCCGGCTGCTGTCCCGCGCGCCGCCGCACGTATTCGAGGAAATCCGCAGCGCGATTGCTACCGTCTCGGCTGGAATAAACCACGAAATGTCCAAGGTCCGCGACTTTAGCGCGGCCCAGCGCATGGTGGCGCGGCTGAAGGACAATGGCGAACTCAAGGAAGCAACCTTGTTCGAATTCGCCAAGCAGCGGAAATACGAGGAGACCGTGGCCGCCCTGGCCGCGCTGTCGAAATCCTCCGTCGAGGTCATCCGTCCTTTGATGCAAAGTCTGCGCGACGACGGCGTGCTCGTTCCCTGCAAGGTCGCAGGGCTAAGCTGGGACACGGTACACGCCGTTCTGGAGAGCCGCTTTGCCACGGGGTCGATGGGGCCGCATGAAATCGCCAGCGCCAGAAGCCAGTTTGGCAAGATCACAGCCGAGAATGCCCGCCGCTTGCTCGGCTTCTGGCAGGTGAGATCGTCGCCGACCTCCTCGAGCGTGAATTGAGCCGGACAGGCGGCAGGCAGTGGCCGCGTTTTAGCATCTTGTTAATGCTACGGCGCAAATCGCAGGCGGTTTCTATATGGGCTTCGCTGTCGAGGTATTTTAATGCAGGTTTATTACGTCGGGACCCGTAAGTGATCTGTCCACGCAACATCGAGCGGATCGGATGACCGAACCAAAGTCGCTTCTGGCGGAACTGGAGGATGCGGTATCCCGCGGAACGGCTGAAAGCTGTTTGCAGGCGCTCTGGCACGCCACCGATATCCTGATTGCCGGCCGCTATTCCGAGGATCAGATCTGGACCTTTGGCGAAATCATCGGACGGCTTGCCGAAGATATCGAAATCGCGGCGCGCGTGCGGCTCGCAAACAAGCTCGCTCCCAGCAACAACGCGCCGATCAAGATCATCAACAAGCTCGCTTTTGACGATTTGATCGACGTCGCCGGCCCGGTGCTCCGGCAATCCGAACGGATCGACACCAAAACGCTGGTGGCAAACGCAAGATCCAAGGGCCAGGGCCATCTTCTCGCCATTTCAAAACGAAAATCCATCCCCGACGACGTAACCGACGTCCTGGTGGTGCGAGGCACCGCCGAGGTTGCGAGCTCGGTCGCCGCCAATAGCGGGGCAAGCCTGTCGGGATTCGGCTTTCTGCATCTGGTCAAGCGCTCCGAAGATGATCTCATTCTCGCCGAGCACCTCGGTCAGCGCAAAGACATTCCCAGGCACCTGTTTCAGCAGTTGATCTCGAAGGCGTCCGATGAGGTCAAACGAAAGCTCGAGCGGGAACGTCCCGAACTGGTGACCCAGATACAAACCGTCGTCACCGATGTCACCGGAACAATACACGCCCGATTTGGGCCGGCCTCCAAGAACTACTTTGCCGCGAAACGGACCGTCGGCAAGCTGCATCAATATGGCAACCTCAATGAAGACCAGATATTTGAGTTTGCCCATTCGCTGAAATTCAACGAAACCGCGGTTGCCCTGTCGCTGTTATGCGCGCTGCCGATCGACGTCGTGGAGCGCGCTTTGGTCGACAAGAACAGGGAAGTCATCCTGATCCTGGCCAAGGCGCTGGATCTGTCGTGGACCACGACCATGTCGCTGCTGTTCCTGGGTGCGGCCAATTACCGGATTACCGCGGGAAATCTCGATACCATGAAGGCCGAGTTCGTTCGGTTGAATATCGAAACCTCGAAGCAGGTCCTGAAAGCTTACCAATCCCGCAAGTCAGCGGCGATCGAGAGCGCCGGCGTCCGCTAACCGCCCCCCCTGTCACTTCGGATAGCCGTTCGAGAATACCCTGCTCGCCAGTACGTCGGCGGCCTCCAGCAACATGATGTCACTGGCGCTCAGCACGCGGTCGAGATCGGCAACGAGACGGTTGGCCTGGCGCAGCCGCATCCGGTCGAGTGCGTTGCGGATCGAGCGCGCGTTCGAGAACAACGGCTGGGCCTTGCGCAGGCCGATGTAACGGATGAAGGCTTCGCGCGCATCGGGACTGAACCGGTAGTTCATGTCATGCAGCATCAATTCCGCGATCGCCAGCAACTCATCGTCGGAATAATCCGGGAAATCGATGTGGTGGGCGATGCGGGAGCGGAAGCCGGGATTGCTGGCGAAGAACTTGTCCATCCTGTCGCCATAGCCGGCAAGGATCACCACCAGGTCCTCGCGCTGCGATTCCATCACTTGCAGCAGGATCTCGATCGCCTCCTGTCCGTAATCGCGTTCGTTGTCGGGTCGGTGCAGATAATAGGCCTCATCGATGAACAGCACGCCGCCCATTGCCTTTTTCAGGATCTCCTTGGTCTTCGGTGCGGTGTGGCCGATATATTGCCCGACCAGTTCGTCGCGGGTCACCGAGACCACCTGGCCGCGGCGCACGAAGCCGAGCCGGTGCAATATGCTGGCGATACGCAGCGCCACCGTGGTCTTGCCGGTGCCGGGGTTGCCGGTAAACGACATGTGCAGGGTCGGTACCTCCGACGTCAGACTCATGCGTTTGCGGATACGTTCGATCAGCAGCAGCGAGGCGATCTCGCGAATCCGCGTCTTGACCGGCTTCAGGCCGATCAGTTCACGGTCGAGTTGATCGAGCACCTCGCCGATCCCGACTTCGTTGAATTCGCGGCGCAGGTCGACCTGCTCGACCGGTCGCGCGTCGGCCGTCTCCGGCGTTGTCGCAACGCTGATTTGCGCGTTCATTTGCCACCGTAGCGCGAGCCTTCGGGGCGATCGACCGCATAGGATTTGGTGGCGTAGCGGATATTGCGACCGGCGGCTTCATGCCGCTCCAGCCGGAATCCGGGCTCATCCTTCGGCCGGTTGACGATGAACGACAGTCGCAGCGATTCCCAGCCATGACTGGAATCGAACGCCGACAACCGGATATAGCGGTCGCCATATACCTTGCGGCACTCATTCAACTCCATCAGCACGCCGGCGGCATCGCGGAGATCGAACATCGGCAGCCCCCACATCTCCCAGAAACTGTTGCGGGGATGCGGATCGTCGGTGAATTCGATGTTCACCGCCCAGCCTTTGCCGAGACAGTACTGGACCTGCCGGGAGATCTGCTCGTCGGTGAGGTCGGGCAGAAAGGAAAAGCAGCCTTGGGTAATGCGCATGAACCTGTTCCTTACATCGAAACACTGGCGGTGGGGGCATAGTCGGGCATATCGGTGGATTCGTAGTTGAAGGTGACGTTCTTCCAGACCTCGAGCGCCGACTTCAGCGGCGTGCAGGTCTGCGCCGCCTTGGCGAGAATTTCCGGCCCCTCCTGCAGATAGTCGCGGCCCTCGTTGCGGGCGAGGATCATCGCCTCCAGCGCCACGCGGTTTGCGGTAGCACCCGCCTGAATGCCCATGGGGTGACCGATGGTGCCGCCGCCGAACTGCAGCACCACGTCTTCGCCGAGATGATCGAGCAATTGATGCATCTGGCCGGCATGGATGCCGCCGGACGCCACCGGCATCATTTTATTGAGGCTGGCCCAGTTCTGGTCGAAGAACACGCCGTGTTCGAGCCTGGCCGGATTGAAGTCTTCGCGGCAGATATCGTAGTAGCCGCGGGTCGTGGCGGGGTCGCCTTCGAGCTTGCCGACCACGGTGCCGGCATGGATGTGATCGACGCCGGCAAGCCGCATCCATTTCGCGATCACGCGGAACGAGACGCCATGATTGCGCTGGCGCGTATAGGTCGAATGTCCCGCGCGATGCAGATGCAGGATCATGTCGTTGCGGCGCGCCCACTTCGCCATCGACTGGATCGCGGTATAGCCGATCACGAGGTCGATCATGATGATGACCGAGCCGAGCTCCTTGGCGAACTCGGCGCGCTCGTAGATGTCCTCCATGGTTCCGGCGGTGACGTTGAGATAGGTGCCCTTGACTTCTCCGGAAGCGGCTTGGGCCTTGTTGACGGCCTCCATGCAATACAGGAACCGCTCGCGCCAATGCATGAACGGCTGCGAATTGATGTTCTCGTCATCCTTGGTGAAGTCGAGGCCGCCCTTCAGCGCCTCATAGACCACGCGCCCGTAATTGCGGCCGGACAGACCCAGCTTCGGCTTGACGGTGGCGCCGAGCAGCGGACGGCCGAACTTGTCCATGCGTTCGCGCTCGACCACGATGCCGGTCGCCGGCCCCTGGAACGTTTTGACATAGGCCACCGGCAGCCGCATGTCTTCGAGCCGCAACGCCTTCAGGGGCTTGAAGCCGAACACGTTGCCGATGATCGAGGCCGACAGATTGGCGATCGATCCGTTTTCGAACAGATCGAGATCGTAGGCGATATAGGCGAAATACTGCCCCGGGGAATTCGGCACGGGATCGACGCGGAAGCATTTGGCGCGATATTTTTCCGCCGCCGTCAGGCGGTCGGTCCAGACCACGGTCCAGGTCGCGGTGGACAATTCGCCGGCTACCGCTGCCGAGGCCTCGATCGGATCGACGCCGTCCTGCGGCGTCACCCGGAACAGCGCGATGATGTCGGTGTCCTTGGGCTCGTAGTCGGGCTCCCAATAGCCCATCTTCTTGTATTCCATGACGCCGGATTTGTAGCGATCCTTGCCGCGGACGGTCATCGATTGGTCGTTCATGTTGTTCTCCTGGTTGTGTTGGCGGCAGAAGCGATCAAAGGCCGCTCAGATCATGCGGCCGCGGTGGCGATGTCTCCGATGCGTGGATCAAGTGCGCCCGCGCGATAGCGCTTCGCCATCTCCGCAAGCGGTATCACCTTGATTTTCGCCGCATGGCCCGCCGTACCGAATTGCTCGAAGCGCTCGCGGCAGAGCGCGCCCATCGCGTCCATCGCAGGTTTGAGGAATTTGCGCGGATCGAACTCGCTTCTGGTCTGGCTTGCGACCCGGCGGAAGGCCGCGGTCATCGCCAGCCGGCAGTCGGTGTCGATATTGACCTTGCGCACGCCATGCCTGATGCCGCGGACGATCTCCTCGACCGGAACGCCCCAGGTTTGCGGCATTTCGCCGCCGAACCGGTTGAAGGCGTCCTGCAGCGGCTGCGGCACCGAGGAGGAACCGTGCATCACCAGATGGGTATTTGGCAGCCGGCGGTGGATTTCCTCGACCACCTTCATTGCGAGGATGTCGCCGTCCGGCTTGCGCGAGAACTTGTAGGCGCCGTGCGAGGTGCCCATCGCAATCGCGAGGGCGTCGACCTTGGTGGCACGGACGAAATCGACCGCCTGGTCCGGATCCGTCAGCAGTTGGTCATGGCTGATCTTGCCTTCGACGCCATGGCCGTCTTCCTGTTCGCCGCCGCCGTGCTCGAGCGAGCCGAGCACGCCCAGCTCGCCTTCCACCGAGGCGCCGACCCAATGCGCCAGCTCGACCACGCGCCGGGTAATCCCGACGTTGTAGTCATAGTCCGCCGCGGTCTTGGCGTCGGCCTCGAGCGATCCATCCATCATCACCGAGGTGAAGCCGTAGGCGATCGCCGTGACGCAGGTCGATTCCTCGTTGCCGTGATCCTGATGCAGGCAGAGCGGTATCTGCGGATACATCTGCTCCAGTGCATCGATCATCCGGGAAAGCATGATGTCGTTGGCGTAGGAACGCGCACCGCGCGAGGCCTGCAGAATGACCGGCGCGTCGACGACGGCCGCCGCTTCCATGATCGCGAGCCCCTGCTCCATATTGTTGATGTTGAATGCCGGCACGCCATAGCCGTGCTCCGCGGCATGATCGAGCAATTGCCGAAGCGTAATCCTGGCCATCAGGGCCTCCGATTGATTCCTTGCGCGTTGAACATCATGCGTTTGTCGCCGCCATCCCGGACCGCGCCATGCAGCGCCGGGCCGCCGCGGCAGCGGCTTCCGCGGTAATGCCGAATTCGCGGTAGAGCGTCTCTGCCGGAGCGGATGCGCCGAAGCCCGCCATGCCGACGAACTCGCCGCCGTCGCCGATCCAGCGCGCCCAGTCGCCCTCGACGGCGGCTTCGACGCCGATCCTTGGAGCGGATCCGAGCACATATGCGCGGTATTCGCGGCGGCTGCAGGCGAAACAGATCAAGGCAGGGCGCGGAGACCACCGCGGCTTGAACCTGATCGGCGGCGAGCAATGTTGCTGCTTCCAGCGCGATCGAAACTTCGGAGCCGGTAGCGATCAGGGTGACGTCACGGCGGCCCGGCGGTTCGACCAGCACATAGGCGCCGCGTGCGACCTGGTTGGCGTCAGCAGTCGCGTCACGGAACGACGGCAGCGCCTGTCGCGACAGGCACAGCACCGAGGGACTGGCTTCCGCCTGCAGCGCGCAATCCCAGGCCTCGGCGGTTTCGACGGCATCGCCGGGCCGGAACACCAGCAAATTGGGAATGGCCCGCAGCGATGCCAGGTGCTCGACCGGCTGATGGGTGGGACCGTCTTCGCCGAGCCCGATCGAATCATGCGTCATCACATGGATGACCCTGATGCCCATCAGCGCCGCCAGCCTGATCGCCGGTCGACTGTAGTCGGCGAAGGTCAGAAAGGTGCCGCCATAGGGGATAAAGCCGCCATGCAGGGCGATGCCGTTCATCGCCGCCGCCATGGCATGCTCGCGGACACCATAGTGAAGGTAGCTGCCTGCGAAGCAATCATGGCGCACCGGCTGCTGGGTCCTGGCACGGGTCAGGTTGGAGTGGGTCAGGTCGGCGGAGCCGCCAAGCAAATTCGGCAAGCGCTTCCGCGATCGCCTCGATCACCAGTTGCGACGCCTGCCGGGTGGCGATGCTCGGCCGTTCGGTGCCGAACCGGACCCGAAGCTGATCCATGGCCGCCCGGTACCCGCAGGGCAGCTTGCAATTCAGCGCGTCATGAAACGGCGAGCGCGGCTCGGCATTGAGGCGCCCGGTCCGCTCGATCCAGTTCCGGCGCGCCGTCTGCCCGCGCGCGCCGATCTGACGCCACTGCGCCATGACGACATCGGGGATGAAAAATGGCTGGTGCGGCCAACCCAGCGCGGCGCGCGTCTTCGCCACCTCGTCGGCACCGAGCGGCGCGCCATGGGCCTTCTCGGTGCCCTGGCGGTTCGGTGCGCCGAAACCGATCACCGTGCGGCAGGCGATCAATGACGGGCGATCGCCGCTTCGGGCGCGTTCGATCGCCGATGCAATCGCTTCGGGATCGTGACCGTCGACGCGGCAGGCCGACCAGCCCGCGGCCTTGAAGCGCGCGATCTGGTCATCCGAACATGACAGCGATGTCGCACCGTCGATCGAGATTTCATTGTCGTCGAACAGCACGATCAGCCGGCTCAGCCGAAGGTGCCCGGCCAGCGAAATCGCCTCATGGCTGAGACCTTCCATCAGGCAGCCGTCTCCGGCGATCACATAAGTATAGTGATCGACGAAGTCGCTGCCGAAACGTGCGTTCAGCAACCGCTCGGCAAGCGCCATGCCGACGGCCGTCGCGATGCCTTGTCCGAGCGGCCCGGTGGTGGTTTCGACGCCGGGGGTATGGCCGTATTCGGGGTGGCCGGGCGTCTTTGAACCCCATTGCCTGAATGCCCTGAGCTGATCCGCCGTCATGCCGTCGTAACCGGTCAAATGCAGCAGCGCGTACAACAGCATGGAGCCGTGACCCGCGGACAGCACGAAGCGATCGCGATCCGGCCAGGACGGATCAGCCGCATCGAATTTGAGAAAACGGGAGAACAGCACGGTGGCGACGTCGGCCATGCCCATCGGCATGCCCGGATGGCCGGATTTGGCCTTCTCCACCGCATCGATGGCCAGAAAGCGGATCGCATTCGCCAGTTCGGCATGGGAGAAATCGGGACGGCCGGCAATGCAGGACAGGGCGGGAGCGTTCATACGGTGCGCCTCTTGCGTTCCATCAGTTGCAGGATCAGCGGGGTCAGGATGAGCTGCATCGCGAGGTCGAGCTTCGATCCGTAAATCACGATCGAATTGGCGCGCGACATGAAGCTGTTGGGGATCATCGACAGCAGATAGGGGAAATCGATGCCGCGCGGATTCTTCAGCCGAATCACCACCATCGATTCGTCCGGCGTCGGAATCCAGCGTGCGATGAACGGATTCGAGGTATCGACGGTCGGCACCCGCTGGAAGTTGATGTCGGTCTCGGCGAACTGCGGACAGATGTAGTTCACGTAATCCGGCATCCGCCGCAGGATGGTGTCGGTCACCGCCTCCGCGGTATAGCCGCGATCGCTGCGGTCGCGATGCAGCTTCTGGATCCATTCCAGGTTGATGACCGGAACGACGCCGATCTTGAGATCGGCATGTTGGGCGATGTTGACCTTGTCGGTCACGACCGCGCCATGCAGGCCTTCATAAAACAGCAGATCTGAGCCTTCGGGCAGCGGACCCCATTCGGTAAAGGTGCCGGGTTCGGCGCCATACAGCTTCGCCTCGTCGGCGTCGTGGACGTAATGCCGGGTGGTACCGGTGCCGGATTCGCCGTAGTCGCGGAACGCCCGCTCCAGTTCCTCGAACAGATTGGTCTCGGGGCTGAAATGGCTGAAATGCTTGTTGCCGCGATCCCCCTCGTCCGCCATTTTCGTGCGCATCTCGACGCGATTATAGCGATGAAAGGCGTCGCCCTCGATATAGGCCGCCGCCACCTTCTCGCGACGGAAGATATTCTCGAACGTCCTTTTGACCGAGGTCGTGCCGGCGCCCGATGAACCCGTGATCGATATGATGGGATGACTGCGCGACATCTGATCGATCCAGCGCTAGCGAAACAGCCCGCGCCGCGCGAACAGCGGCGCGTCACTGTTGTCGAACATCGGTTCGATGCCTTCGTGAATGACGGCGACGTCGCGAACGCCGCGCCGCGAACCCATGATCAGCGGCACCCGCTGGTGCGGCGTCTTCGCGCCGAGCTCCAGAATGCGCCGTCGTCCGGTGGTGGCAGCGCCTCCCGCCCACTCCATCACCAATGCCATCGGATGGGCTTCGTAGAGCAGCCGAAGCCTGCCCTCGCGATAGCCGGGACGGGCGTCGGCGGGATAAAGAAAAACCCCACCCCGCACCAGGATGCGGAGCGCCTCCGCCACCAGCGAACCGATCCAGCGCATGTTGAAATCGGAACCGCGGTCGCCATTGCTGCCGGCGAGGCATTCGTCGATATAGGCGCGAACCGGCCCGTGCCAGTGCCGGCGATTGGACGCATTGATGGCAAATTCCGGTGTATCGGGCGCAATCCGGAGATCCCGGTTGATCAGCAGGAACTGGCCTTGGCGCCGATCGAGGATGAAGAGATCGACGGTGTTGTTGTGCGCGAGGACCAGGGTGGTCTGCGGACCGTAGACAACGAACCCGGCGGCGCACTGCGCCGTGCCGGGCTCGAAGAAGGTCGACAGAATATCGTTGCCCCGCGGACGGATCGAAAAGATGGTACCGAGCGAAATGTTGTTCTCGAGGTTGGCCGACCCGTCGAGCGGATCGATTGCGACGCAAAGCGGCGCCTCGGGATCGAGCGTTTCCGGCAGCGCCGCTTCCTCGGACAGAACCGCGGCGACCGGGGCCGCTTGCAAGGCGCGGCGCATGATGTCGTCGGCCGCGACGTCGACATCCTTCTGGTGATCGCCGTCGGTATTGACGCCATTGACGCGTCCGGTGATGCCCGCCAGAGGTCCGTCGGCGATCAGAGCGGCAAGGTCGATCGCCGCGGTCGCGATCGCCTTGATCACCTCGCCAACCGCAACGCCATGAGGCGTCTGCGATGCGGACCGATCGAGATGCGAACGCAGGGTGCAGCGCTCGTCCATGGTCGTCTCCCTGCGCCCTCTTCGGGACGCTCCCGTCGGCGCGTTTCGCCGCCCGCGAACCGCTGCCGCAACAGAAGCGCAATTTGCCAAATTAGGGAAATTTTGTTATCTTTGGGTTGAGCAAATTTTTTCTTATGGGGAATGCCGATGCCCGGCCGCTTCCTGCGGGAATTGACCATCCGTCAATTACGGGCGCTGGCGGTGGTGCAAAAGCACCGGTCGGTGACCGCCGCCGCCAAACAACTCCATCTCACTCAGCCCGCAGTCACGCTGCAGCTACGCAACCTGCAGGCGCTCGCCGGGCTGCCGCTGATCCAGCGCACCAGCGACGGCATGCTGCTGACGGACGCCGGCCGCGAAGTGCTGGCGCTCTCCGAGCGGATCGAGGCCGCCATCAAATCGTGCGAAGTTTCGCTCGACATGATCGCCGGGAAAACCGCTGGCCATGTCTCGATCGGCGCGGTCAGCACCGCAAAATACTTCGTGCCGTTCGTGATCTCGGGATTTTCGAAGGCCTATCCGAATGTCGATGTCTCGCTCTCGATCGGCAACCGGCAGGAAATCGGAACGGCGCTGCGCGGCTACGATCTGGATTTCGCCATCATGGGCCGGCCGCCGGTCGACATCGCCATGAACGTGCATCTGATCGGCGACCATCCCCATGTCATCATTGCACCGACGACGCATCGGCTGGCGCGAAAGGCAGGCCTGCCGCTGACGGAACTGGCCGACGAAACCTTCCTGACGCGCGAGCCAGGGTCGGGAACCCGTGGCCTGATGGAGCAATTGTTCGAAGCCGCCGGCATTCGCCCGAAAATCGGCATGGTGATGAGCAGCAACGAGACCATCAAACAGGCGGTGATTGCCGGCCTCGGGATCGCGTTTATCTCCGCGCACACCGTCGCGACCGAACTCGACGAACGGCGGCTGGTGACGCTCGACGTCGATGGCCTGCCGGTCATCCGTCAATGGTTCGTGCTCTCCCGCAAGGACAAGGTCCTGCTCCCCCCGGCGCAGGCGATGCTCGATTTCCTCAGCGCCAGGGGAGCGCAGTTTCTGCCGCGGACCCATGGCAGGCTGCGTTTGACCCGATCATCTCCGAAGCGCGGTTGAGTTGGCGAAGAAGCATTGCGGCGTCCGAGCCGGTCGGGTCCGGCAAGCACAGCCGGCATTACGGCCTTACGACCTTCGCCGCCGACTTGGCCGGGCGATCCTTTACGCCGTAGCTGCCAAACGCATCAGCAGTCTCCGCGATCTCTGCATCGCTCAGCAGCACCGGGCCGCCGATCGTCAAAGCGAGGTAATACTGGCGGGCAATGGTCTCGAGTTCGACCGCGAGCCACATGGCTCTGTCGAGCGAGGCGCCGGTCGCAATCATGCCGTGGTTGGCAAGCAAGCAAGCGGTTCGGTTCTCCAAGGCCTTGAGCGCATGTTCTGACAGTTCCTTGGTGCCGAATTTTGCGTAGTCGGCAACGCGAACGTCGGCGCCGCCGAAGGCCGCGATCATGTAATGACAGGCCGGAATCTCCTTTCGCGCGATCGCCAACACCGTGGAATAGGTGGCGTGGGTGTGGACGATGCCGCCGACATCGGGCCGCGCTCTCATGATGTCGAGATGAAACCGCCATTCGCTCGACGGCGCGAGCGGGCCCTTCCACGACCCGTACTTCCCTTCGATCGGCATCGCGGCGATCATGGCGGGGGTCAGTGTTTCATACGGCGTCGCGGACGGCGTAATCAGCATGGTGCCGCCGAGGCGAGCCGATATGTTCCCAGACGTGCCCTGGTTGAGGCCGCTTGCGTTCATCCAGCGGCACTTGTCGATGATTGCTCTGCGCAGTTGAAGCTCGGTATTGGTCATGGTCAGTTCCTGACAACTCAACAAGGCCGGAAATTGCGCGACATCGAACGCGCCAGGGCGGTGCGTCGTTAGGACGGGCGCAGCTTGCCGAAGAAATCGCGCACGTCCCGCACAAAGGCCTCGGGTTGCTCGAAAGCGGCGAAATGGCCGCCCTTTGGCATTTCACTCCAGTGCCGGATGTCGGTATAGGTCCCTTCCATCCAGCGCCGCACCGGAGGGACGATCTCCTTGGGAAACACCGCGACCCCTGTCGGTATCGTGACCTTGTGTATTGCGCGGCGACCAGGCCCGAAGCTTTGCCAATAGAGACGAGCCGAAGAGGCCGCCGTCGCCGTCGCCCAGTACAGCATGACGTTGTCGAGCAGTTCGTCACGACCAAGCACGTTCTCGGGATTGCCGTCGCAATCGGTCCAGGCCCAGAATTTCTCGAGTATCCACGCGGCCTGCCCGCTGGGCGAATCGGTCAGCCCGTAGCCGACCGTCTGCGGCCGGGTCGATTGTTGCTTGGAATATCCGGAATCCCAATCCCGGTAATACTCGATTCCGCGCAGCGCCCGGGCCTCCTCCCGGCTCGGTTCGCCCTCGACATTGGGCCGCACCCCCATGGCCAGCGTGATATGGATGCCGGTGCAATGCACAGGATCCTGCGCACCGAGCGCGGTCGTGATCGCCGAGCCCCAATCACCGCCCTGCGCGCCATAGTGCGGATAGCCAAGGCGATCCATCAATCCGGCCCAGGCGGACGCAATCCGGTCAACGCCCCAGCCCGCGGTGGTGGGCTTGGCCGAAAAGCCAAAGCCCGGCAGAGACGGGCAAACCAGATGAAACGCGTCGGCCGCGCGGCCGCCATGCGCGGTCGGGTTGGTCAGCGGCCCGATCACTTTCTGGAACTCGACGATCGAGCCCGGCCAGCCATGGGTGACGATCAGCGGCATCGCCTCCGGATGCGGAGAACGCACGTGCAGGAAGTGAATGGCAACACCGTCAATCTCCGTCGTGAACTGTGCAAAGCGATTGAGCAGCGCCTCGCGGCGGCGCCAATCATAATGCTCCGCCCAATATCCGCAGACGTCCTTGATCCAGCCCAGCGGGACGCCCTGGCTCCAGTCGTCGACGAGTTCGGCCTCGGGCCAGCGGGTTTTGCGCAACCTCGATCTCAAATCGTCGAGGACATCCTCACCGACCGAAATGCGATAGGGGTAAATTTCGTTGTCCATGGGCGTCGCCAAAGTCCGAGGCTGTCAATCCGAGCGCTCCGCGGCACCGGCCCTGCCCCGTTGGCCAACCGACGCGGCTCCCGCCGCAACATGGCGCTTCGAGGCAGGGTAGCCCGATCCATCGCCCGGCGAAAGTCCAGCACGGCAACGCTTGGCGCGCTTCGGCGCCGCTTGTTCAATTGACAACGACAGTCCGGATCGGATTAGCTCGCGGGACCATTATCCAGCAAGGCGCGAGTGAGTGCCCATGACCGATGCCCCGGCCTTTGCTCCTCGTGGCGTGATTCCGGCGGTGTTGCTGCCATTCGACAACGATCTGTCGATCGACGAAGCAAGCTTTCGCAAGCACCTGCGCGACGTCAGCGCGACCCCCGGCATTTCCGCGATCACTGTCAACGCGCATTCGACCGAGGTGGCCTCCTGCACCTTCGACGAACAGCGCCGCGTGCTCGACATTGCCCGCGACGAAGTTGGCGGGAGGATCCGCATTGTCAACGGCATCTGGGCCGACGGCAGCCTGGAGGCTGCGCGCATCGCTCGCATGGCCGCGCAAGGCGGGGCGTCGGCGCTGCTGGTATTTCCGCCGGGCCCCTTCACGCTCGGCCAATCCCAGGAGATGGCGCTGGCGCATTTCAGGCGCATCGCAGACGCCACCGACCTGCCGCTGATCGCCTTTCAATATCCGCTGGCGAATGGCCAGGGCTATCCAAAGGAAACGCTGCTGCGCTTGTGTCACGAGGTACCGTCGATACGCGCCATCAAGGACTGGGTCGGCAATGTACCTCACCACGAATGGCATATCCGCACGCTGCAAAACCTGCCGCGGCCCGTCAACGTGCTGACGACGCACAGCTCGTGGCTGTTTGCGTCGCTGGTGCTCGGCTGCAACGGCCTGCTGTCCGGCAGCGGCAGCGTCATTCCGGATCTGCAGGCGCAATTGTTCCAGGCGGTCCAGAGCGATAATCTCGCGGAAGCGAGGCGCCTGAACGATCGCATCGAACCGCTGGCCCGCTGTTTCTATGCCGAACCCTGGGCCAATATGCATAACCGCATGAAGGAGGCGCTGGTGCTGCTCGGCAGGCTGCCGCGCGCCGTCGTGCGACCACCGCTGGTCAAGCTGGGCAGCGCCGAGATCGCGCGCGTGCGCCAGGCGCTGGTGGAGTCCGGCCTGCTCGACAGGATGACCAACAGCAGTGCGGCCTAGCGTTGCCGCGTCGGATAGCGCCATCCGCTGTCGCGCGCCTTTCGAATCGAGCGCGGATCGGTAAGTCCTGCCTGAATGACAGCCCGGGATTCCGCAAGAGCCAGACGCGTCGCGAGGCTATTCGGCAGGGGCTGCCAGCGGCATCTCCGGACTCGGAGCGACGTCGGTGATCGCACCGAACCGCTCCACTGCCAGGAATCCCACAGCCACCACGGCATAGGCGAGCGCCACGCCTGGCGTCACACCCAATCCGCCTCCAATGCCGACCGCTTCGCCATGCATGAACCCGAAATAGGTCAGCACAGCGCCCGCAGCGGCAAAAGCCGACGCCTTGACGAAATCGCGTTCGATGACGAAGACACCGATCGCGCCCAACACGAGGCCGGCCAGAATCGAACCGCCGCCCAGCACTTCGAGGCCATGGTAGAGTACGCCCTGTTGCGGAAGTGAGGCCAACGCCGCCGATTTGACCGCCGCGATCCTGTCGGGAGCCATTGCGCCGACTTTCTCGGCGGCATCAAGCGTCGATCCAAGCATGGTGTCGATCTGCAGTTTTGCCCAGGCCGCAAGATGCGGGGTCAGCGCCAGCACGATCGCGGGTGCGTGCTTGAGCGGCGTGGTCTGGAACGCCTGCGCACCGATCAGCATGCCGATATAGAGCAGGATCGGCGAGATCGCGACCACGGGCACCAGCGCCAGCAGCACCGAGATGATGCCGAACCACGCCAGTACGACGACCATGATGCCGGTCGCGGCCGAATAGCCGATCCGGCCGCCCATCGCCTTCCAGCCGGGATGGCCGATATAGACCGCATTGATGAAGGGATTGCCCATCAGGCAGCCGATCAGGCTGACCACGCCGTCGGCTGTCAGCACGCGCGTGGTGGGATATTCGTCGCCCGCGGCCTCGGCGCTTTCGACGTTGTCCATCGCCTCGACCAGATCGTAGATGCCGAACGGGATCGCGGTGACCAGGATGACGCCGAGGAATTCAAATCCGGAAAAGACATGGCCCACCGCGGGCAGCGGCACGGAAAAACCGAAATTCGCGAACGCGTCGCCCACCCCCTTGACGCTCAATCCGCCGAGGCCGAGCCCGAACAGGTTCGAGCCCCAGGCGATCAGCATGCCCGCGGCAATCGCGACCAGGCCCGCAGGGATTCCTTTCGGGTAT
The DNA here is from genome assembly GCA_963748165.1 of uncultured Alphaproteobacteria bacterium. GTDB lineage: Bacteria > Pseudomonadota > Alphaproteobacteria > Rhizobiales > Xanthobacteraceae > Bradyrhizobium. Next base: position 213,214 of record CAVVIM010000012.1, read on the forward strand.
TTTACGCCGCCCAACCAACTGATCAGGATGATGGCAAAGCACACCAGGCCGATCTGCGGGGTCATGTACATCTCGAGCGCGGGACGCATCGAGATGAATGTCACGGATACGCCGGCCAGCGTGCCCAGCAGCGCTGCGCGCGGCGTGATCTTTCGGATGTAGGGCGCAATAAAGCCGCCGATCATCAGGATGAAACTCTGGAAAAACACCCAGACCAGGCCGGCCGACCAACCCTTCATCGGATCGCCGGTCTTGAGCGTGACTGGCAGCATGATCACGAAGGTGACGATGAACATATGCGGCACGCTCACGCCGGAAGGGAGCGCACAGACGTCGGTACGCCCGGTTTTCTGCGCCAGCCGATAAGCCAGCCAGGCATAGTAAAACGTGGAGAGGCACATCATCAGGCCGAGCGCGGGCAGGATGCGACCGAACACCAGGGAGTCGGGCATCTTCAGCACAAACCGCAACAAGCCGGTCAGCACCAGCATATTGACGAGGATGTTGGTGCCGAAGCCGAAAAACGCGTTCCAGTCGCCAGGTGTCCATAATACCGGCTTGAAGTCGGGCCTTACGGCGGTCCCCGCGGTCGTGCTCATCGTGATGCCCCTGCTGCCAGCTTGTTTGAAGTCTCCGCTGAAATCGCCTCGATGAGTGCGGCCGAGCCAGAAACCCAACCGAAAATGCCGCCCTGGGCCTTGATCATGTTCAGACCCATCTCGTGAAATTCCTGGTTGTAGGACGCGCAGCAATCGGCAAGCACGACGCAGCGATAACCGCGGTCGTTGGCCTCGCGCACGGTGGTGTTGACGCAGACTTCGGTTGTGACACCACAAACCAGCAAATTCTCGATGCCGTATTTCTGCAGGACGTCGCCAAGTTCGGTCGCGTAGAACGCGCCTTTGCCGGGTTTGTCGATGACGATCTCGCTGTCCAGCGGATAGAGCGCGGCAATGATGTCGTGGCCGGCTTCCCCTCGGATCAAGATCCGTCCCATCGGACCGGAATCGCCGATCCGCATGCTCGGGGCGCCGCGGGAGATCTTCGCCGGCGGTGCATCGGAGAGATCGGGCAAATGCCCTTCCCTTGTATGCACGACCAGAATTCCGGCGGCGCGCGCCAGCTTGAGCACGTCGGCGCAGGGTTGCACGGCGCGCGCGAGCTGCGAAACATCGTTGCCGAGCGTTTCTCCGAAGCCCCCCGGCTCGAGGAAGTCGCGCTGCATGTCGATGATGACAAGCGCGGTTGCTTGCAGGTCGAGCTCGATCGGGCCAGGCTCCGCCGCGATCGTGGCGCTGGATAAGGTCGAGTTCGCCAACATCTGCACGCATCCTGGCGAGAGAACTCAGGCCGTACACCAAGCAAGTCGCATGCCATCGAGGTCGACGGCCTTCGTCGCGACATCCTGATTGAGTTCATCGCATTTTCAGCCGGTTACCCCGGGGCCGACGTCTGCCCAATTCGTAGGCGCAGCGTGTAGGACGTGCATTTGCTTATTGGCTGAGCGTCGCCTTCGGTGCATCATCCAAAGCACAGCGATGTCGCTGCGGCGCGAGCCCATCGATGGGAGCAATCAATGACGACCATCTCCACGAGCGAACCCGTCGCAGCGAGACCGATCTACGCTTCGCTGTTCGTACAGGTTCTTGCCGCGCTGTTGCTCGGCATTTTTCTTGGAATGGCCGCCCCCAACTTCGCAATCAGCCTCAAGATCTTCAGCGACGCATTTCTGAAACTGATTTCGATGATCGTCGCTCCGATCGTGTTCTGCGTGGTGGTGCATGGGATCGCGGGTGCCGGAGACCTTAAAAAGGTCGGTCGCGTCGGTATCAAGGCATTGGTCTATTTCGAGGGCATGACCACCATCGCACTGCTCGTGGGCCTGGCGCTCGCCTATCTGTTCGGACCAGGCCACGGCATGAACATCGATCCTTCGACGCTGGACGCCAAGGCGCTCAGCACCTACGCCGACAACGCCCACAAGCTGCAAGGCGAAGGCGTCGGAAGCTTTCTTCTCAACATCGTTCCGACCACCTCGTTCGACGCGCTGGCGCGAAACGACGTGCTGCAGGTGCTGTTTTTCGCCGTCATCTTCGGTGTCAGCCTCGCGCTGGTCGGCGGAGAAAAAGGTGAGCGCATCAGTTCCTTCATCGACGCGGTGTCGACCGTGCTGTTCCGGGCGATGGGATTGATCGTCCGCGTCGCGCCGCTCGGCGTGCTCGGCGCCGTGGCCTACACGGTCGGAAAGTACGGCGTCGGTTCCTTGAAGCAGTTGATCTCGCTGGTGGCGCTGTTTTATGTCGCGGTCGCGGTATTTGTGTTCGCAGTACTTGGCTCCGTGATGGCGCTGGCGGGACTGAACATCCTCAAATTCCTGTCCTATCTGCGCGAGGAACTCACCATCGTTCTGGCCACGGCGTCTTCGGACGCGGTGCTCCCACAGATCATGCGCAAGCTCGAGCGGCTCGGCGTCAAGGACTCGGTCGTGGGGCTTGTTATTCCCACCGGCTATTCCTTCAATCTGGACGCCTTCTCGATCTACCTGACCCTGGCCGTGATTTTCATCGCGCAGGCGACCAATACGCCACTCTCGCTTGGCGATCTGTTGCTGGTGCTGGGCGTGTCCCTGATCACCTCCAAGGGCGCCCACGGCGTTCCCGGTTCGGCCATTGTGATCCTGGCTGCCACGTTGAAAGCGGTACCGAGCGTCCCCGCCATCGGTCTGGTGCTGGTACTGTCGGTTGACTGGTTCATCGGCATGGCCCGCGCCCTCGGCAACCTGATCGGCAACTGCGTCGCCACAGTCGTCGTCGCCGCATGGGAAGGCGATCTCGACCGCGCCAAGGCGGTGCAGGTGCTCGACGGAAATGAGCTCGTCGACGTGACCAAGGGCTGACTATTTCACCCAAGCGCGCGGACGAAAACCTTCAATCAGCCGCAGCAGTACGCGTGCCCCGGCATCGGCATCGGCGAGGTCGACATGCTCGTCGGGATGGTGGCTGATGCCGCCGCGGCATCGCACGAAGATCATGCCGACATCGGCAATATCAATCATAGCCATGCCGTCATGTCCGGCCCCGCTCGGCAATTCAAAGACGCGATAGCCCTCGCCTTCGATCGCTGCGGAAATCTGGTCTCTGAGCCAGGGCGCGCAAGGCACCGTGCGGTTCTCATGCGTCACGTCGATCTGCAAGGCGAGCTGCCGCTGCTTGGCGATCGCTTCAATGCGCCGGACCACATCGGAAACCGCCCGCTTGCGATGCGTATCGGTGGGGGCCCGAATATCGATGGTGAAGGACGCCTGCCCCGGAATGACATTGGTTGCGCCGGGGACAGCGTGGATGTATCCGACCGTTCCGACCAGGCCGCCCCGATCGGTCCGGCAAAACTCCTCAATTGCGCCAATGCATTCAGCGGCACCTGCGAGCGCATCGCGCCGCAACGCCATGGGGACGGTTCCGGCATGGCCGGCCATACCTGTCAGCCCCACGGCAAGCCGCGTGGCGCCTGATATCGCCGTGACCATCCCGATCGGCAGGTTTTCCTGCTCGAGCACCGGGCCTTGCTCGATGTGGAGCTCGACATAGCCATGCAGTTCGCGACCGACGCGCGCGGCTGCCCCGATGTGCCGGGGATCGAGGCCGAACTGGATCAGGGCGTCACGCAGCGAGACCCCGGTCTGGTCCTTCGCCGCGAACGCGCTCTCATCGAATGTACCGGCGACCGCGCGGCTGCCGAGCAAGGCCGATGCGAACCGGACCCCCTCCTCGTCGGCAAATCCCGTGACCTCCACGGCAAATGGCAAGCGCCGCCCTCTTCTGTGCAAATCGTCGACACAGGAAATCGCCGTGATCAGTCCGAGCGGCCCATCCCATCTACCGGCATCCCTCACGGTGTCGTAATGCGAGCCCAGCATCAAACAGGGCAGCCCCGGACGATTGCCTTCATAGCGGCCGCAGACATTTCCGATCGCATCGAGGTGGGCGCTCATGCCGGCCTCCCCCATCCAGCCCAAAAGCAGATCGGCGGCGGCGCGATGTTCGGGGGTGAGAAAGATCCGTTCCAGGTGCTCCGGAGTCGCGGAAATCGCGGCAAGCTGATTGATCCGTGTCACGATCGCGCTACCGAGCAAGGGATTTTCAAGTCCGGCAACTTTGGCGTTCATCGCGCTTTTGCTCTTTCATGGTGATGCAGGCAGGTTGGATAGATAACATTCGACGCTATCCGATGCTGGCGGCACTCGCGGCAAGATGCGCGAGATTGGCATGCCAATGCTGCGCGATCTGCAGCCGGGTCGGCACCCATACCCGATCATGTTTCATGACATAATCGAGAAACCGCGCCAGGGCTGCCGCGCGGCCCGGGCGGCCGACCACCCGGCAATGCAGGCCCACCGACATCATCTTGGGCGAGGTTGCGCCTTCGGCATAGAGCACGTCGAAACTATCCTTGAGATAGCTGAAGAACTGATCGCCGCCGCCAAAGCCCTGCGCGTTGACAAACCGCATATCATTGGCATCGAGGCTATAGGGAATGATGAGATGGGGTCCGGCAGGCCCCCTGATCCAGTATGGCAAATCGTCGGCATAGGAATCGCAGGAATACATGAAACCACCGGCCTCCATCACCAGCCTGATCGTGTTGATGGAGGTGCGGCCGGTGTACCAGCCGAGCGGGCGCTGCCCGGTGACTTCGGCATGAACGCGGATCGCTTCGGCGATCTCCTCCCGCTCCTCCGCCTCGGACATGTCCTTGTGCTCGACCCATTTCAGACTGTGGCTGGCAATGTCCCAGCCGACCTCCTTCATCGCCGCGACAATTTCGGGATTTCGCTTCAACGCGGTTGCGACGCCAAATACCGTCACTGACAATTTGCGCCCGGCGAACATCCGCCACAACCGCCAGAAACCGGCGCGCGAACCGTATTCGAACATCGAATTCAATGTTGGCATGGCGTTGCCCCGGCCAGGGTTGCGCCCCCAACACGTCGGACAGGAATGCTTCCGACGCCCGATCCCCATGCAGGATGTTGTTTTCACCGCCCTCTTCGAAATTGACCACGAACTGCACCGCGACCCGCGCCGCGCCGGGCCAGCGTGGATCAGGCGGGTTGCGGCCATAGCCACGGAGATCGCGCGGGTATCCAGCCTCAGCCATGGGTGGCCCCACCCATTCAGGCGGCCTCGAAGCGGATTTTTTGCGCGCCCTGCCACAGCACGGTCTTGCCGAGCGCCGGCAAATTTTCGAGGCCCGACGTCAGCGTAATGAAGTGATTGCCGGCAAGCTGGCCCATCTTGCTGGCGAAGTGCACGCCGCCATAGGCCAGCAGAATTTCCGTTTCGCTGATGCCACCGGGATAAAGAATGATCTGGCCAGGCGCGGGATAGCTGGTGTGGTTCTCGTACGACACGCCGAAATCGAGATCGCCGAGCGGCATCCAGACCCCCTCGCCGCTCCAGCGGACGTGAATGGCCTGGCTCTCGAACGGCATGGCGCGGCGGAAAGCGGCGCAGGTCTTCGGCGCCAGTTGCTCCTCGAAACGAGCCTGGAACGTGAAGTCCCCGGCATGGATAATGAGTTGGCTCATCTCTCGGATCTCGCGATCACCAGGTAAGGGCTACGTCGGCAGCATGAACGACAGAAGCAAGGAACATTCCATCCGCGGGAATCCCTGCCCAATCGGGGCGCAGTTGTCGACACGAACGGGCACGCTCTTCGGTGACGGCTTCGTTTGCGCCCAGGCCGGTCCCGATATCAGGAGAATTGCCAACACAATCTTCTTCATCGGCTTCTCGCACGATATTCGCGTGCATTGAACCGGAACGGCGAAGGGAAGTCCATAGGTTGGCGGCCTCGAAGAACAGCGTACCACCGATCGGCTGCTGAACGATTTTTCCATGCGGACTAGATAATCCGATGTCGGGGTTGCCGGATTTCTCGGCGGCGTGTGTCCACAAACAACTCGCCTGTTCCGTGGGCCAGCGATAGTCCGGATCATCGAGATTCTTGATCGACAGACCCACTTCGCGACGCCGCGCATCCAGGCTTCCCAAATCATTGTTGCAATCGGCAGCCGGTCCTAGTGTGATGCTGCTGGTCCCGGCCGAATAGACAAAAGCCGGCCGAGAAAATCAATGGAGGATAAGTCGAATGCGGGCCGCAATTAGGCTGCTGACGGCCTCTCCGCAACAAGACGCCGCAGCGCACCAATAGTCATCCGGTCATGCTTCCTGCCGCTTTCGCAAGCGCGGCGGATTTTGGCGCGTACCGTTGTTCATGGAGAACCAAAATGCCGACAATCAAGACCAAGGACGGAATCGATATCTATTACAAGGACTGGGGCAAGGGTCAGCCGATCGTGTTCAGCCATGGTTGGCCGTTGTCGGCCGATGACTGGGACGCGCAGATGCTGTTCTTCCTCAATCACGGCTATCGGGTGATCGCCCATGACCGCCGCGGCCACGGCCGCTCCAGCCAGACCGCGGACGGCCATGACATGGACCACTACGCCGACGACCTGGCGGCGGTCACCGCGCATCTTGACCTGAAGAACGCGATTCATGTCGGGCACTCCACCGGCGGCGGCGAAGTCGTGCACTATCTGGCACGACGCGGCGAGAGCGGGGTGGTGAAGGCGGCCATCATCAGCGCGGTGCCGCCGCTGATGGTGAAGACACCGGCCAACCCCAATGGCCTGCCCAAAGATGTCTTCGACGGATTTCAGGCAGCGCTCGCGGCCAATCGCTCGCAGTTCTATCGCGATGTCGCCGCGGGTCCGTTCTATGGCTATAACCGGCCGGGTGCCAAGCCGTCGGAGGCCGTCATTCAGAATTGGTGGCGTCAGGGCATGACCGGCGGCGCCAAGGCGCACTATGACGGCATTGTCGCTTTCTCACAGACCGATTTCACCGAAGATCTCAAGAAGATCGGCGTGCCCGTCCTGGTGATGCATAGCGAGGACGATCAGATCGTTCCCTATGTCGCTGCCGGGCCGTTGTCGGCAAAGCTCCTGAAGCACGGGACGTTGAAAACCTACAAGGGCTTTCCGCACGGCATGCCCACCACGGAAGCCGCCACCATCAACGCCGACCTGCTCGCATTCATCAGAAGCTGATTTGCAGACTTGCCGGTCGCAAATGAGCAACAGGAACGTCCTCACCGCTCCCAATAGGGAGGATCGCCGAAGGCGGCGCGCAGGCAATCGGCAAAGGCCATCAGCTTGGCTGAAGGCCGCCGGCCGCCCGGGTGGGCCACGTAGATAAATTCAGGGTCCGGCGTCGGGCCGACGTCAACAACACGAAGCCGGCCCTTCTTCAGCTCGGCGCCCACGATGAACACCGGCAAAAGCGCGATACCAAGTCCGGCAAGTGCCGCGTCTCGCATCATGTCGCCATTGTTCACGACCAGTGCGGCTCGACCACGCACGATGGTTGCGCCATGAGAGCCTGAAAACCGCCAGTCGCCGGCACCCCGGTTGGTATAGAAGATTCCGCGATGGTCATCGAGATCGGCAATCGAGGCAGGGGTGCCGAGACGTGCCAGATATTCCGGCGATGCCACCAGAACCCGCCGGCTGGAGGCGAGGCGCCATGCTACCAGACGGGAGTCCAGGATCGGACCGTGCCGAACCACGGCGTCGTAGCCACCGGCGCTCGCGTCGACCCGGCGATCGTCAAGATCGAGCGTCAGTTCGACACCGGGATGTTTGGCGATAAACGGGTAGATGGCCGGTCCCAAATGCATTCGGCCAAAGGTGACCGGCGCGGAAATGCGCAACGGACCGACCAAAGCTCCGCGCCGTTCGGACATTTCGGCGGCCGCCTGTTCGACTTCGCGCGTGATGCGTGAGGCCCGATCCAGGAAAGCAACGCCGTCCTCGGTGAGGGTCAGCTTGCGCGTGCTGCGATGCACGAGATTGGCGCCGAGGCTGCGCTCAAGATCGGTCAGTCGGTCGCTGACGACGGATTTGGACAGCCGAAGCTGGCGGGCGGCTTCGCTGATCGATCCGGCCTCTGCGATTGCGACAAAAGTGGCGATGCCATCGAGCTTCATCATCGTTCGGATTTTCCGGAAATCAAGTCCGCTGTTGGAGGGCTAATCCGGACGATAGGTGCATGTTATGTAAATCTCGTCCAGCGGATTTGGGGGCGTCGGTCGTAGGATCGGCAACCCGATGGAGGTGCACCATGTTCAGGTCAATCGGGGTTATCCTGGCGCTCGCGCTTGCGGTTCCGGCAGCGGCGCAGGTGCAGCCATTTCCAGCGTCATTCCACCCCCGGGAAATCAAGACCAACGGCACCCGGATTTTTGTCCGGGTTGGCGGCAGGGGTCCGGCGGTCGTGCTGCTTCACGGCTACGGCGAGACCGGCGATATGTGGGCGCCGCTCGCCGCCGCGCTGGTGCACGACCACACCGTTATCGTGCCGGACCTGCGCGGCATGGGCCTCTCCTCGCATCCGGCCGGCGGCTACGACAAGAAGACCCAGGGCGAAGACATCGCCGGCCTTCTCGACGCCTTGAAGATCGACAAGGTCGCACTCGTCACCCACGATATCGGCAACATGGTCGGCTACGCGTTTGCGGCCGAGCATCCGGACCGCGTGACAAAATTCGCTTTGCTCGATGCGCCCCTGCCCGGTGTCGGCCCATGGGAAGAGATCCTGAAAAATCCGCTGCTATGGCACTTCCGCTTCGGCGGTCCGGACATGGAGCGGCTGGTCAAGGGCCGCGAGCGAATCTATCTCGACCGCTTCTGGAACGAGTTTTCGGCCGATCCGAAGAAATTTGATGAAGCCTCGCGCGAGCACTATGCCAGGCTCTATGCCCGTCCGGGCGCCATGCATTCCGGCTTCGAGCAGTTCAAGGCCTTCGATCAGGACGCCATCGACAACAAGGCATTCCTGGCCAAGGGCCAGTTGACCATGCCGGTCCTCGCCGTCGGCGGCGAAAAATCGTTCGGCCCGATGATGGCAACCGTGATGCGGTCGGCGGCGATCAATGTGCGCGAGGCCGTGATCCCGCACGCAGGACATTGGCTGATGGAAGAAAATCCAGCCGACACCATCAAGCTGCTCAGGGATTTCCTGCAATGACCGCGATCAGGGTGTCCATGCAAAGGGCGGCCGCAGGCGCTATACTTCTCCTTTCCCTGACCGGCGTCGTGCGGGCCGAGCCGAGGCTGGACTGCTCCGGCATCTAGTAATGACCCATTCGAGCTGCGACGATCTGATAGGCCGTAATTATCACTTCGAACGCAATCAACCCGACCACGATCAATTCAAGCCGAAGCGACCGCTGGGTGTCGATGATGTCGGCCAGTGTGTTGGCGGTTTCCGAGATGACCGCGAGTTTTCGATAAAGCCCGTCGACACGCTCCTGCAGTTCGTACTCGTCTTCAAGACGAGCATAAAGCCTTCCCAGCTCTGGACGATCCCAAAGTGCGTCAGGCTTCTCCGTGATCGCCACCCGCCCAGATACTCTGTGCTGAACCAGCAGGGCGTTCCCGATCAGCTTCAAGATTCCTTTGCGGTCCAGCCGTGCTTTTCCGCGATTTGCCAATTCCAGAGCAAATGGCTCGATCACCTCAAATACCTTGGCGACCTGCCGCTCGTCATGAGCCAGCACTACGCTTTTGGCCAATACATCGGAAATGACAAGCAGCCTATCGGAAGACATCGCCTTGACTTGTATCGGACCGCCAACCGGTACCTGATCCTCGTCTTCAGCGAGTTCTTATCGTCGCAATCTCCTCCTCATATTGCTCAAACTTGCCGGATACGCGCCCCATCAGCTTTTCGATGAATTCCACTTCCTGCCGCGGTGACAAGTCGATCAGGACAACAACCCCGTAGCGGAAAAGAACCGCAACTCCGGTTCGGCCTATTCTGATCGCAAGCGGCGCCGCCGATAATATCTCGCCGCCAAAGCCATTCGTGTTGATCCTATCTCCCAACTGCAGGGCATGTGCGTTTACCAAATGCTGGTTCGGATCGGACATCTGCAACCTTGCTTTGGCAGGCGAGGTTCCCCAAAATGGTCACGCCGACGTCTTCACGACCCGGTCGCGCGGCAACCATGGGCATTTCTGTCGCGCTCCGGTCGACCACCCTCGATCCGAAGCCGGTACACCTTCGGCACCGGTGTCATCGATTGACAGCCGGATCGCCGGCCGCTGCCGCGAGCGGGTATGATGACGAAATCGCCATCGCCGCTTCAGCGCGATGGTGCGGGAGACGATCCTCAAGCGAACAGAACGCGCACAGCGCGAGGCTGGCCCAGACCGCCGCACTGAAATAGAGCGACATCCATGCAATCTCGTCCTTCCACTCGGCAAGGTCGTGCGTCACCACCCAACGCGTGCTCACGTCGCGGAGACCCTCGAGAGGCCGCAGAAAACCTCTGCCGTCGACCGCCCCTGCCCGCCATCGGCCAAGATACATCGGGACGTCGATGGTCAGCAGAAACACCAGATAGCTGGCAATTCCGACGATCGCGATGGCCAGGATCACGCGAACCGGGTTACCGAATTCCGGGAGCAACCGACCAAGGCCAATCCCAACTCCGAGGAAAGTCACCGCCCATATCGAGTTTTCGATGGCGTTGCCCAAATAGTTGGTGGTCAGCACCGCATACCAGGAGAAGCATTCCGCGATGAGGATCAATGGCACGATCACCCACGCGAGGTTCAGGGTGGTGTCGGCCCCAGCGATCGTACCAAGCTGATGCAGGATAATCGCCCACTGCGCGGCGAAACAGATCTCGGCCACGGTTGCTACCGACCGGCCGACGACGATGCTCGACAGCCATGTGTCGAACAGGCAGATCCGCTGAACATCGGCGCGCGGAAGCAACGACCTGAATGCGCACCCGAAAACATACGCCGCACAAAGCAGGAGCATCAGCTCGGCGCCGGATGCCCTTCCGAGGCTACCCTCCGGCTGATCGTGAAACTGCCGGTACAGCACCAACCAAACTGCGATATTTGTGCCGCTCACCAAGGTCAAAAAGCTCCACCACCAGGCCAGGGGATTTGACCAGGCCAGTGAACTTGGCCGCGCCCGCAACTCGAAACTCATCATCGGCTCCGCATGTAGTCAAACTGACACGCTCCGGAAGCAATTCTGTCACAAACCGCCGAGCGTTCACCACCAAAATATGCGTGAAACCACGTTTTCAGGCGAAGCTGATGGGTTCTGGCGATGCGTTGGGCGAACGTGTGTCGCGGCCCCGCGGGCTGAGCACATTCACTCGACCGGAGCGAACAGGTGCCGCAACGCGACCCCTCAAGCCTCCCGGGTGTCCCATGGCGGATTTGCCGGTGTCGAATCCGACTATGGAAGTCACAACGAGATCGTCGATTCGGATCGGGAACCGGCGCAGGCGAACGCCCGTCGCGTGCCAGACTGCATTCGCGACCGCGCCGGCCGAGCCCGTCACGCCGATCTCACCGACGCCCTTGATGCCGAGGGCGTTGACGTGAGGATCATGTTCCTCGATCATCAGCGCGTCCAGGCTTGGTACGTCGGCATTCACCGGGACGTGGTATTCGGCGAGGTTCGCGTTGATGATCCGGCCGGAACGGTGATCGCTGACGGCCTGTTCGTGAAGCGCGAACGAGACCCCCCAGATCATCCCGCCATAGATCTGGCTGCGGACCATGCGCGGATTGATCACGCGGCCGGCCGCAAATGCACCGACAAGACGGGTGGCGCGGATTTGACCGAGATCAGGATCGACTTTGACCTCGGCGAAGACGGCGCCGTGCGCATGCATGGCATAGGCGGACTGCGCGGCTGGGTCGGCGGCACCCTTGCCGCGGGCATCGATCTCGCTCAGCCCGGCGCGGCCGAGGATATCCGAATAGCTCTCGCTGCGGCTTTCATCATCGCGGCGGAAAAGGCGGCCGTTGCGCGCGGTAGCGCCGGCATTGCCTGCCCCGAACAGCGGCGAGCGCTCATCACCGGTCGCGAGATCGGCGAGTTTGGCAATGACAGCGGCGCCGGCATTGTGGATCGCCATGCCTGCGGTCGCGGTGTGGGCTGAGCCGCCGGCGATACCTGCATCCGGCAGATCCGAGGTGCCCGACCTGAAATCCACCTCTTCAAGGCCGAGCCCGTCGGCGGCAATTTGCGCCAGCGCGGTCCAGGCGCCCTGACCCATGTCGTGCGCGCCGATTTCCATCACGCCCGATCCATCGCCGCGAATCATCGCCCGGGCTTCCGCCTGGAACATGAGCGCCGGAAAAGTCGCGGTGCCCACGCCCCAGCCGACCAGCATGCCGGCATCGTCGCGCGTCTGTCTCGGCGCGAGCGTGCGTTTCGACCAGCCGAAGCGCTCGGCGCCCTGGGCATAGCATTCGCGCAGGGCTTTCGAGGAGAACGGCTTGCCGGAAATCGGCTCGACGTCGGCATAGTTCTTGAGGCGGAAGGCAAGCGGATCCATCCCTGCGGCCCAGGCCGCTTCATCGATGGCGCTTTCCAGCGCGATCGAACCGGTGGCCTCGCCGGGCGCACGCATGAACAGCGGCGTGCCGGTATCGATCCGGACGGCCTCGTGCGTGGTCGAGATCGCAGGACTGGCGTATAGCGTATGCGAAGCGTCGGCGGCCGGCTCGAAGAAATCGTCAAACGTACTCGATACCGTCTTGGCGTGATGATCGATCGCGGTCAGCAGGCCATCGCCATCGATGCCGATGCGAAGCGTCTGCCGGGTCGGCGCGCGGTGGCCGACCGGACCGTACATCTGTTCACGGCGCAGCACGAGCTTGACCGGCTGGCCGACCAGCCGCGCCGCCAGGATGCCGAGAATTTGCGGTCCGGATATCAGCCCCTTGGAGCCGAAGCCGCCGCCGAGATACGGGCTGCGAATATGGATCTTTTCCGGCGCGATGCCGAACAAACCCGCGATCCGTCCCTGCGCCATCGCGAGGCCCTGGCTCGGTGTATCGATCGACAGGCTATCGCCATCCCACGCCACCACGATCGCGTGCGGCTCCATCGCGTTGTGATATTGGGCCGGCGTCTCGTAGGTTGCGTCGATGCGTTTCGACGCCGCGGCCAAGCCCGCCTGCACGTCACCCCGATGCATCTCGGACGGATTGCCGACGCCAACGGCCGGCGGCACGAAGCTTTTGTCGGCATCGAGGCCGACGCGGGCCGGCAGCGCTTGATAGCGGGGCGCCAGCAGCGCGGCGCCTTCCGTCGCGGACTCCAGCGTATTTGCAATCACCACCGCGATCGGCTGGTTTGCGTAGCGAACCTTGTCGTTCTGCAGCAGATCGAGCCGGAACATGAACGGGTTGGTCTTGGCGTCCGGATCTTCCGCGAGCCGCGGCCGGTTGGCGGGCGTCATCACCTCGATGACGCCCGGATGATTTTTTGCCGCCTGCACGTCAAGGAATGTCACGCGGCCGCGCGCGATGCTGCTGACCGCCATCACGGCATGCAGCATGCCCAGCGGATGGTTGTCCGCGGCGTAGCGGGCCTGTCCCTTGACCTTCAGCACGCCCTCGCGGCGGGTCAGCGGCTGACCGATGTTCGAGCCGTGCCGGACATTCGCCGGCGTCTGCGTCAAGCTGATCTCAGGCGACATGAAACGCTCCGCTAGCAACGGAAAAGGGAGACGCGGGCAGCGCCGGAATACGATCCGGCGTTCCCGCCGCGGCGAGCGTCAGAGTGCGAACCAGAATCCGCTTCGCCAGTTCGATCTTGAAGAGATTGTTTCCGGACGGTCTGGCATCAGCCAGCGCCGCCTGTGCCGCGCGAAGGAACGCGCCGGAGGTTGGGCTCGCACCCGCCAAGCTCTCTTCGGCCGTGCGCGTTCGCCATGGCTTGGCGGCGACGCCGCCAAGCGCGAGCCGCGCCTGCTTGATCGTGCCGTGTTCGATCCGCAACGCGGCGGTGGCCGATACCACGGCAAAGGCATAGGAAGTGCGTTCTCGTACCTTCAGGTAGCGCGCATGCGACGCAAAGGCGCGCGCTTCGCCGGGCAATCGCAGTGCCACGATCAGATCGCCTGGCTCCAGCACGCTTTCCCGCTCCGGCGTATCGCCGGGCAGACGGTGCAGACTCTCCAGCGCGACCTCGCGCCGGCCGGCCCTGCCCTCGATCTCGACGACGGCATCAAGCGCAACCAGCGGCACGCAGAAATCCGACGGGTGGGTGGCGATGCAGGATTCGCTCCACCCGAGCACGGCGTGCAGGCGGTTTTCGCCGTGGCGCGCATCGCAGCCCGAGCCGGGCTCGCGCTTGTTGCAGGCGCTGGCGACGTCGTAGAAATATCCGCAACGCGTTCGCTGCAGCAGATTGCCGCCGACAGTGGCGGCGTTGCGAAGCTGTGCCGATGCGCCCGACAGCAGCGCTTCGGTGACGGCCGGATAGGATGTCGCGAAATCGCGATCGTGCGCCAAATCGGCGTTGCGGACGAGCGCGCCGATACGGAGGCCGCCATCGGCGAGTTGTTCGATGCGATCGAGCCCGGGCAGGCGCGTGATGTCGACCAGACGGTTCGGGCGCGCGATGCCGCCCTTCATCAGGTCGAGCAGATTGGTGCCGGACGCAAGATAGGCGGCGCCCGCTTCGGCGGCGGCCGCGACCGCGTCGGAAACGGTCGCGGGCCTGATATATTCGAACTGGTTCATGCGGAGCGCCTCCGGTTGGAGTCGGCGATGCTTTGCCGGGCTTCGAGCACGGCTTCGGTGATGCCGGCATAAGCACCGCATCGGCAGAGATTTCCGCTCATGGCTTCACGGATTCTTTCGGGGTCGTTGCCGGTTTGCGCTTCCTGGATCAGGCCGATCGCGCTCATGATCTGGCCCGGCGTGCAGAACCCGCACTGGAAGCCGTCATGCGCGATGAACGCAGCCTGCACCGGGTGCAACTGGTCGCCGCGTGAGACACCCTCGATCGTGAGCACATCGGCGCCGTCATGGCTGACCGCCAGCGCCAGGCACGAATTGACCCGCCGTCCGTCGACCAGGACCGTGCAGGCGCCGCACTGGCCGCGGTCGCATCCTTTCTTGGTACCCGTCAGGTCGAGCCGCTCGCGCAGCAGATCGAGCAGCGTCACGCGGGGGTCGTCCAGTTCGACGTCCCGTCGCACGCCGTTAACGGTCAGATTGATGGAGGAATTCATGCAAGCTCCGATCAGTGCTATGGTCCGAACTAGATCGGCGCGGGTCGATCGGCCGCCCTTTCCGGATCTGCTATTCATCGCCATATGCGGAGGTATCCTCCGCTTTCAAGAGGCCGCAGAACGAATGATCGATGCGGGGAGCGAGGTTCTCCGAAAAGATCATTCTCAATCAATGGGATGAGCGATGGTTCGGTTCCACGTAAACGGTTCGTGATCAAGATGACAGGGATGGCGAAACGGGCGACAGACACGGTTCGGAGGCCGCGCGCCGATGCGGTTCGCAATCGAGAGCGCGTGCTGTCGGCCGCAAAAGCCGTGTTCAGCGCGGGCGGTCCGGAAGCGAGCCTGGAGGCCGTCGCCAAGCGGGCTGGTGTCGGCATCGGTACGCTCTACCGCCACTTCCCAACGCGTCAGGATCTGTTCGAAGCAGTCTATCGTCGCGAGGTGCAGCAGCTCGTCGAACTGGCCGAACAATTGCGGGATGCGTCCGCGCCCGTCGATGCGCTGCGCCGCTGGCTGCAATCCAATGTCGAGTTCGTCGCCACCAAGAAGGGCATGTCCGCCGCGCTGGCGCTCGCCGTTCACGGCTCGTCGGATCTCGCGGCGTTTACGTTCGATCGCCTGACCAAAGCCGTTGGCGCCTTGCTCGATCGCGCGATAGCGGCCGGCGAGATACGGTCGGACATCAGCCCGGAGGACCTGCTGCGTGCTCTCGTCGGCATGTGCTACATGCACGACCACCCCGGCTGGCAGAAAAGCGTGATGCGGTTGGTCGATGTCTTCGTCGATGGGCTGCGCGTGCGCACCAAGGCCGATCGTGGCTCGAAGCTGTCATCGCGCGGCGCCGCGTCAGGGAGGCCAGGAAACCGGCCGCGGGATACCGCAAAGAGCCGAAGGTAAATCGAAGCTCTCTCGCGCCACCTCCAACTCCGTGAATTGAACTTGAATGCCGGGGACCCGCGAGCATCAGGCGGAGCCAAGCAAGATCGTCAAGGCAGGGTTGCTCGCGGGCCGCTTGGTCCTGAACACTCCGGCACTAGCTGAGCGAGACCTATACTCTGGATCAAGAGGCCTATCCGATGTCCGCTCGCGCCCTGGATCGATCCACGATGCGCCATGGCGGAAGTTTCTGGGCGGTTTTCGCGTCGGCGTGGGCAGGTGTTTTGCTGGCTGGCGCAGTTTACACGTTGGAGCCGCCTGGGCTTGCCACCGATTCCGCTCCGCCTGTGACCTTGTTGGCTGCCAACGAATTCGAAGCTGTCTCATTCATCGAGGATGGAACGAATGCGGTGACCGCGCCGTCCCGGCCGCCGGCACACAATGACGGGCAAGCCGCTCCGTTGTTCGGTATGGAAACCGAGCCTGTCGCCACGGGTGAGTTGCCGGAAAAATGGCACCGCGTCGAGGCCGCGATGGCGCAGGAATTCGCGGTGGTTGCGCAATGCCATGCAAATGGGGCCTGCCCTGTCGCCGCGCAAAGACTGATCGACATCAGCGCGGAGGGCGCCGGGCGCAGCGGCCGGGCCCGTGTGGGCCTGATCAACAGAGCTGCGGACCTCGCCATCAGCCCGGTCAGTGACGAGATGCAATGGGGCGTTGCGGATCATTGGAGCGATCCGTTTGAAACGCTCCGATCCAGTCGCGGTGACTGTGAGGATTACGCGATCCTCAAATATGCCGCGCTGCTGGAGGCGGGCATTCCCAAGGACGATGTGAGGATCGTCATCTTGAAAACCCTCTTCCCGAACGAGATTCATGCCGCGGTCGCAACTCGCGTCGATGGTCAGTGGCTGATCCTTGACAATCGTACGCTGACGCTGGTGCGCGACACAGATGTCACGCGCGCGATCCCGGAACTCGTGCTCGACCATGAAGGTGTCAAGCAATTCAACTGGACCAGCCGGAATCGACGGGTTGGTAGCTGATTCAAACGGAACAATGAAGGCCGTATTTTCGTCGACAATAGGGTCGGCCAATTTCACTCGACTAAATTTATCGGAATATCCCGCTTGCGAGACCGCAACCATGGTCCACATTGATGTCGGTCCGTACATAACGGAGGTCGACCGATGGGCAGGCTCGGAATCGGAACACGTACCATACCGCTGATCATGGCGAGCATTTTTTGGCCCGGATTCACCAATGCCGATCTGATTTCGGACGGCGGCACCAGCAATTCCGAGATCCGTATCGGAAACATCGTGCCCTACACCGGCCCACTGGCCGCGTTCGGGGCGATTGGAAGGGCCGAAACGGCTTTTTTCGATATGGTCAACGATAATGGCGGTATCAATGGCCGCAAGGTCAAGTTCATCTCGTACGACGACAGTTCCAACCCGGCGACGGCGGTCGAACAGACCCAGAAGCTGGTCGAGTCCGACAAGGTGCTGCTGATGTTCGGATCGTTCGGGACAGCGAGCAATCTCGCGACCCGACGCTATCTGAATGAAGGAAAAATTCCCCAACTTTTCGTTGCATCCGGTGACAACGAGTGGGCAAATCCTGCGGCGTTTCCCTGGAGCATGGGTTGGCAGCCGACGTTCAGGGCCGAGGGGCGCATCTATGCCAACTACATCCAGGCCGCTTATCCGGAACGGAAGATTGCCATGCTTTGGCAAAATGACCAGTTCGGAAGGGAGCTGTTCCAGGGATTGCAGGAGGGGCTCGGAGATTTGGCGAGCATGATCGTCGCCGACACCACGCTCGATCTTTCGAATTCTTCTTCGCTCGAAGAGCAGATCGAGGTCCTGAAAAGTTCGGGCGCCGAGATCCTCGTGTTCGATCTCGCACCGGCCGTCGCTGCCCAGGCGTTGCGCAAAATAGCCGAGCTCGATTGGCGGCCTGTCTCCTTTCTCGCCGACGCTTCAGCATCCATCGCAAGTACGTTGAGACCTGCCGGTCTGCAGAATTCGTCAGGCGTGATCTCGGCCTCTTTCTTGAAGGATGCGAGCGACCCGGCGTGGAAGGACGATCCGGCAATGAAAGCGTGGTTGTCCTTTATGGACAAATACTACCCTGATGGAGACAAAGACGACATCAACGCCGTGTTCGGATACGCCGCCGCCGAGACGCTGCTTCAGGTTCTGAGCCAGTGCGGCAACGATCTTTCCCGCGGAAACGTCATGCGACAGGCTGAAGTCCTTGAGAGGATACCAGAGTTCGGTCGCCCTTCCGGGCATCACGTTCAACAGCGGACCGACCGACTTCCACCCCATCAAGCAGCTCCGTCTGATGCAGTTCGATGGCACCGCGTGGCAGCCAATCGGTGACGTGATCGAGAATGCATTCGTCGACAGCACCAGCCGATGATCATATGGCTGCCGCCAGGCGCTTCGTTGCCGCGAGTCGCCGGTCGGAGGTTGCATCGCGGTCATCCCTTGACTGCGCCCATTGTCAGCCCGCTGACAAGATAGCGGCGCACCGCCAACGAGAAGATCAGCACGGGCGCCATTACAAGCGATCCGCCGGCGGCGATCTTGCCCCACTCCCAGCCCTCATAATTCATGAAGTTGACTACCGCCACGGGGGCGGTGCGTGCGTTGGTCCTGGTCAGGATCAGCGCGAAGAAAAAATCGTTCCATGCATAGAGAAAACAAAGTATCGCGGTGGCGGCAATGCCGGGTGCAACCATCGGCAGCACGATCTTGAGGAAAATCGTGCGCGTGCTGGCGCCATCCACCAACGCGGCCTCCAGCGACTGCGGCACGGTCTCGAAGAAGGGCTGCATCATCCAGATTACCAGCGGAAGGTTGAAGCTGGTATAAATAAGCACCAAGCCGGTCACGGTATCCAGCAGGCCGATCCACCGATAAAACAGGAAGAATGGAATAGTAAACGCAATGGGCGGCGCCATGCGGGTCACAAGGATGGCAAAGCTCAACGCGTGCCTGCCCCGCTCGGCCCATCGCGACAAGGCGTATGCCGCGGGTATCCCGAGCAAAAGCGCCAGCGCGGTAGAGAACGCGGCGCTCAACAGGCTGTTCAGGAACGACGCCGAAAATGCGCTGTGCCAGAGCGAGGTGTAGTATGACTGGCTATCCTCCTCGATCGGAGCATTGCTGCCGGCTGGATGTTGCCGTCTGGGCAGTACCCCCTAAATGCAATACAGTTTTAATCGGAGGTCCCAATGTCCGCACTTGCTTTGAACGGCCACACCGCGTTGGTGACGGGAGGTTCCCGCGGTATCGGCGCAGCGATCGTCCGATCGTTGGCTGAGGCCGGCGCCGCCGTCGCCATCAATTATCGCGAGCGCGCGCCTGAAGCGAACGCATTGGTCGAGGCCGCTGGCGAGACGGCCGGACGCGTCATTGCAGTCGCGGCGGATGTTTCGCGATCCGACGCGGTCGCGCAAATGGTTCAACAGGTGACATCTGACCTCGGACCCATCGACATTCTGATCAACAACGCCGGAATCGCCATCACTCGCAGTGTTGAGGATCTTTCGGAGGCTGACTTTGATCAAACGATCGCCGTGAACTTGAAATCAGTTTTCCTGTGCACGCAGGCCGTTCTGCCAGCGATGCGGGCCAGGGGATGGGGTCGCATAGTGAATGTATCCTCGGGTGCCGCCCGCGGCGCCGGCTCCATTGGGCCTCACTACAACGCGTCCAAAGCCGGCATTGAAGGATTGACGCGCGGCTATGCCGCACGACTTGTAAAGGAAGGCATCACCGTCAATGCCGTTGCACCTTCTCTGATCGAAACGGACATGATGAAAGGACAGACCGACCTCGTCAGCCGGATTCCGGTGGGTCGCCTCGGAAAACCAGACGAGGTCGCTCAAGCCGTCCTGATGCTGCTAGGCAACCCCTATATGACCGGTCAAACGGTCGCGATGAGCGGCGGCATGGCATTCAACTGACACGCAACGCCCTGGATTCAATACGTTACGTGCCAACCATAAGCCTTGAATTAACTTGCGATATTCCGGGGCATTGGAGTATCCGCGCCGCCCGCACCCCCAAGCGCTGACGCCACGCGCTGTGAGGATGCTCCGAGCATAGAGTGTGGTTGCAATGACACGCAGCGATTTAAGCCCACGCTTGGCTGTTCCTCTCTGGACAAAGCAGGGCCGCCTGGCCATCCGGCCAGTAGAAATCCGTCGTGCGGCCAGCGAAAATTCGATCCACGGTAGGTAACGAGGAAACAGCGATGGATCAGGTTCAAAATTGGTCGAAAGGCATACGGCAGACCGTGAAGGACGCTGCCGAAGGGGTGGTAGCCCTACGGAATGAAGATGGCTCTGCGGCAAGCGGAATTGCCTGGCGCAAGGGATATGTGGTTACCGCAGACGAAGCCGTTGGAGATCGCGTCGAAATCGTTGCAGGCGGC
The DNA here is from genome assembly GCA_963748165.1 of uncultured Alphaproteobacteria bacterium. Classification (GTDB taxonomy): domain Bacteria; phylum Pseudomonadota; class Alphaproteobacteria; order Rhizobiales; family Xanthobacteraceae; genus Bradyrhizobium. Next base: position 233,677 of record CAVVIM010000012.1, read on the forward strand.
AGAGCCGTCATAAAGGCCGAACTAGCTGGCCGTGATCCATCCACCGATATCGCACTGTTCAAGGCTGATGTCGCGCACCATCCATTTGAAGCATCGGGGGAAACTTATCCTGGGGAGTTTGCCATCGCCGTTGGGCGTAGCGCGACATCCGAACTGGTAGCTGCTGGCTTAATTGCCGAAACGGGAGGTGAATGGCAGAGCTTGTCGGGCGGAAAGATCGACCGAAAAATTCGACTGGGTTTCAACTTAGACCGTCGCGCGCACGGCGGCGCCGTCGTTGACGCGGCCGGACGACTGATTGGCCTGGCTGCATTTGGGCCGAGACACCGGGCGATCGTCATTCCCTTGCAGACCATCGAACGCATTACCGCCGTGCTGGAGAAGTTGGGCACAATCTCACGAGGCTATATCGGCGTTCAACTGCATCCATTGCGGGACGGACCACGCCGCACGGGAGCCGTCATCGTTCATCTCGACAAGGAGGGACCGGCCGCCGCTGCGGGCCTCATTCTCGGCGACTGTATCGCCCGCTGGAATGGTGAGGACGTGACGGGATCGCGACAGATCTTTCGAAGTTTGGGTCCCGACAGCGTCGGCACGACGGTTGCGCTCGGTATCCTGCGGGGCGGTCAACCGTCCACCGTCGATATTGTCGTGGGCAAGCGGCCCGCATAGATAGACAAAATGGAAGACCGGGATGAGAGCGAGGCCGCGCCCGAGATTTTGACCTCCGATACCGCGAGCCCAATTTTGGTCGGACTGGCTTTATCCGACCGAACACTGCGGTTGCGCGTGATCTCGATGATTTCTCAAATGCCGGCGGTCGAACTCGAAAACGTCGACGATGCGGACGTCATCTTGACGGACACCGCTCCCGCCCAGTCCGGCTCCCATCTGGTTTTGGGAGACACTGTAGCATCGCAATCGATGATCAACGGCATCGACAAGAACGTTGGGATTGATCTCCTCCAAGCGGCAATCCAACTCGTTGCCCACGGGTACCACATCACCAATTCAAGGATCGTACGTCCTCACCGTCGGGGATCGACTTACGACGATCTGGCTGCCGAGGGCGAAGGACTACTCACGACGCGCGAGCGCCAGGTCCTGGAAAAGCTTGCCGCGGGCGGATCCAACAAGTTGATCGCAAGAGATCTTGATATATCGCTCGCGACCGCCAAATTTCATGTTGGAACGCTGCTCGCAAAACTGGGCGCCCGCAACAGGACGGATGCCGTCGCCATCGGACTAAAATTAGGTCTTTTGATTCTGTGAGAGTGCATCCTCGGACTGATTATATCCGCGCCAACTCCGGCTCCCAGAGTTCCAGACGAAATGGGAAGTAGAAAGGAAGTCTTGCATCTCACCATTTTTCCGCGAACGGCCGAAGCTCCGCAAGGAACGACCAGGCCGAGCGCTCCTGGTTGTGGAGATGCCAAAGTTTCGTCCGACACATCGCAGACCATGGCATGGACGGTGGGAAGTTCTCGCTCCAGCGCCTGAATTCGATCCGGCGAGCGCGCCAGGGCAATTACGCGGAAGCCGCCCCGTGCAAAGCGGCGGACAATCGCTGACCCGGTGCCGGGACCAACACCTGTCACCACGGCGATTGGCCTTTCCGTCATAGGATTGACTCCCGTAACGCGTGGGAAGCGGGCTAATACCTGCCGAAGATCGGTTTGCGCTTGTCTAAGAAAGCCCGCACGGCCTCCTTGTGGTCGGAGGTCCGCGCAGCCTGGACCATGTTTTCCGCCTCCTGATCCATCGAGGTCAGAATGTCCGACGTCAAGGCGTGGTCGAGATTATCTTTCATCCGCGCCAGCGCCATCGATGGTCCTTCGGCCAAAGACTTCGCAAGTGCAAAAGCGATCTCGCGAAGCTCGGTGTCAGGCACCACCCGATTGACGAGACCCAGCGATTCGCATCGGCGTGCGTCGATTTTCTCAGACAGGAACATCAGCTCGCGTGCGCGCGCCGTCCCCGCAAGGCGCGTCAGCAGCCAGGCTATGCCATAGTCACCAGTCAGCCCGATGCGAGCATAACCAGTAGTCATGATTGCGGATTCAGACGCAATACGCATGTCGCATGCGAGCGCCAGCGCCAGACCCGCACCAGCCGCCGGTCCCGGCAGCGCCGCGACGGTGGGCTTTCTGACCGCCACAAGCGTTCCGGTCAGGGTGCGCTGCTTGACCCGAAGGTCGGCGACGCGCGCTTCAATCGGCACCTCGGCCTTGCCTGAATTGCCACCCATGCCCTTGACATCGCCGCCGGCGCAAAAGGCGTTGCCCGAACCGGTGATCAGGAGCGAGCCGACCTTCGGATCATCGCCGCACTGCTTGATCATGCGCCGCAGCGCCGGTGTCAGCCTATCCGAGAGCGCGTTGCGCGCCTCGGGCCGGTTGAGCGTGATCAGTGCAACGCCGCCCCGAATTTCGCAGAGCAACTCGCTGGTTCCGGTGTCGATTTCGATGCTATCTTCAGCCATCCGAACCTCTTTCGCCTTGCGTCGTCGTCGCCTTCCCGGACGACGGGCTCAGGCTACTTTCAGCGATGCCTTGCTTCCGGCATCAAGGAACCCGGTTAGCCGATCCCGGATGATGCGTTCGGCGTCCAGCATGATGCGGTCGATCAGCTCTTTGACCGTCGGAATGTCATGGATGAGGCCGGCCACCATGCCGCAGCTCCAGGCGCCGGCATCCATATCACCGTCAATCATCACCTTGGGGTAGACGCCGGCGACCTCGTCGTGGATATCCTCGATCTTGAGGCAGCCGCCCTTTTCGCGCTCGATCTCAAGCAGACGATCGACGCCCTTGTTCTTGAGAACACGCTCGGTGTTGCGAAGCGCCCGCATGACGAGGCGCGTATCGAGCTCCGATGCTGCGACAAGTGCCCTCTTCACGTTGTCATGCACCGGCGCTTCTCTGGTCGCGATGAACCGCGTGCCCATGTTCATGCCAGCCGCTCCCATTGCAAGGACTGCGACAAGGCTACGTGCATCGGCCATGCCGCCCGAGGCAACGAACGGAATTTTGAGCTCCTCCGCGGCACGGGGGAGCAGGATCATGTTGGGCATATCGTCTTCGCCTGGATGGCCTCCGCATTCGAAGCCATCGACGCTGACTGCGTCGCATCCGATCTGCTCGGCCTTCAGCGAATGCCGAACCGAGGTGCATTTATGGATGACCTTGATGCCGGCCGCCTTCAGCGCCGGCATGTATTGTTCAGGACTGCGTCCCGCTGTTTCGACGATCCTGATTCCGCCTTCCCTGATGGCAGCGATGTATTCCGGATAAGGCGGCGCCGAGAATGCAGGCAGAAACGTGAGATTGACGCCGAACGGCTTGTCCGTCATGCGGTGACAGCGCGCGATTTCCCTGGCCAATAATTCCGGCGTCCTTTGGGTCAGACCGGTAATGATTCCGAGGCCGCCGGCGTTCGAGACGGCAGCCGCGAGCTCGGCAAAGCCTACATAGTGCATTCCACCCTGGATGATCGGATGTTCGATTTCGAATAGGTCGGTAATGGCTGTTTTCACGTCGATCTCCAATTCTGGATCATCAGGTCAATCAACAAAGGCTACCAGGGTCCCGCCGGATATTTTCCGATCATCGTGCCGCCCGCGGTCAGTGAATGATTTCGAGGAGTCCCGCGGCTCCCATACCCCCGCCAACGCGCATTTCCTGCCGATAGTTCTCCGCAATGAAGGCACGCACCTCATCGCGGAACGCCGTATTCTCTGTGGAAAGGCTCAGCTCCATCGCCAGACAGCTCCGCTCACCACTTCTCGCCAAAGGGACGTATCTCCAATTCGAACGTCCAGGCGCTACGCGGCTGCTGATAGAGCTGCCAGTAGGATTCCGCGACCGAGGACGGTGGCATCAGCAGGTCAGGATTGTTTAGCGCATCCGGCCCCAGCGCCTCGATCCGTCGCTGACGCACCCATTCGGTGTCCACGCCCGAATCAATGACAAGATGAGCAACGTGAATGTTTTGCGGGCCCAATTCGCGGGCTGCCGCCTGGGCCACGGCCCGCAGACCGAATTTGGCGCTGGCGAAAGCGGCATAGCCCGATCCCCCGCGCAAGCTCGCGGTCGCCCCGGTGAAAAAGATATTGCCCTTTCCGCGGGGCAGCATCAGCCGCGCAGCTTCGCGACCGGCAAGGAAGCCGGAATAGCAGGCCATTTCCCAGACCTTGCGAAACACACGCTCGGTGGTATCGAGAATCGGGAAGTTGACGTTGGCGCCGATATTGAAAATGCAGACCTCGAGCGGCGCGTGCTTGTCGGCATCGCCAAGGAAGGAGACAATTTCCTCCTCCTTGCGCGCATCGAGCGAGCGTGCGTGGATCTCTTCACCCGCCGCCTCGATCTGCTTCACCAGCGATTCCAGCTTGGCGCCGTTCCGGCGTCCGGCATATACGGTAAAGCCCTCCGCAGCAAACTTCTTCGCGATCTCGCCGCCGATAAAGTCACCTGCGCCGATCACGGCGACAGTCGCGTTTCTCTTTTGCAAAGGTGCTCTCCCGGTCATGTTAAGCCGATCTCTGGAACCAATGTCGACGATCGCCGGCCAATCCAGCCGCCTTCACGCGCCCCGCATGGACTCCGCCAGTTTGTGCTTGAGAATCTTGCCGGTCGAAGTTGCCGGCAAGGCATCGAGCACGATGATTTCCGAAGGGCGCTTGTACGAAGTAAGTTGCGGCCCGATGAACGCCATCAGGTCGGTCGACGTCGCTGGCGAGCCCTTGATGAGTTGCACAAAGGCGATGACTTCCTCGTTACCGCTGACAGAGCGACCGACTACAGCCGATTGAACGACGTCCTTGTGCGAATTCAGAACGGCCTCGACCTCGGCGGGATAAACGTTGAATCCTGACCGAATGATCATTTCCTTGGTGCGGCCGACGATATAAAGGCAGTCACCGTCGAAGCGGGCGAGATCGCCGGTGTTGAACCAACCCTCGCTATCGATCGCCTTCGCCGTCAGTTCCTGCGCCCGATAATAGCCGCGCATCACGTTGCGTCCGCGGACATGCAGCTCCCCGACCTCGCCCTTCGCCAGCGGGATGCCATCGGTGGTTCTGATGCGGGCCTCCACGCCTGGAAGAAGAGTTCCAACTGCATGGTCGTTACGGGGCGTATCGAACCGCACTCCGGAGATACCGGGCGAACATTCCGTAATGCCGTAACCGTTGGAAAGCGAAAGACTGAACTCCTGCTCGACGCGCATTTTCAAATCAAGGTCGAGCGGCGCCCCGGCAACCGCGATCAGCCGCAACGATCCGCGATCGAGTTGCTTGATACCGGCCAAGGTCTTGTATTCCAGTAAGCGCTGATAGGTTGCTGGCACGCCGTTGAGGATGGTAATTTGCTCCTCCGCGATAGCCTTCGCGAGCGCAGCAGGGTCGTACTTGCTGACCAGGCGGGCGGTGCCACCGACCATCAGCGTCATGATCAGCAGCGAGATGCCGACGATGTGCGAGATCGGCAGCACGACATATACCTTGTCGTCGGCATCCATTTTTCGGAAATGCGCCGTCGTCTTGGCGCTGACGAGGAGATTGTCGTGGGTGAGCATCACGCCCTTTGGCACGCCCGTCGTTCCCGATGTGTAGATCAGCACGGCGACCTGCTTTACCGGATCGACCTCGACCGGCTCCGCAATCGCGTTTTCGTTGACCGGACCGACGCCGAGCGCTTTCAATGGACCGAGCGATCGGACCTGCGCACCATAGCGCGATGCGTGAGCCGCGGCCTCCTTCGAAACGCCGACCGTGAAAAACATGCGGCGCGCGCCGCTGTGATCGCGGATCTGGTCCAGCTCGCGCGCGGACAGTCGGGGATTGGCGACGATCGCCCAGGCATCGATCCGGCTGGCCGCCAACAGCAAAGTGGCCAAAGCGATGCAATTCTCGCTGACAATGATTATCCGATCGCCCGGCTTGACTCCGAACGAACTCAGCAAGGCGGAGACCTCGACCGCCGACCGATCCAGTTCGCGGTAAGTCCAGGACGCACCGTCCTCGATCAGCGCCACGCGGTCGGGAAAATCGACAACATACTTGTCGGCTACCTGATGGATGCGCCGCGGAAGCCCGGCAGTAATCTCCGTGAGGTCGACCGCTTCCGACAAATTTGTCAAGGCTCAAGCTCCCACCAGGAATGGGGCGCCTTTGTGCGCCATTGCCGGGCGTATTTATAGTTCTATTTTAGAACTCGTCAACCGGTTATTCTCATTGACTCGGTTCAAAGGGCTCAGTGAGGGCGCCGGAAGACCACTTTATTCGCATGAACTGACGAATTTCTATTTACAGCAATCCAAAGGCCGGCTACCTAATAAGTCTCAAATAAGAACTTATGGAGGACCGGGAGGATGGCAGACAGCCGCAGAGTGGCGATCCTGGTCGGCGCCGGCGATGCGATCGGCGCGGCTGTGGCCCGGCGGTTTGCGAAGGGCGGCTATACGGTCTGTATTTGCCGGCGGGACGCGGCCAAGTCGCAAGGGCTGGTCGACGAGTTGAGTGCTACAGGCCACGGGATTCACGCGTTCAGCGTCGACGCCCGGCAGGAAGCCGACGTTCGGAAGTTGTTCGTTGACGTCGAAAACAACATCGGGCCGATTGAGGTTTGCCTGTTCAACGCCGGGTCGAACGTCAACAAGCCCCTGTTGGATACCACCGAGAAGCTGTTCTTCAAGGCGTGGGAGCTTGCCTGCTACGGCGGATTCCTGGTTGGCCGCGAGGCTGCCCGCGTAATGCTGCCGCGCGGCCGCGGCACTATCCTCTTTACCGGTGCGACCGCGAGCATTCGTGGCGGCATGGGGTTTGCCGCATTTTCGTCGGCCAAATTCGGGCTTCGCGCCCTGGCACAGGCGATGGCGCGCGAGCTCGGTCCAAAGAACATTCACGTCGTACATCTGATTATCGACGCCGGCGTGGACAGCGAAGCCATCCATCAGCGCATGAAAGCGGCGAAAGGGATCGAAGCCAGCGAGATCCCTCCGGACAGCCTGACCAAGACCGCCTCCATCGCCGAAGCCTATTGGTTCGCGCATCAGCAAACCAGGGATGGCTGGAGCCACGAACTCGATCTTCGCCCGTCCGTGGAGAAATGGTAAAATGAGTGCCGCCCCGGATCTCACGCTGTGGGGAGTTGGCACCAGCCGCACAATTCGCGCGCACTGGGCCATGCACGAATTGGGCTTGCCCTACAAGACGAAGCCGATCGGGCCGCGGACCGGCGAGACCAAGACGGCAGAATATACGAAGCTCAATCCTCGCCAGAAGGTCCCCCTGTTGCAGGATGGCGATTTCTGCATTGGCGAAAGTGCCGCCATCGTGGCCTATCTTTCCCGAATATATTCGACACCGGAGCGTTCACTTATTCCGGAAGCGCCGCGCGAATACGCGGCGTGGCTGGAGTGGTGCTTCTTTGTCGTTGCGGAACTCGATTCGACAAGCCTCTACGTGATGCGCCGCCATCGGGCCGACGCGCTTGGCCCAATCTACGGGATTGCACCGGAGGTCGTCGCCAAAGCCGCTGAGTATTTTCGCGAGCAGCTCCGTCACGTCGAGGTCGCGCTTGCAGACGGCAGGCAATTCCTGATGGGTGACCGATTCACGAGCGCCGATATTCTGCTTACGACCTGCCTGGATTGGGCGATCGCCTATGGCGTCGGGATTTGCGATAACGCACATCCCTACCTGGGGCGCATCCAGGGACGGCCAGCCTATCAGCTCGCCAAGGAGGCGAACGTGCCGCCGGTCCCGGTCACTCCTGTCCAGAACAAGGGCTGACGCCCGAGGCGTCAAACGCCAAGCCAGGGGCTTGGCCTAGACGGCCACCCTGACGGCGCGTTCCGCAATCATTTTCTCGATCGCAGCATCGTCGTATCCCAACCCGCGCAGCACGTCGCGGGAATGTTCGCCCACACGGGGAGCGGGTCCCCCGATAGCAGCCGCATTGATCTCGAACCGTGCCGCAGGCTTCGGCTGGCGCACACGCCCGACCATCGGTTGATCGAACTCCGCGATGATGTCGCGTGCGACGACCTGCTCGTTATGAATGATCTCGCCGCGGCGCAGGATCGGCGCACACGGCACGTCTGCCGCATCGAGCCTTTCCAGCCATTCGGCGGTGGTATGCCGGGCAATGTATTCCGCCATCTTGTTGATACGGGCGGTGGCGTTGACCGAACGGGCGGACGGGGTCGCAAAGCGCGGATCCTTTGCCAGTTCGGGGTCACCCGATGCCAGGCAAAATCCTTGCCATTCGGAATCCGAGATGGTGCCTGCAGTAATGTAGCCGTCGCTGGTCTTGAACACGAGGTCTGGCCGATCATTGGGGTCGGCGGCTGCAGCCTCCTGTCCGATCACCGTGTACTGCATCATGCCCTCTGGCCAGAGATAGGAGATCATGGTGTCGAGCATCGCGACCTGGATGTGATCGCCCTGCCCGGTCTTCTCTCGTGCGTAAAGTGCTGATGACACCGCCTGAGCGGTAAAGACAGCGGTAGTCTTGTCACAAACGATGGTACGGATCATTTGCGGGCGATTGGTCACCGGCTGCGATTGGATATCAGCGAAACCCGACAGACCCTGAATGATCGGATCGTAAACCCGCTTCTTCACGTAAGGCCCGGTATCGCCAACTCCGCTGATCGAGACATAGATCAGGCGCGGATGGAGCTTGCGCAATTCGTCGACACCGAGTCCCAGCCGCTGCATGGTGCCGGGACGGAAGTTCTGCACCAGGACATCGGTCTCGGCGACCAGCTTGGCGAGAACCTCGCGGCCGGCCGGGCTCTTGACGTCGATCGATAGCGAGCGCTTGCCGCGGTTCGAGGAGATGAACAGTGCAGAAAATTCTCCGCTCTTGTCGATGGTTGCCCGACTACGGCGGGTAATGTCGCCGCTGATCGGTTCGATCTTGAGAACATCCGCGCCCTGATCCGCCAGGAACATGGTCGCGAATGGGCCGGACACCACGCCGGTCAAATCGAGTACACGAACTCCGCTGAGTGGGCCGGGCATTGCATCCTCCGTGAATTTACTTCCCTGGTCTGGTCCGGCCCGCACGCCAATCTACTCTCAGTTCTACTCTCGGTGCGCCAGCCTGAACGTCGACGTGACTTTCGCAGGCCTCAAAGTTCGACCTCAAGCCGTCCTGGAAACCAATTGACCGGTCTGCTCGATGATGGACTCCTCGACGTCGCGGAGTTGATCCTTGCCGAAGAACATTTCTTTACCGACGAAGAAGGTCGGCGAACCGAATGCGCCCCGGTTGACCGCGTCTGCCGTCAAATCGATCAGCCTTTTCTTGACATCATCCTGCTGCGCGCGCGCCATCAGCCTGTCGATATCGATACCGGACGATTTGAAAGCACTTCGAAAAACCTCGAGGTCATCCATCTTCTTTGGTTCTTCCCACATGTGATGGTAGGCCGCGCGAAAATATGGCTCGAACAAGCCCTCATACTGGGCCGCGACGGCGCCCCGCATCAGCATCAGCGTATTCACCGGGAAGAACGGATTATGATGGAATTTTGTGATGTTGTGGCGGCGGAGAAACCGTTGTGTCTCCAGCGCCTGATATTCGGGTTTGTTCTTGATCCCGCGTAACGACTCGGCCGGCGACATGTTGCCGGTCAGCTTGTAGATTCCGCCAAGCAGAATTGGAACGTAGTCGAATTTCACGCCCGTGCGCCGTTCGATTCCGGGGATGGCGAGTTGCGCCAGATACGCATTGGGGCTGCCAAAATCGAAGTGAAATTCGACCTTCAGGGAACTCGCCACCTGGTCCTCCTTCGTCGCAAGCGCCGCAGCCGGGTATGGTCAACGACCAAAAGGCCGCGCCCTGGCTATAGTTTGTTCATACAGTTCTAAAAACGAACTGTCAAATAATCTCGACATCCAGTATGGTTATCGAGATGAACGCGAGCGGGCCAAGCTAGTTGTCTCGCCTAAAGTACCTATTTAGAATGGCGCTCGTGGCCTTCCCCTCGATTCGATGGGAGCGCAGACGTTTATGGTGGCTGGAGAGCAGGTAAAATGAAGTGGGATGCCCTTGAGGAGGAGCCATGTTCGCTGGCCCGGACCATCGGCGTAATCGGCGATCGCTGGACACTTCTGATCCTGCGCGAATGCTTCCTGCGCACACGGCGGTTTGAGGGATTTCAATCCGCGCTCGGCATTACGCGCCATCTGCTCGCCGAACGTTTGAAAAAACTGGTCCGACAAGGCGTGCTGCGGCGCATTCCGTACCAGGAGTCGCCTAAACGGCACGAATACATCCTCACTCAAAAAGGCCTCGACCTGTACCCGATCATGATGGCGCTCGTCCATTGGGGCGACACCCATATGGTCGACGAACGCGGAAGGCCCCTGGTCCACGAGCATCGCAAATGCGGCAAGCTTTTCGATCCCGTGATGGTGTGTTCCGAATGCCGTGAGCCGCTTCTGCCCAAGGAGGTGCTTACGCATCCTGGTCCCGGCGCGCGCCAGAGCGCGCCAAAGAAAGAACTTTCTCCCAAGACCAAACCGCCCAAAAGGGCGGCTTGACGTTACGCAACAGGTCCGCTCTTCGGCGCGTTTCAACCGCGGCCCATATCCGCGACGGCGATGCTGCACGTGCGCTTCGTATCTGTCACAAGGCTTCCTGAGTTGTATTCCCCACTGGAAGGCGCAATTGGTATAGCAATGATCCGGGCCTTGGGTGCGCGAAGGCACCGAAGCGCCTTTCCGTTGCCCGCATGCTTCGTTTCATTCGGACATGACGTCGAGCACTTCGCCGAATTGCTCCCAGTGGCTGCCACTCCAACGTTGCAGTTGCAACTGGTTCCAGATCATGTTGTTGGTTGCGCTGGTGTTGATCGAAATACCCGGCATGGCCGTCGGGAGCACAAGATTCTTCAGGCTTTTGGCTTGCATGACGATGTTTTCACGACTGAGATCCTCGCCGCACTGCTTCAGTATCTGCTCGAGGATCATTCCCTGCTGATAGCCAGTCAAATAGTTGGTATCGCCAATATCGGACCCCGCCATATATCTCGCGAAGAATGCGCGGAAGTCCTTCATGCCCGCATCATCATCCCATTTTGAATCGGTCGGGTCCTTGATGAAGGTTCCTACAATCACGCCGGTGGCATGGTCGAAACCGGCTGGCTTGAGCGTCGCTGAAACCGAACTCGATGGGAAATTAACAATCAAGGTCGGCTTCCAGCCGATCTCGGCTGCCTTGCGAATGGCTTGGGCAGCGAATTTCGGCGTGCCGGCAACCAGCAACGCTTCCGCACCCGAACTCTTGAGGCTCACAACCTGCGAATCCACCGTGGGGTCGGTGACTTCGTAGGCCGCCGTCACCACCTTCTTGTCAAAATCGCTCTTGAGATACGCCCTGAAGGCGTTGACATAATCTCTGCCGAGATCGTCATTCTGATAGAGGATCGCGTACTTCGCATTCGGAAGCGTTTTGGTCAGGTACTTCGCATAGATCTTGCCTTCGATGTCGAAACTCACGAGCCCAGTCGTTGAAAGCGGAAAGTCCTTTATCTTGGTGAATTTGTTCGATCCGCTGACAAGAGCGATCGATGGGATGCCCTTTAGCGACAAATACTTTGCCGACGCCGTATTTCCCGGCGTGCCGAGCTGGCTGAAGATGAACGCGACCTCGTCACTTTCAACCAGCTTGCGAACCTGCTCGACGGCCTTCGGTGGACTGTAGGCGTCGTCGTAGGCGATATAGTTGATCTTACGACCATTTATGCCACCGCGATCGTTGATGGATTGTACGTAGGCAAGCAGCCCTCTTCCGACGAGCCCGATCGACGACGCCGGTCCGCTGAACGGAAATACGCCTCCAATCTTGATCTCGGTTGCCGTAACTCCAGGGGCATTGGCCGCAAAAGCAGGCGCTGACAAAAAGAGCCCCAGCACGGATAGAAGTTGGAATTTCTGGAGCATGGCTTCCCCTCTGTAAAGATGCTTGGCCTTGCGGCAGCAAGGCGTGCCCGTGTCATCGCGGCCGCCGCCATCGAGCAAGCTTTACAGTTCGTTTTTAGAACTCGTCAAGCTTTTTTGGAAGATATTTTGATTATACGAAGCGATCAAGGCCAGCGTTTTCCGCTAAAAGTTACGTCTTCACGAGTTTTACTACACCGCCCTTTGTCATTCCATTATGGAACTATCGGCGAACCGACAGACCGACCTCTTTGGCGATGAAGCTTGTGTTCAGTATTGGGTTGCGCAGGTTGCGGCTGACGAATTCCTTAATGCGTTCCCGATCACGTGCGAAATGGAATTAGCTGTCTCGATATGCGGCGGCCGTTCTGGATCAGACCTTCACTTCCTGCTGTTGCCAGTATAATTTTCGGACTTCGCGCCGAAGTATCTTGCCAAAGGAGGACATCGGCATCTGGTCCCGGAAATCGATCCTCTTCGGAACCTTGAAGCTGGACAAAAATGTCTTGCAGTGGGCTATGAGCTCGGTTTCGCTGACGGCGCTCCCGGGCTTCAATGTCACGGCCGCTACCACGATCTCGCCCCACTTGGGATCAGGAGCACCGACCACGGCCGCCATCTCGACAGCGGCGTGCCTGTAAAGTACGTCCTCGATATCGTTCGGGAATATATTCTCGCCACCGCTGATGATCATGTCCTTCTTGCGATCGACAATGTAGAGGTAACCCTCCTCGTCGAAGCGGCCCATGTCCCCCAGGGTAAAGAACCCACCTTTTCGTGCCTCCGCGGTCGCCTCTGGATTGTTGAAGTATTCCCGGATGATCGTCGCGCCGCCGATGTGGATTTCTCCGACTTCGCCATGCGGAACAACATTTCCATCTGCGTCCCGCAGCTCAACGAACATTCCGATCACTGGCCGGCCGACCGACCGAACCTTGCGCCTCTGGTCCCCAGGACGCAGATTCGTCACCAGGCCAACTTCAGTGCCGCCGTAGAATTCATTGAGACCTGCGTTCGGAAACCTTCGCAGGATGGCTTCCTTCGTGTGCGTCAGCAGAGGCGATCCGCCGCTCAAGAGGAGCCGCAGGGATCCCAGGTCGAACCGATCTATCTCCTCGCTGGCAACCATGGAGGCCCACATGGTCGGCACCATGAAGGTCCACGTCGCTTCGTTTCGGTCGATCAACTTGAAGACGTTAGCCGGCGTGATGTCGCTCGCCACGATGACGGTGCCGCCCCGCAAGATCTGCGATAATGCAAATAGTGCGGGAGCTTCGTGGAACAAGGGCGCGGCGACCAGCTCCCGATCGTCCTCGGTCATGCCGTAGATGGTCGCGATCCGACGCAGGCAGTCGGCGAACTCTTTATGCGGATTGACGCACCCCTTTGGAAACCCGGTCGTGCCTGACGTATAGCCCTGGAAGTAGCAGGCCGAGAGATCGGCCGGCACGGAAGGCGGCGTTTCCTGTCCTGAAACGATCAAGGCTTCATACGAATGGGTCGGCAGAAGTCGCCGGTCCGTCGGTGACGATATAACGGCCGGCAACGGAAGGTAGCTTGGTTCGCAGCAACTGGACGGTATCGACGAAGGACGCGTCGAATATCAACGCCCGCGCGCCGCTGTGATTTACGACGTACTCGATCTCGCTGGCGACGAACCGAAAATTGAGCGGGACGATAGCTACTCCCATCAGCGCCGCGGCTTGGTAGAGCTCGATATAACGGCTGCTGTTCTGCATGAGCAGGGCGATACGATCGCCGGGCGCCACGCCCAGTTCGGCGAGAGCACTGCTCAGACGGCAGACGCGGGACCATAGCTGCGCATAGGTCTGCGGGCCTGCAGAGGAAACGATGGCGATCCTGTTCGGCGTGTAGGTGGCATACCAGTACAACGCGTCGCCAATTCGACTTGGCATGGCGGCCTCCCGGCGGTTATTCGATTTGAGCGATTGTGCGCGTTTTTTCATGCGCGGCGCGCTCCCGGCGCCATGTCCGTTCAATCGGGAAGGTTGTATCCGACCTCGGCGAGCCCGATCAGGTCGCCAGTAGAGTCCCCTCGCCTCGACGGCAATCTGAACCCAGTTCTTTCCGGGGCCGTAATAGTGCTTTTGCTTGACTCTGCCTGTGGCGGTTACGGTTTCTCCAACCTTGACCGGCTTGGTGAATTTGGCCTCGACGAACCGAATGGAACCGCCGTTGCTTCCCACCACTCCCCACGCGCGGGTCACGACCGAAGTGAGTGTCGACATCGTCATCATTCCATGACCGACGGTCTCGGGGATGCCGAATACCTTGGCACGAGCGGCCCATTCTTCATTGGTATGAACGGGGTTCATGTCGAGCGAGGCCAGTGCGTAGTGGTCGATGGCCGGCTGCGCGTAGGATTGCACGACCGGCGGGAACGAATGGCCGGCCTGTATCTCCCCGAACGAGATTGACATCTATCGAACTCCTCTGTCAGGCATTGGCGAAGCGGGCGACACCTGCGCGCGTCTCCGGAAGGATCAGCGAACACCACCAGCGCGCCTTAAGGACGTTCCTCTCGTTCCGAAAGTCGAGGAGCATCTGGAGATACGGCTTTCCGCGCTGCGTGAACTTGTCGGCCGTCGTGACGGTCAATGTGACGATTTCGCCATAGCGGAACGGTTCGATGATCTCGATGCGCTGCTGTGGATTGCGGGCGCCGGGCGTCCGTATCCAGGTGCCGATTCCCTTCTCGCCCAGGCAGTAGAAGGCTATCGTGGTCACGAATATCGGATGTTGGAGAAGTTCGCCGGTCGGGGAATGCTGCCGGGCGAAAGCCGGATCGATCATCACAGGGTCGGTTTCGCCGCACGCCCGGTTATAGTCCAGTATGTCTTCTTCGGTGATCTCGAACGTGCGTAGCGCCGGGCCGCTCTGTCCGACGGTGGCTTCGTCCCAAGTCTCGTACGCCTCCCAACCCGCCATGAAATCCCGCGAGAAATGCCGCTGTTTCTCCGTTTCGATGTATCCATCTAACCTGCTAGGAACCGGCATGCGGCGCTTCCTCGTACAAATTTATTGAACGTTCGTTATATTTTCTAGCGAACGATCGTTAAAAAATCAAGCCTCCAGATACGGAATCGATGAAAAATGCCAGCCGAAACGTCGACGAAGCTCAAAAAGTCGCGAAGTGACAAGAGGATGTCCGGCGACAGATCCACTCCGAGCAAGGGCGAGCAGGCCAAGGCTCGGATCATTTCCGTGGCCGAGACTCTTTTCAACAAGCAGGGCTTTGACGGCGCCTCGATGCGCGACATCGCGACCGCGGCCAAGATGCATCCGGCATCGGTCTACTATTATTTCGAACTCGAAGGAAGAACTGCTCTGGGCAGTTTGGGAGAAAGGCGGCGTCGAGCTTGTCAATCGGGTGGTCGACGCAATTGCCGACAAGACCGACCCTTGGCAACGGATGGAAACCGCCTGTATCGCGCACACGACCGGGTTGCTCGACTGGCGTCGGGCCAACCAGGCACTCTTCATCATGCCGCCCTGGCATTATCCCGACGGCATCAAGGCAAGGGTGATCGCCTTGCGCGACGAATACGAGAAGATCTTCGTCGGCTTGATCGACAATCTTCCCCTGCGCAAGGGAGTGGACCGCCGCTATCTACGTCTGACTCTCATCGGAGCGCTTTCCTGGTCGCTGTTCTGGTTCAAGAAGGAACGCGACAGCCCCGCCGCGATCGCGAAGCAGATGCTTTCCATGCTCCGTGCCGGCATCGACGACGCCAAATAGATCATGGGTCGCGAAGACTTCGGAAGTCGCAAAGGTCGACGCAGCTTCATCCCAATCAAAGCGCGAAAAACTTACTCCATCGCAAAAAGCCGCTTGCACCGAATGCGTTCCAAGGCCGTCTCCTGACCCAACGGCTCGGATCGCAGCTATGTCCCGGCAAAGGCCTGGACTAATGCCCGGATCGGCTGCTCGGCGCGCTGCAAGGGCTCCAGGGATTGATAGGTGCGCGCGAGGAGCAATGCTCCCTCCAATTGACTCAGCGCCGCAGTTGCCAGCAGCCTGGCGCGCTCGGCGTTGAAGCGGAACGACTGCAGACCGGCCGCGATCTCTTGCTCCCAGCCCTGAAACGCAGCAGCGGCTGCTGCCGTCAAGGCTGCCGATGCCCCTGATATCTCGAGCGCCGTCGGCGCGATCGGGCATCCCTCCTTGAAATCGGAACGCTCCAGATCTGCCGCCATGCCGCGGGCGATCCGGATCAGGAATTCATCGGCGGACTTCGACGTCTTTGCAGCGCCTGCGATGGCTTGGCGGACGGAGTATGCGGCGTGCGTCAGGGCAGCGACCGCGATCTCTTCCTTGCCGTTCGGGAAATGGAAATAGAGGGAGCCGCGCGGCGAGCCGGCAGCGGCCAGAATGTCGCTGAGCGCAGTGCCGTTATAGCCGTGACGACGCAGGAGTTTGGCCGCCGCGACGATGGTTTTCTCTTTGGAATCAAGCTTGTCGCGCATGCCCAGCAAATAGCACTTGACGCCCAGTATGTCGACCTACATAATATGTCGGTCGACATACTTATTCTAAAAGACTGGAGCACGCGGATGCGCAAAGCCATCAGGTCATCGCTATTGTTCTTTCTGGTGATTGGCGGAGCCGCGGCGCAGTCCCCCTCCAATCAACCAAGGGCAAGCGGCATGGAAACAGACACAGCGAAAATAAAGGAAGCGATGCTGGGAAACTGGGAAAGCATCGCGCCGGAGATACGGCCGAGCAAGAACCCGGACGGCTCACTCAAGCCGTTCTACCTCAAGCGCGCATTCAAATATCTACCATCCGATCGATTCGAGTTGGAGGTCGTCAACTCGGCCGACCCCTACGGGGCTGTGCCGCTCGCGCGGATCAAGATTGGCGGCCACATGCTGTGGCGAGGCGCACACCCGATCGCTTCGGGAGCGCAGAAGGTGGATTTCATTGCCGACGAGAGCTACGAGGTCACTCCCCTCGCGCCGGGGTTTGCCGATGTGCTCAATAAGGTCGCATCGGCCGGATACGCTCCCTGGGTGGTCAACACGCCTCAGAGCATATTCGGAAAGAGCTTCGTCCCCTTCGCTCTGAAAGAAGGAACGAACTTCATGGAGTACGACCTCGTCTACCTCAGAGGCGACCTGCTGTTCTGGGGGGCTCGCAATATCGACGGCCGCGGCTTTGATAGCGAGCAGAACCGCCCCACCAATCTCCAGATCCCGTTGATCCGGAAGTGAGCCTGTCGCGAACTGACTCAACCTCTTGAAGGAACCCCTTATGGCTGTTTCGGCGCAGGCCGAAATCCCCTCGCAACTCGGCAGATCGGCGGTCGTGACGGGGGCGACCGGCGGTCTCGGTTACGAGACCGCCCTGGCGTTGGCCAAGGCCGGGGCAGAGGTCATTCTGACCGGCCGCGACGATCGGAAGGGGCAGTCTGCGATCGAGAAGATCAGTCGTGAAGTGCCCGGCGCTCGGGTAAGCTACGAGCGTCTCGATCTAGCCAACCTCGCATCCATCGCCGACTTCTCGCAGCGGATGCAATCCCGACAGTCGCTGGACCTTCTGATCAACAATGCGGGAGTGATGGCGCTGCCGCGGCGGCAAACCACGGCGGACGGCTTTGAGATGCAATTTGGAACAAACTATCTGGGTCACTTTGTTCTTACCGCTCGGCTGATGCCATTGTTGCGCCGGGCGAGCGGACCACGAGTCGTAAATGTCAGCAGCCTGGCACACCGAACCGCATTCATCGATTTCGACGATCTGCAGGGAATACGGATATACTCGCCATGGAAGGCGTATGGGCAATCCAAGCTTGCGATGCTGATGTTTGCGTTTGAACTGCAGCGGCGGAGTGATGCGACCGGCTGGAACCTGACCAGCCATGCCGCCCACCCGGGATTTGCCCGCACCGGCCTGTTCGCGAACGGACCGGGCGGCCTGCTTTCCCTGGCGAGCGATCTCGCCGCTCCGTTTTTAGGTCAATCGGCAACCGACGGAGCTCGTCCGATCCTGTTCGCGGCGACGAGTTCCACGAGCAAGGCCGGGCGCCTATTATGGACCCGGCGGAATCGGCGAATTTCGCGGCGCCCCGGCGCCGGCCCTGATCATGCCTCAGGCTCGCGACGCGGCAAGGGCGGCGAGACTTTGGGAGGTTTCCGAGAAACTCGCAGAGACGTCTTTCAATTGACGGCAGGGCAGATGCAACTCGCAAAGAACGTCATCGACCTCGGACTTTCGACGAACAATCTGGAGCCGATGTTGCGGTTCTGGCAGCAGGATGCCGGACTTCGCTTCGACCACGTGTTGCCGGTTCGCCGCGGGCAGAAACAATACAGGCACGACGCGTTGGGCTCGGTCATAAAAATCAACCATCACGTGGAGCCGCTGCCGGTCGCAGCACCGAGCGGCTACCGCGAACTGATTATAGCGAGGGAGGGCATCGAGCAACCACGCTCCATGATCGATCCCGACGGCAATCATGTCCGCCTGGTGCCACCGGGACATGATGGCATCCGCCAACTAGCCATAAGGATGGGGGTCCGGAGTCTCAGCGAACACCGCAGGTTCTATGGCGACATCCTCGGCTTCGCCGAACTGCCCCGAGCGGGCGGTCTGGCCTTTCGCCTCGGAGACAGCCTCCTTTTTCTGGAGGAAGACCGCGCCGCGACCGTCGACCCAATTCGTCAAGCACTCGGCTGGCGCTACATCACCCTGCAGATCGCCGATATCGACGCTGTCCATCATGATCTGCGAAGCAAGGGCGTGCGCGAGGGTCTTGCGCCGGTAACACTTGGAAACGTGGCGCGGATATCAATGATCCTCGACCCCGACGGCAATTGGATCGAACTATCTCGCCGGGCCTCGATCGTCGGCAGCCTGTCTTGAATGACGCAGCGAGTGACAGCCAGCGCCTTGACGTTCCGCGCAAGGAAGCTCTCGATTTTGTCATAGCCGAGATGCACGCCGTCTGATCGCTCATCAATCAACACGGTCCGCGATCTCTCTCAACTGACTTTTGCAACAAAATCCGCCAGCAGCGGTCATTCGTCCCAAGTCGGCTTTTGACGCGAAGCGGACATGGCTGGCTTGAAATTAGCCATTTTAATTCCTCCATTGCATCGACATAATAGATCCCCGGAAGGTACCGCATTTAGACAATTTCTCTTTTTGGCGCAGGGTTACTGCCGGCGTCGCGGAGTATGAATGTCGGACATCACCCCGTGGCTGCTGAGTTTAGGGCTCGAAAAGTACGAGGAGGTACTTGCCAGTCACGATATTGACTTGGCCGTCGTCCCGGACCTGACGGAGCAGGACCTCGAGAAACTAGGCCTCTCGCTCGGTCACCGCCGCAAATTCCTCTCTGCCGCGGCGAAGCTTCGAGGGGCTGCTGCTTTCCTGGATGATCCAGCGTCACAAATTCCATCTTTCCGTTCAGCCGAGCCGCCTGTCGAACGCCGCCAGATGACGGTCGTCTTCATAGATCTGGTGGGTTCGACCGCGCTGGGGAATGAACTAGATCCAGAAGATCTTATCGAGGTGCTGCGCCAATACCGCGACGCCTGTGTGGAGGTAATCGGCAAATATGATGAATTCATCGCGCAGTATCTTGGTGATGGCATATTGGTCTATTTCGGTTTTCCCCTGGCGCAAGAGCACGCGGCCGAACGCGCCGTGCGGGCCGGACTAGAGATCGTTGATAAGGTCGCACGGCTAAGGCAACGGGACGGGCAACCGCTTCAAACCCGCGTGGGCATCGCGACGGGCGTTGTCGTCGCCGGCGAAGCGAGTGGCGTAGGCCCAGCCGGCGAGGAGACTGTTGTTGGCGACACGCCCAATCTCGCAGCCCGGCTGCAAAGCCACGCGGAACCTGGCTGTGTGCTGGTCAGTTCGTCGACGCATCGGATCACCGCAGATTTTTTCGAATACTCGTTCTTGGGCGCACTCCCGGTCAAGGGTTTCCGCGAGCCAATACCGGTCTGGAAGGCGCTCCGAGAAAGCGCAACCGAAAGCCGATTTGCGGCCGCGCATGCAGCCTCGTCCGGGCCAATCGTCGGCCGCGAACGCGAACTGGCATTTCTTTACAACTCGTGGCAACGCGCGGCCCGCAGCCACGGGCATGTGGTGCTGTTGGCCGGCGAAGCAGGCATGGGCAAGTCGCGCTTGTTGGAGGCACTTGTTGAGCGCGTTCAAGAACCGCACAGCTTGTTGCGCTGTCAGTGTTCACCCTATCACCGCAATAGCGAGTTGTTCCCGTTCAAGCAACTATTGCGCCATCGGATCGACATAAGCCGTGACGTTACAGATCAGGAGAACCTGAGCCGTATCCGGCGCACGCTCGGTCGCGTCGGCAGGAATGCCTATTCGTCAACCTTGCTGCTTGCCGAACTTCTCGACGTTCCGGCTGGAGACACGTTGTCGCCGATCGAGATGACCCCAAATCAACGCAAGAACGAGACGCTCTCAATTCTGGAAGACTTGCTCATGGCGCCGGTAGAAGGCACCGTGCTGCTGCTGTTGGAAGACGCGCATTGGAGCGATCAGACAACACGGACCCTGATCGAGCGGCTGCTGATGCGTATCGAAGGGGAGCAAGCGCTTGTGCTGATCACCTATCGTCCGGAACTCGCGACAAACTGGTCGGACCATCCTCACGCCACGCTCATTACTTGCAAGCAGATTGGACACGCCGACTGCGCGCTGATTGTGCGTAACGTCGCCGACCGAATGCAGATCGATGACACGCTGATCCGGGAAATCGTGGCACGCAGCGACGGCGTTCCGCTGTTCGCCGAGGAATTGACCAAAGCTGTGCTGGATTTGGGCACGCCTGCGCCCAGCACGGTGCCATTAACCTTGCAAGATTCGCTTATGGCACGCCTTGATCGGCTTGGAACGGCCAAGGACATCGCTCAAATCGCCTCCGTCTTCGGGCGTCAGTTCTCATACACGCCGCTGGAAGCCGTTGTCGGTACAAACGACAGCGACCTTCGGACCGGCTTGAGTCGTTTGCGGGCGGCTGGCTTGATTTTTGAGGTCGGGAGCGACGCTGAATCGCGTTACAGTTTTAATCATTCTCTGGTGCAGGAAGCAGCCTACGAAAGTCTGCCGCGAAGCCGCCGTCAATTGCTGCATCGGCAAATTGCTTTTCGTCTGGAAGCGGAATCCCAAGCGACGGGTGAACTTGAACCCACGGTGATCGCACACCATTACAGCCGCGCCGGCGAAGCAGAAAAATCATTTCATTTCTGGTTGCTCGCAGCCGATAGGTCCGGTCACCGCCTGGCGTTCGCCGAGTCAGTCGCCAATCTCGGCTCTGCGCTCGCCGAGGCCGAGCGCGTTACCGACCTGAAACAGCGCACGCAGCTAAAACTGGACGCGCAACTCAAGCTTGGCACAACGCTCGCGCTTTATAGAGGACCGCAAACGAACGAGGCCGGGTCGGCGCTGGAAGAGGCAAGAAATCTCGCGCGGGAAGCAAATGCGGGACCGCAATTGTTTCAGGCGACGTGGGGCTTGTACCTGAACGCGGCGCGAAACCAGCGGTTGGACAAGGCCAAGGTGATCGGAGAGGAGTTGCTCACGATCAGCCGGGATGTCGGTGATGAGGATCTGCAATATGAAGCGCTGCATCACAGATGGGGCTATGCGTATTTTACCGGTCAAACGGCAGATATGCTGAAATACACTGCTGAAGGGAAGCAGCGATACGATCGCGATCGTCACCACAAATTCTCGTATGTCTTCGCGGGCCATGATCCCGGAGTCTGTGCCTACTGCGTGGAGGCGATCGCGCTAGGCCTTGCAGGTCGTCCCACTAGCCTGCGTCGCGCGCTCGAAGCGGGTCTCGCACTGACGGAGTCCTTGCAGCATCCTTTGACACAGGCGTTTTTCCATGGTTGCGCTTGCACCTCGCTGCATGTTGCCCGAGATTCGGACGGCTGCAGGGAATTCGCGGAACGGTTGGTACAGGTCTCGACAAAGTATGATTTGCCAGTGACCCATGCGGTCGGGTCTTTCATGCTGGGAGCGGCGCGGGCACTCCAGGGCGAAGTCGCCTTAGCCGCCGACCAGATGGAGCCATTGTTCGAAGCGACGTTCGCGTACGGATTCTTCGGCATGTATCCTGGAGTCATGATGACCGACACGCTTGCCGGATGTAATCGCAACGAAGAGGCACTGGCTCTGGTGAGGCGACTTCTCGAAGGATCGACCACCCCAGAAGTGGGCGTTTTCGTTCCTGAGTTGTGGCGGCTTCGAGCAAAGCTCGTGCTACGCCAATCCGCAAGCAGTCTGGATGAAGCGAAAAGATATCTTGAAACGTCGCTAAGAATGGCGGTCCTGCAGGATGCGCCGATCTATCGACTTCGGGCTGGGATAGACTTAACCAAATTATTGGCGGAGAACGGCCAGTTTGAAGAAGCGAAGAGCGCTATTGATCGCGTCGGCGTGCAACCGTTAGACGAGTGGACAGGAAAAGAGGTCGCCGTCGTCACTGAACTCAGGTCAGAACTAGGTGTGCATACAAGCTAGATCGTAGCCAGGTGGGTACGATCTAGAAGCTGGCGCCCTGGTTTCGCGGCAGTTCTCCCGTCAAGGTGATCGAGTGGTCAGATCCGTGTTGGTGTTCCTGACAACCTGCTTGTGATGGTACTTCGCTAACACCGGCTTTCTGACGAAAGTCCGCTTTGTCCCACAGCAGACACGCCGCCACGTCGGTTCTTGGCGGGCCCCTGCGAGCGTGGCGGACGCCAGGATTGCGCTGTTTCGCGCCTGCCATTATCCTCCGACCCGGCCCATGCTGGCCGCATCCAACAGGATCATCCCATGCTGACCGCGAGCTTGGCTCCCCTGGACGAGACCATCACGATCGCGGAGCTCATGCGCGATCCCTATCCGATCTACAGGCGCCTCAGACGCGAAGCGCCCGTATTACGGGTCAAATCCGTGGGCCGCACCTTCCTGACCAAGGCGGCCGATACCAGGTACGTGAAGGACAATGCGGCGTTGTTCAGCTCCGACGACCCGAACACGCCCATGAAGCGAGCCTTTCTCGCTCATACGCTGATGCGCAAGGACCACGACGAGCACCGGACTGAACGCATGGCGATGATGCCGGCCCTGATGCCGAAGACGATCAAATCCGTTTGGGCGCCGCTGTATGCGAAATTGGCCGCAGCGTATCTTGACCGGTTGCCGCGCGGTGAGGCGGTCGATCTTTTTCCCGCTCTCGCAGGACCGCTTGCCGCCCGGATTCTGGCGCATGCGATGGGCGTTCCAGACGCGAGCGATGAGGACATCCAGCGATGGTCGCAGACGCTGATCGACGGCGCTGGCAATTTTGGCTGGACGCCGGGGCCTTTCGATGCGACCGACATCGCCAATGCGGAGATGGACAAGTGTATCCGCGCCAATGCCGAACGCGTGCGGGCCGAGCCGGATTCCTCGGCGCTGTCCTTCATGGTGAACGCGAAGAATCCGATTCCAGAAAGCCAGATGATCGCCAATGTAAAGATCGCGATCGGCGGCGGTATCAACGAGCCGCGCGACGCCCTGCTGACGATCATCTACGGCCTGTTGACCAATCCAGATCAGCTTGAGGCCGTTCGCGCCGGCGAAAAATGGCGCTCCGCCTTTGAAGAGGGGGTGCGGTGGGTGGCGCCGATCCAGGCCAGTTCGCGGCTCGTTATGGAGGACACGGAGATTCGCGGCTGCTTGATCCCGAAGGGCGACACCGTGATGACGATCCAGGCATCGGCCAATCGAGACGAGGACCTCTTCGAAGACGGCGAGAACTACAACGCCTTGCGCGAGGCCAATCCTCACCAGGCCTTTGGTAACGGCCCACATCATTGCGCGGGCGCGCACCTATCGCGGCGAACCGTTGGCGCCATTCTGCTGCCAATGCTGTTCGAGCGCTTCCCCAACATGACCTTGCTTGATCCCGCGAGCGTACGCTGGCACGGATTCGGTTTCCGCGGCCCGCTCAATCTGCCGCTTCTCCTGCAATAGGACCGGCGCGAGGGATAGGCATTGTTTATTTTGCCTCATCCGCCGCCCCAGATCATCGGCACTTCCCCCTAAGCAGTTTGCCGGCGGGTTGCGACAGGTTCTTCGGCCGGCTCCAAGGCCGAGAGCTTGTTGAGGCCCAATCACTGCTTGTTTGGCAACATCAGCGTTGCACGGCCGGGTCCGAATGGACAACCTCCTGAAAGTTCACACCTAGCTAACCAGTACCGGCAGTCTTCCTAGCGTCCCCATCTCATTGAAACGATTGGAAAGAACGGACGAAATCATGTAAGGCGCTTTGCCTTTGAGAGGCAAACTTATGTCGTCGAAGTTTAGGTCCGCTTTCGAGGCGATTGTGACGCCCAACTCGGCCGGTCTGGATTGCAGAGTTTGGTGATGAACTTTTGGCCGGCCCGTTGTTCGCGCCTTACCGCTGCGGTGCCTATTCGCGGAGGTCTATGCGAGACAGCTACTCCCAAGGTGATGGGGGGCCGGCAGAGAAGCCTGGCTAGCCGCCTTAGGTTCTGCGCTGTTCCTGTAAGAGGCACTAGCTCCGCAGCCGAAGCCGGTCGAGCCTGCGAATGCATTTCATGTGCGCGAGGAGTAAGGGCCTAGCCGGCAAATCGGGGACGGAACCTGATTGATCGGTAAGGTCCCCCTGGCAACGTACTTGGATGGCGATCCTAGCGCATTGCGTACCATCACGGGCTAGACTGGCGTTGGGGATGTCATCTTCGGCCGACCGATATGGGGCCGCATTAAACCTCAAGCAAATTTTCTCGAAGCGTTGTGCCCGTATATTTCGTCCGAAGTCGTCCGCGTCTCTGCAACTCCGGCACAACGAGATCTGTAAACTCCTCAAAGCATCCGGGCGTGTAGGTCGCGACCAGCATGAACCCATCCGCACCACCGTCGTCCATATAGTGCTCCATTTGATCCGCGATATCGCGCGGCGTACCGACGGCAACGGGCATTCCCATTCCCTGCGCATAGATCATCGCGGCCTCCTTCACGGTGACCGGCGCGCCTCCCTTCGCGTAAATGATCGATTCGAATAGTCCCTGGATACCCGGCACCTCGATGTTTTGAACAATGGCTTCCGAAGGATAGGTCGAGAAGTCCAGCCCGAAATGCCCGGACATCCAAGCTAATGCGCCTTCCGGCGGGATGCAGGCTTTGATTCTCCCATACTTCTCCTCAGCCTCGGACCGAGTTTCGGCCACGACGGTCTGCAAACCATAGATCAGCTTCACCGAACCCGGAGCGCGATTGAATTTCGTCTCGAGGCGTTCATTTAGATCGGTGGCATATTGCTTCATCCGATCGATATTTGGATGGACGGCAAAAATTGCCTCAGCGTGCTTTGCAGCGAAGTCTCGTCCCTGACCTGAAGATCCGGCTTGCCAAAGCACCGGACGACCTTGCGGTGATGGCGCGCAAAAGTGACGTCCAAGGCTTTTGTAAAACTTTCCTTCGTGATTAACGACCTTAACCTTTGATGGGTCCGCATAGATACCGCTCTCTTTGTCGGCGATTATCGCGCCTGGCTCCCATGAATCCCAAAGCTTATAGCAAACCTCCATGTACTCCTCTAAACGTTCATATCGACCGCTCCTATCAGTCATGGCGTGACCGTAGGCATCCCACTCGCTCTTCGAGTAGGATGAGACGATGTTCCATGCGACGCGACCGTTAGACAAATGGTCGAGGCTCGATAGTCGGCGGCACATTGAATACGGATGTTCGAACGCTGTCGATAAGGTAACCCCAACGCCTAAGTGCTTTGTGGCGGTTGTGATTATCGGAACGATTGTCGAAGGTTCGTGCGTCGGGCATTGAACTGCCCATTTCACGATTGCGTCCGAACTATTCTCATGCGTGTTGTAGGGCGCAAGTTCATCCGCTATGAACATTGCGTCGAAGAGCCCGCGTTCCATGGTACGGCCCATGTGCTGCCAGTATTCGGGGCGTGAAAAATGCCAACCTACTTTATCTTTCGGATGCCGCCACATGCCGGTAGCGTGACTATTTACGCCATGTTGTATGAAACCCAACAGATGAGCCTTCTTCTTGTTCTTTGTGGCCATGCATAGGCTCCCATTTTAGGAATTCATTGAGCTTGGTCCGACTCGCTTCGTCAGCCGGCGGGCTTGACTTCAATAAAGAAAGCCAGTCCGCATCCGGCCGCAGTCACGAGCGCGAGCAACGGTCCAGCATAAATCATGGCCGGGCTGAAGCCGACGCCAGCAATGATGACCACAGACGCAATGACCGATAACGCGGCGATCCCGCCGTATCGATATTCTGGCACCTCGTCGGGCTCGGGCGCGCCACTGCGATATTCAGCAATGGCATTATTCAAACCGCGCCAAAATCCGGCCAGAAAGAATACGGTAACGATGATGCCGACGATGGTAATAAATGCGTACATGGATAGCTCCTCTGGTTAGGGAAAGGTGGAACTCATGGGCCAAGAAGGGCGTCTGGCTGTCTATTCCGCTGGCGCCGAGATTTCGTCGGTGACCCTCTTAAGGCGACCCAGATCGAAGTCCCTGCCGCCAACTAGACCGGCGACCAGAACCGTCAGACCGCTGATGGCGACGATGGAAAGCGTGCCGATCAGATCGCCGGCCATCTCGTAGATCGGCATTCCGATCAAGATCGCGGCGGCGATCCCACCGACAAAGCCTACCATGTTGGTTTTGGGCCAGAGGATGGACAGGACAAGTGGCAGCAGGATCGACGTCTTCAGGGCGTACGTAGTCAGCACCAGCGTCGTGAAATCCAGGCCCGACAGCACGATGAGTGTTGCAACAATACCTCCAAGCAGGACTGACAGCTTGGTAATTACGAACAGTCTGCTCTCCGAGGTCTGCGGAAAGTATCGCTTGATGATGTCGACGGCAACGACTGACGAAAGCGCGGCGCTTGCTCCGTCGATTGTCGAATAGCAGGCGGCAAGGATAACGAGAACGTAGAGTAGAACCAGCGTCAGCCCGAGACCGATATGGGAGACGATGTATGGGCCGATGGCGACGATATCTCCGCCGATGTCGGCCGGCTTGATGCCAAAAGCGATGCCGACCAGTCCAAGCATACCTAGACAAATCGGAATTGGGTAGAACAGCGCGCCGGCCCAAAGGAAGGTCCGACCGACGTCACGGCTTTTCACGGCCCATACCTTCTGCCAGAAGGTCTGGTCGGACACGGTCGCCGCCAAGAGTCCGAAGGCCAACGTGATACCGAAGCCAGCGGCGGCGTCCGGCCGCAGCACAGAAAGATTCCGGGCGTCAGCGGCGCCGGCTGCATCGTAAACCGCCTGGGTCCCGCCCGGTATTTTGGCGAAAACGGCGGCGACCACAATTGCGGCCGGCACAGTGATCATAAGTGTGTTAAGCGTTCCGGTCATGACACTTGTCCACAGACCGCCGAAGTAGGAATAAGTCAAAACGCAGACGATGCCGACCACGGTTGCGACCCTCCAATCGATACCGAAGACGGTCGAGATGACAACGGATGTACCCTTCAAGTTTATGAGAATCTCAAGAATGATCCCGAAGATCATCGTAACAGTCACGATTGCGGTTGCGACCTTCGACCGGTTAAAACGGTATTCAATGAATTCTGAGATGGTGTAACCCTCAGGCATATTCTTTCGTAGAATGCGCGCGAACGGAATCATGGCCATTACGGCAAAGCCGTTGGGGACGACGAACCAAAACAGGCCTGATAAGCCCCAGTTGTAAGTCATGGCTGAGCTCATCATAACGGCCATAGCCCAGGTCCAAACAGCGATGACCGATCCCACTCCAAAGCCGAAACCCACGCGCCGATCCGCGATGATAAAATCGTGGGTGTTCCGGACGAGCAGCATCTTGACGCCGTACGACAGGACCAAAGAAAACAGACCTAAACCGATCATCGACGCGTACCCGAGGGCTGGCGTCAGGGACGGCATCGCGGCAAAGATTGACTTATCCATTTCGATCTCTCCCAGGGTTCAAATGCTACAGCGCAGACTGTGGTAAGTGCGCCTGCAGTAAAGCAACGGAGTTCCGTCGCTTTCCGCATGCGCGGACGTAACGTCGCAAAGCACGATGGCGTGGTCGCCCGATGGAATTATTTCGACGACCACCGCCGTGATATGGCCGAGTGCTCCCTCCAGAAGCGGAGCATGCTCCGCTCCATCGGCGATCCTGACGTCGTCGTAGGCCCCGAACGAGACCTTGCTCGCGAAACGATCGGAGAGAGCGCGCTGCTCAGCATCCAGAATGGAGATTCCGATTACGGATCCGGAAGTAAGGCAAGAATAGCTTTCGCTGGTCTGCGAAACGCAGAACAGAACCCGCAGCGGGCTGAGCGACACCGAGGTAACGGAAGTCGCAGTAAACCCGTGGAGGCCGCCGCCACGCCACAGCGTAATTACGCATACACCGGAAGCCAACTGGCTAAAGACTTCCTTGAAAGTTCGGGTGAGTTCGTCAGGTGATGTAGTCATGCTAGGCTCTCTGCAGACGACACCGCGCAGGACATTCGAATCGTTCGGCTCTCGCGGAGCGGCCGAATGACGTTCTTCATGAATGGTCCGGCGTCCCGCATCGGATCATCGAATTGGCAAACAATACGATTGAGGCCGATGGCTTGTAGCTTGGGGATGCGCTGGCGGATGTCCTCGAAGGATCCAATCAACCCAAGCTCAAATCCTGCATTAGAGTCCACCATCTGCTCTTCGCCGAGCGAGGTCCATGCAGCTGCACCGG
This sequence comes from uncultured Alphaproteobacteria bacterium, assembly GCA_963748165.1. Lineage (GTDB taxonomy): Bacteria > Pseudomonadota > Alphaproteobacteria > Rhizobiales > Xanthobacteraceae > Bradyrhizobium. Next base: position 262,403 of record CAVVIM010000012.1, read on the forward strand.
ATCCCCCAATCACCTTCCGGAAGAAATTGATTGTTTGTGGATTGCGTCGCGCAACGACGGATTTCCATCGTTGCAGGGCCTGCTCGGCCGCTTCCGTCGCAATGACATAAGCGTTGGCAGCCACCAAGACGGTCCTGCCCCAACGGTTGGCTTCCTGGCGCACGGTCTCGATTCGTCGCTCGAGTTCCTTGTCGCTCATGCCGTTGAGGAAAAGACAGTGGCCCCACTCGGCCGCCATCTGCACGGCGCGATCGGAGTGTCCAGCGATCCAGACCTCGGGAAGAGCGCTTTCGTCGAGCCCATAGCTCGGCGTTTGATCGATATGCATGTCATCATCGAATCCTGCTTGGTCTGCGGTGGTATCTCTGACCACGGCCGGAGGTTGGAACAGTCCATAAAGCGAGCGCAGGAACTCGGCCGCCCGATCGTAACGGCCTCCATGGTCGAGCCAATCGACGCCGGAAAGGTCAAATTCCTCCTTCCACCAGCCGCACACCATATTCATGCCCAATTTCCGTTCCGCAATTTTGGACGTGGTGTCGAGCATGCGAGCCACGAGGAAGGGCGAGCGAAAGCCCGGCTTTACTGCCCCGCAGAGCCCGACTTTACTGGTCACTGCGGCTATCGCAGCGAGGATGCTCCAGGCGTCGGCGACGCTTTCTCTCGGGCCGTGTATGCAATTAAGCAGGTTCTCTGACGCATAAAGAAAGTCGAAGCCTAGTGCTTCCGCCTGCTGTGCGATCGCGAGACAGGCCGCGACATCGGGCCCCGTCGGCTGATCCAAGGAGCGCAACCAGCCGCCGTAAACGGGTAGCCAAATCCCGAATTCCATTACGAAGCCTCGCGAGTGTTACGCGCCGGAGGAAGAATTCCAGCGAAGACCCGAGCATTCGTTCGAAGGAAACTGAGAAAACAACTTGGTACATTCGCGGTCCCGCGTCGTTCGGTTTGCCACCCAACAGGAATAGCAAGTGCCGCGCCAACAACGACCCAAGAGAGCGGTTTGTCTCAGCTGCACCAAATATGTGCCGCGCTGATTAGAAAATGATCGATAATCGCCTATGTTTCGATCAGAAATGGCGCACGTATATCTCCACTGAATGCCTAATGAAGCTTATCAATGAGAGAGCCTTAATCTCGTCGGCCCTGAATTCGAAGATAAGCAGAATTCATTCACCGACGAGCGCGTGACTTATTTCGCGTCAGAGTCTCGGAGGAGTGCAAGCCCAAAGCGCACCTGGATCAATCAACCGCAATCCTTAGCAGCGGAGATCAAAGCAAGACCCCCCGGGGAGCTGAAGATTACGTAAAGGGTGACGACGCAACCATGACCTTCGAGCAGATGAAGATATTTCTTGAAGCGGCGCACTACGGCAGCTTCACCCATGCGGCCGAGCGGCTGGGCCTGAACCGAATCGGCGGTCAGTGTTTCAATCAAGAAACTCGAAGAAAAACATAAGGTCTTATTGTTTGATCGATCTGGACGTCGACTAATTCTAACCGACGCTGGGCAGGTACTATTGAATGAGGCCGAGCGCATACTGCGTGATGTTGAGCTGACGGTTCGGCGAGTCGAGAGTCGGCGGGCTCATGATGAACGATCAATCGTTGCGTGTACGCCCAATGCCTACGATTTCTGGATGCCAGAGCTTTGCGCGCGAGTTTGCACTGTAGATGGTGCGAAGGTTGATCTTCTGCGTGGAAATGTCGAGGAGGTCACCTCGTGGGTCATGCGCGGTACGGCCGACATTGGTGTCACCAAAGTCATACCCAGCCATCCTCAATTTCAACATATCGGCGTGTTCGCCGATCGGATAATCCTGTGTGGACGTCCGGAACGGGCGGAGATCATTCCCCATGGGCTTGTCTGGGCGAATTTAATTGATCATGGGCCGATACTTTGGGAACAGAGCGATCTCACGCCAAAGTTGTTTGCTGCGCTCAATAGTCATCGGGTGGACATAAGTCGAATTGATCATCCTCAGCTCAAATTGTCATCTAGCATGGCGGTCATATCCGCTTTGCAAAGTGGCAAATATATCGGCTTTGTGCCCGAACGGGCCGCACGCGCCTTGTTGGCGTCCGCGGCCCTGACCCGCATCGGAAGTATCGAAATCCCGGTGCGCTATTGGATGTTTGCTTTGCGCGAACGCGAGATCGAACCATTTGCCTCTCGGATCGCGAAAGCGGTGAGTTCTTAGCATCCGGCCTTCAGTTCTACTAGTCACCAGACCGACGAACTTCTATACTATGCGCTTCCGGATTGGCCTCGATGTACCCTTGCGTGGTCCGGAGGTTCGAGTTGACCGGCCAGCATCTGCACGTCCCGCAGCGACCCGCGTTAGATGTCACCGCGGTGCCGTTTGAGCATCAAGCGGAGCTCGTTTCTAACCGCGTGCTCGATGCCGCTCGAAGGAACCGTCTCTAACTATTCGGAAAGACGCGAGTGCAGTAGCGCTTGAGGGGGTTTACCGCCGCTCTGAAGCTAACGGCGGCGCCGGCAAATCGTTACAGCGCCCCGCGTTACAGCTGCGCGAGTGGCGGATGCGCTGGGATAAACATCAACGTAAACATTAAATTGCGAGCCGAGCTCAGCTCCATGCGTATCCTGTGATACGTTGGGTGGCAAGGCGCTTATGCGAGGCGCCGACTTCCTGATTGGCCCCGCCCTTTGATCCCCATAGGGCGGGGTTTTTCGTGGACTGGCGGATCTCACCTGCGATGGCCATCAGCGCAAGTATGAAGATGACCCAAATGTTTCTCATGGGCCACGACTGTTGTTCGCAAATGCGACCGAATCGAGCATGGGCCTGGTGCATTTTGGGGGGGCGGTTGGCTGCCGAAACCACGATAGCGGGCCGCCTCGGCAGCCCGAGCCGGGTCAGGCCAGGTTCGCGCCCACTGATCTTGAGCGGACGCCCTGGAAGGATCGGATCCATGGCTGCATTGCAGCCATGCGGGTCACTTGTGCAAAGCACGGAATAGCAGTCTAATGATCTTCGAAGCGTTCCCGTAACGCTTGAATGCGCGCTCCAAGGCTGTGGCGCGTCCATAAGGCGATGCTTGCCGAACCCACTGCGAAGGGACGGAGGTGTTCGTGTTGACGGGCGGCTTTCCCCACGCAGCACTCGTGGAGATGCGCGTGAACCTCGATGCATACAGAATAGGCTCCGAACCGTTCTACCAGCAATTGGGCGACGAGATCGCGGTGTTTGAGGCCGCCTTTGCCGAACGTCTGCCAGTCATGCTGAAGGGACCGACCGGATGCGGCAAAACCCGGTTCGTCGAATACATGGCCTGGCGGCTGGCGAAACCCCTGGTCACCGTCGCGGCCCATGAGGACATGACCGCATCCGATCTCGCCGGCCGCTATCTGCTGGAGCCCGGTGGAACGGTCTGGCACGACGGCCCGCTGACGATGGCGGTCCGGTATGGCGCGATCTGCTATCTCGATGAAATCGTCGAAGCGCGGCAAGACACCACGGTTGTGATCCACCCGCTGACGGACGCCCGGCGAATTCTGCCGCTGGAGAAGCACAACGAGATCGTGGCCGCCCACGCCGATTTCCAGCTCACGATCTCATACAACCCGGGCTACCAAAGCGCGGTCAAGGATCTGAAGGAATCAACCAAGCAGCGCTTTCTAGCGATCGATTTCAGCTACCCGCCGGCGGCGGTCGAAACCGCCATTGTAGCCCGCGAGGCGGGAACGAATATCGAAGTTGCCGGCATCCTCGTCGCGATCGCGGAGCGGTCTCGTAACCTTCAGGGCCACGGACTCGACGAGGGCGCCTCGACACGCATGCTGATCCATGCAGGTCGGCTGATGCGTGCCGGCCTGCCGCTGCAATCCGCGGTCCGCTCCAGCATCGTTTTGCCGATCACCGACAATCACGATATCCGCGAAGCGCTCGGCGCAGCCATCGAGGCTTGCATACCGTGAGTGCCGCCCTCCGGTCAGCGTCGCTGCGCGTCATTCCGGGCGAACCTGACGGCGTCGTCCGCCGCGTTCATCTGCTAATGCGGCAACGCGATGCGCTGAGGCCGCTTTTCCGTGTCGCATGGGACGACCTCGCCGGCCGTTTCGAGAAGCACGAGCTCGAGGCTTGGGCCGCCGGCGTGCTGGCGTTGGCGGACGTGAACGCCGGTCCTTCCTGTTTGGTGGCTTTCTGGGACGTCAGCCGCGCCCAGCCGACCAACGACGGCATCGCACCCTTGATCGTGGCGGCGCACACCGCAGCCAATATTTGCCGCCACGCCGGCGCGCAGGCAGCCGCCGCCACGCTGGTCTCCGTCGCAGTCGCTCGGCAAATCCTCGGCGCCGATACCAGCCTAGCGCGCTGGTGGCGTACCATGGATGAGCTCGCGCTGCAGGCCCCGGAATCGGTCGAGGCAACTGCATCGCGGATGAGCGAAATTCTGTCCGCAGGCGATATCAACGCCTTTGAGAATTTCGTTGCAGCCGGGCTGAAGCTGGCAGCCGGCGACCGGCATCGAAGGATCAAGTTCTTCACGCTGCAGGATGAGCTCGCCCGGCGACTGGTTGAGCGGACGCTGGCCGGTATCGGCTTTGCGCAGGCTGAGCGCCAGACCAAGGCGTTTGTGACTTCTTTGTGGGGCCGGGCGCCGCTACTGCGGAGTTTTGCGGGCGATACCGGCCAGGCACCGCAGCGGCGTGCAGGGATCGCCGGGCCGCTGATCCGCCTGCCGGACGTTTATCGCGGCATACAGGGCGACGACGCCTATACACTGTACAAGGCTGCCGCGGCGCACGCCCAGGCCCATCTGGTGTTCGGCGGACCCCGATTTCCGGTCGGAACCCTGAAACCGCTCCAGATCGCGCTGGTCAGCTTGATCGAAGACGCGCGTGTCGAGCTGCTGGCGATGCGTCAACTGCCGGGATTGCGCAAGCTATGGTCGCCCTACCATGTCGCCGTACCCGCCGGCGTCGCCGCAGCCCCCACCTTACTGGCGCGCCTGGCTCGTGCCTTGATCGATCCGGCCTATCGTGACGATGACAGTTTTGTCGCCAAAGGGCGCGCGATGTTCGAGGCCCGGCTGCCGCGCCTTACGGACCCGGCCATCAGCCGCGAAGTCGGCATGCTGCTGGGCAACGACCTCGGCCAGATGCGCGTCCAGTTCAACGCCAGGATCTATGTCGTCGAACCAGTCTATCGCGACGATGGTCTGGGCCTGTGGGATTTCGGCGATGACGCGCCCTCGGCCGGCGAACCGCTCGATCTTGCCGTCGACGCAGTGCGCGTCGAGCCACGCGACGATCCGGACCGGGCCTCTCACCGTTCCGATATGATGGAGGACGACAGCAAGCTCGGTCGCGCCCGCCCAGTCGCGGCGGATCAGCGCGGTATTTTGATCGCGAAATATCCCGAATGGGACCGCGCGCACGGCATCGAGCGGCCGGAGTGGACCACGGTGCGCGAGGTCGCCCCGCGGCCCGGCGATCCGCGCCTGGTGGAAGAAGCACTCGATCGCGCCGATGTCTTGCGCAATCGGATTCGCCGGCTGGTCCGCGGCGTACGCGTCGGCCGAACGATCCGCCTGAAGCGACAGCTCGATGGTCACGATTTGGACGTCGATGCCATGCTCGAAGCGGGAATTGCGCTCCGGATGCGTGAGGAGCCAGATCCGCGGGTTTTTCGTACCACCACCTCGAAGCACCGCGATCTTGCGGTGCTGCTGCTGCTCGACATTTCCGAATCGACCCACGACCGTCTGGCCTCCGGCGCCACCATTCTTGATGTCGAGCGCCTTGCGGTTGCGGTGCTGGCCGAAGCCATGAGCGCGCTTGGCGATCCCTTCAGCATGCTCGCCTTTGCATCGGACGGGCGCGACGACGTCGAAATGACGACGGTCAAGACCTTCGATGAACCCTACGACCGCACTTGCGTCGGACGGTTGGCTGCGTTGTCGTCCGGGCTGTCGACGCGGCTCGGCACTGCGCTTCGCCACGCCGGCGAGCTCATCAGCCATGCCCGAAGCTTCCGAAAACTCGTCATTGTCCTGACCGATGGCGAGCCCTCCGATATCGACGTCGCCGATCCGCTCGAGCTGGTTGAGGATGCCCGCCGCGCCGCGGTCGGATTGCGGGCGCGTGGCATCGATGGATTCGGGGTGGTGCTGGGGTCGGGCGCCATGGATTCCGCGGTGCGTATTTTCGGACGTGGCAATACGATGGTGGTGCCTCGGGTCGAGGATTTGCCGGCGCGACTCTCCGAACTCTATTTCCGTCTCGCCCGCCGCTAACGTCGATTTATTTGCGGCGTGGCGCAAGCTCAACGCCGAGTGCGGCGCGCGACGCCATATGGAATATCGCCTCGATGCCGCGAACCAGCGTGCCGCCGTCCGGCGCCAGCAACCGCATCGCGAGCCCCGCCTGATTCGGTGCCGCAGCTACACCGGCCAGACATCCGCATTGATCCGCGACCGCCTCGATGCCAACGATATCAGGCAATCGATCCGGCGGCGCGATCACCAGAACGGAACAGACAGCGGTCATTCCGCCCAGCGCATCGCTGGTTCCAGATAGGTCGCTGCCGCCAATGCTACCGCGGTCGACCACCACCCGCGCCCCGTCGGGTCGCATGATACGAGTCTCGGTCGAAAATCGCGCAAACGTCCCGCCACGGCGATGCGGGTCGTGCACCGCAAATCCCTCGGCCAAAATAAGGATGCCGTCGGCGGCGACGGTTGCTAATGTTGCGATGTGCAGATCGGCGCCCGGAAAAAGAACGTAAGGATCCGAAACAACGGCGCAAAATGCCCGGTCGTTCACCGCCAGCAATTGCCGCATCATCGAACCCTCCTCGCGTCCATCATGAACGACGGTGGAAGCCTGCGTGGTGAGATGGAGGGCGGCGCCGGCGCCGACGGTCAAGTCAAGCGTCAGTCGGTCCGCGGCGTAAAGTCCGCCGGACGCTGACTGCAGGTAGAGCGTCGCGAGATCGGAGCGCATCCGGTCGAGCTGAAACAGCCGGGTGATATGGAAGGGATATCCGACATGTTGGCGACGGAGCACGGTTCGCCCGGCAGCCAGGTCCGCGACCAGGAGAACTTCCGCTCCGCGGCCGCCGTCAAACGCGGAACAGGACAGCGGCAAGGATTGCATCGGCAACCTCCGTGATTCCGGCGCCGGATCGCGCATTGGTCGCGATCACCGGACGGTTGGCGCGGACCTGCCTTGCCTCCGCCAGCATCGGCGCAAGCCTCACGCCAACATAAGGCGCCAGATCGGTCTTGTTGACGACGAGCAAATCGCACCGCAATAGACCAGGCCCCTTTTTGCGCGGAATATCGTCGCCGCCGGCGACGTCGATCACAAAAATCCACCAGTCGACCAGATCAAGCGAGAAGGTCGATGCGAGATTGTCGCCGCCGGACTCGAATAGGATCAGTTCGACGCCGGGAAATCTGGCCTCAAGATCATCGCCGGCGGCGATGTTCAAGGTCGGATCCTCGCGGATCACGGTATGCGGGCAGGCTCCGGCTTCGACCGCCGATACGCGCGCGGGATCGATCAGGCCGGAGCGGCGCAGGCGTTCGGCATCCTCCCTGGTGACGAGATCGTTTGTCACGACGGCAAGATCAACGCCGCGGCGCTGCAGTTCCGGGATCAGCGCCTCGATCAGCGCGGTCTTGCCTGAACCGACCGGACCTCCAATTCCCACCCGAGCTGCTGGCGATACGATGGCGGGCGGCGGGCTTTGTTGTTCGACGGTCTGCATCGCTTACCTTAGCATGTAGCGACGCGCGAGCGGCACTTCGCTTGCCGGCTCGCAGGTGGCAAGCACACCATCGGCGAAAACATTGAAGGTCTCCGGGTCAACGGTGATGTTCGGGCATGCATCGTTCCACAGCATGTCCCGCTTCGACAGCTTTCGTGTGCCGCCGACAGGAAGCATTCGCTTGGAAACACCGAGTTCGCCGGCCAGATCGCGGGCGATCGCCAACGGATGGACGAAGCACGCCGACAGGGCGGCCGGGGCCCTGCCAAATGCACCCCATTGTGGACGCATCAGGATCGGCTCGCAGGTCATCAGCGAGCCGGCACTATCGCCCATTGCGCCCCAGGCGATGAACCCGCCCTTGATTACGAGCTCAGGCTTGATACCGAAAAAAGCCGGGCGCCAGACCGCAATGTCGGCAAGCTTGCCGTCTTCCAGTGAGCCGACGTGGTCGGCGATCCCGAACGTGCGCGCGGCGTTGATGGTATATTTGGCAATGTAGCGGAGAATGCGGGCGTTATCGCCATGGCCAGGTCGATCCTCCGGCAGCGGGCCGCGCTGTTGTTTCATTTTCGATGCCAACTGCCAGGTGCGGCAGATCACCTCGTGGATGCGGCCCATGCCCTGGCTGTCTGAACCGAGCATCGAAATCGCTCCGATGTCATGTAGCACATCCTCGGCCGCAATGGTTGGCCGGCGAATACGGCTTTCCGCGAATGCCACATCCTCGGGGATGGCTGGATTGAGATGATGGCACACCATCGTCATGTCGAGATGTTCGTCGAAGGTGTTCACTGTGTAAGGATTGGTGGGATTGGTCGATGATGGCAGGCAGTGCATCTCGCCGGCGACCCGGATGATGTCCGGCGCGTGGCCGCCGCCGGCACCCTCGGTATGATACATGTGAATGGTGCGACCGCCGATCGCTTCCAGCGTATCCTCGACAAAACCGGATTCGTTCAAGGTGTCGGTATGGATCTGGACCTGGAAGTCGTGCTCGTCGGCGACGCGGAGGCAGGTGTCAATCGCTGCCGGCATCGAGCCCCAATCCTCGTGAAGCTTCAGCCCCATCACACCGGTCTCGAGCTGCTCGACTAGCGGCGGTCCACGATGCGAATTGCCGCGTCCCAAGAAGCCGAAATTCATCGGCCACGCATCCGCGGCCTGCAGCATTTTCCCCGTGTTGAAGGGGCCGCCGGAATCGATCCCGACCGTGATTGGTCCGAGCGAACCGCCGATCATGGTAGTGATTCCACTCGCCAGCGCATGCTCGACGAGGCCGGCGCTGTCGAAATGGACGTGAACGTCGATTGCACCGGGGGTGGCGATCAGCCCTTCGCAGTCGCGCACCGTCGTGCCGCTGGAGACGATCAGGCGTGGGTCAACGCCGTCCATGATGGACGGATTGCCGGCTTTTCCGATGCCGACGACGCGGCCGTGGCGGATGCCGAGGTCAGCTTTGACGATCCCGACTACCGGATCGATGATGACGACGTTGCATAGCAAGAAATCCAGCGCACCTTCGGCGCTGGTGATGCCGGCCATTCCGATCCCGTCGCGCAAGGTTTTGCCGCCGCCGTGCAGGCATTCGTCGCCGTAAACGGCGTGGTCCTTTTCGACGACCGCGGTCAGCGCGGTGTCACCGAGCCGAACCGAGTCGCCGGTGGTTGGACCGTAAAGTGCCGCGTAATCGCGGCGGTCGATGCTCACCATCCTACGCCCCTTTGAAGCCGCGCGTCTTCGCCTTCTCGAGCGCGGCTTCGCGCACGGCGTCGTCTGTGCTTAATCCGTTTGTCAGGTTGTTCAGGCCCGTCAATTCGCCGCGGCCGCCCAGAGCCACGAGCGTCACTTCCTTCCACGCCCCGGGTTCGAAGCGCACCGCGGTGCCGGCGGGAATATCAAGCCGCATGCCGAAGGCCGCCGCTCGGTCGAACTCCATCGCTTTGTTGACCTCAAAGAAATGGAAGTGTGAACCGATCTGGATCGGACGGTCGCCGGTATTGCGGGCTTTCAATTTGACCGAGCGGCGGCCCGCATTGAGATCAATACTGCCTTCGGCCGCGGTGATCCGGCCGGGGTGGTCGAGGTCCGTCTCTGAACCGGCCGCCGGGCGGATCGGTTCATGCACCGTCACCAGCTTCGTGCCATCGGGAAACACGCATTCCACCTGAATGATGTTCATCATCGCGGCGATGCCCGACAACACATCGTCGGTCGAAAGAACGGTCGATCCATATCCGATCAGATCGGCGACCGAGCGGCCTTCTCGGGCTCCTTCAAGTATCTCATCGGTAATGATGGCGACTGCTTCGGGATAGTTCAGCTTTAAGCCTTTGGCGCGCCGCCGCCTTGCCAGTTCCGCCGCAGTGAAGATCGTCAAGCGCTCCATCTCGGTGGGTGTCAGCAGCATTGTCGAACCTCAGTTGGAAAACAGGCGAACATCAGCACGTGCCTGTCGCGCGGCCGCGATCTCCAGCAGCGGGACAAAGCTGGACAGTTCGGCATCGTCCGGAACCGGCTCAGCGACCAGCGCATCGATGAGGGGAAGGCATCCGCGCAGGACCTTCTGTCCCTCCAGCGCGCCGATCGCGCCAAGCCGTACGACTGTTGCGGTAACGCTGCTGGCAACGCAATAGGCAGAGACAAGCTGCGCCGTCCGTTCGTCCAGGCCGATCGCCTGCCAGACCGCCCCCTGCATGACGGCGACGTGGCCAAGGCAGACGCGCGAGCGAACCGCTGCGCGCAGCCGTAGCGCCATGACGTCGCCGAGCCTCGCATGCGATGCCAGAAAGGATCCGCCGTTACGGCGCGAGCCCTCGCGCATAGTGCTGCCAAACGTCGAGGCTTCCACGGCACGATCGACTTCCGCGACGGCGTCGAGGTTTTCGGCGGCGCGAAACGCTTGTATCAACGCAACCCGATCGCAGGTTAGCCAGCGCTGACGAAGTATGGTGGTGACGAGTTCGGCAACCCCGGCTCGATCCAGTTCCACACGTCGCGCGACAAAACCCTCGACACCATATGAGAAAGCAAAAGATCCGTTCGGAAACGTTCCGTCGGCTTGCCAGATCGCCTGCAAGATCGACACCATCCCTAACGGCCATCGTGCTGATAATGCTGGTCGGTGGCCGTCAGCAGCTCCTGATTGCCGGCGTCCCCCTCGCCTTCCTCACCTAGAATGCTGACACCGACGCGGCGTCCCGAAATCATCTCACCAAGCCGGGCAGTGTAGTCCTCGGGACGGCCTTCAAGCGCCACCAGCAGAACCTCCCCCTGGAAACGGACCCGCCAATGCAGGTTTCCGGCGTGGTAACCCAATTCGACCGCGTCGCTGATTGAGCGTGGCTCAAGACGCATCCATCGCTCGGTCGCGGTACGCACGACGATCGCCCGCTCGCCATCGATCAGTAGGATCGCGCCGTCAAACAGTTTTTGGTCCCGCGGCAACGCGATCGCAAGCTCTTGCCCCGAGAGCGTCGTTGCCAGGAGTCGACGCCGCGCCAGATCGGTCGCCGGAATATTGACCACATCGACCGCACCGCGATGTTCGAGGCGATGAATTTCCTGCGAGAAAGCCGGTTCTAGGCGACTGCCTAGGACGTGATCGATGCGCAGCATCGCGACGGATCCTTTTCAGCATGAGGCGCGCGTGAGAAGCCGTGAGGCCTTGCGCCGGCAGCGTTACGCCGGCGCAAGGCCAGTTTGACTTAGCGATGCGCCACCACTTTATGGGGAATGCCCTCGATCGGCGCCTCCTCCGTCCCCACCGTGGTTCGGGTGAAGGATTCCACCATTTCCCGGGTGCCTTCGGGATCGGCAATCCATTTGGAGTAGAACTCGTAGGGACACGCCGCGATACCGCGATCGCCTTCGCCGGAATTGATCATCCCGGTATAGCCGCGGTGCACCAGCTTGAAGAGATGGTTTTCCGATTGTCCGGTCCGGCGTGCGTCGCGGATCAGCATCTTCGAGAGCTGGGCGTACTGGATGCCGTATTCCTCCTCACCACACTCACCGAGCGTCCGGCCATCGAAGCCGATGATCGCAGAATGACCGAAATATGAGTAGACACCGTCGAACCCGGCGGCGTTGGCAACGGCGACATAGGTGTTGTTTGCCCACGCCATCGCCTTCGCCATGATGACTTGTTGGTCCTTTGCCGGATACATGTAGCCCTGACAGCGAACGATCAGCTCGGCGCCCTTCATCGCACAATCGCGCCAGATCTCCGGGTAGTTGCCGTCGTCGCAGATGATCAGCGAGACCTTCAGGCCCTTCGGCCCATCGGAAACGTAGGTACAGTTGCCGGGATACCATCCCTCGATCGGAACCCACGGCATGATCTTGCGGTACTTCTGAACCACCTCGCCCTTGTCGTTCATCAGAATGAGCGTGTTGTAGGGCGCCTTCTTCGGATGTTCCTCGTGACGTTCGCCGGTCAGCGAAAACACGCCCCAGACCTTCGCCTTGCGGCAGGCTTCGGCGAAAATCTCTGTCTCCTCGCCGGGTACCACCGAGGCAGTCTCATACATCTCCTTGGAGTCGTACATGATGCCGTGGGTGGAATATTCCGGAAAGATCACCAGGTCCATTCCCGGCAGACCGGTCTTCATGCCGACGAACATGTCGGCGATCTTCTTGGCGTTGGCGAGTACCTCGGCCTTGGTATGAAGGCGGGGCATTTTGTAGTTCACGACGGCGACGCCGACCGTGTCGTTGCTCGATGAAATATCGCCGTGCAGCATGATTGATACTCCCTGGTTGTTTGATCCGTTACTGTTAGGTTCGGATGGTGATCAAAGCGCCATGTGATTGTAAATGAGCTCATCGCTAAGCTCAGCGATGTCTCCCGCCGCCACGACGCTACCTTTCTCCATGATGGCGAAGCGGTGGCCGGCGCGACGGGCGAATTCGACATTCTGTTCGACGAGGATCACGGTGAGCCGTAACTCGCGGTTCAGCTGCACGATGAGGTTCTCGATCTCCTCGACGATCGAGGGCTGGATGCCTTCGGTCGGCTCATCGAGCAGCAACACCTTAGGCTCGGCGGCGAGCGCCCGCGCGATGGCGAGTTGCTGCTGCTGGCCGCCAGACAGCACGCCGCCGGCTCGATCGAGGTTGTCCATGAGATAGGGAAACAGCGTGCCGACCAGATCGGGGATTGCCGTCCGCCCGTCGGAGCGGGCGAAGCTGCCCATCCGAATATTCTCGCGCACGCTGAAGTCGGGGATGATCTCGCGGCCCTGCGGCACATAGGCGAAGCCGGCGCGCGCACGCTTGTAGGTGGGCTCGACACCGATGTCGTAATCGTCGAGCAGGATCTGGCCGGTCATACGGTCGGTCAGGCCCATCAGCGTCTTCAGCAAGGCGGTCTTGCCGACGCCGTTGCGGCCGAGGATGGCCGTGATCTTGCTAGCCGGCACGTCGAGGGTGACACCGTGCAGAATGTGGCTGCGGCCGTAATAGCTGTCGATGTTGGCGAGCTTGAGCATCAATGGATTCCCCGCGATCCGAGATAGGCCTCGCGCACTTTCGGGTTCTGCTCGATCTCCGCTACGTTGCCTTCGGCGAGCACCTGGCCGAGATGCATCACGGTGATGCGCTCGGCGATCTCGCGCACAAAGGCCATGTCGTGTTCGACCACGACGATGGTGTGGCGCCCGCGCAGCCCCTTGATGATGGCGGCCGTCTTCTGCGTCTCTGCCTGCGTCATGCCGGCTGTCGGCTCGTCGAGCAGGAGTATCTCGGGATCACGCGCGATCACCATGCCGAGCTCGAGCCACTGGGTCTGGCCGTGGCTGAGGCTGCCGGCGATCACGTTGACGCTGTCTTCGAGACCTGTGAGGTGCAGCACCTCGGCGAGCCGCGCTTTGTTGGCGGCGCTGAGGCCGAAGCCGAGATTGGGCAGCACCTTCGGGCTATCGAATATCGCCACTTCCAGGTTCCGCCGCACCGTCAGGTCGCGGAAGATGCTAGGAATCTGGAACTTGCGGCCGACGCCCGCGCGGGCGATGCGATGCTCTTCCCAATTAGTAATGTCGAGCTCTTTGAGGAACACGCGGCCCGCAGTACTCTGGGTCTTGCCGGAGACCAGATCCATCAGCGTGGTCTTGCCGGCGCCGTTGGCGCCGAGCAGCATGCGCAGCTCACCTTCCTCGATCACCATCGAGACGGTGTCGACGGCGCGGATGCCGTCGAAGTCGACCGTCAGTCCGTCAATGGTCAACGCGGCTGTCATGGCGCCCTCCCTCACTCCGCCGCCTGCGGCTGTTCGTTCTCGGCCAAGGCCACATGGCCTGACTTGCCATGGCCCGACCATCGCTCGACCAGATCACTCGCCAGCCCCGCGAGACCGCGTGGCAGGTAGAGAACCGACAGTACGAAGATGAGCCCGATGACGACCTTCCAAGCCTCGACAAAGGTCTGCGTCTCGCTGACCGTCGCCTCAATCACGTTGATGACGATCGCGCCGATGCAGGAGCCGAGCAATGAGGCGCGCCCGCCGACCGCGGCCCATACTACCATGGTGATCGAGAAGGTGAGGTCCATGAACGTCGGCGACGCAAACTCGGCGACGATCACGTAGAGCATGCCGGCAATGCCGGAGATGCCAGCGCAGACGCAGAAGAAGAACATCTGATAGAGCGGCACGTCGAAGCCGAGGAAGCGCGCGCGGTTCTGGTCGTCGCGGATCGCTTGCAGGATCAGGCCCGCGCGGGTGACGGTCAGCATCCGGCTGAGGATGAGGATCACCGCCAGCGTGATCGCGACCAGGTAATAGGTCGCGACCGAGTACGGATCGAAGTCGAAGCCGAAGGCGTGCCACATGCCAAGGTCAGTGAGGCCGTTGAAGCCGTTGGTCAGCGGCTGCGCGTCGATCACCAAGAGGCGCACCAGCAGCACCAGCGCCAGGGTGATGATCGATACGAACACGCCGGAGATGCGCTTGCGGAAGATCACGCCGCCGATCAGTGCGGCGAAGACGACCGGTAGCACGACCCCCATCGCGGTGCCGAACCATTGGTTCTGGAACGGAATCCAGAGAAACGAGCCCTTGTTGATACAGCACAGCGCGGTCTTGGCGCCCGGCTCGGCGTTCCACAGCATGAAGTCGGGGACCGGCGTCTTCGAACCCTGCTGCATGCTGGTCTGGCTGGCGAGCTTGAGCGACATCGCCATCATGTAGGCGCCGGCGCCGAAGAACAGACCCTGTCCCAGGTTGAGGATGCCGGCAAAGCCCCAAGACAGAGAGATGGCGATGCCGAGCATGCCGAATACCAGATACTTGGCCAAACGGTTAAGCCAGAATTCGTTAAAGAACACCGGCGCCATCAAGATGATGACGATGAAGACGGCGTAGGCGACGTATTCGAGATCGATTCTTTTCATCGCGACCCTCACCGCCGCTTGTAAGCGAACAAGCCGCTCGGCTTTATCACGATGAACAGGATCACCGCGCCGAACACGACCGCGCGCGCGATGATGTCGTTGGTAACGAAGGCGGTTAGCCCGTTGATCTGTCCGAGCGCGCCGGCCGAGATCACCGAGCCGATCAGGCTGCCAACCCCACCGACCACGACGACCAGGAAGCCGTCGACCACCATCGATGTACCCATGTCGGGAAACACGGTCTTGAAGCCGGACATCATCACCCCGGCGATGCCGGCGAGCCCGGAGCCATAGGCGAAGGTCAGCGCGTTGATGCGCTCGACGTTGATACCGCAAGCCGCCGCCATCTGCGGGTTACGCATAATCGCGCGCACCTGCATGCCGATGGTGGTGCGGTACATCAAGAACCAGGTGAGCAGCGCCATCGCCGCGGTGACCAGGATGATGAACGAGCGGTAGAGGTTGATATCGACGCTGCCGATATTGATCGCGCCGGTCAGCCAATCGGGTACCTGCACGTGCTGCAGGCCGGGCCCAAGCCCCTCGATGTGACGGTGAAAGAAGCCGAGCCCGAATTCCAGCCGCACCGCCTGCTTGAGCAGAATTGCCACGCCCCAGGTGGCGAGCAACGTATCGAGCAGCCGTCCGTAAAGCCGCCGCACTACCACACGCTCGATCAGCAGGCCGAGCAGCGCGGTGATGATGAAGGCCAGCGGGATCGACACCAGCAGGCCGGCGTTCAGCCAAATGCCAGCCATCACCGTAGTATAGGCGCCGATCATGACAAACTCGCCATGCGCCATGTTAATGACGCCCATGGCGCCGTAGGTAATGGCGAGGCCGAGTGCGACCAGCAGGAGGATCGACCCGATGCTTAATCCGATGAAGATAACGTCGATCACGGCAGCACTCTCTTCCGCCAGGAAAGAACACGGCCGGCCCCCTACGCGGGGCCGGCCGTAATTGCGCGTCAGCCTTTCAGCTTGGAAGCGATCAGCCCCTTGCCGGTGCAGAACAAGTTGGTGGGCGTCTCGCCATAGGCGACATAAGGCAGCGGCATGATCGGCTTGGGATAGGCATCGACGATTTTGCCCTGGCCGTTCGACAGCCACTGCGCAATGCGCGGGGTGAGCCAGGTGTGCAGGTTCTCCGGCTCGACCTTGACATGGCCGTCGGGCGCGTCGAACTCCTGACCCATCACCGCGTCGCGGATCTTCAGCGGCTCCGCCACCTTGGCCTTCTCCACCGCCTGCTTCCACAGGTAGACCTGGAAGTACGAGCACTCCATCGCGTGGTGGGTGACCGCCTTCGGATTGTTGACGAACTTCTGGTAGCGCTCGACGAAGGCGTGGTTTTCCGGGGTGTCGATCGCCTGGAAGTACGGGAACGAAGTAAAGCTGCCGACGGCGTATTCAGGGCCCATCGCGGCGATCTCGACCTCCGAGGTCACCGTCGCGCAGATCGGCAGCTTGTCGTGGGTCAGGCCCTGGTTCTTGTACTCGCGATAGAAGGCAACCACCGAATCACCGACCACGTTGGACAACACCACGTCGCAGCCCGAGTTTTTGATCTTGTTGACCATCGAGCCCCATTCGGAATCGCCGAGCTCGAGGTATTCGTCGGCCAGCCATTCACCGCCATTCTCCTTGATCAGGATCTTGCAGACCTTTGCCATTTCGCGCGGATAGATGTAGTTGGAACCGACGATGAAGAACTTCTTCTTGCCAAGGTTCTTGATGATCCAGGGGATGAAGTTGGAGAGCTGCTGGTTGGGAACCGCGCCGGTGTAGACGACGTTCTTCGAGCACTCGAAGCCCTCGTAATAGGTAGGATAGAACAGCAGATTTTGCCGCTTCTCGAACACCGGCAGGACCGCCTTGCGGCTCGCCGAGGTATAACAGCCGAACACCGACGCCACCCGGTCTTCGATTACGAGCTTGGATGCCTTCTCGTTGAAGGTGCGCGGATCGGAGGCGCCGTCCTCCGCCACCGCCTCGATCTGCTCGCCGAGTACGCCGCCTTTGCCGTTGATCTCGGTGATCGCCATCATGGTGGCGTCGTGCAGCGACTTCTCGATGATCGAGAGGCCGCCGGTGAGCGAAAACAGCACCCCGACTTTGACCGGTGACGCAGCCTGCGCCGTGCGCCTGAAACCGTAAGGCGCGGCAATGGTGCCCGCAGCGCCAAGCGCGCTAGTCTTCAGAAACATCCGCCTGTTCAGCGACATCGATAGACCTCCTTTTCAAGGCCGCCCCAAACAGGCAAGCCGGTTCCCATCGCGCCAAAGCGCGCTGTTTCGAGCTGAAAAAATTCCAGATTCCTCCGAGGCCGGCAGACCTGATCCGATCCGTGCCGATTTTCGGTCGCCAAAGCAAAAAAGCCCGACAGATCCTCACGGACCTCTCGGGCTAACCTAGCCAAGCCAAACCAACAGCATTGGTGGTCCGGCACAAACTGCGCTCAGGATTTCACCGTCCTGCTGCAGTTAAGCATAAAACTAAACATCTTTTGCGCGGTACTGCAAGAGTTCATTTGCGTGAATGATCGCGGCCGCCATATCGTCCATCGACAGCCGTTTCGCCATGGCCTGGCGGCGGATGCTTTCGTAAGCTTCGGCCTCGCTCAGTCCCTGACCATCCATCAAGACTGCTTTGGCTTTCTGGATTCGCTGCAGTCCCGAAAGCTTGCGTTCCAGCTTGCGGAGTTGCTTTTCCGTTTCGCGTTTTTCGAGCCAGATGCTGCGGGCAATTGTCAGGTTGGTAAGCAGGCCAAAGGGGCGGATTGGCCGCTCGATAACCGCAACCGCTCCAGCCTCCAGCACCAACTGAAGCGTCGAGGGATCTTCGTAACCCACGATCGCGATCAGGGTCGGCCGCAGACCCGTCACCCGACTTCAGGAGACGCTGAATATCGGCTCGCACATCATGCTCGACGGCAAGCAGCATCACGTCGGAATTGTCAGTCCAGCATTCCGGTACTGGCCATTGCGTCTCGACCATGCAACCGATGCGGCGCAGATGCTCGACCAGCCTGACGCGCTCGTTGTCCGGCGGATGAACCACCTGGACGCGAAGGCCTCGAAGATCGCGAAGGATTTGGATCGCCACCGCCTGCTCCCGACCTCACAAGCTCAGTGGTTGACCGTCTGAAGGTCGTCAGCCGACCAGTCGTCCAGACTTTGAACAACGCAGTAAGGATCCGGCTTGATCCGAACCCCAGGATTCCAGACGGTCTGGAATCGTCCGAATTTGTCCAGACGCGCGATCCGCGGCCAAAGATAAGTGTGATTGTTTTCCAGATCGACCCTGACCCGTCCCTGCGGGGCGTCGAATTCGGAGTCGCGCAGCTCCTTCAGCACCCTTTCCGGATCGTCCGATCCGCAACGTGCAAGCGCGCGCATCGCCAGATGTACCTGGAAATAGGCAGCTTCTGCTGCTGCCGGCACTGGCGCATCCGGACCGTATTTGCGCTTGAAGCTTTCCACGAAACGGCGCGCCGAGGCTGATGACAAGGTCTCAAAGAACGGCGCGGCAGTGATATGACCTTCGGCGGCCTCGTGATGCATCTCCGCGACTTCAGCCTCGCTGGTCGTCAGGCTGGCGATCGGCATCTTGGCCGGATCGAAGCCGGCGCTGCGGTAGGCCTCGTAGAATACCGACGTGCTGCGACCCACCACGGTCGAGAAGATGACGTCGGGAGAGGTCGTCTCTGATTCTCGCGATCACCTTCTCGAAATCTCGCGGCGCTGGCTCGAGCGGCACATACATTTCGTCCAGCACCTTGCCGCGGCCCTGCATGACGAAATCGGCCATCAAGCGATTGGTCTCGTAAGGATAGATGTAGTTGGAGCCCACCAGCAGAAAACGATTGCCGTAGGTCGACAGCAGGAATCTCGCCAGTTGCAGCGCGTTTTGATTGGGTGCCGCGCCGGTGTAGATGCAATGCCGCGAATATTCGAAGCCTTCGTAGAGCGTCGGATAAAAAAGCAGTCCACGATGGCTTTCGACCACCGGCAGAACGGCCTTGCGTGTGCTCGACATGTAGCAGCCGAACAGCAACCGGATATGATCGACCTGAAACAGCCGTTCGGCGAGGCTGCGAAACTGCTTTGGATCGGACGCCGGATCGTAAATAACCGGCTGCACCAAACGATCAAGCACGCCTGCGCCGGAATTGATCTCGTCAATGGCGAGCAACGTCGCATTGAGCTGAGCCTGCTCGACGGCTGACGTAACTCCGGTCTGGGAGAAAAGCACTCCTACACGCCAAGGAGCCGCCCTGTCTTCGCTGAAACTCATGACTTCTAACGCAAACCATTTCATGACAAGATCCGATCGACCTTACGTCAGATCAAGGAAATCGCAAATAGCCGGCGCGCCGAGGTAGTCGCGTTTGCCATCGCGGATCCCTTGACATTGGGTCAGCAGGACTCCGCCCGGCATGCAGTGAACAGCGCCGCCTGATCAACCGGCCGAGGACCCACTATCGCTTCCAGTCTCTACGCACGAGATGGAATGGATCAGGGAACTCCTTCGGCTTCAAAAGCATAGTTTTTCAACAATATCGGCGCAAAGCAGACCACGGAAACCTTGGCTATTCAGGCTGAGGCAGCGGATCGGAACGCGACCACTTCAGCCGTCGGCGCCAAGCCCATCAGTTCAAGTGTTCGGTTGGCGACGGCGTCTGCTGCCGCAAGCAATACCGCGTCCGCGCTATGCACATATCGGGACGTAATCGATCGACCCTTGTGGCCGATCAGCGCAGCTATAGTAGGTTCGGAATAGCCAAGATCATTGGCCAATGAGGCAAATGAATGTCTGAGAACATGCGGAGTTACATCGTCCGGCAATGCACCAAACTCAGCGATCTTATTCCAAAATTTCGGAAAGCCAGTCATCGGCCCATCACCTTTCGAAGCGGGAAATAGTAGATCGCCCTCCCCTTTCCGGTCGCGCAGAATATCACAGGCGGCGTGAGACAACGGACGTATTGACTGGCCGGTCTTAGTATCACCAAGGACGGCGGTTCGTCGCGCAAGATCAACTTCCGTTATTCTCAACCCGACGACCTCGCCTGTTCGCCATCCGGTGACGGCTAGGAAATGCGCCGCTGCAACAGCCGCGGGCCAGATACCTTCGGCTTTCGCCTGCCTGATTGATCGGCCGGCACCGTTATATTCATCATCACTCAAGCGCCGGAGGCGCTGACCATCGGCGAAGCGCTCGACCCCTCTGACAGGATTGTCGCTTCGGATGCCGCGGCGAACCGCATAGGTAAAGATGGCCCCCAACAAGCCGACCGTACGTGTAGCGGCACCTCTGCCGCCACGAACGACTGCCAGTCCACGTTTCTTTCCGGTTTTCGTCCTGTTGGCTGTCTTTCCTTCAGCTACCGAATGCATAAAAGCCTCAATGTCGGCTCGCGAAACTGATGACACAGCCCGGCGCCCGAGAAGAGGCTTGATGTGCCGCTCAGCACGGCTTTCATCGGTAAGGAGCGTGCTGGCTTTCTTCGGCTTCTTGCGCCTTGTCAGGATCCGCCCCGCTTTTGCATCTGCAAGATAAAGGTCGCAGAGCTCGCTGACGCTTTCGGCATGACGTTTTGCCCTCCTGGCTGCAGCAGGATCGGCTCCGTTTACAACGCTGCCAAGAATGCGCTTTGCTTCTTTTCGGGCCGTTTCAGGTGTCCATGGCGCGCCATGCCTACCGATGGTGTGAAGACGTTGCCGGTTCTCTGCTGTCCGATAAAAAACAACATAACTGATAGCCTCCGACTTTTGCCGCCGAGCACCGAAGCAAGATACTTCAGTATCCCAGATCATATCGTTCGGACCTAAGGTCGCGATTTCGCGAAGCCCAATGCGCCTTTTATCAGTCATTTGCCCACACTCCCTAGCTAGCAAATAGCTAGCAACATGGCGCAGATTCTAGCAAATGCGAGCAACAGCATCCATCAAGAAATGACTGCAAATGGGAGCTTTTGGCATATTTGCAAACATGAGCAAGTAGTCGCAAACGCAAAAGTAAGCCCTCCGAAGGCAAAGGTCACACGTTCGAATTCGTGTCGGGTGCGCCACCTTGCAGATTTTGCACGATTTTGTTGCCGGGCGCACGAAAATGCCGCGTAAAGCCTCCGGCAGCCGCACGAGACTTGCCATCCGTCGAGCGGGCCGAAAGCATTGCTAATCCGCGAGCCCCAAGACAAACGCCAAGGCAATTCCGAGCCGAGCCACGTCTTGCTCACCGAGACGCCCGATCTTCCGCCCGATCCGTTCGCGTCTCACCGTGACCGGCTTGTCGGCCATCACCTGCGATTTAAGCCGCAATCCATTTTCGGGCTCTGACTCGATGGTGACGCGAAAATCCGGAGCGTCCACCAGATCGGAAGTCAACTGGCAAAGTACTACAGAGCCATGGCTCTCTGGAAAGGCGTCAGTCTGCACGATGACCGCCGGGCGAGGCTTGCCGTAGTCACCGGCCGCGGCAACAATTACTACGTCACCGCGTTGCATCTGCATCAAACTCGGAGACCGACTCGATCCACTCCAGCGTGTCGCGTTCGCGATCACCGTCGAGATTGGCGACCTGCTTCGCGACCCGTCGTCGCACCAACCGAGAGCGGGCATCGGCTACCACGAGACGCAGTTCGCGCAATCCCCGTGTGCGCCGCCGCTGCCGCATCATCTTCATCCTTTCGGCCGCCGCCGTCATTGGACTTCTCCATCTGTAACGCGTTACAATGTAACGCGTGACAGCCTGGAAGGCAAGGGTCGGGACTCGCAAATTCCAAGCTCGAAGGGATCTGCAAGGGGTTCGAGCCTGCAGGTGTCGTCGTCGAAATATCCGAGATCGCAGTCCATAAAGCTGACGAGCCAAATCGCTGGTCGGTTTGTTTGATTCCGACGGTTTGGCTGGCGAACACCTGGCTGAGGTTGATCTTCTGCCGATTGAAGCAGATGCGGCCGCAGGTTGTGACGGTGGCAGCCCGGTCATGGAATGGGTAATCGAGGTCTTGCAGGCCTCGATAGGGTCGGGGCGAAGGGCGGTATTTGCGCGGACGCTCTTCACACCGGCGCTATAACCATTCAGGCTAACATCGTCTCAGAACGCCCACGTTTTTTCATTGATGTATTTCGAAGGTTGAGTACGTTCGGGTTGTAATGATAGGAGAATCGCGTTGAGCAAGGCCGGATTTTAGGCGACGCGCCATATCGAGAGCCGATTTCCAAGATGTCGAGAAAACGCGAATTGATAGCCACCTTGTTTCCGAGAGGCCTTCCGCTCTCAGAAAGCATCAACAACAATGCTGCCTTTGTCTCGCTCCGAAGATCACGGTTTTCTTCATGTCAGGAACTACCGGGACGCGACGCTCTCTATGCTTACATTGCCACTATGGCTGATGAACCAATTGATTATCTGGAATTTGGCGTATGGAAGGGCGCATCAATCGATGCGTGGCGAAGTCTTAACAAGCACCCGCAAAGTCGGTTCATCGGCTTTGACACGTTCGAGGGCTTGCCGGAAGATTGGAATGCAGATCACCCGAAGGGAACGTTTTCCACCCACGGCCGGATTCCCGCAATAGATGATCCGCGCGTAAGCTTCGTCAAAGGACTTTTTCAGGATACCCTTCGCCAGTTTCTCGCTTTGACGAGATTGACAAATCGGCTCGTCATCAACGTGGACTGCGACATCTATTCGGCGACGCTCTTTGTGCTCGGCACGCTAGACAAGTACTTTGAGCCGCGCACGATCATTATCTTCGACGACTTCTATTCAATGAACGACGAGTTTGCTGCGTTTGTTGATTACGACCGGTCCTTCGGTCGAACTTGGCAGGCCATCGGCCGACTTCCTCATTGCATTAAGGTAGCCATCGAAATTAGGTCGTAACACATGGACCGTATTGTTTGGATCAACCACGCTGGCTTCGAATTGCAAACCGAAGGGCTGCGCATCGTTTGTGACCCTTGGCTTGACGGACTGGCATTCAATCAAAGTTGGGCTCTTTTATCGAAGACGAAGTTCAAGCCGGACGACTTCCTCGGGGTCGACTACCTTTGGTTCAGTCATGAACATCCCGACCATTTAGTCCATCCGATATTCGCAGCATACCTCCGCAAATTCGAGCCTCGATCAAAGTCCTGTTTCAACGTACAAACGATGGCCGCCTCGCCAAATTCTGTCGAGAGTTGGGCTTCGAGGAAGTGCGTGAACTACGCGACTGGGAACGAATTTGAGTTGGGATACGGTGTCAGCATCACGGTTAAATCGGTGGGTGATAACTCGTTTTGTTTTATCAAAACGCCCCATCGGACCTATCTCAACATAAACGATTGCGTGGCAGCGAACTCCAAGGCATTTCACGAAGGCGTTGCTGCGCGCGTTGGACCCGTCGATATCTTGCTCGAACTCAGTTTTCTTTCGCCAACTGGGCCGGTAATCCGGACGATCCAGCCCCCATGAGAGCCTTAGCCAGCGAGAAACTGGTGCCGTCCGGAATGCGGTTGGAATCGGTATGGCGTATTCCCGGGTAACATGAAGTTATCGTTTCAGGCGGCAAGGTCAATTGGCTGATCAATAGGCTTTGTGGCGAGGGTCTGCCAACCGTCCACCTTGCGCATGCTGATCTGTCTAGAGGCCAGCAACGCCCAGAACATCATCGCAGCGGTGTCAGCCGACGGCAGCACGGTTTGGGTTTTGATCCGTCGCTTGAACTCTTCGTGCAATCGCTCGATCGCATTGGTCGTACGCAGGCTGCGCCATTGGCTCGGTGGCAGGCGCGCGAAGGTGAACAGACGCTCGCCCGCTTCCTCCAGGCTGTCGGCGACGGCGTGATGCTTCAGCCGCCATTTGCGGATGAAGGTCTTGCGGCGAGCCGCGATCTCCTCGGGCGTCGCCGCATAGATCATGTCGTTGTAATCCGAGGTGATCTCCTCGTGCAGGCGCTCGGGGGCATGCGCCAGCAGGTTTCGGTGCTTGTGAACCGTGCAGCGTTGCACCGGCACGCCGTCCCAGACGGCGGCAATGGCCTTGTCGAGCCCCGGCGCGCCATCGACGATGAGGAACTCGGGACGCCTGAGCCCGCGCTTGACGAGATCGCCAAGCACCGTGCGCCAAGCCTCGGCGCTCTCGCCGCCCATGCTCTTGATCGCGAGCAGCACCTTCTGGCCATCGGCGCGCACGCCAAGCACCACGAGCAGCGAAATCGAGGTCGCCTTGCGGTCGAGCCGCACCCGGACGACGGTGCCGTCGAGGATCAGGCGTACGATCGGCTCCCCGGCCAATGAGCGGCTGTTCCAGACGTCCCAGTCACTCTTCACCTTGCGCCAGGTCCGGCTCACCGTGTCCTTGCCGATCGTCCCGCCGAACAAGGCCGCCAGCGCCCGACGCACCCGCCTGGTATTGGTGCCGGCAAGATAGCTGCTTGCGATCAGCGCGTCGGCGGCAAGCGTGCGCCGCTGATAGGCCCGCAGCGCCTGGCTCTTCCATTCCGCCGTCCCGCCCTCCGGCGTGGTCAACCGGGCACGCGGCACTGCGATCTCGATCGGCCCGAACGTCCTGTCAGCGAGCGCGTCCGGCTGCCATGACGGTGGCCCGTGATGCCGGCTCCTGCTTCACTGCCGGCCATCTTGCTTCGTTCGTAACGCGGCCGTGCCAGCGCGGTATCGAGTTCGCCGCGGATCAGCTCTTCAATAAACTGACGCGCCCGAGCCCGCACCTCGGTCTCGATCGGGTCGAACCAATTGTCAAAAAGATCAACAGCCATCTCGGTCGCAGGCTGCAAAAAATCAGGCTTCGTGGTAAGCTTCGTCATGGCGTAGTCTCCAGTCCGACGCTTCAACGCCGGATAATTCGAGGTTGAACACCCCGGAGACTACGCCACCCTAATTCCTACCAACTCTGCGACGGCACCGAGAAACTCGAGCAAATCGATGTGCAGCTCGATGCCTATCACCCCAAGGCGCTCATTCCATTTGCGAGTTTTGTCTGGTTCTGTCGTCCCGACAACTTTCACCTCAATGTCGGATCGAACAGGATTGGTGCAGTCCATGCGAGATTTTCAAAGAGAATTGATTGCGTTGTCCTCTACCCCGGCGACGTTTACGAGGTGGGCAGCAAGCATGATTCCGCCGGAGCCCTGGAGAAGTACGATTTTGACGAGGGGCTTCACAGCAAACCCCTCGAAATTGAAGAGTTGCCGGTGCAGAGGAACGCTTTAGATGCGCTCTCCAGGGATCATTTGAAGAAGATGCACGAGCAGAACGGAATGTGGTTTTTTTGCCACTCCGTCTATCTGGCTTCATCCGTGCTGTGAAAATATATCTTACTGACCTCGATCAAGCACTCACTTACTCGATGTTCAAAGGTATTCTATGGACATCCACCCCGCGCGAAATGGCTGACATTGAGTTTGCCAGTGGCGCGCTGGCTCAGATGCTTCGCTACGGGACGGGATATGAAACTCTTTACATAAGCGGCCGTTTTACCGAACATCGGGTCGGTTCGCGCTTCGACCTTAGTAAGAACTTTGTGGTGTTGCGCCGCAACGAGCACGGTCAGTTTTTCCCCGGTATCTTCCTGGATGGGCCATACCTAAAGGGACAACTCGGTTTGAATTGATATGCCGGCCCTAAGGACAAAAGCGCCCGGCCGATGGCCATCGGCAATGCCGTCGACCGGCGCGGTGCCGACAAAACCGTCTTCGACGGTATTGATGTCCGGAAACCGGCCCTGCCAGATGTTGCAGCGATGCACGCCATCCGGGGTCAATTCATCACCCCAGGGTCGCGCGGCATTGTCGAGCGGGCCCGCAAACACGAAAGACCAGCGGTAGCGCTCCGCAGCAATCAGAATGACCGTTCGCCATCGGTATGATGCCTGATTTCGCGCCTTTGTCAGGTCTCTTTCTTTTCTTCCCAGAACGCCGAGCCGCCCTGCGCCTTCATGATCTCGAGGATCTTTTCGCGCGGAATCACGCCACAGCGCTCGGCCCAGGCGGCGTAGCGCTCGCGCATATCGCCCACCCGTTCCGGGTGCTGTGCCGCGATATCATGCATTTCGGTGCGGTCCGCCGTCATGTCGTACAGCTCCCAGTCGCCGGGAAATTTCCGCACCAGTTTCCATTGGCCGATGCGCACGGCGGCATTGCCTTCATGCTCCCAGAACAGCGGACCGCGCGAGGTGCCGTCCGCCGAGAACGACGGCACCAGGCTCTCGCCTTCGCAGGGCAGGATTTCATGGCCGCCGAAGCGTGCCGGATAGTCTGCGCCGGTCACCTCGAGAATGGTCGCCATGATATCCGGCAACTGGGCCGGCGTGGTGC
Source organism: uncultured Alphaproteobacteria bacterium (assembly GCA_963748165.1). Lineage (GTDB taxonomy): Bacteria > Pseudomonadota > Alphaproteobacteria > Rhizobiales > Xanthobacteraceae > Bradyrhizobium. The sequence goes on from CAVVIM010000012.1 coordinate 288,859, forward strand.
GCAACCCGCCCGCGTTGCAAATCCCGGCCGGCCAATGCACGATGAACGGCGTGGCAATGCCGCCCTCATGGACCCAGTGCTTGTAAAGCCGGAACGGCGTGTTCGACAGATTGGCCCAGGCCGTTCCGTAGCTTTGATAGGTGTCTTCGCCGCCCGGCATCAGCGATGGATCGTTGCCGAATCTGACCGGGCTACCGTCGCGCGTCGTTGCCTTCGCGATCATCAGCTCGTCAACCAGCTCGCGCGCAGTGACGCCATCCGGAATGTCTTCGGCGCAGGCGCCATTGTCGGACAGGAACATGATCAGCGTATTGTCGAGCTGCCCGGTTTCTTCGAGCGCCGCCAGGATGCGGCCGATGCCCTGGTCCATGCGGTCGATCTGCGCCGCATAGACCTCCATGCAACGCAACACCCAGGCGCGATTTTGGGCTTCGGTCCAGGGCGGCTGGGTCGGATCGCGACCGGTGAGCTGCCAGCTCGGGTGAATGATGCCGGTGCCGACGAGCCGATGGAGCCGCTCCTGGCGCAGCCGGTCCCAGCCTGCATCGAACCTGCCCTTGTATTTCGCGATGTCCTCGTCATGCGCATGCAGCGGCCAGTGCGGCGCGGTGTAGGCGACATGGTGAAAGAACGGCGCATCCGGACTGTCGCCGTGATGCCTTCGGATGAAATCGACGGCCTGGTCGCTGATCGCGTCCGTGTAGAAGAACTTCGGATCACGCTCGGGCTCATGCTCGACATTGTCATTGCCGCGCGTCAGCGTGGTGGGGTTGTAGAAGCTGCCGGCACCGATGATGGTGCCGAAGAAATGGTCGAAGCCGCGCTGCATCGGCCAGGAATCCGTCGGCTGCGTCAAGTTGCTGGAAACGTGCCATTTGCCGCTGAGGTAGGTCTTGTAGCTATTGCGCTTCAGCACTTCGGCGATGGTCACACAGCGCCTGTTGAGGTCGCCGGCATAGCCTTCCGGGCCGTTGCTGTAGGTCAGAATGCCGATACCGGTCTGGTGCGGGTGCAGTCCCGTCAGCAGCGACGCCCGCGACGGGCTGCATCGGGCGGTGTTGTAGAATTGCGAATAACGCAAGCCATTTGCGGCGAGCCGATCCAGACTGGGCGTCTCGATCTCGCCGCCGTAGCAGCCGACATCCGAGAAGCCCATATCGTCGTTGAGGATGATCAGGATATTCGGGCTTGCGGCATTGTTCATCTTCAGACCCGTGTTCTGGCTAGCTGGGGGAAACTACTGGACGTCATGCTTCCAGTGCACGCTCTTCTGACGGGTGATCTCGGCGAGAAACTCCATGCCGTAGCCATGTCCGAGCCCGCTCGCGCGCGCTGGCTCGGACGTGCCGCCCGCGGCCTTGCCGCGCATCGCGTTGATCTTCACCATGCCCACCTGCAATTCCTGGATCGCCTTCATCGCGCGCGGCGCCGACGTGGTGCAGACGATTGCGGCAAGACCGTATCGGCCCTGATTGGCGAAGTGAATAGCCTCGTCGAGATCGCGGAACGGAACGCATGGCGCAACCGGCCCGAAGATCTCCTCGAGGTTGATGACGAAATCGGCGTGCAGATTGGTGAGCACCGTTGGCGGGTCGAATAGCCCCGGCGCTGCAGCGGCCGGCCACCGCAATTGACGACTGCACCGCGGGCCTGCGCATCCATGACGTGGCGGAGTCCGTCTCCAATTGAAGGCGGTCGACAAGCGGTCCCATCTGGTTGTCCTGATCAAGGCCGTCGCCGAGCCTCAACGCCTCCAATTCCCTGACCAGCGCCTCGACAAATTCGCCAAAAATCCCGTCGGCGACATACAACCGCTCCGTCGAGGTGCAGGTCTCCCGGCATTGAAATAGGTCGCCTCGGCGGCGAGGCGCGCGGCGTTCCTGACATCGACGGTTTCGTCGACGATGGCAAATCCTCGCCCCCAAGTTCGAGCACGACCTTCTTCAGGCCGCCGCCGCACAGCGCGCCGATGCGCCGGCCGGTGCGCTCGCTGCCCACGAAGACAACAAGGTCGACATCCTCGCTGGTCACCAGCGGCTCGCCTGCCGACCCGTCGCCGAGCACGAGGTTGAGAACGCCGTGGGGCAGATGGTCGAAGACCTTTTCCACCACAAGACGCGAGGACAGCGGCGTCTTCTCGGATGGTTTCCAGATCACCGTGTTGCCGACCAGCAGATTGGGCACGACGTTCTCAAGTCCGACGGCTATCGGGAAATTCCAGGGAATAATGCATGCCGCGACGCCGCGCGCCGTCCGGTGCTGGAAGTTCAGCTCGTTTGCGCCGGACATCTGGCTACCTGCACGCAGATGCACGATGAGTTCGCCGAACGACTGCATCGTGTCTATGGCGTTGCCGACCTCGCCGCGCGCTTGCGCCAGCGGCTTGCCCATCTCCCGCGTCAACAGCACCGCGACCTCCTCGCGCAGCGCTGCGAGCTTCTCGGTGGCCTTGCGGATCGCGTTGCGCCGCTCGATGACGGAGCGTCCGGCCCAGCCGACGAATGCGCGCCGGGCTGCCGCGACGGCCTGCTCCGCCACCGCAACGCCGCCGCGCGGGATGTCATCGATCGGATACTCCGTCGCGGGATTGAGGACGGCAATGGATCGCCTTTATCGGTGACGGCACGGCCGTCGATCCAGTGGGTCTGCATGGTCATTCCCGGGGGTCCAGTCGAAGGTGCAAGTTGCGGCAAACAGATGAACGTTGGACGGCTCGGTCGAGAACGTCACCAGGTCGCCTTCGCGGGCAGCGAAATCCGGGCCGACCCGCGCGCGGATGATATTGTCGCCGAGATTGAGGTCGAGAAGCAGCGCGTCGCCGAGATTCTCGACAAGGTCGACGCGCGCGGGAATGCCTCCCTGCCCGACCCGGATGACGCTCGGCCTGATGCCGGCCAGAACCTGCCGTTCTCCTGCAAACCTGAAATCGGTCGGCAGGGCGTAACCGCTGATCTGAACCTCGCCGCCGCAATAGGTGGCCTCGATCAGGTTCATCGGAGGATTGCCGATGAAGTTCGCCACCGCCGCGGAGGCCGGCCGGTTGAAGATCGTCGCGGGCGTTCCGATCTGCACGATCCGGCCATCCATGAAGACGGCCATGCGGTCGGCGATCGTCATCGCCTCTTCCTGATCGTGGGTGACGTAGATCGTCGTGACGCCGAGCGAACGCTGCAGCTTCTTGAGTTCGCCGCGCGTCTCCAGCCGCAGCTTCGCGTCGAGGTTCGACAGCGGCTCGTCAAGCAGGAACAGCCGCGGCTTGCGCACGATGGCGCGCGCCAGGGCGCAACGCTGCTGTTGGCCGCCCGAGAGTTGTCCCGGCTTGCGGTCGAGCAGGTGGTCGATATGGACTTTTCGCGCGGCGTCGCGCACCGGCCCGTCGATCTCGCTTTTCGGCAGGCGCGACATCCGCATCGGAAACGCGATGTTCTGGTAGACGTTCATGTGTGGATAGAGCGCATAACTCTGGAACACCATGGCGACGTCGCGGTCGCCCGGATCGGCGTCGGTGACGTCGTCGCCATCGATGAAGACGCGGCCTTCATTGGCCTCCTCGAGCCCGGCGATGATTCTCAACGTCGTCGACTTGCCGGAGCCTGAGGGCCCCAGCAACGCGAAGAACTCGCCGGGTTCGATCTCCAGATCGACGCCATGAAGTGCCGTGAACGCTCCGTGGCGCTTGACGACCGATTTCAGCGCGACGCGGCCTGCCCTGCTCATCTTCGACCACCCCCTTTGACGGCGCCGACCGTCAGGCCTTTCACGATATGCCGCTGCGCGAACAATCCCAGCAGCAGCACCGGCGCCATGGTGACGATCGCCGCCGCGGCGAGCTTCGCCCACATCGTCTGTTCGACCGAAATGAAGTTAAACATGGCAACCGTTACCTGGCGGACATTGTTCCCGCCGAGCACGACGGCAAACAGGAACTCGTTCCAGGCGTTCAGGAACACGAAGATGACGGTGACGGCTATGCCACCACGTACTTGCGGCAGCACGACATAGAGAAAGGCGCGCCAGCGACCGGCGCGATCGATCAAGGCGGCTTCTTCCATCTCGCGCGGAACGTCCTCGAAATAGGACACCATGAGCCAGATCGCGAAGGGCAACGAGAAGGTCAGATAGATCAGCGTCATCCCCTTGTAGCTGTCAAGCCAGCCGATCCGCTGCAGGAACAAGAAATAGGGAATGATCAGGCCCACCGGTGGCAGCATCTGCGTCGCCAGAAGTAGAAGCCTCCGGCACGCCTGCCCGGCAGGTTGAGGCGTGCGAGGGCATAGGCCGCGGGAACCGCGAGCAGCATGGTCGCGATCGTCGTCGCGACCGACACGACGAAGCTCGAGATCAGATTCGGCACGATGGTGGTGGCGCCGAACAGCACGTCTTCGTAGTTCGCCAGTGTCGGCGAGAACACGAGCGTCGGGGGATAGGCCAGAACGTCCTTCTCGGTCTTGAACGAGTCAGCAGCGCCCATAGCACCGGGAACGTCCAGACCGTCAGGAGCACGCCGGCGACGCCGACCAGCGCGGCAGTGGCAAGACCGTTGCGCTTCACCGCGGCGCCCTCAGCCGGAACATGACGTACGACACCAGAAGCGTGACGGCGAGCAGAACCATCGCCAGCGCCGCACCGTAACCGAAGTTCAGTTCGGTAAAGGACGTACGATAGGTATAGAGGTTCAGGATTTCGGTCGCGGTCCCGGGGCCACCGCCGGTCGCCGCGAAGATCGCCGCGAAGGCCGACAGCGCCACCATCATGCGCATGATCACCACGATGACAAGCGCCGGGCGGATCAATGGCAGCGTGATGTGCCAGAAACGCCTGAAGGCGGTCGCGCGATCGATCCGCGCGGCCTCGAAAATCTCCGGCGGGAGTGACGACAGGCTGGCCAAAATCACCAGGAAGGCGAACGGCGTCCACATCTGCAGGTATGGATTGCTATCACGGAAACCAGCGCGAGAGATGCGGATCACCGAACCAGTCGTGCGATCCGAGACCCAGCGCGCGTGTGACGAAATCCAGCACGCCGAAATCGGGCGCCAGCACCAGCGTTCGCCAGAACAGGCCAACCACGACGGGCGCAAGCACGATGGGAGTGATCGCGGCAATGCGCAGCAATCCCTGCCCAAAGGGGATCTGCATCACCAAAAGTGCGAGGCCGAGCCCGATCAGGATCTGCAGAACGACCGTTGTCGCGACGTAGACGGCGGTGAGCTCCGAGTGAGTTCCAAAATCGCGGATCGCTCAGCATCTTCGTGTAATTGTCAGGCCCGGCAAAACACCGTAACCCACGGAACGTGACGTGCGGCACAGGGCGTTCGTTCCAGGCGAGATAGACCAGCGGGACGGTCGTCGTCAGCAGCAGGACCAGCAACGCCGGCAGGAACAGGGCCATCGCAAACCGCCTCTCCTGCACCGAAGCAACTTTTGTGGGCCTGGCGTCAGCTTCCGGCATTGGAAGGGAGCTGCGCGAATTCGTCTTCCAGCGCATTTGTTCGGGGCGGGCTTCAGCCCTTCATGGTGAGCGCTCGACGCGAGATGGCGCGAAGCTCGTCGAGGGCTTCCTTCGGCTTCTGTTGGCCGACAGCGCGGTCTGGACGCGGACATAATGGTTTCGCCGAGCGCCGGCCATTGCGGCACGCGCGGCCGCCAGTCGACATCGGTATCCAGTTCGAGCGACTGCAACGCAGCGTCGCCGAAATTGTAGCCGCTCGCCTCGAGCAGCGCACCGAAGCCTGGCGACTTCCACACCGACAGGCGATTGATGCCGGAACGCTTCACCGGACCGTTGAATTTGTAGGAGGTCCGCGCCTGCGTCTCCGCAGCGCAGGCCCAGGAAATGAACAAC
>CAVVIM010000013.1:0-3646 GCA_963748165.1 uncultured Alphaproteobacteria bacterium
ATGCGATGGCCGGCGAGCCGATGGAGGCGAAGAGGAGAGCGCAGCACAGCAACAGGCTCCGCGGCATCGACATGGTCATCCTCCGGCTGTTCGGCTGCGTGATGATAACCGCACCGGCGCGCAGAGGGAAACCCGTCCGGCGAGGAACTTTGCACAGGTTACCCGCCATGCTATGGATCGTCAGGGAGCTCGTCGTGGGCCACAGCGTGCCGACCAGGTGGCGACGCGCGATCGGATGGATCGCCGCCTACGCGCTCGCCCTGCAGACCATCGCCGGCAGCATCGACCTCGTTCAGAGCGCCGCGGCGGCGAGCTTCGATCCAACCGCAATCATTTGCCACGGCCACGGCGCCGACAGCGCGGCGGATCTCCCCGGCACCACCGGCAACGGCCCGCTGTGCGACCATTGCGGCTATTGTCTTGCCGCGCTGCCGGTTCTTGCGGCGCCTTCCCTCTTCCAGCTTTTTCCCGCCGTCCTCGCTGATCGACAAATCATTTGGCCGACGGCCGATTGGCGAAACGAAATTGCCGTCCGGCACCCGAGCCGGCAGCCGCGAGGCCCTCCGCCACAGGCGTGATCGTTGAGGCGCTCCCGGGGCTCACCGGCGATCTTGCGTATCGATCCCGGCCGGCATCCGTCGCGAGCGGCGTTTCCCACGCTCGAGTGGAGAACTTTGATGTCACGCCTTCCGCAATATTCACGCGCGTTTGCGCTCGGCCTCATGTTGTTGCCGCTGCCGCTTTCGGACGCCTTCGCCCATTGCTTCGTCGGTCCGCGTTTCCTTCCTGCAACGCTGGTGACCGACGATCCTTGCGTCGCCGATGAGATGTCGCTGCCGACGGTGGCTTGGTCGAGGACCGGCGACGTCCCTCCGGCGACGCAGTGGGACATTTCCGGCGAGATCTCCAAGCGCATCACCGAAGATTTCGGCGTTTCGATCGGCGAGGACTGGTCGCAGATCCGCCAGCCGGGCAGTCCCACCTTGATGGGTTTCGGCGACCTCGAGACCACGTTTCAGTATCAGCTCATGAAGGACGGGGCGCACGAGACCGCGATGCTGCTCGGCCTGATCGTCGATTGGGGCGGCACCGGCGCGACCAATGCTGGGCTCGCCACCTCCTACAGCCTGCTCACCCCAACCTATTATTTCGGCCGGGGCTTCGGTCAACTTCCCGACACCATGGCCTGGGCACGGCCGTTCGCGGTGACCGGGCAGATCGGATATCAAATTCCGACCACGTCCTTCATCGTGTCGCAAAATACCCCCGTTCCGCAGTTGCTCGTCTACGGCGCGTCGCTGCAATACAGCATGCCCTACCTCAAATCCGAGGTGAAAGATCTCCAGCTTCCCGACTTCATCAATCATCTCATTCCGATCGTCGAGGCCCAGCTTTCGACGCCGGTCGCCAATAATCTCGGCAACAGCTTCATCACCACCGGCACGATCAATCCGGGCGTGATCTGGGTGGGGAGCTATTTCCAGGTCGGCGTGGAGGCGATGATTCCTGTCAACCGGGCGAGCGGGACCGGCGTCGGCGTCATCGGCCAGCTGCATCTCTATCTTGACGACATGTTTCCCAAGACCCTCGGGCAGCCGCTGATCGGCGGCACCTCGACCCCGCCCGCCAAACCGACCTTCTAAGGGGCTATCCATGCGAACGCTTATCGGCGTCCTCTCGCTTCTGCTCCTGGCGCTCGGCACCGGCGCCGCTGGCGCGCATGCCTTCCTCGATCATGCGAGCCCTCTCGTCGGCAGCGCGGTGGGCAGCGCACCGCGCGATGTGTCGCTGTGGTTCACGCAAGAGCTCGAGCCAGCTTTCAGCTCGGTGCAAGTGACCGACGCCAACGGCGCGCGCGTCGACCAGGGCAAGGCTCAGATCAGCGGCAACGTCATGCGCGTCGGCCTCAAGCACCTGTCGCCCGGCACCTACCGGGTTCGCTGGCGCGCGCTCTCGGTCGATACCCACACCACGGAGGGAAGCTTCTCGTTCAGCGTGGGCGGTTCATGATCGCGCAGGTCCGGCGCATCGACCGGAGGATCGCTTGAACGACCCGCTGATCTACGTGCGTGCCCTTCATCTTGCCGCGACGATTACGGTGGCCGGCGTCGCGTTCTTTATCGTCTTCATCGCCGCGCCGGCATTTCGCCGGGCCGAGAGCGGCGCGCGCATGGCGGCCACGGTGCGGCCCCGCCTCGCTTGGATCGCCTGGACCAGTCTGGCGCTGACTGTCGCTTCCGGCGTGCCATGGTTCGCTCTCGTCGCGCAATCGATGAGCGATCAGCCATGGCCGGAAGTGTTCTCGCACGGCATCCTGCGGACCGTTCTGCTCGACACCGGCTTTGGCCGCGACTGGCTGGAGCGTCTTCTCGTCGCCGGTCTCCTCGCCGCAATGTTCGTTCCGTTCCTGTCGGCACAGCGGGTCAAATCCGTTTGGATCAACGTCGTCGTGGTGGCGTTGGCGGCGGGTCTCGTCGGAACGCTGGCTTGGGCCGGCCACGCGGCCGGCGGCGCGGGAGTTGAGGGCATCGTCCATCCGGCTGCCGACTTCTTGCATCTCGTCGCCGTCGCCGCCTGGACCGGTACGCTCCTTCCGCTGGCGCTGTTCCTTAGCGCCGCGCGAGGCGACGCGGCATCTGCCGCCATCGCGCGTATGGCGACGCTGCGCTTCTCGAACTTCGGCATCGCCAGCGTCGGCACGATCCTGATTACCGGCATCATCAACACCTGGTACCTCGTCGGCGGCATTCCTGCCTTGACCGATACCGACTATGGCCGCCTGCTCCTGATAAAGATCGCATTGTTCGTTGCCATGATCGCGATCGCCGCCGTCAACCGGGTTTGGCTCACGCCCCGGCTGGTGCATGGCGCGGGCGTGAGCGTGGTGCACGACGCCTGGCGGCGACTGCGCCGCAACACCGTGATCGAGGCTGCGGCGGGCGCCCTCATCATCGCCATTGTCGCCGTGCTTGGCGTGACCCCTCCCGCCGTGCATGAGGGGCTCATCTCGCACGCACACCACTCCCATTGACGGATGCACGCGGCCGATGTGACTTGGTCGCCTTTGCCGCAAGAACGGGCACGCGGAAAGTCTTGCGCCAGCGCCCCCGCCTACCTACCCAGGAGCCAGCCAAATATGAGCGAGCGATACCTCGAGGATTATGTCGTCGGCGAGGTTCTCAAACCGACCGGCCGGCTGCGGGTCGAGAAGGATGCCATCATCGCTTTCGCCAAAGAGTTCGATCCGCAACCGTTTCATCTCGACGAGGAAGCGGGGCGCAAATCGATCTTTCGCGGCTTGGTCGCCAGCGGCTGGCACACCGCAGCGATGACCATGCGCCTCGTGGCCGGGAGCGAATACAAGCCGGCAGGCGGCAGCATCGGGCTCGGCTTCGATCAGCTGCGCTGGCCGCTTCCGGTGCGTCCCGGCGACGAGCTGCATATCGAGACCGAAGTGCTCGAGGTGCGCACGTCCAAATCGCGCCCGGATCGCGGACTGGTCAAGCTGCGGACGCAAACGATCAATCAGAAAGGCGAGACGGTGCAGGAACTCATCGGCACCGCCTTAGTGCCGCGGCGGCCGGAGAGTACGAGCGCGCCGGCATAATCGCCAGAGGGACGACCATGCGCAGCGGCACCGTCAATG
>CAVVIM010000014.1:0-111999 GCA_963748165.1 uncultured Alphaproteobacteria bacterium
GGATTCGAACCCCCGATAGGCTTGCACCTATGCCGCATTTCGAGTGCGGTGCATTCGACCACTCTGCCACCTCTCCGAAGTGCCATGGGGACGGATCGAGCCGCCGCGGTCGGGCCGAGTTCTAGGCGAGGACGGCTGGCCAGACAAGCCGCGGGCACGCAGAATTCCCGCGGGGATCGCCCGGCGAAGGGAAGGAAACCACACTTATGGAACAGCTCACGGTTCGCGCCAACGGCGCCGCCTTCCATGTCGCCCGCACCGGAGCCGGGCCGCCGCTGTTGCTGCTGCACGGCTGGCCCGAATTCTGGCTCACCTTTGAGCCGCTGATGCGGCGGCTTGCCGATCGCTACACGCTGTTCGCGCCGGATCTGCGCGGCTTCGGCGACAGCGACAAGCCTGACGGGCCGTTCGGCCCCGACCAGCATGCGGCGGACATGCTGGCGCTGCTCGATGCGCTGGAACTGCCGCGGGCCGGCGTGGTCGGCCACGATGTCGGCGGCGCCGCGATGCAATCACTGGCGCGGATGGCGCCGCAACGGCTGTGCGGACTGTTCTTCTTCGACTTCGTCTATCCCGGCATCGGGGCCCGGATGGCGGAGCCCGAGCGGCTCAACAATATCTGGTACCAGTCGTTCCACCAGTTGGCGATGGCCCCTGCGCTGGTCGGCGCCACCCGCGAAAGCTGCCGGCTCTATATCGGGCACTTCCTCAACGCGTGGTCGCATCGCAAGGGCGCTTTCGACGATGTGCTCGAAGCCTTCACCGATAATTTCCTCAAACCCGGCAATCTCGCCGGCGGCTTTGCGCATTACCGCGCCGCCCATGCCGGCCGCATCCGCATGATGAAGGGTGAAGCCCTGCAGTTGCCGCCGATCGACCTGCCGACTTGCATCCGCTGGGCCGAGCATGATCCGCTGTTTCCGTTTTGCTGGACCGACCGGCTGGGTGAGACCTTCTCCAGGCTCGACCTCGCGCGCTTTCCCGATGTCGGCCACTTTCCGCATCGCGAGGATCCCGATCGCGCCGCGGCCGAGATCGCCGCGTTTTTTGCGCGCCTCTGAGGCGCCGGCGCCGGGAAAAGTGGGACCGCCGCACGCGATAAAAACCGGCGGTCCCGTGTCGCGTCATTGAAATTGTGGCCGGGAAGTGCGGCTTCGCCGGTCAGCCTGCGCAACGGTTCGACCGTAGCGGTCAATGTGGAACCGGCAACGCGAACCCGGTTTTAACCTAACCCGTCAAGGTTACCGGCCGCGCTCGATTCCCTTCAATCCTTGTTCTTCCTGGTCTTCTTGTCGTCCTTGTCGACCTTGTCGTCTTTATCCTTGTCCTTTGTCTTCTTGTCTTCCTTGTCCTTGCCGTTTTCCTTTTTGCGATCGGTGAAGCGCGCATTGCCAAGGCCGGTGCCGATCGTCAGCACACCCCAGCGCTCGACGTCCTGCATGAATGGCACTTCGGAAAGGCCCTGGGCCACGCCGTCATTGTGCATCAGGATCGCGGTGTCATGCTCGCCGATTTGCGGGATCGCCTCGACCAGGCTCACCGGCAGGTTGAATTTGCTGCTCTCCCAGTTGCCGGGCAGGTTCTGCGCGCCCTTCTCGATCGAGCCGTCTTCCTTGATGACGCCGGGGCAGGCAATACCGATGAACGGCGCCAGCCGCAGACCTTCGCTATCGGCCGCGACAATCAGGTCCTTCAGCATCTTGACCAGCCGCTTCACCGCGCCTTCCCGCGTCGGCTCGTCATCGGCATGCCGCCATAGCTCGCTCTTCCAGACCGACGCCTTCGACAGATCGGGCGCCTTTTTCCAGCGGGTCTCGACCACGCCGCAGCGGATGTTGGTGCCGCCGATATCGACCGCGAGGATGCTGTCATGGGCCTCGAAAATCCACGACGGCGCGAGATGCAGACAGCCGATCAGGCCGGCCTCGTCGGGGTGAAAGCGGATCGGCAAGACATCGACCTTGAGGCCGGCGGCCTTGAGCAGGATATCGGTGCGCGCGATCGCGAGCTCGCCGACCCGGCTCTGCCGGAAGCCGCCGCCGACCACGATGCGCTCGGTATCGGCCCAGGCCTTGGACTTGAGAAACCGCTGCGTCACATAGCTCAGTTCCTGCGCGAATTCCTCGATTGCGCCATGGACCAGCGCCGCCGCCATGATGTCGTCGCCGGCCAGGGCCTCGTCGAGGGTGCTCTTGGCGATCGCCTCGGCGGCCTTGTTGCCGAGCGGATCCTCGCCATTTTTCTTGAACGGCTTGCGCAGCGTGTCCAGGATCTTGCGAAAGGCTCCCTTGCTGGCGCGATCACCGAGAAAGCCCTCGTCGTCTTTCAGGTCGATATTGAAGCTGTCGACGTCCACCGACGGCAGACGGGTGGCTCCATGCCGGGCGATGCCGGTGGTGGTGACGGTATCTTCGGCCATTTTTGCCCTTGCCCAGTCAGAAACCGCGGGACAACGGGCAGGGAACCCATTGGTTTCACGAGCGGCACAAAACAGCCCGGGAGCGGGCAGAAACGCGCCAAATCGCTCGGATTTCGGCCAATTCCGACCGGCCTCGCCTTGACTTGACGCCGCTGCCGGCTATAACTCCCGCCAACCCGGCGCGGGATTTTCTCGCGCTGTTTGTTTTTGCGCGGGTTTTCGGGGGCTGCCCCCGGTCGCGCGGAAATTGAACCCATAACGACTGAAGAAGAAGCCGGCCCGGACCTGTCCGAGGCCGGGATCGAACACGAAGGAATTAAACGATGTTCGCAGTCATCAAAACCGGCGGCCGGCAGTACCGCGTCGTTCCGGATGATGTACTCGAGATAGGCAAGATCGCCGGCGATGTCGGTACGATCGTGCAGCTTGGCGAGGTGCTGCTGGTGGGCGGCGAATCGCCGGTGCTGGGCACGCCGACGGTCGCAGGCGCCTCGGTTGCGGCCGAAGTGCTGCAGCACAAGCGCGGCCCAAAGGTAATCTCGTTCAAGAAGCGCCGTCGCAAGAATTCGCGCCGCAAGCGCGGTTACCGCGACGAGATCACGGTGCTGCGGATCACCGAGATCCTGACCAATGACAACAAGCCGAGCATCGGCCCGCGGCCGAAGCGGGAGAAGCCGGTGGTGACCGCGCCGGTAGGTGACGACGACGAGGCGCCGACGGCCGCGAAGAAAAAGCCGCCCGCCAAGACGGCTTCGGCCAAGAAGACGACAAAAGCCCCGGTCAAGCCGCGCGCCAAGCCTGCGGCCAAGAAAGCCGCCAAGGGAAAAAGCGAGAAGAAGTGAACGCGACAAATTGATGCGTGACATAAAGTGAAATGATTCCGTCAAGGAATTGATCTAGAGATAAGGCAGAAGCTGGAGACGGGCCATGGCTCACAAAAAAGCAGGCGGTTCATCGCGCAACGGACGTGATTCGGCAGGCAAGCGCCTCGGAATCAAGACCTATGGTGGTGAGCATGTGATTCCCGGCAATATCATTGCCCGCCAGCGCGGCACCACCTGGCATCCCGGCCTTAATGTCGGCATGGGCACCGACCATACTCTGTTCGCCAAGATCGAAGGCCATGTCGAGTTTCGTGCAAAAGCAAACGGCCGCACCTTCGTGTCGGTGATCCCGATGACGGAAGCCGCGGCCGAGTAAACGGTGGACACCATGAGTCCGCCGGGTCCTGTTGAACCGGCGGAGCTCCAGAGGCTCCAAAGGGGAGGCGGGAAACCGGCCTCCCCTTTTTTATTGCGCCACAGGAGCCCGACATGTTGCAGGATATCCCGACACCGACATTGCGCGAGGCGAGAAGCTGCGTCCTCGAGACCGAACGGCTGATGCTGCGCAGGCCGACGCTCGCGGACGTAAAAGCCATTGCCGGTCTCGCCAACGACCGCCGCATTGCGGAAAACACCCGGCGTATCCCGCATCCCTATCTGCAGGACCACGCCGTGGAATTCGTCCGCGCCATGACCAACAGCCAGCGCGAGACCGTGTTCCTGATCGAGCACAGTTTTGCACCGATCGGGATGGTCGGCATCGACTGGCGCCATGAGGACACGCCGGAGCTCGGCTACTGGCTCGGCGTCGAGCATTGGGGCTGTGGTTTCGCCACCGAGGCCGCCCGCGCGGTGATCGATTTCACCTTCGAGGAGTTCGAAGTCGAGCACCTCGTCTCCGGCGCGCGCGTAGCCAATCCGGCCTCGCGCAACATCCTGGAGAAATGCGGCTTCCAGTGGAGCGGCGTCGAACTGCATCGCTTCGAGGCGCTGGGATCGTCGACGCCGGTCGACCGCTTCCGGCTGTCGCGCGGCGTCTGGTCGTCGCTGAAGACCTGGAACAGCTCGACGCGGCATCCGCGATAAATCGCTGCCCCGCGCGAAACTAACACGAAAGTGGGGGCCGATAGCCGATGATGATGGCGGCGCCGACGATGGTCGCCGGCGACGACACGTCGCCGAACACGGCATAGCCGAACATCACCGCCCAGACGATCATCGAATACTGATAGGGCACCACGACGCCGGCCGGCGCCAGCTTCAGCGAGCGGTTGACGCACCACAGCGCGCTCACCGAGATGCAGCCGGCTGCCGGTTGCGTCAACCCGGAATGACGGGGCTATGGAATCATTTGCCGCAACAACAGCGCTGCGATACGGATGGAACACCGCTGGCGCAGGAAATCAGGCATGGCCGAGTTCGATCCCGCCGGGCACCGTATGGTGCCGCAACAACGCTGGTTTGAGGATTTCACGCCTGGCGAACGCTTCGTGATCCCGAGCCGCACCATGACGGCGGCGGTGTTCGCCGCATTCCAGACCGCGAGCGGCGACACCCATCCGGTGCACTACGACGTCGAGTATTGCCGCGCCCGCGGCATGCCGGACCTTCTGGCGCACGGGTTTCAGACGCTGATCCACACCGCGCCGGGAAGCGGCCTGTTTCCCTTCATGGTGGAGCAATCGCTGGTCGGATTTCTCGAACAGTCGAGCCGGTTCATCAAGCCGGTATTTGCCGGCGACACCCTCTATCCCGCACTCGAAGTGTCCGAGCTGACGCCGGGGCGCAGCACCGGCGTGGTCGCGCTGCGCAGCACGGTATTCAACCAGCGCCGCGAACTGGTGCTGGAGGGCCTGCAGAAATTCCTGATCCGCCGCCGGCCGGCCTGACCACTCATTCGATCACCTCGTCGGCGCTGGCCGGCAGCGTCGGCGGCCGCGCCGATCGCATTCGACCCCTTACAAAGGCCTTGAATTATTGAACTTTTGCGATCTTCGCCGGGCTCGCAGGTTGCCGCGGGGGGTGCCCTGCGATACGGATAGACCATGAAATTTCTTGACGAGGCAAAAGTCTATATCCGCTCCGGCGACGGCGGCAACGGCTGCGTCGCGTTCCGGCGCGAGAAATATATCGAGTTCGGCGGACCGAGCGGCGGTAACGGCGGCCGCGGCGGCGACGTCGTCATCGAGGTGGTCGACGGCCTGAACACGCTGATCGACTACCGCTATCAGCAGCATTTCAAGGCCCAGAAAGGTACCAACGGCATGGGCAAGGACCGCCACGGCGCCAACGGCAAGCCGATTGTGCTGAAGGTGCCGGTCGGCACCCAGGCGTTCGACGAGGATCGCGAAACCCTGATCCACGATTTCACCACGCTAGGCGAGAAATTCGTGCTCGCCGAAGGCGGCAATGGCGGGTTCGGCAATGCTCATTTCAAGTCATCGACCAACCGCGCGCCGCGCAATGCCAATCCGGGCGCGCCCGGCGAGGAACGCTGGATCTGGCTGCGGCTGAAACTGATCGCCGATGCCGGACTGGTCGGCTTGCCCAACGCCGGCAAGTCGACGTTCCTCGCCAGGGTCAGCGCGGCAAAACCCAAGATCGCCGATTATCCCTTCACCACGCTGCATCCGCAGCTCGGCGTCGTCGAGGTCGACGGCCGGGAATTCGTGCTGGCGGACATTCCCGGCCTGATCGAAGGCGCCCATGCAGGGGCCGGCCTCGGCGACCGCTTTCTCGGCCATGTCGAGCGCTGCCGCGTACTGCTGCATCTGGTCGACGCGACCAGCGAGCATGCCGGCAAGGCCTACAAGACGGTGCGCACCGAGCTCGAGGCCTATGCAGGACAGCTTGCCGAGAAGGTCGAGATCGTGGCGCTGAACAAGATCGATGCCGTCGGCCAGGACGAGTTGAAGAAGCAACGGGACCGGCTGAAGCGTGCCGCCAAAAAGACGCCGCTGATGATGTCGGGCGCGAGCGGCGAGGGCGTGAAACAGGTGTTGCGGGCGCTGGTCGAGGTGATCGGCGAGGCGCCGGTGTCAAGCAAGGCGAAGGGCGTCGCGCAGGCGGAGCCCTGGACCGCCTAGGCCAGCCGTTTTGCATCTGCCGTCGGCGACGGCGCCACAGAAAAATCAGAATGTCGCATTCCCAGAGGCCAACCATGTCCCGCGCCAAGAACATCGTCTGGATCATGTGCGATCAACTTCGCCACGATTATCTCGGCTGCACGGGACATCCCACGCTGAGAACGCCGAACATCGATGCGATGGCGCGGCGCGGCGTCCGCTTCTCCAATGCCTATGTGCAATCGCCGATCTGCGGTCCCTCGCGGATGTGCTTCTATACCGGCCGCTACATGCGTTCACACGGTTCGCACTGGAATGGCTGGCCGCTGCGGGTCGGCGAGCCGACGCTCGGCGACCATCTCAAGAAGATCGGCGTCCGCAACGTGCTGGTCGGCAAGACCCACATGGCGCCCGATCTCGAAGGCATGAAGCTGCTCGGCATCGCCCCGGATTCGATCATCGGTGTGCATGTGGCGGAATGCGGCTTCGAGCCGTATGAGCGGGATGACGGGCTGCATCCGACCGGCCGGCCACGGCCGCGCTACGATGCCTATCTGCGCGAGCGCGGTTACGACGCCGCCAATCCCTGGGAGCATTGGGCCAATTCCGCCGCCGCCGCCGATGGCACGCTGCAGAATGGCTGGCTGCTGGTGCACGCCGACAAGGCCGCCCGCGTTCAGGAACAGGATTCCGAGACGCCCTATATGACGCGCCGTGTCATGGATTTCATCGCGGAATCCGAGCAGGACGGCCGTCCCTGGTGCCTGCATCTGTCCTATATCAAGCCGCACTGGCCCTATATCGCTCCCGAACCCTATGCCAGCATGTATGGCCCGGCCGACGTAATGCCGGCCATCCGCTCGGAACAGGAGCGCCGCAATGCGCATCCGGTGTTCGCCGCGTATATGGATATGCGCTACTCGAAAAACATGGCGCGCGACGAGGCCCGCGAAAAAGTCATCCCTGCCTATATGGGCCTGATCAAGCAGATCGACGACCAGATGGGCGTGCTGATGCAGTTTCTCGAACAGCGCGGCCTGCTCGATACCACCATGATCGTGTTCACGTCGGACCATGGTGATTATCTCGGCGATCACTGGATGGGCGAGAAGGACCTGTTCCACGATCAATCCGCCAGGATCCCGCTGATCGTGATCGATCCGTCGACGGCGGCCGACCGCACCCGCGGCACGGTTTGTGACGCACTGGTCGAGGCGATCGACCTCGCACCGACCTTTGTCGATTATTTCGGCGGCACGCCGCCCGATCACATTTTCGAAGGGCGTTCGCTGACGCCGCTGCTCCGCGGCGAAACACCGGCCGACTGGCGCAAGGTGGTGTTCTCGGAATACGACTATTGCATGCAGGACGTGCGGCTCAAGCTCAATCAGCCGATCGAGCAGTGCCGGCTGTTCATGGTGTTCGACGGCCGCTGGAAATATATTCACGCCTCCGGCTTCCGGCCGATGCTGTACGATCTGCAGGGCGATCCGCAGGAACTGACCGACCGCGGCGAAGACCCATCCTGCGCGCCGGTCATCGCCCGGCTGCAGTCAGCCTTGTTCGACTGGGCACTGCATCCCAAGGACCATATTACGACCAGCCGGGACAAGATCGACGCCTACGCACGCCAGCAGCTTCAGATCAAGGGCGGAATCCTGATCGGCATCTGGGACGAGGCGGAGCTGTCGGCGATCCGGCAGAACATCTCCGCACAACCGGTCAATAGGTGATCTTGTAGCCGGTGGCCTTGACGATCGGTTGCCACAACGCAATGTCGGCAGCCAATTCCTGGCTCAGTCCCTCGGGCGTTGACCCGACCGGAATGAGGCCGATCGCCATCAGCTTCTCGCGCACATCCGGCTTCGCAAGCGACGTGGCCGCCGCCGCGCTGAGCTGTTTGGCAAAATCCGGCGAACTGCCGGCCGGCAACCACATGCCGTACCAGCCGTCGGCGACCAGATCGACGCCACTTTCCTTCAGTGTCGGCACATCGGGCAGGAACGGCGAACGCTCGGCGCTGCTGACCGCGATGATCCTGACGTTGCCGGCGCGATGTTGCGGAATCGCATCGGCAATGGTGACGATGGCGAACGGCAGATGGCCGCCGATCAGGTCGTTGATCGCGGGCGCGCTGCCGCGATAGGCCACGCGCGTCAGGGGAATGCCCAGCACCTGCTGCAGTTTCGATCCGGTGAAGTGCGGGATGGTACCGTTGCTCGGCACGCCGAAGGTCGCCTGGTCGGGGTGGGCCTTGAGCCAGGCCACAAATTGCTTGAAGTCCTTGGCGTCCACCGCGGGCCCGATCACGACGCCGAACTCGAAGCGCGCCAACAGCGAGACCGGCACGAAATCCTTGCTCAGATTGAAGCTTGGCTGCGATTCCACCATCGGCAGCAGGTACATGGTCGGGCCGGTGGTCACGAGGATGGTCGACCCGTCCGGGTTGGCATTTTTGACCCATTTGATGCCGATCAGCCCGTCGCCGCCGGTGCGATTTTCGACAATGATGGTTCGATCGAGCAGTTCGCCGGCGTGCTGTGCCACCAGTCGGCACAGGGTGTCGCCGCCGCCACCGGCCGAGAATGGAAAGACCATTTTCGTCAAAGGGCCGGTCTCGCCAAACGCCGTTTGCGCCTTCGCGAGCCCTATCAGGCCTGCGCATCCGGTAAGGAAATCTCGGCGGTGCATGTGGTCGCTTTCCGTTGGCTGATCTGACTTAGCAAACCTGCTCTCGATGCCAAGTAGCCAAAATGATGATGTCGCTCGGGGATAGAACCGGATCGGCCCGATCGAGGCCGGCTCGCTTGCGCTGGCAGTCGTCCTGCTGCAAAACTCCGGCGGCGGGCATCCAAAGGGAGGAAAACATGATCGGCTACGTCACCGTGGGCACCAACGACCTGAAAAAGGCCGCGGCCTTCTACGACAAGATCTGCGGCGAACTGGGCATGGGACGCTTCATGGCCAACGATCGCATCGTCGCCTGGGGCGGTCCCGGCGGCGGCGCCGGATTTGGTGTCGCGCTGCCCCATGACGGCAAGCCGATGACGGTCGGCAATGGCGTGATGGCGGCGTTTGGGGCCAAGGACAAGGCCCAGGTCGATCGCGTTCACAAGCTTGCGCTTTCGCTCGGCGGTAGCTGCGAGGGACCTCCCGGACAGCGCAGCGAGCAATTCTACGCCGCCTATTTCAGGGACCCCGAAGGCAACAAGCTCAATGCCTTTGTGATGGGTTGACTCTCCGTCACTGCGAGGAGCAGAGCGACGAAGCAATCCATCTTTCTTTTCGCTGCTGGATTGCTTCGCTTCGCTCGCAATGACCGCACGCCCCCGCGGGATCGCGGTCAATCCATTGCCCACTACGACAAACCTGCAGGCTTGATCCATTCATCCCATGTCCCGCCCGGAGCTGAAAAATTTCCGCCGCATCGTGGTCAAGGTCGGCTCGTCGCTGCTGATCGATTCCACCGCCGGCGACGTGCGGGCGCAATGGCTCGCGGCGCTCGCCGCCGATCTTGCCGGGCTGCATGGCGAGGGACGCGAACTGCTGATCGTGTCGTCCGGCGCGATCGCGCTCGGGCGCAGCCGTCTCAAACTGCCGCGCGGCACGCTGAAGCTCGAGGAAAGCCAGGCCGCCGCCGCGGTCGGGCAGATTGCGCTGGCGCGCATCTGGTCCGAGGTGCTCGGCCATCACGGCATCGGCGCCGGGCAGATCCTGGTGACCCTGCAAGACACCGAGGAACGCCGTCGCTACCTCAATGCGCGCTCGACCATTGCCAAGCTTTTGGACTGGCGCGCGGTGCCCGTGATCAACGAGAACGATACCGTCGCCACCAACGAAATCCGCTACGGCGACAATGATCGCCTCGCCGCGCGCGTCGCCACCATGGCGAGCGCGGACCTCCTGATCCTGCTGTCGGACATCGACGGCCTGTACGATGCCCCACCGGCCGGCAATCCGCAGGCGCAACTGATTCCGATCGTCGAGTCCGTCACGGCGGAGATCGAGGCGATGGCGGGCGCGGCAGAATCCGAATTGTCGCGCGGCGGCATGCGGACCAAGATCGAGGCGGCCAAGATCGCGACCACGGCCGGTACCCACATGCTGATCGCGTCGGGCAAGATCGAGCATCCGCTGCGCGCGATCGCCGATGGCGGCCGCTGCACCTGGTTTCTGACGCCGGCAAATCCGGTCACGGCGCGCAAACGGTGGATCGCGGGCTCGCTCGAGCCGAAGGGCACGCTGACCATCGACGCCGGCGCGGTGGCGGCGCTGCGTGCCGGCAAGAGCCTGCTGCCGGCGGGCGTGATCCGGGTCGACGGACAATTCGCCCGCGGCGATGCCGTGGTGGTGCGCGGCCCCGACACCCACGAAATCGGCCGCGGCCTCGTCGCCTATGACGCCGACGAGGCCGACAAGATCAAGGGCCGCTCCTCGCCGGACGTGACGGCCATCCTCGGCATCAGCGGACGAGCCGAAATGATCCACCGCGACGACCTCGTGGTGGGCCCGAGCGGCGTCTTTTTCGCAGGCTAGCTAGGCCAGTGGCCTAGTCGGCCAGACCGGCCGCAATCGCCGGCGAGGGGTCCCCCGGCCGCCCCTGGCGCGCCAGCCATGCCGGTTCCGCGTCTCGCGCGACGTCGATTTCCGTGCTAGGGCATGGCCTTAACGGAAGATGGACCCGAGATGACCGCGCCGCTGAAAGCCATCGACGGAAACGCCGATCTGCCGGCCTTGATGGCCGACCTCGCCGCCCGCGCCCGTGCCGCCGCGCGGGTGCTGGCACTGGCCGCGCCCGAGCAGAAGAATCGCGCGCTCGATGCCATCGAGCGCGGGATCCGCGCTCAGGCATCCGCGATCCTCGCGGCCAACGCCGAAGACGTTGCGGAGGCGCGCGCCGGCGGCGCCAGTTCAGCCTTCGTCGACCGGCTGACGCTGACCCCGGCGCGCATCGAGGCGATGGCCGACGGCGTCGCCACCGTACGCGATATCGCCGACCCCGTGGGCGCCGTCACCGAAAGCTGGCAGCGACCCAACGGCATGACCATCGAACGCGTGCGCGTGCCGCTCGGCGTCGTCGCGGTGATCTTCGAAAGCCGCCCCAATGTCGCGGCCGATGCCGGCGTGCTGTGCCTGAAATCCGGCAATGCGGTGATGCTGCGCGGCGGCTCGGACAGTTTCCGGTCCTGCCGGGCGATCCATGCCTGTCTGGAGCAGGGATTGCGCGAGGCCGGACTGCCGGAGGCTGCGATCACGCTGGTGCCGACCCGCGACCGCGCCGCGGTCGGGCTGCTGCTGAGCGGATTGAATGGCGGCATCGACGTGATCGTACCACGGGGCGGCAAGAGCCTGGTGGCCCGCGTCGAAGCCGAGGCGCGGGTGCCGGTGTTCGCGCATCTCGAAGGCGTCAACCACGTCTATGTCGACCGCGCCGCCAATCTGGAAATGGCGAAGTCGATCGTGCTGAACGCCAAGATGAGACGGCCCGGTGTCTGCGGCGCCGCCGAAACCCTGCTGGTCGATCGCGCCGGCGCGACCACCAGCCTCAAGCCGCTGGTCGAGATGCTGATCGACGCCGGCTGCGAGGTCCGCGGCGACGACGCCGTGCAAGCCGCCGACCCCCGGGTGAAGCCGGCCTCCGACGAAGACTGGGACACCGAATATGAGGACGCGATCATCGCCGCGAAGGTTGTCGACGGCGTCGACGCGGCGATCGCGCATATTCACAACCACGGCTCGCACCACACCGACGCGATCGTGACCGACGACGAGGGTACCGCGCGCCGGTTTCTCAACGAGGTCGATTTCGGCGATCGTGCTGCATAACGCCTCGACCCAGTTCGCCGACGGCGGCGAATTCGGCTTCGGCGCCGAGATCGGCATCGCCACCGGCAAATTCCACGCCCGCGGCCCGGTCGGCGCCGAACAGTTGACGAGCTTCAAATACCGCGTCCATGGCACCGGGCAGACGCGGCCGTGAACGCAAGCGCGTTGTCAGACGTGGGCACCGGTTGGTGCGACCAGGGCGCGTCGGCCAGGCCGGCCTCGCGCCCGTGGTGGTTCAGTTGAAACCTGTCCTGGTGACGCCGCGACCGGTCTGCCAGGCCATCCCGCCTTACAGCAACGGCATGCGGATCGGGCTGCTCGGCGGTTCCTTCAATCCACCCCATCTCGCGCACCGCGCCATCAGCCTGTTTGCGATCAAGCGGCTGAAGCTCGACCGGGTGTGGTGGCTGGTGACGCCGGGCAATCCGCTCAAGGATCCCGGTGCGTTGCATGACCTCGACGCGCGCGCCGAGGCCGCGCGCCAAATGGCCGATGATCCGCGCATCGACATTAGCTGTCTCGAAGCCGTCATTGGAACGAGATATACCGTCGACACGATTACCTATCTGCGCCGCCGTGTATCCGGCGCGCGCCTGGTCTGGATCATGGGCGCCGACAATCTCGCGCAATTTCATCGCTGGCAAAACTGGCGGCGGATCGCCTCCCAGGTGCCGCTGGCGGTGGTCGATCGTCCGCCGCAAAGTTTTCGCGCCATGACCGCGCCGGCGGCCCAGGCGCTCGCACGCTATCGGCTGCCCGAGCATCAGGCTGCCCAGTTGGCCGACCATCGCGCACCGGCCTGGGTTTTTCTCACCGGACTGAAGTTGAAGCTGTCGTCGACCGGCCTTCGGAACCCCGACGGTAGCTGGAAGTGAGGGTGGGCTTACTGGAATGTTGAAACATTTAACCCCACATGCGTAGTATGGTTGGCGGGCGCCGAGATTCGGCGGTCGCGATACAGCGAAAGGAATGGTCCCTGGCCACATCTGTATTGTCCAAGTCTGTTTTACCCAAGTCTGCTTCGTCCAGGACGCGTAAAACATCGACCCAAGCTGCGGCCTTGAAGGCGCAACCCGACGCCGACAAGACGCTGAATATGATCCTCTCCCGCCTCGACGACATGAAGGCGGAAGAAACGGTCACCATCGACCTTCGCGGCAAATCTGCATTCTCCGACTACATGATCGTCACCTCGGGCCGGGCCAACCGGCACGTCGGCGCGATCGCGGAAAATGTCGCCAAGGGTCTCAAGGAAACCGGAATCAAGAGCATCCATATCGAGGGCTTGCCCAACTGCGACTGGGTGCTGATCGATTCCGGCGATGTGATCGTGCACGTGTTCAGACCGGAGGTTCGCGAATTCTACAATCTGGAAAGATTGTGGACGCAGAATCCGGCGGCGGCGACGGCGATCTAGCTTAGCTGGCTGATGCGAATCGGCTGGAGCGCATGCTAGCGTGCGCTGATGCGCCTTGTCGTCGTTTCAATCGGCCGGCTGAAGCAGGGTCCGGAACGGATATTGGCCGAGCGCTATCGCGAGCGCTTCGACGACATCGGCCGCAAGCTCGGCTTCCGCGGCCTCGACATTCATGAAATTCCCGAAAGCCGCGCGCGCGATGCCGCAACCCGGATGGCCGAGGAAGCCGCGGCAATCCTCGGCGGCTATCCCGGAGAAATCCGCCGTGGTGGCGCTGGACCAGCGCGGCGACAATATCGACAGCGCCGCCTTTGCCCGGCATCTGGGCCGCTGGCGGGACCAGCAGGTCGGCAACACTATTTTCATCATCGGCGGCGCGGACGGACTTTCGCCCGATTTGCGGCGCAAGGCGAAGCTCGAGCCTTGCGTTCGGCGCCGCGACCTGGCCGCATCAAATGGTTCGCGTCATGCTTCTGGAACAGATTTATCGGGCCGCGACCATTTTGGCGGGGCACCCCTATCATCGCGCATAAGCCACGCTGGCACGAGCAACGCAGGCACTGATTCGGACGAAATGCAGCCAGATCGGGACATTCGATCGTACCCTGACACCGCCCGCCGCGGCCAGCTTGCTTCAATGCGGATTCCGCTGTCGATCGCGCTGTTGTCCGCCGGCTTTGCCGGCATGAGCCTGCTGCCCGCGACCGCGCAGGTTGTGGGCGAGGCGCCGCAGGCCGCGACCGCCCCCTCGCCCGACGCCATCAAGCAGCGCGAGCAGGAACTCGAAGCCACCCGCGCGCAGCAAAAGAACGCCGCGGAACTGCAGGAAAAGCTCAAGGCCGACATCGCGGCGATCGGACAGGACCGCAGCAAGCTCAACCAGCAGCTCATCGACATTGCCGCCCAGGTGCGCGGCGTCGAGACCAAGATCGGCGACGCCGAAGCCCGGCTGCGCCCGCTCGACAGCCGTGAACAGGCAGATCCGCGGTTCGCTGGATTCGCGCCGTTCCGAGATTGTCGAGGTGCTGGCGGCGCTGCAACGCGCGGGACGGCGCACGCCGCCGGCGCTGCTGGTCCGGCCGGAAGATGCGCTGCAATCGCTTCGCACCGCCATGTTGCTTGGATCGGTGGTGCCCGAACTGCGCATCCGCGCCGAGCAATTGGCGCGCGATCTCGGCGAACTGGTCACCCTGCGCAAGAGCATCGCTTCCGAGCGCGACCAGCTTGCGGTCGACCGCGACAAGCTCAAGGATGATCAAACCCGGCTTGCCGCGCTGATCGACGAGCGGCAGCGGCAGCAGAGCTCGATCGAAAAAGACATGGAGGCCGAAAGCGCCCGCGCCATCATGCTGTCCCAGCAGGTCGACAGCCTGCAGGGCCTGATCGCCAAGATGGAGCAGGATTTCGAAGAGCGCTGCGAAGGCGGCGGCGACCGCCAGTCTGCAGGGATCACCGGCCACCATCAACGGCAAGCCTAACCTCGAGGCCCTCAAGGACCCGACCCGGATGAGCCCGGCCATTGCGTTTGCTTCCGCCAAGGGTTTATTTGCGATGCCGGTTAATGGCGTGAAGATTCGGGATTTCGGCGGCTCCGATGGTGCCGGCGGCGTGGAAAAAGGCATTTCCTTGGCAACGCGGCCCGGAGCGCAGGTCACAACACCGTGTGATGGCTGGGTTGTTTACGCCGGTCCATTTCGCAGCTACGGACAACTCTTGATCCTCAATGCCGGGGGCGGGTATCATGTCCTGATCGCCGGGATGGAGCGCATTTCGGTTAATATCGGCCAGTTTGTACTTACGGGGGAGCCGGTCGCGACCATGGGGACGTCGTCCCGGGTGGCATCCATTCTCGCCGCCAACGCGAGCCAGCCCGTACTCTATGTTGAGTTCCGTAAGGACGGCACTCCAATCGATCCAGGTCCATGGTGGGCCGCAAATGAAGGCGAAAAGGTTCGCGGATGATGCGCAAGACTTCTCTGGTTCTGCTGAGCGCCGCCACCGGCGCGGCATTGACGCTGTTCGTGACCCAGCCCCGTTCGATGTTGATGGGGTCGAGCGCGCGCGCCGCGACATCGGACACCTATCGCCAGCTCAATCTGTTCGGCGACGTGTTCGAACGGGTCCGCAGCGACTATGTCGAGAAGCCCGACGACAGCAAGCTGATCGAATCCGCCATCAGCGGCATGCTGTCCGGCCTCGATCCGCATTCGAGCTACATGGACGCCAAGAGCTTCCGCGACATGCAGGTGCAGACCCGCGGCGAATTCGGCGGCCTCGGCATCGAAGTCACGATGGAAGACGGCCTGATCAAGGTGGTCTCGCCGATCGACGACACGCCGGCATCCAAGGCCGGCATCATGGCCAACGACATCATCACCAATCTCGACGACGAGGCCGTGCAGGGTCTCACCCTCAATCAGGCGGTCGAGAAAATGCGTGGCCCGGTCAATACCAAGATCAAGCTGAAGATCATTCGCAAGGGCCAGGACAACCCGATCGACGTCACGCTGGTGCGGGACAATATCCGGGTCCGCTCGGTGCGCGCGCATGTCGAAGCCGACGACATCGGCTATATCCGCATCACCACGTTCAACGAGCAGACCACCGAAGGCCTCAAGAAGGAAATCGTCAATTTGCAGAACCAGATCGGCGACAAGCTGAAAGGCTTCGTCGTCGACCTGCGCAACAATCCCGGCGGATTGCTGGAAGAAGCGGTGACGGTGTCCGACACCTTCCTCGAGCGCGGCGAGATCGTTTCGACCCGCGGCCGCAACCCCGAGGAGACCCAGCGCCGCACCGCCCATCCGGGCGATCTGACCAAGGGCAAGCCGCTGATCGTGCTGATCAACGGCGGATCGGCGTCGGCATCGGAAATCGTCGCCGGCGCGCTGCAGGACCACAAGCGGGCAACGCTGGTCGGGACGCGCTCGTTCGGCAAGGGTTCGGTGCAGACCATCATTCCGCTCGGCTCGGGCAACGGCGCGCTGCGGCTGACCACGGCGCGGTATTTCACGCCGTCCGGCAAATCGATCCAGGCCAAGGGCATTGTTCCCGATATCGAGGTGCTGCAGGACGTGCCTGACGAACTGAAGGCCCGCACGGATACCAAGGGCGAAGCCTCGCTACGCGGCCATCTCAAGTCCGAAGGCGACGAGAAGACCGGCTCGCAATCCTACGTGCCGCCGGATGCCAAGGACGACAAGGCCCTGAAGATGGCCGACGACTTGTTGCATGGCATCAAGGCCAACCCAGCCCCTGCGGCGGACGGGGACAAGGCGGCGGTCGACAAGCCCGGCGGCAACAAGGCCGCGAACTGATCGCGTTCGCCTGAACTATTTGCGACAGGGCGGCCTTCGGGTCGCCCTTTTTGCTGGCCGGCCCAACCGCGGCGGCCGCGCGAGCAACCGCTGTTGCAGCAGCAGCCGGGCGCCGAATCTGCTGCGGGCCGCCCCCGCCGTGGTATCGTCCCCCGATTGATTCGGGGAGGTCCATGGCAGAGACGGCCGACGATCTGAGTGCTCCGCTCGGACAGCAGACGGTGCGCCCGAAGCGCCGGTTTCGGCTGCCGTTTACGCCAATCCAGGCGCTGGCGGTGCTGCTCGGCCTGATCCTGGTGACTTTCGTCGGCTTCGCCATTTTCAACGATGATCCATTGGGCGGTGAGCCGGTCGTCCGGGTCGCGTTGCCGCAGGCGACGCCGGGCGAGAAAGTCGCCGCGGCACCCTCGGATGCCGCCGCGCCAACGGTGAAACCGGTCGCCCCGCAAGCGCCCTCGAAAGACCAAAAGACCATCACCATCATCGATGGATCGAGCGGCGCACGGCACGACGTGGTGCTGTCCGGCGACAGCGCGGACAAGGCCATCGCGGACTCTCCGGCCGCCCCGATGATGGCCGGGATCGATCAGCGGCTGCTGGAAAAATCGCGCTATGGCATGATTCCGATGGTCGCCGCCGATGGACTGAAGCCTTTTACCGCCTACGCCGCCGAGGCCGATCGCGCCAGGGCCGCGAAAATGCCCGTGGTCGCCATCGTCGTTGGCGGCCTCGGCGTCGGCGCCGCCAAGACGACCGAGGCGATCATGAAACTGCCGCCGGCGGTCACGCTGGCCTTCACGCCATACGGCTCGGACCCCGCCAAACTGGCCGGACAGGCACGCGCGCAACGCCATGAAATCCTGTTGCAGGTTCCAATGGAGCCGTTCGACTATCCTGACAACGATCCCGGCCCAAAGACGCTGCTCACGACGCTCGGCGCCGAGCAGAACATCGACCGGCTGTACTGGCATCTCAGCCGGTTCCAGGGCTATGCCGGGATCGCCAATTTCATGGGCGGCCGCTTCGTCGTCGCCGACACGGTGATGAAGCCGATCATCCAGGAGGCCGCCAAGCGCGGGCTCGGCTATCTCGACGATGGCTCGGCGCCGCGCAGCGTCGCCCCGGCGCTGGCAGCGGCTCAGGCGATGCCGTTCGCCCAGGCGGACCTCACCATCGATGCGGTGCCGACCGCGGTGGAAATCGATCGGACGCTGGCAAAGCTCGAGGATCTGGCCAAGCAACGCGGCCTCGCGATCGGCATCGCCTCCGCGTTGCCGGTTTCGATCGAGCGCCTTGGTGTCTGGGCCAAGACGCTGGAAGGCCACGGTATCATGCTCGTGCCATTGACAACCGCAATGCTGAAATCAAAATCGGGCTAAGGCTCGCTCGACTGGCGCGACGCCGGACCCGCCGCGGTCCCTGCGCGCCGGATCGAGCCGAGGACATCAGGTTTTGACGGCAAAGGCTTTGACGGAATGGCGCGCTACGACGACCTGCCCTACCGGACCTGCGTCGGCATGATGCTGATCAACGCGGCTGGGCTCGTCTTCATCGGCCGTCGCGCCGGCGGCATCGAACATGTCGATGAGTCCCATGTCTGGCAGATGCCGCAAGGCGGCGTCGACCCCGGCGAGGACACCTGGGCGGCGGCAAAGCGCGAGCTCTATGAGGAAACCAGCGTCCGATCGGTCGAGAAGCTCGGCGAGGTCGCGGACTGGCTGATCTACGACATCCCGCGCACCGTCGCCGGCCGCGCCTGGAAGGGACGCTATCGGGGCCAGCGGCAGAAATGGTACGCGGTTCGCTTTACCGGCGAGGATGGCGAGATCAACGTCGCCAATCCTGGCGGCGGCCACAAGGCGGAGTTCGTGAGTTGGCGCTGGGAGCCGATGAAGAATCTTCCCGAGTTGATCGTTCCGTTCAAGCGACCGGTCTACGAACGCGTGGTGAAGGAATTTTCCAGACTCGCGGATGGCTGATTTTCTCATGACGGCGGACAAGCCTTATCGTCCCAATGTCGGAGTGGCGTTGTTCAACGCGGCCGGCCGGGTCCTGATCGGGCGGCGCTTCAAGGACGATGGGCCGGAAATCATCCTGCCGGGCTTCGAGTGGCAGATGCCGCAAGGCGGCATCGACGCCGATGAAAACCCGCGCGATGCCGTGATGCGCGAGTTATGGGAGGAGACCGGCGCGGTGAGCGCCGATTACCTCGACGAAACCGACTGGCTGACTTACGAATTTCCGCCGTTCGCTGGCTCGCCCTCACACCGGCTGGCGAAATTCCGTGGCCAGCGCCAGAAATGGTTTGCGCTGCGCTTCACCGGGCATGACGACGAAATCGATCCGCTGACACCGCGCAACGGCCAGCCGGCGGAATTCGATCAATGGCGATGGGAACGGCTCGACCGCGTCGCCGAGCTGGTGGTGCCGTTTCGACGCCAGGTGTATCGGACGGTCGCGCAGTGCTTTGCGCCCTTCGCGCGATGAATCGAACATAGGCTTGCGGTGACGACAAAGCTTTCAGCCGTTGTTGCGAGGAGCGCCAGCGACGAAGCAATCCAGCGCCGGCTTGCCGCGCCATGGATTGCTTCGCTTGCGCTCGCAATGACGGGTCTTGATGGAACCGACCCGGCTTCAGTGCATCGCCGTCGAATTGAGCTGGTGCTGGATGCTCTTGAAGTGGTCGAGCCGCTCGACCGCGCGGTCCAGCTCCGAGCCCTCTTTCTCGGCAAGGTTGGCTTCCATGTCGGAGATCTTGTCGGCGAATTTGGCCCGATCGAGTTCCTGGATCGAAGTCGCCACGTCCGCCAGCACGGTGAGGCCCTTGTCGGACACTTCCGCAAGACCGCCGAGCACGATGATCTTCTGCTGCGTGCCGCCCGAGGTCACCGTCAGGATTCCCGGCCGGATTGCCGCCACCACCGGTGCGTGGCCCGCGAGCACGCCGAAGTCACCCTCGACACCGGGAACGTCAACCTGGTCGACTTCGCCGGAGAAGGCGAGTTTTTCCGGCGAGACGAGATCGAAGTGGAAGGTGGCCATGTTGTTTCCGTTGTTTCCGTTCTCTCCGCTGTCACCCGCGGGCTTGACCCGCGGGTCCATCAAGCGAAGCCCTGGAGCGATGGATCGCCGGGTCAAGCCCGGCAATGACACATGATGAAGGTCAGGCCGCTTCGGCCGCGAGCTTCTTGCCCTTTTCGACCGCCTCTTCGATGGTGCCGACCATGTAGAAGGCCTGCTCGGGAAGGTTGTCGTGCTTGCCTTCGCAGATGGCGCGGAAGCCCTTGATGGTGTCGGCGAGATCGACGAACTTGCCGGGCGAGCCGGTGAAGACCTCGGCGACGAAGAACGGCTGCGACAGGAAGCGCTCGATCTTGCGCGCGCGGGCCACCGTGACCTTGTCCTCTTCGTTCAATTCGTCCATGCCGAGAATGGCAATGATGTCCTGCAGCGATTTGTACTTCTGCAGTATCTGCTGAACCATGCGCGCGGTCTGGTAATGCTCATCGCCGACGATCAGCGGCGAAAGCATGCGCGACGTCGAATCCAGCGGATTAACCGCCGGATAGATTCCCTTCTCCGAGATGGCGCGGTCGAGGTTGGTCGTTGCATCGAGATGGGCGAACGTCGTCGCTGGCGCCGGATCGGTATAGTCGTCGGCGGGGACGTAGATCGCCTGGATCGACGTGATCGAGCCCTTGGTGGTGGTGGTGATGCGCTCCTGCATCGCGCCCATGTCGGTCGCAAGCGTCGGCTGATAGCCCACCGCCGAGGGAATACGCCCCAGCAGCGCCGACACTTCCGAACCGGCCTGGGTGAAACGGAAGATGTTGTCGACGAAGAACAGCACGTCCTGGCCCTGGTCGCGGAAATGCTCGGCCACCGTGAGGCCGGTGAGGCCGACGCGGGCGCGGGCGCCGGGCGGCTCGTTCATCTGGCCATACACCAGCGCGCATTTGGAGCCTTCGCCGCCGCCCTTCTTGTTGACGCCGGACTCGATGAACTCGTGATAGAGATCGTTGCCTTCACGGGTCCGCTCGCCGACGCCGGCGAACACCGAGTAGCCGCCATGCGCCTTGGCGACGTTGTTGATCAGCTCCTGAATCAGCACGGTCTTGCCGACGCCGGCGCCGCCGAACAGCCCGATCTTGCCGCCCTTGGCGTAAGGCGCGAGCAGGTCGACAACCTTGATGCCGGTGACGAGAATTTCCGATTCGGTCGACTGGTCCGTGTAGGCCGGTGCCGGCTGATGGATGGCGCGGTTGCCTTCCGATTTGATCGGCCCGGCTTCATCGACCGGCTCGCCGATCACGTTCATGATGCGGCCAAGCGTGCCTGAGCCGACCGGCACCATGATCGGGTTGCCGGTGTCGCTGACTTCCTGGCCGCGAACCAGACCTTCGGCCGTATCCATCGCGATGGTGCGCACCGTCGATTCGCCGAGATGCTGCGCGACCTCGAGCACCAGGCGACTGCCGCCGTTCTGGGTCTCGAGCGCGTTGAGAATGGCCGGCAGATGTCCCTCGAACTGCACGTCGACGACGGCGCCGATGACTTGCGTGATGCGTCCGGTCTGGTTGGCGGGTGTAGCCATGAAAGTTCTCTCCTTCGAAGTCTGGCTCAAACGACCGTCAGATCGCCTCGGCGCCGGAGATGATCTCAATCAGCTCCTTGGTGATCATGGCCTGACGGGTTCGGTTGTAGATCAGGGTTTGCTTGCGAATCATGTCGCCGGCGTTGCGGGTGGCGTTATCCATCGCGCTCATCTGCGCGCCGTAGAACGAGGCGTTGTTTTCCAGCAAGGCGCGGAAGATCTGGACCGCGAGATTGCGCGGCAACAGCCCGGCCAGAATCTCGTCCTCTTCCGGCTCATACTCGTAGGTCGTCGCCGGGCCGGCGTTCGCGGGCCTCGCTTCGACCACCAGCGGGATGATCTGCTGCGCGGTCGGCACCTGGGCGATCACCGACCTGAAACGAGCATAGAACAGCGTGCAGACGTCGAACTCACCGGCGTGAAACCGTTCGACCACTTTCCTGGCGATATCTTCGGCGTTGACGAAGCCGAGCTGACGGACCGATCGCAGCTCGACATTCTCGACGATCTGCCTCTCGAAGGTACGGCGTAGCTGCTCATATCCCTTGCGGCCGACGCAGAAGAACTTGACCTCTTTGCCCTGGTTCATCAGCGCCAGCGCGCGCTCGCGGGCGAGTCGCACGATCGAGGAATTGAACGCGCCGCACAAGCCGCGTTCGCCGGTGCAGACCAGCAGTAGCTGCACCTGATCCCGGCCGGTACCGGCCAGCAACACCGGCGCGCCGGGAGAGCTGGCGGCCGCGGCCGCGATGTCGGAGATCACCGCGTCCATCTTTTCAGCATAGGGCCGCGCCGCCTCGGCGGCATTCTGGGCGCGGCGCAGCTTCGACGCCGCCACCATCTGCATGGCCTTGGTGATCTTCTGCGTCGCCTTGGTCGAGGCGATGCGGACCCGCATGTCTTTAAGTGAAGCCATTCTTCATTCACCCCGACGATCCGACCCTCGATCCGACCGCAAGCCTCTCATTGGTCATGCCCGGCCTCGTGCCGGGCATCCACGTCTTGAATTTCACCCGCGCTCGGAGACGTGGATGGCCGGGCCGTGCCCCGCCATGACGGCACTCAAGCAAACGTCTTGGCGTACCCCTCGACCACCGACTTCAGCTTGGCGGCGGTGTCGTCGGAGAGGTCACGGCTGTCGCGGATGGTGTTGAGGATGTCGACATTCTTGCCGCGCAGAAGCGACAGCAGGCCGTCCTCGAAGGCGCGCACCTTGGCAACCGGAAGCGCATCGAGATAGCCGTTGACGCCGGCATAAATCACCACGACCTGCTCTTCCATCTTCAGCGGCGAGAACTGCGGCTGCTTCAGCAGTTCGGTCAGGCGCGAACCGCGGTTGAGCAGGCGCTGGGTCGAGGCGTCGAGATCGGAGCCGAACTGCGCGAACGCCGCCATTTCGCGGTACTGCGCCAGTTCACCCTTGATCTTGCCGGCGACCTTCTTCATCGCCTTGGTCTGCGCCGACGATCCGACGCGCGACACCGACAGGCCGACGTTTACCGCCGGGCGAATGCCCTGAAAGAACAAATCGGTTTCCAGGAAGATCTGGCCGTCGGTAATCGAAATCACGTTGGTCGGAATGTAGGCCGAGACGTCGTTGGCCTGGGTTTCGATGATCGGCAGCGCGGTCAGCGATCCCGAGCCATGATCGTCATTGAGCTTTGCAGCACGCTCGAGCAGGCGCGAATGCAGATAGAACACGTCGCCGGGATAGGCTTCGCGGCCGGGCGGGCGGCGCAGCAGCAGCGACATCTGACGATAGGCGACCGCCTGTTTGGACAGATCGTCATAGATGATAACCGCATGCATGCCGTTGTCGCGGAAGTATTCGCCCATGGTGCAGGCGGTGAACGGCGCGATGTACTGCATCGGCGCCGGATCGGACGCAGTCGCGGCCACCACGATCGAGTATTCCAGCGCGCCCTGCTCTTCCAGCACCTTGACGAATTGCGCCACCGTCGAGCGCTTCTGCCCGATCGCGACATAGACGCAATACAGCTTGATCTTCTCGTCCGGCTGGGCGTTGAGCGGCTTCTGGTTCAGGATGGTGTCGAGCGCGATCGCGGTCTTGCCGGTCTGGCGGTCGCCGATGATCAACTCGCGCTGGCCGCGGCCGATCGGGATCAGCGCATCGATCGCCTTGAGTCCGGTCGCCATCGGCTCGTTGACCGATTTGCGCGGAATGATTCCGGGCGCCTTGACGTCGACGCGTTTGCGTTCCGACGACTGGACCGGACCCTTGCCGTCGATCGGATTGCCGAGCGCGTCGACGACGCGGCCGAGCAGACCCTTGCCGACCGGAGTGTCGACGATGGCGCCGGTCCGCTTGACGGTCTGGCCCTCCTTGATCTCGCGGTCGGCACCGAAGATCACGATGCCGACATTGTCGGTTTCCAGGTTCAGCGCCATGCCGCGCGTGCCGTTCTCGAACTCGACCATTTCGCCGGCCTGGACATTGTCGAGACCATAGACGCGGGCGATGCCGTCACCGACCGAAAGCACCTGCCCGACTTCGGTAACCTCGGCCTCCTGGCCGAAATTCTTGATCTGGTCCTTGAGGATCGCGGAGATTTCCGCGGCGCGAATGTCCATCAGCCTGCCTCTTTCATCGCGTGCTTGATCGAATTGAGTTTGGTGCGAAGCGAACTGTCGACCATGCGGCTGCCAAGCTTGACCACGAGGCCGCCGATGATCGAGGGATCGACATTCACGTTGAGCGCGACGTCCTTGCCCGTCACTGATCTCAGTGCGGTCTTGAGGACGTCGAGATTCCTGTCGCTGAGCGGTTCGGCGACGGTAATGTCAGCCGTCGCCTCGCCCTTGAACCTCGCCACCAGCGCCCGGAAGGCCCGGATCACGTCGCTGACGGCAAATAACCGGCGGTTGACAGTAAGAACCTTCAGGAAGTTGGCGGCGATGCCTGAAATGCCGGCCCGGTCGAGCACGGCGGCCAGCGCCTTCGACTGCGAACCCGCCGAAAACACCGGGCTGCGCACCAGCCGTTTCAAATCGGCGCTGTCCGTCAGCATGGCCTCGAACCGATCGAGATCGGCCCTCACCGCGTCGATCGACTTTTCGTCGCGCGTCAGTTCGAACAAGGCCGTTGCGTAACGACCGGACACTCCCGAAACCGACGGATCTTCAGCAGCCACAGCGCGCTCTTCAATAGCTGTCAAACTCGCAAGGGAAAAACCGTCGCCACAATGCGGCGCCTAGCGATCCAAACCCTTGGAATTCAAGCGGGACTTCGATTTTCGACCGGTACGGATGGTACCGGGACCGTTAAAATCGCGGCTTTGCTAACATAGCGGGAGCGCAGGTGCAACATGACGGCGACGTCGGGCGCTCGCTTGCCGCAGCATGTTTCGCGGCGTTTTCACCGTCTGCTCGGCACGCCGTCCCCGCCGGCAAACTCGCGACGCCCGCCGCAATGATCGACCGGAATTTCGGCGTCAGCCTGCGGGCCATTCGTTCCACCGGTCGATGCATGGCCGCATGAACGATTTGCGCAGGAACCGCGGCTGCCGCCAGCCCTTTCGATTAAAGCATTACTTGCTCAAACCTCGTGGCGGCCGGCCATAACTTGGTTTGACAGTAATTCTAAGTATCATATTAGTTAATAAATTGTTAATTCGCCTAAATGAAAAGCTTCCGTGGCCGGCGGGGCTCAGTAACAAGATGTTTCAGCCGGAGACAAAATGGTTCTACTGCCCCGTTTACGCCTCATTAGCCAACCAAACGGCTCGGCACCTACCACGGGCCGGGGCTCCACTTGCCATATATATGGCGTTACTCGCTTGAGGGACCAATATATGCTAACACTGAAAAAAATCGCACTCGGGAATGCAACCCAGTCGCGTACCGCGGTGGCTGTTTTCGCCGCAACTCTCATGTTCGGCGGCGGCATCACCGAAGCGTCGGCCAAGACCCACAGGCACCATCACCTCCATCACCATCATTACGGCCACCGCCATTTCCATCACGCCAGCGCCGGCGGTTCCTGGCGGGACGCCAACGCCTCGATTGCCCCGTCGTCGGGCTTCGGGCGCACCTTCTCCGGGATGGCCTCGTATTATGGCAACGAGTCCGGCCGCAGGACCGCTTCGGGCCAGCGCTTCAATCAAAGCGCCATGACCTGCGCCCATCGCTCGCTGCCGTTCGGGACCCGACTGCGCGTGACCCATGGCGGCCGCAGCGTGGTCGTCACCGTCAATGACCGTGGCCCGTTCGTCCGCGGCCGCGTCCTCGACCTCTCCACCGGTGCGGCGCGCGCGATCGGCCTGACCAGCGCCGGCGTCGGCCGCGTTACCGCCGAGGTCGTCTCCTAAGGTTATTGTCATTTAGGGTTATTGTCATTCCGGGCGATGCGAAGGAAGCATCGAGCCCGGAATCTCGAGATTCCGGGCCTGGTGCTGACGCACCATCCCGGAATGACAGTTCTACAGGAAACTTTGCGGATCGACGTCGATCTCGAGCTTGAGATTGCCTTTGGTTTTGGGGCCGGCAGCCAGCCATTCACGCAAATAGGCCGACACATCGGCATTGCGCAGCGCCTTCACCAGCAGCCGGAAGCGATAGCGACCCTTGATCACGGCGAGCGGTGCCTCGGCGGGTCCGAGCACCTGGATCCGTTGATCGATCGGCGCGATCGCGGCCAGCTTGCGCGCAAAACCCTCCGCGGTCGGTCGATCGCCCGCCGAAACGATCAGGCTCGCCAGCCGGCCGAACGGCGGATAGCCGGTGCGCTCGCGGGCCTCGATTTCGCTCGCATAGAACGCCTCGCGGTCGCAGGCCACCAGCGCCTTCATCACGGGATGTTCGGGCTGGTGGGTCTGCAGATAGCCGACGCCGCGTCCCTGATCGCGCCCGGCACGGCCAATCACCTGGTTGAGCAGTTGGAACGTGCGCTCGGCGGCGCGCGGATCGCCGTTGCTGAGGCCGAGATCGGCATCGACCACGCCCACCAGATTGAGCCGCGGGAAATGATGGCCCTTGGCCACCAATTGGGTGCCGATAATGATGTCGACGCGGCCTTCCGTGATCTCGTTCAACTCGCTGCGCATGGTCTCGATCGAGGTGATCAGGTCGCTCGACAACACCATGGTACGGGCTTGCGGAAACAGCGCGGCGGCTTCTTCCTGCAAACGCTCGACGCCGGGGCCGACCGCCACCAGCGTCTCCTCGGCCGCGCAATGCGGACAGGCCTGCGGCCGCGGCATCGAGAAGCCGCAATGATGGCAAACCAGCCGCTGGCGGAAGCGGTGGTCGACCAGCCAGGCGTCGCAGATGGTGCAGGCGAAGCGGTGTCCGCAGGCCCGGCACAGCGTCAAAGGGGCGTAGCCGCGGCGATTGAGGAACAACAGCGCCTGTTCGCGCCGCCCGATCGCCAGTCCGACCTGTTCGGCCAGACGCGGCGAGATGAAGCGGCCGCGGGCCGGCGGCTCGCGCCGCAGATCGATCGCCTCGATCTGCGGCATGTGCTGGCCGCCGAACCGCGAGGCCAGCACCACGCGCTGGTAGCGGCCCTTGCGCGCATTGACCTCGGTTTCGACCGACGGCGTCGCCGACGCCAGCACGATCGGGATCCTGGCGATATGGGCCCGCACCACCGCCATGTCGCGGGCATGATAATGCGCGCCGTCGTCCTGCTTGTAGGCCTGCTCATGCTCTTCATCGACGACAATGAGGCCGAGATTGGCGTAGGGCAGAAACAGCGCCGAACGCGCCCCCACCACCACCGGCGCTTCGCCCGCGGCGATCGCGGCCCAGTTGCGCGCACGGGTACGCGGGGTCAGTTCGGAATGCCATTCCAGCGGCCGCACGCCGAAGCGGTTGGCGAAACGGTCGAGGAACTGTCCGGTCAGCGCGATCTCCGGCATCAGGATCAGCGACTGCCTGCCGCGGCGGACGATCTCGGCAATGGCTTCGAAATAGACCTCGGTCTTGCCCGAGCCGGTGACGCCGTCGAGCAACGCGACGTGGAAACTGCCGTTGGCGGCGAGCGCCCGCATGGCGTCCACCGCGCTGCGCTGCTGACGGGAGAAATCCGGCTGGGCGTAGGACGGATCCGGTACCGGCGGCGCCAGCGCCGCCGGCATCGGCTCGATCGTCAGCGTGCCTTCATCGACAAGCCCATCGATCACCCCGGCACTGACGCCGGCTTCCCTGGCGGCCTCGGATTTGCCGTGCAACAGGCCATCGGACAGGATGCCGATCAGCCGCCGCCGCGCCGGCGTCAATCGCCGGGGCGGCTCGCCGATCAGCCGCACGCCCATCCGCATCCGCTCCGGGCCGAGATGCTCGCCCATCCGCAACGTCATCCGCAGCACCATGCCGCGCGCGGACAGCGTGTAGTTGGCGACCCAGTCGACCAGCGAGCGCAGTTCCTCTCGCAGCGGCGGCACGTCAAGCTTTTCGCCGACATCCTTGAGGCGATTGTGCAGGCGCGGATCGGGATTGGCGTTTTCGGCCCAAACCACCGCCACCACCTCGCGCGGGCCGAGCGGCACGCAAACGACGTCGCCGGGCTTGAGTTCCATGCCGCGCGGCACCCGGTAGGAATAGGCATGGTTGAGCGCGACCGGCACCAGCACATCGACGACGCGCGTCGATGACAGGGATGGCGTAGGGGCGCGAATGGCATGGTCCATCGGAGAATCAGGCTCGAACCGGCAAGGATGGCCTAACTTAAGACCGTGCGCCGGCCGGGGCCAGTGTCCGGCCGTGGGCGTGACACGCCTTAGCGAAGGGTAAACGAAGGAAGTGCGATATAATCAGCGGAATCACGTGGCCCAAGACAGAGACGGATCCGACACAGCGCCATGGCCGAGCCAACTCCCGTGCCCAAACCGGTCGAACTTGCCTGCGCCGCCGATGACCTCGCGCTCGAAATGACGCATTGGCTGTCGCATCTGCGCGCCGAGCGACGGCTGTCGCCAAAGACGCTCGAGGCCTATGCGCGCGACCTCCGCCAATGCCTGGCCTTTCTCGGCGAGCATTGGGGTACCACGGTGACGCTGGCGCGCTTTGCCGCGCTCGAGGCGCGCGACGTGCGCGCGTTCATGGCGATGCGGCGAACGAAGGCGATCGGCGGGCGTTCGCTGATGCGCACCCTGGCGGGTCTGCGGTCGTTCGGGCGGTTCCTCGAGCGGGAAGGCAAAGGCAAGGTCGGGGCGCTGTCGGCGATTCGTGCCCCCAAGGTCGGCAAGAGCCTGCCGAAGCCGATCCAGATCGCGGCGGCGAGGCGCTTCACCGACGCCGACGAGCGCGCCGGCGAGACCCGCGATCCCTGGATCTGGGCGCGCGACGCCGCCGTGATGGCGCTGTTATACGGATCCGGCCTGCGCATCTCCGAAGCGCTCGGGCTCAAACGCCGCGACGTGCCCTTGCCCGGGGCAGGCGACGTGCTGGTCGTGACCGGCAAGGGCAACAAGACCCGGATGGTGCCGGTGCTGCAGAATGTGCTGGGGCTGATCCAGGATTATGTGGCGGTGTGTCCGCATCCGCTGCCATCGGAAGGGCCGATCTTTGTCGGCGCCCGCGGCGGACCGCTCAAGGCCCGGATCATCCAGCTCACGATGGAGCGGCTGCGCGGCGCGCTCGGCGTGCCCGATAGCGCTACGCCGCACGCGCTGCGGCATTCCTTCGCCACCCATCTGCTGTCGCGCGGCGGCGACCTGCGCGCGATCCAGGAATTGCTCGGCCACGCCTCGCTCTCGACCACGCAGATCTACACCGGCATCGACAGCGAGCGGTTGCTGGAAGTTTACCGCACCGCGCATCCGCGCGCCTGAGATCGAGCGCCCTGTCAACCTGGCAGAGCCGCTTCCGATCCGCCGGCCACTTGCGTCGGCGGTGCGGTTCGGCAATCGTGCGCTTCTCAGGCAGGGAGAGAATCATGAGCGCACATGAGAGCATGGAGCAGGCCGATCACGCCAAGGAGGCCGCCGGCGAGAACGTCAAGATCGCACTGCTGATCGCGGTGATCGCACTGTGTCTTGCGCTGTCGGAAACGCTCGGCAAGGGCGCCCAGACCGAAGCGATCGGCAAGAATGTCGAGGCCTCCAATCTGTGGGCGTTCTTCCAGGCCAAGAGCATCCGCCGCACCGTGGTGCAGACCGCCGCCGAGCAGTCCAGATTGAGCCTCGGCAGCGCCGGCGACGACGCCGCCAAGGCGGCGCAAAAACAGATCGACGACTGGCAGAAGACCGCGGCGCGCTACCGCTCCGAGCCGGAAACCGGCGAAGGCACCGAACAATTGTCCGAACGCGCCAAGCATGCCGAGGAGGAGCGCGACCTTGCGACCGCGAAGTATCATCACTTCGAGCTCGCTTCCGCGGCGTTTCAGATCGGCATCGTGCTGGCTTCGGCGACCATCATCACCGGCATCATCGCGCTGGCCTGGATCTCGGGGCTGCTGACGCTGGCCGGGATCGCATTCACCGCGCTCGGCATCTTCGTGCCGCATCTGCTGCAGTTGCCGTAGGCTGCCAGCCCTCCCAGCGCGAAAATGCAGCCCGGAATGACGCCGTAGCTTGGTCGTGGCTACCGCGCTTCGTGCACGCTCTTGCGGAAGCGCTGGACCAGTCGCAGGATTCGCGAGGACCAGCCGCCCCCATCGCCGCCCAGCACTTCCTTGATGCGCTGTTTGAGCGGATCGACCACGTCATTCGCCTTGGCGCGCAGCGCCAGAACGAACTCATAGAGCTTTTCGAACCACGCCATTTCGAGCAGCTTCGGCCGCGTCACATCGAACACGAAGGCGGCGACCCCGACACCCAGGAATTTTGCGAACAGGATGGTGAACACGGCGCTCATCCAATACTCATGGGTGAGCAGCCAGAAGCCGACCAGCTTCAGCGGGAACAACGGGATCACCGGCACGATGAAGACGATCAGCGTCATCGCCGGCGACAGCGTATCGACGCGATCGGCGAGCCACTGCTTGAACGTGCGCAATGGAATCTTCGCCACCACCCAGGCCACGATCGGCTCGAGGTGATCCCACAGCCAGGCTTCGATCAGGAAGATGACCGCGAGCAGAATCCAGACCGGTTGAAGCAGGCGGCGCATCATCGATGGTTCCCCGCCCGGGCTTTCCGGACGTCGATCACATATGGATGGCGCGCTTGCCGACTGCAAGCGCGGCTTCCTTGATGGCCTCCGAACGGGTCGGATGGGCATGGCAGGTGCGGGCGAGGTCTTCGGCAGACCCGCCGAACTCCATCAATACCGCCGCTTCGTGGATCATTTCGCCGGCCTCGCGGCCAACAATGTGCACGCCGAGCACGCGATCGGTCTTCGCATCTGCGAGAACCTTCACAAAGCCCTCGGTGGTCTGATTGACCTTGGAGCGGCCATTGGCGGTGAACGGGAAGCGTCCGACGGTGTAGGCGACGCCGGCCTGCTTCAGCTCTTCCTCGGTCTTGCCGACCGCCGACACTTCAGGCGTGGTGTACACAACGCCTGGGATGACATCGTAGTTAACATGTCCGGCCTGCCCGGCCAGGATTTCCGCACAGGCGACGCCTTCGTCTTCGGCCTTGTGGGCGAGCATCGGACCCGCGACGACATCGCCGATGGCATAGACGCCCTTCACGCTGGTCGCGAAATGCGCGTCGATCTGCACCCGGCCGCGATTGTCGAGCGCGATGCCGGCTTGCTTCAGGCCAAGGCCCTCGGTGTAGGGCACGCGGCCGATACAGACCAGCACGACATCGGCTTCGAGCCTCTCGGCTGTGCCGCCCGCGGCCGGCTCGATCTGCGCCACCAGCGTCTTGCCCGAGCTGTCGATGCCGGTGACCTTGGCGCCGAGCCTGAACGCAAAGCCCTGCCTTTCAAGGATGCGCTGGAATTGTTTGGCCACCTCGCCGTCCATGCCGGGCAGGATGCGGTCGAGAAATTCCACCACGGTGACCTGCGCCCCCAGCCGATGCCACACCGAGCCGAGTTCGAGCCCGATCACGCCGGCCCCCACGATCAGCAACTTGCCGGGCACCCGGTCGAGCGTCAGCGCGCCGGTCGATGACACGATGCGCTTCTCGTCGATCTCGATGCCCTTCAGCCGCGCGATGTCGGAGCCGGTGGCGATGACAATGTTCCTCGTCTCCACCGTCTGGGTCTTGCCGTCACTGCCCGACACCTCGACCTTGCCGGTGCCGAGGATCCTGCCGGTGCCTTTGATCACGTCGATCTTGTTCTTCTTCATCAGGAAATCGACGCCCTTGACGTTGCCGTCAATGCCCTGCTGCTTGAAGGTCATCATCGCCGGCAGGTCGAGCTTCGGTGCGGAGACGCTGACGCCCATTTTGGCAAAGGAGTGTGCGGCCTCCTCGAACATCTCGGAGGCATAGAGCAGTGCCTTCGACGGCATGCAGCCGACATTGAGGCAGGTACCCCCGAGCGTGGCGTTCTTCTCGACCACGGCGACCTTCATGCCGAGCTGCGCCGCGCGAATGGCGCAGACATATCCGCCAGGACCGGTGCCGATTACAACGAGATCGTAGCTGGCCATGATTGAAGTCCCGTAGCTGAACAGTGTGACCGGTATTACCGCCCGCCCGATACATCAAGAATCGCGCTGGTGACGTAGGAGGCCTCGTCCGACATCAGCCAGACGATGGCGTTGGCGATTTCCACGGCGGTGCCGACCCGCTTCATCGGCACGTTGCCGGCGAGGCGGTGCGCACGATCCGGCTCGCCGCCGCTGGCGTGAATTTCGGTATCGATCAGCCCGGGGCGGATCGCGGCGACGCGAATGCCCTCGCCGGCCACCTCGTGGCCGAGCCCGATCGTGAAGGAATCGATCGCGCCCTTGGATGCCGCGTAATCGACATAGGTGTTGGGCGACCCGAGCCGGGCCGCGACCGACGACAGGTTGACAATGACGCCGCCCTTGCCGCCATGCCGCGTCGACATCCGCTTCACGGCTTCGCGGGCGCAGAGAATGCTGCCGGTGACGTTGACCGCCATCATGCGCTCGATGCGCGCGGCCGACATCTCGTCCACCCGCGAGGTGCGCCCGACGATGCCGGCATTGTTGACCAGCCCGCCGAGCGTTCCGAACCGATCGGCTGCCTCGAACAGCGCCACGATATCGCTCTCTTTGCCGACATCGCATTTCACCGCGATGGCTTTGCCGTTGCTCGCCTCGATGGCGGCGACCACCTCGCGCGCGGCGGCCTCATTGCTGGCATAGCAGACGCAAACCCGGAATCCGCGGGCCGCGGCGGCAATTGCGGTGGCGCGGCCAATGCCGCGGCTGCCGCCGGTGATGATGACAACCCTGTCGTTCAAAATTCGTCTCCCACCCCGATCCGGCGCCCGTCACCGGGCGGACACCTGACGAACCGCCCCGGTCACAGGTCCAGCACCAGCCGCGCCGGGTCTTCCAGACTTTCCTTGACCCGCACCAGGAACGTCACCGCTTCCTTGCCGTCGATGACGCGGTGATCATAGGACAGCGCCAGATACATCATCGGGCGTATCTCGACCTTGCCGCTGATCGCGACCGGGCGATCCTGAATCTTGTGCATGCCGAGGATGGCGGACTGCGGCGCATTGAGGATCGGTGTCGACATCAGCGAACCGTAGATGCCGCCATTGGTGATGGTGAAGGTGCCGCCCTGCATCTCGTCGATCTTGAGCTGGCCGTCGCGTGCCCGCCGGCCGAAATCGGCGATGCTTTTCTCGATCTCGGCGATCGACTTGCGGTCGCAGTCGCGCACTACGGGCACCACCAGACCCTTGTCGGTGCCGACGGCGACGCCGATGTGATAATAATTCTTGTAGATCAGGTCGCTGCCGTCGATCTCGGCATTGGCGGCCGGAATGTCCTTCAGCGCCTGCACGCAAGCCTTGGTGAAGAAGCCCATAAATCCGAGCTTGCTGCCGTGCTTCTTCTCGAACACGTCCTTGTACTGGGCCCGCATCGCCATGATGTGGCTCATGTCGACCTCGTTGAAGGTCGTGAGCATCGCGGCGGTGTTCTGCACGTCTTTCAGGCGCCGCGCGATGGTCTGGCGCAACCGCGTCATCTTCACGCGTTCCTCGCGTGCGGCATCGTCAGCCGGCGACGGCGCGCGGACCTGCACCGCGGCAGCGGGCTGATTGACCGGGGTCGGCGCCGACGCAGCCTTTTCGATCGCCGCGAGCATGTCGCCCTTGGTGACGCGGCCGTCCTTGCCGGAGCCGGGGACGCTGGTGGCATCGATACCGCTTTCGGCGGAGATCTTGCGCACCGAGGGAGCGAGCGGCGCGTCGACCGGCGGCGCCTTCGGGGCGGCGGTCGCAGCCGGCGCGGCAGCAGCAGCCGGCGCCGATGGCGGCGGCGGCGCGGCAGTCGCCGGTTTGGCGGCGGCGGCCGGCCTGGCGGCGGCGCCATCATTGATCTGCCCGAGCAACGCGCCGACCGCGACGGTTTCGCCATCCTTGGCGGTGATCTCGCCGAGTGTGCCCGCCGATGGGGCCGGGACTTCGATCGTAACCTTGTCGGTCTCGAGCTCGACCAGCGGTTCGTCCACCGCGACGGCATCGCCGGCCTTCTTGAACCAGCGGCCAATGGTGGCTTCGGTCACGGATTCGCCGAGCGTCGGCACGCGAATTTCAGTCATGGTCTCGTTTCCCTGGTGGCTTGTGGTCATCCTCGGCGGCAGTGGACGATCCGGCAATGACGGTCGCGATCAAACCGGCGGCGCGGGATGCTCCGCTTTCGCGGGGCATGAAAATTTGGCGGTCGCGCTAGTTCAGCGCCTCATCCAGCAGGGCCTTGAGCTGGGCCAGATG
The DNA here is from genome assembly GCA_963748165.1 of uncultured Alphaproteobacteria bacterium. Lineage (GTDB taxonomy): Bacteria > Pseudomonadota > Alphaproteobacteria > Rhizobiales > Xanthobacteraceae > Bradyrhizobium. The sequence goes on from CAVVIM010000014.1 coordinate 34,246, forward strand.
CTTGATCATCAAGCCGGTGGCGGTCGCGGCGGCCGCAGCGCGTCCGGCGTAGCGCGGACGCTTGTTCGGTGCATTGATCTGGTTCAGCACCCATTCGAGATACGGCTCGATGAAATGCCATGCCCCCATGTTGCGCGGCTCTTCCTGGCACCAGACCAGCTCGGCATTCCTGAAGCGGCCGAGCTCCTGCACTAGCGCCTTCAGCGGTACCGGATAGAGCTGCTCGACCCGCATGATATAGACATCGTCGATGCCGCGCTTCTCGCGCTCGTCATAGATATCGTAGTAGACCTTGCCCGAGCACAGCACGACGCGGCGGATCTTGTCATCCGCCACCAGCTTGATCCTCTCGTCCGGCAGCATCGCCGCATCATCGTAGAGAATGCGGTGGAATGTGGTGCCGGCGCCCATTTCATCGAGCCGCGATACCGCGCGCTTGTGCCGCAGCAGCGATTTCGGCGTCATCAGAATCAGCGGCTTGCGGATCTCGCGATGCAGTTGCCGCCGCAACACATGGAAGAAATTGGAGGGCGTGGTAGCGTAAACCACCTGCATGTTATCCTCGGCGCACATCTGCAGATAGCGCTCGAGCCGCGCCGAGGAATGCTCCGGGCCCTGGCCTTCGTAGCCGTGCGGCAGCATGCAGACGAGGCCGGACATGCGCAGCCATTTGCGTTCGCCCGACGAGATGAACTGGTCGAACAGCACCTGCGCGCCGTTGGCGAAGTCGCCGAACTGCGCCTCCCAGATCGTCAGCGCATTCGGTTCCGCCAGCGAATAGCCGTACTCGAAGCCAAGCACCGCCTCTTCCGAAAGCAGCGAGTTGATGACTTCGTAGTGGCCCTGATCGCCGCCGAGATGATTGAACGGGGTGTAGCGGCTTTCGTCTTCCTGATCGATCAGGACCGAGTGGCGTTGCGAGAAGGTGCCGCGCTCGCTGTCCTGTCCGGACAGGCGGACGTGGTGGCCCTCCTCCAGCAAGGTGCAGAATGCCAGCGCCTCGCCGGTCGCCCAATCGATGCCGGCACCGCCGTCGATCGCCTTGGCGCGATTTTCCAGAAATCGCTGGATGGTGCGATGAACCCTGAAGCCGTCGGGCACCCTGGTGATCTTGCGGCCGATATCCCTGAGCACCGCGACGTCGACCCCGGTGACGCCACGGCGGGGATCTTCCTCCTGGTCGGCCGATTTGAACCCGGCCCATTTGCCGTCGAGCCAGTCCGCCTTGTTGGGCTTGTAGCCGGACCCTGCCTCGAGCTCGGTATCGAGCCGCGCGCGCCAGTCCGCCTTGGCCTTCTCGATCTCGGCTTCGGTCATCACGCCTTCGGCGATCAGCCGCCTCGAATAGATCTCGAGCGTGGTCGGGTGCGCCGCGATCTTCTTGTACATCACCGGCTGCGTGAACGCCGGCTCATCGCCCTCATTGTGACCGTGTCTGCGATAGCAGAACATGTCGATCACGACCGGCTTATGGAACTTCTGCCGGAACTCGATTGCGACCTTGGCGGCGAACACCACGGCCTCCGGATCGTCGCCGTTGACGTGGAAGATCGGTGCATCGATCATCTTCGCCACATCCGACGGATAGGGCGAGGAACGCGAATAGCGCGGATAGGTGGTGAACCCGATCTGGTTGTTGACAATGAAATGCAGCGACCCGCCGGTGCGGTAGCCTTTCAGGTCGGACAGGCTGAAGCACTCGGCGACCACGCCCTGGCCTGCGAACGCGGCGTCGCCATGCATCAGCAGCGGCAGCACCGAGATGCGCTGATCGGGCGGATCGCCATGCTGATCCTGCTTGGCGCGCACCTTGCCGAGCACCACCGGATCGACGATCTCCAGATGCGAGGGATTGGCGGTCAGCGACAGATGGATCCGGTTGCTGTCAAACTCGCGGTCCGACGACGCGCCGAGATGATATTTGACGTCACCGGAGCCTTCGACCGCGTCGGGATTGGCCGAGCCGCCCTTGAACTCGTGAAACAGCGCGCGATGCGGCTTGCCCATCACCTGCGTCAGCACGTTGAGGCGGCCGCGATGCGGCATGCCGACCACGATTTCCCGGACGCCGAGATTGCCGCCGCGCTTGATGATCTGTTCCAGCGCGGGAATCAGCGATTCGGCGCCATCGAGGCCGAAGCGCTTGGTACCGGTGAATTTGAGGTCGCAGAACTTCTCGAAGCCCTCGGCCTCGATCAGCTTCTTCAGGATCGCGCGGCGGCCCTCGCGGGTGAAGCTGATTTCCTTGTCCGGCCCCTCGATGCGCTCCTGAATCCAGCCCTTCTGGGCGCCGTTCGTAATATGCATGAACTCGACGCCGAGGGTCTGGCAGTAGGTGCGTTCGCAGATCGCGACGATCTCCGCGCAGCGTTCCGTATTCGAGGCCGAGCACGTGATCGAGGAAGATCTTGCGATCGAAATCGCCCTCCGCGAAACCGTAGGTGCGCGGATCGAGTTCCTCGCGGTTGCGGGGCGGCTCGATCCCGAGCGGATCGAGCCTGGCGTGGAAATGGCCGCGCATGCGGTAGGCGCGGATCAGCATCAGGGCGCGCACCGAGTCCCGCGTCGCCTGATGGGCCTCGGCCGCCGAGATTTCGCCGCCCTTGGCCGGCGCCTTGGCGGCAAGCTTGGCGCCGACCGCCTTCTCGACCTGCGCCCAGTTGCCGTCGAGTGCGGAAGTGAGGTCGTCCTGCGGCGCCAGCGGCCAATGGTCCCGGCCCCAGGAGGCGCCTTCGGCGTTCTTGCGGACGTCGGCCGGAGTGTCCTTCAGGCTTTTGAAGAATTCCTGCCACTCGCCGTCGACCGAGCCGGGGTCCTGCTCGTAGCGGGCATAGAGATCGTCGATATAGGCCGCGTTGGTGCCCTGCAAAAACGAGGAAAGGGCAAAGGCGGCGTTTGCGTCCTGGCGAGACATGGTGGCGTCCTGGTGATTTTTAGTTGGCGCATGGAATACGGCGCAATCGCCGATCCAGGCACGGGATCAGCGCGATAGGGGCATCTTTACCTTATATGGGGCAAATCTTCGCGCCGAAAAGAACGAAAAAATGAATTAAGATTTCAATTTTTCGACAAGTGTCTTCCCAAGCCGCGCCGGCGACGGCGAGACGGTGATTCCAGCCGACTCCATCGCCGCGGTCTTGGAACCGGCGTCGCCCTTGCCGCCCGAAATGATCGCCCCGGCATGGCCCATGCGGCGGCCGGGGGGCGCCGTGACGCCGGCGATGAAACCGACCATTGGCTTCTTGCGACCCCGCTTGGCCTCATCCTTCAGGAACTGGGCGGCATCTTCCTCGGCGGAGCCGCCGATCTCGCCGATCATGACAATCGAGGTGGTCTTGGGGTCGGCCAGAAACATCTCCAGCACGTCAATGAATTCGGTGCCCTTGACCGGATCGCCGCCGATGCCGACCGCGGTGGTCTGGCCGAGGCCTTCCTGGGTGGTCTGGAACACCGCTTCATAGGTCAAGGTGCCCGAGCGCGACACGATGCCGACATTGCCGGGCTTGAAGATGTTCGCCGGCATGATGCCGATCTTGCATTCGCCCGCGGTCATCACGCCCGGACAATTCGGCCCGATCAGCCGCGATTTCGATCCCGAAAGCGAACGCTTCACCCGCACCATGTCGAGCACCGGAATACCCTCGGTGATGCAGACGATCAGCGGGATTTCGGCGTCGATGGCTTCGCAGATCGCGTCCGCGGCTCCCGGCGGCGGCACGTAGATCACGCTGGCATCGGCGCCGGTCTGGTCGCGCGCCTCGGCCACGGTATCGAACACCGGCAGGCCGAGATGTTTCGATCCGCCTTTGCCCGGCGAGGTGCCGCCGACCATCCTGGTGCCATAGGCGATCGCCGCTTCGGAATGAAACGTGCCGTTCTTGCCGGTGAAGCCCTGGCAAATGACTCTTGTATTCTTGTCGATCAGGACGGACATGGCTGGGATTGCTTTCGCGAAGTGGCGGTGATGGTGCTAGTGGACGCGCCGATAGACGCCGGCGAGCACATCGGCCCACCCTTCGGCATCGGGCGAGAACTGGATTTTCATGCTGTAGCTGTTGTCGTCGATCACTTCATAGACATGGCGCGCGTTGCCGCGCAGCGAGCCGCGCACGAGGATCAGCGACTTGCCGCTCCAGCCGCCGGAAGCCGGCGATGGCGGGTAGTAGCCGAGCGAATCGTGCCAGAACAGTTTGTAGAGGCGGTCGTCGCGGTCATAGGTGAACACGCCGTGGGTGGCGAAGGTCTCCTTGCCGTCGCGGGTCTGGCGCGTATCCTGAATGAGATAGAAGCCGTTGAGGTCGATGCGGGCCGAGACCTTCGAGGTGGCGGGCCCGCCGGCGGTCCAGCGCGACGGATAGACCGTCTCCTCGCCGCTCCACTCGCCGGCGAACGCGGCGAGCTTGCGGTGCTCCTCGAGCGCGACCGGTGCGGCAAGATGGTCCTCGGCCATCGGCTCAAGCCCCTTTCACGGCCTTGACGATCTTCTGCGCGGCATCGTCGAGATTGTCGGCCGGCACCACGTTGAGACCGGATTCCCGGATGATCTTCTTGCCGGCATCGACATTGGTGCCCTCCAGCCGCACCACCAGCGGCACCGTCAGGCCGACTTCCTTCACCGCGGCGACCACGCCCTCGGCGATGATGTCGCATTTCATGATACCGCCGAAGATGTTGACCAGGATACCCTTCACATTGGGGTCGGCGGTGATGATCTTGAACGCGGCCGCGACCTTTTCCCTGCTGGCGCCGCCGCCGACGTCGAGAAAATTCGCCGGTGCCATGCCGTAGAGCTTGATGATGTCCATCGTCGCCATGGCAAGGCCGGCGCCGTTCACCATGCAGCCGATGGTACCGTCGAGGGTGATGTAGTTGAGATCGTATTTCGAGGCCTCGATTTCCTTGGCGTCTTCCTCGGTCTCGTCGCGCAGCGCCACCACGTCGGGATGGCGGTAGAGCGCATTGCCGTCGAATGACACCTTGGCGTCGAGCACGCGCAGGTCGCCCTGCCTGGTGACGACCAGCGGATTGATCTCCAGCATCGCCATGTCCTTGGCGACGAAGGCGGTGTAGAGCTGCGCCACCAGCTTCTCGGCCTGTTTGGCGAGATCGCCGGTGAGCTTGAGCGCTTTCGCGACCGTGCGGCCGTGATGTGCCATGATGCCGGTGGCCGGATCGACCGAGAACGTCACGATCTTCTCCGGCGTCGCATGGGCGACGTCCTCGATATTGACGCCGCCTTCGGTGGAAACCACGAAGGAAACTTCCGACGTCTCGCGATCGACCAGGATCGAAAGATAGAACTCCTTGTCGATGTCGGAGCCTTCCTCGATGTAGAGCCGGTTGACCTGCTTGCCATGCGGCCCGGTCTGAACCGTCACCAGCGTCGCGCCGAGCATCTGGCTGGCAAACGCGTTGACCTCGGCGACCGATTTGGCGATGCGGACGCCACCCTTGTCGCCGGCGGAGGCCTCCTTGAATTTGCCCTTGCCGCGGCCGCCGGCGTGGATCTGGCTCTTCACCACCCAGACCGGACCGGGCAGCGTCTTCGCGGCAACGTCGGAATCGGAGGCCCGCAGCACCGGCACGCCACGCGAGATCGGCACCCCGAACTGATGCAGCAGCGCCTTGGCTTGATACTCGTGGATATTCATGTGACGGCTCCCGAGGCCCCGAACAATCGATCTGGTTGCACTGGAATGCGATCAGCGGCCGAGCAGGTCCGGCGCGATCTTCCTGCAGGCATCGACCAGACCCTGCACCGCGCCGACCGACTTGTCGAAGGCTTCGCGGTCCTTGCCGGCCAGTTCGATCTCGACAATGCGCTCGACGCCCTTCGATCCGATCACGACCGGCACGCCGACATACATGTCCTTGACGCCGTACTCGCCATTCAGATAGGCGGCGCAGGGCAGCACGCGCTTCTTGTCGCGCAGATAGCTCTCGGCCATCGCCACCGCCGAGGCGGCCGGCGCATAGAACGCCGATCCGGTCTTCAGCAGGTTGACGATCTCGGCGCCGCCGTTGCGGGTACGGTCGACGATCTCGTCGATTCGCGCCTGCGAGGTCCAGCCCATCTTGACCAGATCCGGCAGCGGAATGCCCGCCACCGTCGAATAGCGCACCAGCGGCACCATGGTATCGCCATGACCGCCGAGCACGAAGGCGGTGACGTCTTCGACCGAGACGTTGAATTCGTCGGCGAGGAAATAGCGGAAACGCGAGGAGTCCAGCACGCCCGCCATGCCCACCACCTTCTTGTGCGGCATGCCGGAGGCCTTCTGCAGCGCCCACACCATGGCGTCGAGCGGGTTGGTGATGCAGATCGACGAAGGCGTCGGGCGCGTATTTCTTGATCCCCGCGCCGACCTGTTCCATCACCTTGAGATTGATGCTGAGCAGATCGTCGCGGCTCATGCCCGGCTTGCGCGGCACGCCGGCGGTGACGATACAGACCTTGGCATTGTCCAGCGCCTCATAGGAATTGGTGCCGGTGAAATTCGCATCGAACCCATCGACCGGCGAAGACTGCGCGATATCGAGCGACTTGCCCTGCGGCACGCCTTCGGCAATGTCGAACATGACCACGTCGCCGAGCTCCTTGAGGCCGATGAGATGAGCCAGCGTTCCGCCGATCTGGCCGGAGCCAATCAAAGCTATCTTGTCGCGCGCCATGGGAAATCCGTCCTTTGGAGGTCAAGCAGGAGGGTGGAAGATGCTTGAACGGCTGGTTATCCCTTTCGCCCGATACGTTCAAGTCGCGGCATGCTCAATTGTCGGGCCTGCCTTGATTTCAGCCAGGGATTTCCGCCGCGACCGGCGGTGTCCTGCGCGGGCCGCCGGGCGCGCGCGACCCGCTGCAGATCACGTCTCGACCAGTCCCGTGCTTGACCCGCTGGCCGCGGAATCCTTGTGGCCGTGCGGCAGCGCCAGATAGGATTCCGAGCTCATCTCGATCAGCCGCGATGCGGTCCGCTTGAACTCGTTCGCCTCGTAGCCCTCGGTCGCGACATAGAGCGACACCGGGTCGGCCTCCGCCGAGGCCATCAGTTTTACGGCGTTGTCATACAGCGTGTCGATCAGCGCGATGAACCGCTTGGCGGCGTTGCGCTGCGCATGATCCATGACGGGAATGCGATCGATCATGATGGTATGATAGTCGTGCGCGAGCCGCAGATAGTCCGACGCGGCAAGCGGCTCGTTCGCAGATATCGGCGAACGAAAACCGGGCGACGCCGTTGGCCGAGCACGGCACGTGCAGGATGCGACCCTTGATCGGGATATCGCGCGGCTTGCCGGGCGCATTTCCGGTCATTTTCGCCCATGCCCGGTCGAGCGCGGCGGTAGCGGCGCGATCGGCCGGCACCAGCCACATTTTCACCCCGGCCAGCTTCTCCAGCCGGAAATCGGTGCGGGCGTCGAGCCGCAACACGTCCATATGGTCGGCGATCTCGGCGATGAAGGGCAGGAACAGCGCCCGGTTGAGACCTCCCTTGTAGAGTTCGTCGGGCGCCACATTGGATGTCGCCACCACCACCGTACCGAGCTCGAACAGCTTTGCGAACAGCCGTCCCAGGATCATCGCGTCGGCAATGTCGGTGACGTGAAATTCGTCGAAGCACAACAGCCAGGCCTGGTCGAAAATCGCCGCCGCGGTCAGCGCGATCACATCGCCGTCGGCGAGTTCGCCGCGCGCGATCTGCTGGCGAAAGCCGTAGATGCGCTCGTGCACCTCGGCCATGAATTCGTGAAAATGGGCGCGGCGCTTGTGCTCGACCTGGCTCTGCTCAAAAAACAGATCCATCAGCATGGTCTTGCCGCGCCCGACTTCGCCGTGAACATAGAGGCCGCGCGGCGGGCCACCGTTCTTGTCGGCAAACAGCCGGCCCAGCAGGCCTTGCCGGCGCGCCGGCCGGTAATTGGCGAGCCGCTGGTCAAGCGCGGCAAAGGCCTCGGCGGCCTGCGCCTGCGCGGCGTCGGGCTCGATCGCGCCGGACGCGACCAGCGACTGATAATGGGAGTGGAACGAGGTGGGCGGGGCAGACAGCATGGCCCACCTTACGGCCCCAGCGGCGCGCAAATTGCAAGCCGTGAATTGGTGTGAGAGGTCGATTGCAATCGGTCATCCCCGCGAAAAGCCGGGATCCAGTACGCCGCGGCCTCTCGGTCAATCACTGATGCCAGGGAGTACTGGGTCGCCCGGTCAAGCCGGGCGACGACGACGGCAGGTGTGGCGCGTTCTACGCACTCAGCGCGTAGGAATCCTCGACCACGTAAGGTCCGCCGCCGGTGGAGGCCCGGGACGAGAACAGCACGAACCGCGACGCCGTGAATACCCGGGTCGGGAAATAGCCCCGGACCGACAGATAATCCGCGACGTCCTGGTTGGAGGCGTCGCGCAGCCGCGCCAGGGTGACATGGGGGGTGAATTTCCGTCCCTCCGGGTCGAGCCCGATCCGCTGCATCAGCCGTTCCAGCTCGGCCTGCAGCTCGATCAGGGGGCGGCTCGGCACCACCGAGGCCACCACCGCGCGCGGCTTGCGCCCGCCGAAGCTCGACAGGCCCTGCAGCGCGACCTCGAACGGCTTGCGATTGACCCGAAACAGCATCGAGGCGATCTCATTCGCCGCGACGCCGTCGATATCGCCGATGAAGCGCAGGGTGACGTGATAATTTTCGGGGTCGATCCAGCGTGCGCCTGGCAGGCCGCCACGCAAATTGGAAAGCGTCTGGCCGATCTCGGCCGGAATTTCCAGTCCAGTGAACAAACGCGGCATCGTAAGGACTCCCGATGCTAGGGCCCGATCCCGAAAAGCAGCGCGGCCTTCGCGGAGCCATCATGCCCTGAAACAACGTCCGGCGACAAATCACCGATGCTGATTTTTATCGTAGTTATGTGACTCTGCGAAGGATCGGCTGGGCAGTTACCTCCAGGCTTTGGTATAAAAGCGGTGTCAAGGTTAGCGTTGACTGTTGTTCAATCGTGTTGCCCAGAGAGACGTGCCGAGAAATGCCTTCACCGTAGGCAGGATGTTTTTCACGATCACGTCGACGCCCTCCGCGGTCGGATGCATGCCGTCGGCCTGGTTGAGCCTCGCGTCGGCGGCCACGCCCTCCAGGAAGAACGGATACAGCGGCACCCCGAACGATTTCGCAAGCTCCGGATAGATGGCATCGAAGCGCGTCGCATAATCGCTGCCGTAGTTGGGCGGCGCAAGCATCCCGCACAATAAAACCGCGACACCGCGTGCCTTCAGCCGGGTCAGGATGTCCGACAAGGCGGCGCGGGTGACCTTTGGATCGGTGCCGCGCAAGGCGTCGTTGGCGCCAAGTTCGAGAATCACGGCCTCGGTCCCTTCCGGCACCGACCAGTCGAGCCGGTCGCGGCCGCCGGAACTGGTGTCGCCGGACACCCCGGCGTTGCCGATATCTGACGTCTATCCCGTTGCTTTTCAATGATTTTTCCAGCCGCGCCGGGAATGCGGCGTCAGCCGGAAGGCCATATCCGGCGCTCAAGGAGTCGCCCAGTACGACCATTCTGACCGGCTTTGCTGGCGCGGCGGCCTCGGCCGAGGCGGCGGTCGTCGCCGATAACCCCAGCACCAACACAATCATGTGCACGAACATCCGCCGCTTGCCCTCGACCGCGGCGACGAAAGTGCCATATGACCGAGCCATGGACAGTCTCATCGAACCCTCGTCATCGGCCGGCCTCGGGCCGGACACCATTTCCATTTCGAACGTCAATCTCTCGCTCGGCACCGGCGCAGCGCGGGTCCATATCCTGAAGGATATCAGCCTGCGGGTAGGGTCCGGGGAAGCGATCGGCCTGATCGGGCCGTCAGGTTCGGGAAAATCCACGCTTCTGATGGTGATGGCGGGACTGGAGCGTCCCGATGGCGGAGAGGTGGTGGTCAACGGCACCGCTTTCAATGCCCTCGACGAGGACGCGCTGGCGCGCTTTCGCGGCCGCCAGATCGGCATCGTGTTCCAGTCGTTTCACTTGATCCCGACCATGACGGCGTTGGAAAATGTCGCGGTGCCGCTCGAACTCGCCGGCAATCCCGATGCTTCCCGGCGCGCGGCAGAGGAATTGGCCCAGGTCGGCCTCGGCGACCGCCTGCAGCATTATCCTGCCCAACTGTCCGGCGGCGAGCAGCAGCGCGTGGCACTCGCCCGCGCGCTGGCGCCCGATCCCGCCATCCTGGTGGCGGACGAGCCCACCGGAAATCTCGACGAGGCCACCGGCAGGCAGATCATCGACCTGCTGTTCACCAAGCACGCCGAGCGCGGCATGACGCTGGTGCTGGTGACCCACGACACCACGCTGGCGCAGCGCTGCGATCGCGTGGTGCGGCTGCGCTCGGGCCGGATCGATGACACATCGGCGAAGCGCCCAGCCACCACAGCCGCCTTATGAGCGCCGCATCCGAACCGGCCCGCGCCGGTCGCGCGGGATCCTTGGCCCTGCGCTACGCCCTGCGCGAATTGCGCGGCGGCCTGCGCGGCTTTTACGTGTTCATTGCCTGCATCGCGCTCGGCGTGATGGCGATTGCCGGCGTCGGCTCGGTGGCGGCAAGCCTCGGCGAGGGCCTGGCGCGCGAGGGGCGGACGCTGCTCGGCGGCGACGTCGCCTTCTCGCTGATCCAACGCGAAGCCAAACCGGATGAAGTCGCGTATCTGCGCTCGCGCGGCGAGGTCTCGGTGGCGGCGACCTTGCGGGCGATGGCGCGCGCCGCCGATGGCCGGCTCGCGCTGGTCGAGCTCAAGGCCGTCGACGGCCACTACCCGGTGCTTGGCGAGCTCGCGCTCGATCCCGCCATGCCGATGGCCGATCTATTGGCCGAACAGAACGGGGCATTCGGCGCCGCGGTGGATCAGGCGCTGCTGGCACGGCTCGATCTCAAGCTCGGCGATCGCGTCAGTATCGGCAATGCCAATTTTCAGATCCGCAGCGTCGTCGACAGCGAGCCGGACAAACTTGCCGGCGGGATCGGCCTCGGCCCGCGATTCCTGGTCGGCGAAGCCGCTTTGCGCGCCACCGGGCTGCTGCAACCCGGTAGCCTGGTGCGCTGGATCTACCGGCTCAAGCTGCCGGACAACGCCGCCGGCGATCGCGCCACTGCGGCGCTGGTCGATGATGCGCGCGCTGCGCTGCCGGAAGCCGGCTGGGAGATTCGCACCCGCAGCAATGCCTCGCCGCAGCTCGAGCGCAGCATCAGCCGCTTTACCCAGTTCCTCACGCTGGTCGGGCTCGCGGCGCTGCTGGTCGGCGGTGTCGGCGTCGCCAACGCGGTCAAGAGCCATATCGATCGCCGCCGTGACGTCATCGCGGCGTTCAAGGCGCTGGGCGCCACCGGCCGCGACGTCTTCACCATCTACCTGACCCAGGTGATCGTGCTGGCCGTGCTCGGTTCGGTGATCGGACTTGCGGCCGGCGCGGCGCTGCCCTTCGTCATCGTCGCCACGCTGGGCAAGCTGCTGCCGTTGCCGGTGGTGCCGGCGTTGCATCCCGGGGAACTCGTGCTGTCGTTCATTTACGGCCTGCTGACCGCGCTCGCCTTCGGGCTTTGGCCGCTCGGCCGGGTCCACGACGTGCCGGTGGCGGCGCTGTTCCGCGACACCGTGACCGGCGAGTGGCACCGGCCGCGCTGGCGCTATCTCGCCTTGATGGCCGTGGTGATCGCGCTGCTGGTCGCGGTCGCGATCGGGCTTGCCTACGACAAGCGGGTCGCGACCGTGTTCGTCGCGTCCTCGATCGTGGTGTTTGCCCTGCTGCGCGGCATCGCCGCCGCGCTGATGGCGCTGGCGCGGGCTTTGCCGCGCAGCCGCATCACCATGCTGCGGCTGGCGATCGCCAACATCCATCGGCCCGGCGCGTTGACGCCATCGGTGGTGATGTCGCTCGGCCTCGGCCTCGCGGTGTTGGTCACGATCACCCAGATCGACGGCAATCTGCGGCGCCAATTCCTGGCGGCGCTGCCGGACCGGGCGCCGTCGTTCTATTTCATCGATATTCCCTCCACCGAAGCCGGCCGCTTCGGCGCGTTTCTCAAGCAGACCGCGCCGCAGTCGACGGTCGAGGACGTACCGATGCTGCGCGGGCGCATCGTCGAAGCCCGCGGGGTCAAGGCGGAAGACCTCAACGGCTCCACCGACAGCGAATGGGTGCTGCAGAGCGACCGCGGCCTGACCTACACCGCCGAGATCCCGAAGGGCTCGAAGATCGTCGAGGGCAAATGGTGGGACGCCGATTACAGCGGGCCGCCGCTGGTTTCGATGGAGAAGAAGATCGCCGACGGACTGCGGCTCAAGATCGGCGATCCGATCGTCATCAACGTGCTCGGCCGCGATATCACCGCCACCATCAGCAACCTGCGCACGGTCGACTGGCAAAGCCTCGGCATCAATTTCGTGCTGGTGTTCTCCCCCAACGCCTTCAAGGGCGCCCCGCACACCCATATCGCCACGCTGACCGAGACGGTGCCGAACCCCGGCGGCGATGCCCGAATCGTCAAAGCGGTGGCCGACGGCTTTCCCATGGTGACCAGCGTGCGGGTCCGCGAAGCGCTCGAGACCATCGGCACGGTCGTCACCAATCTGGTGCTGGCGATCCGCGGCGCGAGCGCCGTGACGCTGATCTCGGCGGTCCTGGTGCTGGGCGGAGCGCTCGCCGCCGGCCACCGCCATCGCGTCTACGACGCGGTCATTCTCAAAACGCTGGGCGCGACCCGGGCGCGGCTGCTCGGCGCCTATGCGCTGGAATATCTGATGATCGGCTTTGCCACCGCGGTTTTCGGCGTGTTCGCAGGCTCCGTCGCGGCCTGGCTGATCGTGACCCGGCTGATGACGCTGAGCTTCGTCTGGCAGGCCGGCAGCGCCGCCGGCGTGGTAGCGGCGGCCCTCGTCGTCACGGTCGGACTGGGGCTGGCCGGCACGCTGCTCGCCCTCAACCAGAAGCCCGCCACAGTGCTGCGGAATTTATGACAAATTGAAGCGCCCCGCAGATCGGCAGCGAAGCGCCGGCCCGTTCCAGCGCTTCGCGGAGCGACATTCAGCCGCGCGTGGAAGCTTGCAGCGGATGTGGTAGTTTCCCACATACGAGCTTGGGCCAGACGCCGGCTTGATGACGTAAAGTTAATGTCAGCAAATCGGGCTATCTGGGATAGATTTCTTAGCCGGCGACGCAAACCCCTTGCGCTCCACCGGGCAACCAAAGTGGGAATTCGACCATGTCGGACCTAGACCGCAATTATGCCTCTCCTTTCGGCCGGGCCGCCGGGCGCACTGACGCCGCGACCGTCGACGCCGGTCTGCGCGCCTACATGCTGCGCATCTACAATTACATGAGCATCGGCCTTGCCATCACCGGCCTTGCCGCGCTGGGCGTCTATATGGCGGCGGTGACGACCGACCCGTCGGGCGCCGCGGCCAAGATCGGCAACGCCTTCCTGACGCCGTTCGGCTATGCCATGTTCGTCAGCCCGCTGAAATGGCTGTTCATCCTGGCGCCGCTGGCGATGGTGTTCGTGATCTCGGCCGGGATCAACCGGCTGCGGCCGGCGACGGCCCAGATGCTGTTCTGGGTGTTCTCGGCGCTGATGGGCGTCTCGCTGTCGTCGATCTTCCTGGTGTACACCCACACCTCGATCGTGCGGGTGTTCTTCATCACCGCGGCGTCGTTCGGCGCGCTCAGCCTGTTCGGCTACACCACGCGGCGTGACATGACCGGCATGGGATCGTTCCTGTTGATGGGCCTGTTCGGCATCATCATCGCGAGCCTGGTCAACCTGTTCATCGCCAGTTCGGCGCTGCAGTTCGTGGTGTCGGTGGTCGGCGTGCTGGTGTTTGCCGGGCTGACCGCCTGGGATACCCAGCGGCTGAAGAACGATTACATCTACGGCTATGCCTCGCAGGGCGGTGACGTGGCGGAACGGGCGGCGATCTCGGGTGCGCTGTCGCTGTATCTGAATTTCATCAACCTGTTCACGCTGCTGCTGCAACTGCTTGGTCAGCGCGACTGACCCCGGCATTTCGGCGGACCATTCGAGCCCCGGCCTTGTCGGCCGGGGCTTTTCTTTTGGCCTGGACAAAAATAACCTCCACGCCATGTCGACGCTTGAAATCAGGCCCGCCACCGCGGCCGACCTTCCCGCCATTACCGAAATCTACGATCACGCGGTTCGCTATGGCACCGCGACCTTCGAGCTGACCCCGCCGGATCTCGCCGAGATGACCCGGCGTTTTGGCGTGCTGCGGGATGGCGGTTATCCCTATCTCGCCGCCGCATCGGGCGGCCGCGTGGTCGGATATGCCTATGCGGGGGCTTACCGGCCGCGTCCGGCCTATCGTTTCACCGTGGAGAATTCGATTTACCTGCAGCCGGCGATTCACCGCCAAGGGATCGGGCTGCAATTGCTGCAACATCTGATCACCGCATCGGAGCAGCGCGGCTATCGCCAGATGATCGCGGTGATCGGCGACTCCGCCAATAAGGGATCGATCGGCGTGCATGCCAGATGCGGCTTTCAGATGATCGGAACGCATCCCAGCGTCGGCTTCAAGTTCGGCCGCTGGCTCGACACGGTGATGATGCAACGCGCGCTCGGCGAGGGTGCCGCGACGCTGCCGACCGCCCCGTAGCCCGGATGCTTTCAGACGTCATGCTGCGAGCGCCAGCGAAGCAATCCATGGCGCGGCGGGCGGAGGGATGGATTGCTTCGTCGCTTCGCTCCTCGCAATGACGGCGCGCAGCCGCTACACCAGCGCGAGCTTGCGGTCGATCGCCAGCAATACGCGATCAAGCTCATGACCGCGGCGCAGGATCAGCCCCGTCGCCGAGATCACGCTGTACATGCCCTGCTTGCGCGTGAGCCGCGGATCTTTTTCGATGCGATAGATCGGAACCTCGGAAGCGCGGCGAAACACCGAGAACACGGCGCGGTCCTTCAGAAAATCGATGGCATAGTCGCGCCATTCGCCATCGGCCACCATGCGTCCATAGAGATTGAGGATACGGTTGAGCTCGAAACGATTGAACGTCACCCGACCTGGCAGCGGGCTCGCAGCGACGCTGCGCGCCGCTGCGCGGCTCTCGCTCGGGTCGGCATCCTCCGACATCAAACTCATGTGGCCTCTCCTCTCATCCCGGGCCCGGCGCGTTTCCGAAACCGGCTTCAGGCGTTTTGGGATCACGGCAAAGATGACATGATTGCGCCAACCGGGTGCGGCTGCAAGAGGGCCGTGGCGAAGGCCACGCGATTCGCATGCGGCAGACCGCCCGCGGGCCGAGCAGACGCCCGAAACATGCCGTCACGGGATCGTTAGCGGAAATCATAATACTGCCCCACTTCCGCCCAGCGCCCGCCCTGCTGAATTGCGAAACAACAATCCTGCGTTGGCCCGGTCCTTTCGATGCCGGATTCCTCAGCCCCCAGCCCCCCGGGGTCGTCGGGATCGGGCCTGTTCGCAGGATAGTTCATACCCATTACTGGGCCAACGAGAGTTGGTCCTTTTTGTTTTGGGCGATCGCACAGCGCCCGCGCGCCGATCATCGCACGGCGCATGCGCGCCAATCAACGACACAGCCTTCATCCCCAGCGCGCAGGACCAGGGTTCCCGCAAGGCTGAAAAGTCGCGATCATGGTTAACGATTTCAGGGCTCGCGTACGCCGCGATCCGGAATGACGAGGCGGGGCTTCAGCGAAGCGTCGTATAGGCCGCGCCGAGCATCAGACCGGGCTTGTCGCGATTGCCGTCCTGGACATACACCGCAGCGGCGTCGACGCCCTCGCGCGAGATATTTTCCAACGGCACCGTCCAGTTGGCGGGACTGCCGGTCCAGTCGCCTACTTTGAGCAGGTTGCGTACCACGTTGTGGTACGTTACTTCGCGCCCGCGATTCTCGCCGCGCCCGATCGCAATCGGCACCGCCTTCGAGACCGAGCAGATCCACACTTCACCGCGCGTGACCGCCGGGTCCTTGCTGGCGGCGACCGAAACATTGATTTGCTTGCCGGTGACCGACATCGACACCGGCACCGACATCACGCCCTCGGATTTCTTGGTATCGCTGATGGCGCCTTCGATACCGACGCGATCGCTGCCGACGACGTGAGCCGATCCATTGATGACGGCCTGCGGCGTGTACACATCGCGATCGCCGCGCATCTGGGAATAGGCCTTCTGCCGGGCGCTGAAGCGCGCATCCGCCAGCGTGTCTTTCCAGCCGAGATAGTCCCAGTAATCAATCGGCATGCTCAGCGCGATGATCGATGGATCCTTGGCGAGCTCCCCGATGATCTTGTCGGCGGGCGGGCAGGACGAACAGCCTTGCGAGGTAAACAGCTCCACCACGGCGCGCGGATCGGCGTGGGCCGGCCGGATCACTGCAACGATCGCGCAGACGCCCAGGGCACCTGACCAACGCGCAATGCAGTTATAGGCCATCATCGCTGTCATTCTGCAACCGGAAAAGCACCCGCACGATACGCTTGCGGCGCCTGATTGCACCGGCCCTCCGAACAGCAGAAGGCGGCCCCTTCATAAGCCGCCTCCCCTTGGCTCGCTACTCACTTCGCAGTGAGCCATCGATCACAAACCGCATCACGCCGCCAGTTTGCGCAGCACGTAATGCAGGATGCCGCCGTTTCGATAGTATTCGAGCTCGTCGAGGGTATCGATCCGGCACAACAGCGAGACGCGCCGCAGCGAGCCGTCGCTGGACACGATCTCCGCCGTCAGCTTCTGGCGCGGCCTCAGATCGCCCTGCAATCCCCGTATCGTCACCGTCTCATCCCCCTTCAGCCCGAGCGACTGCCAGGATGCCCCTTCCTCAAAGGTTAACGGCAGCACGCCCATGCCGACGAGATTGGAGCGGTGGATGCGCTCGAAGCTCTGGCAAATCACGGCCCGAACGCCCAGCAACCGCGTTCCCTTGGCGGCCCAGTCGCGCGACGAGCCATTGCCGTATTCGGCGCCGGCGAACACCACCAGCGGCACATGCTCGGCCTGGTACTTCATCGCGGCATCGTAGATCGACATCTGCTCGCCGTCGGGCCAGTGCTTGGTGAGGCCGCCTTCCGGGATATTGCCGTCGGCGCCCTTCATCATGAAGTTCTTGATGCGGATGTTGGCGAAGGTGCCGCGCATCATCACTTCGTGATTGCCCCGCCTGGTGCCGTATTGATTGAAGTCGGCCGGACGCACTTGATGCTCCGACAGATATTTTCCGGCTGGAGATGTCAGCTTGATGGCGCCGGCCGGCGAGATGTGATCGGTGGTGATCTTGTCGCCGAACATCGCCAGGATGCGCGCATCGACCACGTCGACGATCGGCTCCGGCACCTTCTTCATGCCTTCGAAATAAGGCGGGTTCTGCACATAGGTCGAGCTCATGTTCCAGCGATAGGTCTCGCTCTCGACCGTCTTGATCTTGCGCCAGTTGGCGTCGCCCTTGAACACATTGGCGTAACGCTTCTTGAAGATCGTCGAGGTCACGAACTTCTTCATGAAGGCGTTGATCTCCTTGGTGGTCGGCCAGATATCCTTGAGATAGACCGGCTTGCCGTCCTTGCCCTCGCCGATCGGCTCGACCGCGAGATCCCTGGTCACGGTGCCCGCCAGCGCATGGACCACGACCAGCGGCGGCGATGCCAGGTAGTTTGCCTGCACGTCAGGGCTGACCCGGCCCTCGAAATTGCGGTTACCCGACAGCACCGCGGCAGCGACGATCCCGTTATCGTTGATCGACTTCGAAATCTCTTCCGGCAGCGGCCCGGAATTGCCGATGCAGGTGGTGCAGCCGAAGCCGATCAGGTTGAAGCCGACCTTGTCGAGCTCGGGCTGCAGCCCGGAATTGGCGAGATACTCCGCGACCACCTGGCTCCCCGGGGCCAGCGAGGTCTTGACCCAGGGTTTTGCCTTGAGGCCCTTGGCGGCGGCGTTGCGCGCCAGCAGCCCGGCGCCGATCAGGACGCTCGGATTGGAGGTGTTGGTGCAGGAGGTGATCGCCGCGATCACCACATCGCCGTGGCCGAGATCGAAATCGCGGTTCTCGACCGCGTAGCGATGCGTCGCATCGGCCGCCTTCTTGTATTCGCCGGCCATCGCGGTGGCGAAGCCTTCGGCGACGCTCGGCAATGCGACGCGGCCTTCGGGGCGTTTCGGTCCTGCCATCGAAGGCACGACGTCGCCGAGATCCAGCGTCAGGGTCTCGGTGAACACCGGATCGGTCGATTTGGGGGTGCGGAACAGGCCCTGCGCCTTGGCGTAGGCGACGACCAGAGCGACCCGATCGGCCTTGCGGCCCGAGGTCTTGAGATAGTCGATGGTGGCGGCGTCGACCGGGAAGAAGCCGCAGGTGGCACCGTATTCCGGGGCCATGTTGCCGATGGTCGCCTTGTCCGCGACCGAAAGATAATCGAGCCCCGGGCCGAAGAACTCGACGAATTTGCCGACCACGCCCTGCTTGCGCAGCATCTGCGTCACCGTCAGCACGAGGTCGGTGGCGGTCACGCCTTCCTTCATCTGTCCCTTGAGCTTGAAGCCGACCACTTCCGGCAGCAGCATCGACAGCGGCTGGCCCAGCATCGCGGCTTCCGCCTCGATGCCGCCGACACCCCAACCAAGCACCGCCAGGCCATTGACCATGGTGGTGTGCGAATCGGTGCCGACCAGCGTGTCCGGATAGGCGACCTCGAAGGTGCCCTTCTTCTTGCCGACCGTCATCTTCTCCTTGCGGGTCCACACCGTCTGCGCGAGATATTCGAGATTGACCTGATGGCAGATGCCGGTGCCGGGCGGCACCACCGAGAAATTCGAAAACGCGCCCTGGCCCCATTTCAGGAATTCGTAGCGCTCCTGGTTCTGCTTGTATTCCTCGACCACATTCTTGGCGAACGCCTTGTTGTCGCCGAAGAAGTTGACGATCACGCTGTGGTCGATGACGAGATCGACCGGCACCAGCGGATTGATTTTCTCGGCGTCGCCGCCGAGCATCTGCATCGCATTGCGCATCGCCGCGAGATCGACCACCGCCGGCACGCCGGTGAAATCCTGCATCAATACCCGCGCCGGGCGGAACGCGATCTCATGCTCCAGCGCACGCTTCTTCATCCATTTCGAGAACGCGACGATGTCGTCCTTCTTGACGGTACGGCCGTCTTCGTTGCGCAGCAGGTTTTCCAGCAGCACTTTCATCGAATAAGGAAGTCTGGAAATTCCCTTCAGACCATTCTTCTCGGCGGCGGGCAGGCTGTAATAGACATAGGTTTTGCCGCCGACCTTGAGGGTCTTCTGGCATTTGAAGCTGTCGAGGGAGGTCATGTGAGGGATCCCAATCATCGTTGTACCCGGCAACGGGTATCATAGCACCGTCAGCGAGTTTGCCCTGATCGCTTGCAGCCGCGGACTGTGTACTGCATCAAGTTCCGGCTTATAGAAACTTCTAAAATCTTTCCAGTGGCGCCGCCACACCGACATTCGTGCCGCAGCAATGCGGTATGCTCCACTCTGCAAGGCCACGGAAGGGCAAATGCGGCTCTCGGGACGCGGCGTCAGATGCGTGCGAGGCGGCCGGGAAGTGTTCTCGGGCCTCGATTTCGAAGCCCGCTCGGGTGAGGCGATCGCCGTCACCGGCCCCAACGGATCCGGCAAGACCTCGCTGCTGCGGCTGGTCGCGGGCCTGCTGTCGATGGCCGGCGGCTCGATCGATCTCGAGGGCGGCGAGGCGGAATTGACGCTGCCCGAACAGGCCCATTATCTCGGCCACCGCGACGCCATGAAGCCGGCGCTGAGCGTGCTGGAGAACCTGTCATTCTGGCGGGATTTTCTCGGCGGCGACGGCTCGGATGCGGTCCAGAGCCTGCAGCTTGTGGGGCTCGATCACGCCGCGCATCTGCCGGCGGCCTTTCTGTCGGCGGGCCAGCGGCGGCGGCTCTCGATCGCGCGGCTGTTGGCCACACCACGGCCGATCTGGCTGCTGGACGAGCCGACCTCGGCGCTCGATGCCGCCGGACAGGATCTGTTTGTCGCCCTGATGACCAAGCACCTCGGGCGCGGCGGATTGGTCATCGCCGCAACCCATCTGCCGCTCGGGGTGCCGGCGACGGAGCTGCGGATGGGAGGCGCTGCGTGACCTTGCGAGACCTTGTGCACGCGGTCCTTTCCGTTCCCTCCCCCCTGGGTGGTCAGGGAGGGGGGCCGGCCCTCCCCCACAGGGGGGGAGGGAGCAATCGGCGCTCGCGGACGCTGAACAGGCGTCGCCGGCGGGGCTGCGCATGACCGCGCTGGCCGCCCTGGTTCGACGGGACATCAGGATCGCGCTCCGCGTCGGCGGCGGCGCGTTGATCGGGGTGTTGTTTTTTCTCACCGTGGTGGTGCTGATGCCGTTCGCGGTCGGACCCGATCTGGCGCTGCTGGCCCGGCTCGGCCCGGCGATTCTCTGGCTCGGCGCGCTGCTCGCGAGCCTGCTCACCCTCGACCGCCTGTTCATGGCCGACCATGAGGACGGCTCGCTCGATCTGATCGTGATGAGCCGGACGCCGCTGGAACTGGCTTGCGCCGCCAAGGCGTTGGCACACTGGCTGACCGCCGGCGTGCCGCTGATCGTGGCGACGCCGGTGCTGGGATTGTTGCTCAATCTCGATGCCGGTTCGACCTCTGCCGTCGCCCTGACCCTGCTGGCGGGCACGCCGGCGCTGACCTTCACCGGCATGATCGGCGCGGCACTGGCCGTGACGCTGCATCGCGGCGGATTGTTGCTGGCGCTGCTGGTGCTGCCGTTGTCGATCCCGGTGCTGATCTTTGGCGTGGCGGCGTCGCAAGCCGCGATTTCGGGGCCGCTGTCGTTTGGAACGCCATTCTCGATCCTGTGCGCGCTGTCGCTGACGAGCCTGGTGATCGGGCCATTCGCGGCCGCGGCGAGCCTGCGACAAGGGCTGGACTAGGCGATCAACTCTCGCGGAGACCGAAATGAAAGCCGGCGAGCCGCATTGTCTGTCGCCGCCGCAGCGATTATCAGGGGCGCCATGACACTGACCGATCTTGCCAATCCGACCCGGTTCCTGGCGCTGACCGCGCGGCTGCTGCCGTGGCTTGCCGCGGCGACCGCGATCCTGCTGCTGATCGGTCTCTATCAGTCGGCGGTGGCACCCGACGATTACCAGCAGGGTGCCACCGTCAAGATCATGTTCATCCACGTGCCGAATGCCTGGCTGGCGATGTTGGTCTGGGGCGTGATGAGCGTGGCGGCCCTCGGCACGCTGGTGTGGCGGCATCCGCTGGCCGATGTCGCCGCCAAGGCCGCAGCCCCGATCGGGGCGGCATTCACCTTTCTCGCGCTGGTGACGGGCTCGCTGTGGGGACGGCCGATGTGGGGCACCTATTGGGAATGGGATGCGCGGCTGACCTCGGTGCTGATCCTGTTCCTGATGTATCTCGGACTGATCGCGCTGTGGCGCGCGGTCGAAGATCCCTCCCGCGCGGCGCGCGCGGCTGCGGTGCTGACGCTGGTCGGCGCCATCAATCTGCCGATCATCAAGTTCTCGGTGGACTGGTGGAACACGCTGCATCAGCCGGCCTCGGTATTCCGGATGGGGGGGCCCACCCTTGACCGCGCGTTTCTGATTCCGCTGCTGGTGATGGCGGTGGCATTTTCGCTGCTGTTCGTCACGCTGCATCTGGCCGCGATGCGCAACGAGATTTTGCGCCGCCGGGTCCGCGCCTTGCAGATGGCGCAGGCCCAGATGATACAAGCCAGCCGGCGTACGGCGTGAAGGCGATGACGCTTGGCCCCTACGCCTCCTTTATCGCGACCTCCTACCTGGTGGTGACGGCGGTGGTGATGATGCTGATTGTCTGGATCGCGGTCGATTACCGCCGCCAGAAGTCCCGGCTGCGCGAACTGGAGGCGAGCGGCATCACGCGGCGATCCGGCCGCCCCGCGGCGGACATCCGATGAGCGAACCGATCACAGCAGCTCCCCTCCCGGCCGATGCGCCGCCGCCACGCCGGTCGTGGATCCGGTCCTGGCCGATGGCACTGCCGCTGGTCGGTTTCGCGGCGCTGGTCGCGCTGTTCTGGTTCCGGCTGGGAGACGGCGACCCCTCCAAAATTCCCTCGGCCCTGATCGGCCATCCGGCGCCGGCAACGCTGCTGCCGCCGCTGCAGGGCCTGCTCGACCACGGTGCGCAGGTGCCCGGGCTCGATCCCACCGCGTTGCGGGGCAAGGTCAGCATTGTCAACGTCTGGGCCTCCTGGTGCGTACCATGCCATGACGAAGCCCCGCTGCTGAGCGTGCTCGGCCACGACAAGCGGCTGCAAATGGTCGGCATCAACTACAAGGACGCCCCCGACAACGCCCGCCGCTTTCTCGGCCGCTACGGCAATCCGTTCGGCATGGTGGGCGTCGACGGCAACGGCCGCGCGGCGATCGAATGGGGCGTCTATGGCGTGCCGGAAACCTTCATTGTCGGGCGCAGCGGAATGATCCTCTACAAGATGGTCGGCCCGGTCACCCCGGACAATATCGACACTGAACTCAAGCCCGAGATCGACAAGGCCCTGGACGCGGGGAGATAAAGACCGTCATGTATGGACGGCCTCCTCTCGGCAAGGGCTTGTTTGGTGTTTCGGCAAACGGATCGGGGTGCGGTCATGTATACGGCCTCTGAATGCGGTCGCTGACCGCGGGGCCCTGATGGAGATCGCGGATCGAATTCCAATCATTCCGGCGTGCTGTGACGCGCGATGACGGTACGGAGTGTTTCGATCCCGGTTTCCTGACGATTTTGCCATCACACCATAGTTGCCCTTTCCGACAGATGAGCGCGAGCGCGGCGGCTGTCGCCCTCCAATCAGGCAGCAGCCGACGCGCTCGCGCGAGCCCGGTACTCTCTCTCCTTTGGCCAGCATGGCCCAGATGATACGCGCGGTCTTGGCGGCGAGCGCCACCATGACGACCTTATAGGGACGACGCGCCAGCAGCTCGCGCAGCCACGGGTCGCTGACACCGCGCCGCTTCTGGTGGCGCAGATAGCCGCTCGCCCCACTGATCAGCAGGGCTCGCAGCATGCGGTCGCCCCGTTTGGAGATGCGGCCTGGACGATGCTTGCCGCCGGTGCCGTGATCGCGGCCGGTCAGTCCGATCCAGGCCGCAAAATCGCGGCCCGAGCGGAACACCTTCGCATCAGCCACCTTGGCCATAACCGTGCTGGCGATGATCGGGCCGACGCACGGCACCTCCATCAGCCGGCGCGCCTCGCGATCGGCGCGGGCGGCTTGCGTAATCTGTCGCTCCAGCGCGCGCTCATCGGCATCGAGCGCCTGCCAATGCCTGGCCAGAACCAGCAACGTGCCCCGCATCAGCTCCGGGATCTCCGCGTTTGCCGTTTCGAGCCGGGCCATCAGCTCGCGCAATCCCTGATGCCCTGCGCCGCCACGATCCCGAGTTCGCCCAGCGCAGCCGGCAGCGCATTCGCCGCCATCGTGCGCTGCCGCACCAGCAGCGCCCGCGTGGTATGAACCGCCATCGTCGCTTGCTGCTCCACGCTCTTTACCGCCACGAACCGCATCGTCGGCCGGCCCACCGCCTCGCAGATCGCCTCCGCGTCGCGGCCATCGTTCTTGTTGCGCTTCAGGTAGGGTTTCACATAGGCCGGCGGCATCAGCCGCACCTCGTGGCCATAACGGCCGATCACCCGCGCCCAATGGTGCGCGCTGCCACAGGCCTCCATCCCCACCAGGCACGGCGGCAGTTGCGCAAAAAACTTCTCCACCGCACCACGCCGAAGCTGACGCCGCACCACCACCCCTCCCGACGCGTCAATCCCGTGAACCTGGAACACGTTCTTCGCCAAATCCAAACCAATCATGCTAATCTCGCCCATGGACGGCTCCCTTGTCTGGTCGAATCGATATCACCAGTCTGGCACACTGATGCCGTCGGGGGCCGTCCACACCATCATTCCGGGATGGTCCGAAGGACCAGACCTCAGATGCGCAATTGCGCATCGGGGAATTCTCGAAATTCCGGGTTCGCTCGCTTTGCTCGCGCCCCGGAATGACGGAACCTCACCTCTTTCTCACATCTCCCGCATCGGCTTCGCTCGCTTGCAGCGACGCGGGCTCCAGATGATAGCGCTTGATCAGCGGCATCTGCAGGATGGCGAAGCCCATTGTCAGCGGGATCACGCCGAACGCCTTGAACGCCACCCAGAAATCGGTGCTCTGGGTGCGCCAGATGATTTCGTTGAGGATCGCCATCGCCGCGAAGAACAGCGCCCAGCGCAGCGTCAACTGGCGCCAGCCCCGCGGCGTGAGATTGAACATCTGATCGAACATGATCGCGATCAAGGAGCGACCGAACAGCAGGCCACCGCCGAGCACCGCGGCAAACAGCCCGTAGATGATGGTCGGCTTGACCTTGATGAAGGTTTCATCATGCAGCACCAGGGTCAGGGTGCCGAACACGATGACGACGATCCCGGTGACCAGCGCCATGATCGGGACGTGCCGCGTCACCACATAGGACGCGATCATCGCGGCCACCACCGCCACCATGAAGGCGCCGGTGGCGACGAACAGATGGAATTTGGCGTTGGCAACGAAGAAAACAATCAGCGGCCCGAGTTCGGTCGCGAGCTTGAACAGCGGATGCGGCGTCGTCTTGTCCATCTTAGCTTTCAATCCCTGCAATTGCCTGGGCAAAATCCCGCGCCGTGAACGGGGCGAGATCGTCGATGCTCTCGCCGACGCCGATGAAGTGCACCGGCAGCCGATGTTTCTCGGCCAGCGCCACCAGAATTCCGCCGCGCGCGGTGCCGTCGAGCTTGGTCATGACGAGGCCCGTCACGCCCGCCGTGCGATGAAAGGCCTCGACCTGCGACAGTGCATTTTGTCCGACCGTGGCGTCGAGTACCAGCAGCACCGCGTGCGGCGCCGATGCATCGACCTTCCTGATGACGCGAACCACCTTTTCGAGCTCGTTCATCAGCTCGGCCTTGTTCTGCAGCCGGCCCGCAGTATCGATCAGCAGCACGTCACGCTGCTGTTCCCTGGCCGCCGTCAGCGCATTGAAGGCGAGGCTCGCGGAGTCCGATCCCTGCGCGGCGGCGACGACCGGCGATTGGGTGCGCTCGCCCCAGATTTTCAATTGCTCGATCGCGGCGGCGCGAAAGGTGTCGCCGGCGGCCAGCATCACCTTGCGGCCTTCGGCGGAAAACCTCGCCGCCAGCTTGCCGATGGTGGTGGTCTTGCCGGACCCGTTGACCCCGACCACCAGAATGACGAACGGCCGGTGCGCCGTATCGATCAAAGCGGCTTTGCCACCGGCGCCAGGACCTTTTCGACCTCGGTCGCGACCACACTCTTCACATCTTCCGCCGAGATCGCCTTGTCATAGCGGCCGACCCCGACCGCGGCCGAGATCCGCGCCGCGACCTCGGTTCCCAGGTCGGCGCGCAGCAGCACGTCCTCGATGTCCTCGAGCATGGCGCGGTCGAGCTTGCGCTTGGTGACGAGATCGGCCACCGCCGCCCCGAGCGAACCCGAGGTGCGCTTGAGCCCGCCGGACAGCCGCCGCCACCAGCTCAGTTTGGTTGTTTCCGAAGGAGTATCGCTCATGTGGGGGGTGTGTTAGCCGTTTCACCCCTCAAACGAAAGTCTCGACCATCGATGGATGTTCCGGAGCTGACCGCGGAGGAAATTCAAGCCCGCGTGCTTTATCGCGACGGGCTGATGCTGGTGATCGACAAACCCGCGGGACTGCCGGTGCATCGCGGCCCCAAGGGCGGCGCCAATCTGGAAGCCTCGTTCGATGCGCTGCGGTTCGGCCTGCCGCGCCCCCGGTGCTCGCCCACCGGCTCGACCGCGACACCTCCGGCTGTCTGGTGCTGGGACGTCACCGCAAGGCCACGGCCTCGCTCGGCCTGTTGTTCAAGCACGGCAGGATTTCCAAGACCTATTGGGCCACGGTCGAAGGCGGTCCCGCCGAAGACGAGGGCACCATCGACCTGCCGCTCGGCCGTCTCAATGCCGAGCGCGGCTGGTGGCAGAAGCCCGATCCGGACGGCCAGACCGCGGTGACCAACTGGAAGGTGCTCGGCCGCGGCGACGGGCTGAGCTGGCTCGCCATGGAACCGGTCACCGGCCGCACCCATCAATTGCGCGTGCACGCCGCCGCGATGGGCTGGCCGATCGTCGGCGACAATATCTACGGCAACGGGCCGCGGATCGGGGAACCGCGGCTGCATCTGCATGCCCGCGAGATCGTGATCCCGCTGTCGCGGAACAAGGAGCCGGTGCGCGTCGCCGCCCCGGCGCCGCCGCATCTGCATCGGCGCCTCCGAGACTGCGGCTGGAACGGCGAATGATATCTCTCCGATCCGTAGCCCGGATGGAGCGCAGCGCAATCCGGGATCGCGATGCGGATGGCGACGGCCCCGGATTGCGCTGCGCTCCATCCGGGCTACACGGCTACTGTCCATCGGAGTAGGGATCGATTCCCTCCTTGTTGTTGGCCATGCCATGATGGTACCTGACCCCGGCGAATCAGGAAGCCCATGCGCGTTTTCAGCGTTCCCGTCTCGGTGCCGTTGTTGCGTACCGTCATTGCCGCGCTGGTCGACGGCCGACTGGTTGACGGCTTTGCGGCACGGGCGGACCCGGCGCGGCTCGCGCACGTCACGCTCTATCTGCCGACCCGCCGCGCCGGACGCATGGCGCGGGAAATGTTCCTCGACGAGCTGCAGACCGACGCCGCGGTGCTGCCGCGCATCGTCGCGCTGGGCGATATCGACGAAGACGAACTGGCGTTTGCCGAGCCGTCCGAATCCTATGGCGGCGCGGCGCCGCTGCAGATCGCGCCGAAGCTCGGAGAGCTCGAGCGCAAGCTGACGCTGGCAAAACTGGTCGGCGCCTGGGCGAGACGACCGGTGTCGGCGCCGCTGGTGGTCGGCGGCCCGGCATCGACGCTGGCGCTCGCCGGCGATCTGGCGCGCCTGATCGACGACATGGTCACCCGCGGCGTCGACTGGAACGCGCTTGACCGGCTGGTACCGGACCAGCTCGACCAATACTGGCAGCATTCGCTGGACTTCCTGAAGATCGCGCGACAGGGATGGCCGGCGCATCTGGCGGAAATCGGCAAGATCGAGCCGGCGGCGCGGCGCGATCTTCTGATCGAGGCAGAAGCGGCGCGCCTGACCGCGCATCACGACGGCCCGGTGATCGCGGCGGGCTCGACCGGTTCGATGCCGGCGACGGCGAAATTTCTGCGCGCCATCGCCGCCCTGCCGCAGGGCGCCGTGGTGCTGCCGGGGCTCGATACCGATCTGGACGACGCATCCTGGCAATCGATCGGCGGCAGCCGCGACGCACAGGGCAAATTCACCACGCCTCCGGCCTCCAATCATCCGCAATTCGCGATGCACGCTTTGCTGCATCGTTTCGGCATCAAGCGCTCCGACTGTCGAGATCCTCGGGCGGCCGGCGCCGCACGGACGCGACGTGCTGGTCTCCGAAGCGATGCGACCGTCCAACGCCACCGCGCAATGGCATCGGCGGCTCGCCGAGCCCGCGATCGCGAGCAGGATTTCGAGCGGCATGACCGATCTCGCGGTGATCGAAGCCGCCAACCCCGAGATCGAGGCGCTGGCGATCGCGGTGGCGATGCGCGAGGCGCGGCATCTCGGCAAATCGGCGGCGCTGGTGACGCCGGATCGCGCGCTGGCGCGGCGGGTGATGGCGGCACTGGGGCGCTGGAATCTCGCCTTCGATGATTCCGGCGGCGACGGGCTGATGGACACGCCGGCGGGAGTCTTCGCGCGGCTGGTCGCGGAAGCG
Source organism: uncultured Alphaproteobacteria bacterium (assembly GCA_963748165.1). Classification (GTDB taxonomy): domain Bacteria; phylum Pseudomonadota; class Alphaproteobacteria; order Rhizobiales; family Xanthobacteraceae; genus Bradyrhizobium. Next base: position 62,086 of record CAVVIM010000014.1, read on the forward strand.
GTGGCGCGGCAGCTCGAGCCGCCGACCTTGCTCGCGCTGTTGAAACATCCGCTGTGCCGGCTGGGCGGTGCATCGGGCGGGTTTGCCAGTGCCATCGAGACGCTGGAACTGGCGCTGCTGCGCGGCACCCGTCCGCAGCCGGGCAGTGCCGGGCTGGCGCGCGATTTTGCCCGCTTCCGGCTCGAACTCGGAAAATTCCGTCGCCGCGAGGCTTCCTCGCTGCACGGCTCCGAGCCCAGAACCCGGCTGCATGACCGCGAACTCGATGACGCGCAGGCGCTGATCTCGTCGCTGACCACGGCGCTGGCGCCGCTCGAAACGCTCAGTCGATCAAAGCCCCACGATCTTTCCGAACTGGCCCGGCGCCATCGCGACGCCCTGATCGAGCTGTCGCGCGACCGGCATGGCGCCGCGGTCGCGTTCGAAGGCCCGCAGGGGTCGGCGCTGGCGGACGCGTTCGACGATCTGCTCGGCGGCGGCAGCCCAAGCGGGCTCGCGGTCGAACTCGGCGATTATCCGGACGTGTTCCAGACCGCCTTTGGCGACCGCATGGTGCGGCGGCCGGAGTCGACCGATACACCGTTGAAAATCTACGGCCCGCTGGAAGCGCGGCTGACGCAGTCGGACCGCGTTATTGTCGGCGGATTGGTGGAAGGCGTCTGGCCGCCGGCGCCACGAATCGATCCCTGGCTCAGCCGGCCGATGCGGCACGAACTCGGCCTCGATCTGCCGGAGCGGCGCATCGGGCTGTCGGCGCACGATTTCGCGCAATTGCTCGGCGCCGACGACGTCATCCTCAGCCATGCCGCCAAAGTCGGCGGCGCGCCGGCGGTCGCGTCGCGTTTCCTGCACCGGCTCGAGGCGGTCGCGGGCGAGCAGCGCTGGAACATCGCGCAGCAGGCCGGCGAAGAAATATGTTCGCTTCGCCGAGCAGATCGACCAGCCCGACAAGGTGGAGCCGATCCCGCAGCCGGCGCCAAAGCCGCCGCGCGCCAGCCGCCCCCTGAAACTGTCGGTGACGGCGATCGAGGACTGGCTGCGCGATCCCTATACGATCTACGCCAGACATATCCTGAGGCTGCTGCCGCTCGACCCCGTCGACATGCCGCTGTCGGCTGCCGACCGCGGCTCCGCCATCCACGAGGCGCTCGGCGAATTCACCCAGACCTTCTCCACAGTGCTGCCCGACCATCCAGCGCGGGTGTTGCGCGACATCGGTGAAAAATTTTTCGCGCCGCTGATGGAGCGGCCGGAAGCGCGGGCGCTATGGTGGCCGCGCTTCCTGCGCATCGCCGGCTGGTTTGCGGACTGGGAGGTCGGGCGGCGCCGCCATGTCGGCAGCATCGCGGCTGAAATCGGCGGCGAGATCCCGATCCGGCTCGACCATGAGCGCACCTTCATGCTGTCGGCGCGCGCCGACCGGATCGAACGGCGCCACGACCAGAGCTTTGCGATCCTCGATTACAAGACCGGACAGCCGCCGACCGGCAAGCAGGTGCGGATGGGGCTTTCGCCCCAGCTCACGCTGGAGGCGGCGATCCTGCGCGAAGGCGGCTTTGCAGGCATTGCGGCCGGCAGCTCGGTCAGCGAACTCGGCTATGTCAGGCTGAGCGGCAACAATCCGCCGGGCGAGCAAAAGCCGCTCGAGCTCAGGATCAACAAGGGCGATACGCCGCAGTTGCCCGACGCGGCGGCCGACGAAGCCCGCAGCAAGCTCGAGGCGTTGATCCGCGCTTTCGAGGATGAGCGCCAGGCCTATACCTCGCTCAACCTGTCGATGTGGGCGAACCGCTACGGCAGCTATGACGATCTCGCCCGCATCAAGGAATGGTCGGCAGCGGGCGGGCTGGGAATCGAGGAATGGTGAGAGTACCGCGCCAGATCCCCGACGCCGTTCGCGCCACCCAGGCGCGCGCGTCCGACCCCGCGGCTTCCGCGTTTGTCTCGGCCAATGCCGGCTCCGGCAAGACCCATGTGCTGGTGCAGCGGGTGATCCGGCTGCTGCTGGGGCGCGTGCCACCGGAGAAGATCCTCTGCATCACCTTCACCAAGGCGGCGGCGGCCAACATGGCCGAGCGGGTCTTCACCACGCTCGGCCATTGGGTCACGCTCGACGACGCCGCGCTCGACGCCGCGATCCGCGACGTCGGGCTGGCACGCCCGGACGCGGACCTGCGGATGCGCGCCCGCGAGCTGTTTGCCTGTGCGCTGGAAACCCCGGGCGGACTGAAGGTGCAGACCATCCACGCACTCTGCGCCCGATTGCTGCAGCAATTCCCGTTCGAGGCCAACGTGCCGGCGCGGTTTGCGGTGCTCGACGAGCGCGACCAGACCGAGATGATGGAGCGCGCCAACCTCGCGGTGCTGCTGCAGGCATCGCGCGACCCCGGCAGCGCAGCCGGACGCGCGCTGAACATCGCGATGGCCAGCGCCGCCGACGTCACCTTCAAGGATGTGGTGCGCGAAGCCTGTCTCAGCCGCGATCATTTCATGGCGTGGACCGACAATGCCGGCAGCGCGGCGGCCGCCGCGGCGCAATTGTCGGCAACTCTCGGCGTCGATCCCGATGACGGAATCGAAGCCGTCGAGCGCGAGATCGTCGAGGGGCCAAACCTGCCGCAATCGCGCTGGCAGGACATCGCCGCGCGGCTCGATCGCGGCAGCAAGACCGAACAGGACCATGCGGAACGGCTCCGCAACGCGCTGGCTTTTGCCGGAGCTGCGCAAGTGGATGAATATCTCGGCGTGTTTCTCACCGACGATCGGGCGCCGCGGAAGTCGGTGCTGACAAAGCGATTCGGCAACGACGATCCGGCAATGGCGCGCGCGTTCGAGGCGGAAGGCATCCGCATCGGCTCGCTGATCGAGCGGCGCCGCGCGTTGACGACCCGCGACCGCACCGAGGCGCTGCTGCACATCGCCACCGCCGCGGCGGCGAATTACCGGCGCGAGAAGCTGGAGCGTGGCCTGCTCGACTATGACGATCTGATCGACAAGACGCTGGACATGCTCGAGCGCGTCTCATCGGGCTGGGTGCATTACAAGCTCGACCGCGGCGTCGACCATGTGCTGATCGACGAGGCGCAGGATACCAGCCCGCGGCAATGGGACATCGTCGTCCATATCATTTCCGAATTCACCTCCGGCCAGGGCGCGCGCGACGGCGTGGTGCGCACCATCTTCGCGGTCGGCGACGAGAAGCAGTCGATCTTTTCGTTTCAGGGCGCCGCGCCGCACGAATTCGACCTGCGCCGCCGGGCACTGAAGAAGAAATTCGAGGATGCCGGGCTGAAATTCGATCCGGTGTCGTTCACCTATTCGTTCCGTTCCGGGCCGGCGATCCTGCAATCGGTCGACCAAGTGTTTCGCGATCCGGAGATCTACCGCAGCATCCATTCCGCCGATATCGGCTACCCGGTCCACCATGCCCTTGCCGATGCCGGGCCAAGCCTGATCGAGCTGTGGGACCTGCAGCAATCGGACAAGAAGGACGACATCGAAGGCTGGCGCGCTCCGTTCGACGGCATCGCGGCGACCAGCCCGGAGGTGCGGCTCGCCCGGCGCATCCAGGCCGAGATCAAATCGCTGGTCGACAATGGAGCCCTGACCGGCCGGCTCGGCGACCGCCGGCGACTGCGCTACGGCGACGTACTGGTGCTGGTACGGCGGCGCGGCAACGTGTTCGACGCCGTCATCCAGGCCCTCAAGCACGCCAACATTCCGGTCGCCGGCGCCGACCGGCTCAAGCTGACCGAGCACATCGCCATCATCGACCTGATGAATCTCGCCGACGCGCTGCTGTTGCCGCAGGACGATCTGGCGCTCGCGGTCGCGCTGAAAAGTCCGCTGTTCGGTCTCGACGAGGACGATATGTTCAAGCTCGCCTGGCAACGCAAGGGATCGTTGCGCCGGGCGCTCGACCATCGCGCCGGCGACGACGGCAGGATCGCGGCGGCGCTGCAACGTCTTCGCGCCTGTGAGGCACGCGCGGCGCATATCACGCCGTTTGCGTTTTATGCGTGGCTGCTCGGCGGCGACGGCGGCCGGCAGCGCATCCTGAAACGGCTCGGCCATGAGGCCAACGACGCGCTGGACGAGTTTCTCGAACTCGCGCTCGGCTATGAACGCAAGGCGCCAGCCTCGTTGCAGGGCTTCATGGCGTGGCTGCGCGCGGCCGACACCGAAGTGAAGCGCGACATGGAGATTTCGCGCGACGAGGTCCGCGTCATGACCGTGCATGGCGCCAAGGGGCTGGAGGCATCGGTGGTGTTCCTGGCCGACACCACGACATCGCCGACCGATACCCAGCGCCTCAGGCTCATTCAGGTACCCGATCCCAGGGCACCCGACGCGCCCGGCATTGTGGTGTGGGCCGGCAAGAAGGCCGACGATCCGGCCATTGTCGCCGCGGCGCGGGCGGCGATGCTGGCCGATACCGAGGACGAATACCGTCGGCTGCTCTATGTGGCGATGACCCGCGCCGCCGACCGCCTGGTGATCGGCGGCTGCATGCCCGGCAACATGAATTCGATTCGCAAATGCTCCTGGTACGACCTGATCGCCAAGGGGCTCGAGCGTTCCGGAATGCCGGTGCAGCAACTCGAAACGCCGGCCGGCACGGTCAAGCGCTATACCCGGCCGGAGGATGCGACCGCTCCGGCCGGGACGGCGGCGGCAAGTCCGACCGCCAAAGCGCCTGTCACGCTGCCGTCATGGTTGCGCGCCGAAGCTGCGCCGCAAGCCGCCGCTGCCAACCTGCTGCGTCCGTCCGATCCGGTCGAAAACGCGGCTCATCGGCGGCGCACCGGCGAGACAGCGTTGTCGCGGGCGCGCGCCTTGCAGCGCGGTACGCTGGTGCACCGGCTGCTGCAATCCTTGCCGGAGCTCAGCCCCGAACGCCGTCGCGACGCCGCGACGGGATATCTCGCCTGCAACGCCGATGGCTGGACCGAGGACGAGCGCACGGCGCTGGCGCAGTCTGTGCTCGGCCTGATCGAAGACCCCCGTTTCGGCCCGGTGTTCGCACCCGGCAGCCGCGCCGAGGTCTCGATCGTCGGGCGGTTGCAGCGGCCGGGACAGGCCAAGGCGCTGGTTTCCGGGCAAATCGACCGCCTGGTGGTGACCGCGGGCGAGGTCCTGATCGTGGACTACAAGACCAACCACGACCCGCCCAGGCTGGCGGCCGAAGCGCCTTCCGGCTATGTCCGCCAGTTGGCGCTCTACCGTGCCGTGCTCGCCAGGCTTTATCCAGAGCGGCCGGTCCGCGCTGCCCTGCTCTGGACGGAAACGCCTGAATTAATGGAGATTTCGGCCCCCGCGCTGGACGCGCAACTGGCCGCCATTTTCGCCGGGGACGCCCGAGCTTGACCCGGCAGGGTCGCGTTCATAGGTTGGCGCTATGATCCCGGCGCGATTCCCTGGAAGCCGCGCGCTCCACCCGAACTGAACGAGGTATTCCGATGGCCGTTGGCAAGGTTTCTGACGCCGATTTCGACGCCGAAGTGCTCAAGGCGACCGGCCCGGTCGTGGTCGATTTCTGGGCCGAATGGTGTGGCCCCTGCCGCATGATCGCCCCCGCGCTCGACGAGATTTCCGGCGCGATGGGCGACAAGGTCAAGATCGTCAAGCTCAACGTCGACGAGAGCCCGAAGACGGCCTCGAAATACGGCGTGATGTCAATTCCCACCTTGATGATCTTCAAGGGCGGCGAGATGGCCTCGCGCCAGGTCGGCGCGGCGCCGAAGCAGAAGCTGCAGCAGTGGATCACCGCTGCGGTGTGAGCTTCGCTGCATGAATAATTGCCCGGGCGGCCGGCGAACAGCCGGCCGTTTGCGTTTCCGCATCGCAATTCCCGGATTGCGCTTCGCTCCATCCGGGCTACGAATTGCTAGGCGGGCGGCGTGCCATTGATGGCGAGCACATGGCCGGCGAGATATAGCGAGCCGGTGACCAGGATGCGGGGCGGCACCTCATAGGCAAGCCCGGTCAGTGCGTGCAGCGCCGCTTCGACGCTCTCCGATATCTCGACCCGCATGCCGAGACGACGCGCCGCATCGGCCAGCCGCTCCGGCGGCATCGCCTGGTCGCGACCGGGGATCCGCACCGCCATGATATGGCGGGTCAGCCCGGCGAAATTGGCGAGAAACGCGCCGGCATCCTTGTTCGCCATCATGCCGGCGATCACCACCAGCGGCCGCGATACCCGCTCTTCGAGATCGCCGAGCGCGGCTGCGGTGACCCGGCCGCCCTCGGCATTGTGTCCGCCGTCGAGCCAGACCTCGCAGCCCGGCGGCGCCTGGTCGACCAGCGCGCCGGAGCCGAGACGTTGCATTCGCGCCGGCCAATCGGTGGCGACGATACCGGCCTCGAATGCGGCGGCATCGATCCGGAACGCGTCCTGCGCGCGCAGGGTCGCGATGGCAAGACCGGCATTGTCGAACTGATGCCGCCCGAACAGCCGCGGCGCCGCCAGATCCATCAGGCCGCGATCGTCCTGATAGACCAGCCGGCCACGCTCGACATTGACATGCCATTGCTGGCCGGCGGCGTGCAGCGCGGCGTGCTCGCCTCTGGCCTGCTGCTCGATCACGGCCATCGCCTCGGCGGCCTGTTCGGCGCAGATCACCGGCACGCCGCGCTTGATGATGGCGGCCTTCTCGCCGGCAATCCGGCTCAGCGTGTCGCCGAGGAACTCGGTGTGATCCATGCTGATCGGCGCGATCACGGTGGCGAGCGGCGCATCGATCACATTGGTGGCGTCGAGCCGGCCGCCGAGACCGACTTCGAGCAGCACCAGATCGGCGGGATGCTGCGCGAACAGGCAAAGCGCCGCCGCCGTTTCGATTTCGAAGATCGTGACCGGCAGGCCGGCGTTGGCGCGCTCGCAATGCTCCAGCGCGGCGCGCAATTCGTCGTCGCCGACGAGCCGGCCGCCGCCGGGGCGACCGATCCGGTAGCATTCGTTGATCCGCACCAGATGGGGTGAGGTGTAGACGTGGACGCGCAGGCCTGCCGCTTCCAGGATCGCGCGCAGATAGGCGATGGTCGAGCCCTTGCCATTGGTGCCGGCGACGTGGATTACCGGCGGCAGCTTGCGCTCGGGATGGTCGAGCCGGTCGAGCAGCCGAAGCATCCGCGCCAGATCGAGGTCGATACGCCGGGGATGCAGGGCGGCCAGCCGCGCGGTCAATTCGCCAAGCGGCGGTGCACGCTCTGCCGCGGGCGGGCTCACGCGTGCGGTGCTGCGGACGCCACGTCCGCTTCCGACAGGATCTGGACGGCAGCGGCCGGCTGTGGCGCAGGTTTCAGCGCGGCTTCCGGCGCCGGTGATTTGGTCAGCAGCCGGCACAGCCGCGCCAGCGTCGGGCGCAGATCGTGACGGTGCACCACCATGTCGATCATGCCGTGATCCCTGAGATATTCGGCGCGCTGAAACCCTTCCGGCAGCTTCTCGCGAATGGTCTGTTCGATCACCCGCGCGCCGGCAAAGCCGATCAGCGCGCCGGGCTCGGCGATCTGCACATCGCCCAGCATGGCATAGGAGGCGGTGACGCCGCCGGTGGTCGGATTGGTCAGTACCACGATGTAGGGCTGTTTCGCCTCGCGCAGCATCTGCACGGCAACCGTGGTGCGCGGCAACTGCATCAGCGACAGGATGCCCTCCTGCATGCGGGCGCCGCCGGAGGCCGCGAACACGATGAACGGCGATTTCTTCTCGACCGCGAGTTCAAGTCCGCGCACGATCGCCTCGCCGGCGGCCATGCCGAGCGAGCCGCCCATGAAATCGAAGTCCTGGACGGCGATGACGACGGCGGCGCCTTCGAGCTTGCCGTAGCCGACCTTGATGGCGTCGTTCAGCCCGGTCTTGGCGCGGGCGTCCTTGATGCGGTCGGCATAGCGGCGCTCGTCGCGAAATTTGAGGGGATCGGCGGTCACATCGGGCAGCGCCACGTCGAACCAGGTCTCGTTGTCGAAAATCGATTTCAGCCGCGCCACCGCGCCCATGCGCATGTGGTAGTTCGAACCGGGAATGACGAACTGGTTGGCCTCGACATCCTTGTAGAACACGAGTTGTCCGGAATCCGGACATTTGATCCACAAATTCTCCGGCGTCTCGCGACGCAGGATGTTGCGGATTTTCGGCCGGACGACATTGGTGAGCCAATTCATGGTTCGCTCCGAATCGCGATCAAGGCGATCGCCCGATTATATGGCGGCCCGGGCGAGGCCCGGCAAGCCGCCATCCGCAGCCTGTCTTCATTACAATTGTGGCTTATTCCGCGGCCTGTTTGGCGCCCCGCACCCCTTGCGCCAGCGCGGCCGCGAGGTCGGCCACGGCGCCAACCGTGCTCGCCGTCGCACGGCCGTCGGCGTCGAGGCTGCCGCGCAAGGCATCGACCAGCGCGGTACCGACCACCGCGCCATCGGCGTGCTCGGCGATGGCGCGGGCCGCCTGCGGCGTGCGGATGCCGAACCCGACACAGACCGGCAGATGGGTGTGGCGCTTGATGCGCGCGACGGCCTCGGCGACGACGCCGGAGTCAGCGCTGGCGCTGCCGGTGATGCCGGTGATGGACACGTAATAGACAAAGCCCGAGGTGTTGGCGAGCACCGCGGGCAGGCGGCGGTCGTCGGTGGTCGGCGTCGCCAGCCGGATGAAATTGAGCCCGGCCCGCATCGCCGGCAGGCACAATTCGGTGTCTTCCTCCGGCGGCAGGTCGACAATGATCAGGCCGTCGACGCCGGCGGATTTCGCATCGACGAGAAAGCGGTCGACACCGTAGATGTAGATCGGATTGTAATAGCCCATCAGCACCAGCGGCGTCGCGTTGTCGTGTGCACGAAAGCCGCGCACCATCTCCAGCGTCTTCTTCAGGGTCATGCCGGCGTTCAGGGCGCGCAGGCCGGCCGCCTGAATCGACGGACCGTCCGCCATCGGGTCGGTAAAGGGCATGCCGATCTCGATGATGTCCGCGCCGGCTTGCGGCAGCGCCCTGATGATCGCGAGCGAGGTGGCGGGATCGGGGTCGCCGGCCATCAGGAAGGGGACGAAGGCCGATCGGCCCTGCCGCTGCAGCTCGGCGAAGCGCGCGTCGATACGGGTGGTCATGGTGCGGCGCCGGCTGTGCTGCTCACTTCTTCCTGCCCTTCAGGATGTCGCCGACCTGCGGTACGTCCTTGTCGCCGCGGCCGGACAGGTTGACCACCATCAGATGATGTTTCGGCCGTTGCGGCGCGAGTTCCATCACGCGGGCGATGGCGTGCGCGGGCTCCAGCGCCGGAATGATGCCTTCGAGCCGCGACAGCAACTGGAACGCCGCCAGCGCCTCGTCGTCGGTCGCGGACAGATAGGTCACCCGGCCGGTCTCGTGCAGCCAGGAATGCTCCGGTCCGATGCCGGGATAATCCAGCCCCGCCGAAATCGAATGCGCGTCCTGGATCTGGCCGTCGTCATCCATCAACAGATAGGTGCGGTTGCCATGCAGCACGCCGGGCCGCCCGCCCGCGATCGAGGCCGCGTGCAATTGCGTCAGCCCGTGGCCCGCGGCTTCGACGCCGAAGATCTCGACGCCGGGATCATCGAGAAAGGGATGGAACAGCCCCATCGCATTGGAGCCGCCGCCGATGCAGGCGACCAGCAAGTCCGGCAGGCGGCCTTCGGCGGCTTGCATCTGCGCGCGGGTCTCGATCCCGATGATCGACTGGAAGTCGCGCACCATCATCGGATAGGGATGCGGGCCCGCCACGGTGCCGATGCAGTAGAACGTGTCGTGCACGTTGGTGACCCAGTCGCGCAGCGCCTCGTTCATCGCGTCCTTCAGCGTGCGCGTTCCCGATTGCACCGGGACCACTTTGGCGCCCAGCATTTCCATGCGGATGACATTGGGCTGCTGCCGCTCGACATCGACCGCGCCCATATAGACCACGCAGTCGAGCCCGAACCGCGCGCACAGGGTCGCGGTAGCGACGCCGTGCTGACCGGCGCCGGTCTCGGCAATGATGCGCTGCTTGCCCATCCGTCGCGCCACCATGATCTGGCCCAGCACGTTGTTGACCTTGTGCGAGCCGGTATGGTTGAGCTCCTCGCGCTTGAGGTAGATCCTGGCGCCGCCGAGATGTTCGGTCAGCCGTTCCGCGAAATAAAGCGGCGACGGCCGGCCGACATAGTCCTTCAGATATCCGTTCATCTCCGCCTGGAACGCCGGATCGTCCTTGGCGGCGGCGTAGGCCTGCTCCAGGTCGAGGATCAGCGGCATCAGCGTTTCGGCGACAAAGCGTCCGCCAAACATGCCGAAATGCCCGCGCTCGTCGGGACCGCTGCGGAAGGAATTGGGTAAGGCCGGGCTCATCATGGCCTTTCATCATGGCCGGGCGCGATCCGGCCATCCACGGCTGTCGGGCGAATTGGTTCGATCATCGGCCACCCGCGACGGCAAGCGACGCGCCCTGATCGATCGCGCGCGCGGTGCGGATGAAGGCTTCGATCATCGCGGCATCCTTGACACCGGGCGCGCGCTCCACGCCCGAGGAGACGTCGACGCCGCCGGCGCGGGTGAGACCAACCGCGGCGGCGACATTTTCGCGGGTGAGGCCGCCGGAGACCATGAACGGAATTGCGAGGTCGAGCTGTTCCAGCACATGCCAGTCGAACACCGCGCCGAGCCCGCCGGGCCGGGTGGCTCCGCTGGGCGCACGGGCGTCGAACAGGATGCGGTCGGCCGCGGCGGCATAGCCGGGCAACGGCATCAGATCGGCGGGGGTTTCGACCGCCATCGCCTTCATCACCGGCAGTCCAAAGGCCCGCTTGATATCGCGCAGCCGCGCCACGGTTTCCCGGCCGTGAAGCTGCAGAATATCCGGCCGCAGGGTCTCGACGATGTTGGCGAGCGTGGCATCGTCGGCATCGACCGTGAGCGCCACCTTGACGGCGCGGCCTCTCGCCTGCTGGCCGAGATCGCGCGCGGTCTCCAGGCCGATATGACGGGGCGAGGGCGGAAAGAACACGAATCCCACCATGTCGGCGCCGGCTTGCAGCGCGGCATCGAGGGTCTCGGGCGTGGACAGGCCACAGATTTTGACGATCAGCGACATGGTTCAGGGCAGGGTTGCGGCGGCGGCCCCACGCGGGAGGCGTCGCGGGCCGGGTTCTACAACGTCGCGTCCTGCTTGTCTCGCCCCGCCGCCCGATAGCCGCCCGGCTGCGGCAGGGCCGGATGACGCGGCAGGTCGTACCGCGAGGTCGCTGTCGCACGCAAATCGGCCAATTCGCCCCGCGCCCGCCGCGCATCGGCCTCATGCTGGCGCGCCGCGCGGCGCCAGCGGCGCTGCCGGAACCAGGTCGCCGAGCCGCCGGCCGCCACACCCAGAATCGCCACCGCGATGATGACAATGAACAGCGGCAGCCTGATCGCAACCGACGGAGCGCTGGAATTGAACGGATCGAACGACACCGTCACCAGATGACGATTGGCGACTGCGAAGACGATGAAGATCAAGCCGAGCGGAACGACGACCACGGCCGTGAAGAATTTTCGCATGACCATCGCTCGCCTTGATGGAGATCGTCGGGAACCTGTTCCGCGAGTCGGAATCGCTTGCCAACCGGACCGGCGCGACCGAGCCTGCTCAGGCGCCGGCTTCGGGCGCTCCGCCCTCGCGGTTCAGCCGTTCGCGCATTTCCTTGCCGGTCTTGAAAAACGGCACGCTCTTCTGATCCACGGGCACATGCGCCCCGGTGCGCGGATTGCGGCCGGCACGGGCCGGACGGTGCTTCACCGAAAAAGCGCCGAAACCGCGCAGTTCGACGCGGTCGCCCCGCGCCAGTGCCGCAACGATTTCATCGAGGATCGCATTCACAATGTTCTCCACATCCCGCTGATAGAGATGCGGGTTGTGCTCGGCGATGCGCTGGACGAGTTCGGATTTGATCATCGAGACTGGGACCCGGGAATGCGGATATCCATTTCCGTGAAAATACCTTGGACTGTCAAGACGCTAAATGAAATTGGGCGGCGCGAAAAGGCGCGACAAAGGGCCCAGTTGGGAATTGTGGCAATACCCGCAATGCGGGAAGCGTGTCCGAAACCGGACTTGCCCGGTTCAATTGTTGCCCGGCGGCTGCCACAACGCCAGCATGCCGTCGAGGCTGAGGCGGTCAGCCGCCTGCACCACGCCGGCCTGCTCGACCTGCCGCGCGATCGAACCGAGGCCGAGCGCATTGAGCGTGATGGACGCCGCGGTGCGCAGGAAAGTCAGGTCGCCGAAACGCGGCTGCAGCTTGTAATCGCGCACCGGCAGGCCGCTCTTCACGCCCTTCTGCGCGACCAGCCACGCCACTGCGGTTCTTTCATCGCCGAGCTGGTCGACCAGCTTGAGATCGATCGCCTGATGACCGGTGAAGACCCGTCCATCCGCGACCTTGTCAAGCAGCGCGTCGTCCATGCCGCGGCGTTCTTTCACCAGCCCGCGAAACCATGCATAGGAATCCTTCACCAGCGAATCCAGCGCGGCGCGCGCTTCCGGACTGGTCGGCTCAAATCCATTGGGCGCGGCCTTCAGCGGCGACGATTTCACTTCCTCGACCTTGACCCCGACGGTCTTGAGCAGGTCGGTAAAATTCGGGAACTGAAACAGCACGCCGATCGAACCGACCAGCGAGGTCTGCTGGGCGATAATGTGATCGGCCGCAATCGCCGTGATGTAGCCGCCGGAGGCCGCCAGGCCCTCGACCACCACCACCAGCGGCTTCTTCGCCTTCAACTGGACCAGCGCGTCATAAAGTTGCTCGGAGCCGGCGGTGGTACCGCCCGGCGAATTGATGTGCAGGATGACGGCCGCGGCCCTCGAATTGGCCAGCCGGTCCAGCGCTTCGACGCGATCCTGGTCGCTGCGGATCAGGCCCTCGATATTGATGCGGGCGATCGAGCCGGCGTTGGTGAACGCGCCGCGGCCGGCCGGCGTCACCAGGGCGCCAATGCTGACGATGGCCACGACCGCGACCAGAGCGGCGACCACGCGCCAGAACGTCAGCTTGCGGCGGATCCTGCGGCGGTCGACAATCACATCTGAATCAAGCGACATCGAAATCCTCCCGGGAGCGGCCTTCAGGGGGTTCGCAGGGTCTGCTCTGCCCGGCGCTAACAGGCCGTGTCCCAATTACATCAATTTCGATGCAATATGAAGAAAACAAGGCCGCCGGCGCGTGGTACCGATGAACAAAAAAGGCCCCGGTCGAAACCGGGGCCGATTGGGATGACGCGAAAGCGAAGACTTACTTGTCGCCGCGCTGCTTCAGCGCGGTGCCGAGAATGTCACCCAGGGTGGCGCCCGAATCGGACGAGCCATACTGCGCAATGGCCTCCTTCTCCTCGGCGACTTCCAGCGCCTTGATCGAGACCTGCACCTTGCGGGCCTTCTTGTCGAACTGGATCACCCGTGCATCGACCTTCTCGCCGACGGCGAAGCGTTCGGCGCGCTGGTCGTTGCGGTCGCGGGCGAGTTCCGACCGCTTGATGAAGGTGGTGAAGTCGGTGCCGGCGATCTTGACCTCGATCCCGCTTTCCTTGACCTCGAGCACTTCGCAGGTCACGACCGCGCCCTTCTTGACGTCGCCGGGCTCGGCGAACGGATCGCCCTCGAGCTGCTTGACGCCGAGCGAGATGCGCTCCTTTTCGACATCGACATCGAGCACCACGGCCTTGACCATGTCGCCCTTCTTGAAGTTGTCGATCACCTGTTCGCCCGGCAGCTTCCAGTCGAGATCCGACAGATGGACCATGCCGTCGACATCGCCCTCGAGCCCGAGGAACAGGCCGAACTCGGTCTTGTTCTTGACCTCGCCTTCGACCGTCGATCCGACCGGGAATTTTTCGACGAACACTTCCCAGGGATTGCGCATGGTCTGCTTGAGGCCGAGCGAAATCCGGCGCTTGACCGAATCGACTTCGAGCACCTGAACCTCGACTTCCTGCGAGGTCGAAACGATCTTGCCGGGATGCATGTTCTTCTTGGTCCACGACATTTCCGAGACGTGGATCAAGCCTTCGATGCCCGGTTCGAGTTCGACGAACGCGCCGTAGTCGGTGATGTTGGTGACGCGGCCGGTGAAGCGCGCATTGAGGGGGTATTTCGCCTCGATGCCCTGCCACGGATCGTCCAGCAACTGCTTCATGCCGAGCGAGATGCGGTGGGTCTCGTGGTTGATCTTGATGATCTTGACCTTCACGGTCTGGCCGATGGTCAGCACTTCGGTCGGGTGATTGACCCGGCGCCAGGCGATATCGGTGACATGCAGCAGGCCGTCGATGCCGCCGAGATCGACGAACGCTCCGTAATCGGTGATGTTCTTGACCACGCCGTCGATGACCTGGCCTTCTTCGAGATTCTGCACCAGTTCCTGGCGCTGCTCGGCCCGGGTTTCCTCCAGCACGGTGCGGCGCGACACCACGATGTTGCCGCGGCGGCGATCCATCTTGAGGATCTGGAACGGCTGCGAATTGTTCATCAAAGGAGCGACGTCGCGGATCGGGCGGATGTCGACCTGCGAGCGCGGCAGGAACGCGACCGCGCCGTCGAGGTCGACGGTGAAGCCGCCCTTGACCTGGTTGAAGATGACGCCGTGCACCTTCTCGTTGTTGTTGAACGCCTTTTCGAGCTTGCCCCAGCTCTCCTCGCGGCGCGCCTTGTCGCGCGACAGCACGGCCTCGCCGAGCGCGTTTTCGATACGGTCGAGAAACACCTCGACCTCGTCGCCGACCTTGATTTCGCTTTCGCGGCCGGGTCCTGCGAATTCGCGCAGCGCCACGCGGCCCTCGGTCTTCAGGCCGACATCGATGACGGCCATGTCTTTTTCAATTGCAACTACCTTGCCCTTGATGACCGAGCTTTCCTGCAAATTGCCGCCGGCAAAGGACTCGTCGAGCATCGCGGCGAAATCGTCGCGGGTAGGATTATAAGAAGCAGCAGTCGAAGCCATTTGTTCTCCAGATGCGGTATCGCCGGCCATTCGGGTTGAGGGCGGATCGCGCGCCAGGTGTCAGGGGTCCGCAACCCCTGACGACCGCTGCGTGCGGCAAGCGCAACAGCGGGCCGGCAGCATCCCTGCACGTTCGATCCGTTGATGTTTATCCGGAGCCTGAAACGAGTTGATCGATCTCGAAGCCTGGAACGGGCTTTCCTCCAATGACGGCCACGGGTTCAGACCCGCGGCCGGCCCGCTCGGACGGCCTCGACAATGTCGATGGCGGCCCGGACGCCGCCTTCTATATCCAACTGCGAGTTATCGAGCAAGTGAGCATCCGGAGCCGGTTTCAGCGGCGCCGTGGCCCGGTTCTGGTCGCGTTCGTCGCGCTTGAGGATATCCGCCAGCACCAGGGCCTCGTCGACGTCCTCGCCGCGGGCCCTCGCCTCCAAAGTACGGCGGCGGGCTCGAACTCTGGGGTCGGCGACCACGAAAATCTTCACATCGGCGTCGGGGCAGATCACGGTGCCGATATCACGGCCATCAAGCACCGCGCCGGGCGGACCGGCCGCAAAATGCCGCTGAAAATCGACCAGCACCTCCCGCACCCGCGGGATTGCCGAGACCACCGAGGCGGCCTCGCCGACGATCTGGCTCTTCAGCACCGGATTTCCGAATTTCTCGGGGTCGAGTTCCAACGCGGCAGCGACCGCCAGTGCCTCATCGGTCAGGTCGACGCCGGCATCGAGCAGCACCTTGGCCACCGCGCGGTAGATCACGCCGGTATCGAGGTGGCGATAGCCGTAATGGTGCGCAAGCCGCTTGCCGAGCGTGCCCTTGCCGGAGGCGGCCGGTCCGTCGATGGCGATGATCATGGTGACCTATGGATTGGCTGGACGGGGACCACGAGCCCGCCGCAAAGGACGTTCCTCGGTGAAGATGTTGCGCGATGCGAATTCGCCGGGGCTGCTGAAGGTCAGGTATTCGCGCATCGCGGCCGACGGCGAGGCCGTCGCAAACCATGGGCTGGACAAACAGCGGGCAGGATCGGAGGCCCAATGCGGAACGCGCCCCAGCCGGCGTTGTTTTGCGAGATATTCGGCGATCGCTCCCACCAGCGCGTCTAGCTGGCTGTCGCCGGTCAATGCCGGCTCGCACTCGATCGAGGCATAGCGATCTCGATCGGTTTTGGCCAAGTCAAAGGTGTCGACGAATTCGGCAAGGACAGCGTCCCGCGCCGCCCCGCCCCGTATCCATTCAACGGCTTCAGCGAGGGTATTCGGGCGCATCGACTCCTCCCTCGCGGCTCATGTTTCGCAACAGAAACCGCTGCTTCTCGGAAGAAGCGGCGCTCACGGGGAAGTAGCGGCCAAGCAAGGCTATGGCGTCGTCCGCGGTCGAGATGCCCACGACTTTCATCAAGTTCAAAATATCGAGCCGCTCCGTTTCACCGCGAACCGGGTCGGTGACCCGTGCGGCCTTCAGCTTCAACGCGAGCAAATAATCTGCCGATGGAACCGAAACGACAAGCCCCGGCGTGGTGGCATCGCGCGGGAACGTGCCGAATTCAAGATGATCGCGCGCGCGATCCGCCAGCGAACTGAGGTGAAAAGCGACCCCGTCGTTGAACCAGTTGTCCTGCCAGCCGTTTTCCCGGGCCAGCCTGTCCACCACGGCCGCCAGCCATCCGGGTAGAGGATACGCGAGTTCGGACACGTCGACATCTTCGGTGGCAAACCGGAAATTGCTCGCCAGCATGAGCGCAGAGCCGCCGTAGACCGCGATCTGCAGCTTGGTGCCCGCCAAAGCAGCGGCACGGCCAATCTGATCGAAGGCATTCAGCAGGGCGTCACGGTCGAAAGCAGCAGCCATCACGCTTCCCTCACGAAAACACCGCCCCGAGCCCGCGCATCATCGGGATGAAATCCGGAAAGCTGGTAGCGATGAAGGCGGTGTCGTCGACTTTCACCGGCTGATCGGAGGCAAGCCCCATCACCAGCGCCGACATCGCGATGCGATGGTCCATGTGGGTGGCGACGAGGCCGCCGCCCGGAACGTGGCCGCCGCCTTCGACGATCATGTCGTTACCGGCGATCTCGACCCTGACGCCGTTGACGCGCAGCATGGCGGCGGTGGCCTCGAGCCGGTCGGATTCCTTGACCCGCAGTTCCTGCAGACCGCGCAGGATGGTGGGCCCCTCGGCAAAGGCGGCCGCCACCGCCAGCACCAGATATTCATCGATCATCGAGGGTGCCCGCTCCGGTGGCACCTCGACGCCCCGAAGCTGCGAGGCGCGCACGCGAAATTTCGCCATCGGCTCGCCGGCGTCGCTACGCCCTTCGCTCGCTTCGATGACGGCGCCCATCTCGCGCAGCGTTGTCATCAGTCCGGTACGCAGCGGGTTGGTCATGACATCCGACAGCACGATATCGGAACCCTTGACGATCAGGGCCGCCACCATCGGGAACGCCGCCGATGACGGGTCGGCCGGGACCACGACTTCGGCGCCATGCAGTTCGGGTTGCCCGGTGAGGGTAATGCTGCGGCCATGGCGGCCTTCGCGGGTCGAGACGATCTGCGCGCCGAAATGCGCCAGCATCCGTTCGGTATGGTCGCGGCTCGCCTCGGCCTCGATCACCGTGGTGGCGCCGGGGGCGGCCAGTCCCGCCAGCAGCACCGCCGATTTGATCTGCGCCGACGCTACCGGCGTGCGGTAGAGGATCGGCAGCGGGTCGCGCGCACCGTTGAGCGTCAGCGGCAGCCGGCCGCCCTCGCCGCCCGCTTCGACCCGCGCGCCCATCAATTCGAGGGGGTCGAGCACCCGCCGCATCGGCCTGGAGCGCAGCGAGGCGTCGCCGTCGAAGATCGCCGTGATCGGGCAGCCGGCGACCGCCCCCATCACCAGCCGGCAGCCGGTGCCGGAATTGCCGAAATCGAGTGGAACTTGCGGCGGCGCGAACCCGCCGACGCCGACGCCACGGACTGACCAGGCGAATTCGCCGGTCCGCTCCACCTCGGCGCCCAGGGCACGCATGGCCTTGGCGGTATTCAGCACGTCTTCGCCTTCGAGCAGGCCCGAAATCCGGGTCTCGCCGACCGAAAGCGCCCCCAGGATCAGGGCGCGGTGCGAAATCGACTTGTCGCCGGGGACGCGAACCGTGCCGGCCAGGGGGCCGCTGCGGCGGGCTTCCAGCGGGGATCGGTGAGCTGAATGGGTCAAGATTGTGTCCTCTTCGCCGGCGGCAGGTATCACACGGGCCGCGCGGCGTCACGCCACTGCCGAGGTCCCGCAAAGCGCTATTGACAGCGGCGCCTCAACTAGCCAAGTGAAGCACCGTTTTTCGAAAAATTCCCAGGATTCCGCACGTGGCCAAATCCGATCTCGGAACCAAACGCATTTGCCCGACCACGGGCAAGAAATTCTACGATCTCAACAAGAACCCGGTGATCTCGCCCTATACTGGCGAGGTGGTGCCGATCGCGCCGGTGGTGGCCCCGCGCGGCCGTGGCGATGCCGCGCGCGCTACCGCCGCCGCGGCAGCCGCCGCCGAAGCCGTGCCGGAGCCGATGGAGGCTGAAGAACTGGTGCCGCTCGAGGAGGCCGACGCCGAGGAAAACACCGGCAAGGTCAAAGCCGTGGTTCCGGAATTCGGAAGACGACATCGAGATCGACGAGACCATCGAGGACGATGACGACGACGATTCGACCTTCATCGCCGATGAGGAAGAAGGCGACGAGGACGTCACCGACATCATCGGCGACGTCGGCGGCGACGAGGAGACTTGAGATCGGCCCTGAACTATGTTCAGGGTTTTCAGCGTCGCGCGTCACCCCACGGCGCGCCAGGTTTGGGGCCATAGCTCAGCTGGGAGAGCGCTTGCATGGCATGCAAGAGGTCGGCGGTTCGATCCCGCCTGGCTCCACCACGCTTCGCCTTCGGCTACGCGTGGCGCAGCCACGAGGCCGAAGGCGAAGCGTGCCCGGCGTAGCCCGCGAGGCGAAGACGGGCTGGCACTCCGGAATATCCGGTCGCCTATTTCCCCGTAAAGCGTGGCGGGCGCTTCTCCATGAAGCTGGCGACGCCCTCGCGAAAATCGCTGCCGCGCAGCGCCACCATCATCTCGCGGTTGGCATCGATGGTGGCCTCGGCAAGGGTCTGGAACGGCACGTCGTAGAGTTGCCGCTTGATCACGGCGATCGCGCTCGGCGAGACGAATTCGGCCAGATCGCGCGCATAGGCATAGGTCTGCTCGCGCAGCCGATCGGGCGGATACAGCCGATTGACAAGACCGATCCGCAGCGCCTCGTCGCTTTGGACCCGGCGGGCGGACATCAACAGGTCGAGCGCGTGGGCATGACCGACGATGCGCGGCAGCATCCAGCTTATGCCATGCTCGGCGATCAGCCCGCGGCGCGAGAACGCGGTCGTGAACACGGTGTTGTCAGCGGCGAAACGCAGGTCGCAGTACAGCGCATGCACGAGGCCGATGCCGGCGGTGGCGCCGTTCAGCATGCCGATCACCGGTTTTGCAATCGCCGGATAATAGGCATAGCGCGCCTGCCAGTCCGGCCTGCGGTTCATGTCGAACGGCGGCACGTTTTCAGCGCGCCTGATGTCGCCGGGGTCAAGTCCCTTCAGCGCATCCATGTCGGCGCCGGCGCAGAACGCGCGTCCCGCGCCGGTGAGCACGATGACGCGGACGTCTTGGTCGGACGCTGCCGCTTCCATGGCGTGGCGTACGTCGCGCTCCATGATCGGCGTCCACGCGTTCATGCGATCGGGGCGGTTAAGCGTGACGGTCGCGATCCCTTCGCTGACATCGTAGAGAATATGCTGATAGGTCACGGCGATCTCCCTTGCGTTCGCGCTCGTCGTTGGCGACGAGGCTTGCCGTTAGCCGATGTCTTGAGGACGGCCGGTGTGGACCAACTCCGAATATAGCACATCCGTGATGTGGCAGGGGCGCGGCCGGAAGGCGGAGCTGTCGCTTTATTCCGCGGCTTCCGACATCGCCGAACGCGGCACGAGGGCGAGCCAGCCATCGAGAAAATGCTTCAGCCAGGCGCGTTCGGTCACGTCATGGACGGCGCGGCCGGCGAAGTGGTGATGACGCGGACGCGCACCCGGTGCATCCATGCGGTCATGGCCGCGTGTGGTCCAGCAATGCATCATGGCGTAAGTCACATCGGGATGAAACTGCAAGCCGAACGCCTGTCCGGACCGGAACGCCTGCACCGGGAAATCGTCGCCTTCCGCCAGCAGTTCGGTGCCACCGGGCAAATCGAAGCCTTCGCGATGCCAGTGGTAAACATGGCTTGGCCAGTCGGGGCAGAGCGCCAATCCCTCAGCCGTCGGTCGCACCGGGTAGTAGCCGATCTCGGCCCGGCCTTGCGGATGCGGCGCGACCCTGGCGCCGAGCTGCCTCGCGAGCATTTGCGCGCCCAGGCAAATGCCCAGAAACGGGCGCTGCTCCCGCAGCGGAATCTCGATCCAGTCGATCTCGCGGCGGACATAGTCGTCCGGATCGTTGGCACTCATCGGACCGCCGAAAATGACCGCCCCGGCGTGATCATCGAGCGTTTCCGGCAGCGCATCGCCGAACCGCGGTCGCCTGATATCCAGCCTGTGTCCGAGCGCGCGCAGCGCGTTGCCGACCCGGCCCGGCGTTGAGCTCTCCTGGTGCAGGACGACCAGCACCGGCAGCAGGGAGGCGGTGCGTGGCCGTGCGGCCATCGCAGGCCCTCCGGTGCGGAACGCCAGCACGTGCGCGGGGCTGTTTTTCGACCTGAACGACATCGACCTTGCTTCGCTTACGGCCTCGAAGCCGGAATCATAGCCAATTGATCCTTAATGAGATGTGAGTTCGCGCACAGATGTAATGAATCTGGAAAGGAAATCGCGGGCCAGAATCCGTGCCGCGAAGCTGGTTAGCGCCGGCGCAACTGAAGGCGGCCGACCGCCCCCAGGATGAAACCGCGGGGAAACAGCCGCAGCAGCAGCGGCACCATCTTGACGCCGAGGCCGGGCAGCACGGCGCGCTGATTGGCCATCAGGCCGCGGTAAGCGGCCTTGGCGACATCCGCCGCGGTGACATTGAGCACCGCCGAATCATAGCCGGGCGTGAACCCTGCCCGTGTCTGGAATTCCGACGGCACCGGGCCGGGGCAGAGCGCCGTCACGCGAACGCCGCGGCTGGCAAGCTCCTGGCGCAGCGCTTCGGTGAAGGAGAGCACATAGGCCTTGGAGGCGTAATAGACCGCCATCCCCGGGCCGGGCAGAAAGCCGGCGATCGAGCTGACGTTGAGGATGCCGCCGCGATGCCGAATGAGACTGTCGGAGAACCGCAGCGACAAATCGGTCAAGGTGCGGATGTTGACGGCGATGATGTCGAGCTGCTCGGCGCGATCCATTTCGATCGCGTTGCCGAACAGGCCGAAGCCCGCATTGTTGACGACGAACTCGACCTCGGCGCCTTCGGCACTCAGCGCGGCTGCTATTTGATCGCCCGCATCGGCTTGTCGGAGATCGCATGGAATGACGATCGGCGCGACGCTGCCGGCGCAGGCGATTTCCGCCGCCAGCGCGGTCAGACGCCCGGCCCGCCGCGCGACGAGGGCGACGCGATGGCCGTTCGACGCGAAAACGCGCGCCAGTTCGGCGCCTATGCCCGCCGAGGCACCGGTAATCAGCGTCACACGCTCGGTCACGACTCGATGCTCTTCGTTCAATGGCAGATCAAAAATACGGCCCGGGCCGGAACGAGAGCATACGCCTCCGGTGGGACGCAAGCCTTCTGCAATCATACGACGTATTCAAATGCCGGCGGTGGAATTATAGAGCAACATTCCGCGGCAGCCTGCAACCGGCGAGGGCGCCGATCGCAGACTACATTAACGTTTCTTCATGTCCTACATGATGCCATCGGCAGGTCAGCGTGCCGCGTCCGCGATGTCCGAATCGCCCTTGACCGCGGCCGGCAGTGCGCTGGCAACGCGGTGCTTGAGATCGATGCGGTCGCGCGACGACACGCCGAGCAGATCGGCCGCGCGCCACACCACGTTGTCCTCGAACTCGCTGACATGGCCGTCGGCATAAACCAGCTCCCACATCATTTCGACGATGCGGAGCCGGCCTTCCTCGTTCACCGAACGCATGATGACGCTGGTGAAATGATAGAGATCGACCGCCTCACCCTCGATCAGTGTTGCAGATGCGATCAATTGATCGGCCGTGCCGGGATCGAGTCGGAAGCTGGTTTCAAGCAGGCCGTGAAGCTTGCGCTTTTCAAGTTCGGACGGCTCGCCGTCAAGCGAAATGACGTGAATCAGCAGCGCCGTTGCCGCCAGGCGATAACCGGTATCGTCGAATGCCCGACCGGGCTGCGCGGCGGGAGAAACAACTTCGGCAATGAATTGGCGTAGTCCGTCGAGCATCGATGTCTCTACCGGTATGGGTGGGAACCTGTCAGCCGCCGCATCGACGGCACGGCGAACATATGGGTCGAAACATCAACCGGTGCAATCCGTGCCGGTTCCGGCGGCCGCATTACCTTTTGGCAATATCAGGGGATCTCGTACACCACCATCTTGTCGGCGATGCCGCGCAGCGCGGCCTGCTTCTGGATCGGCGTGATCGCCTCCTTGTCCAGGATGGCGGTCACCGCCGGCGCATCGATCACCGATCCGGTGACATGGATCGCATGCGAGGTCGACAGGCCCTGCACCCGTGCCGCGATGTTGACGGTCTGGCCGAAATAATCCTGCCGCTCGTTGAGCATGACCGCGAGACACGAACCTTCATGGATGCCGATCTTGACCACGAGATCCCGGGTTCCGCGTTCGACATTGAGTTCTTCCATCGCCGCGCGGATCCGCAGCCCCGCCGCCAGCGCCTGCTCGGGGCGATTGAAGGTCGCCATCACGGCATCGCCGATCGTCTTGACGACCGCACCCCGCTCCGAAGAGATTATTTCCAGCAGCGCATGGAAATGCGCGCGCACGAGGTCGAAGGCGGCGAGGTCGCCGACCCGCTCATACAGCGCGGTGGAGCCCTTGAGGTCGGTGAACAGGAAGGTCAGCGAGGTGATCTTGAGGCGCTGGTCGATGTTGAGATTGTCGGCCTTGTAGACGTCGCGGAAGGTCTGGTTGGTCAGCATCCGCTTCGCGGTGAGGAACGGCTTGCGCTTGCCGATCAGATGATGGAGCGCATCGGCGGCGATGAACACCGATGGCAGCACCCGGACGTCGGTCTGGTTGTCGAGCGACAGCCGCAGCGGCCCCGGACGCAATGTCATCGTTCCGACCGGCGCCTGAATCCTGTTGTAGATCAGCGATAATTGCTGACGCTCCTTGGTCGGCTCGCCCTGCACGTCGATGAACTGGGCGGCATGCGTCACCGGCTCGAACACGATGATGAAATTCGGCGGTAGCTGCAGCGACAGCACCGCCTTTTCTCGCGGCGGCAATTCCAGCGCATCCAGCACCACGTCGTTGGACAGCGACTTCGAACGATTCCTCGTTGAGATCGACGCCCGAACTCCAGAACACCTGCTTGAAATAATCCCAGATCGGCAAGGTGTTGGGGTCATGCGCCGCGATCCGCCGCACTTGCGGGCTGACCGTGAAGGCGACCTCGACCTGCTCGTCGACCGAGGCCTCATAGCCGCAGGCGCACAGTCCGCAATGATAGTCGTCGTGGCGCAGCGATTTCAGCGTGCTGTGGGCGTCGAGCACGCCGCCGCAGCCGGGACAGAGCACGTTCCAGGTGAGGTCGAACAGCCCTAGCCGCGACGCATGCAGAAAGCCGGAGATCACCCGCTCTTCGTCAAGCCCGGTCCGGGTCGAGAAATCGAGCACGTTGATCCGGTTAAGTTCGCTGTCCTGACCTTGCTCGATCAACTTCAGGATGGCGTCGGCCACCGACGGATCGGCAGTCTGCTTCAAGATCGAAAATTGCGCCTGGACATCTCTCATGGCGGCAACTTAGATCAGATCGCGGAAGCTTCCAAACAATGGCTTGTCACCGAGCCGTGATGCGGAATAGCGGCGAGCGGTCGGGCTGCGTGGTCACCACGCCGATCGGCAGCACCGGCTCGTGGTCCACCAGGGCGACCCGGAACGCGCCGATCAGCTTGGCGAGCGCCAGGGTGGCTTCCACCAGCGCGAAATGCGCGCCGATGCAGACGCGCGGACCGACACCGAACGGCAGATAGGCAAAACGATCGGGCGGCAGCGCCGGCGCCATGAAGCGGGAGGGCATGAACGCATCCGGATCGCGCCACAGCTTTTCATGCCGGTGCAGCAGCCAGGGCGCGATCAGAATCACATCCCTCCTCCTGACCGGCAGGCCGGCGACGGTGTCCGGCGCGGC
Source organism: uncultured Alphaproteobacteria bacterium (assembly GCA_963748165.1). GTDB lineage: Bacteria > Pseudomonadota > Alphaproteobacteria > Rhizobiales > Xanthobacteraceae > Bradyrhizobium. Next base: position 86,416 of record CAVVIM010000014.1, read on the forward strand.
GGCCGCCCGCGCGATCAGGAACGCGGGCGGATAGAGCCGCATCGTCTCGTCGATCACGGCGCGGGTGAATTTCAGCCGCTCCGGGTCGAACCCGCCCTCGACGGTAGCACCCGCGACCTCGGCGGCCACCTGCTCCTGGGTCTCGGGATCGAGCGCGAGCAGATAAAGCGACCAGAACAGCGCGGTCGCCGTGGTCTCATGGCCGGCGAGGATCATGGTCGCGACCTGGTCGCCGAGCTGAGCGTCGGTAAAGGATTTGCCGGTCTCGGGATCGCGCGCGGCGTCCATCAGGTCGAACAGGTCGCGCGGCGGCGCGCCCGGGTTCTTGCCGACAGCACGGCGTTCCGCCATCAGCATGGCGACGAATGCGGTCCATCGCCGGCGGAAGCGGGCGCGGGCGAAATCCTGCGGGCTCGGCCACGCCAGCGGCAGCAGCAGATCGAGGAAATGCGGCCGCGCCAGCCGGGTGCCATACTCCACCACAAAGTCGCGCAACGCCGCGCCATGGCGGCCCATGCCGAGCGAAAACATGGTGCGCCCGGCAATCTCGAGCGTCATCCGCTGCATCGCCTCGCGCAGGTCGACCGCTCCGCCGCCGGTCTCGCGAAGTTTTGCAATCGCCTCGTCAATGGCGGCGATCATGTGGGGCACCAGCGGCGCGACGGCGCGCGGCGTAAAGGCCGGCGCCAGGGTTCGGCGCTGGTGTTTCCAGGCGCGACCCTCGGAGATCAGAAGCCCCTCGCCAAGCATCGGGCGCAACACCCGAATGCCGGGCGGGGTGCGGCTGTAATTCTCGTAATTGTCGACCAGCACATGCCGGATCGCATCCGGCGTGTTGAGGATGAAGCTGCTGCGGCCGAAGAAGCGGCCCTGCACGACATCGTCCTGATAGGCGCGCGGCCCCCAGGTCGCGATCGCGCTTTGCCGCATCGCCGCCATCCGCCCGAATGCGGTCATATCGGGGGAAGCGCGCGGCGGGCTCGGCGGCACCAGCGGCCGCCGCGTTGCGGCCACGTCCCAGGCTTCGGCTACGCTCACGGTGGACCTCGCAACGAAAGGCGCGACAGGGAGCAGCTAATAGGTCAGCTCGGCCACCGCAATCCTGTTTTCCGAAGCCGGCCATGCCCGCGCCACGATCCGCTCCAGATTGAACAGGCCGGCAACCGGACGCCCGGCCTCTGCGGCCGAAAGCCGCAAGGTGGTGAGCGAATTGGTCGGCACGCCCGGCTTGACGTCGGTCGGCTCCTTGCCGTCGAGCAGCACGATATCGCGGGGCAGGCCGAAATAGCCCCGCGGCCGCGACATCAGAACGACGCAGCCGGCGCCGGCGTCCGCAGGGCCCAGGGCGCGCGCGGCGCGAAGATGCACGACATCGGAGGAGCGCGGGAACGGCGACCGGTAGAAATGCGTGGTGGTCGATCCGGCCGCGGTGAGCACCATCTCGAGATACCAGGCGGGATCGACCTGGGCCGGGCCCCAGCGGCCGTCGGCGCCGGTCTGTGAGCTGTGAAGGACGCCGCCGATCCGTTCGCCGGTATCGGGCGACACCCGGTAGACCTCGACCGATGCACCGCCGACCGGACGATTGGTCGGAATGCCGCCCGGCGTGCCGGTGACGAGGCCGCTCAGCTTGACCTCCGCTTGCGGCGCGATCGCGATCCGCTCCGGTTCGCGTCCGGCGATGAATTTGTAGATCTCGCGGAAGGCGCGCGGTGAATACGCCGTCTCGCGATGGTCGACGGCGCCGAGCACCAGATTCGTGGCGCCCTTGAGCGCGGGGCCTTCCGCCGTGACGCCGGTCGGCACGCCCGGCTTGCCGATAAAGCGGCCGTCGGCCTGGGCATATTTGTCCATGCCGTCGCTGCGCAGGGTCAGGAACGCGGTCCCCGGGGTCACTTCGCTGTCGCCCTCATTCAGTCCGCGCAGGAACGGACCGTGGCCATTGAATTCATTGTTGAGGCCCTGGTCCCAGGCAAACACGCCATGATTGGGAACGCCGCACAGCACCGCGTGGCTGACATCGGCGCCGCCGCCGTTCTTGATGTAGCTGCGGATCGGATCGCCGCCGCGCGAATTGCCGATCAGCGCAATGCGCGATGCCCCGGTGCGGCCTTTCAACGCCTTGATGGCATCGCCGAGTTCGCGGCGCTGGTCCTCGGTCGAGGAATGATCGGGCTGCGCTACGGTATCGTCGCTGCGCGCCAGCGGATCGGTGAAGTTGATCGCGAACATGCGGTCGGGCGCGACCCCGTTGGATTCCATCCGCCACAGCGTCGTCATCCACAGCGCGGCCTGATCGCCATTGCCATGCACGAACAGGAGCGGGGGAATGTCGGCGCCGCCCGGCGTCACCGGGGCGTTCTGGGCCATGGCGGCCCAGCTCAGGCCGCTGGCAGCCAGCGGCAAGGCGCCGGCACCCTTCAGGATCGTTCGCCGCGACAGGCTCATTTGACCGCCTCCCCTTGTCTTTCGATGGTTCGATACCGCCACGACCCTGCTCATAGCCGTCTGACCACTGGACAGCCAAGGACTTTCGCGGGCATCAGTCTGATGTGCAGGGAATCAAGGGCTGGCCATGACCGAACCGCCGAACCGACCGAGTTTTGCCGCCGACGGCCTGCGGGCGCCGCTGCGGCATCCGGTGTTCCGCCGTATCTGGTTCGCGAGCCTGCTGTCCAATCTCGGCCTGCTGATCCAGGGCGTCGGCGCCGCCTGGGCGATGACCCAGATGGCGACTTCGGCCGACGACGTCGCGCTGGTGCAGACCGCCCTGATGCTGCCGGTGATGCTGATCTCGATGCCGGCCGGCGCCATCGCCGACATGTATGACCGGCGCATCGTCGCGCTGGTCTCGCTTTCGATCTCGCTGTCGGGCGCCACGGCGCTGGCGCTGCTGGCCTGGTTCAATCTCATCACCCCGCACATCCTGCTGACGTTCTGCTTTGTCGTCGGCAGCGGCATGGCGCTGTTCGGGCCGGCCTGGCAATCCTCGGTCAGCGAGCAGGTGCCGACCGAAACGCTGCCCTCGGCGGTCGCCCTGAACGGCATCAGCTACAACATCGCGCGAAGCTTTGGCCCCGCGATCGGCGGCATCGTGGTCGCCACCGCCGGCGCGGTCGCGGCGTTTGCCGCCAATGCGGTACTCTATATCCCGCTGCTGGTGGTGCTGTTTCTGTGGCGCCGCGTCAGCGAGCCGTCGCGGCTGCCGCGCGAGCGGCTCAACCGCGCCATCGTCTCGGGGGTGCGCTATATCGCCAACTCGCCCTCGATCCGGATCGTGCTGGCGCGCACGCTGGCGACCGGTGTGATCGGCGGTTCGGTGTCGGCGCTGATGCCGCTGGTGGCGCGCGACCTGCTGCATGGCGGCGCGCAGACCTATGGCATCATGCTCGGCGCCTTCGGCATGGGCGCGGTGATCGGCGCCCTCAACATCGCCGAGGTACGCAAGCGCATGAACGGCGAAGCCGCGGTGCGCGCCTGCGCGCTGTCGATGGGGGGCGCCATTGCGGCGATCGCACTCAGCCGCGAGCCGGTATTGACCGCGGCCGCGCTGGTAGTGGCGGGCGCGGCGTGGATGCTGGCGGTGGCGTTGTTCAATATCGGCGTGCAGCTCTCGGCGCCACGCTGGGTGGCGGGCCGCTCGCTTGCGGCCTTCCAGGCCTCGATCGCCGGTGGCATCGCGGTAGGTAGCTGGGGCTGGGGCCGGCTGACCGACGCCGCCGGCGTCGAAGCCGCGCTGCTCGCCTCCGCCGGCCTGATGATGCTGTCGCCGCTGCTCGGCCTGTGGCTGCACATGCCGCGGATCGGCGCCCGCAATGAAGACGCCGAGCTGCTCGCCGACCCCGAGGTCCAGCTCTCGCTGACCGCGCGCAGCGGGCCGCTGGTGGTCGAGATCGAATATCGCGTCGACCAGGACAACGCCCGCCCCTTTCATAACGTGATGCAGGATGTGCAGCTCAGCCGCCAGCGCAACGGCGCCTATGGCTGGTCGATCGCACGCGACATCGCCGATCCCGAACTCTGGACCGAGCGCTATCATTGCCCGACCTGGCTCGATTATCTGCGCCAGCGCAACCGCTCCACCCAATCCGAACGCGCGCTGCACCAGCGCGCGATGGCTTTTCATCTCGGCCCCGATCCGGTGCGCATCCGCCGCATGCTGGAACGGCCGTTCGGCTCGGTGCGCTGGAAGGAAGACACCCCCGACCGCGCCGCCAGCGAGGTATTGCCCGTGATCGCCACCGCCGCCGGCAGCAGCACGTAAATGCGCGGCGTCATTCCGGGGCATCGCGCAGCGATGAACCCGCGAATCGACCGCCGGGGAGTTATTGACGGCGGAGCTACTGCCCGTGTTCGGTCAGCACCTTGTCGCAGGCCTTGCTGATGCGGGTGCGGTGTTGCTTGAGACAGGCGAGCACGGCGGAATCGCCGTCATTCATCACCGGGCGGCAATGACGGACCACGTCGCGCGCGCAGGCATCGTGCTCGTGCCCCCCCTGCGCCGAAGCCCGGGAGGCGACCAGAACGAGCGCAATGACAAAAAGAAACCTGACCATCTTGTTCCGCCTTCACCGTGCGAGCCCGGCGCGTTCTAGATAGGTCGCGCCAATCCGGCTCGCAATGCCTTTATGAAGGCAAGGGCGGCTGCAGCCATCCGGCGCAGCCGTTCCGATCCGTGGCCGGCGTCGTGCGGACGCCGCCCGATTACTCCGCGGCGACCTTACTGGACTGCCGGGCCAGATCCCGGTCCATCACGGTGCGGCAGCCGGTGCTGAGCTCGGACCGATGCTTGAACATGCAGGCGGTGATTTTCGGAATGCTGGGGATTTCCGAACTGCACAGCCGGAACGCATCGCCGGTGCACATCTGCTGCGCTTCGGCGCTGAAAGCAAAGCTGGCGTGCGACGAAAGCGCCGAAACAGCGACGGCGATGGCCAGCACCAAACCGGCCTGGCGAAGTGTCCTGGTGAATGATGCGGTCATGTTCGGCTCCCGTTGGCCCGCGGCGGGCCGGTTTCTGATGGAACCAGCATGCGACGGGAACCGCTGCCGCAACTGTGACGTCCGTCACTGATCCCGACATCTGCGTGACCAGTGTCACACAGTCACAACCGGCGGAAATGATGGGCGAAACGCTGCCCTGTTGGTGTGGCGTTAAGACTTCCTTCGCATTAATGGCCCGGCGCGGCGGCCCCGCGTTCCGGTGGCAAGCAGAGGTGGAAACAGCAAGATGCGTAATGCGTTAGGCCTGATGCTGGCGAGTGTTGTGGCGGCAGCGGCGATCGCCGGGGTGTGGTTCTGGGCCTGCTCGCCGCGCCCCGACTTCCCCTCGCCGAGCACCGCCAGCGCCGCGACCGCCGAACCCGCCGGGTTCGCGGCGGCAAAGCCGGCGCCCGAGGCGCCGGTCGAGGTCACCGGCTCTATTTCGGCCACGCCGGCTGCCGCTCCGCAAAAAACCCCTTGCAGCAATCCGGATGCACTCGGCGTCAGCCGCGTGGTCGAAATCGACAGCACCGGCGGACCCGGTTTCGGCTTCGAACATTTCAAGCAGCTCGATTTCCTCGCCGACAGGGAGGTGGTGCTGACGTTTGACGACGGTCCGTGGCCGCTCAACACCCCGGCGGTGCTCAAGGCGCTGGCCGACCAGTGCACCAAGGGCCTGTTCTTCTCGATCGGCAAGCATGCCTCCTACCATCCCGAGATTCTCCGCGAGGTGGCCGCGGCCGGGCACACCATCGGCGCGCATACCTGGTCGCATGCCAATCTGAACAGCAAGAAGATGACCGACCAGCAGGCCAAAGACGAGATCGAAAAAGGCTTCAGCGCGGTCAAGCTGGCGCTCGGCACCGCGCCGGCGCCGTTCTTCCGGTTTCCGGAATTGCAGCATCGCCCGTCGGCGGTGGCCTATCTCGGCTCGCGCAACATCGCGATCTTCTCCTGCGACCTCGATTCATTCGACTTCAGAAAGAACAGCACGCCCGAGAAGGTGGTGGAGACGGTGATGACCAAGCTCGACAAGCAGGGCAAGGGCATCATCCTGATGCACGACTTCCAGAAGCACACCGCCGACGCACTGCCGACCCTGCTCGCCCGGCTCAAGGCCGGCGGCTACAAGGTGGTCCAGATCAAGGCCAAGGCGCCGGTGCAGACGCTGCCCGAATATGACGAAGCCATGCTCAGGGAGGTCAAGGTCCCGATCGCCGCCACCCGCCCGGTCAGCAGCGTCGTGCAGACGGTGACGCAGTAGCAACGGCGCGATACCGCGCCGCATATCCATTGCAAGATGTCAGAGCCGGGATCATTTGCGATCGCCGGCTCTGAGGTGATTTGATCAAGCCATCACAGCGGGAACGGTCCGAACGGTCCGAACGGATTGGTCGGCCCAGGGCCGGTCGGAAGTCTCGGGCCGGGACCGATCGTCGGAGAGATCAGTATAACGCCGCCATGGCCATCGGACACGGGGATCGGGAAGCAGCCGCCGCTCACCAGTTCAATCGCTTGGTCGGACAGTGGGCGGATCGCCTGATGCTTGGTTTCATCGATCGAAGTCATTGTAATCTCCATTTGTGCAAGGTGAACGGATGATCCGTTCATCCGAGCGCAGCTTGCCGCAGCCGCAAATTTCTTGCCGTGACGTCGGTCACGCCGCTCGCGCGCGGAACGCAGGCTCGCAAGCCTGGGCATGACGGTCAGGTGATCCAGATCACCTTGCGTGAAACGGTCCAGCCGGGAGCCGTGCCCCTGAACGAAAAATGCGAGGTCCTCTTTTGAAGACCTCGCATCGAGTATTTCGAACTCCGGCAACTTGATCGTGACGAAGCGCGCTGGGCTTATTTCTGAATCGGTCCGCCCGGCGAACTCGGTATATGAAGCTGGTTTAGCAGCCAGTTTACGAAATCGGAAACGGCATCCGAACCTCCGGACACGCAATCGAGTTCGTCACCGGTCAACTCCTCAGGTTTCTGCATGGTGGTCTCCTCTCATCTGCTGGGCTTGGCTGATCAACTCGCCGCCAAAGCGAAACTCCTGAACCGGAAAGCCCGGGAGTCTCTGCTCTGGGCAGGCAGCACGATCAAAAGATCGAGGTGATGCAGTACCCGATCCCGGCAAGAAGGCCGCCGCCGACGGCACCGGGTCCGGCGCCGACGCCACCGACCACCGAACCGCCCAGGGCGCCGGTTGCCGCTCCGGCCCCCATCGCCTTGGCCAAACCTCCCCAGCTAAAGTCGCCCGCGGCCACCGAGTCGAGTTCCTCGATCGAAAGCTCGCGAGTCGCTACATCATTGTTCGTAACATGTGTCATCTCAGTCTCCTGTCTCCTGTTGATGGTGCGGGACCACCCCGCAACCTGGGTGCACCATGTCCCAACCATCCGCAGGTCGCTGTGATGAGCCTCACGCTTGGCACCGAGATCGATTTATTTGGCACAATCGCTTGGCGGCTCTTCGCCCGCGAATTGATCCGTCGTCCAGTTCACCACCGCGATCGTGCTTACCTGGGCGGCGCGGCCGTGACCGATGTCCGGCATCATCACCATTTTCACCTTGCTGCCTGCCTTGCAAAGCGTGCTCATGTAGTCGCGCGTGACGTCGGGCCGTATGATTTGGTCAATGGTCCCTTGCGCCAAGAAGACCGGAATGTCAGGCGGCAGCACGCCGGGCGTATTCTGTTGCAGGAGCGAGCGCCACGGCTCGATCTCGGCAGGTGCTTTGACCGTCAGGAAGTACTGCTCGAGCGGCTTCTCGGTCCTCTGCCTGGCGATCAGATCGAAAGGACCCTCGATGCATTCGCGCGCGAGGCGGTCGACCGCGGGCATCGCCCGGGAATCGATGACGTTGTCGATGGCCGCGCCGTAGACGCGATGCCACGACCACAGCGTCATCGCCGTGATGTTCTTGCCGCCCGCGGAGTTGATGTCATCATTCATCAAGGTGACGAGATCGGTCGCCGGCGCCGCCGCGGCCACGCCGAGAAGCGTCAGCTCCGGCGCATACTGTTTCGCGATCATGCCGGTGAAGAGAGCGGCCTGTCCGCCTTGCGAGTGGCCCCAGACCGTAAAACGCCTTCCGCCGCCTGCGCCGGGCAGGTTGCCCGCAACGCGTACCGCGTCGATCACCGCACGGGCTTCGCTGTCGCCAACCAGATACGGATGGGGTCCGGCCGTGCCAAGACCTGGATAATCGGTTGCGGCAACGACATAACCGCGTTCGACAAACGAACGCAGTCCCTGCATCTGCTGGAACAGGAAGATCGCCAGGGACGGCGCGCAGGGCGGCGTGATGCCGGAGGTCGGGTGTGCCCAGGCGACGATGGGGCGGCCACCGGACGGCGGCTCGCCCTGCGGTACCACCACGACCCCCGACACGAAAATCGGTTCGCCCTTCATTCCGGTCGACCGGTAAAGCACCCGGTATGCGGCGGCCCCCAATGGCGCGCCATCGATCGGCTGCCGGCGAACGAGCGTGCCGGGCTGCCCTGGCAGCAACGACTTCGGCGCGTCGTAGAACGAAGTCTGCGCCGACGCCGCGCTGGCGTAACCTGAAAGGACAAGGAGCGCTGCCGCAAGCACCAGTTCGCGAAAAGCATGAAGGCCGCCGACAAGGCGACCCAGGGTGGTCCGGTTCATGGCCTACATCCCGTACAAGATATTCAGTTCGCCGCTCGCGCGAAGCGCGATCACGATGCCGTCGGCCGGCAAGTACACCTTCTCGAGTTTCGCCGAGGAAAGATCGCCCTCCATTCGGAAGCCGTCCTTCAGCGGCCGGGTCAGCTTCTCATTGGCGGCGTTAAGCAGGTTCTGATAGGCAACGCCATAGTCCAGGTTCGTCTTGTCGCGCAATTGCGCCACGATCGGATCAATCACCGGCGCCAATTCCTGGTCGCTCGTTGCCAAGCCGAGATCGGCCAGCCGGACAGAATGGCCGTCGGCATCCACCTGAACCGAGCCAGTGAGGTAAACCCATCGTCCAGCGTTGGCGTCGGTTTCGGATGCCTTGACCATCCGCAATCCGACAACGAGTTTGCCCGACGACGGATAGACCTCGACGTCCGGGATCGACATCCCCGGCGGCGTCACCGCAGCGAGCGCCTTGGCGATGTTGTCCTTCAGCATGTCATAGCCGATGCGGATCGGAAGGATGACATCGAACTCGCCCGGTTCGCTGACGTCGCGGCCGAGCGGCGGAAGGGCTGTCGCGGTGACGGCTGGCGGAGGCTGCCCGATTGCGGTTTCGGCCGTGCCGGCCAGTTCGAGCGAGCCGCGCAGCACCCTGCGATCGGCGCGGACCCCGGCGAAGGCCGCGTTTTGCGGCGTCAGTTGCAGCCAGATTTCCGGATTGGCCGAGAGCTGGACCGGTTCGAACGCATGCCGCCAGGCCGTCGCGGCCTTGTCATGCAGGTCCAGCCGCCGGGCCGCCGCGAGCGCGCGCCCCCTGACATGGGCGAGCTGGGCGCGGATCCGCGGCTCGGCATACTTCGCGAGCGGAATATCGCGGCCCAGGACATGCAGAACCGGCGGCTCGCTCCATTTGAAGCCGTCGCCGAAATTGAGGTCGAGTGACCAGTCCCGGCTCAATTGCGGACGCGCTTCGGCTTCGACGGTGGCATTGGCTTCGGTCTCGCCGTGGATACGGGCGGTGAACCGGTTGGCGCCTTGGCCTTCGAGCGCTCCGTGGATCGGCACCGAGCCGTAGACCCGGTCGCCGCGGCCATACAGCGAAACCGGTCCGGACCGCTCAACATAGCCCCAGATGTCGCAATTGGCGTTGACCCTGAACACCAGCAAGCGTCGATGCACGCAATTGACGCGCTCGTCGATGCTGGCAAGCCGCCGTGGGATATCCTTTCCGATCTCGGCGGCAAGCGCCGGCAGGGCAAATTCGATGGTGGCCGAAATCCGCGAGTCCGTGCTGAACGGCGCCACGGCATCAGGCGCCAACGGCGGCTTTTCCGCCGCGAGCGCGGTGCCGCATAGGCCGATAAGACCGAGCGCCCCGACAACTGCACGAACCGATCGCGGACCAGTGACGCGGGGGCGATGAATGGGCGATATGAAATCCATGGCACGCTACCTCGATCCGTTGTTGGCGTGATTGCTGCGATCTCATTGTATTACCTTCAAGGGCGACAATAAGATCGGCGAGCTCCGCCTCAGCAGCGGAAGCGAGCAGCAGGGGTTGAGGGTCTCGCCAGAGCCATTCTCACACTGCGGATGAGCTGCGGCTGCCGGTGGGCTATCTCAGGCACCGCTACCGCGAGGGATGTGAGCTGATCGCGGCCCGGCTGTGAGAGCGATCGCTGCCGGTGTTCTGAGGAGGGCGCTCTTGCCGATCGGCGCGCGCTCCTGTGTGCGCCCTATCACACTGCCGATGAACGGCCTTTCGCGCTGCTGCGACCACCCATCATGAGGGGATGGTCCCCTCCTACACACAGCAGGAGAGAGACATGGGCAACGATATTCGCGAATCCGGGGGCGAAATCACGCGCGTCGACGTCGGTCCGCTCACCATCATGGTCGGCGACGGCAAGCTTGTTCTGGGTATTCAAGGTCTGGGTGCGGTCTCAATCGGAAGCGGCGGTGCTTGTGCCGTGTCCGCCTCTGGCAAGGGTGCTTGCACCTGATTTGGCGCAGTCGCCGCACGAACTGAAAAACCCCGGCTCCGAACTGAGCCGGGGTTTTTCTTTCAAGATCGTCCCATCGTCGTTTCATTCTGATTTTACGGGACGACCGCTTTTAGCTCCGAAAATATATTATTTTTGAAGGTGTTATCTGGTGCCGCAAACAGGATTCGAACCTGTGACCCCGTCATTACGAAACACAGGGCTCGAAAATCCATTGATGTTCTTTGATATTCTTTTTAGTCCAGGTAAGCACTAAACCCTTTGTTTTCTGGGTTTCCCTGTTATACTCTGTCATACTTCGGCATGCTTCATTATTCCTTCTATCGCTTACCGGCTGCTTACCCTTGCGCTGCAAGCTCACCCCATCATTTGTGCTGAATGCCTCCGCTGATCCTGGCGCAGAGCGTACCTTGTTTTGGGACGAGACCTTGCCCGGATTTGGGCTGATGGTGACAAAGGGCGGCCACCGGTCCTACGTCTTCCAATATCGCGCTGGTAATCGCTCGCGTCGCATGACCTTCCCATTCAAGCTTGGGCTCGATAAGGCCCGCAGAGAGGCTCGCAAGGCCGTTGGCGGGGTAGCCGGGGGCAGAGACCCTCTCCTGGAGCGGCGGAAGGCGGAGGCGAGCGCCGAGAATACCCTGCAGTCAATTTGCGAGGAATACATCCGTCGCGAGGGGAAGCGGCTTCGCTCCACCGACCGCATGGCGGCCGACCTGGAACGGTTGGTTTACCCGCGCCTCGGCGCCCGCCAAATCGATTCCATCCTACGTTCCGACATCGTTCGCCTCCTCGATCGCATCGAGGACAATCAAGGACCGGTGATGGCGGACCGCATCCTGGCCGATATTCGAAAAATCATGAACTGGCATGCTGCCCGCAGCGACGATTTCCGCTCGCCCATCGTCAGAGGAATGGCCCGTACGAAGCCGCGAGACCGCCAGCGCGAGCGCATCCTTGATGATGACGAGTTGCGTGCCGTCTGGAAGACCGCAAAGGCCTCTACGGGCGTGTTCGGCTATCTAGTGCGAGTTATCCTGCTCACTGCGACCCGGCGCACTGAAGCGGCTCATATGGCCGATGGGGAGCTGTCCGGTGACGACTGGATCATTCCCGGTGCGCGATACAAAACCAAACTGGATCATGTGATCCCGTTGTCGGCCGCAGCCCGTGAGGTACTGGCCTCCATCCCGCGCATGAAGGGTGTCAAATATGTCTTCAGCACGGGCGGTCGACCCATAGGCGGCTTCTCCAAATTCAAAGCCGACTTCGACGAGGAGTGCGGCATCACCGGGTGGACGCTGCATGATCTGCGCCGCACCGCCCGTTCGCTGATGTCTCGCGCTAGCGTCGATGCTGACCACGCCGAGCGGTGTCTGGGGCACGTCATCGGCGGGGTGAGGGGAACCTATGACCGCCATGCCTACCATACTGAGAAACAGCAGGCCTTCGAAGCGCTGGCCAGCCAGATCGACCGGATACTGAACCCGGCGGATAACGTGGTGCCGATGAGGAACCAAGAAATTCCGGCATGAGCCGGGATAGAGCGGCCCGCCGGCGGTGTTGGAAGCACCCCGACGAGCCTAACCCACGACGAAGGAGTTAACCCAATGTCGAAGGCTAAAAGAACTAATACCACAGGTGCGCCCGGCGAGGAGCCGGGCCACCACTTTGATAATCTAGCCATGGCGGTTTCCCCAGCATGGCACCAAGCCATCATCCGGCTTGCCAACACATCCGAGCAGGTTTGCGCGAAGCTGGGATGGGTTCTGGAGCACGAGCAGGACAACAATCCCGAGAGCTTCTACGTCAAGAGTTGCCGCGAGCTGGTAGACATGATGTTGGAGTTTCTGGACGGCCTCGAAGAGGACCCGGACTTGGAGCCGACACTCGGCTTCATGAACGGACCGCCCGAGATGGACGAATGCGAGATACCGGAGGACGGCGAACCGTCCCTGGGCTCGTTTGATCGCCTGATGGATCAAGAGAAGGCCTGGAAGCAGGTCAGCTCATGGGGCATCGATTATGAGCTGGACGACTGCGACAAAGAGGACGACGACCCGGCGGAGGAAAGCGAGGCGTCCGGCATTGGTGACCATGACGGATTGCAAGAGCAGTACAGCGGCCAAATGTTCCCCAGCGGTCTCAAGATCGAGGGGGTGGCGTGATGTCAGAGACGTGCGCCGTTGAGAACACCGTACGAATGTGCAGAATTTGAGAGACAGCCCGCCGGCTGACCCCGGCGGGTTTCATTTTTGCTGATTGAGAAAATGGAAATGGTAGACACCTTCAGGAGCAGCATGATGAAGATCACGAAAATAAGCCCACCATCAACCGAGGGCACAATCTGGTCGGGCGAGGCAGTGAGTGAATGCCAACACTACGTTTGGATGGCGAATAGGGACGGCACGGCCTGCCAAGCCTTCTCAGGTAAATTGAAAGACCCGGGCAGTGTTTCGCGCAATGGCGTACGTTACTCGCGGTTTTACAGGTCGCTCCAGCGTCCGCCATCTGCCCTCGTGTCGGAAGTGCGTCGCGCCGTGATCATCGGAATATAACAAATGGCCTCACCTAAGCAAACATCTGGCGATATTTCCGAGCGACGAGCTGATGGCGAAATTTAAACCCTCACTTTCTGTCGCATCCGCTAGCGGCCCAGCCGCAATGATCGCGATCTGTGATGATTGTTGGGCTTATCTTGAAAAAGCGCTATCGGCGACTATTCCTCCCGACGCCAGAGCGGAGATTGTTTTAGTTACAAATGCCCTTTTAGGTCACGCAGTTTTTAGTGAAGCGGAAACCGTAGGTGACGCATCTCTAAGGCTGAGCGAAGTCAGTCGCTCCGCAGTTGCGTTTTGGGAAACTTTAATCGACCAAAACAGCAGCGATGCCAGGGTTTATATTGATACGTTGATAGAAAAGGGAATTGCGGATGAAATAGTCGTTGGCGATCGAAAGATTGCCAAGATATCTAAGTTGATGACTAATTTCGTTGGGGCCTGCAACGAAGCCGCACGCCGCCTTCAACTCAACTCGGAAGCCCCCTATATCAGACTCAACGAATACTGGGACAACTGGATCCGAGCCCTTGTCTCGATTTTTAAAAAATATGACTTGGCTACGTCGGTAAGGAAAAACTCAGACAAAAGCAACTCCGGACCCTCATCATTTGTCATCTTCGTAAGGGAGCTTCAGGGTTACATACCAGCCTCATATGTAAGGGGGGCACACTCAGAAGGTGCGCTGTCGAATTTGATTGTAAAAGCTAAATCGGACCTGGAGGATGCCGGCCCGTCGCGTGGGTCCCCCGACCTTAAAAGCTAAATCGGGTCGCAAAAACCGCAACGCGGACTGGGAATAAAACCCGCCTAAGCTCCTGACAATATTTGAATCCGTCAGCCGTTCAATTCTATTGGAGAACGGCAATGTCCATTCCTACCGCCGCATCTGGTGACACTCCCGAGCGGCTCATGACCCGAAAGCAGGCGCTGGAATTTATTCGCGCGCACGGCTTCCCAATTTCAGAAGCGTATTTTTCGAAGCTCTGCCTGCCAAGTCGTAATTCAGGGCCGCCCGTCGCGCGCTGGTTTGGCGGTAAGCCGCTCTATGAACCCGCGCCTACGCTGGCTTGGGCCAACAGCCGTTGCGGCGACAAACGCGGCACGCTGGTCGCTTAATTTCTCAAAGAAAAGCCCGGCAAAACCGCTGCAAACGGCGCCGGGCCAAAATAGGTCTTTTCACAGATGCTAGATACCACATCCACATCAAATTTCAATTGCCAAACTAGCGCCGTCAGGCTGGACGGCCCAACGCTCCTTTGCGCTTCGCAAGACAAAATCGAAATCTCGTTTGATGAGGAGGGCAACGCTACGATAACGCAGGTGTGTTGGCCCGACGAAGATCAAACGATCCTTGTTTCGCGGGACAATATCGCTGATTTCATCGACCGCCTGACCGATGCCATCGGCATTCCATCGATCGGCGGGCCGGCCCGATGAATGAGCAAATTCAAACAGGAATGAAAAAGCCCGGTCGCGGCATGGCGATAGCCTCGCTCGACTTGATTGCCGCGATGTACGCCATCGCCAGGGACGCGCAGCCGATCACCCCGCGGGACCTGCGCGAATGCGTCGAGGAAGCGATCAGGGCACTGATTGAGCCGGTGGCTTGGGCTCGCTGCGAAACCGTCAACGCGGCTGAACTGGAATCCATCCAGACGATCCTGTCGAGCTGGAAGGGCGACCGATGACCAAGAACGTAGACTTCCAGTCCATTAATGCTGCCGCCAACCGAGCCCTGCCGCTCATTCTGATGAGGTGGCTCCCTGATGGAAAGCGCCATGGTCGTGAGTTTGTGGCCAAAAATCCGACGCGGGCGGACGGGCACGCCGGATCATTCAGCATCAACCTGGTCAACGGCAAATGGAGTGACTTCGCGACCGGCGATCGGGGAGGGGATCCCATCAGTTTGGCGGCCTACCTGTTCGGGCTGTCACAGATTGATGCAGCCCGGCGAGTTGCTGACATGCTGGGACTTCGCGCGGAGGTTTCTCGATGAACGTCGAAAGTGCCTTCGCCAAAATACCGGACGCCGAGATCATTGCACTGCCGACCGGACAATTGCCTGAGGTAGAGACGGATACTGTAATTGCGCCGGTTCCTCTTTCCGCAATTTCAATTGAGCAGGGGATAGCAAGCTTAGGCCGATCGTCGCCAGCCGCCCTTTGGAAGTATTACGACGGCAAACGCAATCTTCTGTTTGCTGTCGGCCGCTGGAATGGGTTGGACGGCAAGAAGACATTTCTTCCCATATCCTGGATCAGAGATGCATCCGGTGCTGAGCGTTTCGCATTCAAACATCAACCTGCTCCATGCCCTTTATATGGACTTCCAGACCTCAGCGAACGGCCGGGCGCCTCGATCGTTGTGGTCGAAGGCGAGAAATGCGCCGATGCCGCCAAGGCCGTATTTCCGTCCTTCGTTGTCGTCACCTCGCCAGGGGGAGCGAATGGAGCGCTGAAGGCGGACTGGACGCCCCTCGCTGGCTGTAAGCACGTTCTGATCTGGCCTGACCTCGATGTTCCCGGGACAAAATATGCAGCCACGGTTGCTAATATCCTTGGCGACTTGGGCGTCCCTGAAATCCTTATCGTTGATGCGCAGCGACTTGCGGAAATCGATCCGGAAGGAAAAACGCGCGAGACGATCGCTGGGTGGGATGTGGCCAACGCAGTTGAAGAGGGCCATGCACCGGAAGAGCTTAGGGCTGCTGCTGTTGCAGCCGCGCAGCCTCATAAGCTAGGGCCACGCTTTGTTTCTTTCGGCAGCTTCATGATGTCGAATGATGGGCTAGTTCTTGCCAAGGAAGGAAAGGGAGAGGATGCGATCACTCAGAACCTTTGGGTATGTTCAGCATTTGAAATTATCGGGCGTGCGCGCGATCCGAACGGCCGTGAATGGGCTCGGTGGTTGCGCTGGACCGACGATGACAAGCGTGAGCACCTGCATCCGGTCAAGGATGCCGACCTTCATGGCGATCCCCGGTCATTGTGTGCAGCGCTGGCGACGCGCGGGCTGCGAATATCGACCTCTTACCGCGCCCACCTTCTTGACTATCTGAACCGGGCTCGCGTCGATCGGCGCATCACCATCGTCGGGCGAACTGGCTGGCACGATATCGGAGGGACATCCGTTTTCATCCTGCCCGCGGAGACGATCGGAACAGCGGGCCGCGAAACCGTTGTTCTCGATTCCAGCGGGGCTTCTCCATATGATTCCCGCGGTACTCTCCAGGAGTGGAAGGACAGCATCGGTACTCTGACAAAGGGGCATCGGCTTCCGATCCTTGCGATATCAACCGCCCTTGCGGGACCGCTTCTTCACATCGCTGGCATGGACGGGGGCGGCGTCAATTTGTTCGGACGCAGCAGCCGTGGGAAATCGACCTGTGGTGAATGCGCCGCCAGCGTTTGGGGCAAAGGCTCGTCGCCTGGGTATGTTCGTTCGTGGCGCGCAACAGCCAATGCTCTTGAGGCCGCCGCTGCAATTTCAAGCGATACGGTTCTTATCTTAGATGAGCTTGGCGTTGTTGAGGCCAGAGAAGCTGCTGCCGGCGTCTACCAGCTTGCGTCCGGAACCGGCAAAGGTCGCTCAGCCCGCGATGGAAGCCTCCGATCCTCACTGACCTGGCGTGTGATGGTGCTGTCCACCGGTGAAATGCCGATGGCAGCAAAGATCAATGAGGATCGCAACGGGCGGCGGGCACAAGCGGGGCAAGCGGTCCGGCTCCTGGATGTCCCGGCCGATGCGAACAAGGGGTTCGGAGTATTCGACAATGCCGGCGCGGACAATGACGCCGCGCGTTTGGCCGATACCATCAAGAGAGCAGCCCGCACAACTTATGGCACCGCTGGACCGGCCTTCGTCAAGCGGCTGGCTGCCGAGAACGGCAAGCAAACTGTCAAGGATATCACTACTGCAGTCGAGACCTTCGTGGACCGCGTTGCGGGCTCCGGTTCGGATGGACAGGTCCGCCGCGCTGCTCAGCGGCTCGCCCTCATCGGCACCGCGGGAGAGATGGCCGCCGGATGGGGCATCGTTCCATGGGCGCCGGGGGAAGCCTATGAGGCGGCAGAAGCCGCGTTGGCATCCTGGGTAGAGGGACGTGGCGGCACTGAGGGTGCGGAAGTGCGCGAAGCAATTTCTCGCGTCAGGCTGTTCATCGAAACCCATGGAGATTTGCGCTTCGAACCCGTCGATAAGTCCGATGATTTTCGGCCGGTCACAAACCGAGCCGGATGGCGGAAGGGAACGGGGGCCGACCGCGTCTGGCTGATTCCCGCTGAGACCTGGAAAACGGAGATTTGCTCAGGCATCGACGCCGGGCTTGCCGCCCGCGTTCTCTCTGATCGGGGGATGTTGGCGCGAGGCGATGATGGCTTCCTTCGTGTTCATCGGATCGAAGGTCGCTCGCAACGGGCCTACACCATCACTGCCGAGATCATGGGAGGGGATGCCTGATGTCAGCAGATTGGGGTACCCGGTTGGTGCGGCTTGCTCAGGGGACTTTGCCCTTCGAAAATGGCGTAACGTCCGTAATGAGGCGTAACGGTAATTCGCGTTACGTGTCAGAAGTGCCCGTAGTTACGCCCGTTACGCCCGTTACGCCATCCGTGAGGTCATTCCCGAAAGGGGGCAAAAATGGTGGCGTAACCGGCGGCGTAACCATTCCGAACGAGGTTGCCGAACGCGCCGCGATCATGGAAATCGACGGCGGTCTGCCGAGGCCGATAGCGGCAGCGCTGGCGACATTGGAGCCGACGCTGCCCACCGAAATGGTCGACACGCTTGCTCGTTTTGCGGACGAGTGGGGTGTCCGTTCCATGGCCTTGGGGTGGACGGTCGAAGACTTGTTCGCGGTCCCGCCAGCAAGGTCGCTGGCCAATGCTTTGCGGGCGGGATCAATCGTCGTTACCCTATCAGCCGAGACGGCGACGGTTCGCCATGCTTCCGGAGAGGATTGGCACCACAGCCGCACCGAGACCGAAGCATGATTGCGCCAATCTCTCGCCAACGGCTCCAGGACCGCCGGCCTCATTGGCTGTACCGGTTCGAGTGTGACGGCCAGATCTACACAGGCGGCATTGGCCGATTTGACGATGGCCGAATTGCAGAGATATTCATCAACGGCTCGAAGGTCGGCACGGCTGCTGAGACCAACGCCCAGGACGCGGCAATAGTCGCCTCCTTGGCACTTCAGCATGGTTGCCCGATGGAGACCATCCGCCACGCGCTGACAAGACCAGGAGTTTCGACCGGTCCGCTGGCGACTCTGTTGAATGAGGTTGAGAGCCGAACAGGCCGGAGTGGGTACATGACGAGGCACCCAGCAAAGCCTGAGCAACCATGACGGATGCGAGGCCGTGTGGCAGATTACGGTTTAAACCATTCTATCGGCGCTGCTTGAATATGACCCACGCGGCAAAGGCTCTCCTGTCTTTTAGGGGAGCAGTTCCAAAATCGGTCATCACCACTTCAGCGGCGGCAATGTTGGCCAATACCGCTGACTTAAAAAAGCGTTTGTCTGGATCATAATCTGCGTCATGTCGATCTATCTGCATTTGGACGAATACGTTCGCAAAATCCTGAATTTCTTGGGGGAAGTTGCCTATCATCCTTTGATTTTGGCAGGCTTGTTTTGCAAAGCCGTGATCCAATGATCGATAAACTTGGTTCCATGCCGGTCTGCTTCGTCGTGCTCCGGGACTTCCGATCAATAGATCAGCGCAACACTGAGCAAGTGTGTGGAACAGGGCATAGTATCCTGTGCTTACAGCGCGTCTAAGGTAGGCCTGCATAGGTCTACCGTGGTTGCCGTTTGCCAAGAAATCTTGCCGTAACGATCAGATCGTTAGGAAGCACGTCTTTCGCGCGGTAAATCAGCCTTAGAAATCAAAGAAACCAGCGGGAACGCAGAACTCATGTTCTCGTTCCAGAATGGGGCGCAACACACGGATCATTCCCGATACAATGCGGGGATCAATTTTTCTGGGGTCGCCCTCAAAAATAACGTCAATTCGGAGGACATCTTCCCCTCGGGGCCAACATCATCGCTGATTTTAACGTCCAGAAATCTCGACAGCATCAAGCTGACGCGTAAGCGTCCGCAAAACAGCCTCTCTGATTGCCTCTAAATTCTGCATCTCACACCTTCAACGCACTATTACATAGTATCTTCAATCGTAAAAGAAAGCGTTGACAAGTCTTGTTTACTTCGAATTTACGCCATAAGTACAAACAAAATCAGCCGCTTAAGAAGCGATATGTCGCTGCTAATAGCCGGTGAAATACACGGACTTGCCGCGCTTCAGTGCCAGCGCCGTTAGCGGTTCACTTGATCGCCGTTCGAGACACGGCGGTTATCCTCGACAAGTCACTAATCGAGTTTCGGGACCAATACGCGCGCGCGAGGCCCGGGTGCTGTTTGGGATGATCCTGTAGAACTGATATGGTTGGGCGCGTCTGCCGGCGCGTCTATGGCGCCAGACAGGCCTCTACTTCTTGGACGAGGGGTTAGTCATGTTCCGTAAAGTCACGATCGCGTTGTTGGCGACCGCAGCACTTGCAATGCTTGCACCCGACGTTGTGTCGGCGCGCGGTGGTGGCGGCATGCACGGCGGCTTCGGCGGCGGTGTTTTCCACGGAGGTGGCGGCTTTCGTAGAGGAAGTTCTCACGATTTTAGTAGAGGCGGTTCTGACGATGCCCGATTTAATAACGGCCGTTTTCGCAGCGCGGCGATTCATGGGCGCGGATACCGGGCCGGATTCCGCGCCGGCCTGATCGCCGGAGCCAACCGCATGGCGGTGCGCACGACGGTCAGAAATGGGCAGAGAACCAAGATGCAGTGTCTCTCATCAGACTGTAGCTTATGGCATAGTTGGACGGAATAGCTCGACCGCCCGTACCCGATCTGCCTATCCACGTTTCGGGACCAGTACGCGCGCGAGGCGGGCTTAACTTAATAGCCACCGCCGCGCATGCGCGCGACACGAGTTCTGGCCCAGGTCGTCGGCGGGTCGACTGGACAAATTAACGGAGCCCGTGGCCTCCGTGTCCGCCGTGGGCGTACCCACCGTGGAATCCGCCGTGTGCTACCCGATAGCTGCCGTATGCCATCCGATGTCCGTAGCCAGCATAGCCAATCCGGTGGGTATAACCGCTGTAGCCAATTCGATGACCATAGCTGCCGTAGCGATAGCCGTAGCTGTAGTGGCGGTACCCATAGCGTCGATAGCCGTAGCCTGCATACGGCGCTCCGTAGCCATAATAGCCGTAGCTAACAGCAGGCGCGTAGCCATAGCCGTAAGCTGCTGGCGCGTAGCCATAACCACCGCAACCATAGCCGTAACTATAGCCGTACGGGCAACCGTAGGCACCGCCGTAAAAGGGAGACGCGATTGCGGCACCGATCAGTGCACCGGCGGCAAGTCCTAATCCAGCGCCGCCCCAGCCCCAACCTCCGCCATGACCCCAACCTCCTCCGTGGAAGCCGCCAAAGCCTCCTCCATGAAAACCAAAACCCCTAGCCTGAGCAGTGGTTGTGAGGCTTGGAACACTGGCCGCGAGCAGGGCAGCTGCCAAGGTAGCCGTGCGCAGCTTTTTCATGACGATACTCCTTCCGCTTTGCGTCCGGCAAAGAGCGGACCAAGTTTAATAAATCGGTGCCTTGGAAGTTCCTGCTGAAGAGCCGGGGGACTATTCAAACTATGTAGTCCGACCACTTGCGGGTAGCCCTAAAAAGGTGAAGTCAAGTAGTGCGATCTAGAAAGCCGCCCATCCTAGGGTAGCTGTCCCGCAATTGCCCGCCGTTGCGCCAGGGCCAGCTCAACGGGCGCGCCACCGCCGCGCATTCACGCAGCGGGCGGGTCGGCAAGCAGATGCTCCATTAAAAGAGCCGTCTGAAGGCATATTGTAGCGGTTCGAAGATAGGTCGGCTCTTGAGCTGCGGTGTCGAACATCTGAATGGCGCGTCGCCAGTAATGGGCTTCCTGCTGCGCTTGAGACAAGTGCTTGAAGTATGCAACCGCATCCCCGACCACGGTAAAACGCCTGCCGTCTTTCAGCTCCAACGGGAATGCGCGGCGGTGGCGCGCCCGTTGAGCTGGCCCTGGCGCAACGGCGGGCAATTGTCCGCGGACAGCTACCCTAGGATGGGCGGCTTTCTTAATCACACTGACTCACCTTTTTAGGGCTACCCGCAAGTGGTCGGACTACATAGTTTGAATAGTCCCCGGCTCTTCAGCAGGAACTTCCAAGGCGCCGATTTATTAAACTTGGTCCGCTCTTTGCCGGACGCAAAGCGGAAGGAGGGGTATCGTCATGAAAAAGCTGCGCGCGGCTACCTTGGCAGCTGCCCTGCTCGCGGCCATATGTGCAAGCCTCACAACCACTGCTCAGGCTGGGGTTTTGGTTTTCATGAAAGGTTTTGGGCAGCTCCACGGAGGAGGTTGGGGTCAGGGTGGCGGAGGTTGCTAGGGGCGGCGGTGGATTAGGACTTTGCCGCCGGTGCCACTGATCGGTGCCGCAATCGCGTCTCCCTTTTACGGCGGTGCCTACGGTTGCCGAGTACGGTTATGAAACCTAAGCTATGGTTGCGGTGGGTTACGGCTACGCGCCAGCAGCTTACGGTTATGGCTACGCGCCTGCTGTTAGCTACGGCTATTATGGCTACGGAGCGGCATATGCAGGCTACAGGCTATCGACGCTATGGGTACCGCCACTACAGCTACGGCTATCGCTACACGGCAGCTATGGTCATCGAATTGGCTACAGCGGTTATACCCACCGGATTGGCTATGCTGGCTACGGACATCGGATGGCATACGGCGACATACAAGTAGCCAGCGGGGGCACGGTGGGTACGCCCACGGCGGACACGGAGGCCACGGGCTCCGTTAACTTGTCCAGTCGACCCGCCGACGAGCCTGGGCCAGAACTCCGTGTCGCGCGCATGCGCGGCGGTGGCTGCCTCGCGCATTTATGAGCCTGCCAAAACGTGGATAGGCAGATCGGGTACAGGCGGTCAAGCTAGGTCAACTATGCCATAAGCTACAGTTGACGCTGAGATTGTAATAGGGCTACTCTGCCTAGTTAAAAAAATTCGCACCGCCATGCGGTTGGCTCCCGCGATCAGGCCGGCGCGGAATCCGGCCCGGTATCCGCGCCCATAAATCGCCACGCTGCGAAAACGGCCGTTACTAAATCGGGCATCGTCAGAACCGCCTCTACTAAAATCATAACTTGCCTCTACGAAAGCCGCCCACCTCCGTGGAAAACACCGCCGCCGAAGCACAGTGCATGCCGCCAGCAGAGGCCGCGCGCCGACACAACGTGGCATTAATGCTGCGGCCGCCGACGACGACGCAATCGCGTGACTTTACGGAACATGACTAACCCTCGTCCGGTGAAAAGCTTCTGTCTGCGCGCCGTAGACGCGCCGGCAGACACGCCCGACTATGAGTTCTACAGGATGTCTCATGCCCAAACAGCACCCGGGCCTCGCGCGCGTATTGGTCCCAAACTCGATTAAGTTGAGCTCATAAAGGAGTAACCGCCATCTATTCAACGGCGAATGCAAAATAAACGCTGACACGGCGCTGCGCACGGAAGCGCGGGCAAGTCCATCATCTCACCGGCTATTAGCAGCGACATATCGGTTAAGCGGCTGATTTTGTTTGTACTTATGGCGTAAATTCGAAGTAAACAACTTTTGTCAACGCTTTTCTTTACGATTGAAGATACTATGTAATAGTGCGTTGAAGGTGTGAGATGCAGAAATCTAGAGGCAATCAGGGAGAGGGCTGCTTGCGGACGCTTACACGTCAGCTTGATGCTGTGCGAATTCTGGACGTTAAAATCAGCGATGATGCTAGGCCCCCGAGGGGGAAGATGTCCTCCGAATTGACGTTATTTTTGAGGGGCAACCCCAAAAATTGATCCCCACAATACTATGGGAATGATCCGTGTGTTGCGCCCCATTCTGGAACAGAAACATGAGTCTCGTTTTCCGCTGGTTTCTTTGATTTCTAAGGCTGATTTTACACACAAAGACGTGCTTCCTAACGATCTGATGGTTACAGCAAGATTATTTACCAGCAAACGGCAACCACGGTAAGCCTCCTCCGCGAGCCTGCCTTAGACGCGCTGTAAGCACAGGATACTATGCCCTGTTCCACACACTTGCTCAGTGTTGCGCTGATCTATTAATCGGAAGTCCCAGACACCTGGAACAAGATTATCAATAGATTGGATCACAGCTTCAACGAGCCTGCGAGAAAATCAAAGGATCATGGCAACTTTCCCAAGAAATTCAGGATTTTGCGAACGTTAGTTGGTCCAAATGCAGATGAATCGACATGACGCAGATTATGATCCAGACAAACGCTTTTTAGTCAGCGGTATTGGCCAACATTGCCGCCGCTGAATAGGTGATGACCGATTTTGGAACTGCTCCCCTAAAAGACAGGAGAGCCTTTGCCGCGTGGGTATATTCAAGCAGCGCCGATAGAATGGTTTAAACCGTAATCTGCCACACGGCCTCGCATCCGTCATGGTTGCTCAGGCTTTGCTGGGTGCCTCGTCGTGTACCCACTCCGGCCTGTTCGGCTCTCGACCTCATTGAGCAAAGAAGTCGCCCACTGCAGTTCGAAACTCCTGGTCTTGTCAGCGCGTGAGGCGGATGGTCTCCGTCGGGCGACCAGTGTAGAATCCCCGAGGAGGCGACCTTGCCGCGTCTCCGGCATTCCTCTAGGCAGCCGTGCGACCTTCGAGTCGTTGATGAAGATATCTCTGCAATTCGGCCATCGTCAAATGAGCCAGATGCCGCCTGTGGGTGCCTCGCCGTGGCACCTCGAACCGGTACAGCCAATGAGCCAGCGGTCCTGGAGCCGTTCGCGAGATTGGCGCAATCATGCTTCGGTCTCGGTCGCTGTGGTGCCGATCCTCCGGGAAGACGTCGCGAACCGGTCGCCGTCTCGGCTGATAGGGTAACGACGATTGATCCCGCCCGCAAAGCATTGGCCAGCGACCCTGCTGGCGGGACCGCGACAAGTCTTCGACGGTCCGCCCCCGAGGCCATGGAACGGACACCCCACTCGTCCGCAAAACGACGACGTTGTCAAAGCCGCTTCGGTGGGCAGCGTCGCTCCAATGTCGCCAGCGCGTTGCATATGGCCTCGGCAGACCGCATCATTCCATGATCACCGCGGCGCGTTGCGGCGCAACCTCGTTCGGAATGGTTACGCCGCCGAGACTCCACCATTTTTGGCAATAACCTCGCGGATGGCGTAACGGGCGTAACGGCATAACTACGGGCACTTCTGACACGTAACGCGAATTACCGTTACGCCTCATTACGGACGTTACGCCATTTTCGAAGGGCAAAGTCCCCTGAGCAAGCCGCACCAACCGGGTACCCCAATCTGCTGACATCAGGCATCCCCTCCGTGGTCTCGGCAGTGATGGTGTAAGCCGTTGCGAGCAACACTCGATCCAATGAACACGAAGGAAGCCATCATGGCCTCGGACGACATCCCGATCAGAACGCGGCGGCAAGCCCAGCATCGATGAGCAAATCTCCGTTTTCCAGGTCTCACGGGAAATGGCCGGACGCGGTCGCCCGTTCCCTTCCGCCGTGCGGCTCGGTTTGTGACCGGCCAAAAATCATCGGTATTCGACGGGTTCGAACGCAAAGTGTCATAATGAACAGCCTGACGCGAGAAATTGCTTCGCGCACTTCCGCCGCCCCCTCGGTGCCCGCCGCGTCCCTACCCCAGGATGCCAAACGCGGCTTCTGCCGCCTCATAGGCTTCCCCCGGCGCCCCATCAAAAACGAGGTCCCCATCCGGCGGCCACGTCCGCGGGTCCGATGAGGGCGAGCCGCTGAGCAGCGCGGCGGAGCCTGTCCATCCGAACCGGAGCCCGCGACACCGGGTCCACGAAGGTCTGCGACTGCAGTAGTGATATCCTTGACAGTTTGCTTGCCGTTCTCAGCAGCCGGCGAAAGGCCGTGCCAGCAGGAGTCCCATGAGTTCTGCGGCTGCTCTCTTGATGGTATCGGCCAAACGCGCGGCGTCATTGTCCGCGCCGGCGATTGTCAAATCTGGAACCCCTCTTGTTGCGCATCGGCCGGGACATCCAGGAGCCGGACCACTTGCCCCGCTTGCTGCCGCCGCCGTTTGCGATCCTCATTGATCTTCTGCCCATCGGCATTTCACCGCGTGGACACACCATCACACGCCAGGTCAGTGAGGAATCGGAGAGTTCGCGGGCTGACGAAGAGACCTTGCCGGTTCCGGACGCAAGCTGGTGAGACGCCGGCGGGCGGCTTCTCTGGCCTCAACAACGCCAAGCTCATCTAAGAATAAAGCATATGGCTTGAAATTGCAGCAGCCTCAAGGACGATGG